>NZ_JBFUBJ010000002.1:0-694580 GCF_056405795.1 Polaromonas sp. P1_F1
CGTCAGGACGTCAGGACCTGCCAACATTGTGTTTGCAAATGCGAATGGGGTGAAAACGGCGCCAATCAAGGCGCGCGACGACGCCCAGACCGGGCGTCTGGGCTAGGAGCGCAACGCCGAGTGGCGCCGTTTTCACCCCATTCCCTCCGGGTTGCGATCAAAAAGGCCTTGCGCGGCGTTGCAAAGCCTTGACGGGGTTCACCCCGCCTGCGTTTTGCGCCTTGCTCAAGGCCTTTTTGACTCGCAACGCATCTTGCAAACACAGTGTTGACAGGTCCTAGGCGTAGTCAGTCACGGGCACGCAACTGCAAAACAGGTTGCGGTCGCCGTAGACGTTGTCGACGCGGCCCACCGGCGGCCAGTACTTGACCTGCTTGAGTGAAGCCAATGGGAACGCACCGATTTCGCGGGAGTAGGGGCGGTCCCAGTCGGCGCCCATCAGGCTGGCCGCGGTGTGCGGCGCATGCTTGAGCGGGTTGTTGTCTTGCGGCCATTGCCCGGTTTCGACTTTGCGGATCTCTTCGCGGATGGCAATCATCGCGTCGATAAAGCGGTCCAGCTCGGCCAGGGTTTCGCTTTCAGTGGGTTCCACCATCAGTGTGCCGGGCACGGGAAAGCTCAGTGTCGGTGCGTGAAAACCGTAGTCCATCAGGCGCTTGGCCACGTCTTCGGCGGTGACGCCGCTGGGTTCCTTCAGCGGGCGCAGATCGAGAATGCACTCATGCGCGACATGACCGTTCTCGCTGGCGTAAAGCGTCGGGAAGTGGTCCTTCAGGCGCGAGCTGATGTAGTTGGCACTCAGGATGGCGACTTCGGTCGCTTGCGTCAATCCTTCGGGGCCCATCATGCGGCAGTACATCCAGCTGATGGGCAGGACGGCCGCGTTGCCCAGCGGTGCAGCCGAGACAGCGCCGACGCCGTTGACGGGAATGCCCGCCGTGGCATGGCCGGGCAGGTAGGGCACCAGGTCGGCCACCACGCAGACAGGTCCCACGCCCGGGCCGCCGCCGCCGTGCGGGATGCAAAAGGTTTTGTGCAGGTTCAGGTGGCTCACGTCGCCGCCGAACTCGCCTGGCGCGGCCACGCCCACCAGTGCGTTCATGTTGGCGCCGTCCACGTAAACGCGTCCGCCATGGCTGTGCACCATGGCGCAGAGCTCTTTCACCTGGGTTTCGAACACGCCATGCGTGCTGGGGTAGGTAATCATCACGCAGGCGAGGTTGGCGCTGTGCTGTTCACACTTGACCTTGAGGTCGGCCATGTCGACATTGCCCTGCGCGTCGCAGGCGGTGACGACGACGGTCATGCCCACCATCTGGGCGCTGGCCGGGTTGGTGCCGTGGGCCGACGATGGAATCAGGCAGATGTTGCGGTGGCCCTGGCCCTTGGCTTCATGGAAGGCCTTGATGACCAGCAGGCCGGCGTATTCGCCTTGCGAGCCGGCATTGGGCTGCAGGCTGATGCCAGCGTAGCCGGTGGCCTGGCACAGCCAGTCGCGAAGCTGCTTGTCGAGTTCGGCATAGCCCAGCAGTTGCTCGGCAGGTGCGAACGGGTGGATGTTGGCGAACTCCGGCCAGGTGATGGGAATCATCTCGCTGGTGGCGTTGAGCTTCATGGTGCAGCTGCCCAGCGGGATCATGCTGCGATCCAGTGCGAGATCCTTGTCGCTGAGCATGCGGATGTAGCGCAGCATGCCGGTTTCGGAATGGTGTGTGTTGAACACCGGGTGCGACAGGAAGGCGCTGGTGCGGCGCAGGTCGGCGGGGATCAGCGATTCAACGCCCTTTTCGAAAGCGCTGACCACGGGCACGGTCTGGCCGGGCTTGGCGAAGAAAGACCACAGCAGTTCGATATCTTTGCGGCTGGTGGTTTCGTCCAGCGACACGCCCAGGTGGTTATTCAAGCGAAAACGCAGGTTAGCCCCCGCAGAACGTGCGCGGTCAGCTATCAAATTGGTAGCGTCACCGGTTTTCACCGTCACGGAGTCAAAGGCGCCCGTGTTGGTGATGTCATAGCCCAGTTCTTGCAGGCCGCGCACAAAGATGGCCGTGTAGGCGGCCACGCGCTCGGCGATGCGCTTGAGGCCTTGCGGGCCGTGGTAGACCGCGTACATGCTGGCGATCACCGCCGGCAGCACCTGCGCAGTGCAGATGTTGGAGGTGGCTTTCTCGCGGCGGATGTGCTGCTCGCGTGTTTGCAGTGCGAGGCGGTAGGTCGGGTTGCCGTGGCTGTCGACTGTGACGCCGACCAGGCGGCCGGGCAGCGAGCGCTTGAATTCATCGCGGCAGGCGAGGTAAGCCGCGTGCGGCCCGCCGTTGCCCATGGGCATGCCGAAGCGCTGGGTGTTGCCGAGCACAATGTCGGCATCCCATTCACCGGGCGGGGCCAGCAGCGTGAGCGCCAGCAGATCGGCTGCGACGCACAGGGCCGCGCCGTCGACATGCGCCTGGCCGGCCAGCGGGCGCAGGTCATGGATGCTGCCTGTGGTGGCGGGGTATTGCGCCAGCACGCCGAAGTAATTGCCTTCGGCCATCAGCTGCGGCACCGTGACGGCGGCCGTGCTGACCTTGATTTCGATGCCCAGCGGTTTGGCGCGGGTTTGAATCACTTCAATCGTCTGCGGATGGCAGTCGCCCGCCACGATGAAGACATTGCTTTTGCTTTTTACACTGCGCTTGGCCAGCGTCATGGCTTCGGCGGCGGCGGTGGCTTCGTCGAGCATGGAGGCGTTGGCGATCGGCATGCCGGTCAGGTCGCAGACCATGGTCTGGAAGTTGATCAGCGCTTCCATGCGGCCCTGCGAGATCTCGGCCTGGTAAGGCGTGTAAGCCGTGTACCAGGCGGGGTTCTCGAGGATGTTGCGCAGGATCACGCCTGGCGTGTAGGTGCCGTAGTAGCCCTGGCCGATGAAATTCTTGAACACCTGGTTCTTGGCCGCGATGGCCTTGAGCTGCTTGAGCGCGGCAGCCTCTGTGACAGGCGCGGGGATCGCCATGGCCGTGCTGCGCGCAATCGAGCGCGGAACGATGCCTTCCACCAGCGCGCGGCGCGAAGCCGAGCCCACGATGCTGAGCATGTGTACTTCGTCGGCGTCATCGATGCCGATGTGGCGGGCGATGAATTCGGCGGGGTTTTCAAGGTCGCCCAGGGGCTTGGCGGTTTGCATCAACATGTCGGGTCCCGTGTCAGGCTTGGCAGCCAGGAGTCAGAAAAAAGAATCGGTCAGAAAATCAGGCAGCGAAAGCGGTGTAGCGGGTTTCGTCCATCAGCGCGTCAAGCTGCGTTGGGTCGGACAGCTTGACTTTGAAAAACCAGCCGGCGCCCATCGGGTCGCTGTTAGCGAGAGACGGGTCGTCTCTTAGGGCTTCGTTGATTTCGGTGACTTCGCCACTCAAGGGCATATACACGTCGGCCGCGGCCTTGACGGATTCGACAACACCGGCGGTTTCTTTCTGGGCGAAGGTGGTGCCGACAGCCGGCAGGTCCACAAACACCACATCGCCCAGCGCATCCTGCGCATGCACGGTGATGCCGACGGTGGCGACGTTGCCTTCAATCTTGACCCATTCGTGGTCTTCGGTGTATTTGACGGTCATGAGGTTCTCCAGGGGTTGAGTGGGGTGAATAAAACGGGGAGCTTGATCTGGTGCTTAACCGCGGTAGTAGCGGGCGGGAACGAAAGGCATGGCGACCACTTCCATGGGCACCGGCTTGCCGCGCACGATGGCGTTCACGCGTGTGCCTAGCGCAGCGAACTCAGGTTTGATGTAACCCATGGCGACGGGCTGGTTGATGGTGGGGCCCAACAAACCGCTGGTGACTTCGCCGATAGCCATGCCGTCGGTGCTTTGCAGTTCGGTGTGGTCGCGTACAGGAACGCGCTCCAGCGCCACCAGGCCGATACGCTTGCGGGTGAGTAGGGCGGGGTCTGCCAGTTGGGCCAGGATTTTGTCCGCACCCGGAAAGCCGCCGGCACGTGCGCCACCCGTGCGGCGGATCTTTTGCATGGCCCAGTTGAGGTTGGCCTCCACCGGCGTGGTGGTGGTGTCAATGTCGTTGCCATAGAGGCACAGGCCCGCTTCCAGCCGCAGCGAATTGCGCGCGCCCAGGCCGATGGGTTTGACTTCAGGTTGCGCGAGCAGCGCGCGTGCGAGTGCGTCAGCTTGCGAAGCAGGCACCGAGACTTCAAAGCCATCTTCACCGGTGTAGCCGCTGCGGGTGATGAAGCAGTCGCAGCCGGCCACGGTGAAGCGCCCGCCGGTCATGAACACCAGCTTTTCGACGCCTGGCGCCAGTCGCTGCAAGGCCGTGACGGCCTGCGGGCCCTGCAGTGCCATCAGAGCCATCTCGGGCATGGGGATGACTTCGCAGCGCGAACCGATTTTGGCCTGGATGTGCGCGATGTCGCCCGCCTTGCACGCACCGTTGACGATGACAAACAGGTCGCCGCCGTTCGCATAGTCACGGTTGAAGAACATCAGGTCGTCGATGATGCCGCCGTCGTCGTTCAACAGCAGGCCGTAGCGCTGCTTGCCGGCGGGCAGGTCGATCACATCAACGGGTATCAGGGATTCCAGCGCGACTGCGGCATCAGCACCCACCAGGCGTAGCTGGCCCATGTGGGACACGTCAAAAAGGCCGGCAGCCTGGCGTGTGTGGTGGTGTTCCGCCATCAGGCCCGCGGGGTACTGCACTGGCATCGAATAGCCCGCGAAAGGCACCATGCGCGCGCCAAGCTCCACATGCAGGTCATGCAGGGGCGTTTTCAACAAGGTTTCGGGGGCGGCGGAAGAGGTGGACGAATCGGACAAGGCATTCTCCAGGGGGCAAACACGGTCATGGCAAGAACTTGTTCTCAATCCATGGGCTGCCCCTGCTGTCCACTTTACCTGAGAGATTCACCCGGCGATGCAGGCTTGCTCCTTCGGTGGGCTGCCCGTGAAAGGCGGCCTCTCTCCAGTAGGGAACGCCTTGCCGCGTGGTGCGCCGCAGGGCGGTTGCCAGTCCTTTTGCCTGAGCGTTCAGTGCTACTCAAGGGGGGTGCCCCCCGGGTGCTCGTGCGCCTTCGGCGGTTTTCGCGAGGAAAACTCTCTCCTGACACCGCTGAGTGTAACGGAAGCCGCTGTCGGCTCGATCAGGCGGCCTGGTGCTGCGGCAGCAGCATGGCGATGCGCTCGCTGATGGAGTCGGCGCGCTCGTGGCCCGCGATTTTTTCGATTTCCTCGATCATTTCGCGCGAGGCGCTGAGCATGGTCTCGCGGTCTTTGGCATTGCGCAGCGCTTCGCGAAAGCGCTCGGCCATCTCCGGGTTGCGCCGGGCGAACATGCGTTCGCAGATGTCGAACAGGAACATCCGGGTTGTGGCAAGCGAGCGCTTGCCTTCAAATTGATCGGCAGAGACCTGAATGGCCTGGGTGGTTTCGGGGCTGGGAAAGTTCTGTAACTGCGCCGGCGTGAGTGTTTGGGCGGGTGCAGGCGCAGGGTTTTTTGCCGGCGCGGACGTCTTGCCGGGATGGGCTTCCAGAAAGCCGTCGCGCAAAAGGCGCAGGGCAATGGCTTCGCCGTCGCCCTCAAACAGCGGGCGGAAGTCCTGGGCCGACTTGCTGCCGTCGGCCATCAGCAGCAGGGTGCGCTCGCGCTGGCCTAGCGTTCTCACGCCGGGCTTGAGCTCGGCACGGGCACGGTCGGTTTTGTGAAGCTGCATGGATTTCATCCTGAAATGAAACCCCGAGCATGGCTGCTGAAAATGACAGCCTCGTGAATCCTGTCCGAAAAGCTATTTTGCGTAGACGAGATCCCGCAGAGCCAGCGACAGCTGCGGGACGTAAGTGACCACCATCAGGCAAGCCAGGATGACGAGCACAAAGGGGATCAGGTGCGTCACGATGCGGTCCAGCGATATCCTGGCGACGGTGCAGGCTGCAAACAGGTTCACGCCGAATGGCGGCGTGATCATGCCCAGCGCAAGGTTGACCACCATCACCAGCCCGAAGTGCACCGGGTCAATGCCGAAATGCACTGCCACTGGCGCCAGGATGGGCGCCAGCACGATGATGGCTGCGCTGGTTTCAATGAACATGCCGATGATGAATAGCGCCGCGTTGACGCCCAACAGGAAGAGGGCGGGCGACTGCAGCACGGCTTCCAGCCAGTGGCCTATGGCGTCCGGCACGCCGGCCCGGGTGATCAGGAAGGCGAACAACCCGGCATTGGCGATGATGAACATGATCACGGCACTGGAGAGCACCGATTTGCGCAGGATGACGTACAGGTCGGCCAGCTTGATCTCGCGGTAGATCACGATGCCCACGACCAGCGCATAAAACACCGCCACGGCAGAGGCTTCGGTCGGCGTGAAAATTCCGCCATAAATCCCGCCCAGAATAATCACCGGCATCAGCAATGCCCAGCCCGCCCGCCAGGTCGCCTTACCAAAGCTCAGGCGGCCGTCACCGTCCTGTTTGCCCCAGCCCTTCCAGCGGCAGTACAGGTGCACGAACAGCATCAATGCGCCGCCGATTAAAAGCCCCGGGCCGAAGCCGGCAATGAAGAGTTCGCCGATCGAGACCTCGGCGCTCACGCCATAAAGAATCATGGGGATGGACGGCGGAATAATCACCCCCAGTTCTGCGCTGGTGGCCTGCAGGGCCGCAGCGTAAGCGGTAGGGTAGCCGTGCTTGATGAGTGCCGGTATCAGGATGGCGCCTATGGCGAAAGTGGTGGCCACAGAGGAGCCGGACACTGCCGCAAAAATCATGCAAGTCAGCACGCAGGTCATGGGCAGACCGCCTTGCACGCCTCCCACAATGCTTTTGGCGAATTCGACCAGCCGGCGCGAGATGCCGCCGGTTTCCATCAGGTTGCCGGCCAGGATGAAGAAGGGAATGGCGGCCAGCGGAAACTTGTTGATCGAGGAGAACATCTCCTTGACTGAAATCAGCATGTTGGCGTTGGACGCCTGGATACCGAAGATGGACGCCAGGCCGATGGAAACGGCCACGGAAACGGTGAGTGCAAAGCACAGCACCATGGTCGAGATCATCACGGCGGTCATACCTGGCCCCCACGCTTTTCACTTCGTGTAATGCGCTGCCCCCCGAGGGGGCCGCTGCGCCTGCGGCCCGGCAAAGCCGGTTCCGCGGCCCCTGCTTGAATAAGGTGCAAGCCTGCTCGTGTCCTCATTGCGCTGTCTCCAGTTCATTGCGCTGTGGGTCAACCAGGTTGCCGATGATGCCGATCACGCAGAACATGCCGCCGATCGGCATGGCCACATAACCCCAGAACATGGAAATGGATTCAAGGCCGGCCATGGACTGCACACGCCCGCGAAGGGAATAGTCCCAGCCCCACCAGACGATGACTGCGACGAGGGCCAGAGCGGCGATGCAGACCAGCCAGTCCAGCACCCGCCGGATGCGGGGTGGGCTCCAGCGGTAGAGCACATCCACGCTGACCATGGCGCCCTGGCGGAAAGCCATGGGAATTCCCATAAAGACCATCCAGATCAGGCTGAGGCGGATCAGAATTTCACTCCACTCTGCAGGCTGCTCGAAGACAAAACGCGTCAGGATCTGGAACACACCGAGCCCCGATGCGATGACCAGCATCACGCAGGCCACCAGCATGGAGAAGCCGGTGGTCCACCGTTCAAGTTGGAGAAAAGCTTGTTTCATGGATGCGCCGATACATGAGGAGAATTGAGAATTGCAATGAAAACGCCCGCAGACCAATGGTGGCGGGCGTAAGCGGCTACAAAAAAAGTAGCAAAATAGTTGCGGTACGGTTTACTTGTAGTTCCTGATCGCGTCGATGTTGGCTTTGCCGAACTGCTTTTCAAATTCAGCGTTGACCGGCGCCAGCGTTGCCACGAACTTCGCCTTGTCGACGTTTTCGATCACGGTCATGCCTTTGCTGCGCAGCTCGGCTACACCGTTGGCATCGTCCTGGTCCACGCGGGCCCGGTTCGCCTTGGTCGCTTCCTTGGCGGCATCAACGAAGGCTGTCTTGTCGGCAGCGCTGAGCTTGTCGAAGGCCGCTTTGTTCATCAAGAAAATGCAAGGTGAGTAAACGTGGCCGGTCAGTGAAAGGTGCTTTTGCACCTGGTCGAACTTGGCGGACATGATCACAGACAGGGGATTTTCCTGGCCGTCGACCGTGCCTTGCTGCAGCGCCGTGAATACTTCGGGAAAAGCCATGGGCGTGGTGATGATGCCCAGGCCTTTGTACGCAGCGATATGCACCGGATTTTCCATGGTGCGCATCTTCAGTCCCTTCAGGTCCTCCGGAACTTTCACGTCCCGCTTGCTGTTGGTCATGTGCCGAAAACCGTTTTCGGCCCAGGCCAGCGCCTTGAAGCCCTTGGCATCGAATTTGGTCAGGAGATTCTGGCCGATGGGGCCGTCCAGCACGGCGCGCGCGTGCGCCTTGTCCCGGAACAGGAAGGGAACGTCGAGGATCTTGGTCTCGGGGACAAAATTGGGTACGGGGCCGGTGGAGGAGAAGGCCAGCTCCTGGGTGCCCAGCTGCACGGCCTCGATGGATTCGCGTTCGCCGCCCAGGGCCCCGTTGTAGAAGGTCTGGACTTTGTAGCGGCCTGCTGTGCGTTTCTCGACTTCTTTGGCAAAAGTGTCGATGGCAATGCCCTGATGCGAATTCTGGGCCGTGGAAATGCTGATTTTCATGGTGGTCTGTGCATTTGCAGACGCCATGAATCCCGCTGCGAGCGTCATACCGATAATCAGTTTTGAAAGCTTCATGTTGTTTGTCTCCGTTGAGTGATCGGGCCGGGAATTTTGTGGACGACTGGGGCCGGTTCTGCATCAGGATTTTCCGACCATAAGCACACGCATTATTGCCGCGATGCATCTGCGGTCGTGCGCGGGTTTTCGCTTAAGTACGCCGCGATGATGCTTTCAAAATCACTGTCAGGCAGCAGGCCCAGCGACCGCGCGCGTGCTGCGTCGATATCGGCGGGCCAGTTGCCCACGATTCTTGCGATGACAGGGTCGTACACCCAGTCGATCAGTCCCGCCGCATCTTTGCCGGCCACCCGGGCCAACGCCTGCGCCATTTCGCCGACCGTTGTCTTGAGGGCCGGCAGGTTGACGGCTGTGCGGGCGCCCCATTCGGTGTCGGTAGCCTCTGAAGCACGAATCAATCCCTCCACCGTACGTCCGGGCGACGCAAGAGCCACGGCCGTTTCGGGAGGAACAGGGCACTGTGCCCTCGTTCCCGCAAGGGGTTCCCGAATAATGCCGCTGAGAAAGCTCGATGCCGCACCGTTGGGTTTTCCGGGCCGCACGCTCACCGTCATCAGACGCACATTGCGCCCGCGTATGAAGCCCTTGCGCGCGTAATCAGCCACCAGTTGTTCACCGATAAATTTCTGGATGCCGTAGCTGTTCTGCGGTGTGGGCAGCGTTCTGTCATCGATGACCGCCGGGAGTGGTTGCTCGGGTGAATTGCCAAACACTGCAAGCGAACTGGCGAATACGACGGTGGGCGATGTATTCAGGGCACGGCACGCCTGCAGCAGCGCACGCGTAGCATCGACATTGCTGCGCATGCCAAGGTCGAAATCCGCTTCGCATTCACCGCTGACTGCCGCCGCCAGATGGAATATCAGCGTGTCTTTTTCTGTCACCACGAGTGCTTGCGGATGACCGTCTTCCAGCAGCCGGCTCAGATCGCCGGTGATGGTTCGAATGCGGTTGTCCGCGGCCAGCGCGGCCGGCGGCGCCACCCTGTCAACCAGTGTCACCGTCCGGATGGTTTGCGGTGCGCTGCCCGCAAGAGCCAATTGCCCCGCGTCCAGAAGTTGCCGGGCCAGCCTGGCCCCGAGAAATCCGGCGCCGCCGGTGATGACGATATTCATGGGTATGTTGTCTCTATCTTTTTGTTGGTTACTCGCCGGCATGCCCGCGCCGGTCCGATTGCCTGCGGTACGTGAGGCAGTTTAGTTCGAAAGAGGAGTCGTTCCATGCAGCCGCCAGATGGTGCTGATTTGGAAGAGGCTCGGAGAAAAGTATCGTGCAACTCCGGCGGCACGGTTTCTGCTCCGACGTTCGAGCCGTTCAGGATTCGCCGCGGCGGCAGAGTCACTGATTGGGGCGCCAGGACGCCGCCAGTGATGAGCGGCTTGGCGCCCGAATGAAATGGGCCGCTGGCTCGAGCCCCGATCCTTCAGGCTGCTACCACGGGCTTCGGATTGGTTTTCGGCTTGCCCGGCACAGTTCCCAGCAGCCACAGATTCAGGCCTGCGTGCCGGCTGATAAGCAGCGCGGATACGACGGGGCCAGCAATCCCGGCGGCGAGTCCCAGCGTCATCAGGACATAGGTGTCCGTGATACCCAATTTCCTGAAGGCGATACGGCTCGCTGCCGTAAAAAAAACATGCAGCAGGTAAATCGCAAATGAGAAGGATCCAATGTAGGCCAGGGGCGCGAAACTCCAGCCACTCCGCAAAAGAAGAAAGGCGCTTGAGACGCCGAGCGCCAGTGCGGCCACAGAACTTCCCTGCTCGGAAAATTGCGGAAAAAGCATGGCCCCGGTAGCGGCGCAAATAAATACGGCCGCCGCCACAAGCCGGGCCGTTGGCGTCCCGATGTCAAATCGTTTGCAGGCAAGCCCGGCCAGGAAAAAAGGCAGAAGGTAAACAGCGCCGCGGGCGGCGAAATAGTTGGGTGGGCTGAAGTAGTCAAACAGCACCGTGCTGAGCGCCCAGGCCACTGCAAATCCGGTCGCAGTAGAAAGTGCGTTGAGGTGTTCCAGCAGCAGAACAACCAGGAAGACAATAAAAAGCGCTTCAAGAAACCAGAAGTGCCCCACGGGCTCAATGTGCAACAGCCACCACTGGTTGACCGATGAGTTGGCGCCTGGCGTGAAGGCCTGCACGACGGCAAAAATAGTTCCCACCGTAATCAGGGGGAGCAGCAGCCGCCGGACCTTGCCTTTAATGAATTCAGCAGCATTGCCTTCATAGGGGCGAAATGCATACACATAGCCTGAGATGAAAGAGAAGAGCGGCATGCGGATATAGGCCAGCCCTTCATTGAACATCTGCAACCAGTGCCCCTCCGGAACCTTCAGGCCCACTGAGGGCGTATCCCCTACCACATGAAACAGAACCAGCAAGATGCAGGCGATGCCTCTTACCGTATCCACTTCCATGCTGCGCTTCATTTTCTTACCGGTCATCAGCCTTGCGTTCCTCTTCTTGTTTCTTTGCTGTTTTGCTCGCTGCAACTGCGTGCACAAATTATGTGCGCAGCGTAGTCAATAGCAGCCACGGCCGTGCGCCAAAAGAAAGCAAACTGTTGCAAGCCGTATCGTTTTGCGAAGCAACTGCCATCAAGCGCACAGCTGTTACGTAGTTGCAACCAATACGCGCGGGGTCTGACATCTCAATTGCATGCCTGCCACCCTACACTGAGTCGTCTTGTTCCTACATCAACTGTGCCGTCTTTGGTATTGCGACTTATACCAAGCTAGACGATTCTCAGTGGGTCCCTTCTGCCACGCCTGCACACGCAGGCAGGGGGCAGAACAAAACACAGGAAGTGATATCAAGGCATGAAATCTCACGCTCCGCTTTTCAGCGAAGATCCTGCGCACTATACGGCGCTGATAACGCAGGCTACGGCCATCACCCGGCACGCCGACCTGCTCGAATGGTTGCGCGGTGACGTCCAGTATTCCCTTCCACATGACATCCTGATGGTGGGCTGGGGCGACTTTCAGGAAGGTGCTATCCAGCACGACATTCTTTCTGAATTGCCTGGCGTACGTTCTTATGCAGCCGGTACAGACGGCGTGCCCTTTTTGCTTGGCCGGCTTCATGACCACTGGGTGGCGGCCGGCGGGCAGCCCTGCCTCCTCAATTTCAGCCAGTTCGAATATTTGCTGGGCAATGCGAGCTTGCCGGGCTCCTTCACCCGTACCCTGGCGGGTATGCGCTCGGTGCTCGTTCACGCGATGCATGACGAAAGGGCGCACCAGGACTGTCTGTATGCGTTTTTCCGTGCAGATGAGATTCCCAGGGAGTCTGGGCTGAAGGCCATGAGGATGCTGATGCCTGCCATTGATAACGCGCTGCGGCAGATGGCGCTGTTGCCACAGCAGCACCCGCAAGCCGCCGTTACGGTACGCAACGGAGCCGACGACGCGTCCGGCCTGAGCGAACGTGAAACGCAAATCATGGCCTGGGTCGCCATGGGCAAAACCAATGCCGAGATCGGAACCATCCTCAACATCAGTGGCTATACGGTGAAGAATCACATGCAGCGCATATTCCAGAAGCTCAACGTATTTAACCGGGCCCAGGCTGTCTCCAGGATTACGCGGGTGAGCTTGCATGGATGATGTCAATCCGCTCAATTCAGCCTCGGCATGGCTTAACCGGCGCGAACCCCGCTCCATGGGGTTGGGTCGAAGTCATCTTTTCACCGCAGTGGAGGCCGCGCTGGACCCTCTGGTTCTGGTGTTCTCGCTCTGGGGACTGGCTTTGTTCTTTGAAGGGTCGGTGCGTCCTGCCTATCTAATTTTGTCGGTCATCGTGTTTTCGCTGACGTTTCCCGGTACCTCCCAATTGCGTTTGCCCGTGTGGAAGGTGTTCTCAAAGATTGCATTTCACTGGATATGGATTGCCGGCTTGTTGCTGCTGACGGGTTTTGCCACCGAATATTTCTATAAATTTTCCATGACGGTACTGGTTAACTGGCTATGGGTCGCGCCGGTTGCCCAGGCGGGTGCGCATGTGGCTCTGCGTGCTGCCGCTCCGCAGTTGCTGAAATTGCAGGGGGCGGTTCGGGGTGCTGTCATCGTCGGTATGAACGAGCAGGGCGTTTCTCTGGCCCGGCACATCACAGGTTCGGCGTATTCGGGCATTGATTTGAAGGGTTTTTTCGACGACCGCGGGGAAGACCGCAGGGAGTCACAGGATGACTACCAACTGGTGGGAAAAATTGACGACCTTCCGGCTTACGTCAAGCAGCACCGTATCCAGTTTATTTATCTGTCCTTGCCCATGGCATCGCGGCCGCGCATCCTGCAGGTGCTTGATGGCCTGAAGGACACCACAGCGTCGATTTATTTTGTCCCCGACATGTTCATTACCGACCTGATACAGGGCCGCAGCGATTCGGTCTGCGGGGTCACGGTGATATCTGTCTGCGATACGCCGTTCCGGGGTGTCAGCGGCGTACTGAAGCGGGCCAGCGACATCGCGCTGTCACTGCTGATCCTGTTGCTGATTTTTCCGGTCATGCTGGTGATCGGGATCATGGTCAAGCTTGACTCTCCGGGGCCTGTCATTTTCAAGCAGCGGCGCTATGGCTTGGACGGTGAGCAGATTCTGGTCTACAAGTTCCGGTCCATGGCTGTTACCGAGGACGGTGGCACGATTCAACAGGCTCGCAAGAATGACATGCGGATCACCCGCCTGGGCGCTTTTCTGCGCAAAACCTCGCTCGACGAATTACCGCAATTCATCAACGTATTGCAAGGGCGCATGAGCATCGTCGGCCCGCGACCGCACGCCGTGGCACACAACGAGATGTATCGCTCTCTCATCAAGGGCTACATGGTTCGCCACAAGGTCAGGCCCGGCATTACCGGCTGGGCTCAGGTGAATGGGCAGCGCGGCGAAACCGACACGCTCGACAAGATGCAGTCGCGTATCGATTGCGACCTGGATTACCTGCGCAACTGGTCGCTGCAGCTCGATTTTTTCATCATTCTGAAAACGATCCGCCTGGTCTTCAAGGACAGTGCGGCTTACTAAAAGCAAAAAAAGGACAGCTGATGCCTCACCGCGACCTCCTTCCCATTCCGCTCTTGTTGCTGAGCCTGTTTCCGTTGGCGGTGCATGCCGATGAGCTTGACACCCTTCAGTTCAAGGCCGGGCAATCCGTCACGCACGACAGCAATGTCTTCCGGTTGTCCGATACAGCGAATGCCCAGGCATTGATAGGAACCACGGACCGCGCGGACACAGTTTCGGTGACGACAGCAGGTTTTAAGATAAACAAGCCTTTCGGGCTTCAGAGATTTGAGCTCGACGCTGGGGTCGAAGACCATCATTACAGCCGCTTTTCCAATCTTGATTTCACCGCGGTGAATTACGCCGCCGCCTGGCGCTGGAGTTTTACGCCGGCCTTGCATGGCAACCTGACCTCCGACCGGCGGGAATTTGTCGACAACACGGCCGACGTCCAGAACTCAGGTCAACTCAATCGCCGGACCAACCGCTCGACCGTGTTTGATGCGGAATACGAGCTCGATGGTGCGTGGCGGCTGGTTGGCGGACTTTTCGAACGCACCAGCACCAGCAGCCAGCCCTTCACCTTTGAAGGCGACTCACGAATTCGGGGAGCCGAGGGCGGCGTACGCTATGTCTTCCCCTCGAACACTTCCATGGCTTATCGCTATAAGCGGGGCAACGGTGACTATCCGGGCCGGGTGCCGTCGCCAACGTTTGCGGGGAGCTTTACGGATACTGAGCATGAGGTTCGGCTGGACTGGGCGCCGACCGGAAAAACCACCCTGCGGGCGCGCTTGTCCCACCTCGACCGCGAGCACGATGGATTGGCTGCGCGGGATTTTTCGGGTTTTACCGGCCAGCTTGATGCGACCTGGAACATCACGGCAAAGACAAGCCTTGCCGGAGGCCTGGTGCGGGAACTGGGCAGCTATCAGACTTCTACAGCCAGCTATTACGAAGGCTATCGCTTCTTTATCGCGCCGACCTGGAAGCCCAGCGAGAAGACGGCCGTTCACCTGCGCTATGACCACGGCGCACGCGACTTCCGGGGGCCTTTGCCGGGCTTTGCCGCAACGGACCGCCACGACACCAGCAATCTGGTTTCCCTGGCACTTGAGTGGCAGGCGCTGCGTGCCCTCAAATTGATAGCTTCAGTGCAGCGCGACAGGCGCAAATCCACTGAGCCGGGTTTTGACTACACCAGCAATGCCTTTGGTCTTTCAGCACAAGCGAGCTTTTGATGGAATCCTTCAACCAACCCCGCTTTCAGGCGCCGGCGTGGCCCCAGCCTGCGGCGTCCTTTACAGACATTTTGCTTTCCGAAAAGGCGACAACAAGATGAAATTCATGATTCGTAACTTTCCTCCGGTCTTATTGGCCTTGCTTCTGGCGATGACGGTTCCCGCGTTCGCCCAGCCGGCCGCATCAAGTCAGTCTGCTGCAGTGACAGCTCCGGTTGCGCCCGTTGCACCGGCTGCTGCCGGTGCTGCGGCTGTGCCGACCAACCAGGACTATCGCCTGGGCGCCGGCGATTCCATTGGCGTGCAGGTGTACCAGAGTCCGGATCTCTCGGTCGACGCACGGGTATCTGAAAGCGGCGTGATCAGCTATCCCCTGATTGGCAGCGTTCAGCTGGGTGGCCTGACGATTGGAGAGGCCGAGAAGAAAATTGCAGATGCCTTGCGCACCGGCGGTTTCGTTAAGGTACCGCAGGTCAACATCGTCCTGCGGCAGGTACGGGGCAATCAGGTCGCCGTGCTGGGGCAGGTAAGCCGCCCGGGCCGTTTCCCCCTGGAAACATTCAACACCCGTGTCAGCGACATGCTGGCTGCTGCCGGCGGTGTGACCCCTACGGGTGACGATGTACTGATCCTGACCGGCCAGCGTGAGGGTAAGCCGTTTCGGAAAGTGATTGATATTCCGGCACTCTTTCTGAACGAGAAATCAGATGAAGACATTGTGCTGGCGGGCGGAGACACGCTGTATGTCAACAAGGCGCCGATGTTTTATATCTACGGCGAGGCACAGCGCCCCGGACCGTACCGCATCGAGCGGGGCATGACCGTGATGCAGGCGCTTGCCCAGGGCGGCGGACCCACGGTGCGCGGCAGTGAAAACCGGCTGCGCCTGCATCGCCGCGACGCGGCGGGGAAGGTCGTGGAAACAACCCCCCGGCTCACCGACCCCGTTCGCGCCGAGGATGTGATCTATGTTCGTGAAAGCCTCTTTTAAATCATGACACTCCATCAATTCCTGCTGATCCTGCGGGCCCGTTATCGGGTTGTTGTGCTCGTCATGCTGGTGGCCATATTGGCCGCGCTGGCCGTTAGCCTCGCGCTTCCCCGCAAGTACACCGCCCAGGCCGCCGTACTGGTTGACGTGCGTTCACCTGATCCGGTTGCCGGCGGCGCGGCCTTGCCCGGCCTGGTCGCACCCAGCTACATGGCGACACAGGTGGACATCATCGGCGGTGACCGTGTGGCCCAGCGCGTGGTGAAAATGCTCAAGCTGGATGAAGATCCGCGCACCAAAGCCCGTTGGCTTGAGGCCACCGATGGACGCGGGTCGCTGGAGAGCTGGCTGGCTGAGTCCCTGCAGAAGGGACTGGATGTACGGCCCGCGCGCGAAAGCAACGTGATCAACATCACCTACAAGGGCAGCGATCCGGATGTCGCCGCCACTACGGCCAATACTTTTGCCCAGGCCTATCTCGATACCAATCTGTCGCTAAAGACGGAACCTGCCAAGATCTACGCCGAATGGTTTGATGATCAGACCAAGGCATCTCGCGCGAAACTTGAGGAGGCTCAGGCGCGCCTGTCGGAGTACCAGCAGAAGGCCGGTATTGTCAGCAGTGACGAGCGTGTGGACTACGAGACTGCGAAGCTGGGGGAAATTTCTTCCCAGCTCACGACTGTGCAGGGCGAGACTACCGACAGCCAGAGCAAACGCAGCTCCCGCGGAGATACCGTCGCTGAAGTCATGCAGAGTCCCCTGATCAATGGCCTGAAGGCCGATCTTTCGCGGCTGGAGGCCAAGGTACAGGAAATCAGTGTGCGCCTCGGGGCTAATCACCCTGAGCGGCAACGCGCTGAATCCGAACTGGCCGCTGTGAAAAGCCGGCTGGCAACCGAAACTGCGCGCATCACAGCATCCATCGAAACAACCTACCGCGTGGGCAAAGACCGGGAGCGTGAACTGCAGGCCGCGGTGGGTGCACAGAAAGCGCGTGTCCTCGAACTGAACAAGCAGCGGGACGAGCTCAATGTATATCGCCGCGATGTCGAGTCGGCCCAGCGCGCTTTTGAGGCTGTCAGCCAGAGTGCATCGCAGACACGCCTTCAGAGCCTGAGCAACCAGACCAATGTTGTGCGGCTGAACATGGCAACGCCTCCTGTCAACCCTTCGAGCCCGAAACTGCTGGTGAATCTGCTGGTCGCTGCTTTTGGCGGGACGTTGCTCGGCATTGCATGCGGATTGTTGCTGGAACTGGCCAACCGCCGCGTGCGCTCTGCCGAAGACCTTGTGCAGATATTGGGCCTGCCTGTGTTGGCAAGCATTTCTTCGGATGGAGGAAGCGGCAGGCTTCCCGGTTCGCGCCGCCTGATGCTAGGCAATGGAGGGACAGCATGAATAGAAACAACGCTCCGACGATCCGATCGGTTCCCCTGACAGTTCCCAGCAAACCGGCCACGGGTGCCGGCCGCTCCATGGGGACAATCCTGGTGGATGCAGGTCGGCTGTCGCCTCCGGATGCCGAACGTATCCTCCATTTTCAACGGGACCGTGGCTTGCGCTTTGGCGATTCCGGCAAGGCCCTGGGCCTGCTGAGTGACGACGATGTGCGTTTTGCCCTCTCGGTCCAGTTTGACTATCCCTACCTTGCCAATGAAACCAAGCTCAGCCGGGAGCTGGTGGCGGCGTACCAGCCGGGCAGCCAGCCGGTTGAACAGTTGCGTGCGCTGCGCAGCCAGTTGATGTTGCGCTGGTTTGACACCGGGGCCGAGCGCCGGGGGTTGGCGATTGTCAGCGCCGGCGCGAAAGAAGGGCGCAGCTATATCGCGGCTAACCTGGCCATCGTGTTTTCACAGCTCGGGGAGCGTACTTTGCTGGTCGACGCGGATATGCGGACGCCACGGCAGCACCAGCTTTTTAACCTTGGGGCGACTGCGGGCCTGTCTGACATGCTCGCTGGCCGCGCCGGGCCGGAAGCGGTCATCAGCATACCGGCCCTGCAGGATCTGTCGGTACTGCCTGCGGGGGTCATTCCGCCTAATCCGCAGGAGCTGCTTGGGCGGCAGGAATTTTCCAAACTGCTGCAATCATTGGGCGAGGACTTTGACGTCATCATCATCGACACCCCGCCTGCCAGCGAATGTGCCGATGCGCACACGGTGGCCGTCCGCGCAGGGGCTGCTCTGGTTGTGGCGAGGCAGAACATGAGTTCCATGCCGCAAATGACCCGTTTCACCCACAGTCTGCGGGAGTTCGGCGTGGCTTTGGTGGGCTCCGTGCTTAACGATGCCTGAAGAAGCGGCCAGCCCCCAGCCGATAGGCTGCCTCATGCGCGGCGGCTCCCAGAAGCCCGCCTGCGGCGTCCGCTGCCAGGTCAGACCAGCTGGCTGTCCGGCCCGGCAGGAAAGCCTGATGCAACTCATCCATGGCACCTACCATGACGGCGCTGGCTACGCAGCAAAGGGCCATGCGCCAGCCGCGCGTTCCGCTTGCAATACCGGCAGCCGCGCCCACCATGCCAAAGACGAGCAGATGTGCCAGTTTGTCCCAAGGCGCAGGGAACAGCCCAACGGCAACGGGCTGCGCGCCAAGAATGTAAAGCGCTGCGGCCGTCAGGACGACGGTGATGCCCGCCAGGATGCGAAGGGTGCGCAAGGGGTTGCCCGGGGTTACGGTGTTCAACATGACCATGATTTTGTCATGCCGGAGGATGGATGGGTGAGGCCATGCTGAGTTCTTCCTTTGACAGCCCTGCTGACTGGCGCCAGCGCTGGTCGCTACTGGTGGAAAAGATTGAGCGGGTGCAAAGCCCTGTCGACAGCCAGGCACTGCTGGCGTCCCTTAGCCACCCTGCAAGGCCGCAGGTACTGGCTTTCGCCAATGCGCATGCGATGAATTCCATGGTGGCGTCGGTTCCTTTTTTTGAGGCAATGCATTCGGCCGACCTGGTGCTCAGGGACGGCTCCGGCATGGCAACGCTGTTTAAATTGCTGCGGATGCAGCCCGGCCTCAATCTCAATGGGACGGACTTCATTCCGCAACTGATCCGGGCGTTTGACGGCCGCCGCATTGCGTTGTTTGGTACACGTGATCCCTATCTGGCCAAGGGCCGGCTGCGTGTCCAGCAGGAACTGGCTCCCCACAGCCAGCTTATTGCAGCCGATGGCTTCCTGGATGCTGAGGCATACGCCCTGCTGGCAGTTCAGCACCAACCGGCGCTGATCGTGCTCGGCATGGGAATGCCCCGGCAGGAGGAAGTGGCGGCCAGACTGCGTGCCTTGCTGGACTTTCCCTGCCTGATCGTTTGCGGCGGAGCCATCATTGACTTTCTGGGTGGAAAGACACCGCGAGCGCCGCTGTGGATGCAGAGGGCCGGTCTGGAGTGGTTGTTTCGCCTGGCGCTGGAGCCGCGCCGGTTGTTTCAGCGCTACGTGATAGGCAATCCGCTATTTTTAACGCGGGCCTTGCGCCTGGCCTCGCTGAACCGACGCTGATCCGGCATTCACTGCGAGCGATTGACGTTGCGGCCGCGAGTGCTGGCTTTCTTCGTCTACGGCTACCGGCGCGTAGCGGTTGTCTACATCCGGTGTGCAGTGGGTTTTAACAATCTGCCCGGGGTTTCCCATCACCACGCTGTAGGGGGGGACGTTCTCAAAGACATACGCTCCGCCGGCAATCCTGCTGCCTTTCCCCACAGTCACGCCGCCCACTACAATCGCGTGCGGCCCGATCCACACATCGTCTTCAATCACCGGGTAAACGGTGTTCCGCCGGCCTTCACTGTCAATGTAATCCCGCTGCCCGATCGTTACGCCATGAAACAGCGTGACGTTGCTGCCGATACGTGCGTTCGCGTTGACGACGATGCCGCGGCCATGGGTGAGTGCAAGTCCGGGCGCAATGGTGGTTCGCCAGGGTATTTCGATCCCCGCCAGCTGGCTTGTCAGTCGGTACAGCAGCTGTGCAGGAACCATCGCGAACCAGCGCCATGCAGGCGGCAGTTGCTGGGCTGCCTGGCAAAGACGCAAGGTGACCACCACGCGAAATGCCGGATCCAGAAGGGCGCCTTTCAATGCCAGATGCCCGTCGGATCGTCCAAATTTCCGGTGAATATCGGCTTTCAGGGAAGGCATACTATTTTTTCCATGGTTTGGCCGCTGGTTGATGCCCCGGTACGGAACCACCGGGCCGAGTCATGCACACCGGTACGATAAGGTGTCCACGCCAATCCCAATTGTTCCGTTGCTGCCTGCGAGTCGAGTTGAATGTGCTGGGACCACAAACGGAGCAATCCCGGTGGCAACGCATCGGGAAGCCGCCGGCCGGTGATGCCAAGAAATTTCAAGGCCTGCTCAGCTGCCTTGAGTGGTGGGCCACCTACCCAGGAGTCCACGCTCAGCTGGCGCCGGCCGATGCGTTTCACCGGCGTTGCCCTGATATCGAGAGCCAGGTCAACAAAGTAGTCGTTCCAGCGAGGACTGTCCGGCGCAGCCAGATTGAAAGCCGGCAACTCGCCTGGAGCCACCGGCAGCTGCAGCGCAACCAGCAGAGCCTGGCAAACGTCGTCCACGTGGACAAGATTGGACCAACCATCGCCAGCGATGCCAAGGTCGCCAAGACGCCCGGACTGAAGCCATCGGCCGATGCGTCCGACCCAGAGTTCACTGCCAGGGCCAAAAACACAGCCTGGCCGCAGCATCACGGCTGCACCGCCGCGACGGGTAAATTCCTCCAGACTGGTTTCCGCTTCGCACTTGGCACGGCCGTACCAACCCAGGCTGGGATCACGTGGCGCACCCTCACGGATAAGGCCTTCTGCAGGGCCATAAACCGACATGGTGCTCAAATGAACAATGCGCGGACAGTTTGCCTTGAGCGCGGCGTCGACCAGGACGTGCATGCCTTCAGAAATCGACGCTGCATCGCCCGCCACGCAGTTAACAACCGCGTCGAAGTTTTTTAGTGCCACCGCAAGTTGCCCAGCGTCTCGGGTATCTAGTTCCAGCCATTCGGCCCGCAACTTTTCCGTGCCGTTCGAAAGATTCTTCTGTCTGGACGCTCCCGTGGGGATCGCCCACGAAGTGCCGTGCAGCATTTCCAGCAGGCGCCTGCCGATGTGGCCTGACCCTCCCAATACCAGTACCTTCATGCGGCCTCCTTCAACTGGATCGGTGTCCGCTCTGCACGCAAGCGATGCGACAGCGTGTCGCCCAGCCGGAGCGACATGGCAATCAGGGTCAAAGTCGGATTGGCTTGGCTTGACGTAGGGAAAACGGCGCTTCCGGCTACAAACAGGTTGTGCACCGAGTGAACCTGGCAGTCGGCATTGACCACGCTGGTGCGCACGTCATCGCCCATGCGTGCGGTGCCGATGTGGTGTCCCCCGTAGGCGCCGAAGCGCACGAGGTCGTCCTCAAGGGTCTGGCGGTTGTAGTCGAAGTGGGCCTTTCCGCTGCGCGCGAATTCTTCAGCCATCACGTCCAGGGTTTTGCGGACGGAGTCGATGTCCGCCTGGCTGTAGCGCCAATCCACCTTCAGGCGAGGCATGCCCAGCGCATCGACAGTGCCGGCAAGTGTGACCCGGCTGTGGGCTTGGGGTATTTGCTCACCATGAACTTCAAGGCTGAAGCGGTTGGTGCGGTTGCGCAGAATCACTGACGGGAATTTGCGTTCAGCGAAGGAGCGCCTGGCCAGCCAATGGGCCAGGAAAGCCGTGGTGTCCAGAGGGTCGGCCACCACATTGAGGAGGTGGCGGGCGTAAGTCCCTGCCGTGGGGGCGTGGCCATCGTTGAGCCGCTTGCCGTATTCGTAGCTGATCAGCTTGCGGGCCAGGAACAGCCCCGACAACACCCCGTTGCGATGCACCGGATCGGTGATGCGCGGGAAGTGCAGGCGGGCGACTGCATTGGCAAGGCCCAGGCGCCTTTGCTCGTGGGCGGCCACAGACAGCCTGCGCCTGCAATAGATGCCTTCCGGGGAAATTTCATAGCCGTGCCGCACATTGCTGACGGGCCCATGAACGGTCAGGGTGCCGACATTCCCGGCGATGTGGCACATGTAGTAGCGCCCCACCACATCATGCTGGTTGCCGACGCCTTGCGGAACGACATCCCGCGACGCCAGTAACAAACGCGCCGTTTCGAGCCCGCCCATGGCCAGTACCGTGGTATTCGGAGTCACCCAAAAGTGTGTTCCTGCCAAGGTGCGTACCTCGAGTTCCCGGACGGCCCTTCCGTCGGCGTGCAGCCGTACTGCAGTGCAGTTGGCTCCCAGCAGTACCTGGATATTGGGCGCCAGCTCAAGCCGCCGTGCATAGCGATTGCCGAAATGCGTGGGACAGGAAAACCGCTCCAGCCCATTGGTCAGCACGCGCGAACTGTCGAACCCTGCAATCATCGGACCGATTTCCGGCTCCAGGGCTTCACCCGCGTCATAAATGAACCGCCCGGCTTCCGCGAGGGCATTGGCACGCGGGTAGTAGGGTCGCAGGTCTTCGTAAGACAGCGGCCACCCGCTGTGCGGAATGTAGCTGCGGGTCTCGAAGTCAATGGGATCGAAGGGCATGCAGCGTCCGCCCCAGATCGCGGTGGATCCCCCCAGGCGCCGCTGGCGATATTTGCCGGGTGGGCTGTGCAGCCGCTCATCCGCGACTTCTCCCTCGCAGAGCGACTGGGTGGGAGCGTGCGCCTGCAGCTGCCCCGACTCCAGCAGAAGCACGGAATGCCCTTGCTCCGACAAGGTGAGCGCCAATGCAATGCCCGCAGGGCCGCCACCCACTACGCAGACGTCCGCCTGAAGGCGGCTGCCGGCCTGAATGTCATTGGCCTGCGTGATCATAGGTGGGTGTCCGGGACAGATTTGGCGGTGGTGCGCAGCGGTTGGGCTGCTACGCCGAAATTGCGCTGGTGGATGCGCGCAACGCTGGCAAAGAAACGGGCAAGGGAAAAGTTCTGTTCGTAAAGTGCCCGGCCGTTGCGCTCCAGTGAAGTCCTCAGCGCAGGCTCGTTCAGCACCTGCTGCAGGCCCCTGGCAATACCGGCTGCGTCGCCAGCCTGCACAAAGCACGCATTGACCCCATCGGTCAACACGGAAGGTATTTCGCCTACCGGGCTGCAGACCACCGCAACGCCGTTGGCCATGGCCTCCAGGATGACCAGTGGCAGGCCCTCGTCGTAAGAAGGCAATACCAGGACATCGGCGCGAGCCATCAGGCGTGCGACCTGCTGCTGGTCGGACCAGCCGGCAAAATCAAGCAGTGCTTCGATGCCCAGTTGCTTTGCCTTTATCCGGTAGGCTTCGATATCGCCGCCGCCGGCCAGAATCACTTCGGTTCGTGAGGCATCAAATCCCGGGAGCGCCAGCGCCTGCAAAAGATCCGATACCCCCTTGCGCTCCGACAGGTTTCCCAAAAAGAGCACGCGCTGCACGATTTGTTCCGAGGCTATGCGCCGTGCATGGGTAGGTTCGGGAACACCGTTGATAACGATCTCCACGCGATTGGCCGGCACGCCGAGTTCTTCGACCACAAAGCGCCGTGCGGATGATCCCAGCACCACGCAGCTGGCCGGCAGCGAAAATACCCAGCGCGTCAGCATCTGCAGCGGACGGGGTAACGACCTGTAGAAATGATGCAGCTGCGCAGCGTGCAAATGAAGCACCACCGGAATACCGAGGGCGCGGCAGACAATGATGATCACGCTCTTGCGAAAGAGACTCAACCGCTCGGCCATGTTCACATGGACCCCCGCCAGCCGGCCGTTAAGTTTTCCGCGCACTATTCTGGTCATGGCAGTAGCCAGCACCCAAAATGAATACAGCGCGTTGGCGCCGCCGCGGGTGTCAAGCGGACGGAGTTCCGCCGCATCGGCAGGGGCTGAAAACGCCTGGGCCTGAATCAGGTAGTCCGCGACCTTGAACATGCCGCCGCCTTTGGGCGTCCAGGGACATGCAAGGTAGATATAGCGCCCCTCGCGTTCTCGTGCGGCCGAATGCGGCAGCGATTCACTTCTCATATTTACTTTCCTGTACCTTGATAAGAAAGACCGGGTTTCCTAAAGAGTGCGCGCTTGAAGAAGGTGGTCATGGGACGCTCCAGCCACACATACGAGATGCAGCCCGCAACCACCACGGCCATGCCCACGGCAAGCACGATGGCCAGGCTGTCCTGCACGCCCAGTTTTTTCAGTGCCAGCACACCGGCCGGTACCACGAAGGTGTGCGAGAGATAGATGGAGTAGGAAGCGTCACCCAAAAAAGACAGACGGGAAGCCAGTGGTGCGCGCAAGGTCCATGGCTCGAGCCAGATTGACCCGAGGACAACCAGCGCAGCACCGCAGCCCCATGTGGCGAAACGGTCGGCCGAGTGCCCCCAGTCAGGGATAAACATGAACATCACGCCAGCGGCGATGACGATTAGGCCGACTCCTGGCGATGCATGCCGGAAATGCAAAAAGGCATAGGCAATGCAGACCCCAAGAATGAACTCAAAAACAATGCTCTGGGCGTAGAAACCCAGGACCACCGAGTCCGGTACATACCACTCAGCCGTGAAAATCAGCAGAAAAACCAGCAAACAAAACCGGATGCGTGGTGCGCCCAGCGCAATGGCTGCCGCAAAAACCGCATAAAAAAGCATTTCAAAATTCAATGTCCAGCCGACGGGCAGCGCGGGCAATACGAGGCCCCACGGGCTCACGGCAGGGATGAACAAAAGGGAGGCGGCCAGATGCCCGGGCTCGACGGACGCGCGGGACGCGAGAGTCGGCAAAGCCAGCAAGAGGACGACCTTCAACAAGGTATAGAACCAGTAGAGCGGCGCGATCCTCAGCAAGCGCCTTCGCATGAACACCCAGGCGGCATTGACCCGGGACGCAGCGTCGGAAGGCAATGTCGACGTTGACATGGCCATGACAAACCCGCTGATGACAAAAAAGATGTCTACGCCTGCGGAGCCGTCTGCCCAATAATGGGTTGGGCCGGTTCCGCCGATGTGGATGGAAATGGCCTGGGTAATGTGCATGACCACGACAAGCATGGCCGCGGCAAATCTCAGAATTTGTACGCCCGTGAATTGCTGCGTCGCCCGTTGCTTCTGCAGGCTTCCATCTGGGCCGCTCAATGCGCGCTCCCCTGAATTACCTGGCGAGGCGCCATTGAGAAGTCCTTGAGTACCCGGCTCGCGATGGCCTCGCCAGCCGGGCGTTGCCGGCGAAGCAGGCCGCGTATGAGGCCTGCGGCATTGAAGCACCATGAGATCACCGAATACAGCGCCTTGGTGACAGACCGTTTTCGCCAGGTCATCAGCAACACCGGCGCCGTGACGATGATGCAAAAGAATGCCATGCGCAGGGGAGCCGATACCGGCCAGAATACCAGGCTGGCCATGACCGCCCACCAGCCCAGGACGGCCATGTACAGGCGCAGTTCCCGCAGGCCCTGCAGCGCCAGATGCAGTCGGGGCTGGCCGGCGGCAGCGCGGACCAGTTCGCCCAGCCCGCAGATATAGCGGGTGCTCCAGCGCCGCATCAACAAGCGATAGGGTGGTGCATCGTGGCCAAAGTGGTTGGCGGCATCCACCGGCAGGCGCCACAGATGCCAGCCGAGAGCGCGCAGCCTGATGGCCAGGTCAAATTCTTCATAGCTGTGCAGGTTACGGTCGGAAAGATAGCCTGCGGCCTCAATGGCTGTGCGACGGTAAAGCCCTCCGCCGTCGAGCCGGTCGACCTTGCCAGGCAGCAGGTGCGGCGAGGCGCGTTCTCCACGCGCAAGGTATTCCAGGCTCGCGGTGTTTTGCTCCACCACCCGTCCGCCGACGCCTGCGACGTCTTCATGGGCATCCAGAAAATCGAGTGCTTTCTCAAGAAAGCCTTCCTGCATCTGCATGTCGCCATCGAGGATATAAATGAAGTCGCCATGCGAATGCTGGTAGCCCAGTTGCGGGCCCACGCCGCAGCAGCGCTCGTTGGGATTGGCCAGCTGGACGATACGGATGGGGTAAGTACATGCCAGTTCCACTGTGCTGTCGGTCGAGCAGGAGTCGGCAAGAATGACCTCTCCTCCCACGGTGGAAACAGCGCGCAGCGCACTCTCGATGGTCGCCCGGATGCGTTTTTCCTCATTCAGTGCCTTGATGACCACGGAGACCCGGCAGGAATGCCAGAGGGGGGTAATTTTGCGGGGTGATTTGGGGTTCATTTTTTTATCCTGCTTCGGCCGGGCTGCCGGTGTGAACGGTCCGGCGCGTGCGCCAAAGCTGCCAGTTTTTCACCACTTGGCCCGGCATGAAAAGCATGGCCGCCGTCAGCCACCAGCGTCTCCCGGTAGCCGCGCGGTGTGCGCGCACCAGCCAGTCGAAGCCCTCACGGCGGCTTCCGGATGCCAATGCCTGCCGTGCCAGCGTCAACTCGTGTTGCGCCACAAGCCACAGTGCAGACCGGCGTTGTGCTGTGGTCATGGCCCCTGATAGTGCACGTGCCCGCATGCGTTCCAGAAACGGTGGCATGGCCAGGTCGGGGTGGTATGTCGTCAGGCCGCCTTCCACAGCCAGCCGATACGCCATCAAGGGCGACCGGACCAGCGCAACGGGGGTTTTCTCAGCCAGACGGAACCATAGATCCAGGTCTTCGCCGTGCGACTCTCCCGAAGGAAAGCATGGCTGCATTTGCCGCAAGCGCGCGCTTCGCACGGACACCGCGCTGGTGCACAGCGACGGCGCGCTCATCCAGCGCCGCGGCAGATCGGTGATGAGTTCCACTTCCGGTTGATCTGCCAGCACTGGCCAGTTCGGCGGCCACATGGTGTGCGTATCGGGAACCGGCAAGAAGTCGGTGGCCACCGTGTCGACCTGCGGGTAACGCGCCTGCGTCCACAGGAGGGTTTCCAGGTACTGGGGATGGTGCCAGTCATCGGCGTCGAGAAAGGAAACCCATTCGCCTTTTGCCAGCGAAATTCCCAGGTTCCGGGCGGCGGAAACACCGGCATTGGCCTGGCGCACCAGGCGCAATCGCGGGTCAGGTATGAACGTTACCAGTTCCGCACCGCCGTCGGTGGAACCGTCGTCCACCACAATGACCTCGAAGTCCGAGAAGGTTTGTGCCAGCACCGACGCGATGGTGTCGTTGATGTACGGTGCCTTGTTGTAAAGCGGAATGACAATCGAAAATTTCATGGTCGGGCTCGAGAGGTAGCCGGGGACGGATGGAAGTTCCCGGCGAAGCGGGGCGTGGCACCTTCCGGCAAGCTTGCCGGCTGCCTTCTGCGGGCATGGGCTTCGCGCGCTGCAGCCGCCAGCGTCATCAGCAAAAGCACGTGAGTGGTGAGCTCGGGGCCGTAACCGAAGAGCAGCAGCGGCACTTCACTGATGGCGCGCAGTGCCAGCGCCACGAACAACGCCAGTGAAAGGCCGCCGCTGGCACGTGCATAGCGGATAGACAGGACCAGCAGCACCAGTGCGTACAACACCAGTGCAGCGGCACCCACCGTGCCGGAGCGCGACAGCGTGTCCATAAACTGGTTGTGCGCGTGGGTCGCATTGGGCATGCCGATACTTTCACGGAAACTGACATCCCACAGGGTGGGTCCGTAGCCGAACACAGGGTTGCGCTGCCATTCGTCATAGGCAATTGCCCAGATCTGATCACGGCCGGTCATGGACGCGAGTTGCGCGCCCTGGGCGCTGTCAAAGAAGCTGGACAGACGCGCATCGATATCGCCAAACATCAGCACCAACGTGACGCCGGCCACCGCAACCATGAACCCCACCAACGAGACGATGCCGAATTCCGGCCGCACCGGGTCAGTGGCGCGGCGCAGAAACGCGGGCCCCTGGCGTACAGCAAGAATGCAGGCGGAGCACAGGGTAAAAGAAATCCAGGCTGTTTTGGATTGAGCGAGAAAAAGGACAAGGAGCCCCATTCCCCACGCCAGGCGATTCAGCCAGACGCTCTGCAGAGGACGCGCGAGAAGACACAGCAAGCCCAGCTGAGCCAGCATGCCGAGTGACACGGCATGTGCAGCCAGCCCTGCCAGCCGCGGTACACCAGGCAGCAAGCCCTGTGTATAGGAGAGGTCCAGCACCAGCGTTGGCTTGAAAGGGATCAGCAGCAAGCCCGCTGCCATAAAGAGCAGCAGGGCGTTGCGAGCCGCCTTGAATGCGAGGTCTCTTTCCATGCTGGTGGCAAGCACTGCCGCGATGCCGATGAGCAGCGGGTACACGTAATCGTGTGACACATGCGGATGCAGGCCCAGAAGAGCCGGTGAGGCCACCGTGCCTGCCCAGAAAAGAACAAAGGTGATCAACATCACCGGGGGGGCCTGCACCGTCTTGTCGCGTTGAAGCCAGTGCGTGATGATGCGTTCCCCCGCCAGCGTGAGCAGCAAGAGGGAAACCAGCGGCTGCGCCAAAGCCACCAGCGGGTGGCGCACCACCACCGCAACTTCGTCCAATTTAAATGCACTGCTGGAGAGGTCGCGCCCCGAGAGGAAATTGTTCAGGGCCACCATTGCCAGGATGGCGTAGAAAATGACATGCATGTACCCGTGCGCACGGCGTGACGTGACATGAACTGCACCCGCCATGCCCAGCGTCGCCAAAAGCGCCGCCAAAATGGCACCAGCAACCAGAACCGAAATAACGATGGGTTGATCCAGGATAGCTCCTTAGAGTGGCTGCTCAAGGGAATTGGAAAGATCGGTACGTGGTGCCGAAACACCGCGGCGCAAAAACTTCGCCAGTCCGGGGACAAACCGGATGACCATTTCGGATGTTTCCCGCCCCAGCATTTGCGGCCTCAGGGCAAGCAGCAATGCCGGCAGGACTACTGCGGACAGGCTTCCGGCAAGCAGCGAGAGCAGGGGAATATCAAACCGTGCAACCGCGTGCTGACCTGCCATCACACCTAAAACGCAAGCGGCACAAAGAAGAAACCCGCGCAGGGCATCCGGTAGCAGGGACATCCAGCCAAGCTCCAGTGCACGGAATGCAGCCGTAGCCGTAACGGCTGCGCGCAGTACCAGCAACAGACCCGCCACGACTGCAGCCATGTGGATTCCCTGGCCTGCAAACAGGTAAAAACCGAGGATGCCCAAAACGATCAGCGGGAGCTGCAGCGCAAATTCGTAGTACTTGCGTCCGGTGTTCCACAGCACGGGTGTCGACAGTCCCCAGATGACGTACGCCGGCATGCAGAGGAACAAAATTCCCAGCACCCAGGCTGCCCCACTCCATGCGGGCCCATAAAGCACACGCACGATGTCGGGCGACAGAAAGGCAAGCGTCGCAAAGGCGGGGAGTCCCAACACCACAATGGTGGCCAGCATCTGCAGATAAGCGCGGCCCAGTCGTGGCCGGTCGTTTTGCAGGCGTGCGCCCGCCGCCAGGAACGCGGGCTGAAGTGCGCCCAGCAGCAAGGTGTTGGGCATCGTGGCCAGGTTGTAAGCCACGTTATAGAGACCCAGCGATTGCGCGTTGAGCAACCGGCCTATCAATACCCGATCAAGGTTGTTGAGCACCCAGTTGACGATATTGGTCAAAAAGACCGTGTGCCCCGTGCCGACAGCGGACTTTGCATCGGCATACCAGAACAGCGGGCGAAGCGCATGCGGCTTGAGGGCATAACTTGCAACAAACACGACAGCCGCCTGAACCAGCCAGGCCGCTACCAGCGAAGCCTCACCCTGGCCAAGCAGTGCCATCGGCACCCCAACAGCCACATACCCAGCGGCATAGCTGCCGACCTGAATCAGTCCCACTGCCCGGAAATTCAAGTCACGCTGCAGCAGGTAGGTAGCCGGTGCTGCCGCAGCACCCAGCAGGCACGCCACCGATAACCATTCAATGACGAATTGCGAGCGCGGCTCCCGGAAATAAGCCGACAGCAGCGGCGCCAGAAAATACAGGGCAAGCATGGTGGCAATACCCACGATCAGTTGCCATGTCCAGGCAAACCGGACGTCCTCGTCACTCAGTGTGGTGCGTTGCAACAGGCTCCAGCTGAAGCCAAAACCGGAGACAAATGTGGCGAATGTCAGTACCACCATGCCGATGGCAAAAACGCCAAAAATCTCCGGCCCCAGGGTGCGGGCCAGAATCACCTGGGCCACCAGCTGCAGCCCAAAGCGTGCCGCTGTGGAAACGGCGCTCCATTTGACCGCTGCAACACCCGGACGGCCGAGGCCACTCATGCTCAAGACCTCTCTGCTTTATGGCGGCGAACGGCAATCACGCCCATCAACGCCAATGTGGCCAGCAGCGTGCCGTAAGGGTGCCATCCGGATTCGTCCGTATCTGCCTCGCCCGCCGCCGTGACACCCAGGCCGGATTGGCCACTGCGCACCGCGTCCACACTGTGGACTGTGTTGACCTTGACGGGCTCAGTGCCGGGCTGCAGTTTCATACGTGTCGCTTTGGCGGTAGCTCCCGTTGGCGTCACCGCTGCGGGCGCTGCAGGCGGGTTGGTAGACGCCGTTGCTGAAGCAATCCAGGTGGCCAAAATGGCGGTAAACAGGGTTCGAAACATAGGGTTTTCCTTCTGTCAAAGCAGGAAAAGAGTTTGTTGTGCAGTGCAGCAATTGACAATAGTCCGAATGGCTCATGGCGCGCTTTATGCTATTTATTGAGTTCAAAAAAGCGTGGCGCATTCTTGGGGCAAGGCTTGAATTGCTCACATGCTGACTGCCGGCTGAATGAGTCCGTTCGGGCTATTGCGCATGGGCTCAGATGCGGATATGTCCGTACCGTTTTCAGAGGTGTTCCTGTAGCCTTCGGGATTGCGCTGCTGCCAGTGCCAGGAGTCGCGGCACATGTCGTCGATCGTGCATGTGGCGCGCCAGCCCAGCAGGCTGCCGGCCAGGGAAACATCTGCAAAGTACTGTGCGACATCCCCGGCTCGTCGAGGTGCAAATTCATAAGGAATCGGCCGTCCGCTTGCCCGCTCAAACGCCTGGACCACACCGAGAACACTGGTGCCCTCGCCGGTGCCCAGATTGACCGTAAAGCTCTTGCCGCTTGCCAGCAAAGCATCGACTGCGGCCACATGGCCTGCCGCAAGGTCGGTGACGTGCAGGTAGTCGCGCACCCCGGTGCCGTCGGGCGTGGGGTAGTCATTGCCAAACACATTGAGCGTGGCCCGTTTGCCCACGGCCACCTGGGTGACGTACGGCATCAGGTTGTTGGGGATTCCATTGGGGTCTTCGCCGATCAGTCCACTGGGGTGCGCGCCCACCGGGTTGAAGTAGCGCAGCACCCCGACCCGCCACGCCGCGTCTGAAATGCGCAGCGATGCCAGGATGTTTTCACACATCAGTTTGGTGTGGGCATACGGGCTCTCCGGCATGCATGGAAACTGCTCGTTGATGGGCACGGTGGCGGGGTCCCCATAGACCGTGGCGCTTGAAGAGAAGACTACGGCCCGGCAGTCCGTCGTTTCCATCGCCCGCAACAAACTCAGGAGTCCGCCAACATTGTTCTGGTAGTACATGAGAGGGCGTTGCACACTTTCCCCTACGGCCTTGAACCCGGCAAAGTGGACGGCCGCAACGCAGTGGTAGCGTTGCAGGACCCCGGCCACAAAATCGGTGTCCAGTACGTTGCCGCGTTCGCACGGTACGGGCTGACCCGTCAGCTGCTGCAGCCGGTGCAGCACGGCAGGATGGCTGTTGGAAAAGTCGTCGAGGATGACAGGCTGGTAGCCGGCATTCACCAGCGCCACAAAAGTATGGCTTCCGATGTATCCGGCTCCACCGGTTAATAGCACACTAGGTCGCACACTGGATTTGTTCAGGGTCATTGCAAAAGGCTGCATGGCAGCGGGTTGATTTGATACGGGTCACGACGCCGGCGTAACACTGCTGAAACATGTTCGCGTGAGGGATTGCATGGACGGGCAGCATCCAGACATCACCAGACCATTCCCTTTCAGGGGCTAGTTACGAGTGTCTTTGACGCGTGGAGAAAGGATGTCAGCGTAAGCCGCATATGTGCGTGGGAAGCCGTCACGCTGGCCTCAAAGCGTTTCGAATCGTTCGGTAAGCACTTGTGAATGACGGTTGCAAATCGCCAGCTGGCGGGCAGCTGAACTGTTCGTGAGCAGTTGGCATCCCAACGGCAAACGACAAAAAGTCACAAAGATCAGGGGCTGCTGCGACTGCTCGCACAGTGCGCTGAATTCCCGGGAATTAACCCGGCGTAGCAAATCGCATGAAAAAAGCCCGGGGGAGGCCGGGCTTTCGTTGATGGAGAGGCTGTGCTTACATGCCGCTGTAATTGGGCCCGCCGCCGCCTTCAGGTGTGACCCACACGATGTTCTGAGTCGGGTCCTTGATGTCGCAGGTTTTGCAGTGGACGCAGTTCTGCGCGTTGATCTGCAGGCGGTCGGAGTTGTCGGGGTTCTTTACGAACTCGTAGACACCGGCCGGGCAGTAGCGGCTTTCGGGGCCGGCGTATTGGGCCAGGTTGATGCTCACCGGCACGCTCGCGTCCTTGAGCGTCAGGTGCGCGGGCTGGTGCTCTTCGTGGTTGGTGTTGGAGACGAAAACCGAACTAAGGCGGTCGAAGGTGATCTTGTTGTCGGGCTTGGGATACACGATGGGCGTGCACTCGGCCGCCGGCTTGAGCTTGGCGTAGTCCGGAATGCTGTTGTGGATGGTCCAGGGCGGCGACTTGAAGCCCAGCTTGGGCAACAGCCAGTGCTCGATGCCGGTCATGAAGGCGCCGACGTAGAGGCCTTTCTTGAACCAGGACTTGAAATTGCGCGACTGGTTGAGCTCCTGCGCGAGCCAGCTCTTGGCATAGGCTTCAGGGTAAGCGGCCAGTTCATCGTGCTGGCGGCCGGCGGTGACAGCTCCATAGGCGGCCTCAGCGGCCAGCATACCGCTCTTGATGGCCGCGTGGCTGCCCTTGATGCGGGCGGCATTGAGGTAGCCGGCTTCGCAGCCGATCAGCGCGCCGCCCGGGAACACGGTCTTGGGCAGGCTGAGCGCGCCGCCTGCGGTGATGGCGCGCGCGCCGTAGCTGAGGCGCTTGCCGCCTTCGAGGTAAGCCTTGATGCTGGGATGGGTCTTCCAGCGCTGCATCTCTTCAAACGGGCTGAGGTAGGGGTTGCTGTAGTCCAGGCCGGTGACCATGCCCAGCGTGACCTTGTTGTCCTCCAGGTGGTACATGAAACCGCCACCGTAGGTCTGGCTGTCCATGGGCCAGCCGGCAGTGTGGATCACAAGGCCCGGCTTGTGTTTGGCCGGGTCGATTTCCCAGAGTTCTTTCACTCCCAGCGCGTAGCCTTGCGGGTCCCTGTCTTCGTCGAGCTTGAAGCGGTTGATCAGCTGGCGGCCCAGGTGGCCGCGCGCGCCTTCGGCAAACACGGTGTACTTGCCGTGCAGTTCCATGCCGAGCTGGAAGTTGTCGGTCGGCTGGCCATCCTTGCCGATGCCGAGGTTGCCGGTGGCCACGCCCTTGACGGAGCCGTCGTCGTTGTAGAGCACTTCGGCCGCCGCGAAGCCCGGGAAGATTTCAACGCCCAAGCCCTCTGCCTGCTGCGCCAGCCAGCGCACCACATTGCCCAGGCTGATGACATAGTTACCTTCATTGTGGAAGCAGTCCGGCACAAAAAAGGCGGGCGTCTTGATCGCGCTTTTCTCGCTGAGAAAAAGAACCTCGTCGGCGGTGACAGGCTGGTTCAATGGCGCGCCTTGCGCTTTCCAGTCCGGAATCAGTTCGGTCAATGCCTTGGGGTCCATAACCGCACCCGAAAGAATGTGGGCACCGGGTTCGGAACCCTTTTCGAGAACCACCACGGAGATGTCCGTGGCTTTTTCTGCGGCCAGTTGTTTCAGGCGAATGGCGGTAGCCAGCCCGCCGGGCCCGCCGCCCACCACGACCACGTCATATTCCATTGCTTCGCGCGGGCCGAACTGGGCCAGAATTTCTTGGGTATTCATCGGGGACTCGCTGATAATGATTTTCAGGAAGGATTGTCGGTCTCGCGTTGGATTTTATGTCGCGAATGCGGCGATGCGAACGGTCGTTCTCTTTTGTACGGTTTAAATTGAGAGAGGAGCCTCTAATGGCTTACAGCATTGATCTGTCGGGGCGTGTCGCTCTCGTGACCGGTGCATCCGGCGGGCTGGGTGCGCAGTTCGCCAAAACACTGAGCCGTGCCGGCGCGGCCGTGGTGCTGGCCAGCCGCAGGCTCGACAAGCTCAAGGACCTGCGCGCGCAGATTGAGGCTGCGGGTGGCGATGCGCATGTGGTTGAGCTCGACGTGACCGACCACGCCAGCATCAAGGCCGGCGTGGCCCATGCTGAAACGGAGGTCGGCCCCATCGACATCCTGGTCAACAACTCCGGCGTGAGCACCACACAGCGCATCCAGGACGTCGGCGAGGAAGACTATGACTTCATCTTCAACACCAATGTGAAGGGCGCCTTCTTCGTGGCGCAGGAAGTCGGCAAGCGCATGCTGGCCCGTTCGCGCGGTGCCGGGCCCGGCAACTATGCCGGCGGCCGCATCATCAACATCGCCTCCATGGCCGGCTTGCGCGTACTGCCGCAGATCGGCGTGTACTGCATGAGCAAGGCCGCCGTGGTGCAGATGACCAAAGCCATGGCGCTGGAGTGGGGCAAGTTCGGCATCAACGTCAACGCCATCTGCCCCGGCTATATTGACACCGAGATCAACCACCACCATTGGGAAACCGAGCAGGGCAAGAGGCTGGTGCAGATGTTGCCGCGCAAGCGCATCGGCAAACCGCAAGACCTGGATGCACTGCTGGTGATGCTGGCCAGTGGCGAGAGCCACTTTGTCAACGGCGCGGTGATAGCGGCGGATGACGGTTTTGGCGTATGAATTTCTGGAGAGCAACATGATGGATTCGGTAGTCCCTTACCTCGGCCCGATAGGCCTTATTTTCCTGGCCTTGCTGGCGGGCGTGGTCAGCCCGGGCCCCAGTTTTGTGCAGGTTGCGCGCATCGCGGTTTCGCGTTCACGCGCTGACGGCCTGGCTGCCGCGGTGGGTATGGGCCTGGGGGCGCTGGTGTTTGCCGCGTTGGCGCTGGCCGGGCTGCAGGCGTTGCTGGCCGCCTTGCCTGGTGTCTACATGGCGCTCAAGGTCGTGGGCGGCCTGTACCTGATGTGGATCGCCTTCAATATCTGGCGCGGCGCGCGCCAGCCGCTGGAAATGAGCGGCGATGACAAGGGCGCCTCGCGTCGCACGGTGTTGCAATCGTTTCGCCAGGGGCTGGTGACGCAGCTGAGCAACCCGAAGATCGTGGTGGTTTACAGCAGCGTGTTCGCGGCCCTGTTGCCAGCGCAGTTTCCCTTGCCCGCAGCCCTGCTGGTGCTTGTGGGTGTACTCGTGATGGAAACCGGCTGGTATGCCGTGGTGGCGGTGGTTTTGTCTTCCGCTGTGCCGCGCGCAGCCTACCTGCGCAGCAAGGCTGCGGTAGACCGCACCGCCGCCGGTGCGATGGGGCTGCTAGGTTTGCGCCTGGTAGCCACTGCGCACACTGCCTGACGGATGCTGACGGGCATTCTGGCCGGGCTCGCGGCGGGCGCGCTGTGGGGCCTGGTGTTTGTGGCGCCGCGCATGCTCGACATGGGCGTGGGCGGCTATTCGTCCATTGACCTGACGGCCGGGCGCTTTGCGGTGTACGGCGTGTTCGCCGTGCTGGTGATGCTGGCGGGATGGCGCACCCGCCGCCTGCCCACAGCGCGGCAGGCGTGGGCCGCTCTGGTCATGAGCATTCTCGGGTTCAGCGGCTACTACCTGCTGCTGGTGCTGGCTATACGCGACGCCGGCACCGAAGTGCCTTCGCTGGTGATCGGCACCATTCCGATCTGGGTCATGTTGCTGGGCAAGCCGCAAGGCCTGCGTTGGGCTTCCCTGCTGCCCGGCCTGGCGCTCACCTTGGCAGGGCTGGCACTTATGATGGGTTCCACCCACGAGGCCGGCGAGGGAACGGCTACACATTTCTGGCGCGGCATGCTGTTTGTGTCGGCCTCGCTGGTGTGCTGGACGGCTTTTGCGATCCTGAATTCAGCCTGGCTCAAGCGGCACCCTGAAGTCAACGCCACCGACTGGGCCAACTGGCTGGGTGTGGCAACCGGCCTCGGGGCATTGCTGATGTGGCTGCTTGCGGGTTCGAACGCAAGCGTGCTGGCTGGCCGTGAAGACCGTGGTGTGTTCGTGCTGCTGTGTGTCCTGGCCGGTCTGGGTTCCACCTGGCTGGCGACAATTTTGTGGAACATGGCCAGCCAGCGGCTCAGCGCCAGCCTGTGCGGGCAGCTCATCGTGAGTGAAACCATTTTTGCACTGCTGTATTCGTTTGCCTGGGATGGCCACTGGCCCACACTGGTACAACTGTCTGCCTGCGTGTTGTTCACACTGGGAATCCTGGCTTCCATCAGGGCTCATCGATAGGGGAAATTGGCATCATGAAAATTGAAATTCCCGAAAAGAAAAAGCTGGTCCACGAGATGCATATCCCCATCCGCTGGGGTGACATGGACGCGATGGGCCACCTCAACAACGGCACTTACTTCCGTTATCTCGAAACCATCCGCATCGACTGGATGTACGGCATTGGCTGCAAGCCCGACCCTCAGGGGGAAGGCCCGGTCATCGTCAATGCCTTCTGCAATTTCTACAAGCAGCTGGAATACCCCGGCGACGTGCTGATGAAGATGTACGTGAGCGACCCTGGCCGCACCACCTTTGAAAGCTGGGCCACCATGGAGCGCGCGGATACGCCGGGCGTGATCTGCGCCGCGGGCGGCGCCACCACCATCTGGGTGGACTTTCCGGCACAAAAAGCCAAAGCCCTGCCCGAGTGGATGCGCAAGCTGGTTGAAGCGTAATTCTGAAAGAAAAATCCCGCTGGCCTAATCAGGTCATGCGCAAACAGCTATCAATAAGATAGCAATCCTGGCGGCATATGAGTGCTGCAGCATCGCAGCAAAGCTTCAGCGAACTGTGCGAAAGCTGTCCGCGTGCTCTTTCAACCAGCGCTGGGCAATGGCGCGGGTTTGCTGGCCGGGTTCAGCAACAGTTTCCTGGTCGGGGTGGAAGTCCCGCCTGAAGTAGGTCAGCAGCGGGGCGGTACAGCGCCACACAACGCCATTTTTTCCCCAGAAAAATTTCATCGCACTCCACCAGGTGCCTGGTTTGAACAGCGTGCCGTCATGCCAGAGGTTCAGCACCGTTTGCCGGCCCGAGTCCCAGGAAAACAGCAGCAGCGCGTAGACATACCAGCGCACGCGCCATGCGTGGTTTCCGCCAAGCGCTTGGTACAGGTCGTAGGCTACCGCGCGATGCTCGGTCTCTTCGGCTGCGTGCCAGCGCCAGAGGGTCTGCATCTTCGGGTCTGCATGGTCCAGCGCGTCACCGTGGCGAAGCATGTAGTCGGCCAGCACCGCCGTAAGGTGTTCGTAGGCTGCCGTGACCGCAAGGAAGTGGTGGGGCGCCACACCGCGTTTTTTGGCAAAGTCAATGCGGGCCGTGGCCCAGTGTTGCCAGCGGTTGACCAGGCCCTGCCTCTCCAACTGTGCGTTGTACAGGCCGTGGATGTGGCGGTGGGTAGCCTCCTGGCCGATGAACTGTGCAGTGGCTTCATGCAGCAGCGCGTGCTCTGGCGTGCGAGGCAGCAATTTGGCGCAGTCGCGCACGGCCTCGATGAACGACTGCTCGCCGACCGGAAAACTCATCGACAAGGCGTTGTGGTACTGGCTCAGGAAGGCATCGCCGCCAAACCAGTGGCGGTCAAAGCCATCGCTCAGGTCGATCTCCAGCTTGCGCACGGTCAGGCCGTAAGCGCCGGCTGATGGGGTAGAAGATGTCGAGGCGGTGGATGTGGCGTCTGGTGCCATGGTTTTTAAGTCTTGTGAGAAGGCTGATTCATGAGCATAGCGGGTGCGCAGGGTCCTGGGCGTGATTCGCGCCTGAGCGGTTTCAGGCGGCCTTGGGCGGCTTGGGCACACGGCCCATCAGGTAGAACTCGGGGTTGGGCTGCATGTTGCTGAAGCTCGCCATGCGGTTGGAGAGCCCAAAAAAAGCCGTGATGGCCGCGATATCCCAGGCGTCTTCATCGTCAAAGCCGTGGCCGTGCAGCGCTTCAAAGTCGCTGTCTTCAATCTGGTCCGCTTGCAGGCATACCTTCATCGCAAAGTCGAGCATGGCGCGCTGGCGTAGTGTGATGTCAGCCTTGCGGTGGTTCACCGCCACCTGGTCGGCCACCAGCGGTTTCTTTTCATAGATGCGCAGGATGGCGCCGTGCGCCACCACGCAATACAGGCATTTGTTGGCGGCGCTCGTCGTGGTGACGATCATCTCGCGCTCGCCCTTGGTCAGACTGCCGTTGGGGTTGGAGCCTTCTTCCTTGAGCATCAGCGCATCGTGATAGGCGAAGAAGGCACGCCATTCGGCAGGGCGGCGCGCCAGCGCCAGGAATACGTTGGGCACGAAGCCGGCTTTTTCCTGCACCTCCAGGACTTTGGCTTTGATGTCTTCCGGCAGGTCCTTCAGTTCGGGAGCAGGGTACCGGGGTGCTGTGCCGGCGGTTTTGGGGCTGGTCATGAGGGTTCCTTCAAAGGCTTTATAAGTGACTCGATAAGTGACTCGGACCCAAGCGTAACTGCAAGATTACCCGTCAGGTCGCGTTGGGGAATTGAAGCCAAAACAGATGCAATTGATAAAAACTATTAGGTAAATATCTTTAATTGCCTTTGATTATTTTGCAGTGAAACCTAGACTGTGCTTCACAGGCCATCACCTGGCAAGCCCGTCAAAGGAGACCCCATTAGCAGCCCCACCCACACGGCCTTGACCAAAGCGTCCCGGCTGTCCCGCAGTGCAATTCCATGCCGTCATTCGGCACCACTTAATCATCAAAGGTAACTCATCATGGCTGATCACAACACGCAAAGCGAAGGCGGCTGCCCATTCTCGGGTGGCGCCCGCAAACATGCTCTGGCTGGTGCCGCAACGAACGCCGATTGGTGGCCCAACCAGCTGAACCTCAAGATCCTTCACCAGAACTCATCGCTGTCCGATCCCATGGGCGAGGCGTTCAACTATGCCGAGGAATTCAAGACCCTGGACCTGCATGCCGTGGTGAAAGACCTCCATGAGCTCATGACGGATTCGCAGGACTGGTGGCCTGCGGACTACGGCCACTATGGCCCATTCTTCGTTCGCATGGCGTGGCACAGCGCAGGCACCTACCGGATCGCCGACGGGCGCGGCGGCGCCGGCTCCGGCACACAGCGATTTGCGCCGCTCAACAGCTGGCCGGACAACGGAAACCTCGACAAGGCACGCCGCCTGCTGTGGCCGATCAAGCAGAAGTACGGCCGAAAAATCTCCTGGGCCGACCTGATGGTTCTGGCCGGCACCGTGGCCATGGACTCCATGGGATTCAAGACCTTCGGCTTTGCCGGCGGGCGCCCGGACGTCTGGGAGCCGGAAGAGATTTACTGGGGCCCTGAAGCCGAGTGGATGGGCGACAAGCGCTACACCGGCGACCGCGAACTCGAAAACCCGCTCGGTGCTGTGCAGATGGGGCTGATCTATGTGAACCCCGAGGGCCCGAACGGCAAACCGGACCCGCTGGGTTCGGCGCGGGACATCCGCGAGACCTTCGCCCGCATGGCGATGAACGACGAAGAAACTGTTGCGCTCACCGCCGGCGGGCACACCTTCGGCAAGGCCCACGGCGCAGCCGATCCGGGCCAATACGTGGGTCCCGAGCCTGAGGGCGCCACCATTGAAGACCAGGGGTTTGGCTGGATCAACAAGTTTGGCGGCGGGCACGGCGTGCACACCGTCACCAGCGGTATCGAAGGTGCCTGGACCAAGAACCCCACCAAGTGGGACAACGGTTACTTTGAAAACCTGTTCGGCTACGAGTGGGAGCTCACGAAGAGCCCTGCCGGTGTCCACCAGTGGAAGCCCAAAGACCCCGCCGCGGCGACCACCGTGCCGGATGCCCATGACCCCGCGCTGCGCCATGCCCCGATAATGACGACCGCTGATATGGCCATGCGCATGGACCCGGCTTACGRGAAAATCTCGCGGCGTTTCATGGCGAACCCGCAGGAGTTTGCCGATGCCTTCGCCCGGGCCTGGTACAAGCTGACGCACCGTGACATGGGCCCGGCCGCGCGCTACCTGGGCCCGCTGGTGCCGAAGGAGGCACTGATCTGGCAGGACCCCATTCCCGCCGTCGATCATCCGCTGGTCAATGAGCAGGATACTGAGGGCCTCAAGGCCAAGGTCCTCGCCTCCGGGCTCTCCATCTCCCAGCTCGTCACAACGGCCTGGGCGTCTGCTTCCACCTTCCGCGGCAGCGACAAGCGCGGCGGCGCGAACGGTGCGCGCATCCGCCTGGCACCACAAAAGGATTGGGAGGTCAATCAACCGGCCGAGCTGGCGAAAGTCCTGAAAGTGCTGGAGGCCATCCAGGGCGAGTTCAACGGCGCGCAGTCCGGCCGCAAGAAAATCTCGCTGGCTGATTTGATCGTTCTGGGTGGCTGCGCGGCCGTCGAGGCGGCTGCACGGAAAGCCGGTCACGACGTGAAGGTGCCCTTTTCACCGGGCCGCACGGATGCTTCGCAAGCGCAAACCGATGTGGCGTCTTTTGCCGTGCTGGAACCTGCCGCAGACGGCTTTCGCAACTACACCCGCAAGGGGCAGGCGCAGCGGGCAGCCGAGCAGCTGGTGGATCGCGCGAACCTGATGACGCTGAGCGCTCCCGAGATGACGGTTCTGGTTGGCGGCATGCGCGCCCTGAATGCCAACGTCGGGCAGGCCCAGCATGGAGTTTTCACCAAGCGGCCCGGAACCTTGAGCAACGACTTCTTTGTGAACCTGCTCGACATGCGCACGAAGTGGCAGAAATCTGCTGACGCAGAAGATGTGCTGGAGGGCCGCGACCGGTCGACGGGCGAACTCAAATGGACGGGTACGGTGATCGATCTCGTCTTCGGTTCGAACTCGCAGTTGCGGGCCATTGCGGAGGTCTATGCGTGCAGCGATTCGCAGCAGGTCTTCGTGCGTGACTTTGTGGCAGCCTGGAACAAGGTGATGAACCTGGATCGCTACGACCTTGCCTGATTGAGCCGGACCCTCATAGGCCCTGATTGAGGCAAAGCCCGCCCGGTGAAGACCGGAGCGGGCTTTTTTGCTTTCCATTACGCTTCGTCTTTTAGGAGCCTCCATGACGCAGCCCGCAGACAAGGATTTCGAAAAAGGCCTCGCCACCCGCAAACAGGTAATGGGCGAGGATTTTGTGGCCAATGCTTTCGACAAGGCCACCGGTTTTTCCCTGCCGATCCAGCACTTTGTGACCCGCAATGCCTGGGGTGACGTGTGGCAGCGGCCGGGGCTGGACCTCAAAACACGCAGCCTGATTACCGTAGCCATGTTGACGGCACTGGGCAAACAGCACGAACTCAAAGGGCATGTGCGCGGCGCGCTCAACAACGGCGTGACGCCGGAGCAGCTTCAGGAAGTGCTGCTGCACGCGAGCATTTATTGCGGCCTGCCCGCCGCGGTCGAGGCATTTCGCACGGCGGCCGAGGTTGTTGATGCGCCTCCAAAGGCTTGAGGTTTGTAAGCGATTTGAGGTTGCAGCTCTTCCAATACATGGATGTATAGCTACTAAAAAGATAGCAAATAGCTTTTATCCTTATCCGCCATGAATGAACCCAAGCCCTTGATCCGCCGCTGCACCGAGGCCGACTGGCCCGCCGTTTGGCCGCTGCTGCGCGCCACCTTTGAAGCAGGCGACACCTATGCCTTTTCGCCCCACAGCACAGAAGCTGAAATACACGCGGTGTGGATGGACGTGCCCCGGGCGACGTATGTAGTGCGTGAGGGGAACAGCGACGACGGCCGAGTGCTAGGCACCTACTTCATCAAACCCAACCAGCCGGGGCTGGGTGCGCATGTCTGCAACTGCGGTTATGTGGTCGCGCCCGAAGCGCAGGGCAAAGGCCTGGCGTCGGCGATGTGCGAGCACTCCCAGCAGGAAGCGCTGGCCATGGGTTTTCTGGCGATGCAGTTCAACCTGGTGGTGTCGACGAATGAGCGTGCTGTTCGGTTATGGCAAAGATTGGGGTTTGAGATTGTGGGGACCTTGCCGGAGGCTTTTCGGCATGTGAGGTTGGGGTTGGTGGATGCGTTTGTGATGTTCAAGACTTTGCGGCGTTAAGGCCGGAACAAGCCCCGGCCTCAACAAGAAAACTCAAACCCATCCTTCAAGCACAACCTTCCCCCGCGCCTTCCCAGACTCCACCAACTCATGCGCCCGCCGCAAATTGGCGGCATTGATCACACCAAACGTTTCCGTCAGCGTCGTGCGGATCAAGCCGGAATCGACAAGTTGGGCGACCTCATTGAGCAGGCGGTGCTGTGCCACCATGTCGGGTGTGCCGAAGAGGGGGCGGGTGAACATCAGTTCCCAGTGGATGGATGCGCTCTTGCGTTTGAACAGCGTGATGTCGAACTTCACCGGGTCGTCAATCAGGCCGAACTTGCCTTGTGGTGCGATGGCTTCGGCGATTTGTGCCAGGTGGCTGTCGGTTTGCGTGAGGCCCACGATGTAGTCCACCGCGGGGATGCCGATACGCTTGAGCTCTTCGGCAATCGGCCGGCTGTGGTCGATGACATGATGGGCGCCGAGTTCCTTCACCCAGGCTTGGGTTTCCGGCCGTGACGCGGTGCCTATCACGGTGAGCGAGGTCAGGCGCGTGGCCAGCTGCGTCATGATCGAGCCCACGCCGCCCGAGGCGCCGATGATGAGCAGTGTTTTGTTGTTCGGTGTTTTGCCCGGCACGATGCCGAGACGGTCGAACAGCATCTCCCAGGCGGTGATGCTGGTCAGCGGCAGGGCGGCCGCTTCGGCAAACCCCAGCGTTTGCGGCATGCGGCCGACGATGCGTTCATCGACCAGGTGGAGTTCGCTGTTGGTGCCGGGCCGGGCGATGGACCCCGCATACCAGACCTTGTCACCGGCCTTGAACAGTGTGACCTCGGGGCCGACGGCGCGCACGATACCGCTGGCGTCATAGCCCAACACCTTGTAATCCGAGCCAGCGCTGCGCGCCGCGCTGGCGCGTACTTTGGTGTCCACCGGGTTCACTGAAACGGCTTTCACCTCGACCAGCAGGTCGTGGCCGGTGGGCGTCGGGTCGGGCAGGGTGATGTCGGTCAACCCGGTTTGGCCGGTCTGGTTGAGTGCGTGGGCTTGTGTGTAGCCGATGGCTTTCATGGTGATTTCCTTTGCGTGTGATGTTGCGTGGCGTTGTGTTCAGCAGTGCTCAAAACTGATTCTTGAACTGTATTGAATTTGAAAATGAAGATAAACAAGCTTTCAGTTGAAGCTATTTGCAAATAAAATTTGTAAATGAAAGCCCTGCAAGACCTGGAAATCTTTATTCGCACTGTCGACACAGGCAGCCTGTCGGCCACGGCCCGCAGCCTGGACCTGACGCCGGCGGCCGCCAGCGCGGCACTCAAACGGCTGGAGGCAGAATTGCAGGCGCCGCTTTTTGTGCGTTCCACCCGCAGCTTGCGGTTGACGCGCGAAGGTGAGGTTTTCCTCGCACACTGCCGGCCCGCGCTGGCCGCCCTGCGAGATGCCCAGCTGGAGCTCGCCAGCGGCCGGCAGCAGGTGCGCGGTGTGCTGCAGCTGGCCGCGCCATCAGACTTCGGCCGCAATGTGCTGCTGCCCTGGCTGGAAGCGTTTCAGCTGTTGCATCCCGGCATTCAATACCGGCTGCACCTGTCGGATCGCGTGACCAATGTCTACAGCGACCTGGTGGACGCGGCTTTTCGGCAAGGCGAGCCGCCCGATTCCAGCATGCTGGCGTTGCCGGTGGATTTGACGAATCGGCGCGTGCTGTGTGCGTCACCTGCCTACCTCGCGTTGCACGGTACGCCTGATACGCCGCAGGCACTGGCAAAGCATATTTGCCTGTGCTTCATGCTGGGTGAAGACGTGTATGACCGTTGGAAGTTCTGGAGAAATGGCGAAGAGCTCACGGTGCGTGCCACTGGCGGCAATGTTGCCAACGATGGCGACGCGGTTCGCCGGTGGGCCCTGGCCGGCCGCGGCATCACTTACAAGTCGCGGCTGGATGTGGTGGGCGACCTGGCTGCGGGGCGGCTGGTCGCCCTGTGCACAGAATGGCAAACCGAGGCTGTACCGCTGTACATGGTGTTACCGGGACGGCGGCAACTGACGCCCGGCCTGCGCCTGCTCAGGGAATTTATCGGCGCACGCTGCCTGGCGCTTTCCGAAGCCCGGTGAGGCACTCACCCCATGAGGAAACCGTATGTCCGTGTGCGGTGTGGAAAACCACCCTTACTTCAGGGTGGGGATCAGGACTACAGGCTCGCAGCCGTGCAGGGCGCACAATGAATTTTCCAGTTGCCCCCCGGCAACCGCAAGACAGCCCGGCCGGCAGGCCTCTTCGCTGTAACCGTCCTGAAAGGAAAACAATACCCATGCAAGTCCAAGTCAATTCCAATCACACCATGCACACCGGCGAATCGTTCGAGCGCTGGGCCAGCACCGAACTCAACAGCTCACTGAGCCGCTTCAAGGGCGACATCACGCGCATTGAGGTTCATATGAGCGATGAAAACAGCGACAAAATCAGCCCGGACCAAAAACGCTGCGTGATGGAAGCGCGGCTGGCGCACCATGAACCACTGGCCGTCAACCACCACGCGCCCAGCCAGGACGAAGCCTTTCGCGGCGCAAGCGACAAGCTCAAACGGGTGCTTGACCACACGTTGGGAAAATTGCGCGACCACCACCGCACGCGTGAGACCATCCGGCACGAGCCGGACGCCATCTGAACCGTTGACTAACCCTGGTCGCCCAGGGGGACGGTCTTGGTCATCGCAAAGCGGCGGAGCATGGCCCCGCGCCGTTCAACGCATTGCTCTTCCCTCACCGCGAATCCCTGGCGCTCGAAAAATGGCCGGCTCACCAGGCTGGCCTCCGTAAAAAACTCCACGATGCCGAGACCGCGCAGCGCAGTTTCGGCATGGCCGTAAAGCTGTGAAGCCACACCGCGGCGCGCGGCAGCGGGCGACGTAAACAGGAGGTCGATATGGCCATTTTTTTCATAGCCAATAAAGCCCAGCAGACCGCCGCCTTCCGCGTCTTGCGCCAGCAAGATTTGTAATGGCCCGAGCCGCGTTTTCCATAGGCCCGGATCGGGTGGGTGAGGCGCCCAGGCCTCGCGCTGCACGGCGTCGTAATGGCTTCCCGCCAGGCCATGAACCGCATCGGTGAACAGCTGGGCGACTGCGGCGAGGTCTGAGTCCTGGTAAGGGCGGATATGCATGATGGGATCAACGGCGATAAAGCAGGCGATGATAAAGGTGATTGTGGCCTGCAGCCCAGTCAGGGCGAGCGCAAGCAGCTATTAATTTGGTAGCATGCTGATGGCCGCCATCTTGGACATTGGCGCATGGCAGTTGCGTTGACGCGGATAAAAACAGCCACGGCCTCTTCCTTTTACGGCAAACTGTACTGTCCTGCTCCCGAATGACAGGACATCAGCTGCCTGGGATTGCCTGCTGTGAAATAAAACTGCGCCTCACCTTATGAAAATAGCCCTGCTGTCCGATGTGCATGCCAACCTGCGTGCGCTGGAGGCCTGCCTTGCCCACGCTGCAGAGCAGGGCGCCGGCCGACTGGCCATACTGGGAGACCTGGTGGGCTATGGCGCGCAGCCGGCCGAGGTGGTGCAACGGATTCGCGACCTGGCTGGGGAGGGCGCCGTCGTGCTCAGGGGCAACCATGACCAGCACACGGTGACGCCGCCCGCACAGGCCCGATCGGTTGACCAGAGCGGCGCAGCCTGGACGCACGAACGGCTGGACAAGGATGCCCTGGATTTCCTCGAGAGACTGCCACTGACGGCCACCATTGGCACCGCGCTGCTGGTACACGCCAGTGCCGACTCGCCGGGGCGCTGGCACTATGTGGACAATGAACGCCGCGCCGAAGCCAGCCTTGACGCCGCATCGCTCGATCCGGACGTGCGCTATGTGTTTTGCGGTCACGTGCACCAGCAGACGCTGTATTTCCACGGTGCGGGGCAGGGGCTGATGCGCTTTCAGCCTACCCCGGGCGTGCTCATTCCGGTGCCGGCGCACCGTTACTGGCTCGCCACCGTGGGTTCGGTGGGCCAGCCGCGCGACGGCAATACCAAAGCCATGTATGCACTGTTTGACCCGGAGCTGGCCGAGCTGACTTTCCACCGCGTGGCTTATGACCACCTGGCTGCCGCAGCCGATGTGCGCGCAGCCGGCCTGCCCGCATACTTTGCGCAGCGGCTGGAGGCGGGCCTGTGAGGTTGATGGCACCCGGCACCGTGGTAGATGGATTTGTGGTTGGCGAATGCCTGCATGCCGGTGGCATGGCGCACATCTACCAGGTGGGGTATGCCGACACAACGCACGCCGTGCCTTTTCCGCTGGTGATGAAGGTGCCGCGCATGACGCCCGGCGACGGCGCGGAAAACATCGTGGGCTTTGAGGTCGAGCTGCAGTTGCTTTCCGTGCTGACCGGGCCGCATGTGCCGCGCCTGGTGGCAGCGGGAGACCTCGAAAAGCTGCCTTACCTGGTGATGGAATACGTTTCCGGCCGCACTCTGCAACAACTGCTGGACGAGGCTGCAGCGCCGCTGCCTGCCGAAGAAATTGCCCGGCTGGGTGTGGCAGTGGCCCAGGCGGTACACAGCCTGCATCTGCAGGATGCCTGCCACCTGGACCTGAAACCGGCGAACGTGCTGATACGCCCCGATGGCAGTGCCGTGCTGCTCGACTTCGGGTTGTCTTGCCACGCGCATTACCCGGACCTGCTGGCTGAAGAGCTGCGTCCCGCCGTCGGCTCCCCGACCTGGATGGCGCCCGAACAGGTGGTGGGCGTGCGGGGCGATCCGCGCAGCGACATCTTTGCCATCGGCGTGATGTTGTACGAACTGGCCACACGGGCGCTGCCTTTTGGCAACCCGCAGACCCGCGGCGGCCTGCGGCAGCGACTGTGGATGGATCCGGTGCCGCCGCGCGCGCTGCGGCCAGACTTGCCCGAATGGCTGCAGGAAGTGATCCTGCACTGCCTGCAGAACGAGGCCGACCGGCGTTATGCGTCGGCTGCACACCTGGCGCTGGATCTCTCTGACCCAGCGCAGATCGCCGTGACCGGGCTGGGCCAGCGCCTGCACCCCACGGGATTTTGGGTGCATTTCAAGCGTTGGCTGCGCGCAGCGGGCAAAGACTACCAGCCCAGCCCGCTGCCCTCCCGGCAAATTGATGCGGCGCCCATCATCCTGGTGGCCGTGCCTTGCCTGGACGTGAGCGACGCTACGCTGTATTCGCTGCGGCGCGCCGTGATGCGGGTGCTGGGCACGACACCGCGCGCGCGGCTGGCCTGCGTGACGGTGATTGATCCGAAGGCAACCCCGGGCCATGACACGCAGACGAGCGAAACCACCGTGCACCGGCGCTACCTGGGCATGCTTCGCCAGTGGGCGCAGCCTTTGCACCTGAACAGCCAGACAGTGTCTTTTCATGTCATCGAATCGGGCGATGTTGCGCAGGCACTGCTGCACTATGCCCAGGGCAATCATGTCAGCATGATCGTGATGGGCGCTGCGACGCATGGCCTGCAGATGCAGCGCCTGCTGGCGACGGTTCCGATCAAGGTCGCCATGGCGGCGCCCTGTACGGTGATTCTGGTGAAGCAGGCATTGCCGTTTGACCGGCTGGCGAGTGAAGAGGCCAATCCCTCGGAGCCGGCCAGCACCCATGCATCAATGGTTTAAGCGGAAAAAGCCTCCAGCCCTTTTTGGTAAAGCGCAAGGTGCTATATAAAACGTAGCAAATTAAAGCGCGGCAGATGGTCTGTTCACGACCCGGCCATGAGCCGGTGTACCAGGTCGGCCGTGGTGGACGCCTTGTATTTGCGCATCAGGCGGGCGCGGTAAATTTCGACGGTGCGGTGGCTGATCACCAGCGCGCGGCCAATTTCCTTGGAGGTCATGCCGTCCATCAGGTGCGCGGCCACTTCACGTTCACGCGCGGTGAGTTCGGCCGTGACGGGGCGGCGCGAGCTCAGGTCCTCGAAAGTCCAGATGCCGGCTTCGTGCGGTGCGCTTCGGTTGAGCGCCCGCCCCGTGACGTGGCACCAGAAGGTCTCACCCTTGTTGCGGCCATCCACGCGCTTCATGATGCGGTCGTCGGAATACAGGCCCTTGGCGTTCAGGATCGGAATCATGCGTGCGCCTATGCGCTCGTACTCGTCCGCACTGGGATAAAGAATCATGAACGACTGGCCGGCAAGTTGTTCGCGCGTGGCGCCGAACATCTCGCACAAATGCTGGTTGCAGTCCACAATGGAGCGGTTGCGGGACAGCACCAGTCCCACCGGTGCCAGATCGAATGCGAGCTGGTAATCGACTTCCACAGTACTTACCTTTACGGAAAACTACCTAACTTGATAAGTAGTATCGTAATGGGTTGCTGATGGCACCTGCCAGCATCACGACTCAAGGAGACTATTTGTGAAAAAACTTTTCCCTTCCGCCGCAGAAGCCCTCAAGGGCGTCGTCAAGGACGGCCAGTTGATGGCCGTCGGCGGTTTCGGCCTGTGCGGCATTCCCGAGGCGCTGATCGAAGCCTTGCGCGACAGCCGGGTGAAGAACCTCACCGTGATTTCCAACAACGCCGGTGTTGACGGCTTCGGCCTGGGCAAGCTGCTGGAAACGCGGCAGATCAAAAAAATGATTTCCAGCTACGTCGGCGAGAACAAGGAGTTTGAGCGCCAGTACCTGGCGGGCGAGCTGGAGCTGGACTTCACGCCGCAAGGTACGCTGGCCGAAAAGCTGCGTGCAGGCGGTGCCGGCATTCCGGCCTTCTTCACCAAGACCGGCGTGGGCACGCAAGTGGCCGACGGCAAGGAGCTGCGCGAGTTTGACGGCGAAACTTATGTGATGGAACGTTCACTGGTGCCCGACGTGGCCCTGGTCAAGGCGCACGTGGCCGACAAGTCCGGCAACCTGCGCTTTAACCTCACGGCCCGCAATTTCAATCCGGCCGCCGCAATGGCCGGCAAGATTTGCATCGTTGAAGTGGAGAAAGTCGTTGAGGTCGGCGAGCTCGCCCCCGACGACATCCACCTGCCAGGGATCTATGTGCATCGGATCGTGCTCAATGCAAATCCCGAGAAACGTATTGAGAAGCGAACCATTACCGAGAAAGCGGGAGTTTGATATGCCTTGGACCCAAGACCAGATGGCGGCACGTGCCGCCCAGGAACTCGAAGATGGTTTCTATGTGAACCTCGGCATCGGCATCCCGACGCTGGTGGCCAACTTCACAGGCGACAAGGAAGTGTGGCTGCAGTCGGAAAACGGCATGCTGGGCATTGGCCCGTTTCCGACCGAAGACCAGGTGGACGCCGACGTGATCAACGCCGGCAAACAGACCGTGACGACGATCAAGGGCTCATCCATCTTTGGCAGCCATGAAAGCTTCGCCATGATCCGCGGCGGCAAGATCAATTTGTCCATCCTGGGCGCCATGCAGGTCAGCGAAAAAGGTGACCTTGCCAACTGGATGATCCCTGGCAAGATGGTCAAGGGCATGGGCGGGGCCATGGACCTGGTGGCCGGCGTCAAGCGCGTGATCGTCCTGATGGAACACGTTGCCAAAAAGAAGGACGGCACCGAAGACATGAAGATCCTGCCGAAGTGCACCCTGCCGCTGACGGGCGTGGGGGTGGTCGACCGCATCATCACCGACCTGGCCGTGATGGACGTGGTGCCCGAAGGCCTCAAAGTCGTGGAACTTGCGCCCGGCGTAACCCGCGAGGTCTTGCAGGCCAAGACGGGTGTCCAGCTGATTTGATCTGTAGCCGGGCGGCGGTTTTGCACTGCCGCCCGGTAACTCTCAGGGTCAGCGTGCGGCCAACGGCTGCACAGGGTTGCGGAAGACCTGCACCAGGCCCAGCAGGATCGCCAGCATGCCCACCAGGCTCCAGGGTGCCAGGCGGTTGCCCAGCACGAGGTAGTCCAGTGCAGCCGTGCCTGCAGGCACCAGATAGAACAGGCTGGTGACGTTGACCAGGTTGCCCGCGTGAATCAGGCGGTACAGCAGCAGCGTTGCCACCACCGACATGACAACCCCCATCCACACCAGTGCCACCCAGAAGCCGGTGCTCAGATCAACAGACATCGGCTGAAACGGCGCAAAGAGCAGGCACAGCAACAGGCTGCAGGCCAGCTGCAGCGGCAGCACTTCGCGCGGCGCTTGCCTGACTGACTTTTGCAAGATGGCGCCCAGTGTCATGCATGCCAGGGCGCCAAAAGCAAACAGCATTCCGGCTGCGGTGAAGTGCGCACGCGCAATGCTTTCATACACCACCAGCACCAGTCCGCCCAGAGCCAGGCCGAGGCCCGCCAGGCGTCGGCGCGAAAAGGCCTGCCGTTCCGTCAGTGCCAGCGTCAGGATGGGCTGCACGCCCAGCACGGTGGCCAGTACACCGGGTGTGAGGCCGTGGTCCAGCGCCAGCAAATGGCAGATGGAATAGCTGCCGATCATCAGAAGGCCTGTCAGCGCGACGCGCAGGCGTGTGCCGGGCGCCGGCAGCCAGCGGCGCCCGGCCAGCCCGAGCGCCAGCAGAATGCTGAGCGCAAGGGCAAACCGTAAACCGAGGAAGGCGAAGGGGCTGGCGTGCTGCAGCCCGAGTTTGGAGAAAAGCGCGCCGCTGCTCCAGATCAGGACGAAAAGGGAAGTCGGGCCGAAGGTGGCCCAGGCCGTGTTTTTTGAAATCATGAAAATTACCTGCCGAAAAAGGGACAAGCTCCAGCGAGCGCACGTGGCGCGGCTGCGCCAGTGGCTGAATCAAACGAGGGCTGGAGAGCTGGACCGGCTGGGACTCAGCCGGGAACGTGTGCGGCCGGCGGGTAAGCGCCGGAAGCAACCACGTTGCGCGGAGGTGCGGCAGGTGGGGGAGCGGTAAAGCCGCCTGTCAGGCGCATGTCATCGGCCACCAGGGCTGGCGCTGTCGCATGGCTTGAAAAAGGCGTGTACATGGGCAGACTATACCCGGCGAAACGGGTGCGGGAGCGATGGCTTCACGAAGGGACGCCGTGCGGGTTTCAGGACGCGGCTTTTTTACCACGTTTGCTGTGCGTGGCCGAGGGGGACTGCGTGGCCGGTTTTGCGGCAGCCTTGCGCTTCGTTGCGGGTGGTGTTTGCAGCAGCTCGTCTTTTGCGAGGTTTTCAATCATGGCAAGCAGCACCGCGCGCGTGGTTTTGATGTCTTCGGGTGCAATGCCTTCAATGCTGACGTTGTTGGTTTCTTCGGCCAAAGGCACCAGCAGCTTCTTGAGCGCCCGGCCCTTGTCGCTCAGGTGCACGTACATGTTTTTCTTGTTGGTGGGCAGCTGCTTGCGCACGATGTAGCCCAGCGACTCCATGGCCTTCATCGCGATGAAGGTGGTGGGCTCCATCACGCCGGCACGCTCGCTGAGCTCCTTTTGCGTCAGCCCGTCCGACTCCCAGAGGATGCGCAGGAAGGTCCAGTGGCCAAAGGGAACGCCATGCTCCGCCAGCCGTACCTGCAAGGCCCTGTGAAAGGCCCGTGAAGCGTCACGGATCAGGTGCGCCAGGCGGTCATTGGGAACGGCTTCACGCCAGTGCCGGATGATGTTTTGGGTGTCGTTGGTCATGAACCGGCATTGTGACGCACTTGGTACCCCGGCCGGCAATCCCGCCCGGTACGCGCGGACTCCAGCAGCGCCAGGCACACCGCCGTGGTGGCCCGGGCCCATTCGCCGCTATGCACCGGTGAGCGACCCTCCACCACCGCGGCAAAGAGCTCGTCGATCACTTCCTGGCGTGGGACTGTCGGGGCAGGAAGGGGTTCGAAGGTTTTTTCGCCGTCAGCGTAGATGGCGATGCCTGTCGGACCGGGGCGAAGATCAGCTTTTTCGCAGCTCACGATGAGTTGCCCGAAGTGCTGGTTTTGCAGTTCCTGCGGCGGCGCGGTGCCGGCGGAATACTGGCTGCCGCCATAGTTGCGGGCCGCTTTCAGCATAGCCTCTTCGGTGGAACTGGCGGCGCCTTGCAGACGCTTTCGGGCGGTGCCGTAGTCGTTGGGGTTTTTGGCCTGACCCATTTCGCCAACGTTGTCCAGCAACTCGTCCGAGTCGTAGTGGCCGTAGCCGCTGTAGGTGGCCGATGCGAATGCACCGTCTTCAAATTCGACCAGTGCGCTGTAGGCACCTTCGGTGGGGCGGGCGGCATCCCAGGCGCCGGTATGGGCGCGCACGCTGCGCACCAGGCCTCCGCCCAGCAGTCGCACGATGTCTATCTGGTGCGTGGCCTGGCTGTGGATCACGCCACCGCCGGCGGCCGTGTCGAGTTCCTCCGGCCTGCGCGGCCGGTAGAGAAAGTCGGTGTAGTTCATGGCGTGGATCATCTTCACCGTGCCGTAGCGGCCGCTGTCGATAAGCTCGCGCGTGCGCCGTATCGGCGTGTTGAAGCTGTGGCTGTGGCCCACGATAAGGTGAGTGCCAGCGCTGAGGGTCGCTTCAATCATGCTGGTGCATTCGTCAACCGTCAGGGCCATCGGTTTTTCCACCAGCACATGTTTACCGAAGGAGGCGGCCAGGCGCACGTGCTCCGCATGGAACTGGTGGGGCGATGCGATGTAAAGCACATCCACGGCCGGGTTGGCGCACAGCGCTTCAATGGATTCGTAGCTGGGCGCGGCGAAGTCTTTTTCAAACTGTGCGCGGGCCTGGGCAATCGGGTCGGTCGCGCCCACCAGCGTGACGCGGCTGTCATGCACAAAGGTGGGCAGCATGAGCGTGAACGCCCGCCCCAGGCCCACCACGCCCATCTTCAGTGTGCGGTTTGTCATAAGTCGAGTACCAGTTCAGGCGATTTTGCCCGTGAGACGCAGACCATGATGTGGTCGGCCTTTTCCTCGTCGGTCAGCACCATGTCGCGGTGCTCGGCCTCGCCTGCCAGCAGGCGGGTCTTGCAGGTGCCGCAGGTGCCGCTCTCGCAAGAGCTGGCCACGCGCAGGCCCGTGGCGCGCAAGGCCTCCAGAATGGTTTGTTCTGCACTAACCTCGACGTTCTTCCCGCTCTTTTGAAGGCGCAAGGTAAAGGGCGTGTTGTCGGCGTACACCTTGGCGTCGACGCCGAAGCTTTCAAAATGCACCGAACCCGAAGGCCAGTGGCCCGACATGTCGGCCACGCTGTCCATCAGGCCTTTGGGGCCGCAGCAGTAAATGTGCGCGGCGGTGGGCTTTTCAAACACCGGCCACAGGTCCAGCGCCTGGTCGATGTCTCCGTTGTCGTGGTGAATCTGCACCTGGCCAGAAAACTCGGATTGCAGCTCATGGATGAACGCCGTGCTGCCCGCATCGCGCGTGCAGTAGTAGAACTTGAAGCCGGCGTTCGCACGCTTGAGGTGGCGCATCATCGACAAAACCGGCGTGATGCCGATGCCGCCCGCCACGAAAATCGACTCGGCGGCGTGGCTTGCCAATTCGAAGTTGTTGCGCGGCGCGCTGACCGACAGCAACTGCCCCGCTTGCACGTCATCGGCCATGCTGACGGAGCCGCCACGGCCGCGCTCATCACGCTTGACGGCGATCTGCCAGGCGCTGTTGTCGGCCGGGTCGCTGCACAGCGAATAGTTGCGCCGCACGCCGCTCGGCACTTCAACCGTCAGGTGCGAGCCGGGCGTGAAGGCGGGCAGGGGCGTGCCGTCCGGATGACGCAACTCGAACAGGTAAATGTCTTGTGCAACCGCTTCCTTCCGGACAACCCGCAGGTTAAAAAAATCTGGCTCAGTGGCGGCTGCGGCAGGGCTGCCTGCTGCGACGCTAGGGTTAACGCTCATCGTTGTCTCCGCACGGTTGTTGACAAATATCAAAAGTCCGATATTCTTAGTGTGCTAAGAATAATCCGCTTGCCCCGGATTTGCAAGCTGCTTTTTTGATTGCATGCGAGCCCATGAATTGGCAACCGATGTGAAGGATATTTGCGATGTTGACCGCTGAAGAAAATGACCTGTTGTGCCGCGTGGAGGGTCAGGCTCCCATGGGCCAGTTGATGCGCCGTCACTGGACGCCGGTCTGCCTGATCGAAGAAGTCAGTGAGCCTGACGGCACGCCTGTCAAGGCGCGGGTGTTTGGGGAGGACCTGGTGGTGTTTCGCGACACCAAAGGCCGCGTTGGCGTGATGGACGAATATTGCCCCCACCGGCGTGTCTCGCTGGTGTTTGGCCGCAACGAAGACTGCGGCCTGCGTTGCCTCTATCACGGCTGGAAGATGGACGTGGAGGGCAATGTCCTGGAAATGGTCTCGGAGCCCGCCGCCAGCGGCATGGCGCAAAAGGTCAAGCACCTGGCTTACACGGTGAAGGAGTGGGGCGGTTTTGTCTGGGCTTACATGGGCCCGAAAGAAACCCAGCCGGAGTTCGAGCCACCAGCCTGGGCACCCACCGCCGACACGAAAGTGACGATTGCCAAAGCATTGATTCCCTGCAACTGGGCGCAAATCCTGGAAGGTGCGATCGACTCGGCCCACAGCTCCAGCCTGCATTCTTCAGACATGGTGCCGGCGCGCGTGGAAGGCGCCGAGGCCACGGATACCAACTGGCTGCGGCCCTCTACCGACAAGGCGCCGCGCATGCAGGTGGAGCGCGGCGGCTACGGTTTTCGTTATGCGGCCATACGCCGACCCATCAAGAACGCGGCGGCCAACGACTACATTCGATCGACGGTGTTTGTGGCGCCAGCCACAGCGCTGATCCCGCCCAACAACCTGTACAACGTCGCCAACATCAACGTGCCGATGGACGATACCAACACCGCGTTCTATTTCATCGCCTGGGGCCATCCGTCGCAGACGCCTGACACCGGCGCCTGGCGCAAATTCCTGGGCCAGCAACTGGGCGCCGACCTGGACGAAAAATACCAGCCGCTGCGCAACCGTGCCAACCACTTCTGGCAGGATCGCGAAGCCATGAAGGCCGGCAATTTCACCGGCATCACAGGTTTCCCCAACCAGGATATCGCCATGTGGGTGACCATGGGTCCGATTGCCGACAGAACACACGAACGCCTGGGCGCCAGCGACATGGCGGTGGTGGAGTTCCGCAAGCAGATGCTGGAGGCGGTGAGCGCGTTCCAGGCGGGGGAGGCCGCCATCGGCACAGGTGAGCTCCGCATTCCGCCCAGCGTGGTCGCTTTTCAGGCTATTGTTCCGAAAACGACGGACTGGCGTGCCTACCAGGCGTCCTATGTGTGGGATTCCCGCGAGCCAGCGCTGGAGCCGTCCTATTCCACATAGGGCGCCACACAGGGCATTTTTTCTGCCTCTGTGCTTCTTTTCCGCCATGACACTTTAAAAAATCATCAGGAGACATTTCATGAAACAGCGCCGTCATCTTCTTCATCTGCTAGGGGCCAGCGCCATGCTGGCAGCCGGCACCTTGCTGCCGATGTTTGCAGCCGCCCAGGGCGCCTACCCCAACCGCCCGATCAAGTTCGTGGTGCCCTACGCGGCCGGCGGCCTGCCTGATACCGTGGCCCGCATTTTTGCGCAGCGGCTGGGCGACAAGCTTGGCCAGTCGGTGGTGGTCGACAACCGGCCGGGCGCCAACGGTGTGGTGGCCGCGCAGGCGCTGGCCACCGCCCCCAAGGATGGCTACACCTTCCTGGTGACGGACGGCTCGATGTTCTCCATCAACCCAGCCATCTACAAAAGCCTGGGTTACGACTTCAAACGTGACTTCATGCCCGTGTCGCTCGCGGCTCGCGCGCCGCTGTACCTGGCGGTTCACCCCAAAGTACAGGTCAATACATTTCAGGAGTTCATCGCGCTCGCCAAGGCCAAACCGGGAACCCTGAACTACGGCTCTTCAGGTATCGGAAGCACGCACCATCTGACCATGGAGGCGCTGAAGGCATCGCTCGGCCTGCAAATCACGCATGTGCCGTTCAAGGGCACGGGCCAGTCGGTTCCCGCGCTGATCGGTGGACAGGTCGACGTGCTGTTCTCGGCGCTGCCGTCCCTGGCCGGTTTTGTAAAAGGCGGGCAGGTCAAGCTGCTGGCCAATAATGCCGCCCAGCGCTCCAGCCAGGAGCCCAATGTGCCGGCGATTGCAGAGACAATCCCGGGTTTTGACTTCGCGCCCATCGTGGGCGTGCTGGCTGCTACGGGCACGCCAGCCAGCGCGATAGAGCGCATCAGCGCGGAAATGGCACAGATCGCCAGGATGCCGGAAGTCATCACCACGCTGAACAACGCCGGCATCGAGCCCATCGGCAGCAGCCCTGCCGATTACAACAAGGCCATCCTCGGTGAGAACGAACGCCTCGCCAAAGCCATCGTGGCGTCCGGTATCAAGCCGGAATAACCATCTCAGGAACACACTGCGACATGTCAAAACTGAAACTGACCTTCGGCTGCTGGAACTATGACCGCACCCGCGCCCTGATGGACGGGAGCGTGCAGCCCGATGGCATCGACCTGAACTATCTCAACATGCCGGTGGAAGAAACTTTCTTTCGCATGCTCAGGCATAAGGAGTTTGATGCTGCAGAAATGTCGCTCTCGTCGTACACCGTGTCCCTGTTCAATGAGTCGCGGCCGTTTGTGGCGATTCCGGTTTTCCCCTCGCGCTTTTTCCGCCACTCCTGCATCTATGTGAATGCCAACTCCGGCATTCGCGAGGCGAAGGATTTGATAGGCAAGCGCGTGGGCAACCCCGAATACCAGATGACGGCGCCGGTGTGGATACGCGGCATCCTGTCCGACCACTACGGCGTGCCTGTCGACAGCGTCACCTACTTCACCGGCGGCGAGGAAGAACCCGGCCGCTCCGAAAAGATCAAGCTCGACCTGCCGCCCAACATCAAGGTCGAGCGCATTGGTCCCGGGCAGACACTGGCGCAGATGCTGCTCGACGGCGAGATCGACGCGCTCTACACCGCGCGTATGCCGTCAAGCTTTCTCAAGGGTGGCGGCAAGGTCAAACGCCTCTTTGAAGACTACGAGCAGGTCGAGCGCAATTACTTCAAGGAAACGAAAATTTTCCCCATCATGCATACGGTGGCGATTCGCCGCGACGTGTATGAAGCCAACCGCTGGGTGGCGCGCGCGCTGATGAAGGCGCTGGAGGAGTCGCAGCGGCGCACTTACGAAGACCTGTACGAAACAGCGGCACTCAAAGTCATGCTGCCCTGGCTGACGTCGCACATCGAGCAGGTCAAGCGTGAGATGGGCGAAGATTTCTGGCCTTACGGGTTTGAGAAGAACGAAGCCACGCTGCAGACCTTTTTACGTTACTCGTTTGAGCAGGGCCTTTCAAAGCGGTTGCTCAAGCCTGCCGAATTGTTTGCGCCCGAGTCACTCGAGGCGTTCAAGATATGAATAAGTTGCTATGAATTTTATAGCTGGTGGCGCACGTCCAACAGGCGCCAACGGTCAATAAGATGATGAATACGGATGACTGATTCCTTCCTCGGTTACTTGCTGGCCAGCGCTGCGCTGTTGCTTTTCACGGTCTCCATTCTGGTTACCAAGGTGGCATCCAGTCGCCTGGAGCTGGGCCTGGGCTTTCTCATCGCGGCTTCCTCGAACGTGGTGTTTTCTGCGTTGGCCACGCTGGTGCAGATGGGTCTGCGCACGGATGGCTTGCAGTGGAACGCGCAGGCGTTCTGGCTTTTTGCCGCCGCCGGTGCGTTTGCCACCTACCTGGGGCGCTGGTTTTTTTACGAGTCCGTGGTGCGTTTCGGACCGGCCAAGGCCAGTGTTTTCCAGATCAGCAGCCCGCTGTTCACCGCACTGATGGCCTGGCTGCTGCTGGGTGAGCGCCTGAGCATGCTGGTGGCGCTGGGCATGGTCATGACGATAGGCGGGCTGATGCTGGTCAGCTACAAGCCCGGCTTTTTTTCGCGCCGCGGTTCCACGGCAGCGCTGGCGCCCGACGGAGGCCCCGCACCTGCGCCTGTGCAATCCACCGCGCTTCAGCGGGCGCTGCAATCCGCCTTTTTGCTGGGTATGGGCAGCTCGCTGGCATATGCGATCGGAAACGTCCTCAGGGGATCTGCGGTGCGCAGCTGGAATGAACCCGTCGTGGGCGCGCTGATAGGCGCCGCCAGCGGCCTGGCCCTGCTCCTGGTTTTCACCGCCGACAAGGGCGCGATGGCCGCCCGCCTGCGCTCAGCCAGCCGCAGTGGCATGGCGCTGTACGCCCTGATCGGTGTGACCACCATTTCAGCGCAAATGTGCGTGATCGGCGCCATGCGCTACATACCGCTGTCCGTTACCACGCTGGTGACGTTGTGTACGCCGGTGTTGGTTTTTCCGCTCAGTCATCTGCTGTTCAAGGACCAGGACGCCATCAAGGCCATCACGCTGGCGGGTAGCGGCTTGACTTTGCTGGGTATCGTCATCATCGTGATGCGTTGAGGGTGGTCTGGACGCAGATTTCCTATACCGACGGCGACCCGGAGGCAGGCGAACTGCCTGGCGTCTCGGTGCGGCGTTTCACTTGGGCTTTTCTGATTTTGGCCAGCTCTTGCCACCCTATTAGTTCGCTACGTATGCTGGGCATGCACACCTCCACCATAATCTGGTGTCTTTGCACGTCCTCGCCATTGCGACTGTTTTTGCCGATTACCAAGGGCATTGATGCTTCGATTGGACCGTCATAGAACTCATGTCCTGCCCAACCTGACACTTCAAATGTCTTGCTCTCTTGAGCCTCAAGCGTTGGTATGTGGATTGGTGGCTTTATCCAGATGTCGCGTGGCATGTGAGTCTGGTCAACACCGAAGCAGTCAGGCTGCAAGAGCTGCGCGTAATGCAGCTCAAGCTGATGCAATGCTTCGCTCCCTTTATTTTTCACCATCAGCGAATACATCTGTTCCCCTACGTCCGAAGAATCCAGCACAACCAGCAACTGCTCGAAGATTTTTCTGGGAGGCATGACAGGCGGCGCCCACGAAGATGTGACTGCCGAAAATTCAGGATCGAGTCGATGTTCAACAGTGGGGGCCGTCCATACGGCCTTTATGGTTTTAAAGAACTCAAATGGCTTCAGCATCCAATGAAGTATTTTGGGCATACGAAGATATTAGCGCTTGTGATGAGCGGTATTCAGCGTCCACCGAATGGGTGTATTGGCCGCTGTGCGTTGCTTCTCGAAAGTGCGAGCGCAAGCGACGGTTTTGAGCCTTGGGCAAACCTTGGGGTGGAATGCCAAATCCTCAAAAATCCCAAAAAAAACTGGCTGATATTGGAGCGGGTGATGGGAATCGAACCCACGCTATTTGCTTGGGAAGCAAAAGTTCTGCCATTGAACTACACCCGCGTTGGTGCTGATTATAGAAGCGGTAGCCTGGCGAAGCCAACCCAAGCCTGACTGCCCATCATGGCCTCAAATAGGCCCAGCCTTCGTGCTGCTTCTTCATGATCTCCGTGACGCCGGCGGGCACATAGCTGATGCCAGCCAGCATGTCGTCTTTCGTCAACTTCTGGCCGCGCATGGTGTTTTCGCAGGCGGTGACCTTGATGCCGGCTTTGGCGGCGTCGGCGACGCGCGCGCCGGTGGGCGACTCCAGCTTGAGCATGCCGATGCCGGGGCCGTAGGCGACGATTTCAATGTCGACGTTGGCGGCGCCCACGTCGTCCTGCAGGTTTTTGGCGTTGTTCAGCGCCAGGTTCCACTTGGCCGGATCGTTGTCGCTGACCTGGATCACGATTCCATGGCGTTTTGTACCTGCAGCGCCCGCTGGTTGTGCGCGAGCAGCTATCAAAAAAGGAGCAAAAAGGGCCAGCGAGCCGACGGCCCCGGCCTGGATGAAGAGTCTGCGGTTCATGGTGGCGTGTCTCCTGAAGGGGACGCTCATTTCACCACATCAGCCGCGTGACACAAGCCCCCGAACCGTCGCGAGAGGGTTCGGGGGGCGTGCCGCTTCGCCGGGCCAGCCTTATTCCCCGGTGGCTACGGGCACAGTCGTGGCGGTTGCCGAAGCTGCCGTGGGCGTGCTGCTGCCGGCATGAATGACATGGTCGGGTGATTTCCACAACTTGCGGACAAACACCACGACCTGCCACACGACCAGAGTTCCGATCATGGCCAGCAAGGTCCCGCTGATGGGGCGGTTGACGAAGACGCTAAAACTACCCCGGCTGAGAAGCATGGCGCGGCGGAAATTTTCCTCCAGCATGGGTCCCAGAATGAAACCCAGCAGGAGTGGCGCGGCTTCCATCTCCAGGCGCAAAAACAAATAGCCCACCAGGCCGAACACGGCTGTGATGTAGATGTCGTCCAGGCTGTTGTTGATGCTGAAGGTGCCGATGCAGCAGAAAAAGAGAATCGCCGGAAACAGCACGGTGTAGGGAATCTTGAAGACCGACAGCCAGTAGCGCACCAGGGGCACGTTGAGGATGACGAGAAAGCAGTTGCCCACCCACATACTGGCCACCAGACCCCAGAATAAATCGGGGTGGCTGGCGATCATGTTGGGGCCGGGCTGGATCCCCTTGATGACGAAGGCGGCCATCATCAGGGCCATGACGGCATTTTCGGGAATGCCGATGGCCATGAGCGGGATAAAGCTGGTGCGTGCGGCGGCCTCGTCGGCGGCGGCCTGCCCGGCCACGCCTTCGATGCAGCCGGTGCCGATCTCATGCTTGTATTTGCTGAACTTCTTGTCGGCGGCGTAGGCGGCGAACTGGGCAATCGTGGGGCCGCCGCCGGGCAGTATGCCCAGGACCGAGCCGATGATGCTGCCGCGCAGGGCGCTGGGGATGATGCGCTTGAACTCGGGCCAGGTCGGCATGAGCTTGATCTCGCCGTTGAACGGTGTGAGGACGTTTTTGTTGTCGAGATTTTTCACCACCTCGGCAATGCCGAAGCAGCCCAGGGCGATGCTGATCAGGCCAATCCCGTCCATCAGGAAGGGCAGGTCCATGGTGTAGCGCGCAGTGCCGCTGTTCACATCGGTACCCACCATCCCGAGCAGGACGCCGACCATGGCCATGGCCAAGCCGTTGAGCAGGCTGCCGCTGCTGACAAAGCTCACGCAGAAAAACCCCAGCAGCATGAGGGCGCAATAGTCAGCCGGCCCAAACAAGAAGCCCACTTCACCCAGTGGTTGAGCCAGGGTCGAAAGCACCACAATGGCCACGGTGCCGCCAATGAAGCTGGAAATGCCCGCGGTGAACAGGGCCAGGCCGGTTTTTCCCTTGAGCGTCATCTGGTAGCCGTCTATACAGGCGACGATGCTGCTGGCATGCGGGATCTTCATCGTGATGGCGCTCACGCTGTCGCCATATTGGGCCCCGTAGTAAATGCCGGCCAGCATGATGAGCGCGCCGCCGGTGGGAATGGAATAAGTCAGGGGCAGCAACAGGCTGATGGTCGACAAAGGGCCCAGTCCCGGCAGCAGACCGATGAGTGTGCCCACCGTGCAGCCAAGAGCGCAATAAAGGAGGTTTTGCCAGGTCAGCGCATGCTCGAAACCCAGCGAGAGGTTATGCAGGATGTCCATCAGTAGAGAGGCAGGCTAAGGCCGAGAAAGTTTTTGAAGGCAAAGGCAACCAGGATCAGACCCACCGAGATCTTGATGTTGCGCACCACGGAATACGACGTACCTGCAAGCGTGGAACAAAACACCAAAAAGATGATGGCCAGAATCATGTTGAGGTAGTGGGAAATCACTGCAAACCCGACGAGGCTCAGCAGAATGAGGGCGATATTTTTGACGCCGTAGTCCAGGGGGACAGGGTCATAGAAGTGCGAGCGCACCACCGTGAGAACGCCAATCACAAACAGCAGGGAGCTCACGATCAGGGGGAACATGCCGGGTCCGGACCGGCTTAATTCGCCTATTGAGTAGTTCAGCGACACCCCGCCAAAGAGCAGGGCGATCGCCATGAGGCACAGGCCCCGCACGAAGTTTCGGTTCTTCATGTTCATAGGGGTTTGCTCCATGGCTGCGCCGCTGCGGGCGTTGTCACAAACGGGGGGTGAGTCATCCGTGTCTCCTTGGTGGTGGCCCTGCCTTTGGCCGGTGCACAAGTTGCAGTCGACTGGGGGCGTTTGGGATGGAGCGGATGTTAGGAAGCGAGGCTTCCAATCGGCTTTCGTTTTACGCAGCCGAACTCAAAATACGTGTTATCACTAACAGGGCCGGTGGCGCCTGCGGCGCTGCCGGCTACGGCTCAGCCGTGTGCGTTCAACCCTGGGGATCGGACGCCAGCGGCAGCCGCAGGATGGCGCGCAAGCCGGGGCCGGAGCCTGCATCGCCCAGCTCGATGTCGCCACCGTTGCGCCTGGCATAGGCGCGTGCGATGGCCATACCGAGCCCGGCGCCGCGCGCACCTTTTTCCGTCGGGCCGGCCGAATGAAAGCGTTCAAACACTTCTGCGTGCCGCGCTTTGGCTATGCCCGGGCCGTCGTCGCGCACCTCGGCGAGCGCCGCGCCATCGCCGGCGCTCACCTTCACGGTGATGTGCCCACCCGGCGGGGTGTAGACAATGGCGTTGTGCACCAGGTTGGACAGCGCCTCGTGCAGTTCGGCGCCGCGAGCCAGTACCGGGACTGCAGGGTTTTTGTGCAGCGCGTCGGGCACCGGTGCATCTTCAGCAGCGTCCAGGCCCAGGTCCTGGTCTTTCTCATGGGCCAGTGTCAGGTGCTGCAGCACCACGTCCCGCGCGATGCTGTTGAGGTCCACGACGGCGGGCGCATCTTCGGATGGTGCACCGTCGCTCGCATGGGCCAGCGACAGCAACTGCTCGCACAGGCGCCGGCTGCGCGAGATCTGCACGACCATGGCGCGCAAGGTGGAATGCAACTGCTCAGGGTCTTTTTCTCGCAGCGCAACCCCGGCCTGGGTCAGCATGATGGCCAGCGGTGTGCGCAGCTGGTGCGATGCGTCGGCCAGGAACTGCGATTGCTGCTCAAGCAAATCGCGGTAACTGGCCAGGTGCTGGTTGACGGCGTCGACCAGCGGCGCCACTTCATGTGGCACGTTGGTAGTGTCCAGCGGCTTGAGGTCACGCCCCTTGTTTTGCAGCACGGTTTTGCGCAGGCGTTCCAGCGGCCGCAGGGACCAGGTCACACCCAGCCAGACCAGCAGAATCATCACCAGCACCATTCGGGTGTCGCGTATCAATTCCTGGCGCAGCGTGGCCGCCTGCGCCCGGTCGCGCGGCTCGGTGCTTTCGGCCACCTGGATCAGCAGGTCAAAGGCCTGGCCACGCTCGTCAAGCACTTTGCTTTGAAGCGCCACCACGCGCACTGCATGGTCCCGGTAGTCGCTGTCGTACCAGACCACGGGGGAGGCGATGGAAGAGGGCGAGGGGGCTTGCTGCGCAGGCGGTGCAGGCAGGTCGGTTGCGCCTAGCAAGGTCACCTCACTTGCAGAGTCCACCCCTTGCGGCGTCAACCCGATATGCAGGTACTTTTGCAGCGGGCCGGCGGCATCGACCACCGCCTGTACCGCCAATGGCGCGTTCAGGTGCAGCAAGCCGTCCGGACCTACCGACAGACTGCCGCGCAGCACATGGACGGATTCGAGCATGGCCTGGTCGTAGGCGTCCTGCACCTGGTTGCGTAGTGCGCGGTAGTCGTTCCAGCTGTCCAGGGCCAGCAGGCCCAGGATGGCCGGCAGCAGCAGCGTCAACAGGCGCGCGCGTATGCCGAAGCGGTCGGGGTCAGTCCGCAGTATCTTCATGCGCGGTGCTTTCCGGCGTGATGCTTTCCAGCATGTAGCCCAAGCCGCGCACGGTGACGATGCGCACGTCGCCGCCGTCGAGCTTGCGGCGCAGCCGGTGCAGCACCAGTTCGATGGCGTCAGGGCCGGCATTGCTGTCGGCCGGAAACACCTTGGCCGAGAGTTGCGACTTTTCTACCGGCGAGCCGCTGCGCGCCAGCAGCACCGACAACGCGGCGCCTTCGCGCGGCGTGAGTTGCAGCAGCGTGCCGGCCAACGTGAAGGCGCGGCTGTCGTGGGCGCATGAGAGCGAACCGCACTGCAGCGGCGCGTGCGAGCGCCCCCGGCTGCGTCGCACCAGTGCGGCGATGCGGGCCTCGAGTTCTTCAATCGCAAAGGGTTTGGTCAGGAAGTCGTCAGCGCCGACGTTCAGGCCTTTGACCCGGTCTTGAAGCGAGCCCTGCGCGGTCAGCACCAGCACGGGCGTGCGGTTGCCTGCCTTGCGAATGTCGGCCAGCAGGTTCAGCCCGTGTTTGTCGGGCAGCCGCAGGTCGAGCACGATCGCGTCGTAGTCATTGCCGGCCAACAGCGACTCGGCGGTGCCGGCGTCCGACGCATGGTCGGGCACAAAGCCGCTTTGCTTGAATGCGCGCACCAGCCACGAGGCCATCTCGGCTTCGTCTTCCACAAGCAGCAGGCGCATGGATTCTTCAGTGGTAAGGGCGGTTGCGGATGTGTGGCGGTTCAGCTCAGCGCTGGATGTCCCCGAGGCACAGGTACTTCATCTCGAGGTACTCTTCCATGCCGTGGCGGGAGCCCTCGCGGCCCAGGCCCGACTGCTTCACGCCGCCGAAGGGCACGTGTTCGGTCGCGATCACACCCGCATTGATGCCGACCATGCCGTACTCCAGCGCCTCGGCCACTCGGTAAATGCGGCCGATGTCGCGGCTGTAAAAATAGCTGGCCAGACCGAATTCGGTGTTGTTGGCCGCGTCAATCGCCTCCTGCTCTTTCTGGAAGCGGAACACTGGAGCAAAAGGCCCGAAGGTTTCTTCGCGGGCGCAGAGCATGTCGGCGGTGGCTTCGGAGATGACGGTCGGCTCAAAGAACTGACCCTTGATCTTGTGACCACCCGCAAGCAGTTTTCCGCCTTTGGCCATCGCGTCATCCACATGGCGCTGCACCTTGTCGACAGCGGCGTCCTCGATCAGCGGGCCCTGCACCACGCCATCCTCAAAACCGTTGCCGACCTTCAGCAGCTTGACCTTGGCAGCGAACTTTTCAACGAACTGGTCGTACACCCCATCCTGCACATAAATGCGGTTGGCGCAGACGCAGGTCTGTCCCGCATTGCGGTATTTGCTGGCCATGGCCCCTTCCACGGCCGAGTCCACGTCGGCGTCGTCAAACACGATGAAGGGGGCGTTACCGCCCAGTTCCAGTGCCAGTTTTTTGATGGAGGGAGCACTTTGCGCCATCAGGATGCGGCCAACTTCGGTGGAGCCGGTAAAGCTGATGTGGCGCACCACGTCACTCGCGCAGAACACTTTGCCCACGGCAATGCTGTTGGCGCTGTCGGCTGTCAGCACGTTGAGCACGCCGGCCGGGATGCCGGCGCGAATGGCCAGCTCGGCGGCGGCCAGGGCCGTCAGCGGTGTGAGCTCAGCTGGCTTGATGACCACGGGGCACCCAGCGGCGAGAGCCGGGGCGACCTTGCGCGTGATCATGGCCAGCGGGAAGTTCCAGGGTGTGATGGCTGCGCACACGCCAATCGGCTGCTTGATGACCATCAGGCGGCGGTTGTTGTCGAACTGCGGCAGGGTCTCACCGTTGATGCGCTTGGCTTCTTCGGCAAACCACTCGACAAAGCTGGCGCCGTAGGCGATTTCGCCCTTGGCCTCGGCAAAGGGCTTGCCCTGCTCGGCCGTCATGATGCGGCCCAGGTCTTCCTGGTTGGCCATGAGCAGCTGATACCACCTGAGCAGGATGGCGTGGCGCTCCTTGCCGGTCTTGCTGCGCCATGCGGGCCAGGCCGCGTTGGCCGCGGCAATGGCGGCTTCGGCATCCTGGGCGCCCAGGTTGGCCACATCGGCCAGCTTCAGGCCGGTGGCCGGGTCATTGACGTCAAAGCGGGATGAAGCGGCGACCCACTGGCCATTGATCAGGGCGTCGGTCTTGAAAATGCTGGGGTCTTTGAGAAGGGAGATGGGGGAGGTTTTCATGTCCATGGAGATGTCCTGAAAAAATGGGATGTGGTTGCGGGTATCCGGGCAATGGGGCTGATTTTGACTGCTTTCGGATCGGGGTGCTTTGGGGCCGCTCGTTCTCCCGGTGCCAATGAGGGGCGGACGCCGTCACCCGCAGTTGGCGGTCCTGCAAGGGCATGGCATCACAAATGCCTTGTCAGCCCCGGCGCCCGCGTAACCACTCGAGGAACAGCAAAAGCGCCGTGGTGAACAGGATCAGCAGTGTGGCAACAGCGGCGATCGTGGGGGAGATGTTTTCCCGGATCCCGGTGAACATCTGCCTCGGCAGCGTGGCCTGGTCCGCGCCTGCCAGGAACAGCGTGACCACTACTTCGTCAAACGAGGTGGCAAATGCAAACAGAGCACCCGAGATGACACCCGGGGCGATGACGGGCAGTGTGATCCTGAAAAACGTCCGCAACGGGGTCTCGCCCAGGCTGAGCGACGCGCGCACCAGGTTGTGGTTAAAGCCTGCAAGCGTTGCGAGTACGGTGGTCAGCACAAAAGGCGCACCCAGCGCGGCATGCACCACGATCAGCCCGAAGTAGCTGTCGGCAAGGCCCAGCGGGGCGAAATACAGGTAGGTGGCCACGCCGACGACAACGATGGGGACCACCATGGGCGCGATGAGGATGCCCATGAGCAGGCTCTTGAACCGGAAGTTGGTTCTGGACAGGCCGACAGCCGCCAAAGTGCCCAGCGCGGTGGCGATCAGGGTTGCAGCGGGTGCCACGATGAAACTGTTTTTGGCAGCCCTGGCCCATTCAGGCGAATCCAGCAGGTTGCGGTACCACTTCAGCGACCAGCCCGGGATGGGGTAGCTCAGAAAAGAGCTGTCGGAAAAAGACAGCGGCACCATGACCAGGATGGGTGCCAGCAGGAAAACCAGAATGGCAACGCATGCGGCGCGCACCAGCCACCAGCCGGCCTTGTCTGCCAGGGTGGCATAGCGGGGAAAGGCGGGCCCTTTGATTTTAAACATGGTGGATTGGCGTCTGGGTCTGAAAAAGAAGGATGTCAACCAATGCTGAGTTCGGCCTTGCCGATGCGCCGGTAAACGCTGTAAAGAACCATGGTGGCCGTCAGCAGCACGGCACCCAGCGCACAGGCCATGCCCCAATTGACTTCCACGTTGGTATAGCGGGCGATGTAATAACTCAGCATCTGGTCATCCGCACCACCGAGCAGGGCGGGGGTGACGTAATAGCCGATCGAGAGGATGAACACCAGCAGCGCCCCGGCGCTGATGCCGGGATAGGTCTGCGGCACATACACCCGAAAGAAGGCAGCCAGCGGTGCGCTACCCAGGGAAACGGCGGCCCGCACGTACGTAGCGGGCACATTCTTCATCACGCTGTAAAGCGGAAGAATCATGAAAGGCAGCAGGATGTGCACCATGGCAATCACCACGCCTGCGCGGTTGAACAGCAGCGCCAGGGGGCTGTCTATGAGGCCGATACCCATCAGCCCCCGGTTGACCAAGCCTTCTGATTGCAGCAGCACGATCCAGGCCGCCACGCGCACCAGAATCGATGTCCAGAAAGGCACCAGCACCAGGATCATCAGCAGGTTGGCCTTGCGCGCCGGCAACGAGGCCAGCCACCAGGCCAGGGGGTAGCCCAGCGCCAGGCAAAAAACGGTGACCAGAAAACTGATCTGAAAAGTTCGCAGCAAAATGGCGCCAAACGCGCGCTGATCCGGCGGCATGCGCTCTACCTCGCCCTTGCTGTCTCGCCGCAAGTCCACCGATGCCAGCAGATAGTCGGGCGTCCAGCGGGAACTGTTTTTGGCGATCGCTTGCCAGAAAAGCGGCTCCGCCCAGCGCGGATCAAGCTGGAGCAGCCTGGCCTGTATTTCTTCAGACGAGCCCGTGATGGGCAACGCGCGGTAGGTGCCCATGACAAGGGAGCGCGCACCCGGCACTTCGGAGTTGAGTCGCCGCGCGAGGGCGCCGGCATCTGAACTGTCAGAAAGATGGCCCAGGTCTTCCACCAGTGCTGCGTAACTTGCAGGGCCGGGGGGAGTCTGGGCGTTCCAGTCCTTGAGGCTTTGCGCCGTCCGGGGCAGCGCCCGCGCCACCTCCGGATTTTCAACGGCGCGTTGCAACAGGGCCGCAATCGGTACCAGCAAGGTCAGCAGCAAAAACACCAGCAAGGGCACTGTGAGCGCAAAGGCGCGCCATTTACGCCGTACATCCGCGCGCGACAGCGCCTGACGCAATGTGACGGCGTCATTGCCCTGAAGGGCGCCCTGGCTGGTGATGCTGCTCATGGGGTGCTTGCTCCGCCGGCTTATTGCGTCGCCCAGGCAGCAAAGCGTTTTTCAAGCGCCTCGCCCTGGTCGGCCCAGAAGCCAACATTCATCTGGATGGCCTCTTTGGCATTGGCCGGCGACGTTGGCAGATCGTCCAGCACCTTCTTGTCGAGCTTGGCCAAAGCCTGGTTGTTGACGGGGCCGTAGGCAATGTTCTGCGCATAGACGGCCTGGGTGGCGGGCTGGCTGGCAAAGGCGATGAATTTCATCGACGCGTCCTTGTTGGGCGCGCCTTTGGGGATGACCCAATAGTCCAGGTCATAAATGCCGCCGGGCCAGTAGATCTTCAGGTTGCGGCCTTCGCGGTTGGCGGCGTCGATGCGGCCGTTGTAGACGGTGCTGAGGGCGACGTCACCGGCCACGAGGAACTGCGCAGGCTGGGCGCCGGCTTCCCACCACTGGATGCTGGGCTTGAGTTCTGTGAGCTTGCGAAATGCGCGGTCGGCTCCGTCCTTGGTGGCCAGGACCTTGTAGACATCTGCAGGCTTGACACCGTCAGCCAGCAATGCAAATTCCAGGTTGTAACGGGCGCCCTTGCGCATGCCGCGCTTGCCGGGAATCTTCTTGACGTCCCAGAAATCGGCCCAGCTCGTGGGGGCGGTCTTGACCTTGTCGGCGTTCCAGGCCATCACGGTAGACCACACAAAAACACCCACGCCGCATTCTTTGACCGCTGCGGGCAGAAAGTCTGCCTTGGGGCCAATTTTGCTGAAGTCGATTTTTTCAAACAATCCTTCATCGCAACCGCGTTGCACATCGGGTGCTTCGACCTCGACCACATCCCAGGTGACTTTTTTCGTCTCGACCATGGCTTTGATCTTGGCCTGCTCGCCGTTGTATTCCACGGCAACAACTTTGGTGCCTGCTTTTTCGAAGGGCTCGTAGTAGGCCTTTTTCTGCGCATTGGCATTGGCGCCGCCGAAGTTGACGACAGTGATCTGCTGCTGCGCGAACGCGGGTACGGCCAGGCACGAAGCCATGGCAAGGGCAATGATGTTTTTCTTCATGGTGCTATTTCCTCGGTGGTTGATAAAGGCAGAAGGGAACGTTGAAAATGGTGAAAAGAGAAAGCGGTTACACCGCATAAATCCGCGTAAATTCGGGCGGAAATTCGAGGTGCACCGCTTCGCCCGGTTGCGGCGGCGGCTGGCCGTTCAACAGGGTGAGCGGCAGCTTGACTGTCGCTTCCGGCTGGCCGGCGCCGATGTCGCACAACAGCCGCAGGTGGTCGCCGAAATAGATGATGCGAGCCACGCGGGCCGGTAGCACGCCGGCAGATGAAGCCGGTACCTGGCGGTGCAGCACAATGCGCTCCGGCCGGATATAGGCTTCGACCTGCGCGCCATCAGCCGCCTGATTCACGTTGGTGCCGCCCAGAACGCGGCCATCCGGCAATTCGATGCCTGTGGCATTTCCCTTGCCTTTGAGTACCGTGCTGTCTCCGACGAAACCGGCAACAAAACGGTTGGAGGGCGTTTCATACAGCGCCTCTACAGGCGCCAGCTGCTGGATCGCGCCGTCGTTGAAAACAGCTACTCGGTCGCTCATAGTCAAGGCTTCCCCCTGGTCGTGCGTGACATAGACAAACGTGACGCCTAGCTGCTTGTGCAACTCCTTCAGCTCGATCTGCATGTGCTCGCGCAGCTGCTTGTCGAGTGCGCCCAGCGGTTCGTCCATCAACACCAGCTGGGGCTCGAACACCAGGGCCCGTGCCAGGGCAACGCGCTGCTGCTGGCCACCCGACAGCTGCCCGGGCAGGCGGTCCGACATGCCCGACAGGCGAACCATATCGAGCGCACGCTGTACGCGGCTGGCCTGGTCGCTTTTTGACACCTTGCGCACCGTGAGCGGATAGGCCACGTTCTGGCCCACCGTGAGATGCGGAAACAGCGCATAGTTCTGGAACACCATGCCGAAGTTGCGTTTGTGCGGCGGTGTGCCCGTGATTTGCGAGCCGTTGAGGAAAATTTCCCCGGCGGTCGGCGACTCAAAGCCGGCCAGCATCATCAGCGTGGTGGTTTTCCCCGAGCCGGAGGGGCCGAGCAGGCTCAGGAATTCCCCGCGATGAATGTCGAGGTCGAGTTGCTGCACGACAAGCTGTTCGCCGTCATAGGTTTTCTGCACGCCTGAGAAGCGCACAAGGACATCGTTATCAGTCATCGTTTTTCCTGAGCTGTCCACGGAGATCAGCGCGATGCGGCGAGGCTGTCGGCCAGGATTTGCAGGCCCTCGTCCAGCAAGGCGTCTGACGCCGTGAGGGGAACCAGAATCCTGATCACGTTACCGTAGGTGCCGCATGAGAGCAATATCAATCCGCGCCGGGCGGCTTCGGTCACCACGCGTTTGGTCAGCGCCGCATCGGGGCGGGCAGGGTCCCCTTTTTCAAAGAGCTCTATGGCCACCATGGCGCCCAGGCCCCGCACGTCGCCGATAGAGGTTTCTTTTTTCGCAATCGCGTGCAGGCCTTTGACCAGATGGGCGCCCAGCGTCTTGCTGCGCTCCAGGAGTTTTTCTTTCTCAAAGGCCTTGAGCACAGCCAGCGCTGCCGCGCACCCAATGGGGCTGCCGGCGTAGGTGCCGCCCAGGCCGCCGGGGCCAGGTGCATCCATGACCTCGGCGCGGCCGACCAGGCCCGAGATCGGGAAACCGCCCGCCATGGATTTTGCGATGGCGATCAGGTCGGGCGCCACCGGCCATTGTTCACTGGCATACCAGGTACCTGTGCGGCCGGCGCCGGTCTGGACTTCATCGGCGATCAGCAGGATGCCGTGCCGGTCGGCCAGCGCCTTCAGGCGGCTGACGAACTCGGGCGGGGCAATGTAGAAGCCTCCTTCACCTTGCACCGGCTCAATGATGAAGGCTGCCACGCGCTCGGGCTCGACGTCGTTTTTGAGGATTTGTTCGACCGAATGCAGCGCCTGGTCGATGCTCACGCCGTGCAGCGCGTTGGGGTATTCGGCATGGAACACTTCGCCGGGAAAGGGGCCGAACCCCAGCTTGTAGGGCGCCACCTTGCCGGTCATGCCCAGTGTCATGTTGGTCCGGCCGTGATAGCCGCCGGTAAAGGCAATGATGCCGGGGCGCTTGGTGTAAGACCGCGCCACCTTGACTGCGTTCTCGACCGCTTCGGCGCCTGTGGTCAGCAGCAGGGTCTTTTTGGCGAAATTTCCAGGTGCCAGGGCATTGAGCTTCTCGGCCAGTTCAACGTAAGGCTCATAAGCGACGACCTGAAAGCAGGTGTGCGTGTAGAGGTCGAGCTGGGCCTTGACTGCGGCAATGACTTCGGTATGCAGGTGACCGGTGTTGAGCACGGCGATGCCGCCTGCGAAGTCAATATAGCGGCGGCCTTCAACGTCCCATAGTTCGGCTTTTTTTGCCCGGCTAACGAAAATTTCGTGGGCCTGGCCTACGCCGCGTGTCACGGCGGCTTGGCGGCGCGCCATCAGGGCGGCGTTGCTGGAAGTCTGGTTTGGCTGCATGGTGGAGGTGATTTCCGGAATTTCTGGGTTGACTGGGTTGAGGAAGGAGTTGGGTGGACTTTAGAAGTCGGGGCAAGGCCCGTCCATGTACACCGCCGCGCTGTTTTCGACACACTGTGCGGGTCTAGAATCCTGTACATGGATTCCCCAACCCGGTGCACGGGCATTGCGATGCACAATCTGCCCTTTTTGGTTTTTTGATGCTCACACTTCGCCCGGAACTGCAGACCCCCCTTGTGAGCCAGATCGTCGACGGCCTGCGGGGCATGATTGCCGGGCAAGCGCTGAAACCGGGCGTCAAGCTGCCGTCCATCCGCGGTTTTGCCGCCATGCACGGCGTCAGCGTCTTCACGGTGGTAGAGGCGTACGACCGCCTTGTGGCCCAGGGGTGGCTTGTTTCCCGAGCCAATGCCGGGTTTTTCGTCAAGCGCAGGGGCGATGATGGTGCATCGGGGGTGCCGTACGCGCAGCCCCCGCAACCTAAATTTGACGCCCGCTGGTACCTCAAGCAGATTTTTGAAAACCGCAACCTGCCGATGAAGCCCGGTTGTGGCTGGTTGCCGCACGATTTCCTGTTCGGGGACGCGCTCCGCCGCAGCATGCGGCACCTGTCGGTGGACGGTTCCTCTCTTGAGGGTTACGGCCTGCCTTATGGACATATGGCCCTTCGCATGGTGATTGCGGAGGCGCTCACCGAAAGCCAGATATCGGTCGAGGTCGACCAGGTGCTGCTGACGCAAGGCTCCAGCCAGGCGCTGGACCTGGTGGCCCGGCAACTGGTCAAACCGGGCGACACCGTGCTGGTCGATAGCCCCGGTTATCCCAACCTGATGTTCATGCTGCGTTTTCTGGGCGCCAACCTTGTGGGGGTGCCGCGCACCCCTACCGGGTACGACCTGGCTGCGCTGGAGGCGCTGCTGGCGGTGCACAAGCCCAAGGCCTTCTTCACGCAGCCGCGCCTGCAGAGCCCGACCTGCTCGATTGCCTCGGCGGCCCATCTGCACCGCTTGCTGCAACTGGCCGAGGCGCACGACTTCACGCTGGTGGAAAACGATATTTACGCCGACATGGACCCGGTCTCGCGGTCCACGCTGGCAAGCCTGGACCAGCTGCAGCGTGTGGTCTACATCGGCAGCTATTCCAAAACAATTTCCCCCAATTTGCGCGTGGGCTACCTGCTGGCACGAGGCGAGCTGATCGAGGACCTGGCGCAGCTCAAGATGATTTCGGGCCTCACCTCGTCCGATATCGCCGAACGGCTGACTTTCGGGGTGGTCACCGACGGCCGCTGGCGCAAGCACCTCAAGTCGCTTCGGGAGAAGCTGGCTGCAGCGCACCGCAAGACCGAAAAGAACCTGACCGGCCTGGGGTTTGAGCTTTTCCATGAGCCAGGGGCCGGCATGTACCTGTGGGCCCGGCACCCGGACCTTCCCGATGGGGCCGTCCTGTCCAAAGAGGCTACGCCCGAGGGCATCATGCTGGGCCCGGGACAATTGTTTCTGCTGGAGCCCCATCCGACGGGTTGGCTCCGCTTTAACGTGGCTTTCAGCGACGATGAGCGCATATGGCGCTTTTTGTCCCACCGCATTGATCTCGGCCGGCAGACAGCCCAATAAAGCGGGGGTATCCCCCTCAAACCTATAATCAAAGGCTTAGCCAAAGCGGGTGAGCCCGAGGGCGCCGCCTTGCCAAAACCACTATTGCAGACCATGAGCCATCCCACTTCCTCGTCAGCCTCCACGTCAGCTTCAACGCCCGTATTCACCGTCTCGGACATTCGCAAGACATTTCTCGATTTCTTCGCGTCCAAGGGCCACACCGTGGTGCCGTCCAGCTCGCTGGTGCCGGGCAATGACCCGACGCTGATGTTCACCAACTCGGGCATGGTGCAGTTCAAGGATGTGTTCCTCGGCACCGACAAGCGCCCCTACGTGCGCGCAGCGTCGGTACAGGCCTGCCTGCGCGCCGGCGGCAAGCACAACGACCTGGAAAACGTGGGCTACACCGCGCGCCACCACACCTTTTTCGAGATGCTGGGCAACTGGAGCTTCGGCGACTACTTCAAGCGCGAATCGCTCAAATGGGCCTGGGAGCTGCTGACCGAGGTTTACAAGCTGCCGCCCGAACGCCTGCTGGCCACGGTGTATGAAGAGGACGATGAGGCCTACGACATCTGGACGAAAGAAATCGGATTGCCGCCTGAGCGCGTGATCCGCATCGGCGACAACAAGGGCGGCCGCTACAAGTCCGACAACTTCTGGATGATGGCCGACACCGGCCCCTGCGGCCCGTGCAGCGAAATCTTTTACGACCACGGCGACCACATCCCCGGCGGCCCGCCCGGCAGCCCCGACGAAGACGGCGACCGCTTCATCGAAATCTGGAACAACGTGTTCATGCAGTTCGACATGGCCGCCGACGGCAGCGTCACCAAGCTGCCCGCGCCTTGTGTGGACACCGGCATGGGCCTGGAGCGCCTGGCCGCCATCCTGCAGCACGTGCACAGCAACTATGAAATTGACATCTTTGCCGAGCTGATCAAGGCGGCATCACGCGAGACTGGCGAAAAAGACCTGGGCAACAAGAGCCTGTTTGTCATTGCCGACCACATCCGCGCCACAGCGTTCCTGGTGAGTGACGGCGTCAACCCGTCCAACGAAGGCCGGGGTTACGTGCAGCGCCGCATCATCCGCCGCGCGATCCGCCACGGCTACAAGCTGGGCAAGAAGACGCCGTTCTTCCACAAGCTGGTGGCTGACCTGGCCCGCCTGATGGGTGATGCCTATCCCAAGCTCAAGGCCGACGAAGCCCGCATCACGTCCGTGCTGAAAGCCGAAGAAGAGCGCTTCTTCGAAACGCTGGAAATCGGCATGACGATTCTGGACACCGCTTTGGCCGGTGGTGCCAAGGTGCTGCCGGGTGACGTGGCCTTCAAGCTGCACGACACCTACGGCTTCCCGCTGGACTTGTCGGCCGACGTGTGCCGCGAACGCGGTGTGGAAGTTGATGAAGCCGGCTTCAAGGCGGCCATGGACAAGCAGAAGAACCAGGCACGCGCCGCCGGCAAGTTCAAGATGGACCGTGCGCTGGAATATTCCGGCGAAGGCCACGCTTTCACCGGCTACGAATTGCTCGAAGAGCCCGCCAAAGTCGTCGCGCTGTATGCCGACGGTGTGGCCGTGCAGGCACTCAATGCAGGCCAAAGCGGCGTGGTGGTGCTGAGCACGACACCGTTCTACGCCGAAAGCGGCGGCCAGGTCGGTGACCAGGGCCGGCTCACGGCTGCCGGCTCCACCTTCACGGTGGACGATACGCTCAAGATCAAGGCCGATGTGTTCGGCCACCATGGCACGCAGGAAGAGGGTACGCTGAAAGTCGGCGACACCGTGACCGCGCAGGTCAACACCGCGCTGCGCGCCGCAACCGTGCGCAACCACAGCGCCACCCACCTGATGCACAAGGCCCTGCGTGAAGTGCTGGGTGATCACGTGCAGCAAAAGGGTTCACTCGTGAATGCCGAGCGCACGCGTTTTGACTTTGCGCATAACGCGCCTGTTACTGACGCGCAGATCCGCGAGATCGAGGCGCGCGTCAATGCCGAAATTTTGTCCAACGTGGCCACCGATGCCAGCGTGATGGCCATGGAAGATGCCCAGAAGTCCGGCGCGATGATGCTCTTCGGTGAAAAGTACGGTGAGACCGTGCGCGTGCTGACGATTGGCTCCAGCAAGGAGCTCTGTGGTGGTGTTCACGTCAAACGCACCGGTGATATCGGCCTGTTCAAGATCGTGGCCGAGAGCGGTGTGGCGGCGGGCGTGCGACGTGTGGAAGCCGTCACCGGCGAAAACGCGCTGGCCTACTTGCAGACGCTCGAATCCACGGTAGAAGCCGCGGCCGGCTCGCTCAAGGCCAGCCCGTCCGAGTTGCAGGGCCGCATCAGCCAGGTGCTGGACCAGGTCAAATCGCTGGAGAAAGAAATCGCCGCGCTCAAAGGCAAACTGGCTTCGTCACAAGGCGACGAGCTGGTCACGCAGGCTGTCGACGTCAAGGGCCTTAAGGTGCTGGCCGCGAAGCTGGAAGGCGCCGATGCCAAGACGCTGCGCGACACCATGGACAAGCTGAAAGACAAGCTCAAGACCGCCGTCATCGTGCTGGCCGCCGTCGATGGCGACAAGGTGCAGATCGCCGCGGGCGTGACCGCCGACAGCGTGGGCAAGGTCAAGGCCGGTGAACTGGTGAACTTTGTGGCCCAGCAGGTGGGCGGCAAGGGCGGAGGCAAGGCCGACATGGCCATGGCCGGCGGCACCGATGCGTCCAAGCTCGGTGATGCACTGAAGTCGGTGCAGGCCTGGGTGACCGAGCGCGCCTGAGGCGGTCCGTCAAAGCGCTATTAATTTGATAGCTGCTCGCGCAAGGTAGTAAAGGGCTGGAGGCCAATTTCGTTCAGGAAATTGGCCTTTTTTCATTGCTTTTTCACTCAATAGCGGCCCAGAACACCGCAAACCAGCTTTGCGGGTCGGTCCAGTAGCGAACCTGCCCGAATCCGGCCTGCCGCAGCAGCGCCGTCATGCTTTCCAAGGTGTACTTGTAAGAGCATTCGGTGTGGATGCGCTCGCCGGCGCCAAAGCGCCGCGCATGCCCAGGCCAGCGCACCGTAAGGTCCGACAAGGCTTCCAGGTGCATTTCGATGCGCGACTCCGCGGCATTGAAGAGCGCCACATGGTGCCACTGGCGAACATCAAAATCCGCCTGCAGGAGCTCGTTGACGTTGAGCAGCAGGTTTTTGTTGAAGGCAGCGGTCACGCCCAGCGCGTCGTCATAAGCCGCTTCCAGCCGTGCGGTGTCCTTCACCAGGTCAATGCCCAGCAGCAGGCCGCGCGCCTTGCCTTGCGCCGGGTCGGCGATGTGCTGCAAGAACCGCAGGGCCTGCGCCGGATGAAAGTTGCCCAGGCTGGAGCCGGGGTAGAAAAACACCCGTTCCTGGCTTTGCACTTCGCGCGGCAATACCAGGCCGGACGAAAAATCCATGCCCAGGCCGACGATGTCGAGCGCGGGGAAGCTGTTTTGCACCTGCGCGGCGGCATCCCGCAAAAATTCCACCGAGATGTCGACCGGCACATATTGCCGCGGCTGAAGATGCGGAATGAGCGCTGCAGCTTTGGCGCAATTGCCGGCGCCCAGGTCGATCAGGCAGGCGTTGTGGATGCCGTTCGCGCTCAGCGTGGCGGCGATCTGCGGGTAAGACGCCGCAAATATGGCGGCCTCGGTGCGGGTTGGGTAGTACTCCTCCAGGCCCGTAATGGCCTCGAAAAGTTTGGAGCCCAGCTCGTTGTAAAAGAATTTGGGGCTGATGGTGGCCGTGGGCTCAAGCAAACCCTCTTCCAGCTCCTGCGCCACATTTTGGGTCTGGCCCGATTGCGACTCGTTGTAGAGGTTAATGAACTGCGGCGATGCCGTTGGCAGGGCCTCAGCCAGGCCGGGAAATTTGAGGGGCAGGTTCACGTTGGGTCAGCCAGTTAAGTGATATCGACAGATTTAAAAGCAGATAGCGAAACGCCTTTGTAGGACTGAACCGCTTTGGGCGCAAGCGGCGCCGGCCAAATGCTGTCCTATATAGGGTTCTTTTTTGGATCGCCCGCTGGGCTGAGCGGGGTCAATCACCGCCATCTGTACTTCCTGTGTCACTTGGTCGCTGAATGCTGCCATTTCTTACAAAAAGCCGGGTCTGCACCGATATTGCACGACCGGCTCAGGGCGTTGGCTGAACCTGGCTTGTGTCCCCCAGAGCGAAGTGCTGCAAGGTGTCACCGGTCATGCGGTAGCGCACCCATTCAGCTTGCGGCTTGGCGCCCAGCGACTGGTAAAACTGGATGGCCGGCTCGTTCCAGTCCAGCACGCTCCATTCGAGCCGCCCGCAGCCGCTGTCAAAAGCCAGCCGGGCCAGGTGGCGCAACAGCCGCTTGCCGGCGCCGCTACCCCGGTGTTGGGGCGATACGTACAAATCCTCCAGGTACATGCCTTTGCGTCCCAGCCAGGTGGAGTAGCTGAGAAAGTACACCGCAAAGCCCACTGGCTGGCCGTCTATCTCGCAGATGAGGGCCCGCGCAGGTGTCCCGGCCTCAAACAGGCTGCGCTCAATGTCGGCGACGCTCGCGATGACCTCGTGCTCAGCTTTTTCATAGATGGCCAGTTCCACGATGAAGGCGTGAATCACTGCGGCGTCGCTGGCTTGTGCATTCCGGATATGGATGTTCATGAAGTTCCCGTGATTTGTGTGAAGGCGCCGGCTGGCGCATGCAGCGGATGCTATACGGTCCCTAAAATGCAGGCAGTGCATGTTCTTGCAGCGATAGAAGTTGTCCACCCCATTTACCCCTCAACCTGCGTACCAACACCAGGCCCATGCCGACCCCGTTTATTTCCCGCCGCCATTTCCTGCTGCAGACAGTCACCGCCGGCTCAGGGGCGGCCGTGCTTCCCGCAATGTCGCAGGGGCTGACCGGCCCGGCTTATGAAGTGGCTCCCTGGGCTGGTCCATTGGCAGCGTTCTCGCTGGTGGACACAACCGGAAAGACCTGGCGCCCGGCTGATTTGCGCGGCCGTGCCGTGCTGTTGAATTTCTGGGCCAGCTGGTGCGAGCCCTGCCGCGCTGAAATGCCGACGCTGCAGCAGATTGCCGACCTCTACGGCGATGACAAACTGCTGGTGCTGGCCATCAATTTCAAGGAGCCGGCGGCGCGTGCGCTGCAGTTCGCCAAGACCACCGGGGTAACACTGCCGGTGCTGCTGGACCTGGATGGCAAAGTTGCCCGGGGCTGGGGTGTGAAGGTTTTTCCGACAACCTTGATGATTGACCGCAGCGGCCGGCCGCGCCAGCGCGTGACAGGCGAGGTCGACTGGACCAGCCCGGCCGCCGAAAAGCTGATTGCCGGCTTGCTCAAGCCCTGAATCTGTCTCGGCACGGCACCGGCGATAATCCAGGGCCAGCCCTTGCGCTGCCTTTGCGGGCTGTGTGGGCTGTCAGACATCCCGGAGCATCTTTACCTGCCCCGGTGCACGTCGCACTCACACCCACCCGGAGATACCTTTCATGTCGACCGTACGCCGCACTTTCCTCAAGAACACCGCAGCCGCCGCCGTGGCTGCTGCATTGCCAACCATCAACTTTGCCCAGACGCCCGCCGCCGCGCCCAGCCGCAGCAACTTTGCACCCCAAAGCGGCGCCTGGCGAACTTTCGACGTGACCACGCGTGTGGACATCGCCAAACCCCAAGGCGTGACCAAGGTGTGGCTGCCGATCCCCTCGGTCAACAGCGACTACCAGCACTCGCTGGAAAACGGCTTTTCGAGCAACGGCACCGCCAAGCTCATGCAGGACGGTCAGGACGGCGCGAAGATGCTGTATGTGGAGTTTGCGGCCACTGAAACAAAGCCCTATGTGGAGCTGACCAGCCGCGTGCAGACGCAAGGCCGTGCCATGGACTGGTCACAGAAAACCGCCCCAGCCGAAAGCGCCGACACGCTGCGTTACTTCACGCGTCCCACAGTCCTCATCCCGACCGACGGCATTGTGCGCAAGACAGCGCTGGCCGCCACCCAGGGTGCCAAAACCGATGTCGAAAAGGCGCAAAAACTCTACGACTGGATCGTGGCCAACACCTACCGCGAACCCAAGGTACGCGGTTGCGGCGAAGGCGACATCAAGACCATGCTGGAAACCGGCAACCTGGGCGGCAAGTGTGCCGACCTGAATGCGCTGTTCGTGGGCCTGTGCCGCTCGGTGGGCCTGCCGGCACGTGACGTGTACGGCATTCGCCTGGTGCCTTCAGCCTTTGGCTATAAGGAGCTCTCGGGCAATCCGACCAGCCTGAAGGGCGCGCAGCATTGCCGCTCGGAGGTCTACCTCAAGGGCTACGGCTGGGTGGCGATGGACCCTGCCGACGTGGCCAAGGTCATGCGCCTGGAAACGGCCGAATGGATCAAGACCACCGCCAACCCGGTGGTGGCTCCTGTGAACAAGGCGCTGTTTGGCGGCTGGGAAGGCAACTGGATGGCCTACAACACTGCGCATGATGTCACGCTGCCCAAGGCCAGCGGCGAGAAGCTCGGCTTCTTCATGTACCCCGTGGCTGAAAATGCGGCCGGCCGTTTTGACTCCTACGCACCGGATGATTTCAAGTATCAAATCACTGCAAAAGAGGTCAGGGCCTGAGCATCACGCGGCGTGCAGCCTTAAAAGGGTTGAAGATGCAGGAAACAATGGGACTGCGGAGCCGGCGGTTTTAAGGACGGCTTGCTCAGAGCGCTTTCATCGTTTGGATCATGTCGTCAACTTGCTCAATGCAAAAAGCTGGGTGAAACTGGACGGAAAATTTGCGGGGTTTCACGGAATTTTTATAACTGTATAAATTTACTGTTTGTGGGCTTGAAACCCAGCATGCAAGCGGCTTACAGGGGTTTTAGATGTCCAGATTAGATTGCAAGCGCCAGGTTATACCGCAGGTTTTGCGGCATACATTACGTTAAGTCTCACATATGTCACGCACTGACAAGCTCTCGAAGTTGGTCGCACTCTATGACGATCTGCACAGCGAACTCGCGACCGTAGAAGATGAGCGTACCCTGCAGCTATGCGAGAGCTGGAAAAAAGCTCGACCGATTTACGCTGAGCCTACCGGGGAACACCCGAGGTCCGCGCTTGCAACAGGCATGGAACAGGGCTTGCGAGAGACACCCATGCTGTTGAAATCGTTACCACCTGCGATGCGGGCGCATGCTGCAAAGGCGCTCGACCGTGCGATCGCTATCCATTACCCTGAATTCTCTGCTAAGGAGGAAGCGCGGCTGGAGAAAATCAAGGCGCGCGGACGGATACGAGGGGAAAATGAGTTCTACTTGGCGCGTCACCAAGTGGATGTCTTGGAAGGAAATGCGCAGCGAAGGGAAGAGATCGAGAAGTGGTACGCCTTGGTTGACGAATTTGAGGCGCGGGGTATATGAGACTTAACATTTCGCTCGGCACGGACACGCAGCTGCAGAATGCCGCTTCGCGGCGCATGCTGCGTGCCGGGCAGCTTCGACGTTAGATTTTCAAATGTACGCGCTCACGGTTTTAGTATTTCTGGTCCTGCCTGTTGGTATGGCGTCATTTCTTCTCTGGCGCGCCTATCAGATGGGAGTCAAAGGCCGCGTTGAACTTACACATCAATGGATTGCGCGCCCGCCTGAAGGCATTGAAGCATTTGCGCGATGGTTTGCTTGGCGCGACTTAACGTTTGGAGCGGGCCTGTTGGCTTGCCTGATGGTGCTACTGGCTTTGCCCCAATACTTTGCCGCTTGGATACCTCTCATGGCACTATTCGGTTTCATACATCAAGGATTCACTGGCTATGCACTTCACAAGCTCAGGAAAAGAAATTCAATCTAACAGGGTGCTCGACGCGGACATGCAGCAGCAGGTTGCCGCTTCGCGGCGCATGCTGCGCGCCGGGCAGCGCCAACGTTAGACCTCATGGACTCCATCGCACATCGACTCACGAAGCTATCGCTCTGGGGCTTGCCGCTTTTATGGCTTGCTCTAGCCGTGTTTGTATGGCTTCGTCACTCATGGCTTGCTGGTGCTTGCTTCGCCATAGCTGGCCTCAGCGGTTTGCTCTGGAACTTATTCTTTTTGCCGGTCGGCGTTGGTCGTCCCGCTGAAATCTGGCGCGCAGTGGTCTTCGTCGAATATGACGAAGCTCCTTTGGGTCACGTTCTTTCGGTATACCTCCCGCTGCTTTCAAAGCTGTCTCTTGTGGCCGCAGTTTCCATGCTTGCTTTCAAGCGTGCGGTTTAATCCATCATTCCAGCGGACCGCCATTGGCGGCCGCTGAATTCAAACGTCAGGTCGCATAAGAACAGCCGCCCATGTCCAAGGCCATTCATTTCATTGGCGCACTTTTCGCGATGGGGCTCGTCTGGTTTTTTGCCCTCGTGGGCTTGGTCGAGTGGCTAGCACCGGGCATTGTGTCGGGTTATGGCTTTGTCGCAATGCTCGCCACTTGTCTGCTACTTGCCGGATACCCCGCATGGAGGCTCTTTGTCCAGCGACGTCCTTAGCAGGGTTCCGCGGTCTAACAGGTCGCTCGATACGGAAAACGTCGCGGCGCATTGCCACTGCGTGCCGGCCAACTCCAATGTCAGGTTTCATTAAATTTTTAAACGCTATGCCCACGACATGATCCACTTAACTCGAACAACCATCGCACTATTCTTTATCTCGATTCTTCCATTGCAATTATCTGCAGCAGAGGCGAGTTTGACTCCCGGTGAAAGAGTTATCGCCGTAGCCTCCGTTCAGCCGGTAGAGAAGTTTTCAATTGAAAATGCGCCAAACGGCCTGGATATTATCTTTCCCGGCCCGGCCTTCTTCGTGAAAAAGGGGGTTGAAAAGAATCGAATCAACGAACTTAAGGCGGCGCTGGAAAAGCAGGCCTTCAACGTACAAGAGGAACTTGCATCTGCCACTTTGAGTGCTTTGAAGGAGGCCAACCAAAGCGCCATACCGGGAGATGGAATCAAATATGAAAAGGACGACCCAACTTCGATTGACTACAAAAATAGCGCAATCACCGCGGACAGCATACTGACAGTGACCATATCGAATATGGGACTTTATTCCAGTCGGCTAAAGACGACGTTCGCACCCAGATTGAATATCTCGTTTGAACTCGTAGACATAAAGACAGAAGATTCGATCTATTCGCAATCCATCAGTTATGGTGCAGACGCCAACAAGAATTCGGATGACGAGATCACCGCCAACGCGAATTACACGTTCGCATCGTTCGAGGATGCCCTCAGTAGAGCGGGGGAGCTGGTTGAGGCGTACCGAGATGGAATCAAGAGGACGGCGCAACTCGCTGCTCAACAAATCAAAAGGGCGCATTAGGCGGCACGACCGGCGGATGTAAGTCAATTACGCTTTTCGCACGCCCATGAAAAACCTACCCCATCATTCCTGCGGACTGCCTGCGGCAACCGTTCACCTCAAACATTAGGAATCAAGGAACACATGCTCCACGACCCGTGGCTTGGCCGATGGCTTCCGATGCTCCAGGAGTCCGTTGGCTCACAGCCGGTGCTTGAGATCGGCTGTGGAACGGGCGCAGACACGTCCACCTTGGTCGGTGCCGGCCTTTCTGTTCTCGCCTTCGATCTTTCCGCCACCTCTGTCGCCGCTGCGAGGCTCCGGGCACCTCAGGCACGCATCTCATGCCAGGACATCAGGGATCCGTTTCCCCTCCGCTCTGGCGAAGCGGGTGCCGTTGTGGCAAGCCTCACTCTGCACTACTTTCCATGGCATGAAACCCTGGAACTTGTGAGCCGGATCAGGCAGACGCTCAAGCCGGGTGGGCTGCTCTTGTGCCGGCTGAACTCGGTCCAGGACAAGAACTTTGGAGCCACTGGGCATCCTGCCATTGAGCCCAACTACTACCTTGTTGACGGCCAGGCCAAGAGGTTCTTTGATGCGCAGGGCGTCGACGAACTGTTCGCAACCGGATGGCAGGTCTTGTCCAGGGAACACCAGACGACCAACAAGTACGTTCGCAAGAAAGCATTGTGGGAGGTCTTGGTACAACGCGGCACCTGATCCACCGTTCCAGCGGACCACCTTCGGCGGCCGCTGAACTCAAACGTTAGGCATCGCGAGGGCTCTTCGGCAACTGCAGCGCCTCATCATTGTCTCTCTGGCACCCAGGTGAGTCACTACGTGCAGAATTGGCGCGGGCACATCGCCCGTGAGAACCACAGGAAACATGAATGTTTACGCTTGACACCTGCTGCACCTTGGTGCCGTATTTCGAGGTCCAAGACGGACAACTTGACGCTTTCAAAGCTCTGGCGCAGAAGCTCGTCGCCAAGACGAGCACGGAGCCGGGTTGCCTGCACTACGCCTTCTCTTTCAGCGGCAACGTCGCCCACTGTCGCGAGGGATACGTAGACGCAGCCGCCCTGCTCGCACATCGTGAGAACGTTGCTGAATTGCTTGGCCAAGCGCTGAAGATCGCAAAGATCGTCAGGTTCGAGGTCCACGCGCCAGAAGCGGAGATCGATAAGCTTCGCGGCCCGATGGCATCGCGCAATCCACAGTTCTTCGCGCTCGAAGAAGGCATTCGCCGTAGCAGCGAGGCCTAACCCTTGAATCGAGAGGGCCGCCTTCGGCAGCCTATCATCTCAAACGTTATGCGTACTGAACTCGCCGCACTGGTGCCACGTCACAAGAGTGATCTGCAAGTCGCACGTGATGTTGCGGGTCGCAGCTTCGCCGAAGTTGAACCCATTGTTCCCGCGCTTCTAGAGTGGACCCAGGACCGCAATTGGCCGGTGGCCACGATCCTCGGTCCGTTCTTTGCGAGCGTAGGCGTACCGCTCGTCCCCTACCTGCGTCGAGTCTTCGCCACGGACGACGAAAGCTGGAAGTACGAAGTCATTGTTTCCATCATCCGGCCGTCGTCGGAGTTGTGTTCGGCCTTGTCAAAGGATCTTCGGCGCATGGTTGACAGCCCGACAGCTGCTGAGGAGAAGGAAGAAGTGAATGTCGCGGCGTCGGAAGCATTGGAATCTCTCGCCGGTGATGGCAACGCATAACATGTCAATCGACACGGACCCGCAACAGCAGAAGGCGGCTTCGCCACTTGTGTTGGTGGTCCGATCATTTTTACGTTAGTTCCCACAGAGGGCTAGTGTTTGCGGCTGTGTTTGAGCAGATGCACTGGGTCATGGCCAGCTCGGCTTGGCGGACATATGCCAAGGCCTCATCAAGGCCGCAGGCCCCGCAGCGCCAGCCGGCTTTCAAAGCGTCGTTGCTCGCCTGTTACCGGGTCCGTGAACGCAATGGACTTGGCCAGCAACTGCAGCGGATAGCGATAATCGTCTTCCGGTGTCACTTCGACCGGCGGATACATGCGGTCATTCAGCAGTGGCAGGCCGAGCGCATTCATGTGTACGCGCAGCTGGTGCTTCTTGCCCGTTACGGGATTGAGGGCATACAGCGCGTGGTCGCCGCGTACCTCGATCACATCGATCTGCGTGTGGCTGTTGGGCTCACCCGTTATTTCACGCTGCCGGAAAAAAGGTTCGTCTTCGACGATGCGGCTTTTGCGTGTGAGGGGAAAGCCAATATCGCCGCGCCATGGCGCCACGGCTTCGTAATGCTTCGTGACCTCATGCCGGCGGAACAATGACTGGTAGGCATCACGCTCCGCCGGGTTGACGGAGAACAGCACCAGGCCTGCGGTTTCACGGTCGATGCGGTGAATCGGCACCAGGCCGTCGATGCCGAGCCGGTTTTTCAGGCGCACCAGCAGGGTCTCCTGCAGGTAGTGGCCGGAGGGCGTCACAGGCAAGAAATGCGGCTTGTCGGCCACGACAAGGTGTTCGTCCTGAAACAGCACGGACTCTTCAAACGGAATGCGGGGTTCTTCGTCCAGTGCGCGGTAGTAGTACACGCGCATGTGGCCACGGTAGGGGCGTTCGGCGGTGACGGCTTCACCGAATTCATCGACCACCAGGCCGTCCTGCATGCGTTGCAACCATACCTCGCGCGAGATGGCCGGAAAGCGTTCAACAAGAAAGTCTGTGATGCTGGGCCAGCTGCCGGCCGGCAGGCCGACACAACTGGGGCTGATGCCGGCCCGCGTGGCCAAACCATGCAGCCCGAGCTTGGGTGTTTTGCTCACACCCGCGCAGCCGCAAGATCACGCACGCACAAACACGACGTCCCAGACGCCATGCCCCAGCTTGATGCCGCGGTTTTCAAATTTGGTCAATGGGCGGTAGGCTGGCTTGGGGGCATAGCCACCAGCACTGCTGTCTGCCGTATTTTTCAACAGCGGCTCGGCGCCCAGTACTTCCAGGATCTGTTCGGCATAGGGTTGCCAGTCGGTCGCGCAATGCAGGTAGCCGCCGGGCTTGAGGCGGGCCGCGAGTTTGGTGATCAGCGGTGGCTGGATCAGCCGGCGCTTGTTGTGTTTTTTCTTGTGCCAGGGGTCCGGGAAAAAGATGTGCGCGCCGTCGAGGCTGGCGCGGGGGAGCATGTCGTCAATCACTTCGACCGCATCGTGCTGCAGGATGCGGATGTTGGACAGCTTCTGTTCGTCGATGCGTTTGAGCAGGGCGCCCACGCCGGGCGTATGCACTTCGCAGCAAAGGAGGTTCTTTTCGGGCATCAGTGCGGCAATGTGCGCCGTGGCCTCGCCCATGCCAAAACCTATTTCAAGGATCGTGGGAGCGTTGCGCCCAAAGGCCTTTTCAAAATCCAGTGGTGCATCGGCATACGGCAGCAAAAACTTCGGGCCCACATCGGCAAAGGCCTTGGCCTGGCCCGCGGTGGTGCGGCCGGTGCGGCGCACAAAGCTGCGGATGTTGTGGGGAGGATGGGTGTCGGCGGGCGCGCCTTCGGGTGAGGCAGGCGGCACAGGGGGAGAGGTTTGAATCACCCTGTGATTTTAGTCGCCCAGAGCGGCACGGCCAGTTGTAGCCAGGCGGCGGGTGTCGCTGCGTTGGCTATACGCTCAACCTCCAGCCCCAGCGTTTGGCCGGCCTGGACCAGCAGCGCCAGGGGGCGGGCGGTGTCCAGCGGCTGGGCGCCGTTCTGCTTGGACAGTTTTTCGCCGTTCGGGCCCAGCACCAGCGGCGTATGCAGGTAACGCGGCAGCGGCAGGCCGAGTGCGCGCTGCAACAGGATTTGCCGTGCGGTGTTGTCGGCAAGGTCTTCGCCGCGAACGATGTCGGTGATGCCCTGGGCTGCGTCGTCTACCACTACGGCGAGCTGGTAGGCCCAGAGGCCATCCGCCCGTTTGAGGACAAAGTCGCCGACCTCACGGCTGACGTTTTGCATCTGTGTGCCCAGGCGGCGGTCATCCCAGCTGATTTCGGCCTGTGCGGCGGCCGCTGGCGTGGCATCAGTTGCTATTAAATCTATAGCTGCTCGCGCAAGTTCTGATTGGGCCAGGGCACTATTTGGCACATAATTTGGCGTCAAAAACCGCCACGCACGTGCAGCACGGCCATGCAGCCCGTTGCGGCAGGTGCCCGGGTACACCAGTTCGCCATGGCGTTCCCGCGCCTGCCCGGACGCGGCCAGTGCCCGCGCGATATCTTGTCGCGTGCACGCGCAAGGGTAGGCGAGGCCGCGGGTGATCAGTGCGTCCAGGGCATTCTGGTACAGGGCGCCGCGTTGTGACTGGTAAACCGGTGCTTCATCGGGTACCAGGCCGCAACAGGCGAGTTGTTCAAGAATGACGCGGTCTGCGCCCGGCACACAGCGCGGGGTGTCGACATCTTCGATGCGTACCAGCCAGCGGCCACGGTGCGCCCGGGCATCCAGCCAGCTGGCCAGGGCCGCTACCAGCGAACCCGCGTGAAGCGGGCCTGTGGGCGAAGGGGAAAATCTACCTTTGTAGCCCGAGGCCATAAGCAGAAGGAACTATGAGAAGGCTAACCTGGCGGCCGCCGCGCCGGGCCGCCCCAAGCAAGGCCAGCCCCCTCGGGGGGCAGCGCAGTACGCGAAGCGACAAGCGTGGGGGCTAACAAATTTCGAGGGCCATTTCAAGGCCCGAGACAAAGCCGTCTTCGACACGGTGACCCAGACACCAGTCGCCGCAGGCGCCAATGCGCGATTTGGCGTCCCAGGCGTGGGTTTTGCCCAGCGGTTGCTGCGTTTGGGCGTGGCGCCAGCGGTGCACCGCCGCGTGTGACGGCTGGGCGCGGATGCCCGTCACTTCTGTGAAGGCCTTCAGCAGCTTGGCCTTGACGCGCTCGGCATCGTCTTCCAGGTGGCGCTCCGACCATTCCGGGCTGGCCTGCACGGTCCAGCGTTCGATCGGGCTGCGCCCAGGCTTGGACGATTCCCGCGCCAGCCAGGCAATGCGGTGGTGCGTGCTGCGCGCTGCATTCCAGTGGGGCCCCAGGTGCGCCATCGTGGGCTGCATCGCCTGCGGAAAGGCCAGCATCAACGTCCAGCAGGGCGCAACGCTAACCTCGGACAGCTCGGCCACCAGGGGCTTGGCCTGTTGTGAACTGAGCAACAGGGCCTGCGCCTGCGAAGACGGCACCGCCAGAATGACGGTATCAAAACCCGAATGGACGCGGCTGTCTGCGCCGGGCCCTTCGGTTTGCAATTGCCACTGGCTGGCGTGCAGCTTGTCGGGTTCGATCCGCATGACTTCAGTTTCCAGCGCTAGCTGGCCGGCAGCATCGAGGGGCTGGGCCCACAGCCGCACCAGTGCGTTCATGCCGGGTGAGGCGACCCAGTGGGCTTCCTTGGGCGGCAGCGCCGAGGCCACGACACGGCCGAGTTCATCGAGGATGCGCACGGTGTTGGCGCTCCAGGGCCGGACCAGCCCGGTAGCGGTGGCCAGGGCTTTTTCAAAGCGCGCGTCCCGCACGGTGAAATATTGCGTGCCGTGGTCAAAACCGCCGAATTCGCTTTCGCGTGTGGCCATCCGGCCGCCGGCGCCCCGGCTTTTTTCAAACACGGTGACGCGGTGCCCGGCCTGCACCAGGGTGCGGGCACAGGCAATGCCCGCAATGCCTGCGCCTATGACGGCAATGCGGCGCGGAGCCGCGGATTCAGGGGATCGGATGGATTTTTTTGTCATATCTTTGTACTTTGTGCGGTTTGACGAATGGGCGTACTGCGGATCATTCAAGTGATTTGCGGCGTCCCGGCGTATGTCATCACATCTCAACCATAAACGAAAACTTTAAGAACCTGTTTCAAGCACACTCTACACGCAGCCGCAGCGCATGCGCAGATATTGCGTGCCACTACGGGTTTTCATGCAGACTGGTCACGCTCCAGCAGGGCTTTTCGTGTGGCGGGATTTTCCAGTTGCTTCAGCCACCACTGCAGCGCCCGCCCGCCATGGCCGTCCACGACGCGCAGCCACGCATAGCTCATGGGCACGAGGCGTGGGGCTCGCTGCATTTTTTTCTCGACCAGCCTCCCGGTGGCGACATGCGGACGCGCAAGGTATTCAGGCAAAAAGCCGCCGCCCAGGCCCCGCAGTTGGGCCTGCAGTTTTTCCTGCATGCCGGGCACCGTAAAAATGTCCTGGCCGCCGAGCAGGCCCACAGTGATGCCGCTGCCACGCTGCACGGAATCCGCCACGGCCACGGCCCGGTGGGGCATCAGCATCGCATCCGTTATCGGTTCAGCAGCTTTTGCCAGTGGGTGATGGGGCGCCACGGCATAAATGAAATGAATGCTGCCCAGTGTCTTGTGTTGCACCGAGGTATTGACGGATGGTTCCATGGCCACCCCGATGGCCAGGTCTGCCTGGCCGGAGGTAAGCGCTTCCAGCGTGCCCGACAGCGCTTCTTCGCGAATCCGCAGGCGTGTGGGTGGGTTCAGGGCAAAAAAAGCTTCGCACAGTTCCATCACGGTGGTGCGCGAGATCACGCTGTCCACAGCCAGCGTGAGCTGCGGTTCCCAGCCGGTGGCGACGCGCTTGACGCGATTGGCCACGGCGTCGAGTTCGGCCAGCAGGCGGTTGCCTTCACGCAGCAATTCCTTGCCGGCCTCGGTCAGTTTGGCCTGGCGCGAAGAGCGGTCAAACAGCAGCACATCGAGGGCATCTTCCACCTGGCGGATGCGGTAGGTGAGGGCGCTGGGAACCAGGCCCAGCTCGCGTGCCGCAGCCGCCATGCTGCCGGTCCGGTGCACGGCGCCAATCAGGCTGAGGCTCTCCGGGGTCAGGGCGTCGCGAATCCGGTTATTGGTCATTGGGGGGAATATCATTCAAATAATTTGAATGATGCCATCAAAATGCAGCAATGAAAAGTGGGCTGCCCGCGCCTACATTGGAGTCATTGCAACGCAGTTCAACGCACCTTGAAAGGAGCACCTCATGATGACTTTAAGAACATCCGGCGAACGCGGTTACGCCGATCACGGCTGGCTCAAATCTTTTCATTCCTTTTCGTTTGCCGGCTATTACGACCCGGCCCACATGGGTTTTGGCAACCTGCGGGTCATCAATGAAGACCGCATTGCCGCCGGCCGCGGCTTCGGCACCCACGGCCACAAGGACATGGAAATCATCAGCTATGTGCTGAGCGGTGAGTTGGCGCACAAGGACAGCATCGGCAACATCAAGGGCATCCCGCCCGGTGATGTGCAGCGCATGAGCGCGGGCACCGGTGTGCAGCACAGCGAGTTCAACCACGCAGACGGCCAGACCACGCATTTCCTGCAGATCTGGATCGAGCCCAATGTGACCGGCATTCCTCCCAGCTACGAGCAAAAAACATTTGCCGATGCTGAAAAGCGCGGCACGTTGCGGCTGGTGGCTTCGCCCGACGGCAGCCAGGGCTCGGTGCTGATCCATGCCAATGCCAGGCTCTATGCAGGCCTCTTCAACGGCGCGGAAACCGCCACGTTGCCGCTCGACGCGAAGCGCAAGACCTATGTGTTCCTGATTCGCGGACAGCTTGAAGTCAACGGCCAGGTGCTGAAGGCCGGCGATGCCGCTGCGCTGCAGGCAGAAGGCACACTGCAACTGGGCCACGGCCAGGACGCCGAGGTGCTGGTGTTTGACCTGGCACCGTAACGCCCGGTCACATGCCGTAACCCATCACCCAGGTCGGGCGCCGAATGCGTACAGCCGCATGGCGCTTGCCCAGAGTGTTTTTTTCCTCCATCATTTCCCCGTTTACTTTATTTATAAGGACTCGTCATGCTCAATTCCCTGCAAAACCCTCTTTCCCTGATCGGCCGCCTGCTGTTGGCCTTGCTGTTTGTGCCTGCCGGTTTTTCCAAGATTGCCGGCTTTGCAGGCACGGTGGGCTACATCTCGTCCAAGGGCGTGCCGCTGCCTGAAGTCGCAGCCGCCATTGCCATCGTGGTGGAGCTCGGCCTGGGCATCCTTCTGGCCGTGGGCTTCCAGACGCGCTGGGCCGCGCTGGCCATTGGCGTCTTCACGGTCGTCATCACCTGCATCTTCCACGCCTTCTGGACCGACCCCACGCAACAAATGATGTTCTTCAAGAACATGGCCATCGTCGGCGGCCTGTTCACCGTCGCGGCTTTCGGTGGCGGCGCCTGGAGCGTAGACGGCAAGACCAAGGGCTGACACATCAACAGGGCTGCAGCTTTGGGCATGAAGCCCTGCTGCAGCCTTTTTGTTTGCCTGCTTTAGATTTCAACCCTCTGCCGCGAAAGATACCGAATGCCCAAAGTTGTCGTGATTTACCACTCCGGCTACGGCCATACCCAGCGAATGGCGCAGTCAGTCGCCGAGGGCGCGGGCGCTGAACTGGTAGCTATTGATGCCGAAGGCAACCTGCCCGAAGGCGGCTGGGAAACCCTCGATGCCGCCACCGCCATCATCATGGGATCACCCACCTACATGGGCAGCGTCAGCTGGCAGTTCAAGAAGTTTGCCGATGCTTCCTCCAAACCCTGGTACACCCAGGCGTGGAAGGACAAGCTGTTTGCCGGCTTCACCAACAGCGCAGCCATGAGCGGTGACAAGATGTCGACGCTGAATTACCTCTTTACTTTGGCCATGCAGCATGGCGGCATCTGGGTCAGCCAGGGCGTGCTGCCCAGCAACAGCAAGGCGGCGGTGCGCAGCGACACCAACTACCTCGGCTCTTACAGTGGCGCTGTCGCACAATCGCCATCGGATGCAGGTGCCGGCGAAATGAACGCAGGCGACCTGGACAACGCCCGCAACTTCGGACGGCGCGTGGCCGGTATCGCAGCGAGATTCGCTCCCTGATTCTTTTTCTTTTTTACAGGAATTGTCATGACCGTTGAACTCAGGCGCAATCCTCCGGCGGAGCTGGCCCAGCATCTGCAAATTCGCAGCCACGCGCTGATTACCGATGCGTCACTGGCAGAAGGCGGTGACGATGCCGGCCCCTCGCCCCATGACCTCTATGACGCGGCGCTCGGCGCCTGCAAGGCTGTTACCGTGATGTGGTACGCCCGCAAGAAGGGCATTCCCGTCGACGAGATAAAGACGCGGGTTGAGCGGGACGACTCCCAGGAGCGCACCGGTGTATACAGGCTTGCCACCAAACTCCAGATCAAGGGTGCATTGACGGACGCCCAATTGCAGGAATTGCACACCGTTGCCCAGAAATGCCCGGTGCACAAGCTCATGAGCACCGTCACGACGGAAATCACGACGGACGTGGAACGGCTGACATGAGCGCTGCACTGAAACTGACCGGGCATCACAAGGACCTGGGTGGCGGATTCATGGTGCGCCGCCTGCTACCTTCTGCGCAGCAGCAATCGGTTGGCCCTTTCATTTTCTTTGACCACTTCGGCCCGGTGACTGAACACCCCGGTACCAACCATGACGTGCGGCCGCATCCGCATATCGGCCTGGCCACCGTGACCTATCTGTTCGAAGGCGCCATGATGCACCGCGACAGCATCGGCTCTGCCCAGCGCATAGAACCCGGTGCCATCAACTGGATGACGGCAGGGCGGGGCATTGTGCATTCGGAGCGCGCGCCCGACGACCTGCGTGGTACTGCATATGTAAACCACGGCTTGCAGCTGTGGGCTGCCTTGCCCGCAGAGTTTGAAGAAACAGCACCCGGTTTTTCACACACGCCTGCGGACAGCATCCCAGAGGTGTCCGTGGACGGCGCGGTGGTGCGTGTCCTGGTCGGTGAGGCATTCGGAAAAGCCTCACCCGTCAAGACTTTCTCAAAAACACTCTACCTGGATGTGGCGCTCGCGGCGGGCACGCCTTTCACGTTGCCGCCACTGGCAGCGCAGATGGCGCTGTATGCGGTGGACGCCGACCTGCTGCTGGACGGCGAGCCGCTGGCGATGCACACGCTGGCGACCCTCTTACCCGGCACAGCAGTACAGCTCAGCGCAAACACCCCGGCGCGCCTGGTGGTGATCGGTGGCGACGCACTGGATGCGCACCGCTTCATGTGGTGGAACTTTGTTTCCAGCCGCAAGGAACGCATCGTGCAGGCCGGTGAGGACTGGGCCGCCCAGGCCATGGGGCAGGTGCCCGGGGAGACCGAATTCATCCCGTTGCCCGAGCGGAAGTTCACCGCGGGCTGAGGCCCGGCAAGTCAGGCAAAAGCTTTTTGAGGGAAAGCCCAGCGTTTAAGATCACGCGATGCAAATTTTCAGCCTGCTTCCCTGGTCCGACTGGATGGCCATCGCCTGGTTCTTTGGCGGCTGGATGGGCTATGCCTGGTTTGCCCGGCACTATGGGGTCAAGCGGCCTTCGCTGCTGCGCACCACCAACCGTTACCGGCACCATTGGCTGATACAGGCCACCTCGCGCGACCCGCGCGTGATCGACGGCATCATCACGCAGAACCTCTCCAGCACGCCGGCTTTTTTCTCGTCCACCACGATCATCATCATCGGCGGGTTGTTCGCGCTGCTGGGCACCACCGACAAAGCGGCCGAGCTGGTGCGCGAAATCCCGTTTGCCGTGCGCACCTCGGTGCTGATTTTTGACCTCAAGGTGCTGCTGATGGTGGCGGTGTTTGTCTACGCGTTTTTCCGCTTCAGCTGGTCCATGCGCCAGTACACCTTTGTCGCCCTGCTGATTGGCTCCATGCCGTCACCGCAGGAGTTTGAGGTGGGGAAGTTCGACCGTGAAGCGTTTGCCACACGCGCCAGCCGCATGGTGAGCCTGGCGGCGGAAACTTTTAACGACGGGCTCCGGGCCTACTACTTCAGCTTCGGCATCATGGCCTGGTTTTTTTCCACCTTTGCGTTTGCGCTGGCCACCGCCGTGGTGGTGCTGATTTTGTACAACCGCGAGTTCAACTCGGACGTGCTGGACGTGTTGCGCGAATAGTTCAGAGCCGGCCGTCGGGCAGGTCACGCGCCAGGCGCAGGCCGCTGAACTGCCAGCGGGCATCGGGCGGGAAAAAGTTGCGGTAGCTGGCGCGTATGTGGCTTTGTGGTGTGGCGCACGAGCCGCCGCGCAGCACAAACTGGTTGCACATGAACTTTCCGTTGTACTCACCCACCAGCCCTTCCCAAGGCTTGTAGCCGGGGTAGGGGTTGTAGTTGGACTGCGTCCATTCCCAGACGTCGCCATACATCTGGGCCGGCAGGCCGTGGCTTTCCTCCTGCTGCGGCAGGGGGTGGTATGCCGCCTTTTCCACAAAGTTTCCCTGCGGCACGGGGCTGGCCACCACGCTGCGCGCTGCCAGCTCCCATTCAAATTCTGTCGGCAGGCGTGCACCGGCCCAGCGCGCAAAGGCATCGGCTTCGAAGTAGCTGAGGTGGCAGGCCGGCGTGTTCGGGTCTACATCAATCAGCCCTTGCAGCGTGAAGTGCTGGTAACTCCCTTCGCTGCCCTGCCAGTAAAAGGGCAGGCTAACGCCGTTCTCAGTCACCCAATCCCAGCCCATGGAAAGCCACAACTCCGGGCGCTGATAGCCCCTGTCGGCGATGAAGGCCATGAACTCGCCGTTGGTGGCGGGCCGGCTGGCCAGCTCGAAGGCCGCCACATAAACTTTGTGGCGGGGCGTTTCGTTGTCGAAGGCAAACCCACCGTCGCGTCCCGCGTCAAAGCCGTGTTCCACCAGACCCGCGTCGTGGCGCATCCAGTTCACCGGCTGTGGGTGTATGCCCGCCAGCGGCCAGCGGCTGGCATAGGCCGGGCGCGCGGGGTTGAAAGACAGTGCATGCTTGATGTCCGTCAGCAGCAGTTCCTGGTGCTGTTGCTCGTGGTGCAGGCCCAAGGTGACCAGTTCGGCCAACTCTTTGTGCTGCGCGGTGTCATTACCGGCCTCTACCTGCGCAATCACTTCCAGTATGCGCTGGTCGACCTGGGCACGGTAGGCCAGCACTTCGTCGAGGGAGGGCCGGCTGATCAGCCCGCGTTTGGGCCGTGGGTATTTGTCGCCCACACCGTTGTAGTAGCTGTTGAACAGCACCCTGAAGCCTGAATCAAACGGCTTGAAACCGGATTCAAAACGCTCGAGGATAAAAGTCTCGAAGAACCAGGTCAGGTGAGCCAGGTGCCATTTGGCAGGGCTGGCGTCCGGCATGGACTGGAGCTGGCAGTCCTCGGGGCTCAGGGGCTCGATCAGGGCTTCGGTCTGCGCCCTGATGGCCATAAAGCGCATGGCCAGCGGAGACTGCCGCGCCTGAAGCGTGTGGGAGCGGGAGAGTGATGGTTCTGTAGGCATGATGGCTACCGTGTGGATGGGCGCGACAGAAGGCTGACCCATGACATGCACAAAAGGGAAACGGTGAAGTTCGGTGTGATAGCAATGAGCGGCTTAAAAGCTTTGCACGGCACCCGGCCTTCAGCTGTCAGACAAGGCCTCGAATGCAGTGGGGATGGCCGTGGGAACGGGCCTTGAAAGCGGCTTGGCCACGGGATTGACCTGAGGTTTCAGTTCAGGGTCCAGGGCGCGCCGCTCGTCAAACACAAAACATTCACCGTCAAAATGCGCGCGTCCGCTTTCCTCAAAATACTTGAGGATGCCACCCTCGAGCTGCCAGACGTTTTCCACCCCGGCTTCGCGCATGAAGATGGCTGCCTTTTCGCAGCGAATGCCGCCGGTGCAGAAGCTCACGACGGTCTTGCCCGCAAGCTCCTGCCGGTTTGCCACCAGGGCCTGGGGAAATTCCGTGAACTTGCTGATGCGCCAGTCAATGGCGTTTTTGAAGGTGCCGACATCGGCCTCAAAGTCATTGCGGGTGTCCAGCGTCACCACCGGTCGGCCCGTGTCGTCGCAGCCTGTGTCAAGCCAGCGTTTGAGCGTGGCGGCATCCACGGCCGGCGCGCGCCCGGCGGCTGGCTGGATGGCGGGGTGGTTCATGCGGATGATTTCCGGCTTGACCTTGACCAGCAGCTTGCGAAACGGCTGGGCACTTGACCAGCTTTCCTTGGCTTGCAGGTCGCTGAAGCGGGCATCCTGTTTCAGCCATGCCAAAAAATCATGAATATCTGCCGCCGTGCCCGCCAGGAAGAGGTTGATTCCTTCTTCTGCCAGCAGTACCGTGCCTTTGATCGCGCGTTGTTGGAGCGCCTGTTCGATGCTGCCCTGCAGCATCGCAGGGTGCGCCAGCGTGACGAATTTATAGGCCGCAATGTTCAGGATTTGCATGATCCGGTTGATTGTAGGCAGGCATGCAGGGCCTTGCACTGCGTCACGGCGCCTCAGCGGACAGCCTCGGCCCTAAAATGACCTTTATGTTTGTTCATTTGCGCCTTCACACCGAATTTTCAGTCGTCGACGGCACCAACCGCATCGATGAAGTCGTGGCCGCTGCGGCTGCTGACCACCAGCCGGCCCTGGCCATCACGGACCTCAGCAATCTGTTCGGAACCGTCAAGTTTTACAAGGAAACCCGGGGTGCTGGTGTCAAACCCCTGATTGGTGCCGATGTATGGGTGCAGGTGCCGGGCAAGGACGCCGGGGCGCCGGCCGCGCGCCTCCTGCTGCTGGTGCAAAACCGCCAGGGCTACCTGAACCTGTCCGAGATCCTGACGCGGGCCTGGACCAAAAACGTGGTGCGCGACCAGGCGGTGGTGAAGCTTGAGTGGCTGCAGGAACTCAATGAAGGCCTGATTGCGCTGTCGGGCGCGCAGGGCGGCGCTGTGGGCCAGGCGCTGCTGCAGGGCGACAGCGCGCGCGCCGTGGAATGTGCGCTGTACTTTGCGGGCCTCTTCCCGCACCGTTTTTACCTCGAACTGCAACGCGCCCAGCGTCCCGATGACGAACGTCATGTGGCGGCCGCCGTCCAGCTGGCGGCACGGCTCAAGCTGCCGGTGGTGGCGACCCATCCGGTGCAGTTCCTGACCTACGACGATTACGAGGCGCATGAGGCCCGTGTGTGTATTTCAGAAGGCGAAATCCTGGGCAATACGCGCCGCGTGCGCAAGTTCACGCGGGAGCAGTACTTCAAGTCGACCGCGCAGATGGCGGCGCTTTTTGCCGATGTGCCCACCGCGCTGGCCAACACTGTGGAAATTGCCCGGCGCTGCAACCTCACGCTGGAGCTGGGAAAACCCATGCTGCCCGACTATCCCACGCCGGAAGTCAATGGCGTGCGCATGCCGATCAACGAATACTTCCGCCACGCGTCGTTTGAAGGGCTGGAGGAACGCCTGGCTCACCTGTACCGCGACGTGGCCGTGCGCGACCAGAAGCGGCCATCCTATGTGGAGCGCCTGGAGTTCGAGATCAACACCATCCTCAAGATGGGTTTCCCAGGCTACTTCCTGATTGTGGGTGATTTCATCAACTGGGCCAAGAACAACGGCTGCCCGGTGGGCCCGGGCCGAGGCTCCGGCGCGGGCTCGTTGGTGGCGTATTCGCTCAAGATCACCGACCTGGACCCGCTGCAGTACAACCTGCTGTTCGAGCGATTCCTGAATCCGGAACGGGTTTCCATGCCCGACTTCGACATCGATTTTTGCCAGAGCAACCGCGACCGCGTGATCGATTATGTGAAAGACAAATACGGCAAGGAAGCCGTGAGCCAGATCGTGACCTTCGGCACCATGGCCGCGCGCGCCGCCATCCGCGACGTGGGCCGCGTGCTCGACTTCCCGTATGGCTTTTGCGACGGCATTTCCAAGCTGATTCCGAACAAGCCGGGCCAGCACATCACGATTGAACAGGCAAAGGAGCAGGAGCCCATCCTGGCCGAGCGCGAGCGCAAGGAAGAGGATGTACAAACCCTGCTGGCGCTCGCGCAAAAGCTCGAAGGCCTGACCCGCAATGTAGGCATGCATGCCGGGGGTGTGCTGATCGCCCCCAGCAAGCTGACCGATTTTTGCCCGCTCTATGCCCAGCCTGGCAGCGATTCCGCCGTGAGCCAGTTCGACAAGGACGACGTGGAAGCGATCGGCCTGGTCAAGTTCGACTTCTTGGGCCTGGCCACGCTGACCATCCTGGAAATCGCCCGGGAGTTCATCATCGCGCGCCATCCGGCGCAAAAAGACTTCAAGTTTGAAGACCTGCCGCTGAACGACCGAAAGGTTTACGAGTTGTTCGGCCGGGGCCAGACCGAAGCCGTGTTCCAGTTTGAAAGTATCGGCATGCAGCGCATGCTGAAAGACGCGAAGCCGGACCGCCTCGAAGACCTGATTGCGATGAACGCGCTCTACCGGCCGGGGCCGATGGAGCTGATCCCGACTTACATCGCGCGCAAGCAGGGCAAGGAAGTGCCCGAATACCCGGACCCGCGCGTCAAGGCCATTCTCGAAGAGACCTACGGCATCATGGTCTACCAGGAGCAGGTGATGCAGACCGCGCAGATCCTGGGCGGCTACTCGCTGGGCGGCGCCGACTTGCTGCGCCGCGCCATGGGCAAGAAGAAAAAAGAGGAAATGGACGCCCAGCGCGAGATCTTCCGCAAGGGCGCGGGCGAGGGCGGTCTCAGCGAAGAGAAAGCCGACGAGGTTTTCGACCTGATGGAAAAATTCGCGGGCTACGGCTTCAACAAGTCGCACTCCGCCGCCTACGCGCTGCTGGCGTACCACACAGCCTGGCTGAAGGTGCACTACACCGCCGAATTCTTCGCCGCCAACATGACGGTGGAAATGGACGACACCGACAAGCTCAAGATCCTGTTCGGTGACGCGCAGAAGATGGGCATCCAGTTCGAGTCGCCCGACATCAACCGCGGCGACTACCGCTTCGAGCCGATCAGTGCCACATCGGTGCGTTACGGCCTGGGCGCCGTCAAGGGCACGGGCCAGCAGGCGATTGCCGCCATCGTGGCGGCGCGCAAGGAAGGCGGCCCCTTTACCTCGCTCTACGACTTTTGCGTGCGCGTGGACCGCAGCCGGCTCAACAAGCGAACGGTGGAAGCCCTCATCAAGGGCGGAGCTTTTGACAACCTGCAACTCAACCGTGCGTCGCTGCTGGCGTCGGTGGACCGCGCCTTTGAATTCGCCGCCGCGACCGAAGCCAACGCCAACCAGGGCGGGCTGTTCGACATGTCCGACTCGCACGCGGCCAGCACCCAGGAGCCGGCGCTGGTCGAGGCCATGCCTTTCGGTGTGAAGGCGCGGCTGGTACTGGAAAAAACGGCGATCGGGTTTTACCTCTCAGGGCACCTGTTTGACGAGGTCGAAACCGAAGTGCGCCAGTTCGCCAAACGCAAGATCGAGGACCTGATCGATTCGCGCGAACCTCAGCTTCTGGCTGCCATTCTGAGCGACCTGCGCGTTATCAACGGCAACCGCGGCAAGCTGATCATTTTCAAGCTCGACGACAAGACCGACGTGCTTGAAGCCTCGGTGGACGAAACGACCTTCAACGCCAACCGCAACCTGCTCAAGGACGACGAACTGGTGATCGTGCAGGGCACGCTGCAGGGCGCGTCGGAGCGCTTCGGCCGCCGCTTCAAGGTCACGCAGGTCTGGGACCTGGAAACTGCCCGCTGCAAATTTGGCAAGTACCTGCGAGTGGCGGTCAATGGCACCACGCCGGATATTTCACGGCTGGTCAGGGACTTCCCGCCGCGCCGCGAGATGTCAGACCAGGGAGAGCTAAGCCGCGGCTTGCCGGTGCGCTTGAGCCTCAGGCGCCAAGGCGAGGCGGGCGGCGTGGCAGCGGAGCTTCATCTGGGGGAGGCAGCCAAATTCTTCCCGACCGATGCCGCACTGGCCAGCTGGATGGCGCAGGCCGACAAGGGGCTGGTGCAGATTGTTTATGAGTGAAACAGGCCTCTAGGCCAATAGAGACGAGCGCAAGCAGCTATAAAAAAGGTAGCGCTTGGCTTAGTCCTTGGGTCCGAATTCAACGGGAAAGTCTGTAATCACCTTGCCGTTTTCGTCTGGAGGAATGCGTTCTGCCTTCTCTACAGCCCGGAGAACGGCCTCGTCCCAAGCTTGCACTCCACTGGATTTGCTCAGCTTTGAACTCATGATAAGTCCTGTGGAAGAGACTTTCACCTGGACGATAGCTTTCGGGTTTCCCTGAATACTTTCAGGATTTGCAAAGGTGATGTTGCGCTTGAACAAAGCGGCCAATCGTCCTTTGTAATTTGCCGATGGACCGCTGGCCTTTTGAGCCGTACCAGTGGCCTCGGCGCCGCCGGTGGCGCCGGCCTGGCCCATCATCCGTTTGAGGTTTTCGTCACGCAGCTTTTTCGCCGCAGCGTCAGCCAGCTTTTGCTTCTCGTCGTCTTTCGCGTCCTGCTTCTTCGCTTCGGCCTTTTTGGCGTCTTCGGCGGCTTTGCGCTTGGCCTGCTCTTCTTTGGCCTTCAGTTCTTTTTCTTTCTTTGCCAACTGCTCAGCCTTGAGCTTTTCCTGTTTCAGTTTCTGCTGGTTCTCGGCTTCTTTTTGCTGCTGCAGCAGCTTGCGCTTTTTCTCCTGCTCCAGCGCGATGTCGACATTGGGCGCTGGCGGCGGTGTCTTCACTTCCGGTGTTGGGGGCGCGGGTGGAGGCGGTGGTGGGGTGGGGGCTTCCACCAGCCTGGGCGCCGCCGCCTGCGGCACGCTGGACCAGATTTCGGCATCGAACGACACGGCCTTGTCGCTGTGCTTCCAGTTGATGCCCCAGGTCAGCGCGGCCATCAGCAGGATGTGGGCAAGCAGGGCCAGCCCGAATGCGCGCAACGACCCGCTGTCGCGGGGCGGTCCGAATTCGAGGCGGTCTGCGGCGCTGGGCATGGCGGGTTGCGGGCGGCTACTTGTTGCCGGTTTGCACGGAAAGGCCTACGCGCGACACCCCGGCTTTTTGCAGATTGTCCATGACCTGGACCACGGTTTCGTACTTGATCGATTTGTCGGCGCTGATGACCACGGGAACCGCTTCGGCGCCGACGGCTTTCACGGCCGGCTCCAGCCGGGCGATGTCAGCTGCGACGTTGCGCACGTTGCTGGGCACGCTGTCGGTCTTGATCTTGATCTGCACGGTTTCATCCTTGCTGATCAGGATCTGCACCGGATTTTGCGGCTGGCTGGGCGCCTTGCCGACCTTGGGCAGCGCGATCATGCTGGGCGTGATCAGCGGCGCGGTCACCATGAAGATGATGAGCAGCACCAGCATGACGTCGATGAACGGCACCATGTTGATCTCGCTGATGGTGCGCCGGTTGCGGCCGCGGCGGGAATTGACTGCTGGCATGGCGGTCTCCTAGACGGACGGCCGCAGCGAAGGGCCGCCCCGAGCAAGGCCAGCCCCTTTGGGGGGCAGCGTATTACACGAAGTGAAAAGCGTGGGGGCCAACATTTCAGTGGCCGGAGGGTGATTGGGCGCCCAGATTGCGCTGCAGGATGTTGGAAAACTCTTCGATGAAGGTTTCGAGCCGGTTGGCAACGCGGTCGATGTCATGCGAGAAGCGGTTGTAGGCCACCACGGCCGGAATGGCGGCGAACAGGCCGATGGCGGTGGCGACCAGCGCCTCGGCAATGCCCGGTGCCACCGTGGCCAGCGTGACCTGTTCCAGGGCCGCCAGGCCGGTGAAGGCGTGCATGATGCCCCAGACCGTGCCGAACAGGCCGACGTAAGGCGAGACGGAGCCAACGGTGGCAAGGAAGGAGAGATTGGCTTCGATCGCGTCCACCTCACGCTGGTAGCTTGCGCGCATGGCGCGGCGCGCGCCGTCCAGCAGGGTACCGGCGTCGGTGATGCGGCGCTCGCGCAGCTTCTGGTATTCACGCATGCCGCTGGCAAAAATGCGTTCCATGGGGCCGGAGTGCTTGGCGTTTTGCGCAGCACCGGCGAAAAGGTCGTTGAGGCTCGTACCCGACCAGAATTCGCGGTCGAATTCATCATTGAGCTTTTGCACTTTTTTCAGGGCAATGATCTTCCTGAAGATGGCGGCCCAGCTGGCAATGGACACGCCCACCAGCAGCGCCACCACGGCCTGAACGACCCAGCTGGCATTGAGGATGAGGCTGACGATGGAGAGGTCTTGATTCATGTTGAAGCTTTGCTCAAGTTTTTAGGCTGTCAAGAATGGCAGCAGGAATCCGCCTGGGCTGCAGGCTGGCGGCGTCGACCCAGCCAATCCGTATGGTTCCTTCACAGAGCAGGACGGGTGGCAGTCCCTCTTCTTGCTCTGTTTTTAATAGCACCTGCTGCCCGATTATCATGGACGCGCGGCCTGCTTCGACCAGGCTTGCCGTAACAATGAGTTCATCGTCCAGGCGGGCAGAGCGATGGTAGCGGATGCTGGTTTCTGCCACCACAAATATGCCACCGGTACTTTCCCTCAGGCGCTGTTGTTCAACACCGAGTGATCTGAGCCATTCAGTGCGCGAACGTTCAAAAAATTTCAGGTAGTTCGCGTAAAAAACAATGCCGCCGGCGTCGGTGTCTTCCCAATACACCCTCACGGGCCAACTGAATGTGGCCCCCACGCTTTTCACTTCGTGTAATGCGCTGCCCCCCGAGGGGGCCGCTGCGCCTGCGGTCTGGCGAAGCCAGTCCCGCGGCCCCTGCTTGAAAGGACTTCCGCCTACGTTTGACTTGATCGTCCTCTGACTAGGCAAGGGCAGCCTCCAGACGGGCGATGGCTTCCTTCAATTGGTCCATGGAGTTGGCTGTGGAAAACCGTACGAACTGTTCGGGTGCCGCATGCCCGAAGTCACGGCCCGGCGTGACGGCCAGGTGGGCGCGGTTCATGAGCTCGAAGGCGAAGTCCCAGCTGCCGCTGACGCCCAGTCTGGCGGCCGCGGCGGTGCAGTCGGCGTAGGCATAAAACGCGCCGTCCGGCATCACCGGAACCGTGAGCCCCAGGCGGTTGAGCTCGGGGATGAAGTAGTCGCGGCGCGCCTTGAATTCGGCGCGGCGGCGTTCGTACTCTTGCAGGCTCTCCGGCTCGAAGCAGGCCAGGGCGGCATGCTGGGCCACGGTGCTGGCGCAGATAAAGAGGTTTTGTGCGATGCGCTCGATCACCGGCGCCAGCGCTTCGGGCACCACCAGCCAGCCCAGGCGCCAGCCGGTCATGTTGAAGTATTTGCTGAAGCTGTTGATGCTGATCACGCTGTGGCCCAGCTCGCCGGGCATGGCCAGCGCCGAATGGCCGAAGTGCTCTTCGTAGCTCAGGCCCAGGTAGATTTCATCGATCAGCGTGATGCCGCCGCGGCTGTGCACAAATTCGTGGATGCGCTGCAGCTCTTCCGGTGCAATCGAGGTGCCCGTGGGATTGGACGGGGAAGCCAGCAACACGCCGCGTGTTTTGGGGTTCCATGCCGCCTCCACCTTTTCGCGGGTCAGCTGAAAGCGTTCTTCGGCGGTGGTAGGGACCAGCACCGCATTGCCTTCTGCCGCGCTGACGAAATGCCGGTTGCAGGGGTAGCTGGGGTCGGGCATCAGGATTTCGTCCCCCGCCTCAATCAGGGCCAGGCAGGCCAGTTGCAAGGCAGCGGATGCACCCGCGGTGATGATGATGCGGCTGGGCGCCACCTGCGCCCCGAAGCGGGAGGCATACCAGCCGCTGATGCGCTCACGCAGTGCCGGCAAGCCGGTAGCCTGGGTGTACTGCGTGGTGCCGCGCTCAATGGCGCGGGTTGCGGCCTGTTGCACCAGGGGTGGCGCCGTGAAGTCGGGCTCGCCGATGTTCAGGAAGATCATGGGCGATGCGCTGTGCGCAAATTCCTGCGCCAGCGCAGAGGCCGCTTTGGCAACCTCCATGACATAGAAGGGCTCAATCCGCTGAGCCCGCTGGGCGATTTTCAAGGCTGGCCTTTCACGGGGCGAGCCCCTATCGGGATTTGTCGGCAGCGACTTCAGCGGCGCGCAGCGAGGGCGCCATTTTGTTCAGGACCCCGTTGACGTACTTGTGGCCGTCAGTGCCGCCGAAGGCTTTGGCAAGTTCGATGCACTCGTTGATCACGACACGCCAGGGCACATCGAGGCAGTGGGTGAACTCATAGGCGCCTATCCACAGCACGGCATGCTCCACCGGCGATATTTCGGCCATGGGCCGGTCCAGCAGGGGCGTGATGCCCGCATCGAGCGTTGCCGCGCCTTCGATGCAGCCGTGCAAAAGTGCATCGTAGTGGGCGGAGTCGGCTTTGTGAAAACCCACAAGGTCGCGGGTAAATGCGTCAATCGAATCCGCTTCGTTTCGACCTACCAGGTGTTGGTAGAGCGCTTGCAGTGCGAACTCGCGAGCGCGCGTGCGGGCGGATTTGTCCGCCGCCTTTTTGACGCCGGTGTCGGTCAGGCCGGTGCGGGTTTGGGGTGGGCGTTTGGGTTTGGTGATGGGGTCTGCCATGAAGTGCCAGTCAGGTTAAGGGATGCAGGAGCAGGCGCTCAGGCAATTTCATTGATCAGGTTCGCCATTTCGACGGCAACGCGGGCGGCGTCGCGCCCTTTGTCGACCTGCCGGGCTTCGGCCTGCGCGACGTTTTCCGTCGTGAGTATGGCATTGGCAATAGGCAACTGGTAGTCAAGCGCCAGGCGCGTGACGGCTGCGCCGCTTTCATTGGCGACCAGTTCGAAATGGTAAGTCTCACCGCGGATGATGCAGCCGAGGGCAATCAACGCGTCGTATTTGTCGCTTTCGGCCAGGGCCTGCAATGCAACGGGCACTTCCAGCGCGCCGGGCACCTTGATGTGCTTGATGTTGTCCTCTTGCACACCCAGGGAGGCCAGCTCGTGTTTGCAGGCTTCGGCGAGCGCATTGGTAATGCTTTCATTGAAGCGCGCCTGCACGATGCCGATGGAAAGTTTTCTGCCGTCAAGCTTGTCGCCTGAACCTTTTTCTGCTCCAAACACGGTGTATCCCTTTGATTGTTTTTTGTTTAACGAAGTGACTAGTCTTTGGTGGTGTAGCCGACGATCTCGAGCCCATAACCCGTCATGCTCGGCATGCGGCGCGGGTTGCCCATGAGGTTCATCCGGTGCACGCCGCATTCACGCAAAATCTGCGCACCCACGCCGTAGGTGCGCAAGTCCATGCGGCCGCGCTCAGGTGCCTGGCTGGCGCGTGCAGTGCCTTCAAACTGGGCCAGCAATTGCGCGGCACTTTCGCCGCAATTGAGCAGCACGGCAACACCCCTGCCTTGTTCTGCGATGTGTTTGAGGCTTTGGTCAAGGCTCCACGAATGCATGGAGCGGCCCGTTTCAAGAACGTCCAGCACCGACAGTGGCTCATGTACCCGTGCAGACACCACGTCATCGGCAGACCACGCACCCTTGACCAGGGCCAGGTGCAGGCTTTGGCTGGGTTTGTCCCGGAAGGCATGGGCGGTGAATTCGCCAAAGGCGGTTTGCAGTGTGCGGCTGCCGATTTTTTCCACCAGCGAATCGTTGCGGCTGCGGTGTTCGATCAGGTCGGCGATGGTGCCGATTTTCAGGCCGTGCTCCGCCGCGAATACCAGCAGGTCTGGAAGCCGGGCCATGGTGCCGTCGTCTTTCATGATTTCGCAAATGACGGCGGCCGGTGAGCAGCCGGCCATGCCGGCCAGGTCGCATCCGGCTTCGGTGTGGCCGGCGCGCATCAGCACACCACCATCGACAGCCTGCAGCGGAAAGATGTGGCCGGGCTGGACCAGGTCGGTGACCCTGGCGTCTTTGGCCACGGCGGCCTGCACGGTGCGGGCGCGGTCGGCGGCTGAAATGCCGGTGGTCACGCCTTCGGCGGCTTCAATGGAAACGGTGAAGGCGGTGGAGTGCTTGGTGCCGTTGCGCGTGGCCATGGGCGGCAACTGCAGCAGCTCGCAACGCTCGCGGGTCAGGGTCAGGCAGATCAGGCCGCGGCCAAAACGCGCCATGAAGTTGATGGCCTCGGGCGTGACGTGGTCTGCCGCCAGCACAAGGTCGCCTTCGTTTTCACGGTCTTCTTCATCGATCAGGATGACCATACGGCCGGCGCGCATGTCGGCAACGATGTCTTCAACAGGGGAAATGGCTGTGGTCATGGTTCAGGGCTTTTTTAGGATGTTGTTATGGGTGTCGCCCAGCATGCGCTCGACATAACGCGCGATCAGGTCGATCTCGAGATTGACGTCGGAGCCTGCGGCCAGCCGGCTCAGTGCAGTGTTCTGCACGGTGTGGGGAATGAGGTTGATGCTGATTTCCGTGCCGCCCGCGTCGCCAGCCAGGTCGGTGACGCGGTTGACGGTCAGGCTCACGCCGTTGACGGTGATGGAGCCCTTGTAGGCCAGGTACTTGCCGAGCTCGCGCGGGGCGCGAATGCGCAGCTCCCAGCTTTCGCCGACCTGGGCGAAATGCGTCACGCTGCCAATGCCGTCAACATGGCCTGAAACGATGTGGCCACCGAGGCGATCGTGCGCACGAAGGGCTTTTTCGAGGTTGATGGGGCCGGTTTCCGCCAAGCCGGTGGTTTTGGCCAGGGATTCGGCGGAAATGTCGATGGTGAAGCGATTGAGGGGAAGGTCCAGTGTTGTGGCCGTCATGCATGCGCCGTTGAGCGCGATGCTGTCGCCCAGGCCCACGTCATCAAGGTAACCCGCAGGCGCCTCGATGGTGAGGCGCTTGCCGTGGTCTGAAGAGCTGCCCAGGCTTTGGATGGCGACGATGCGCCCCAAGCCGGTAATGATTCCGGTAAACATGGTGCCATTTTCGCAGGGAATCCGGGCGCGGCGGCGCAGACAGCGCCAAAGGCCCGGAAAAGAGGGTGTTCAGCCGTGATTCACAAGGCTTGTGCAGGCACGCGTGGGCCGGTTCAGACGTCTATATCTAAGGGAAAATGGCCGTAACCCAATGGTTACGGGCGCAAGCAGCTATTGTTTTGATAGCGGATATGGGTGTTTTGCGAGCGTTCGCAGGGAAGACCGATGTCCACCATTGCGCTAGAAAGCTTCCCGGCCCGCCAGGCGAGCGACGATACGCAGGTCGGGCCCGACCCTGTCGGTAGACAGGAACTGGAGTTGGAGCCCGTTCGCGAGCGTTTGCAGGGGTTCCAGGGCAGCCATGCCCTGGCCAGGCCCAAGCAGCCTGGGCGCGAGGTAAACCAGGAATTCATCCACCAACCCGCTGCGGATCAGCGATGCGTTGAGCTTGCTGCCGGCTTCGACATGCAGTTCGTTGATTTCGCGCTGCGCCAGGTCTTTCATCATGGCCGCCAGATCCACTTTTCCCCGGGCGTCGGGCAGGCAGGTGACCGTCGCACCTTTGGCGACCAGCGCGGCTTCTTGTGGCGAGCCTCGTGTGGCGGTGTAGATCCACACCGGACCTCCTGACTGGAATATCCTGGCACCAGGCGGTGTTTGCAGCAGACTGTCGACAATCACGCGGCAGGGCTGCACCTGCGTTTCCACCAGCCGCACGTCCAGCTGAGGGTCATCCTCCAGCAGGGTCCCGATGCCCGTCAGCACGGCGGAGGCCCGGGCCCGCCACGCGTGGCCGTCTGTCCGCGCCTCAGGCGAGGTGATCCACTGGCTCTGACCGTTGGCCAGCGCCGTGGTGCCGTCCAGCGAAGCGGCAACTTTCAGGCGGACCCAGGGGGTTTTGCGGATCATCCGGCTGAAAAAGCCGATATTCAGTTCCCTGGACTCCTCGGCGCCCGGCCCGACCTCCACCTCGACGCCGGCGGCCCGCAGGCGCTCAAATCCCTGGCCGGCCACCAGCGGATTGGGGTCCGCTATCGAGGCGACCACCTTTTTGATGCCAGCGGCAGTCAATGCATCACAGCAGGGGCCTGTTCGTCCGTGGTGGGAGCAGGGCTCGAGGGTGACATAGGCGGTGGAGCCTTTGACCGAGTGGCCTTTATTCGCTGCATCGCGCAGGGCCATGATTTCGGCGTGGGGGCCGCCTGCCTGCTGGGTATGGCCAGTTCCCAAAATTTTGCTTCCACCTGAATCGGTCAGGACGCAACCTACGCGAGGGTTTGGCGCGCTGAGATACAACGCCTCTTCGGCCACACGCAAGGTCTGCAGCATCGCTGGGTTCATGATGGATTTTCTAACGGGGCAGATTTAAGCTGAAAGGTTGTAGGGTCAGGGATTTCATTCTGAGGCAAAGCCCATTTCCAGCACCCTGCGACTGGCGACTATATTCCCTTGCCTTGTCGCGGGGGTCATTTTCGTCTGCATAAGCGCCTCTATGATTTCGGCTTGCTGGCTTCGGCTGATTTCTGGTCTCGAAGAAATGATGTTCATATCCAGCAAACGGCCATCCTCTGCAATCCATATTTCTATGACCAGACGACGCAGTTTCAGGCTTGTTGCAGTTTTGTCCGGAAAGTTCCAGTCGAGCATCGGAAGGGCCGGCTGGTCGACCTCTTCAATGTCAAAAAAACGAACATCAGACATGCCGGGCTTTCTCGGGCTGGTGGAAGAAAGCTCCTGGCCGGGGGCAACCAAACCTTCAGCAGGCGCTGGTTTGATAGTTGCCGCAAGCTTTTCAGGCGGTATGGACTCGGTGGGTTCTGCCTGAGCAGCATTGCTGGGCTCGGTCATGACCCGAACGACCATGCTGTGATTCGCCGGACGTGCCGCAGTTGCAGTTTTTCCGGGTTTTTCGATGGATTGCGATACGAACAACAGCACGCTACCGTGCATGACTAGGGAAGCAATGGCCGCAATCACCCAGCGGTTGTGCTGAGAAAAACGTCTTTCCTTCTTATGTTTCACCGGTTGGTGCGGCTGGGCTCATCATTTCCAGCAAGAAGTGGCTGCATCCTGGGCAGAAGAAAATGCTGTTGAATAATTCACGTTGCTTTTTACGCCCGTATTCGTGATCTGGTAGTCGCCGCATTTATCAGCAGACATTGGGCCAGGTGAATTGCGCGTTGCGGTGACGGTATAAGTTCTTGCTGCCGCGGCAGATACGGCAATGCTGTAGGCGCCACCGCCATCACGGGGTGATTGCTTCAGATTCGCCGGGAACAAATCGGCCACCGCGGTCCCCGCGGTATTGGTGTCGTACTTCATGTTTTCCGTGTAGTGGCGCTCCATCCATTGAGAAGCTTCAAGGAGCACGGTGCGAACCTCGGCCCTGCGCCCCCTCGCAACGTACTCCTTGTAGCTCGGAAGCGCGACAGCACTCAAGAGGCCAATGATGGCGACCACGATCATCAGCTCAATCAGTGTGAAGCCCCTGCTTCGAGGCGCAACGCCGTGGGGTCGATTTTTCGCGGTTGCCTTGTGGAAAGGAATTTTCATAGGTTTTACCTGGTCTTGAAGGAGGGAATTTCGCGCCAGTAAATTCGCGCTTTCGTGTTGTCTCCCTTGCCCTGCAATCTGGTGCGATCACCAACGACAGCTGTGCAATTGAGTTCCCCCGAGGCACATGCGGTACCGGTTGAATCCCCGGAGACGGTGACACGTTGGTCGATGATCTTGACGGACGCGACGTTATAAACGACACCGCCAATCGTGATCGTGCCAAAGAGCCCCGTGTTCAGCAAGCCCGTGATGGGGTCTACAAAGGTGATGTAAGCAGCGGGCCCGCTAAAGCAGATGTTGCTGCTGGTGGCGGACGGTGCGATGGATACCGTTGCCAGCAGGCCTTGGCTCATGGTCGGGTTACTCACCACCATTTCCGAGGTGTCCGGCAGATTGATGTACCAACCCTTGTTGTTCGTCCAGTCCATGGCTGCGCCAGTCACATAGCCTTGGCCCAGAATGCCATTGGTGGGGTCCGCGTCATCCACAGTAATGCGTACGAATGTGCGGGCTGCCAGCTGCGTCCGCAGGCGGGGAAGGCCGGTCGTCGTATTGTCGAGCAGCGACGGATCCGCAATGTAGGCGGCGCTGGAATAGATGGGTTTATCCCAGATGCCAAAAATCCCATTAACGTTGCCGGAGCCGTCAGGGAAGTCGGAACTGACAATGGACTTGCCGGTTGCGAAATTAACCACCACGCCGCCCAATGGATGGAACCGATACTCTGGTGCAGAGGTGATGGGCAGGCGGTTCACCGATGCATCTGTAGGCTTGGCGATGAACAGTGGCCGTTTGTTGGTGCCATCCGTATTGGCATAAGCAACCTTCCAAAGCGCTGGGTTGGGGCTTGAAACGTCGAACTTCCACAGGTTGCCCTTGAGGTCACCCGCATAGATGACGTCGGCGACCCCATCATTGTTCGTGTCCACCCAGGTAGCTTGCGACAACCCATTGCTGGGCCCGGCGGCGGCCACCAGCTTGACGTAATTCACGCCGGGCGTCCAGACACCGCTATACGGGCCATTTGCAAACAGGATATAGAGCGCCGCCGATCCGTTCGTGCTGTTGACGCCGTTAGGAACAATCGTCGCAAATTTGCCATTGTTCATCTTGGCAACAGCGCCGGCTTGTCGACTTGAACGATTCGTGGTGCCCATTTGCGCCAGGTTGTATCCAAGGTCGCCACTGCTGTCGTCTGCTTCGGAGAATTGCCACTTGAAGACGTTCGCTGCATTTGCTTCTGTCAAGGTATCCGGATCCGTTACGTCAAGAGCAAACACACCCTTGGCGCCGCGTCCCAAAGACCCAAACAGATAGGTTTTCCAGGCGGCTGCAGGGACCAAGGCGTCATAGCCGGGCGCTGCGGCATTGGTGATCGTGGATCCCAGCAATACGTCCGCGGAGTAGGGCGTTCCATCCATAAATGACTGGACTTTTTCGCCAGCGGGGTCTACCCAGTTCTGCAGGCGGGAATGAACAAGTTGTGGCACGTACGAAACGATGGGTGTGCCGCCTTCCGATACGACTGCGGAAGCGTTGAAGCCGTGCAGCATGCCATCGCCTGCACCGATCCAGAGAATGCTCTTGCGGTCTTTTTGGGCTGTGACAAACGTACCGTAGCCTGGGAAAAGGGTTCCGAAATAGTCTGCGTTGGGCTTCGAGGTCACCACGGGGTTGGAGTTGACGACAGGCCCCATGATGGAATTGGTATTGCGTTTTCGGAACCGGAGACCTGTCGGGGTTTCGTCAACGCGGCTGCCCCGAAGCCAGTTGAGCTTGGCCTGGGCCGTTGCATCTGTGCCGCCCACCGCAGTCGTTTTAACGGCATTCGACAAGGCTGCCCAGGTAAATGGCGTGCCGGTCGAGTTCCCGACATTGGTAATGATCTGCCGCGAAGTGGACGCCGTCAATTTGGTATGGCCATCCCAGTAGTAATAGCTGCGGTCCAGCGTGCCGTCGCTCTTGAGGCGAATATCAAAGTCACCGTCAGGCTTGACGATAAATGACAGCACTTCGCCATGGCCGTCGTCGCCGTCAAAGCTGGCCAGATATTTCAGGCTGCCAGTCGTGAGCTGCGAAGCGGCAAGTGCAGGCGCCGTGTTGGAAGCGCCCACAATCGCACTGAAGGCGGCGCGCAAGGCTTTTTCCAGCTCGCTGGGGCGAATTGCCAGGAAATAGTTATCCGGGTAGCCATCTGCGCCAGGCGTACCATCCAGCTTCTTCACATCCCAGTTGGCCTTGTCGGCGGTGGGTTTTTCGAAGTAAATTTTCGGATCAGACGGTGGTACGGTGACATTTTCATTTTTACTGAACCCGCCCCATTTCGCTGCAAGCCAAAGCGGATCCTGAAGCTGAGCAGCGGTTGCCGTCCCAAAATCATATTCAGCGCGGCTCTCTTCCTGGTTCACTTCGCAATTGTTGCAGCCGCCCGATGTATTGATATTGGGGTGCACTGTACCGTCAGCCTTCTTCACGGTCAGCGTGGTGCTGTCTGTGAAACTGTAGGTATAGATACCGGAATGGAAGTGCGCGCCGTCTTTGGTGCTGCCGGATATGGTGTAGCCAAAGCCCTGGGGGTTCACCGACGCGGCGTTGAAAACCCGGGTGTACACATACAACTTGGTGCCTATGACCTCGTACCGCAGGATACCGGAGGCATCGCTGTCATAGTCACCACCTTGTTCAGAGTCTTCCCAGATGATCAGGAATTTCCCTGACGTGGCAGTCGGCGTGCCCACTACGCGGAAGTCAACGAGGGTACCGCCACCAACCGTGCCGCCCGCAACCAGCTGGTAGGAGGGTTGAATGATGATTTTTCGGCCTGCGATCGTCGGGTGGGGGACTTCAATACGCGGTTTACCGGGAGACAGCGCAACTGAAAAGCTTTTGACCTTGAACGCATCCGGGTTGGCGATCAGTTGCGCGGCCGTCGGCGTCCGCACGGCGTTGGTTCTGGCCCAATAGGCAGCACCAGACAGCGCATACGAGCCCGCATACGTTGGGGCGTCAGGACACAGACCATCTACCGCAGCCAGCGTGGAAACTGTCTTGCCGGTACAGGTTCCATCGTTTGTGGTGCCATTGTTTCCGATGAAAAACTTGTTGCCATGAATTCCTTCATCCGTACCAATCACATTGATCATGTTGACCAGGCTTGGGCTGCCCGGCAATGTGGCGAAAGGACTCCATTGAGTGCTGGTGTTGTTGTCATAAGACGTCACGCTGGCATTGAAGTTAATGGCATTGATGGCGCGGCACTGGCCCTGGCCGAAAATGGCATCGGCCGCTGTTTTGGCGGCGGCATTAGCCCGGTTCACCGGGTCAACCCATGCCGGTTTGGGCAGGCCCATGGCGGCATCTTTCGAGCCGGTTTGTGTGTAGTCATAAGTGCCGCTTGGCGACAGGCCGCCAAGATAGCGCAGCGTTTCGGTGAACATCTCACCCATGGGGTTGCCCCAGCTGGTGCACTGGTTGTCCGTTAGCGAGGTCAGCTGGAAAGTACAGTTGCCGTCACCAATGTAGGTGCCGTCGCTATAGCGATATCCGTAAACGCGCAGCTTGTTGATGGTGTAAACGATGCCCTGCGCGGAGGTATACGTGCCATCGGTGGTGTAGTTCACTTCATTTTGGAACGACTGCAAATTACTTCGAAGGACGCCGCCGCTGATATTTTTGGCAAAGGAGCCGGTCATCAGCCCGAATTCGGCAAGGTTGCCTTCCCCGTACTCATGCAACAAGCCGATTGGCTTGAAATTCGCGGACGGATATTGCCTGCAATTTTCTGTACCCAGCAGCGCCGATGCGCAAACCTCGACCCGCACGATAAAGTCAGGGCCAGTGGCGCCAATGACGACCCCCTGGGTGCCCTTTGTGGGATTGCTGGAGCCGGAGCCCAGTCCCGTAACGCCTACGTTATTGCCGTTGGAGGCGGATTTTTCTCCACTCCAATGGCACTGCCACCGCTCATTGGCATTCCAGAGCTGGTAGTCGCCCTTGGCGATTCGCATCAAGGGCGGGTTGGCGTTGGTGTGTGAATCGCCGTTGCCTGTTGTGTTGGTATTGAACGGCGAGTTGGCGGTCAGGTTGTCACCCAGCGTGGTGTTGCAGATGGTGGCTGAGGTCTGGGTCAGATTCTGTATGGTCCATTGCTTGATGGTCAGTGTCGGTGTTCCGGCGGTGGCACCGACATAACCCGTTGGCGTGACCACCATGGTGATCCAGGCAGGGTCGACGGCCACTGCAACACCTTCCATGTATTGGGTTGGCGTGGGCGTGTTCACTGCCCTGATCTGGTCGCCGACCTCGACATTGAATGTGGTGGCCTGGGCGACGGAATGCGTCACGCAGTTGTACTGAGGGGGGGCATTGGTTGCGCCGCCATAGTAAGTTTCAACCAGAGTTTGGCAAGTGGTGGCAATAGCTGCGGCCGGCGCGGTGCCGGGATTGTTCTTGTGAGCCTTGTTGGAATTGAACGTAAACTCAATAAGGCGTCGCGCATTATTGGTGTTGTCGTTGCTGATGACGCTCGAAGCCGCAAGCTGGCTGGCGGTAAAAGGGGTGAGTTGATCCAGATCGTCGCCCTTGTAATACTTGGCGAATGAATGGGCATCTGTCGGCAGGCTGGTACGCTCCAGAATGGTCAGTGCATTGGTGTCGGTGGAACGCAGGCCGCCGTACAGCACCTTGCGCACCACGTCCATGCGGGTCATGGTGGCCCAGTTCAGGAAGTTGCCGCTCCAGTTGCCCGTGCAATATTTGTCCGTGTTGGTGCTAACGGGGGCAAAGCGGTTTGTCGTGCCGCTGTAGCTATAGCATTTATAGGAATCGAAATACCCGTAGTAGTTAAAGCTGTGCTTGTAAGTTGTTTCGGGAATTCCGTCGCCGTCAAGATCCGAGAACTCGTCGTACGCCCGGTAAAAAAGCTGATGGTCTTTCGACATGTTCAGCATGATCATGGGCCTCGGCGACGAGGTCACGATGTTCGGCGGAATGGCCGGGGTCAGTGCCTGTGCAAATGCCACCCCTTGCGAAGTGAGCGCCGCAAACAAAAATCCGGCAATGGTGATAATTTTTTTCACGGATTTTCCTTAATTGCTTGGGAGAAAAGGACGGTAATAGGTTTGCATTACAACTTCAGTGTTGATGTCTGCCCCGAAACCACGGGCAGAGATGCGAATGACGATGTCATCGCCTGCAGAACCTTTGAAATATTCCATCAGGTATTCAGGCTGCCTTGCCACACCGGCAAATCTGGCAACACCGGTAAAGGTGCCCAGGGGTACCGCACCGGTGAAGGTGCAATTGGTGCCTGCACCTGCCGCGTCGCTTGGTTTTGCGCTGGGCGTGGCAGGCGGACCTTCCCACAGCCCTTTTTTCCCGTTGATGGTCGGCCACCAGGGTTCAGGGTTGGTGACGGTGGTGTAGTTGCTCGTGTAGTAATAGTCCAGTGGGTTCCGGCACTGCCCTCTGGGGCAGCTTGGGTCGAAGTAGGGCCCCATGGTTTTTTCTTTTATGGGCCTGTCGTCGTCGCGCGCACACAAGGCATTGGGACGCAGAGGGCCTGCCAATTTCAAGTCGCGCTCTGCGTCGCGTAGTGCGGCTTCTGTGGCCTGGCGGGCGACTTCGTAGTCGAGTTGGTTTCTCGAGAGCGTTTCACCCGTGGTTGCGCGTCGCATCCCGATGGTCCCGAGAATCGTGATGACCAGCAGGAACATCAAGACTATAGGGAGGGACACTCCTCTTTCGAGGCGCGCTGTAGTGATTGGCATGCCGGCTCGCATCAGTAAATACCTGTCAAGTTATTTCGAATGGCAAATACGCGCTCGTATTTCTTGTAAATAGTCCGGTCGGTGGCCGCGTAGGTGATGTTGGCGCCCCGGCAGTTGGCATAGCTGCGCAAGGAGCCTGCCTTGTCCTGGGTGCGCGAGTTTTCCGGCGTACGGGTCAGCAAACACACCCTGATGGCGGTTACGCGCTGCCATGATGTGAAGCCCGCGACATCGGGCAATGCAGTCACTTCGGCAGCGGTATGGTAGGTCTCCGGAGACGTCCCAGCTGTCCCGGCCACCCCATATCGGATCACCATGTCTTCAATGCCTTCAAAAATCGGTTGATAAATGGTGTCTTCCGGGTTTTTTCCATTGCCGTTGCATCCGAGGCTCTTGGTATTCACTGTCCGGGTGGTACCGCCGACGCCCTGGGCCGTATAGCTGGTAGCGACCAGGCCAAAACGGTTGGATACGTAGCGCGGCCGTCCATCGGCAATCTGCGCCGCATTGTTGGGATCAAGGTCAACAGATTGCCTCAGGCAGTCGAACCCACTCCCAAAGGTCGATGCATCCAGCTCTGGCATGGTGAAATAGTTGATCACAACCGAATCTGGCGCAGTGGCTACCGTGCTGCCGCAAGCCCTGGTTGTGGGATTGAACACCGCGCCGTCGCACCCAAACAGCCCCTGGTTATAGGCCACGGCGGTTGAGTATTTGGTATTGGTGAATCCCCCCAAATTACCTGAGGCCGCGGAGGTGGTGGACATGATCATGGGGTAGAAACCCGCCATCTGAAGGTCGCGGCCAATCATGTCCAGTGCAAGCTTGCCGGTCTCATTGAGCATCGCCATATTGGCTGAGGCTGTAGCGGCCGAGCGGGTGCCCAGATATGCCGCCGCTGCCGCGAGGGCGAGGACCAGGCCGATGACCAGACTGACCAGCAGCTCGATCAGTGTCAAACCGCGTTGGCGGTAGCGCGGCTGCGCCATTCCGATGTGAAGTGTCTTCATGGAATCATCTCAAGATTGGCGCATTGAACGCCGGCCAGGGCGGTAGCCGTTCCCAGTGCAGTGGGGCAGCAGTTTCTTGCGGCGATTCCTGTGGTGGTCGCCGTGCATATGTCGGGTGAACGCAGTGTTGTACCTGTACCGTCCAGGTTGTCTTTGCTATACCAGGCAACGGTCACCAGGAAGCGCAAGTCCACGCCTTTGGTTCCGGTGGGCGTTACGATGCCCACCGCGCCCGGCAGCTGGTTGTTCAGGTCAAGACGCCAGATAGTGATGTCATAGGCCGCCAGCTCGGTCGGGGTACAGGTTGCGGTGTTGCAATCTTTGGCCGGGTTCAGGTAGGTCGGGGTTCCATCAATGGATGTACGTTCAGCGGCGTAGGTGCGGGAGAAGTTATAAGCGGTTGCGTCCGCACTGGCATTTGCCCTGATGCGATCCGCAAAGCTGCTGATGCTGGACGACAGCGCCGATCGCACCCATCCGGTTTGCTCGTACTTGAGCGAAGCCGTCTGCATGCCGACCATGCCGAGCACACCGATGGAAAGAATAAGCATGGCGATCAAGGCCTCGATCAGGCCTGCACCTCGCTGGCGACTCATGGACATGCGCTGACTCCTCCGTATTTTTTGACACTTACCCGGCCTGCTGAAGTGATGCAAATAGAGCGGTAGTGAGGACTGGTGTTGCTTTCGAGGATGTATGAAAGCGAGAAGTTGGACTGGGCAATGGATGCAAGCCCTCGAGAATCGAACGTTAGGCGCTTCAAAGAAGCACTATCTGACAGGTCAAAGCTGTCGACGCCAGGCTGGCGCACTGAAATCAGTGTCGAGCCGACCGTTGTCGGGTCGTTTTGTGTGGCGCTGCAACTGGGATTGGAAAAAACTATCCAGCCGGCTTGCCAGTTGCTCCCCGCCGTTGCGCATGTGGGGGTGCCCCCGGTAAGGGCATTGGAGGTATTGCTCGACATGCAGATGGTGACGCAATTGTTTCTGCTGATCGCTTCAATCCTCGCACGCGAGACGTCATTGGAAAATTCAGCCGTAATGGCGCCTGCCTGGTTTCGAACCATGAACTCCCTCAAATTAGGCAGTCCTATGGCCAAAATCATGGCTAAAACAGCAACTGTCACCATGATTTCGATGATGGTGAAGCCTGCGTCGCAAGCGCGCGGAGCCGCTTTGGTGGGGCGGCGTAAGGTTGTTGAGCACACGGTCATTCGCATGTCGTGAGTATAGGAACCGCCGTTGACGGGCGAGGCTCCGGCTGTCGGGCTCCGACTACCATTAATCTGGTGGCGGGTAGGGTTTTTGCCGTACCCGGAGCGATTTCTACCGCCTGACCTCGTCCACCAGGGTCTTGAATTCGTCAATATCCTCGAAGCTGCGGTAAACGCTCGCAAAGCGGACATAGGCCACCTTGTCGAGCTTGCGGAGCTCACGCATGACGAGCTCGCCGATGCGGTTGGACGGCACTTCCCGCAGCCCCAGGCTCAGGAGCTTTTCCTCGATGCGTTCAACCGCCGAGTCGACCTGCTCGGTGCTGACGGGCCGCTTGCGCAGCGCGAGGTTCAGGGACGCCAGGACTTTGCTGCGCTTGTACTCGATGCGCCTGCCGTCCTTCTTGACGATGGACGGGAAGGTGACATCGGGCCGCTCATAGGTTGTGAAGCGCTTTTCACATGCGCCGCACTGGCGGCGGCGGCGTATGAATTCGGCATCTTCGCCCACGCGCGTCTCCACGACCTGGGTTTCAAGGTGGCCGCAAAAAGGGCATTTCATGAGAGGTAGCCCGAATCTGAAGGTGTAAATCGGCCTCTAGCCCAATCAGGACATGCGCGGGCAGCTATCAAAATCATAGTGTCCGCACTGTCCGTCATGATCAGCGGTAGACCGGGAAGCGGCTGGTCAGGGCGTGGACCTTGGCACGGACCGCTTCGATGTTGGCCGCGTCGCGCGGGTTGTCGAGCACGTCGGCGATCAGGTTGGCCGTGGCGCGGGCTTCTTCGTCCTTGAAGCCGCGGGTCGTCATGGCCGGGGTGCCGATGCGCACGCCGCTGGTGACCATCGGTTTTTCGGGGTCGTTCGGGATGGCGTTCTTGTTGATCGTCATGTGGGCGCTGCCCAGCACGGCTTCGGCTTCCTTGCCGGTGATGCCCTTGGCGCGCAGGTCGACCAGCATGACGTGGCTCTCGGTGCGGCCGCTGACGATGCGCAGGCCGCGCTGGGTCAGGGTGTCGGCCACGATCTGCGCGTTCTTCACGACCTGCTGCTGGTAAGCCTTGAACTCGGGCGCCATGGCTTCCTTGAAGGCCACGGCCTTGGCGGCAATCACATGCATCAGCGGGCCGCCCTGCAGGCCGGGGAAGATGGCGCTGTTGATGGCTTTTTCGTGTTCGGCCTTCATCAGGATGATGCCGCCACGCGGGCCGCGCAGGCTCTTGTGTGTGGTCGACGTGACGATGTCGGCGTGCGGCACCGGGTTGGGGTACACGCCCGCAGCCACCAGGCCGGCGTAGTGGGCGATGTCGACCATGAAGATCGCGCCAACGGCCTTGGCCACCTTGGCGAAACGCTCGAAATCGATGCGCAGGCTGTAGGCCGAGGCGCCGGCGATGATCAGCTTGGGTTTGGCCTCGTGGGCCTTGCGCTCCATCGCGTCGTAGTCAATCTCTTCCTTGTCATTGAGGCCGTAGGAGACGACGTTGAACCACTTGCCGCTCATATTCAGGGCCATGCCGTGCGTCAGGTGGCCGCCTTCGGCCAGGCTCATGCCCATGATGGTGTCGCCGGGCTTGAGGAAAGCCAGGAACACGGCCTCGTTGGCCGATGCGCCGCAATGCGGCTGCACGTTGGCGGCCTCGGCACCGAAGATGGTTTTGATGCGGTCGATGGCGAGCTGCTCGGCCACGTCGACGTGTTCGCAGCCGCCGTAGTAGCGGCGGCCGGGGTAGCCTTCAGCGTATTTGTTGGTGAGCTGCGAGCCCTGCGCGGCCATGACGGCGGGCGAGGCGTAGTTTTCGCTGGCAATCAGCTCGATGTGGTGTTCTTGCCGGGCATTTTCAGCCTGGATGGCGGCGAAGATTTCAGGGTCGGTTTGTTCAACCAGGATGTTGCGGTGGTACATGGCAGTCCTTAAAGACGTGGTCCCTGCTATTGAAACAAGGGCTGCCCAGGCGAACGGCTGAACGCTTCGGCCCAACGGCTTTCAGCGGTGCGCTTCCCAGTGGTGTCCCACGTCAGCTCCAATGGTTGCGAAAACCTTGAGCCTATCGCCAGTCGCGCACCTCGCTAGTGTAACTGAGCGCGCCCAAAACCTGCCGCTTCCGGGCTTCTTCACCTGCACCCCGAAAAGCAAAAAGCCGGAGCGCTGTAGGCGGCCCGGCTTTTTTTGCAGTGCATGGGGTGAAAAGACCCCCAAGTCGCCCGAATCAGGACTGGTTCAGCAACGCCACCTTGTCAGGCGTCTTGCCTTCAGCTTCGGGCGTGGCCGGCAGGGAGGCCGGCACCGGGCGCGACGAGCCACCGGGTGTGGTGAAGAAAGGCGAGGGCGCACCGCGCTTGGAGGCAGACGCCACCACGGCCAGCAGGCGGGCATGTTCGCCCATCACCTTGCCGGCGTAACCGCCGTCGTCGTCCATGTTGGCTGCGCCTACATAGTATTTGAGGCCGCCCTCGACAGAGCCGGCGCGGGCGATGCATTCCTGCAGCACCTTGACGCCGACGCGCAGGTTGGTCACCGGGTCAAACGCCGCCAGCTTGCCGCCGAAGTTGTCGTACTTGTCGTGGTGCACCTTGGTCATGACTTGCATCAGGCCCTGGGCGCCGACCGGGCTTTGCGCGAACGGGTTGAAGCCGGACTCGATCGCCATGATGGCCAGGATCAGGGTGGGGTCGAGCTTGGCTTTCTGGCCGATCTCGAAGGCCTCGGCCACCAGCACGCTCAGCGGCTCGGGCGCGACGCCGTACTTCTTGCTCAGCCAGTAAGCCACCGCCGCCTGTTGGGCGGGCAGGTCTTTCGGGTTGGACGCCGTGGCGCGCTCAATGGCGGCCGGCTCGGTAAAACCGATGGCGGCTTCCTGGCGCTGCTGCAGCCAGGTCATGAGCTTGAATTCACCGGCCTGACGCAAGTCGGGCCGGGCAGTCAGGGTGATCACCGCAAACACGACTGCCAGGCCCAGAAGGGCGAAGCTGTTGTGGGTAATCTCGAAAAAGCCTTGGGAGATGTCGTCAACAATGTTTGAAACACTGCTTCGCACATTCTTGATGTGTGCGTTGACATTCAGGTTAAGGCCGAATTGTCCTAGCGCTGTCATAGCACTCCTTTCTACGCTTGCAGGCCCTTTGGGGGGCCAGGCAGGCTTTGATTGGGTCGCCATCAAACCAAGGCAAGCCTTGTGGGTGTTGACCCTTGTTTGACGTTGCCGGCTTCTTTGAGGAATAGGGCAGCGGGTTCGGGTTGTCCCTAGGATTCGTGGGACTGGCGGGATTCTATGGGGTTGGTTAATAACCTGTCAATAATAACAAATTGATTCTTTATATTAAAAAGTCAAATAAAAACCTTGATTTCCGGCAAAACCGGCCTGAATCAAGGTGTTTACGGGCTTTATTTGAGATGGAGCTCTAAGTTAAGTTTTGCCTCTAAAAAGCGCGATCAGCCTTTCGCGGCTGCGGTTGTAGGCCGTTTTCCATGTTGCATGTAGTCGCCGGATCGGCACCTGAGGCCGGCGCGGGTGGCCCCGGAGCACACAAAAAGGCAGCGGCAATCACATCCTGCGCTGTGATTGAAAAGATGGTCTTGCTTGCGGGACGGCAGGGGTTTAACCTGCAATTGCGTGTTCATTCACGCATCCAACCGGGTAACCAACCCCGGAAAATCTGGAAGCAATCACTTGCTTTCATCGCACTGGAGACGATAACTCTCTTCTTTGCGGAACCCCGACGGCATGAGCATAAACGCCCGCCGTCAACCCCGGTCGGCCTCGCTGCCCGGGGTTTTTTCTTTTGGGGGCGCGCTTTTCACAGGCCTCAATGCCCTTCGGTTGACCGTCTTTTTCAAATAAATCATTGACCTGGCGGCCCCGGCGCTAAAAACTCGACGCCTATGGCAATCAAAGATTTGAAGAACAAATGGCAGGAATTCAACTGGCGCGAGACCAATTGGCGGGAAATCGGAAAAACACTGCCGGCCAGGGCTGCCGCCGTGGGCCGGTCGCCGCTCTGGCAGCGGCGCGCGGCTTGGGCGGTGGGCAGTTTGCTGGTGTTGTGGGCGCTGGCTTATGCGGCCGTGCCGCCCATCCTCAAATCCCAACTGGAGAACATCGCTTCTGAAAAGCTGGGCCGCCAGGTCACCGTGGGCGAGGTCGACTTCAAGCCCTGGTCGCTCGAACTGACTCTTCGCGACCTGGCCATTGCCCGTGCCGGCCCGGTGGGTGGCGTTTCGGCAGCTTCTCCCCAGGCAACACCCCAGTTTTCCGTCAAGCGCCTATATATAGATGCAGAGCTGGAGTCCCTGCTTCGCCTCGCCCCAGTGGCCGACGCTGTTCAGGTGGACGAACCCCTCGCGTTTCTTACCCATCAAGGTGACGGCCGTTACGACATCGACGACATCCTGGAGCGCTTCAAAACACCCGCAGATGCCCCCGCCGGCGACCCGCCGCGGTTCGCGGTCTACAACATCGTCGTCAGCGGCGGGCGCATGGACTTCACCGACCAGTCCGTCGGCAAGACCCATGAACTGCGGGAGCTGGGCCTGTCGGTTCCGTTCCTGAGCAACCTCAAATCCCAACGTGAAGTCAAAACCTCGCCGCACCTGGCCTTCAGGCTCAACGGCAGCAGCTTTGACACCGCTGCCGAAGGCACACCCTTTGCCCAGACCCACAAAACCGACGCCACCCTCACGCTGCGTGGTTTCGACCTGAACCCTTACCTGGCGTACTGGCCTGCGAGCCTGCCCGTCAGGCTGCAAAGCGCGGTACTGCATGCCGACGCCAAAGTCGCGTTTGAGCAGACACCCGCCACGGTGGTGCGGATTTCCGGAACCGTGACGGCGGAAAAGGTTCGTGTGCTGACAGCACAAACGGCCGGGCAAGCACCTGCTGCTGCGCCGGCGCGGGCTGCAAAACCCGGTGCATCCGGCAAGCGCGCTGCGGACGGCGAAGCCCAGCTGCCAGCCCGCGCCGACTTGCTGGCCTTTGAGCGCCTGCAGATCACGATGGACGACGTGCGCCCGCTGGAGCAGTTCATCAAACTGTCTGCGGTGGAACTCACAGCGCCCACGCTGTCGCTCGCCCGGGACCGGGCAGGGCGGCTGAATCTGCTGCCGCCTGGTGCGGCGGATGCTACCAAAAAAGGAGCTGCCGGCGCACAGCCAGAAAGGGCTGCAGGCCAAAACTCTTCCGATATTCAAGCCCAGACACCTGTCGGTGCGGCTTCGGCTGGCGCCCCGGCGTCTGCACCTTCAACTAAAACCACGCCTTCACCCGCACCCTGGAAAGTGCAGATCGCCCGCGTGGCGGTGCGCGCCGGGCGAGTGAACTGGCTGGATGAAACGCTGGCTTCACCCGCCGACATTCACCTCGCCGGACTGACGCTCGATGCCTCCGGCATCGCCATGCCTTTTGCGGCTAACGCGCCCCTGCGGTTCAATGGTTCGCTCGGATTGGAGCCGCCGGCACCCGCGCCGGCAAAAACCGGCGCCAAACAACCGGCCAAAACACCGGCCTCATCCGCGGCATCCACTGCGCAAGCGCTTGCAACACCGGCGCTGCTCACCTTTAGCGGCACAGCCACCGACCAGGCCGCTCAGGCCACGGCCACCGTCGCGGCCTGGCCCTTGGGCATGGCCGCCAAATACGTCGGCCAATTCCTGCTGCCGGCATTGAACGGGCAGCTCGACGCTCAGCTCGGCGTGAACTGGCAGGCGCCCAGCGGTGACAAGCCGCAGCAGTTGCAGGTCACCGCCCCGCAACTGACTGTCAGTGACATCCTGCTGGCGCAGGGCAAGGTGTCGCTGGTGTCCGTCAAGCGTGTCGAACTCGGGAAGGTTGACATCGACGTGACAGGCCAGTCCTTCAAGGCCGCCAAAATGCAGCTGGACCAGCCCAGGGCCAAAGTCGACCGCGACACCGACAAACGCTGGATGTACCAGCGCTGGATGGCGAGTCCGGGCACCGCAACGCCGGCGCCGCCCCCTACCGACGCGGCAACACGCGCGGCGGCGCCTTCATGGGCCGTCGCCATTGCCGATGTGCAGCTGGACGGCGGCGCCATGTCGTTTTCCGACCAGTCGGGCAGCAAGCCGGTGGTATTTGAGGTGAGCGCGGCCAAAGCCCAGCTGGGCGGACTGGTGCTGGACGACAGGCCGGACGCCAAGGCGCAAGCCGCCAAACCCATGCCGCTGACCGCCTCGCTGCGCCTGGCCACCGGCCGGTTTGAACCCGGCAAGGTCGATTTCAACGGCAATCTCGGCTTGAGTCCGGTTCAGGCGCAGGGCCGGCTGGTGGTCGACAGGCTGCCGGTGCAGGCATTTGAGCCCTACCTTGCCGATATGCTCAACATCGAACTGCTGCGCGCAGATGCCAGCTTCAAGGGGCGCGTGTCTTACCGGCAGACACCGGCCGGCCCGCAGGCGCAGGTGGCCGGTGATGTGTCGCTGGAAGAGTTCCGGGCCAACACGCTGGCGCCCAGCGAAGACCTGCTGGCCTGGAAGGCCCTGAACCTGCGCGGCCTGAATGTGGCGCTGGACCCAGCCAAGGCGACCCGGGTGGATGTGCGGGAAACCGTGCTCACCGACTTCTTTGCGCGCGTGATCATCCTGCCCGATGGCCGCATCAATTTGCAGAACCTGGTGAAGCCCGGCAAGGACGCCGTGGCCGCCAGCGCAAGTGCGGCAGGCGGAACGGCGACCCTGGCCCTTTCGCCATCATCGGCGCCATCTTCACCGCAAGCTTCATCTGCTACTGAAACGATAGCTTCCGGCGCACAACCATTGCGGTCCAGTGGCCCTAAAGGCTCAAAATTCGTGTCCGCAGCACCGGTCAGCCCAACGGCCCCCGCCGCGGCGGCTGGCGGCTCCCCGCCGCCCATCGTCAACTTCGGCCCGATCAGCCTGATCAACGGCAAGGTGCTGTTCTCAGACCGCTTCGTCAAGCCCAATTATTCGGCCGACCTCAGCGACCTGACCGGCAAGCTCAGTGCTTTTTCATCGGTGGCGCCCACCGTGCCGGGTACCACGGCCACCGTGCCCAACATGGCCGACCTCGAGCTGCGCGGGCGCGCCGAAAGCACGGCTTCGCTGGAAATCCTGGGCAAGCTCAACCCGCTGGCCAAGCCGCTGGCGCTCGACATCAAGGGCAAGGTGCGCGACCTTGAGCTGCCGCCGCTGTCGCCGTATTCGGTCAAGTACTCGGGCTATGGCATCAACCGCGGCAAGCTCAGTGTGGACGTGGGTTATGTGGTGCAACCCGACGGGCGGCTCACCGCCACCAACAAGGTCATCCTGAACCAGCTCAGTTTTGGCGACAAGGTGGAAGGTTCCACCGCCAGCCTGCCGGTCAAGCTGGCGGTGGCGCTGCTGGCCGACCGCAACGGCGTGATCGACATCGACCTGCCCATCAGTGGTTCGCTCAATGACCCGCAGTTCAGCCTCGGGCCCATCATCGTCAAGGTCATCCTCAACGTGATTGTGAAAGCCATCACCGCACCCTTCAGCTTGCTGGCCAATGCGCTGGGCGGCGGCGGGGAAGAGCTCAGCACCGTGGGGTTTGCCGCCGGCAGCGCCGAGCTGGGCCCGGAGGCCAAAGCCGGCCTCGACAAAGTGGCCAAGGCACTGGCCGACCGGCCATCGCTGCGGCTCACCGTGGTGGGCACCAGCAGTGTCGACGCCGAGCGCGACGGTTTCAAACGCGAGCGGCTCGACGCCCTGGTGCGCGCTGAAAAGCGCCGCGCCACGGCCAAAGAGGGCGGCACCGCGACGGCGGCAGTCAGCATCAGCCCGGCCGAATATCCGGCCTTGCTCAAGGAAGTCTATAAACGCGCCGACATGCCCAAGCCGCGCAACCTGGTCGGCCTGGCCAAAGACCTGCCCGTGCCCGAGATGGAAAAGCTGCTGCTGGCCGACATCAAGGTGAATGACGACGCCATGCGCGAGCTCGCCGTGCAGCGCGGCGTGGCGGTGAAAGACTACCTGGCTTCGCGCGATTTACCGCCTGAAAGGCTCTTTCTGGGGGCCGCCAAATCCGTGCCGCCGGAGGCCAAATGGACACCCCGCGCGGAGCTGAATTTGGCGATGCCGTAAAAACAGCGAAAATAGCGTCAGTGCTTTATTGATAAAGCTTTTATGGGGCCTTTGGGCCTGGGCGCGCAACACGGGTTGCGGCGCCGGCCCCCCATCCAATCCAACACCCGCTGCCGCCCGCAAAGTCCTCCATTCCCCGGGGAGCCTTGCGGCTGGTGGCACTTATTTTTTGACCTTGCGCTCCCATGTTTAAATCTTCCAAACCTGAAACCCCCGCCGTGAAAACGCCTACCACCAAGCAGGCTGAAGCCCATCCGCTGGACGGCCTGACCGGCGGCGCTTTCTCTGCGCCCACATCCGGTGAACGCACGGCGCGCATCCGCACCTGGCTGGCCACCGAGCCCACCGCCGAGCAGATGGCCGAGGTCTACAAAGACCTGGCCAACCGCGACAAGGGCGCCGCCAAGCCGCTGAAAGAAAAGCTCGACGAACTCAAGCGCAGCAAAGGCCAGGAAGCCGTGGCCGCCGAGTGGGCCGAAAAAGCCCAGGCGCTGCTGGCTGTGCCCAAGCTCAACCTGGCCGACGCCCTGGCCTGGCAGCGTGATGCTGCCAAGGCCGGCGCGCCGCTGTCCAAAGAGCCGCTGGCCGGCCTGAAGGTCCAGCTGGCCGACCGCGTCAAGACGATTGAAGACCTGCAGCACCGCACCCAGGTGCAGCGCGAAGCCGCCGTGCTGCTGGCCCAGCGTACCGAAGTGCTGTCGCTCAAGCCCTGGCGCGACGCTGAAGCGGCGCTGGAGTCCTTGCGCGGCGACGTCACGCATTGGCAGTCGCAAGCCGATGACATCACACACGACGCCAACTGGGCCAGTGTGGACACCAAATTCCCTCCGCTGCTCGACGCATCGCGCGCGCAGTTGCTGGCCGTGTGGGAAGCCTTCCAGGGCGCCCTTGCGCAGGCCCAGAAGGCTGCTGAAGACACTGCCGCACCGCTGCCGGCTGTGCCGGTGTGGGCCGACGAACTGCGCGCCGCACGCGGCCTGCCGCCTGCAGCGGGTGAGCAGCCCGCACGCGCGCCCAAGGCCAAGATCGACCCGGCCGTGCTGAAAGACATGCGCGAAAAATCTTCTGCCATCGTCCAGGAAGCGCTGGCACGGCTTGAGCACGAAGTCACCGAAGGCCATGGCAAGTCCACCCCCAAGGTGGCGGCCGACCTGCGTCATGCGCTCAAGGAACATATTCGCAACATCGACAGCAAGCTCGAAGCCGCTGCGCACGCCGCACTCACTGCGGCAGGTGAACTCGAAGGCTGGCAGCGCTGGCGCGCCGACCAGATCCGCGAAGAACTCGTCGTGAAAGCCGAGGCCCTGGTGGCCAAGCCGCTGGGCGGACGCAAGCAACAGGAAGCCCTGCGCGCCATGCGCGAGCAGTGGAAGACCAGCGACCAGGGCGGCACGCCCAACCATGCGCTGTGGAAGCGTTTTGACGATGCCTGCAACGAAGCGCATAAGGTTGTTGAGGCTTGGCTGGAGAAGGTCAAGGAACAAAGCGAAACCGTCAAGGCCGAGCGCAAGCTGCTGATTGATGAAGTGCTGGCGTGGGCCGAAGCCAACAAGGGCAACACCGACTGGAAGCACCACATCCGCAGCCTCAATGGCTTTGTCGAAAAATGGCGCGAAGCAGGTCATCTGGGTGAAAAGGCTTTTGCCGAAATCCAGCCGCAGTGGAAAGCCGCGATGGATGCCGCAGACGCTCCGCTGACCGCTGCGCGCCACGACAGCATTGCACGCCGCAAGGCCATGATTGAAGAAGCCAATGTGCTGGGCGCCGAGCCGATGTTGCGCATCGACGCCGTCAAGTCGCTGCAACAGCGCTGGCAGCATGAAGCGCAAGGCGTGCCGATCGAGCGCAAGCAAGAGCAGAAGATGTGGGACGCCTTCCGCAAACCCATCGACGACGCCTTCCAGCGCAAGACCGCCGAACGCGAAAAAGCCGCCGCGGCGCTGGGCGAATACGACCGCATGGTGCTGGACGCCTCCAAGGCTGTGGAAGCCGCCACCGCCAGTGGTGACGTGCAGAAAATCCACGCGGCCGCCAAGGCGCTGGAAGCCATCGTGCGCGGACAGGTGCCTGTGCCCGCACCGGCGTCAGCACCTGTTGCCGCCCCGGCAGCGCCATCGGTTGAGGCTGCACTGGCCGACATCAATGCCGCCCCCGTTGCAAAGGAAAATGAGGCTGTAGCGCCCGCGAAGCCAGCGCAAGCAGCTACAGAAAACGTAGCAGATGCACCCGCTGCCACGGAAGCTGCCACCGAGGCAGCGGCCACCGAATTTGCCGAAGCCAGCGAGCCGGCCAGCCCGCCCGCCGAGCCGCCACCTGCACCCAAGCCTGCGCCCAAACCCGTGGTGGCACGGCGCGGCGACGACCGCCCCGGCATGAAGAAGCCCGAGCCCGCAGCGGCAGGACGCGGCGGCAAGTTCGGCGACCGCAAGGATTCGCGCCCAGGCAGCAAGCCCGGCGGCCCGCGCCAGAGCACCGACAACAAGTTTGAGCCTTATCGTGAAGGTCGCGATGACCGCGGCCCGCGCGGTAATGATCGGGGAGACCGCAACGCGCGCCCGGCCTTTGAAGAGCGCGGCCCACGCCTGGGCGATGCGGCCTTCCGTGCCCAGCGCGAAGCCTTTGAGGCCGCCAACCAGGCGCTCAAAAAGCTCGCGATGCAGGCGCATGGCGAAGTGCTGACGCACTTGCTCACCGCCTGGGAAAAGCGCGACCCCACGCAACTGCCGAGCGCGCAGGACCTCGGTAAAGCCGTGGCACCGGCCGTGCGCAACCGCTGGGTGCAGGCCGTCAGCACGCCCTCGGGCAAGGACGCCTCGGAAGCACTGCTGCGCCTGGAGATTGCCGCGGAACTGCCGACACCTGCCGAGCACATCAGTGCGCGCCGCATGCTGCAGTTGCAACTGCTGACCAAACGCAATGCGCCCGCACCGGCCGAGACCTGGGGTGAAGACACCGCCCAGGTGCTGGCCGCCAACTTTGACGCCGGCAACGCCAGGCGTGTGCAGAACGTGCTGAAGGCATTGCTCAAGCGATGACCGATTCGGCAGGCCCTGACGTAGCTGACGCAGTATTGCGGACGCAGCGCAGGGCCGCCCCAAGCAAGTCCAGCCCCCTCGGGGGGCAGCGCATTACACGAAGTGAAAAGCGTGGGGGCCAGGAAGACCGGCAACAGACGCTGGGCGAGGAGATCGCCAACAGCGTGAGCCACGGTGTCGCGCTGCTGGCTGCGCTGGTGTCGGCGCCTTTCCTGGTCATCGCCAGTGCGCGCGACGGTGATGTGCTCGATGTGGCGGCGGTCTGTGTTTTTGCCGCCACCATGGTGGTGCTGTATTTCACCTCGATGCTGTATCACGCCTTGCCCGCCATCCGGGCGATGCGCGCCAAGCGGGTGTTCCAGGTCCTGGACCATGGCGCCATCTACCTGCTGATTGCCGGCACCTACACGCCCTTCACGCTGGGCGTGTTGCGCGGGCCCTGGGGCTGGACGCTGTTCGGCCTGGTCTGGGCCATGGCGCTGGCCGGTGTGGCCGTCAAAGCCTTCGCGGGCGTGCGCTGGCCACGGCTGTCCACCATCCTCTACCTCGCCATGGGATGGATCGCCGTGATCGCCATCAAGCCGATGCTGGAGCTGATTCCAGGCTGGGGGCTTTTCTGGCTGGTGGCCGGCGGGCTTTTTTACACGCTCGGCGTCGGCTTCTTCGCCACCGATTCACGGCTGCGCTACGGCCACTTCGTGTGGCACCTGTTTGTCGCGGCCGGTACCGCCTGCCATGTTGTTGCGGTGCTGTATTACGCCGGCTGAAACTTCCGGTCTGCAACTGCTATTGAATACATAGCTGCTTGCGCCCGCCAGTATTGGGCTGCAAGCCAATTGTCTTTGTAAGTCCGCGGCGCAATGCCGTTCCGGCGCTCAGGAGGCTGCTTCAATCAGGTGGGCGATCCCGTCAAAGCCCAGCCGCCGCGCATGCTGCAGGGCGTTGAGTCCTTCCTGATCCACCAGCGCCGGGTTGGCCCCGGCTGCCAGCAGGCGCTGAACTACGGCGGTGTGGCCTTGCATGACGGCCAGGATGAGCGGCGTGCGGCCTGCCGTATCGGCTGCGTTGACGGGTGCGCCTTGCTGGAGCAGGCGCTCCAGTAGCTCCAGGCGTCCTGCGCGTGCGGCCTCCTGCAAGGCACCTGCCAGGCGGTTGGGCCCGGCACCTGCTTCTGCACGCGGTGCGCGATATTGCAGGGCGCTTTCCTGCTTTTGTTGAGGCGCTACGGCGCGTGCAGCTGGCGCGGCGGGCGCTGCTGCGGCAGGCGCCGCAGGTGTGGGGCGTGCAGCCGGCGCGGCTGCGGCCATATCAGCCTGCGCTGGTGGCGCCGCCAGCGATCCGGCCGCGGCACCGGCCATGCGTGGCACGATCGAGGGCTGCGTGTTTTCCTGGACGGCGGCGGCAGGCGCGGGCGCGGCAACGGGCGCTGGTGCGGGAGGCGGCGCGGCTGGAGGGGCTGCAGCAGCCAGTGCTGGCGCGGCTTCAGCTTCTCTTTGCCGGACAACAGGTTCAGTCACCGGGGGCGAGGCCGCTGCTTTGTCCTGCGCCGCAGGAGCCGGTGATTTCGAAGCCGGCTTCGCAATGTCGGCAGATCGCTTCTTGGCGTCGGCCTCGGTGACGGGTGTTTGCGGTGCCACTGGAGCGGGAGCTGGAACCATCGATGGCGAAGGCGCTGGTGCCGGCGGTGAAGCTGGTGACGATGGCGATGAAGGCGCCGTGGCGCTGGGCTGGCCAAACGCCAGTTCTTTTTCCTCGTCGGTGCCCCGGTCAAATTGCAGCACCAGCAGCCCCGTCAAGCCGGCGAGCGCAAGGCCTGCCAGCGCGGAGATTTTCCAGCGCGACTGGTTGGCTGCCGGGCGCTGCGCTGCATCGGTGTTGGCGACAGCTTGCGGCGCACCGGCCTGCTTGCCGGCTTCGATCACCATCTGCGCGTGGGCGCGCACGGCGTCACGCACATGCGCGCCGGGGCGGCGTGTGTCGTCTGCGCTGGCCTCCCGGTAGCGCTGCAGCAGCTCGTCGCTGTGCGGGCTGTGTTCAGGCTCTGTCATGCAAACTCCTGTAGCTGCTGGCGCAGGCTGTTCCGGGCATAGCGCAGGCGGCTCTTGGCGGTTTCAAAGCTGACGCCGGTTGCGGTGGCGATGTCTTCCACGCTCATGCCGGCTTCGGCTTGCAGCAGGAAGGCTTCGCGCTGTTCCAGCGGTAGCCGTTCCACCGCGGCGATCAGCGCCTCGGCCTGCTCGCTGGACTCCAATCGGCGCACCGGGCCGAAGCCCGAGTCGGCCGCCAGCGTATCGCCAAGGCCCAGGCCTTCTTCATCGTCGCCGCGTCCATCGATGCTGACATGCTGCTTTACCGTGCGGAAGTAATCGACCATCCGGTTGTGCGCCATGGTGAACAGCCACGTTTTGAACTTCGCTGTCACCGTATAGGTGGCGGCGCTGCGTGCCACGGCGAACCAGACATCCTGCAGGAGGTCGTCGGCCACCGCCTGTACCCGCACACTGCGAAACACATAGCGCCACACGCCCAGTTCATGCCGCGCATACAGCGCATCAAAAGCCGCCATGTCGCCGGCCGCATAACGCAGCATCAGCGATTCGTCGCTGTCTTCGTCGTCGGCTGTCGTCGTGGCGCTGGGCATGCGCCAGATTATCACTGCGCGGCGAGCGATCTTCCCCAAGGCAACAGACCGCCGCGTGGGGGTTCTTCATGCAAGCCTGAGCCGCAGGGCCGGCTTTGCCGGACTGCAGGCGGGCGGCCCCCTCGGGGGGCAGGAAGCTACACGAAGTGAGCGACCGTGGGGGCTCAATACCTTGGAGGGTCAGGTACATAAGACGGGTTTCCTGACTGCGGGAACGGATCAGGGATGGGGTTGCGCGCCACGGGTTCGCGGATCACGCCGCTGGCGATCAGGTTCTCGCGGCTGTCGTAGCGGATGCGGATGACCTCGTTGGGCTGTGTTTGCAGGCGCGCGAAGGTGGTCTGTGACACCAGTGAGTTTTCCCGTGCGCCGTGGCCTGTGCCGAGCCTGGCGGCAGGCAGGGGTGTAGACGGCAGCCTTCTAACCCGGTCTTCGGACAAGGCAGAAGCTTCCGCGCTGCCGCTGCCGCTGCCGCTGGCGCTGGCGCTGGCGCTGGCGCTGGCGCGGTCGGCCAGCGCGGATTTTCCGGCGGTGGATGATTCCGCCAAAGGTGCCGGTGAGGCTGATGAAGGCGAAGGGGCGTTTCGAAATCCCAGCGATGCATCGGCTTCGCGTTCCTTACGGCTGGAATAGGCGGGCGTCTGGGCGACCGGCTCGGGAGCCTGCTCCCTGAAGAGCGCCACACCGATCACGCCGACGTTGCCTGGCCTGCCGGTGCGGCCGGCGTACGAATCCCCGAGTGCGGAAAATTCAAATGCTGCGATCTCACTGCTGCTTTTGCGCCAGCCGGTGACCTGGTACTGCTGCCAGGGCGAAAACACATAGCCGGTCTGGTCCCAGGCGGCGGTTTCGCCGCTCAGCACATTCACGCCGTCGACGGCGGTTACGGCCAGCACCCGTTCACCGAGCTTGTTGCGCACGGCGATGGCGTATTTGGCGCCGTACTGGCCGGCCACCCAGTATTCGCCGCGGTGGTGGTACAGCGGCAGCGTGGCGCCGGTGTTGCGGTCAATCACGGTCACATCGGCCAGCCGGCCGACGGCCTGCGCGGGAAGGGCGGTCATGGTGAGGATGGCCAGCAGGATCGAAGAGGCAAGAAGAGGGGTTTTCACGTGAGCTCCAGAAAGTGGTGGAGCCCATTGAAACGAAGGGGCGAGGGAAACGGGGTTAAGCCGGCCTGAAAAGAACCAAATCGGGCCGGCCGGTTGCTATGTATTTGATAGCTGCTTGCGCTTGACCAGATTGGGCTGAGGGGTGATTTCCCTTGTGGAAATTGTCAACCCGGCGCGCCAGGCGGCCGGAAAGCCGGCCGCGGCTTACTTCGGCATGAAAAACTTGTCGAACAGCACGGTCAGGGGCGCGAAGTCCTGCGTGAAGCGTGTGCGGTTCACAAAATAGGCTTCGCACGCCACGGCAAAAAATTCGGCCGGTGACCTGGCGCCATAACTGTCCAGCCATGGCGGCTCGGCGCCGAAGCGTGTGGCCATGGCGACTTTTTCGCAGAACCCGTCGTAAGCCGGCTGCATGACCGCATGCCACGAGGTGAGGGCACTGCGCGTGGGTAAGGGTGGGCAGCCGTCGGCGGCGCCGTCGCGCATGTCGATCTTGTGGATGAATTCGTGGATTACCACGTTGTGGCCGTGCTCGGCCGACTCGCCCGCGCCGGCCACGTCCTGCCAGCTCAGGGTGACGGGGCCGCCCTGCATGGCTTCGCCCAGCAGTTCTTCGCTGTAGTGGTGCACCACGCCGGCCTGGTCGGTGACCTGGCGGCGCGCCAGCATGGCGCCGGGGTGAACCACGATGCCCTTGAAATCGTCATACCAGCGCAGGCCCAGGTGCAACACCGGCAGGCAGGCCTGTGCGGCAATCGCGACCGCCATTTCATCGGTGACTTTCAGGCCGTGTGCGCCGGTGAATTCCTTTTGCTTCAGGAATTTGTCGGTCAGTGCGTTCAGCTCCTGCAGCTCGGTGACCGGCCGCCGGGCCAGAAAAGGGAACTGCAGCAGGGTGTCCATCCACAGGGTTTCCGGGATGGTTTTGGCAGGGGCTTTGGAGCCGCCAAGTGTTCGTAACCAGTTCAGCATGGGATGAAGGTTGTGGTTAAGCGAAATGAAACAAGGGTCAGCACAGCGCAATCCTTTGCAGCCCGTCTGCGGTCAGGCGCAGCACTTCCGCGCGCGGCGCCGGGGCGCCCAGGTCCCAGTCGCTGAGCACCACGCGCGACAGGCCGCCGCCCAGGTCATGCACGGCAGGCTTGTGCGTGTGGCCATGAATCAGCGTGCGGGAATTGGCCGCCTGCAGCCACTGGCGCGCGGCCTGGGTGTCGACGTCGGCATATTGTGCGCCGGACTTCTTGCGTGCTTCGCTTTGCTCGCGCAGCCCGCGCGCAATCGCCTGGCGTTCGGCCAGCGGCCTGGCCAGGAAGGCGCGCTGCCATTCGGGGCTGCGGACCTGGCTGCGAAAGTTCATGTAGTCGACATCGTCCAGGCACAAGGCGTCACCATGCGACAGCAGCCAGCGCCGCCCGGTGCCGGCGGGAAAAACCAGCACGGTCGGGTCTGCCAGCAAGGTAGCGTTGCACAGGTCCATCAGGGCCTGGCCCACCAGGAAGTCACGGTTGCCGTGCATGAAAAACAGGGCCAGCCGGCCTGCAGCATTGCCCATGGCCTGCACGCAGCGCGCGTCAAAGCCGGCGGCAGGATCGAGCAGGTCGTCGTCCACAGCGTCGTCACCGACCCAGACTTCAAACAGGTCACCCAGGATGAAGACCGCGTCGGCCGGCGTGGTTTCAAGGTAGTGCTGCCAGGCCGCAAAAGTAGCCGGCTCCGAGGCCTGCAAATGCAGGTCGGAAATGAAGTCGACCGTGCGCCACACGGGCGGGGCCGGCAGCTCCGCCATGGGGGGCACGGCCTGGGGGGTGTTCACCGGCTGGATTTCGGCAAGCGCGGCCCGAAAGGGCACTCAGGCCACTGCAACGGCTTTTTGGATGATCACGTCTTCCATCGGAACGTCGTCATGGAAGCCCTTGCGGCCGGTCTTGACGGCCTTGATCTTGTCGACGACATCGGCGCCGGCCACTACCTTGCCGAACACGGCATAACCCCAGCCCGATGCGTTCGGTGCGGTGTGGTTCAGGAAGCCGTTGTCGGCCACGTTGATGAAGAATTGCGAGCTGGCCGAGTGCGGTGCATTGGTACGCGCCATGGCCACGGTGTAGTTGTCGTTCTTCAGGCCGTTGTTGGCTTCGTTCTCGATTTCGCCGTCGGTAGGCTTTTGTTTCATGCCCGGTTCAAAGCCACCGCCCTGCACCATGAAGCCCGGGATCACGCGGTGAAACACTGTGTTGGCGTAATGGCCCTTGTTGACGTAGTTCAGGAAGTTGGCAACGGTCTTGGGTGCCTTGGCGGCGTCGAGCTCCAGCGTGATGACGCCGTATTCGGCGATGTGGAGGTCTACTTTGGGATTGCTCATGATGGTGTCCTGTAGGGCTGTGTCAATTAATTGACGAGGGTTGCTGATTTGATGAGGACGGGCGTCTTGGGAACATCCGTCGGGAAGGGGCCGCCGGCGCCGGTGGGCACGGCCTTGATCTTGTTCACGACGTCCATGCCGCTGACGACCTTGCCGAATACGGTGTAGCCAAAGAGCTGGGGTGCGTTGACGAGCTGGGCGCGCGGGGTGTTTTCATAGACGCGGCCCTGGTATTCAAACTTCGGAACCGGGTCTCCGGGGGGAATCACCGTGGGGTTCAGGAAGTCGTTGTCCTTTACGTTGATGAAGAACTGCGACGACGCGGAATTGGGATCGTTGGTGCGCGCCATGGCGAGCGTGCCGACCACGTTTTTGGGCCCACCCTTGGCGAGCGCCTCGCGGCCTTCATGCGGCACCGGCGGGCGGGTTTTCTTCTCGGCGTAGGTGGCGTCGTAGCCGCCGCCCTGCACCATGAAGTTGCTGATCACGCGGTGGAAAATCGTGCCGTCATAGTGTTTGTCCTTGACGTACTGCAGGAAATTTTCAACGGTCTTGGGCGCCTTGTCGGGATAGACCTCGACCACGAAGTCGCCTTCACTGGTGACGAATTTGACCTTCGGCGCGCTTTGCGCGAGCGCCGGGCCGGCCAGGAGGGCCACGCCCGCCGCCGCCACTGCTGCGAGTGTGGCGCGGCGCAAGGGAGAAAACGCCGCAAGCGCCGCAAACGTCATGTGAACTGCCATCAAATGGTTCCTTCGAAAAATATCTTCCACTGGGTTCCCTGGCGGATCCAGTACTGGCGCTTGGTGCGGCCGGTTTTGGCGCCCTTGATCAGTTCGCCAAAGGTTACCACCATCGTGTCGGTGCTGTCGGTCCAGCGCAGGTAAGACACGTCCTTGAGCAGGATGTCGCGCCCACCGAGTTGCTTGAGCTCACTTTGCAGCAGCGGCGTCCATTCGGCCAGCGTCTTGCCGTAACTTGTGAAATCGGGTGTGTACCAGGTTGTAAGTTTGGCCATGTCGCCGCTGGACTTGGCGTGGTGCCAGCTTTGCAGCGCGGTTTCGAACGACCGGGTGTCGGCCGCCAGGGATTGCGGCGCCACCCATTTGAGGCTGTGGGCAATCACGACGGGCGTGCTGCGCACCTCGACGGTGCGGATGATGCGCTCCAGGTCGGGGTTGGCCAGCACGACGCATCCGTCGGTGGACAGCGGTGCCCGGGAAAACTGCGCCGGTGGTGTCCCGTGCAGCCAGATGCCGCCGCCGGTCTTGCCGCGCTTGACGTCGAGCTGGTTGGGGTAGTTGATGGGCAGTGCGCCCGAGCCGTAAAAGTCGCGCAGCGATTTGGGGTTCAGGTTGCTGGTGATGTAGTAGACGCCGACCGGCGTGCGCAGGTCGCCTTCGACGGATTTTTCAATGCCGGATTTTCCAACCGAGATGTAATAGTCCGCCACGAGTTTGAGGCCCGCGCTGGTGTTTTCAAACAGGTAAAGGCGTGACCTGGACGCATCGACGGCAATGGCGTGTTTGTTACGCGATGACAGCACCAGGAATTGCGACGGTACCAGGCCTGGGGCGGGCCGCTCGCGCAGCGCGCGCAGGCGCAGCAGCGACTCCTGCCGCAACTCGGCCAGCAGGGCTGCAGCAGTCTTGGCAGCGGCATCCGGAACGTCGCCGGGCGTGCGGACAGGGCGTGTAAAGCCGGCCAGCAAGTCGCCGTAAACCAGTTGGGCCAGCTGGAAGTTGGGGTGGTCCTTCACGAGGCCTTCGGCCTTGCGCAGGGCTTCGCGCGAATTCGCCTGGCCGATCAGTTTGTAGATTTCAATCAGCCGGGCTTCCGCTTCGCCGCCGCGCGCCTCATGCGGGGCGGGGGCTTTTGCCGGGGCGGGCCGCTTGGTTGTGTGCGCGCGGGTTTCGGCCCGCGCAGGCGAAAAGGCCAGCGCCAGGCACGGTGCGATGAAGAGAAGCGTTGCGGCCGCTTTTTTCATGCGGGCTTCCACGAAAGTTTGCCGGCCAACACAGACGGACAGGAACAGGCTGAACAATGCACTTGGGTCAGGCCGGCCGCCAGCGATCAGCCGCCTGTGGATTCCTTGACGATGACCCAGCGATCACCGGCCTTGGCCATCTCCAGCGTCTTGCGGCTGGAAATATTGATGGAGTCGGCGCTGTAGTCCTGCTTGAACCTGGCCGTGGCCTTGGCGCCCTGTACGGCGATGGCCAGGTCGGAGAGCTTGACGCTGATGCGCGACTTGCCGACGATGCGCGCGCGGCGGTCTTCTTCCCAGGCCTTGCGTGCCTGCTTGCCGGGCGGCGCGAAATTCTGGCCATAGCTGCTGAGGTAGCCGTTCATGTCCTTGTCGGACCAGGCCTGGGCCCAGCTGCGCACGGCTGCTTCGACTTCTTTTTCGGTGCCTGCGGCGGCAGCCGGTGCTACGGGTGTTGCCGGCGGCGCGGCAGGAGCAGGCGCTGCGGCCACCGGGGCTGCCGGCGCTGGCTTGGCAGCCGCTACGGGAGCCGCGGGGGCCGTTGTGGCCGGGCCAGACGTCGGTGCGCCGGCAGCCGGCTTGGTCGGGCTTTTTGATTCGGCGGAGAACAGGGTGCGGATCAATGCCAGCTTGGGCGGAACGGCAGCGTTGCCGCCGTCGAGTTGCAGGGCCTTGCTATAGGCCTGGCTGGCGAGCCTGGCGTAGACGTCGCCCAGGTTTTCATGTGCGGTGGCGTAGCTGGGGTTGGTCCGAATGGCCATTTCAAGCGCCGCCCGGGCCTTGTCGAACTGGCTCTGGCCGGCATACAGCACGGCCATGTTGTTGTAGGGCTCAGGCAGCTCGGGGTAGTCTTCGGTGATTTTGGTGAAAGTTGCGATGGCCTCGTTTGTCTTGCCGGTCTCGGTCTGGATCACGCCCTTGAAGAAACGCATTTGCGGGTCGCGCGGCTTGCCGGCGAGGTACTGGTCAACCTTGGCCTGCGCCTCGGCATACTGGCCGGCACGCATCAGGCGGCTGACGTCGGCGTAGTCGTCGGCATGGGCCACGGACACCGACAGGGTGACCGCCACGGCCAGCATGCGCAGGGAGGCGGACAGCGGATTGCGTGTAAGGAAGTTTGGCGTGGGCATGGCACTCTCGCGATTTGTTTTAAAGCCCCCGGTGCTGTTTTGGCAGCCGTTGGGCGGAAAGTCAACATAAACAGCCAGGCTTTTCAGGGCGCCCCGGGAGCCGCTGAACGTTGTCGGACGGGCTGGATATACTGGGCGATTGTAACTGAGGGGGGTATAGTTCATGGCCCCCAGAATTCCGTACTTTCCGTTTTTATCGCACGTTTTCGCGTGTACGCCGAATGGCCCTTGCCCGCCTGCGGCGTCCGTGAGATAAAGCTTCTTTCCTTTGCCTGACCACCGGCTGCTTCCGGCCGATGCCAGGCCCCCGCAGCATAATTTTCATGAGCCTTCGCATTTACAACACGCTGTCGCGTGCCGTGGAAGAATTTTCCCCGCTTGATCCCGGCCATGTGCGCATGTATGTGTGCGGAATGACGATTTACGACCTCTGCCACATCGGTCATGCGCGCATGATGATGGCGTTCGACGTGGTGCAACGCTGGCTCAAGGCAAGCGGCCTGAAGGTTACGTATGTGCGCAACATCACCGACATCGACGACAAGATCATCAAGCGGGCGGTCGAGCGCGGCATCACCATCCGCCAGCTGACCGACGAGATGATCGCGGCCATGCACCAGGATATCGGCGCGCTGGGCATAGAGCCTCCATCGCTGGAGCCTCGTGCGACTGAGTACGTGCCGCAGATGCTGAGCATGATCGCCACGCTGGAGGAAAAAGGCCTGGCCTACAAGGGCTCCACCGGTGACATGAATTACGCAGTGCGCAAGTTTCCCGGCTACGGCAAGCTCTCAGGCAAGTCGCTCGACGAGCTGCGCGCGGGCGAGCGCGTGGCTGTGCTGGACGGCAAGGAAGACCCGCTGGACTTTGTGCTGTGGAAAAGCGCCAAACCCACCGAACCCGACGACGCCAGGTGGGACAGCGCCTATGGCCCCGGCCGTCCCGGCTGGCATATCGAGTGCTCGGCCATGTGCCGCGGCACGCTGGGCGAGACCTTCGACATTCACGGCGGTGGCGCGGACCTGCAGTTCCCGCACCACGAAAACGAGATCGCCCAGAGCGAAGGCGCCAACGGCAAGCCGCTGGCCCGCTTCTGGGTGCACAACGGTTTTGTGCGCGTCGACAACGAGAAGATGTCCAAGTCGCTGGGCAACTTCTTCACCATCCGCGAAGTGCTGGCCAAATACGATGCCGAAACCGTGCGGTTCTTCATCGTTCGCGCCCACTACCGCAGCGCCCTGAATTACAGCGACGCCCACCTGGACGATGCGCGCAACTCGCTCAAGCGGCTTTACACATCGCTTGACCTCGTCAAACCGGCAGAGCTGCCGACCGACTGGGCGCATCCGTTTGCGCAGCGCTTCAAGGCAGCCATGGACGAAGACTTCGGAACGCCCGAGGCCGTGGCTGTGCTGTTCGAGCTGGCCGGTGAAGTCAACCGGACAGGCTCTGCCGAACTCGCAGGGCTGCTGAAAAACCTGGGCGGCTGCCTGGGCCTGCTGCAGGGCGCGCCCGGCGCCTACCTCCAGGCCGGCGCCGGCCTGGACGACGCCAGCATCCAGCTGCTGATCGCGCAGCGCGCAGCCGCCAAGCTGGCAAAAGACTTCGCCGAAGCCGACCGTATCCGCAAGGACCTGCTGGCCAAAGGCATTGTTTTGAAGGATTCGCCCAGCGGCACCACCTGGGAGGTGCAATCGTGAGGTTCTGGACGGCTCTTTCACCCTGTTTTTCAAGCCATTCAGGCCCGCAGCCCAATATGGACGTGCGCAAGCAGCTATGAAAAAGATAGTGAAAAGCGGCCCGGCCAGCGCTGAGCTGGCCGACGTTCCCGAGCCGGCCACCACGGTGCCCGAGTATTGGGCCGATGCCTGCAAACACCTGGTCAAAAAAGACCGCGTGATGAAGCGGCTGATTCCCCTGTTCGGCGACGCCTGCCTGCAAACGCGCGGCGATGCCTTTGGTACTCTGGCGCGCAGCATCGTGGGCCAGCAAATTTCGGTCAAGGCGGCGCAAAGTGTCTGGGCCAAATTTTCGGCGCTACCCAAAAAAGTGACGCCTGCCAACGTGCTGCGCCTCAAAGTTGACGACATGCGCGCAGCAGGGCTGAGCGCCCGCAAGGTCGAATACCTGGTGGACCTGGCGATCCACTTTGATGCCGGCACCGTTCACGTCAAAGACTGGGCGGCGATGGACGATGAAGCCATCATTGAAGAATTGGTGGCCATCCGCGGCATCGGCCGCTGGACGGCCGAGATGTTTTTGATTTTTTACCTGATGCGCCCCAATGTCCTGCCGCTGGACGACGTGGGGCTGATCACCGGCATCAGCCAGAATTACTTTTCGGGTGAATCCGTCAGCCGCAGCGACGCGCGAGAGGTGGCCGCCGCCTGGTCGCCTTACTGCAGCGTGGCAACTTGGTATATTTGGCGCTCTCTGGACCCATTACCGGTTCTGGGTACCCCCACGGGTACCGAGCAAATTTAAGTTTCATGAAGCCCTGAGGAGCAGCACATGGCGAAGAAGACCTTCCTCGATTTCGAGCAACCGATTGCGGAGCTTGAAGGAAAAATTGAAGAACTGCGCTACGTACAGACCGAGTCGGCTGTCGATATCTCTGAAGAAATCGACCAGCTGGCCAAAAAGAGCCAGCAACTCACCAAAGACATCTACAGCGACCTGACGCCCTGGCAGATCACCAAGATCGCACGCCACGCAGAGCGCCCCTACACCCTGGACTACGTCAACGAAATCTTCACCGATTTTGTTGAGTTGCACGGCGACCGGCATTTTGCCGACGACCTGTCCATCGTCGGCGGCCTGGCTCGCTTCAACGGCACCGCCTGCATGGTGCTGGGCCACCAGAAGGGCCGCGACACCAAGGAGCGCGGCTTGCGCAACTTCGGCATGAGCAAGCCCGAGGGCTACCGCAAAGCCCTGCGCCTGATGAAAACCGCCGAGAAGTTTAAGCTGCCGGTGTTCACCTTTGTCGACACACCGGGCGCTTACCCCGGCATTGATGCCGAAGAGCGCGGCCAGTCCGAAGCCATCGGACGCAATATTTTCGAGATGGCGCAGCTCGAAGTGCCCATCATCACCACCATCATCGGCGAAGGCGGCTCCGGCGGCGCGCTGGCCATTTCGGTGGCTGACCAGGTGGTCATGCTGCAGTACTCGATTTACTCCGTCATCAGCCCGGAAGGTTGCGCCTCCATCTTGTGGAAAACCTCCGACAAGGCGCAGGAAGCTGCCGAGGCCCTGGGCATCACCGCGCACCGGCTCAAGGCCCTGGGCGTGATCGACAAGATCGTCAACGAGCCCGTGGGCGGCGCCCATCGCGACCACAAGCAGATGGCGGCTTTCCTGAAGCGCGCGCTCAACGACGCCTTCCGGCAGGTCAGCGACCTGAAGGTCAAGGAACTGCTGGACCGCCGCTACGAGCGCCTGCAAAGCTACGGCCGCTTCACAGACACCAAGGCCGACGCCGGCAAGTAGAGCGCCCGGCACACGCTGGAGCGACAAAGACGATGGTCCGCCACCATGCGCAACCCCATGGTGCTGAGGCCGAGAGCGACAGCGCCGCGATCGCTGTCGCCACGGCAATTTCCCAATTTCAACCTGCTTTGCCGCTGGCCGTTGCGCTCAGCGGCGGCGCCGATTCTGTCGCGTTGCTGGTAGCCTGCGCAGAGAAATGGCCGGGGCAGGTGCACGCCATTCATATCCATCACGGCCTGCAGGCGGCGGCTGATGAGTTTGAGCAGCACTGCGTTGCCTTGTGTGCACAGTTCAAAGTCCCGCTCATTGTCCGGCGTGTGGACGCCCGCCACGCCTCCGGCGAGAGCCCGGAAGATGCGGCGCGCAAGGCGCGTTATGCAGCGTTTAAGGCTGCAGCCCAGGAGGGATCTGCGCAAGCAGCTATAAAAAACATAGCAATTGCCCAGCATGCCGATGACCAGATGGAAACCATGCTGTTGGCGCTGTCGCGCGGCGCGGGGCTGCCCGGGCTGGCCGCCATGCCGGCGCGATGGGAACGTGACGGCATGACCTATTACCGTCCGCTGTTGACGGTGCCAGGGGCATTGCTGCGCGATTGGCTGGTGACGCGCGGCATCACCTGGGTAGAAGACCCGACCAACACCGACGAGCAGTTCACGCGCAACCGCATCCGGGCCCGGCTGCTGCCCGCGTTGGCGCAAACCTTTCCGCAGTTTCGTGAAACCTTTGCACGCAGCGCGCGCCACGCGGCCCAGGCGCACGGGTTGCTGGTCGAGGTGGCACAGCAAGACCTGGCTGCCGTGGGCACCCCTCCGGTTATCAAATCCCTGCAATCCCTGTCACAGCCGCGGCAGGCCAATGTGCTGCGCCATTGGCTGACGCTGCAACAGGCCACACCCAGCGCAGCGCAACTCGATCAACTGCTCCTGCAAATCGCCGCCTGCACCACGCGCGGGCACCAGATCCACCTCAAGGTGGCAACCGGGCATGTCACGCGCACTGGTGCGGTGCTGAACTATGCGGCTGCAGGGGATAAGGCGAGCTAACCAGGTAGTAGTCCCTAGGTATAATTGAAGGCTTTGCTGGCGGAGCGCACCTTTTCGAGCCTTTTTGATGTGCGTAGGGCGTTCTAGAAATCCAGCTTTTCGGGATGAAGTGCGAGGCGCCCGGAGCGCAGCAACCGGAATGTACTTCGGTACATGAGGATTGCGAGCACCGCGCAACGACGCAATTCGCCCGAAAAATGGATTTATAAACGCCCGGGCCTGAAACCAAACACCTCGGATTGACCCTGAAAATGGCATTGATCGTTCATAAATACGGCGGCACGTCGATGGGCTCCACAGAGCGCATCCGCAATGTCGCCAAACGCGTGGCCAAATGGGCGCGGGCCGGCCACCAGATGGTGGTCGTTCCCAGCGCCATGAGCGGCGAAACCAACCGCCTGCTTGGCCTGGCCAAAGAACTGGCGCCCGCCAGGACAAGCGATGCTTATGGCCGCGAGCTTGATGCGCTGGCCGCCACCGGCGAGCAGGCTTCCAGCGCGCTGCTGGCCATTGCATTGCAGGCCGAAGGCATGCAGGCCGTGAGCTACGCCGGCTGGCAGGTCACCATCAAGACCAACAACGCCTATACCAAGGCCCGCATTGAGTCGATCGACGACGAACGTGTGCGTGCAGACCTGGATGCCGGAAAAGTTGTCATCATCACCGGCTTTCAGGGTGTGGACGAGGCCGGCAATGTCACCACACTGGGCCGTGGCGGCTCCGACACATCGGCTGTGGCGATTGCAGCCGCGCTCAAGGCCCACGAATGCCTGATTTACACCGACGTCGACGGCGTTTACACCACCGACCCGCGTGTGGTGCCCGAAGCGCGACGCCTGCACACCGTGAGCTTTGAAGAGATGCTGGAGATGGCCTCCATGGGCTCCAAGGTGCTGCAGATCCGCTCGGTGGAATTTGCCGGCAAATACAAGGTGCCGCTGCGCGTGCTGTCCAGCTTCACCGAATGGGACATCGACATCAACGAAGAAGCCAAGTCAGGCACTTTGATCAGCTTTGAGGAAGACGAAAACATGGAACAAGCCATCGTATCGGGCATCGCATTCAACCGCGATGAAGCCAAAATCTCCGTGCTCGGCGTGCCCGACACCCCTGGTATCGCGTACCAGATCCTGGGCGCCGTGGCCGATGCCAACATCGAAGTCGACGTGATCATCCAGAACGTCAGCAAGGACGGCAAGACCGACTTCAGTTTCACCGTTCACCGCAACGATTACTCCAAAGCCATCGACCTGCTGAAAACCCAGGTGGTGCCCAAGCTGGGCGCGCAGGAAGTCACCGGCGACGCCAAGATCTGCAAAGTCAGTATCGTCGGTATCGGCATGCGCAGCCATGTGGGCATCGCCAGCAAGATGTTCCGCGTGCTGAGCGAAGAGGGCATCAACATCCAGATGATTTCCACCAGCGAAATCAAGACTTCCGTCGTCATCGACGAAAAGTACATGGAACTCGCCGTGCGCGCCCTGCACAAGGCTTTTGACCTGGACCAGCCCGCCGCCTGAAAATGGCCGGGAAGTCGTGAGATAATCGATTTATTGGAAACGTGACCGAGTGGCCGAAGGTGCTCCCCTGCTAAGGGAGTATGGGGTGTAGAGCCTCATCGAGGGTTCGAATCCCTCCGTTTCCGCCAAGACTACCGACTCTCTCCCGCATGGGGCAGAGTCGGTTTTTTTACGCCCCATTTTTKCGGTTGTTTCAAGAATGGGTAACCCTGCTTTCAACGCGAAGCGGCCGTCGCGCTGATTCTGGCCGCGTTCCTGGACTCAAGCTTTTCCAGGTCAGATGGCCCCGCACAACGTTAAAGAATCACCATGAAGTTGGTCGCCTCTTTTGCTTTGCTCACCACACTGATTGGCTGCGTCAGCATTCCAACGCCGGGCGGCGAGGCCGCCACAGTACCTTCCACCCGACATCTACTGTTCTCGGAGGCGGCGGCCGACAAAGGCACGGTATCGGTAACGCGGGACTCCGGGTTTGCCGGATCCGATTGCCCAACCACCTTGTTTGTGAACGACAAGATGGCGGCACTCGGGAAGGCTGGCGAAACAGTCACGCTGCATCTGCCCGCAGAGCCTGTGACTCTTGGCGCCATACCTTTCGGCGTGTGCGGCGGCGGTCTTGCGCGACTAGAGATCCATCCCACCCCAGCCAGGCCGGCTCGTTACCGGATCGGACCTGACGGCGATGGAGAAATAGACTTCTACCCAATCGTTTCACGCTAGCGTCAAAGCATTGATTCGCCAAAATCGAGCGAAAGGCGAGAAAGGCGACAAATTTCCGTAAATATTGACGACTACGAGCCTGTCCGCCTCGCAAGTAATACCTACTTTCGGCTAGCCTCGTAGTTGAATGCAAAACATGGCAATAAACCATCTTGATGTGGATGACGGGTCAATACACCCCGGCACACGCACATCGCTATTCCAGCCTTCACCCTTGCTGGCAGATTGCGTATGTGCTTATGTGGTGCGCGACACCTTGGACGCCCAGCTGAGCCCCAAACAAAGCTTCAGTCATTTGCCGGTGTCTCCGCTGGTCAGTATTGTCTGGTCGATTCACGGTGGACGATCATCGATGCCTATCGATGTTGATGAATGGCCCCCGTCGTCAAGGCGGGTCGTCTTGCGCGGCCCTCGCACGCAACCCAGCGTCTGGCAAAGCCACGGCCCCGCCTTTGGGTTTTCATTGACTATTTTTCCGGATGCATTTCATGCACTGACACATCTGAATGTGGCCGGTTTGCTGGACCAGGCCAGGAATCTGCAAACTGTACTGGGCAAAGACTGGCAGCAGATGGCGATTGCCGTCCTGCGGGCCAGCGACGATCTGGCACGCATTCAAATCATTGAAGCTTTTTTAACGCCTCGCTGGATATCCGTGCGTTCGCCGCGGCCGGTGGCAACACCGCCGGATGGCCTGTCCTTGTTCAATGACTGGGTTGATGCGGTAGCGCTGCGTGCATCCGCGTCAACCCATGGGCAAAGCACGCGCCAACGAGAGCGGTTCATCAAGGGGCAATTGGGGCTTCCCATGCGTTCGATCCGCGGGCTGGTACGCATGGAGTCGACATTGACGCGTGGACACGGCGCCAGCGCGTTTGGCGGCTCGTCTTTGGTGGATGTCGCCGATGCAATGGGATTCTCCGACCAGGCGCACTTGTGCCGGGAAGTGAAACGCTACTCGGGTCTGAGTCCAACGGATCTGCAACGCGCCATTGAAACCCAGGAGTCTTATTGGCCCTACCGGTTGAGGCAGGCGCTGAAGGCGCGTTGATAGCCCCGGGGCCCTGCCCACAGGTGTGTACAGGCGCCCGTACTTCTTGTGCACCCAGTGCCACAAGATGCGCCGCACATGTCGTTTTGATTCAAGACCGCACCTCCATATTTCCGTAATATCCGAGGCTTTTGTTTGCTTGGCGAACAAAGGCGTCCAGTCATGGCGCCAAGTTTGGCCTCGCTGGTTCTGAAAATTGGAAATTGCATTGCAGCTACTCACTGAACAGACCGCAACCATCGCCAGATCCGTCGAGGCCACATACCTGTACGCGACAAATCTCGAGCTTTTTGCCGAGTGGTTTCCGGGCGTTCTATTCATAGAATCAGCCAACACGCTTGAGCACGCGCAGCGCGGCAAGGAATATCTGGAAACGGTCGCCGTCCCTCTCAGGGGCAAAAGAAAAATCAAAATCAGGGTCAAAGATGCCCAATCCAACAAGGTATTCATTACAGAGGGCGAGTTCTCGCCTTTGATGCCAAGAATGGAGATGCTATTTCAGGCAACGGGTGCTGATTCCTGCAGCGTTACATGGCGCATGCTCAGTCGCAACGACAGCTTGCTATTCAAAGCCACGCTCCTGCATTTATTCAAAAGCGTCATGCACAAAAGGGCGGAAATTGGCATGAAGCGGTTGCGGCAGAAACTCGAAAACCTGGTGGCTGAACCCGCTGAAACCTAGCAAGGCGTTGCGCCAGTCAACCCCACCCCCGCTCCGCTACGACTTTTCCCGGTGAATTTCTGCTTTTTATCTTGAACCCCACCATGCGCTTGCAAATCAGCCCTCAATTTCTCGGTATGAGCCTGGCTCTGCTGATCGTCACTTCTCCGGGCCACGCCCAGGGCGTCTACAAATGGGTGGATGCCGAGGGCCGGACCCACTACGGCGCGCAGCCGCCCGTCACCGAAAAGGGCGTCGAGCCACTGAAGCTGCACAGCAACAGCGGCTTTGGCGGCGACAACAACGGCAAGGTGCGCGCCACAGAATACAACGCCGATGGCACCAAGAAGATCCCCAAGAACGTACAGGACCTGGCAAAAGGGATGGAGAAAGCCCTGCAGAAAGCAGACCCCAGGGAGGTGCCGCTGGACTGCGCCAGCGCGGTCAGGAATGCGCAGGACCAGGCGGATACGGCGCTGGAGGTGAGCGCCAAGAACCTGAAAACCGGCTACATCACCCAGGCCAACTACGACAACAACGCCGCCAGGTTTCGTCGCGCCAAGGCAGAGACCAATCTGACCAGTTGCCAGTCCGCCATGGGCAGGGACCGCGCCTTCTACCAATGCATGTCCAACAGCAACAACCACTTCACGGCGTGCATCAAGTAGAGGAGCACTGCGCGACTTTGATGGACCTGATCAACTGCCCCAGGCCCAGCTCGCAGTTCCCAACCCCACCAGCTTCCATAAAACGCAGGAAACTCCAAATGCCCTGTATCACAGCAAGATGAACGTAAATAGGACCCCATGTCCGAAGTAAGAACGATTGCCACCCTCTGTTTTGAAGACAACGCCATCAGTCAGCGCTGGCTGGAAGCTTTCAAGCCTGCTTCCGGTGATGCGTGGGATATGGCCAGCCAGGCCCTCGGGGCGTTGGGTTTGCGCTGCGTTCAGGCGAATGCAGATGAACGGATTCGCGTCGAGCGCGTGGAACGTTTTGGCCGACGCCTGGAATTGCGATTCATGGAGCTGGGCCTGGACAGCCAGACGCTGCTGAGCGAACTGATCGAATTGGGCGCCACACACCTGCGCGCCAGCATTGACGACAGCCGCACGGGCAGTGTCACCAAGCTGGTTCGAATCGGCAAGGCCAAGGCGAAAGAGGCGGAGTTTGTGGCCGCCGTGGCCGAGTTCGATGACGACTTTGCGTTCCTCACGGCATTGGAAAAAGGCAAGTCGGCGGAGATCAAACGGCTTCTGGCCAAAGGCATCAGTCCGAACCAGGAAGTACGGCCCGGTGTGTACCCCATCCATCTGGCCGTGCTGCATGACAAGAAGCCCATCGTCAAGCTGTTGATTGCAGCAGGCGTGGATGTGAACGTCCAGACGCCCGACAAACGAATCAAAGAGGACGGGTTCAGAACGCCGCTGCATCTTGCCATCAACAACAAATCGTTTGATGTCATCGAGATGCTGGTCAAGGCTGGAGCAGACCTCACACTCCGAAACGCGGCCGGGCAAACGCCACTGCACTACGCCATCGTTTACCGGCACCAGGATGCCTGCAAACTGCTGATGGAACATGGTGCAGATCCATCCGCGTTGAACGCCAACGGCGTGCCGGCTTTGCTCGACCTGCGAACGCACGGCGAGGAGGAAATCCCGGCGTTCCTGGCCTTTGCCGATTCGATGGGGCTGGATCTCAACGTCAAGCTGGCGACTGGCGAGAATCTTTACTGGAAGCTTGGATACATCAAGGGTGCAGTGGATTACCTGAAGGCGCGGGGCATGGTTTCCTCGCCACCCTCCGACGCCTACACCGGTGATGTGCCACGTGATCTTCACAAGGCGATTCGCGGGCATGACCTGGCCAAGATCAGGGCGCTGGCAAAGTTGGGCGTTGATCTGGATATGCCGTATGCGGCGTTTAGTTCTTATGAGCCTGAACCACCCATACTGAATGCAGCTAGGGATGGGCATGCCGATGTGGTTGAACTGCTGCTCGATGCAGGCTGCAATGTCAACGCGACCGGCTCCGACCAGATAACGCTTATGCACAAGGCTGCATCGAGCGGGAGCGTTGAACTCGTCAGCATGCTGCTCAAGCGCGGCGCCAACCCCAACGCCATTGAGCACCATGAATTTGCGTTGAGTCAAAAAAGCGATGACCCCATGCTGAAGGCATTGGATGAAGGCCATATCGCGGCAGCAAAAATCCTCATGGCGCATTGGTTGCCCACTCAGCCACGCCTGGAGAGAGCCAAGACGCTGCTTGAGAATCACATTAAGCGCAGCAACAAAGGGGTGGATGCGGTGAACATGCTGAAGACGATTGAAGCGCGGCTCGCTGAGCTTTTGTGATCACCTGAATTCAGGTTCGGATCATTTCGTTCAAGCTCCAAGGATAGAAGTATGTCTCTTAATGAAACTCAGTTGTCGATACTATTTGTTGATCGCGCGACACGTGAACAGATACAGGCGCAGTTTGAGTTGTTGACGACTTCGGCGCAGTCGTTCAACAAACAGGTGGCAGAGCTTGGCGTCAAGACCAAGTTTAAAGATGAAAATCCCTATCTGGAAGGAATACGAGAGGCGGAAAATTTTCTACAACTCGACTTTACGCATGACTCCAATTTTCGCTTTCCGAGCGCGCTATTAAAGAAGTTGCCCGGCGCGACCTTGATCGTGCAGACAGTGAGTAATGATCAAGACCTGGGGGGTAAAAAAACTTACCTATACGGTGGCGAGTCGATCAATAAAGATCAACTGATTGAACGCCTGGATGCGCTTGACCCGCGCGTTGCGGTGGGCCTTTCCAGTCACCTTGGCGTGCGCTTGGCGAGCAAATACTTCAAGGCGCTCGCTGATCCAAACGAAGAGTTCGCCGGCGTATTGATGTTTTGGCACCTTATCCACTTCATAGATCGCTATCCTGCGGCGCGTAGTGTTTTGGCGAAATGTGACTTGAACCGTGCGAACCATGATGGCGATACTGTGCTGCACTATGCGGCAAAAACTTATCGTCATTGCGGCGATGAAGACATCGAATGGCTGATTTCACAAGGCTGCGATGTGAACGCCCGCAATGCGAACGGAGATTCCCCGTTGTTGGTCGCATCACGGCTTCCTGACAAGCGCAACGGCGCAATGTATCGATTGCTGCGCCACGGGGCCGAGCCGAATATTCGTGACCGGAATGGTTTGGCTGCGATACATCACGTTTGTGCAACGGAAAACGGGGTGGGCATGGTTGGCGCACTCAGGCATCGCAACGCCGATTTGAATGCAGATTCATCGATGGGCTCTCCGCTCTGGATTGCGAATGCGGCAGACCGCTATGCGGCGCGCGATAAATTATGGCCGCTCAATTTACAGCTCATCTCTCCGGCGACCGCTTACGAGGGTGACGCTTATGCAAATTTGCTAACCGCGATCAAGCACCACGATGTAGCTTCGATGGCGCGCTACATTGATGTCGTACAGCTTGGCGAATCGCAGGTGCAAGCGCTGTATGTCTACGCCTGTTATTTTCAATGTGGTGTGCTTTTTGACCATTTGCAGCGGGTACATCCCTGGCGCCTGGTCGCCGATACGCCCGATTCCCCCGATACGTTCTTTGGCCGGGACTACGCGCTGAATCACCTGGACCTGCTAAACGATGAGCACCCGGCGGTTGGCGATTCCTATCGCATATTTGTTGCAGCGATCGCGCAATCCAACCCGGCGCAATTGCACGCATTGGCACAGACCCGCGATTTCGCGATCAATTGTCTGCGTGTTGTTGAATGGCGCAGTGCGCAAGCGCTGGAGTTCTTTGGGCTGCTCAAAACCAAAGAACTGACTTTCGAGCAGTTATTTTCGGGTAACGGCTTGTGGGTGCGCTGGCACGACAAGGAGGATGTGCCCGCAAACATCGCGGAGGTACTGATCGCCTTGCGTGCGATGGGGTTGGTCTTCCATGGCTCCGAATACGGGCTGAAAGATGCGGGATTGTCAGACGATTTGGTTCAACGGCTGTGTCGGCCTTGATCGCCGGCCGATAGCCAGGCACTAATTTTGGCGTAAGACTAACAATGTCAGAACCTTTTTCTTTAAAAATCACGGCCAAAAAAGTAAGCCCTGAAGCCCTGCAGGCACTTTCGCGCTTTGCTGCGGCAGTGAACAGCAAGGACGGCAGTGCCTTGCGGGCATTGTTGTCGGATTCTGCGCTCGCCAAGTCGGCGCTGACGACCAACAAGTTGTCGCCCGATATTTTCCTGCCGCATGCGCCATACACCAGTTATCAGTTCAACGTGGTGGATGCCTTGCATGAAGCAACCCAAGCCACGGAGTTGGAGGTCATGCTCGATGGCGCCGAAAAACTGCGCATGGAGCTGGACGGAACAGACCGTGACGCCGATGGATTTTGCGTGTTCTTTTTTGTGTGGCTGGCTTCGGTCGGCCTGACTGCGTTTGATGCGACGGCGAAGTCGTCTCACGGGTGGTCGGCGAAGTGGACGCAGGATGCTGCTAAGCTGACGTTGGTGAAACACAAACTACCGGGCGACGGCGACTCCGCAGAGACCTATGCAAAGCGCAATGCCGCTGCCGAGAAATCGTCTTGCGGGTTTCTCATCAAGCAGTTCAAGTACACGGTGGGAGGCGACTTCAATCGCCTGGTGTCATCGCTGCAAGAAGACAGCGTGATGATGGTTTCGTTTTCGCACATCATCGACAAGCTGGCCGCGTTAAAGCGCGTGAAGACCGATAGCCAGTACTCGGATCATCGCTTTGATCTGGAGGTGCTGAGCAAGACCGTGTTGTCGCCGGACCAGGTGGAGAGCCCGCATCTGGGGCGAGTCAACGGGTTCGAGATCATCTCCATCAACGGGCAACTGGGCCCTTGGAATTTTGATTACGACGCAGCACTGGCCCATGTCGAGAAAGTCATCACGCGGCCTTTGCATCGTGAAGTTTTGGGCGAGGCAGGTACCGATGAGCAATATGCTTGTCTGCATTGGGCGGCGGGAGATATTTCTGCCGTGCTGACGCTGCATCCGAACCGGTTTTCATTTCGCTTACAGCGCTTCCCCGATCTGACCAAATTCCCTCTCGCACGGATTTATGCCTTGTATCAGGACGGGATAGAACCCAGTGCGTTCCACTGGATGCAGTTGAAAACTCTGGCGCAAGAGCGGGCCGCCCAGGGTGACGCGGATGATTTGCATATCCTGGCTTTGCTGTATTTGTATAACAGGTACGGGTTGGAGCGCGACACGAACAAGGCTGAAGAATTGTTCATTCAGGCCGCGGAGCGCGGCAGCACGGAGGCCATGTGGCTGCTGGGCACCACCTACACGCACTTTGATAGATTCAAAGACGAATGGCCCAAAGATCTGGAGAAGGCCCGGCACTATTTGCAAATGGGGGTTGATCTCGGGTCTTCGCGCTGCAAGGACAGTCTGCAATGGGTGCTCAAGAGTCTGCAGTGATTCACTCGAAGTGATGGGGCCTGTGCTGCTCCATCAGTCAACGGCCTGATAGAAATTGAAAGGAACCACCATGGGCCTACATGCAGAAGTCAAACACATCGACCTGACCATCCGCCCCGCCGCAGCCAAGCAGATGCGCCAGGATCTGGGGGCGCAGGGCCTGCTGGATGCGGCGACCACCTCGGCGGCCGATTACCTCACCCAACAGTTCTGCGAAGTCACCAGCAGCCGCTCGGGGCTGTGCATCACCAACATCAGCTGGGACCAAATCGACGAAGACCTGTATGCGCTGCTGGACCGGCTCGCGCCCTACGTGAGCAGCGGCGGTTTCGTCAAATTCAGCTGCGAGGGCCGCACCTGGGCCATGGCGGTGTACGAGCAGCAGGCGCTGCTGCCCCTGGGTGAGTTGCTGTCGTTCAAGAACAAGCCCCAGGAAGTGGCGGTTTCGAGCGAGTGGGGCGACAGTGGCCATGACGGCAACACCCTGGTGCACGATGCCACCGCCACCGAAGAGAAGCTGAAGGACTTCTGGTACTGGCGCCACGGCGTGTTGATGTTGGCCCTGAAGGTGGCCTATCTCGGCGAGAGCCTTGGGCACCTCAAGAGCCTCAACAAAAAGGTCGTGGGCGATGTGCACGGCCTGTGCGGCAACGCGCACGACTTCCTGACCGGAGAGAGGACGCTGAGCAAGTCCCAGGTCAACTCGTTTGCCGACGAAGCGCCACCTTATGCGAAGCGGCTGCTGGACGTCATGGCCACCATCGAGAACCGGCCTGACACCCAGGAACTGTCGATCTGGCGGCGCGCTCGCAAGTGGTGAAGCCTACAAGGATTCACGCATATCTGGGTCCATCCGAGAGCATCAGATTCTCGGCAAGCCTGCGTTTTATCTCCCTCATGAAAGACTAATAGATGCAAGACTTCAGCGCAGAAATCCTGTTCAAAGCAGAAACGGATGCGGAATCCTTTGGGCAGAGAGTCGGTGCGCAACTCGGTGCGACAGAGTCGTATTTCGACAAGGCACTTCAAAGCCTGGGCGCGTCGCTGCCCGGTGCGTGCAATGAGTTCTCCGTGGAGCGCTTTCGGCGCTATCGGAATGTAGTGAGCGTGCAGTTTTATGCCGGGGATCGCTCGGAATACAGGCCCATTCTTTCGGCCCTTTTCCAACTCGGCGCGCACATGGTCAAACTGCATGTCGGAGCCGACGACTACAACGAGGTCGAACTCTATGCGGATGGCAAACAGACCAAGAAGAAAGCAGCCTTTCTCAAAGAGTTTCAGTCCATTGCGCTACCTGACCCGACTTCGGACTTTCAGCGGGCGCTCGCCAACAGGAATTTCAACCGTGCCGAAGTCCTGGTCCCCCAGATTGACGTGACCAGAATAACGCTTGACGACGAGATTCTCGAAGCCTTGATGCTCCGGGAGGCATCTCCTATTGCACTGCATTTAATCGAACAAGGCGTCATTCGTGAAAATCGCCGTATTAGTCAGTATCCCGCGCCGCTAACGACCGTTGCGGCATATTGGTGCAACCTGCCAGTGTTGAAGGCGCTTTGTGCTCTGGGATTCGACCCTTACGAAACCAACACCGACGGCGAAACTGTATTGCATATTGTTTTGTCGTCAGCAGAATTCGAAGCCATCGAAACCTGCCGGTGGGTCGTTGAGAGATGCAAAGACAACCTGAATCCCGTCACCCAGTGTGGCAGCCCGATTTGGCACTCGTTCGACAGTGGTGAAAATTCCTTAGGCGCACGGATCTTCAGGGAGCAGGGTGCGCTTTTGATCGCGCCTGAAGGGTTCTATGAAAACCTGTCGCGTGATGAAGTCGTTGTCGAGTCCGCGAAGCACAACGATGTCGATACCCTGAAGACACAGTACCAAGATCAGGATAGGGAGGCTGTTCTCTGCACCGCCGTGGAGCACGCGGCACTGGATGTGATTTTGTGGATGAACGACCAGCAACCGATAGACTGGTTTTCCGAGGTCAAAAGCGTCAGTGGGCGTAGCAATGACTCGCCCTTCCCTCAGCTGTACGAGCAGCCGTTTAATTGGCCCTCGGGGAACACCGATCTTGTGTTCCTTGACCACCTCATCAGCGGGATTGCGTCCAGCGTGGAAGCACTGGACCGGGTCGCAGTCTATATTTCGGGCCGCAGCGAAACAGCCCCGCTGCTGAGAAAACTTCGTCAATTGGGTGCCACCTTGGGGCAAGTGACGCTCTGCAACGGTGATTCGGCTTTCCCGTTGTGGCGGGCGATGGAGGAGGGTCGCATTGACAATGCCAGGACGCTGCTGGAACTGGGTGCGCCGATTCCGGACGAGGTAGGCGGCGAGCCCTTGGCGGAGACATTCGCTGAGCAGGCCATGGGCTATCGCGATGACGTTGATCCGGCGGCCTGGGAAGCTCTTTTCAAGCAATACGGCTTGTTATAAGCGTCAATAGCTATTCACTCGAAGTGATGGGGCCTGAGCGGCGCCACCAGCCATCCACACAGGAATAGGTTTTTACATGTCCGAACAGTTCTCCGTCAAAATCAAAATCGCCAGCGCCGAGAAGTCCTCGCGCGAGTTGCTCACCCAGTTGGCCTCAGCCCTGGGTGAAGATGACTATGCCGCCATGCGGCAGATAGTCACCGAGGTGCTCAAGGGCGCACCGAGCGGCAAAGACGCAAGAGCGCTGGTTGCCGCGCTGCTGCTGCCGTGCTCGGAATACGGCCCTGCTGAAGTTCCGTTTCTGGATGCGCTGTGCGGCGCGCTGGAAGATGCGAGCGCGTACCTGCAGGTTAGCGGCAGCAAGAAGCTCAGCATCGAACTGGGTGGCGCAGACAACGGCACGGCCGATGCGGTGGCCTACCTGCTGGCACTGCTGCACAGCCTGCCCGTTGATGGCCTGGAGGCGACGGGCAAGGGCTTCACGTGGATGGCCAAGTGGGCTTGCGACGCGCAGGGGATTTTGCAAACCGCATCGTATGAGCCTCTGGATGAGGGTCAGAGAATTGATCCCAAGGCGGACGAAAAGCTGCGCCGCAAGGTTCAAAAGGAGAACAAGGCATTCCTCAACACACCTTTGCGCGGGCTCGTGGATGCCTTGCCTGCCGATCTTCCCATGGGGCTGATCGATGCCGTTGGTTTGGACCAGATACTGGGGCACACGTATGCGGAATTGATAGGCCAGATTGCGGCCCTGCCCGATTGGACTGGCCATGACTTTCGGGTTGGCGTACATGGACAAGCATTGACGGCACGCGACCTGGGCGACCAGTTGCGCATCAATATATGGAACGCGCCAGGCAACAAACAGAGCATTGAGTTGGAGCTGCGCGCTGAACTCTCGGAAACGGGCATGCACAAGCACTTCACGGACTTGCTGCGCGAGGTTGGATACAACAAGGACTTGAGCGACATTGGCTGGTTCGACTGGGAGTCCAGCGGCATCAAGGTGAACGCACGACTTCATGACTGGATGTTCGAACTGCGCGTGATACGTCATGCCTAGGAGTCTGGGCGGCAGCTCCTGGCCCGAGAAGCTCTTTGCTGGCTGTATATCTGGAATCGTTTTTGGGTCCGTACCCGTTTATTACCTTAGGAGAAAACCATGTCATCGATCTTGTCAAAAACCGTAGACGCCGCAAACAAGTTAGTTAAAGCGCCGAGCCAGGAGGAATTGAGAGAGCTTTGGCCAAGCACCAGCGAAGTTAATTCAGCAGCTGAAATTTATGGCGAGTGGATTGATCGGAAAAGTGTCAAAGGATTCATGGAGGTCGTGATCAAACTCAATGCGGATGGAACTGGCACTTATTTCCATTCAAGGCGGGCTGACATGGGCGAGTGGCCTTTCAATTATTCTGTTGAAGGCTCGGTCTTGACGATGGCGCTAGAGGCGGTAGACAGTGAAGGCATTAGATACAAGCATCTGGATGCCCGTTTGTTTGAGAAAAACCTTTTGCTCAACGACAACGGTGACGTTTCTGTTTTCGTATTAAAAAGCGCCTGATTTAATAATTGTCGGGGTGCCATTTTTCTTTCCCGAAAAATGGATGGACGATACGCGGAGAGCTGGTTGATCATCTACTTGCGCTCTTGCGGCCTGCGATCTCCATTGCCGCTCCTGTGGCGAATGGTGTCCACGCAGCCCGTTTCAGATCACGCTCGAAAATCCTGTATCCCCGCGGTCCAGTGGATCCACCTCAACGTCATAGATCTGGGTGATTCTCCAGCGCGAGTCTTCATAACCCGCCTGGCCGAGGATCTTCACAAGGAAGGAGCTGCGTTGCTTCTCTGCCTGAAGTGTTATTTCGCAGAAGAAGTCGAGCTTCGTGGGGCCATCGGGAAGTGCTCCAAGAAGTTGATAGCCAGCCCGGTTGAACCGGTCCTTGTTCTCTCGCTGAAGTAATTTTTCAACTTCAGGGGCAATGAGAACTGCGGCGGTGATGTGGTCGATGAGCCCATCGACCACCACCTGCGGGTTTATTTTCATGTTGTATGTGAACTCTTCTAGGAATCTCCCTGATTATCGATCTTTAGTATTACATTGAGCTGCTATTGTTGTAACCAGTCTCTAGTTGGTACGGTATTTTGTTTTCAATAATTTCATCAATTCCAATAGAAAATTCGTTGGAAATCAACGTTTTCGTTAAGCGCCAAATCCCGGCAATAGATTGCAGGCTCTCGTGCCCGACCTCTTTACCTTGGTGACAGCTTTGCCGTTTGAGAATGTGTTTCCCCGCAACGCAAAAAGCCGCCCGGAGGCGGCCAACTTTGTTGTCTCGTGTTATCAAGCCGGCGTGGCCAAAGAAGCCGCCAATTGACCGGCCTTTGCCACGATGGCCTCGCGTTCCTCCAGGGGCTTTGGGCTCTTGGTCAAATACACCGTGATCACCACAGGCGCGCATCCCGCAGGCCACAAAACGCCGATGTCGTTGGTGGTGCCATGGGCGCCTGTACCCGTCTTGTCGCCAACCAGGCAGTCCCGCGGCAGCAGGGCGCGCAATCGCCGGTCGGATGTCTTGCTGGCGATCAGCCACTGGCGCATCTGCTGGCGCGAGGTGTCTGACAGCGCATTGCCCAGCACGATTTTTTGCACGGTGCCCAGCATGGCGGCAGGCGTAGTGGTGTCGCGTGGATCACCGGGCGTGGCTTCATTCAGCGCGGTTTCAATGCGATCCAGTCGTGTCATGCGGTCACCGAGCGAGCGCGCGTAGTCCGTCAGGCCCTTGGGCCCGCCGAAGCTGGCCAGCATCAGGTTGGCGGCCGTGTTGTCGCTGACGGTGATAGTGGCTTCGCACAACTCCGCGAGCGACATGCTGCCACCGGCTCTTGGCCCGGTGACCGGTGAATGGGAAACCAGTGCCGCGCCGTCAACAGGCAGCAGGCGGTCCAGCCGTTCCTTTCCGGTGTCTACCCGGTGCAGCACCAGCGCAGCGGCCAGCAGCTTGAAGGTGCTGCACATGGGGAAGCGTTCCGCCGCGCGGTGTCCATGTTGCACGCCGGTACCGGCGTTGAGGATGGCAACACCGAGCCGGCCGCCGCTTTCCCGTTCAAGGGCTTTGAGCCGCCCGATGACCGAACTTGAATCTGCGGCTTGCGGTGCGCCGCTCATACCCCATAAATTCTGGGCATGAGCTGAACCCATGCCCGCCGCCATGAAGCTTCCCAGTGCGCCGGTAAATTGTCGTCTCTGCATCATTTTTACTCTCGGGTTGGTATGAAAACGGTAACGATATTGAAGGGCTGCAATTCCGGCAAACGGCAATAATCGAGGTAACTCATAAGTAAAACTTGGGCTTGAACCATGCACCTTCCCCTGAATGCCTTGCGTGCCTTTGAGGTGTCCGCGCGTCACCTGAGCTTCACGCGGGCCGCCGACGAGTTGAACGTCACCCAAACCGCGATCAGCCAGCACGTCAAAAATCTGGAAGAGCGCATGGGTGTTCCGCTGTTCCGGCGGCTTCCACGCGGCCTTGCCCTGACCGATGAAGGCCAGGCGCTGTTGCCCGCGCTGGCGGAATCGTTCGGCCGCATCGGCGCGTTGCTGGAGCAATTCCGCGATGGCCGCTTTAGGGAGGTACTGAGCGTTGGGGCTGTCGGCACTTTTGCGGTGGGCTGGTTGATTCCCCGTCTAGAGGCGTTCCAGCAGGCCCACCCTTTTGTTGATTTCAGGTTGTTTACCAACAACAACCGCGTGGACCTGGCCGGTGAGGGCCTGGACTACGCCATACGCTTTGGCGACGGCGCATGGCACGGCACCGAAGCTGACCTGCTTTTTCCCTCGCCGCTGTCACCCGTCTGCTCTCCTGTAACGGCTTCCCGTCTGCGAGAACCTGCTGACCTGGCCGGTGAGGTACTGTTGCGCTCCTACCGGTCCGATGAATGGGTGAGCTGGTTTGCCCTGGCCGGTGTGGACTGCCCTGTGGTCAGGGGGGCTGTGTTTGATTCGTCCCTGACCATGGCGGAAGCTGCCGTGCAGGGCGCTGGCGTTGCCTTGCTTCCGGTGAACCTGTTTGCGCGAGAGCTGCGCGAAGGGCGACTGGCAAGGCCGTTTCCACTGGAAATTGAAAACGGCAGTTACTGGCTGACCCGGCTCAAATCCCGGCGCGTGACGGGGGCCATGGGCGTTTTCCGTGACTGGATCACCCGCACATGCTGCGCACGATAATTGCTGTGCTGAGCCTGCACCATCCCGCCTGAACACGCACCACGGAACCCCCCATGCGCCTGCGCCACATCGAAGTCTTCAACGCGGTCATGCTCACCGGCAGTGTCAGCGGGGCGGCCCGCCTGATCAATGTCACCCAGCCCGCCGTCAGCCGCATCCTGCAGCATGCCGAGTTGCAGCTGGGTTTTGCCCTCTTCCAGCGCAGCAAGGGCCGGCTGACGCCGACCTCTGAAGCGTTGACGCTGTACCCGCACATCGAGCGGCTGTTTGCCCAGCTCGATGAAGTGCAGCGCCTGGCGGCCAACTTGAAAACCGGCGAAAGCGCCAGGGAACTCCGCATCCTGACGGTGCTGGCACTCAGCTACGAAATCCTGCCCCACGCGATCAAGCTCTTTCGGGTCAAGCATGCCGATGTGGCGATTACCGTGCGGGCGTTACATTCGCCGCAAATTATCTCGGCACTGGCGCTGCAGGAGGGGGATGTCGGTTTTCTTTTCAGCCCGGCAGCGCATTCGGCGCTGGCACAGGAACACCTGGCCGACGGCCGCATGGTGTGCGTTGCACCCAAGGGCATGCTGCCTGCGCGCCTCGTCAAGCGTGGCAGTGTCACGCTTGAGGACCTCACCAAAGTACCGGTCGTCGGGCTTGATGTGATGGACCCGGTGGGCCGCAGCCTCAACCAGGCCTGCCGCGAGGCAGGGGTGGGTCTCGAATTCCATATCACCGTGCAGACCTACCATTCGGCGCTGGCGCTGGCCCACCACGGGCTGGGCATTGCGGTGATTGACACGTGCACAGCGGCGTCCGCCGACCTGACGCGTGTGGACCTGCTGGAACTGGAACCCTTGATCCCGGTGCCCATCAATGCGCTGTTGCCTGCAGGCAAACCTGGCTCGGTCATCGTGCGGTCTTTTGTGAAATGCTTCCAGCAAGCCCTGACGCAGCGCGCTTCAGCGCCCGCGCTGCGCAAAGCCTGAAGGTCAGTGCTCCAGCATGCGGCTGATGCGTTGCGCAGAGCCGAACGCCAGGGTGAAGCCCAGCGCACCATGGCCGGTGTTGAACAACAGGTTGGCCGGGCCTTTCGCGTGTGTGCCAATGACCGGCAGGCCGGTGGGCGTGGCGGGGCGCATGCCGGCCCAGGGGCTCAGGGTTTCGAAGTTGCTGCAACCTGGAAAAACCGTTTGGGTCGACGCTTTCAGCGAAGCAATCTGTGCCGGGTCGACGGCGATGTCGTAACCCGAAAGCTCGGCCATGCCTGCCACGCGCAGGCGCGAACCGATGCGGGCGAACACCACCTTGCGAGCGCTGTCGGTCACGCTCACCTGCGGTGCTGCGCCATCGCCAGGTGCGACGTCCACCGTAACGCTGTAACCCTTCAACGGGTAGACCGGAAGGTGCACACCCAGGGTGCGCGCCATGCGCGCAGACCCGGCACCCATCGCCATCACATAGCGGTCGGCTTCGAGATGGCCTTGCGGCGTCGCGACAGCTGCAACCAGGCCGCCGCGCACCACGAGCTGCTCCACGGGTGTGTCCAGCAGGAAGCGCACACCACCCTCGCGGCGCAGCACGTTGAACAGGCCGTCGCAGGTTTTCTGGCAGTCGGCAGCACACTCGCCCGGTGTGTAGATGGCGCCGGCGATGTGCCCGTGTCGGTTTTTCAGCGCGGGCTCGATCTCCACGCAGCGGTCGGCGCTGACGGCCTCCTGGGTACTGCCCAGTTCACGTTGCAGCAACATCTGCCGGCGCGCTGCAGCGAACGCTGCATCGCTGGCGTACAGCACCAGCTTGCCCGTGGCCGAGAAATCGCAATCCAGTTTTTCTTCGGCCATCATCGCGTCAAAGGACTGGCGGCTGAGCGCCGCCAGCGACAGTAAATGGCTGGTGGTGTTGCGTGAGGTCTTGCTGTTGCAGGCCGCCAGAAACTGCGCACCCCACAACCACTGGCGCACATCCAGGCGAGGCCGCAGCTTCAACGGGGAGGAGGGCGACAGCAGCAGCTTGGGAAGCTGCCGCCAGATGGCGGGATCTGCCAGCGGCTGCACGTAGGAGTAGCTCAGTTGTGCGCCGTTGCCGCCGCTGGCGCCGCTGCCGGGGCTGGCGCGGTCCACCACTGTCACCTCATGGCCGGCCCGCCGCAAGCTGTAGGCGGTTGCGAGTCCCACGATTCCTGCACCGAGCACACACACATGCATAGAAGCCTCTTTGTTCCCTGAAAGAGCGCCACTTTACGCAGTGGGTACAAGTTTGAACAATGCTGAATGCGCGAGGGTTATGACGTGTGGTTATGCCCTTCTGCGAAGGTGGCAGAAGAGATTCTGGGTAAACCATGAGTTTTGGTCATGGGTTTGCCGCGAAAATGAATGACACATATCGCACGGCTGTTCCTACACTACCGATGCCAGTTTCCCGAAACTACCAACCCACCGCCCCCCGAAAGGACAAGCATGAAATTCACCATCCTCATGACCGCCGTGCTGCTGACAGCCGGCCTGGCCACCACCGCCGGCGCGCAAACGGTACCGACGCTGAAAAAGATCGCCGACAGCAACAAGATCACCGTGTCGTATCGCGAAGCTTCGGTGCCTTTCAGCTACCTGATCGGGTCCAAAACCTCGGTGGGTTTTTCGGCAGAACTGACAGAAGCCATCATTGACGACATTCGCAAGAAGGTGAAAAAGCCGAATCTCGAAGTCGCCTACATGCCCGTGACTTCGCAAAATCGCATCCCCTTGCTGGTCAACGGCACCTACGACCTCGAGTGCGGCTCGACCACCAACAACACCGCGCGCGGCAAGGATGTGGCATTTGCCATCAACCACTTCTACACCGGCACCCGCCTGCTGGTCAAAAAATCATCCGGCATCAAGAACTACGCCGACCTGGCCAAAAAGACGGTGGCCAGCACGACAGGCACCACCAACGCGCAGGTGATCCGCAAGTACAGCGCCGATAAAAAGCTCGACATGCAGCTCATCCTGGGCAAAGACCACGATGATTCGTTGCTGCTGGTTGAGAATGACCGTGCCCTGGCTTTTGCCATGGACGACATCCTGCTGTTCGGCCTGATGGCCAACTCCAAGAATCCGGCGTCGCTGGAAGTCGTGGGTGATTCGCTGCAGGTGGAGCCCTATGCCTGCATGTTGCGCAAGGACGACCCTGAGTTCAAGAAGCTGGTGGACGGCACGATCATCCGCCTGATCAAGTCCGGCGACTTTGCCAAGATGTACGCCAAGTGGTTCACCTCACCCATCCCGCCAAAGGGCGTGAACCTGAACCTGCCAATGAGCGAAGAGCTGAAGGCCAACCTCAAGGCGCTGAGCGACAAGCCGGCCATGTAAGGCTGACGGGAGCGCCGTCGCGCCGTTCCCGTTCTACTGCCGTGCCCGTTCGGGCCGGCAGTTTTCCCCCTAAAGAAAAATGATCCCGGAGCCTCGTGGGCTCAGGTGGCCGGTGTGCGCCTGCCGGACAGGATTTGCAACTTGAACAGCATTGAAAGGCAAGATATGAGCAGAACCCGCGTGGTCGGCATTCTGGGCGGCATGGGTCCGGCTGCAGGTGCAGACTTTGCCCGATTGTTTGTCCAGGCCTGCGCGGACCATATGCGCTCGCTGAACATTCAGGTGTCTGACCAGGCCTTTCCCGAGCACTGGCTGGCGCAGGTGCCGGTGCCGGACCGCAGCAACGCGCTGGGTTCACCGGGGCCGGGCGGCCATCAGCCCCTGGATCCCATGTTGCAAGCAATGGGGAAACTCGCCGCGTTAGGTGCCACCACCGTCGCGGTGGCGTGCAACACGGCCCATGCGTGGCACGCCGAACTGCAGGAGCGCTTTCCCCAGCTTGAAGTGCTGCACGTGGCGCGTGAGGTCGCGCAAAACCTGGCTGGCCGCGGGGTAGGGCAAGTAGGTTTGCTGGCGACCGAGGGCACCTACCGGGCAGGGCTCTACGACCAGGCCCTGCGGCAGGCGGGTTTGCAATGCCACATTCCTTCCGTTGAAGAGCGTGAGCGCCTGATGCGCGGCATCTATGAGGGCGTGAAAGCCGGCAACATGGCTTTGGCGCGTGAGTGTTTTGCGGGCGTGGCCAGCGCGCTTGCCGGGCGGCACGGCCTTTCAGTGCTGGTTCTGGGTTGCACCGAGATTCCGCTGGCACTCAGCGCGGTGCCTGGCATGGATTCACTTGAGCTGGTGGACCCGGCGGCCCTGCTGGCGCGGGCGCTGGCGCAGCGAGCGTATGCCTGAGCGTTCATCACCATCCTGCATGGCTCAAAACAGCCAATTCTTGAATAAAATAGGCCTCTGACCCAATGGGAATGGGCGCGAGTAGCTACAAAAATGATAGCGAAAACGGGGCGGCTTCCCAGTCTCTCAATCGGCTGACGCGCTCCAGCGGTTGTCCCAGGCCTTGTCGAGCGTGCGGCGGTCGCGTTTGGTGGGGCGCCCATGCTCCAGGCTGCCGGCCGGATCGGCTGCCACCCGGCGCTGCTCGGCGGCCTCGGCTTTGAGGCGCAGGCTTTCTTCGGTTTCTTCGTAGAGCTGCTGGGCTACCGGGGCTGCGCCTCGCAGCTTGCTGATGCCGCGCACCATCAGGGTACGGGTGTAGGGGCCCTGTCGCAGTGTCACGGTGTCGCCGGATTTGACTTCACGCGCGGGCTTGGCTTCGATGCCGTTGATGCGCACGCGGCCCTTGTCAATTTCTTCCACGGCCAGGGCGCGGGTCTTGTAGAAGCGGGCGGCCCACAGCCACTTGTCGATTCGCAATTTGTCCATTGGGGCCTATTCTGTACCAAGGCATGGGGCGCTGTGTAGGATGGCGCCGCTTTTGGATCGTGAACAGGTTCTCACGTCGTGGGCAGGCGTACCGTGGCGTCCAGGCCCGTCACGCGGCCGTGCACGACGCGGTTTTCCAGCGAAATGCTGCCATGCATGGTTTCGGTGATCTCGCGGCAAATGGCCAGGCCCAGGCCGGAGCCGTGGCGCACGTTGCCTGCGGAAAAGGGCTGATAGAGCCGCGCCGACAACTCCGCCGACACCCCCGGCCCGCTGTCGCTGATGGTCATGGCGACAACGCGGGCGTCGCACACGATGCGCACCGCCAGCGTGCCGCCGGCCGGCGTGTGCTTGATGGCGTTGTGCAGCAGGTTGCGCGTGAGTTCGCCCAGCATCCATTCATGCGATGTGACGCGCGCCGGCACGGTTTCTATCTCGAAATCGATGTCTTTCTCGGCAATCAGGGGCGAGAGGTCCAGCGCCACAGAGCGCACCACCTGCGCCAGGTCGATGGCCTGCAGGTCAGCCTGCTGGCGCAATTGCTCCACCTTGGCCAGCGCCAGCATCTGGTTGGCCAGGACGGTGGCGCGGTCCACCGTCTGGTTGATTTCCGCCAACGCCTCACGGGCGTCCATGTCGCCGCGCAGCGCGGACTGCACCTGTACCTTGAGCACGGCCAGCGGCGTGCGCAGCTGGTGGGCCGCATCGCGCACAAAGCGCTTCTGGTTGTCCAGCAGGTGCTGCAGCCGGCCCATGACCTCGTTGGTGGCATCCACCAGCGGCAGAAGTTCGCGGGGTGCATCGGGCGCGGTAATCGCCGTCAGGTCGCCTTCGGGACGGGCCTGCAGCTCGGCGCTGAGGCGCCGTACGGGCCGGGTGGCGCGCTGCACCACGACGATCGCCACCAGGGCGATCACCGCCAGCAGCAGGGCCTGGCGCCACAGTGTGTCGAACAGGATTTTGCGGGCCAGTGTTTTGCGCAGTTCCAGGGTTTCGGCTACCTGAATCACCGCCATGGCGCGGCCTTTTGCACTGGCCAYGGGCTGCAGCAGAACCGCGACCCGCACATCGTCGCCCATGAAGACGTCATCATAAAAATCCACCAGCGCCGAATAGGGCGGCCGTGCCGGAATGCGCCCGTGCCAGAACGGCAACTCCGAAAAACCGGACACCATGCTGCCGCCGAGGCTGGACACCCGGTAAAAAAGCCGGCTCTGGTTGTCAGCCTCAAAAGCTTCCAGCGCCGCATAGGGCACCGTGACGCGCAGCTCGGATTGCTCGTCGTAGCCCGTTACATCGAGCTGCTCGCCGATGGATTTGGCAGAAGCCAGCAGCGTACGGTCATAAGCCGTGTTCACCGCGCCCAATGCCTGCTGGTACAGGCTGAAGGTGTTGGCCACTACCAGCAGGCCCACCGGCAAAAGGATGCCGATGAGCAGGTATCTGCGCAGGGAGATGGCGCCTGCGCCGGGTTTGGTTTCGGGTGCTGCGGGGGGAACTGCCTGAATGTCCTGTCGCGGCTGCGGGGAGCTCATGCATCCACTTTCAACAAGTAGCCCAGGCCGCGCAGCGTGACCAGCGTGACGCCGGTTTGCGCCAGTTTCTTGCGCAGGCGGTACACCACCACTTCCACCGCCTCGTATTGCACGTCCGCCTCGCCGGGAAACACCAGCTCGAACAAACGCTCTTTGGACACTGCATGGCCGGGTTTGGCGATCAGGGCCTGCAACAGCGCCAGTTCACGGGGGGTCAGCTCCAGCACCTGGTCGCGGTGGTAGATGGCCCCGCTGTCTTTTTCATAGCGCAGCTCGCCCACGATCTGTGCGCCGGCATCGTTTTCCGCGGGAAGCGCGGTTGCCGCGCGCCGGCGGCTCAGGGCGCGCAGACGTGCTTCCAGTTCGTCCAGGTCGAAGGGTTTGGGCAGGTAGTCGTCGGCCCCGGTGTTCAGGCCCATGATGCGGTCACCTACCGTGCCGCGTGCGGTCAAAATTAGCACCGGTGTGGCCAGCCCCTTGAGGCGCGCCTGCTCCAGCACCTGCAAGCCGTCCATCCCGGGAAGGCTGAGGTCCAGCACCACCACATCGGGCTGGGTGTCCGTCCATTGCGCCAGCGCCAGGCGCCCGTCGGTGCAGCTGAAAACCTCCATGCCGCGGCGGCCCAGTGTCCGCTGCAGCGCAGCCTGCATCGACGCATCATCTTCGATCAGTAACAATTTCATGGGGGCAGAATGGGCTAGGACCTGAAAACAGGGTGTTAGCAGGCCCTAGACATTAGCACTTTCCCCAATGCTTCCGGACAGCCGTTTGACAGAAACGAAGCGCATGATAAGCCCGTGATCGGCTGGATGCCTTCGCCAGCCCGGCAAGCTCAACAATTTCACAATCCTATTTTCAAGGAGACACTCATGCGTCGCGATACCTTTCTTAAATCCCTGGCAGCCATGGCGGCTGCGGGCGCCTTGCCCCTGCCGGCTTTTGCCGCCGCCAACGTCAAGATGATGATTCCCGCCAATCCCGGCGGCGGATGGGACACCACGGGCCGTGCCCTGGGCAAAGCCCTGACGGACTCCAAGGCCGCCGATACCGTGACCTACGACAACAAGGGCGGCGCCGCCGGCGCATTGGGCCTGGCCCAGTTCGTCAACGGCTCCAAGGGCGACCCCAACGCACTGATGGTGATGGGTGCCGTCATGCTGGGCGGATTGATCACCGGCAAGCCGCCGGTCAGCCTGTCGCAAGCTACCCCGATTGCACGCCTGTCCAGCGAATACAACGTGTTTGTGCTGCCCGCCAACTCGCCATTCAAATCCATGAAAGACGTGGTCGAGCAACTCAAGAAAGACCCCGGCAGTGTGAAATGGGGCGGCGGTTCGCGCGGCTCCACCGAGCACATCGCAGCGGCCATGATCGCGCAGAAGGTCGGCGCCGATCCCTCCAAGATCAACTATGTGGCTTTCCGCGGCGGCGGTGAAGCCACGGCAGCCATCCTGGGCGGCAACGTCACGGTGGGCGGCAGCGGCTACAGCGAATTTGCCGAGTACATCAAGGCCGGCAAGATGAAGGCCATTGCGGTGACCTCGGGCAAGCGTCTGCCTGGTGTGGATGTGCCGACACTCAAGGAGCAGGGCATTGACGTCGAAATCGGCAACTGGCGCGGGGTCTACGGTGCCCCCGGCATCACGGACGCACAGCGCAAAGCCCTGACCGACATGGTGCTGGCCGCGCTCAAGGCGCCGGCCTGGGCCGAGGCTGTCAAGAAGAACGACTGGACTCCCGCAGTCCTGACGGGTGAGGCATTTGCCAAGTTTGTGGACGACGACTTTGCGGCGCTGCGCGCCACGATGGTCAAGTCCGGCATGGTCTGATCTTCCGCGTTTTTACGCCACCCGCGCTTTCGCGTATCAGCTGCACGCGGTTCCGTCAAATTTGATGAAAATTTGACGAAAGGCCCGCGTGCCCCCAGACTGCTTATGTCTGGCCCAACCTTCCCCGCCTTTCGGGAACTATAACGATGACAACTTCAGATCCCTCGGCCGTCTGGCCGCAAACTCTGGTCGGGGCCGGTGTGCTGCTGACCGGCCTGGCGCTGGCCTTTGGTGCGATCAGCATTTCGTCCGAGGCAGGTTATGGCGGTGTAGGCCCCAATTTCCTGCCCTGGGTGGTGTCGGTGGGCCTCGCCATTTGTGGCGCCTTCATCATCTGGGAGGCACGCAGCGGCGGCTTCCGGGAGCTCGAACCGCCTTCGGGCTCGGTGCAGGCCTACTGGCCGGGTTTCGTGTGGGTCTCGGCAGGCTTGCTGCTCAATGCAGCGCTCATCACCGCCATTGGTTTTATCCTGAGCTGCACGCTATGCTATCTGCTGGCTGTGCAAGGCCTGCGCCGTGCGGGCGGCCAGACCGCGGTCAATGCGCCGCGCACCTGGCTTGCCGACTTCGCGGTGGGCTTCGCGATTTCCGCGCCGGTGTTCTGGATGTTCACGAAATTCCTGGCGATTAATTTGCCAGGCCTGACCAGCACGGGGTGGATCTGATGGATATCTTCAATGCCCTGATGGCGGGTTTCGCGACAGCGATCACGCCGGTGAATCTGCTCTGGTGCCTGGTGGGTTGCGCGCTCGGTACAGCGGTGGGTGTGCTCCCCGGCATCGGCCCTGCGGTCGCAGTGGCCATGCTGCTGCCCATCACAGCCAAGGTCGACATCACCGCTTCGATGATTTTTTTCTCAGGCATTTACTACGGCGCGATGTACGGCGGCTCAACCACGTCCATCCTGCTGAACACACCGGGCGAAACCGCCAGCATGGTCACGGCCATGGAGGGCAACAAGATGGCCAAGAGCGGGCGCGCGGGCGCGGCACTGGCCACGGCTGCTATCGGCTCGTTTGTGGCAGGCACGATTGCCACCGTCATCGTCACGCTGTTTGCGCCTTTTGTGGCCGAGTTCGCAGTCAAGCTGGGTCCGCCGGAATACTTCCTCTTGATGCTGCTGGCCTTCACCACGGTGAGTGCGGTGTTGGGCAAAAGCACCTTGCGCGGCATGGCGGCGCTGCTGGTCGGCCTGGCCGCCGGCTGCGTGGGACTCGACCAGATCTCCGGCCAGGGCCGCTATACCGGCGGCATCCCGGAACTGCTGGACGGCATTGAAATCGTGCTGGTGGCAGTGGGCCTCTTTGCGGTTGCCGAAGTGCTTTATGCGGTGCTGTATGAAGGCCGCATGGTGGAAGAGCAGAACAAGCTCAGCCGTGTGCATATGACCAAGGCGGACTGGAAGCGGTCGATCCCCGCCTGGTTGCGTGGCACGGCCATCGGCACGCCCTTCGGGTGCATCCCGGCGGGCGGCACCGAGATCCCGACTTTCCTGAGCTATGCAATGGAAAAGAAGCTGGCGCAAAACCAGCCCCACAGTGCGGAGTTCGGCACCAAAGGCGCTATCGAGGGTGTTGCCGGTCCCGAGGCTGCCAACAATGCGACGGTGACGGCTGCGCTGATCCCGCTGCTCACATTGGGCATCCCGACCTCCAACACCACGGCGATCTTGCTGGGCGCGTTCCAGAACTACGGCATCCAGCCCGGTCCGCAACTGTTCACCACGTCAGCGGCTCTGGTGTGGGCACTGATTGCTTCGCTTTACATTGGCAACGTGATGCTGCTGGTGCTGAACCTGCCCATGGTGGGCCTGTGGGTCAAACTGCTGAAAATTCCCAAACCGCAGCTGTACGCGGGCATCCTGATTTTTGCGACGGTGGGCGCATACGGCATGCGGCAAAGTGCGTTCGACCTCTTTTTGCTGTACGCCATCGGCTTGCTCGGTGTCCTGATGCGCCGCTTTGACTTTCCGACTGCCCCTGTGGTGGTGGGCATGATCCTTGGCCCGCTGGCTGAGGCTCAATTGCGCAATGCCATGTCAATCGGCGAAGGCAGCCCCGCCGTGTTTTTCCAGCGCCCCATGTCGATCACGCTGGTCGTGATTGTGGTTGCGGTGCTGGTGCTTCCGCGTATGGCTAAATACTGGAAGGCGAAAAAACCTGCAAGTTGAGTTTTATTACTAAAAGGAGATGACATGCTGAACATCAAACGACGCACCGCATTGGGTGGGCTCGCCGGGTTGGGCCTGACCACGTTGGGCAGTACATTCCCCGCATTGGCGCAATCCGCCAAGGCGCCGGCAGCTGTCGCTTCTCCAAAAGGCAAGACCGCCAAACTAACTTCGAAACTGCGCATTGTGATACCGGCCAACGCCGGCGGGGGCTGGGACCAGACCGGCCGTGCGTTGGGTACGGCCTTGCTGGGTGTCGGCGCCGCTGACGAGATCGAATACGAAAACAAGGGCGGCAAGGGCGGCACCATCGGCCTGGCGTATTACGCCGAAAAATACGGCAACGATCCCAACACCCTGTTGATGGGCGGTATGGTCATGGTGGGCGCGGTTGCCTTGCAAAAACCCGCGGTCGACATGACTCGCATCCAGCCGATAGCCCGCCTGACCAGTGACTACCTCGTGGTGGTGGTCGCTGCCAGCTCGCCGATCCGTACCGTTGCCGATCTTGCCAGCCGGCTGCGCACCAACCCCAAAGACGTGCCGATCGCCGGCGGGTCGGCCGGTGGTGTGGATCATGTGTTTGCGGGGGTGCTGACCCGAGCCTCCCAAAGCAAACCGGAAGAACTGGTGTATTTGCCTTTCGCCGGCGGTGCCGAGGTGGTACAGGCCGTGCTGGGTGGCAAGGCAGTGGCCGGCATATCGGGCTACAGCGAGTTCAGCGATGAACTCGCCAGCGGAAAATTGCGTGCCATTGGCGTGTCGTCCAAGCGCACGGTTTTTGGCATTCCCTCGATTCGCGAGCAGGGGCTCGATGTGGACATGGCCAACTGGCGTGGTGTGTTTACCGGCCAAAACGTGGCACCCGCGCGCCAGGCCGAAATGGTCGAAGCGGTGAAAGCCGCCGCAGGGTATGAGTCCTGGCAAAAAACACTGAAGCAGAACCACTGGGATTCTTCGCTGCTCTCGGGACCCGGTTTTACCAGCTTCATTGACTTTGACCTGACGACCTCGCGAGTCATGGTGCACCTGCTCAAGCTCAAAGCCTGACGCTCTGCGCCAGGGTTTTCGGAAGGGGCGGCCGCGTGGGTCACCCCTTTTCTTTCTCCGGCGTCCATCTGATGGATGGCATGGAAAGTGCTGTACCTGTTGGGGAAACCGGCGCATGCCGGCCTGTTGCCTGATACATGCCACCACCGCTGGAGAATCTCATGCCGAATGTCCGACGACGTATTTTTCTCGGTGGGCTCTCCTGCCTGGGCGCAGCTGCCGCCGGCGTTGTCCCAGCACCCTTGTGGGCACAGGCTGCCGTGAAGGGCAAGCTTGCGCCCAGATTGCGCATCGTCATACCAGCCGCCTCGCGCAGCACGCTGGACGAAGCGGGCCGTGCCCTCGGCGATGCCCTGGTCGGCCTGGGCCTGAGCGACGAGATTGAATACGAAAACAAGGAGGGGCACGGCGGCACCACAGGGCTGGCCTGGTATGCCGGCAAGTACGGCTCCGATCCCAATGCGCTTTTCATGGGTGACAGCAACCTGGTCGGCGCAGTGGCTTTGCAAAAACCAGCCGTGGACCTGACCCGGCTCCGCCCGGTGGCCCGCCTGACCAGCGACTACCTCGTGGTGGTGGTCGCCGGCAACTCGCCCATCAAGACCGTCAACGAACTGGCTGAGCGCCTGCGCACCAGCCCCAGGCTGACGCCCATGGCGATTGGCTCTGTTGGGGGTGTGGACCACGTGTTCGCCGGCCTGCTGGCAAAGTCTGCCGGTAGCCGCCCTGAAGACCCGGTGTATCTGCCCTTTGCCCGCAATTTTGAATTGGTGGATGCGGTATTGACCGGCAAGGCGGTGGCCGGCGTTTCCGGATACGGAACTTTCAGCGCAGAACTGGCCAGCGGCAAGCTGCGCGCCGTGGGTGTGTCATCCAAGAAGACCAGCTACGGTGTGCGGTCCGTGCGGGAGCAGGGGCTGGACCTGGACATGGCGAACTGGCGGGCAGTTTTTACCGGCCAGGGCGTCACGCCCGCGCGCCAGTCGGAGATGGTTGACGGCGTCAAGGCGTCGCTGGCCTATGAGCTGTGGAAAAAAACGCTCAAGGAAAGTTACTGGGAGCAGTCCTGGCTGTCCGGGGCTGACCTCACCAACTTTATCGACTTTGATACCAAGACCACACAGCTAATGATGCAGCTGCTCAAGCTCAAGGCTTGATAGCCACCGCAAGGAATATGGCTTATTGGTTGGCACCCAGGGCCCGCGCGCGCTGGCGTGTGCTGGTCAATTCCGCAGCTTCTGCGCCGGCTACCGGCCAGCCTGAAAGATGCAGCTGCGCCAGCTCGGCAAGCCCCGCAATCCATTCATGGCTGTCGTTCAGGCAAGGGATGTAGCTGAATTCCTTGCCGCCCGCATGCAGGAAAGCTTCGCGGGCTTCCATGTTGATTTCCTCCAGCGTTTCGAGGCAGTCGCCGGTAAAACCGGGGCAAATCACATCGACCCGCCCGACACCTGCCTTTGCCAGGGCCACCAGTGTGGGCTCGGTATACGGCTCAAGCCATTTGGCCTTGCCAAAGCGCGACTGGAAGGTGACCTTGTACTGCGCAGGCTGCAGGCTCAGTTGGGTGGCCAGCAGCCGGGCGGTTTTATGGCATTCACAGTGATACGGGTCGCCCAGCTTCAGCGTGCGCTCGGGTACCCCGTGAAAGCTCATGACCAGCTGCTCGCCGCGGCCGGCGGTGCGCCAGTGTTCGCGCACGCGTGCCGCCAGCGCGCTGATATAGCCGGGATGATCGTGGTAGTGGTTGACAAAGCGGAACTCGGGGATGCGGCGTATGCGCGCCGCCCAGGCGTAGACCGCATCAAAAACGCTGGCCGTGGTGGTGCCGCTGTATTGCGGATAGGCCGGCAGGATGAGGATGCGCGTGACGCCGTCGGCCTTGAGCTGATCAAGCTGCGAGGCGATGGATGGATGGCCGTAACGCATGGCGTAACGCACCTCGACGGGCAGTCCACGCACTGCCAGGTAACCGCGCAGCATGACGGCCTGCTTTTGCGTCCACACCCGCAGCGGCGAGCCTTCCTTCATCCAGATGCTGGCGTATTTGGCCGCAGACTTTTTGGGCCGCACGCGGAGGATGATTCCGTGCAGGATCAGCCACCAGAGCGCTCTGGGGATTTCAACCACGCGCGGGTCGCTTAAAAACTCCGCGAGGTAGCGGCGCAATGCCGGTGCCGTCGCTTCATCGGGCGTACCCAGGTTGCAGAGCAGGACGGCCGTGCCGCAGGCCGTGGGCGTGGCTGGCGCTGCATCGTGCGTGAAGGGGGGTTCGGGGTTGAAAGGCGTGAGGATGCGCGAGCGAAAAGACATGGGTTATTCTCGCCTATCCCATTGACGCTGCCTATGCTTGACCTGTCCACCATAAAAGCCATCACACTTGACCTCGATGACACCCTGTGGCCCATCTGGCCTGCCATTGAAAGGGCCGAGAAAGCACTGGACGACTGGCTCAGCCAGCATGCACCGATGACCGCGGCGCTGTTTTCCAACCCGGCGGCGCGCCATGAGATCCGGGAGCACGTCACACGCTCGCGCCCGGAGCTCAAATACAACCTGAGCGCGATACGCCGGGAGGCGATACGGGTGGCGCTGTACCGCTCCGGCGAAGACCCGTTGCTGGCGGAGGCTGCGTTCAACGTCTTCTTTGAAGAGCGCAACCGGGTCACCTTGTTTGAAGACGCGGTGCTGGCGCTGGAATTCCTGTCCGGGCGTTACCCGCTGGTGGCGGTTTCCAACGGCAACGCGGACGTCGAACGAATCGGCATCGGCCGGTATTTCAGGGCGGCCATCAGCGCCCAGCAGTTCGGTGTGGGCAAGCCCGACCCGCGCATTTTTCATGCGGCAGCTGGGGCCGTGGAGGTACTGCCCCAGGAAGTATTGCATGTGGGTGACGACGCCACACTGGACGTGCTGGGCGCGCTTAATTGCGGCATGCAGACGGTGTGGGTGAATCGCTCTGACCAGATGTGGGCACACCCCGCGGTGCCGCACGAAACGGTGACCACGCTGACAGAGCTGTGCGATTTGTTCCCGCAGTGAACGGTTGACTTTCAAGAGGCGCTTGCGATGACACTCAAAATCTACGGCACAGCCGCTTCGCGCGCAGCGCGTCCCCTGTGGACGGCACAGGAAATGGGCTTGTCCTATGAGCACATTGCGTTGCCGTATGTGGGCGGCGCTACGCGCACGCCGGAGTTTCTTGCCATCAACCCGAACGGCCGGATCCCCGTGGTGGATGACGATGGGGTCCTGGTCTGGGAGTCCATGGCCTGCGTGCTTTACCTGGCCGAGCGATTCAAAAGCGCTGATGCATCCGGCCTTGCCGCGCAGAGTTCCGCGGAGCAGGCAGACATCCTGCGCTGGAGCTTCTGGGTGGTGACCGAGTGCGAAAAAGACGCCCTGGCGTTCCTGATGCACCGCATCATGATGCCGACAGAGCGCCGCAAGCCCCAGCTGGCCGAGGACGCCGAGCGGCATCTGCTGGGCCCGCTGCGGGTGCTCGAACAGCATTTGCAGTCGCGCAGCTACCTGGCGGGTGAACGCTTTACGGCGGCCGATATCTGCGTGGCTTCCGTGCTGGCGTGGATTCAGGGCGCTGCGGGCCTGATGGCGCAATGCCCGGCAGTGGACGAGTGGCTCAAGCGCTGTCTTGCGCGTCCGGCGTACCGCGCGGTGAGATTTATGGCGAAAAGTGCCTGAAACCCATTGTGGCTGTGCGCAAGCAGCTATTTAATTGATAGCAATACGGGCGACGTGGTCGCGATGACCGCGAGCCGCGGATGTGCCGGGGCAGATCAATGCAGGCGCTGCGCCGCTTCCAGCCCCGAGCGCACGGCTCCCTCCAGCGTGGCCGGATAAGGCCCGGCGATGTAATCGCCGCAGGCATAAAGACCTGGTGCTACCTCGATTGCCGGGCGCAGCAGGCCCGGCGTGCAGGCAAAAGTCGCACGCTTTTCCACGATGGTTTGCACCACCTGCAAGGTGTCCAGGCCCAGCTGCTGTGCCGCCTGCGCCAGTACCTGTGCAGCCAGCGTCGTGCCATCGCCCGTGCTGGCGCTGATCACAAAAGCCAGCAGGCCGGTGGGCCCGCCCAGTTGCCCGCGGTCGAACACAAATTGCGCGGGTCCGGTCGCATCGGCGCGTAAGGCCAGCATGGGCTGCTGAAGGCGCACGCCTGCCGCCCAGGCGTAGACCGTGGTCAGCGCTTCGTGTTGAAGGCCTTTCGCCTGCGCCAGCCAGTCGCCGGGTTGCAGGCCGCTGCTTTCCACAAGCCGCGCCGCTTCATGGGGCGGGCAGGCCAGCACCAAGCAGTCGAAGGCTGCGCTGATGTCGGTGTTGACCACCCAGCTGGAACCGAGGGGCGCAATGGATTGCACGCGGGCGCCCAGCCGCACGGTGCTGCCCTGGGCCGCCAGCCAGCGCAGGGCGGCGTCGGGCAGCAGTGCGCTGAGGTCGGCGCGCGGCAGCAAGAGGTTGGAGCCGTCGCTTTCCGAGAACAGCGAGTCGTGCATCACGCGCAGGAAAACCTGGCCGCTGGCGCGCTCTGCTGGCGTGTTCAGCGCCGAGACGCAGAGGGGCTCGATCAATGAGGCCATGGCACCGGGTAACAGGCCGCGGCACAGGTCGGCCACCGACACGCCGGGGTCGCACTTGAATTTCGCGAGCTGCCAGCCAACGGCGACCTTGAGCATCGAGAGCTTGTCGGCCCAGGACCAGCCGCGTGCCAGGAGGATACCGGCCAGCGCATCAAGCGGGGCCGGCAGCTGCGGAAGGCTCAGGCCGCTGCCGTCCGGAAACCGCAGTGTCAGCGGCATTCGCAGCAAGGAAGTTTCTGCGTCGACACCCAGGTCCTTCATCAGGCGCAGCGTTTCGGCATATGCACCAATCAGGATGTGCTGGCCGTTGTCGAGCACGACCGGCTTGCCTGCCACCGTGCCGCCAACGCGGCGCGCACGTCCGCCGGCGATGCGGGTGGTCTCAAACAACGTGACCTGGTAACCCAGGCGCGTGGCCTCCACGGCAGCAGCGCATCCGGCCCAGCCGGCGCCGATCACGGCGACTCTCATGATGGGCACGGTTGCGTGCAGGTGATCGTGTGAGTTCCATACCAGCCGGGGCCGCGGAACTGGCTTTGCCAGGCCGCAGGCGCAGGGCCCCCGCGGGGGGCAGCGAACCACACGAAGTGGGGAGCGTGGGGGCTCATTGGATTTTGCCGAAGGCCTGGGTCTTCCACGCCAGCCAGAATTTGCGCAGCGGTGTGAGACTGACGCGCTGGTGCAGCACCTGGTAGCCATCGGAGGCGATTTCGCGCAGCAGGGTGCGGTAGATGCTGGCCATCATGAGGCCGGGCTTCTGGGCGCGGCGGTCGGCTTCGGGCAGCATGGCCAGTGCCTCGTCATAGAGCGCCAGCGCGCGGTCGGTCTGGAATTTCATCAGTGCGCTGAAGCGGTCGGAGTACTGGCGCTTGAGGACCTCATGCGCCTTCACGTCAAATTGCTGCAGCTCGTTGACGGGCAGGTAGATGCGCCCGCGCATCGCGTCTTCGCCGACGTCCCGGATGATATTGGTGAGCTGGAACGCCAGGCCGAGCTTGTGCGCGTAGGCGGTGGTGGCTTCGTCGGTCTGGCCGAAGATGCGCGCCGCCACTTCGCCCACGATGCCGGCCACCAGGTGGCAATACTGCCGCAGGCCGGGAAAATCCAGGTAGCGGTTTTGCTCCAGGTCCATCTGGCAGCCATCAATGACAGCCTGCAGGTGGCGCGCTTCAATGCGATAGGTGAGGGCCAGCGGCATCAGCGCCTTCATCACTGGATGGGTTGGGTTGCCGGCATAGGCGTTGAGCACCTCGCCTTGCCACCAGGCGAGCTTGGTGCGCGCTACGCCGGGGTCGGTAATTTCGTCGACGACATCGTCGATCTCGCGGCAAAAGGCGTAGAACGCGGTGATGGCGGCGCGCCGTTCCTTGGGTAAGAACAGGAAGGCGTAATAAAAACTGCTGCCGGATGCGGCGGCTTTTTGCTGGACATATTGCTCAGGCGTCATACGGTAATTGTCACATGGGACTTGTTGGCCGGATGGGTATCAGGATGCTTTGGGGGCAGTGCGTTCGGCGAAGTAAAGCTTCAGCGCAAACACCACGGCAATCAGGACGACCCAGATGATCAACACATCACCGAATTGCCAGAAGAGCCAGAGCGGGGAGCCTAATTGACCCAGCAAGGGCAGCAGGAACGGCTGCAGCCGGGGTGTCCAGAAACCAGGCCTGGACATGCAGGCCGATACCAGGGGATCGAAGCTGCCCGGATTGCATCCGAGGGCCTGCAGTATTTCGCGCGATACATACGTGCTCAGGAAGGGCGTGCCGAAGGCGATGCAAAACGCGATCAACCCCAGCAGCAAAATCCAGAAGCTGACTTGCAAAAACTGGTGCAACCTTCGTTGCATTGGCACTGCCGTGGCGGCAGGCGCACGCGGGGCAGTAATGGCCTTGGGGTTTTGGTATGCATGGCGGCTCCAGCCGATGGCGACCAGCCAGGCCAGGATGAGCCACCAGAAGTTGCGCAACAGGATGAAGGGGTAATCCAGCGGAGTCTGCGCAGACAGAAAGGGTGTGAGCCTTGAGGCCAACGCGTTCTGGAAGAAGGAACACGTTCCGGCTCGCGGGTCTGCATGGAATTGGCAATTGAGGGCGGCCAGCGCCTGCTCTGCGATGACGCCGCCGATCAGCGCGAAGCTGAAGCAAAAGAGGAAGAAGCCCCACACCAGCGCGCGATAGAGGCCCGAGGGCGGCAGTTTTACCGGTGGCGTTGCCATGTGGCTTTCTGTGGGTTTGTTGACAGGTCTGTCCGTCCCTGATGCGATCCGGCTGCTTGGCTACATGAACAGCGCGCGCCAGCCCATCACCAGTACATCCCAGGGGCCGAGCTTGGGGCGCCGCTGCAGGGTATTGAATCCCTGGGCCTCGATTTTCTCAAGGATGCGCAGGCCGCCTTGCACCACCAGCCGCAACTCCCAGCCGCCGCGGCCCGGTATTCTTTTCGTGAGTGGCAAGCCTTTTAGCATCGTGGCCCTTGCAGAGCGTGCGCAAACAGCTATCAAATTGATAGTAGAGGGGTTGGCCTCCAGTGCCAGCAGTTGTGCTTCGTCAACGCCATGGCGGGCCCAGGCATCGGCCGGCAGGTAAATGCGCCCGCGCGGAATGTCCACGCTGAGGTCTTGCCAGAAATTGATGAGTTGCAGGGCGGTGCAAATGCAGTCGCTCATCTGCAGCGAGGCGGCATCATGGATGCCGTACAGATGCAGCAGCAGCCGGCCCACGGGATTGGCCGAGCGGTTGCAGTAATGGGCCAGCTCGGCCTCATCGGCATAACGCTGCTTGACGACGTCCTGCTCGAAAGCGCTGAGTAAGTCAGCCAGCAGATTTACCGGCAGCTGGAATTCCGCCATCATGGGCGCCAGCTGTGCAAACACGGGCGCCCAGCGAGGCGAAGGTGCAAGGCCTGCAGAGGCGGCCATCAGGTCCGCGCGGTAGGCCGCCAGGTCAGCCAGGCGTGCCGCCGGTGGGGCATCGCCTTCATCGGCGATGTCATCCGCCGTGCGGGCAAACCAGTAAATCGCCGCGATGGGCGGACGCAGGCGCGGTGGGCACAGCAGCGAAGCCACCGGGAAGTTTTCATAGTGCGCTACACCCTGCAGAGACGGCGTCAGGGTGGCTGGCGATTGGGAGCCTTGGGTCATGCGGGCGATTGTCGCTTGACAAGCCTTGGCAATTACCCTAGATTACTAACCGGTCAGTCAGTAGCAGTTTCCTGACCCTTTTCCAGGCTCATTTTTTACCCTGCCATCCAAGCGGGTTTCATCCCGATCAGATCATGAACAAAACCGTTTTCTCCCTGGTGGGCGCCGCCGTCCTGCTGGCCGCCTGTTCCAAACCCGCCCCGCCAGAAGAGCCGGTTCGCGCCGTCAAGGTGGTCACTGTCGGGACCAACGCCTTTTCATCGAGCCACGAATATGCTGGCGAGGTCCGCGCCCAGGTGGAATCGAGGCTCGGCTTTCGGGTTGCGGGGAAGATCATCAAGCGGCAGGCTGAACTGGGCCAGCGCGTCAAGGCCGGGCAAGTGCTTGCCAACCTCGATCCCCAGGATTACAAGCTCGCGGCCGATGCAGCCCGTGCGCAGGTCGCCGCCGCCGCCACCAACCGCGACCTTGCTGCCGCCGATTTCAAGCGCTATAGGGAGCTGAAAGAGCAGAACTTCATCAGCGGCGCCGAACTGGAGCGCCGCGAAACCACCCTGAAGGCAGCGCAGGCGCAACTGGAGCAAGCCCAGTCCCAACTGGCCGTGCAGGGCAACCAGGCCAACTACGCGGCGCTGGTCGCGGACGTGTCGGGGGTTGTCACCGCCATCGAGGCCGAGCCGGGCCAGGTCGTGACGGCTGGCGCGCCGGTGGTGCGGATTGCAGCGGATGGTGTGCGTGATGTGGTGTTCTCTGTGCCCGAAGACAAGGTGGCGGCCATCAAGGTCGGCTCGCCGGTCAGTATCCGCGTGTGGTCCCAGACCGCCGAGCTGACTGGAAAAGTGCGCGAAGTGGCGGCCAGCAATGACCCCGTCACGCGGACCTACACCGTCAAGGTTTCCGTTGACGCGAAAGAACCGCCGCCGCTAGGTGCCACGGTGTATGTGGTGCCGCAGGCCGGCAGCGTGGTGGGTGCGCCGGTCATCAAGCTGCCGACAACAGCGCTGCGTCAGGAAGGCAAGGCCACGGCGGTATGGGTGGTTGACAAGGCCACCATGACCGTCAAACCGCAACTCATTCAGGTTGCCACGGCCGACGGCAACGACGTGGTGGTGGCTTCCGGGTTGCAGCCCGGGATGCTGGTGGTCAGCGCCGGCGTGCATGTGCTCTCGCCGGGCCAGAAAGTCAGTATTTACCAGCCAAGTGTGGCTGTAGCCGGCGCCAGTCCTGCGCAAACAGCTATCAATTCAGTAGCAACGCCCGCGACATCCGCGGCGCCTGTGACAGCACCGGTTGCCGTCTCCGCGGCTTCTGCCGCGAAGTGAGGACGGCATGACGCAACCCCATCCAGACAGCAGCAGCGCTGCCGGCGAACTGGCTTCGCCCTCGACCCGTTTCAACCTTTCCAAATGGGCGCTGGACCACCCGGCGCTCACCCGTTATCTCCTGCTGGTGCTGATGATTCTGGGCTTTGTCGCCTACTTCCAGCTTGGGCAGGACGAAGACCCACCGTTTACCTTCCGCGCCATGGTCGTGCGCACCTACTGGCCGGGCGCGACAGCGCAGCAGGTGGCCGAGCAGGTGACCGACAAGCTGGAGCGCACGCTGCAGGAAGCGCCTTATGCCGACAGGATTCGCAGCTACTCCAAACCCGGTGAATCGCAGATCATTTTCCAGATCAAGGACTCGTCCAAACCCGGCGACGTTGCCAACGTCTGGTATTCGGTGCGCAAGAAAATCGGCGACATGCGCGGCACGTTGCCGGGCGGCATCCAGGGCCCGTTCTTCAACGACGAATTCGGCGATGTGTATGGCGTGATCTACGCGCTGGAAGCCGACGGCTTCAATTACGCTGAACTCAAGACTTTTGCCGACGATGTGCGCCAGCAACTGCTGCGTGTGCCCGACGTGAGCAAGGTGGAGCTGTTTGGTGTCCAGGACGAAAAAGTCTACATAGAGATTTCGCAAAAGCGCCTGGCGCAACTGGGGCTGGACCTGAACCAGGTGCTGGCGCAACTGGGCCAGCAAAACGCGGTGGAATCTGCCGGTGCGGTGCAGACGCCGCTGGATGTGGTGCAGGTGCGCGTGGCGGGTCAGTTCGAGGCGATTGAACAATTGCGCATCATGCCGATTCGCGGCAGCTCCGGCAACCAGCTGCAACTGGGCGACATCGCCGAAATCAAGCGCGGTTATGTGGATCCGCCTTCCGTCAAGGTGCATCACCAGGGCAAGGAAGTGATTGCGCTGGGCGTGTCCATGGGCAAGGGCGGCGATATCATCGCGCTGGGCAAGTCGCTCACGGCGCTGTCGGGCCGAATCGAAAAAACCTTGCCAAGGGGCATCGAGCTGGTGAACGTGCAGAACCAGCCCAAGGCGGTGGCCACCTCGGTCAACGAGTTCGTGCGCGTGCTGATCGAGGCCGTGGTGATCGTGCTGGCGGTGAGTTTCATCGCCCTGGGCTTTCACAAGCGGCCGCACAACGGCCCCGGCCAGCTCCCGTTGTGGAAGCGTTATTACATCGACATGCGGCCTGGCCTGGTGGTGGGCATCACAATCCCGCTGGTACTGAGCCTGACCTTTCTGGCCATGTGGTACTACGGCATCGGGCTGCACAAGATTTCGCTGGGCTCGCTCATCATTGCGCTGGGCCTGCTGGTGGACGACGCCATCATCGCTGTCGAGATGATGGTGCGCAAAATGGAAGAGGGCTACGACAAGGTGCGCGCCGCAACCTTTGCCTATGAGATTACGGCCATGCCCATGTTGACGGGCACGCTGATCACGGCCACGGGATTTTTGCCCATCGGCCTGGCCAAGTCCACCACCGGTGAATACACCTTTGCGATTTTTGCGGTGACGGTGATCGCGCTGGTGCTCAGCTGGATCGTCTCCGTTTATTTCGTTCCTTATTTGGGAACGCTGCTTCTGAAGGTGCCGCCGCATGTACAGGAAGTGGCCGCAGGCCAGGACAGCCCGCATGAGATGTTCGACAGCCCGTTCTACAACACCTTTCGCAAAACGGTGAACTGGTGCGTGGAGCATCGCTGGATCACCATCGGCTCGACGGTGCTGATTTTTGCGCTGGGCATCGTCGGCATGGGCAAGGTGCAGCAGCAGTTCTTCCCGGACTCCAGCCGGCCCGAGATCATGGTCGATATCTGGTTCCCGGAAGGAACTTCCTTCGCCGCCAACGAGGCCACGGCTAAACGGGTGGAGGCGCGCCTCATGAAGGAGGAGGGCGTGAGCACGGTCAGCACCTGGATAGGCTCGGGCGTGCCGCGCTTTTATTTGCCGCTGGACCAGGTTTTTCCGCAAACCAACGTCTCGCAGATGATTGTGCTGCCGAAAGACCTGAAGGTGCGCGAGTCGCTGCGCATCAAGCTGCCCGCCCTGCTGGCCACCGAATTCCCCGAAGTGCGCGGTCGGGTCAAGCTGTTGCCCAACGGTCCGCCCGTGCCTTACCCGGTGCAGTTCCGCGTGGTCGGTATTGACCCGCTGGTGCTGCGTGACCGCGCCGATGAGGTCAAGGCGGTGATGCGCGAGAGCGGCAACACGCGCGGTGTGAACGACAACTGGAACGAGTCGGTGAAAGTGCTGCGGCTGGAAGTGGACCAGGCCAAGGCGCGCGCGCTGGGCGTGACCAGCCAGTCGATTGCACAGGCTTCACGCACCATCCTGGCAGGCACCTCAGTCGGCCAGTTCCGTGAGGGTGACAAGCTGATCGACATCGTGCTGCGCCAGCCGCTGGACGAGCGAAACGCAATCACCGACATCGGCAACGCCTACCTGCCTACGGCTTCAGGCAAGTCGATTCCGCTGACGCAGATTGCCAAGCCGGTGTTTACCTGGGAACCGGGCGTGATGTGGCGCGAGAACCGCGACTACGCCATCACGGTGCAAAGTGACATCGTCGAAGGCCTGCAGGGTGCCACGGTGACACAGGAGTTGATGCCCAAGCTCAAGGCGCTGGAAGCCAAGTGGCTGGACAAGGGCATGGCGGGCTACCGCATCCAGGTGGCCGGCGCGGTGGAGGAAAGCAGCAAGGGATCCTCCTCAATTGTGGCGGGCTTGCCGGTCGCACTGTTTATCGTGCTCACCCTGTTGATGCTGCAACTGCACAGCTTCAGCCGTTCGATCCTCGCCTTTTTGACGGGCTTCATGGGCATCGCAGGTGTGGCCGGAGCTCTGCTGTTGTTGAACCGGCCGTTTGGTTTCGTCGCGCTGCTGGGCGTGATTGCGCTGTTCGGCATGATCATCCGCAACTCGGTGATCCTGATCGACCAGATCGAGCAGGACCGCGCCCGCGGCGTACCCACCTGGGAAGCCATCGTCGAGTCGGCCGTGCGCAGGCTTCGGCCGATTGTGCTGACGGCCGCCGCGGCGGTTTTGGCCATGATCCCGCTGTCGCGCAGCGTGTTCTGGGGGCCTATGGCGGTTGCCATTATGGGCGGCCTGGTGGTGGCGACGGTGCTGACCTTGCTGGCCCTGCCTGCCATGTATGCAGCGTGGTTCCGTGTCAAACGGGAAGATAAGCTGGAAGTTAAGCCACACATGGGCGAAAAGCCACAGCCGGCCTGATTCTCTCTGGCCGTCGGTTCCGGACGAAAAACCGGGCCCGATAACGGCTAAAATAGAGAGTTGACCGATTTCAAGCGGGGATTCGGAGGTTTTTCGGATTCCCGTTTTTATTTCAGGCGCGCGGGTGGCGAAATTGGTAGACGCACCAGGTTTAGGTCCTGACGTCCGCAAGGATGTGCGGGTTCGAGTCCCGCCCCGCGCACCACCCTGAGGCTTGTGGGCGGCCCTGTTGCCCCTCCTTGCTTTCAGTCGTTGCGGCAAACCCCGCAACATGCCAGGTGAAAACCTGTTTTGACTATTTTTGATCTTAGGAACCATCATGGCCGTGACTGTTGAAACCCTTGAAAAGCTCGAGCGCAAAATGACGCTCTCGCTGCCCGTCAACACCATTCAGTCGGAAGTTGATACCCGTCTGAAGAAGCTGGCCCGTACGGTCAAGATGGACGGCTTCCGTCCGGGCAAAGTCCCCATGAACGTGGTGGCCCAGCGCTACGGCTATTCGGTGCACTACGAAGTCATGAACGACAAGGTCGGTGAAGCTTTTGCCGTGGCCGCCAATGAAGCCAAGCTGCGTGTTGCCGGCCAGCCCCGCATCAGCGAAAAAGAGGGCGCGCCTGAGGGCGAACTGGTGTTTGACGCGGTGTTCGAGGTCTACCCTGAAGTCAAGATCGCCGACCTGTCGGGCGCCGAAGTCGAAAAGGTCAGCGCTGAAGTCAGCGACGCCGCCATCGACAAGACGCTGGATATCCTGCGCAAGCAGCGCCGTACCTTTGCCCAGCGCGCAGCCGATGCGCCGGCGCAAGACGGTGACCGCGCCACCATCGACTTCGAAGGCAAGATCGACGGCGAGCCTTTCGCCGGCGGCAAGGCCGAGGACTACCAGTTCCTGATCGGCGACGGGCAAATGCTCAAGGAATTCGAAGACGCCGTGCGCGGCATGAAAAGCGGCGAAAGCAAGACCTTCCCCCTGAACTTCCCCGCCGACTACCACGGTAAAGATGTGGCCGGAAAACAGGCCGATTTCCTCGTGACGGTCAAAAAAATCGAAGCAGCTCACCTGCCCGAAGTCAATGAAGCACTGGCCAAGTCCCTGGGCATCGCTGACTCCACGGTCGAAGGCCTGCGCACCGACATCAAGAAAAACCTCGAGCGCGAAGTCAAGTTCCGCCTGCTGGCCCGTAACAAGAACGCCGTGATGGACGCGTTGGTCGCCAACGCCGAACTCGACCTGCCCAAGTCCAGCGTCCAGGCCGAGCTGGACCGCATGATCGAAGGCGCCCGCGCCGACTTGAAGCAGCGCGGCATCAAGGACGCCGACAAGGCGCCGATTCCCGAAGAAATCTTCCGTCCCCAAGCCGAAAAGCGCGTGCGCCTGGGCCTGGTGGTGGCTGAATTGGTGCGCAGCAATGACCTGCAGGCCAAGCCTGAGCAGCTCAAGGCGCACATCGAAGAGCTGGCCGCCAGCTACGAGAAGCCGCAAGACGTAGTGCGCTGGTACCTGAGCGACAACCGTCGCATGGCCGAAGTCGAGGCTGTTGTGATTGAAAACAACGTGACCGACTTCGTGCTGGGCAAAGCCAAAGTCAGCGAAAAAGCCATCTCCTTTGACGAGCTGATGGGCCAGAACTGATTCTTCAGCGCCTTTGCTGACATTGGGGCTTGTGCTTTGCGGCACAGGCCCCAATTTCTTTGAGCTACGGCACAACAGCTCGCGAATCTGTTGTCAGCCATCGCCGAAACTCCCTGGGGGAGTTTTTGGGTACAGTACAAACATCTCTGGAGAAAACATGATGGTCCGAAACAGTATTTACGGCGGCGCTTATACGGCCCCGCAAGCCGGCGCGCAGGATGCACAAGGCTTGGGCATGGTGCCCATGGTCATCGAGCAATCCGGCCGTGGCGAGCGCTCTTACGACATTTATTCGCGCCTGCTCAAGGAGCGCGTGATTTTCCTGGTGGGGCCGGTCAATGACCAGACGGCCAACCTGGTGGTGGCCCAGCTCCTCTTCCTGGAGAGCGAAAACCCGGACAAGGACATTTCCTTCTACATCAACTCCCCCGGCGGTTCCGTGACGGCCGGCATGGCGATTTACGACACCATGCAATTCATCAAACCCGACGTTTCCACCCTGTGCGTGGGCATGGCGGCCAGCATGGGTGCTTTCCTGCTGTCGGCCGGCACTAAAGGCAAGCGCTTTTCGCTGCCTAATTCCCGCGTCATGATTCACCAACCATCCGGTGGTGCGCAAGGCCAGGCGTCGGACATTGAAATCCATGCCCGCGACATTCTCAAGACGCGGGACCAGCTCAACCGCATCCTGGCGGCCAATACCGGCCAGCCTATCGAAAAGATCGAACGCGATACCGAACGTGACTATTTCATGTTTGCGGAAGACGCCAAAGAGTACGGGCTGGTCGACCAGGTCATTTCCAAGCGGCCCTGAGCGTCGAAAGCTCTTCAGTTGCACTGCAACAACGGCGTTTTCTGTAACAGAAACGCCGTTTTTTTATTGGTTATCATTAGGTAACAGTTCCCCCTTCAGGCTCCTTAAAGGCATCCCCCCAATGGCCGAGAAAAAAGGCTCCTCCAGCGAAAAGACTTTGCACTGCTCCTTCTGCGGTAAAAGTCAGCACGAAGTCAAAAAACTGATCGCTGGCCCTTCGGTTTTTATCTGTGACGAGTGCATCGATCTTTGCAACGAGATCATTCGCGACGAACTCCCCGCTGGTGACGACGTTCGTGAGACGCGCACCGACCTGCCCACGCCCTCAGAGATCAAGGGAACACTGGACGGCTATGTGATTGGCCAGGAACCGGCCAAGCGCACCCTGGCAGTGGCGGTGTACAACCACTACAAGCGGCTGCGCCACAAGGAAAAAGCCAAAAAAGACGATGTGGAGCTGACCAAAAGCAATATTTTGCTGATCGGCCCCACAGGTTCCGGCAAGACCCTGCTGGCCCAAACGCTGGCGCGTACGCTGAACGTTCCCTTTGTGATGGCCGACGCTACTACGCTGACCGAAGCAGGTTATGTCGGCGAGGATGTCGAAAACATCATTCAGAAGCTGCTGCAGAGCTGCAATTACGAAGTTGAACGTGCCCAGCAGGGGATTGTCTACATTGACGAAATTGACAAGATTTCGCGCAAGTCCGACAACCCTTCCATCACGCGTGACGTGTCCGGCGAGGGTGTGCAGCAGGCGCTGCTCAAACTGATCGAAGGAACGATGGCGTCGGTGCCGCCACAGGGCGGCCGCAAGCACCCCAACCAGGACTTCCTGCAGGTGGACACCACGAATATCCTGTTTATCTGCGGCGGTGCATTCTCGGGCCTGGAAAAGGTCATCGAGAACCGGACCGAAGCTTCCGGGATCGGTTTTGGCGCGGCCGTCAAGAGCAAGAAGGCCCGCAGCCTGACCGAAGCCTTCAAGGATGTCGAGCCTGAAGACCTGATCAAGTTCGGGCTGATTCCTGAGCTGGTCGGCCGGATGCCGGTCGTGGCGACGCTGGCCGAGCTCACAGAAGACGCCTTGGTGCAGATCCTTACAGAACCCAAAAATGCCGTGGTCAAGCAATTCAGCAAGTTGCTGGCCATGGAAGGGGTTGATCTGGAAATCCGGCCCTCCGCACTCAAAGCGATTGCCCGCAGGGCGCTGGCCCGTAAAACCGGTGCGCGCGGCTTGCGTTCCATCCTGGAGCAGTCGCTGATCGACACCATGTTCGACCTGCCGAATGCCAGCAATGTGGATAAAGTGGTGGTGGACGAGTCCACAATCGAAGAAAACAAAGCCCCCTTGCTTGTGTACCGTGAAGCGGCCAAGAAAGCCTGAACATCCCAAAAGGCTGGCCGGAATGCTTGAAAAGCGCCTCCTGCGCCCCATGTCTGGGTTGATTGTGTTTCGCCGGGCCATGCAACTGGCCGTCACGGCTAACGTTTAAGGTTTATATGTCCGGACAAACTTCATTGCCTTCCACCCCCATTGACCTTCCCCTCCTGCCTTTGCGGGATGTGGTGGTCTTTCCGCACATGGTGATCCCCCTGTTCGTGGGCCGCCCCAAGAGCATCAAGGCGCTGGAGTCGGCGATGGAGGCCGAGCGCCGCATCATGCTGGTGGCGCAGAAGGCTGCGGCCAAGGATGAGCCTTCGGTGGAAGATATGTTCCAGGTGGGCTGCGTTGCCACGATCCTGCAACTGCTCAAATTGCCTGACGGTACTGTCAAGGTTTTGGTGGAAGGACAGCAGCGCGCCAGTGTGAACAAGATCGAAGAGGGCGAGCAGCATTTCACGGCCAATGTCACACCTGTAGAGCCCGTGGTTGTGATCGCCGGTGACAAGACCAGTGAGATAGAAGCATTGCGCCGTGCCGTGATGCAGCAGTTTGACCATTACGTCAAATTGAACAAGAAGATTCCGCCCGAGATACTGACCTCGATTTCCAGCATCGACGATGCGGGACGCCTGGCCGACACGATTGCCGCGCACCTGCCGCTCAAGCTGGATGCGAAGCAGGTGATCCTGGATCTTGACAATGTCAAGGCCCGGCTGGAGAACCTGTACGAACAGCTTGAGCGTGAGGTCGACATCCTCAACGTCGACAAAAAAATCCGCGGGCGTGTGAAGCGCCAGATGGAAAAGAACCAGCGCGATTTTTACCTCAACGAGCAGGTCAAGGCCATCCAGAAGGAACTGGGCGAAGGCGAAGAGGGGGCGGACATCGAAGAGATCGAGAAAAAGATCAAGACCGCCAAGATGCCGCAGGAAGCCCGTAAAAAGGCCGAGAGCGAGCTCAAGAAGCTCAAACTCATGTCGCCGATGTCCGCGGAGGCGACCGTGGTGCGCACCTATATCGATGTGCTGACCGGCCTGCCGTGGAGCAAAAAGACCAAGATCAAACACGACCTGGGCAACGCCGAGAACGTTCTCAACGAAGACCACTATGGTCTTGAAAAAGTCAAAGACCGCATTGTTGAGTATCTTGCGGTGCAGCAGCGCGTGGACAAGCTCAAGGCTCCTATCCTGTGCCTGGTTGGGCCTCCCGGGGTCGGCAAAACCTCCCTGGGCCAGTCGATCGCCAAGGCCACGGGCCGCAAGTATGTGCGTATGGCTTTGGGCGGCATGCGCGATGAAGCTGAAATCCGCGGCCATCGCCGTACCTATATTGGCGCTTTGCCGGGCAAGGTCCTGCAGAGCCTGACCAAGGCCGGCACGCGCAATCCGCTGTTCCTGCTGGATGAGATCGACAAGCTGGGCACCGACTTCCGTGGCGACCCGTCCAGCGCGCTGCTGGAGGTGCTCGACCCTGAGCAGAATCACACCTTCGGTGACCACTATGTCGAGGTGGACTTCGACCTGAGCGACGTGATGTTCGTGGCCACCTCGAACTCGATGAACATTCCGCCAGCCTTGCTGGACCGCATGGAGGTGATTCGCCTTTCCGGTTACACCGAAGACGAAAAGACCAGCATCGCAATGCGCTATCTGTTGCCCAAGCAGGTCAAGAACAACGGCGTGAAGGAAGAAGAGCTTGAAGTGCAGGAGCAGGCGGTGCGTGACATCGTGCGTTACTACACACGTGAAGCCGGCGTGCGCTCGCTTGAGCGCGAACTCTCCAAGATCTGCCGCAAGGTGGTCAAGGGTATCCAGCTCAAGAAGATGACACCCAAGGTCGTCGTGACACCCGATAACCTCAACGATTTTCTGGGCGTGCGCAAGTTCAACTATGGTCGTGCCGAACAACAAAACCAGGTCGGCCAGGTGGTGGGGCTGGCGTGGACGGAAGTCGGCGGCGACTTGCTGACGATTGAGGCTGCCATGATGCCCGGCAAGGGCGTGATCACACGTACGGGATCGCTGGGCGATGTCATGAAGGAATCCGTTGAGGCCGCACGCACGGTGGTGCGCAGCCGTTCCAAGGTTCTCGGCATCAAGGACGAGATGTTTGAAAAGCGCGATATCCATATCCACGTACCGGACGGGGCAACACCGAAGGACGGCCCAAGCGCGGGTGCCGCGATGACCACCGCTTTTGTTTCAGCGATGACGGGTATCCCTGTGCGCGGTGATGTGGCCATGACGGGCGAGATCACGTTGCGCGGCGAGGTCACGGCCATCGGCGGGCTGAAGGAAAAACTGCTCGCTGCCTTGAGGGGCGGCATCAAGACCGTGCTGATCCCCGAGGAAAATGCCAAGGACCTGCAGGAGATTCCAGACAACGTCAAGAGCGGCCTGGAGATCGTGCCGGTGAAATGGATCGACCAGGTGTTGCAGGTTGCGCTCGAGCGCCAGCCTGTTCCGCTGACCGACGAGGAAGCCGCTGTTGTTGCGCCGGCTGCTGTGGTTCCGCCTGCGGAAGCAGCCGGTACGGTGAAGCATTAATGAGGCCTTTCGCAAAGTTTTTTGCGGCTTTTGGAAAAGCCCAAAAAACTACGCTATAATTTGAGGCTGTAATCGCGGGAGTAGCTCAGTTGGTAGAGCGCAACCTTGCCAAGGTTGAGGTCGAGAGTTCGAGACTCTTCTCCCGCTCCAATTCAAAGGGCAGCACTTTAAAAATGCTGTCCTTTTTCATTGGGGGTTTCGTTGGATTATTGGGTAAAGCCGTAGGGCTTTATCAGGCAGACAGAATACGGCGCGGTAACAAAGCGGTTATGTACCGGATTGCAAATCCGAGTAGGTCGGTTCGACTCCGGCCCGCGCCTCCATCACAGCTCCCTGCAACCAGCCCCAGTTATGGGGCTTTTTTGTTTGACAATACGCTGCCGGACGTTTGAATACGGCGTTTGAGCCTGAGTGGTGAAATAGGTAGACACAGCGGACTTAAAATCCGCCGCTTCGTGAATAACGGGCGTACCGGTTCGATTCCGGTCTCAGGCACCACGATTGGGCGGCTCACCCACGCGCCGGGCGCGCTTTTGAAAACTGGGTAAGATAAATTCCATCATGTCCCGCTACAACACACCTTTTGAGATCCACGTCCACGGCGAAGTGCCATTGCGCGCGGACGTTAATTTTGAACAGCTGCAGGAGGCCCTCAAGCCGCTGTGGAAGTACACCGGCTCCAAGTCCCTGGCGGCCGGTGCTGCCAGCGCTTATGAGGAAGAGCCGGGCATCCGGTTCGACGCGCAAAAACATTTGCTGCAAATGTGCTGGACAGTCCCTGGTGACGAAGATTTTCGCCAGGCGCTTGACGAAATGTGCATGGGCCTGAACGACCTCGCGGAAGCGGGCGCTCCCATCGAAGTGACCTTCTATGACTCCGACTTTGACGAAGATGAAGGTGCCGACGATGAGGAGGCCCGTGATGATTTCGCGATGTATTTTGTGGGCCCCACGCCGGCAGCCATCATGCAGGTGCAGCGCGATCTCCTGGTCCAGGACATGATCGGCCTGATGGAGCGCCACTTTGACGGATCAGAGCTCGGTGAGGTCGTTGCGGCTGTCGACAAGCTGTTCGAGCAGCGCTTTGATGCACTGGTGAACTCGATGCAACTCGGTAAACCGCCGCGCGGCCTGGGCGGACCGCCGGGCGGTTCGGGCCATGGCGGCGGTGGCCGCAAGCCCCGGCATTTGCACTAAGCCGGCTTGGGCGAGCCTGAAGCTGCAGGTGAGCCAGGAAAGCCGAGTCCCCTCAGGTAAACATCAATCGCATGCTGGCCGACCTCCAACAGGTCAAAAGCCCCCGGATCCAGCAGCCAGTTCTGTATCAGGCCATCGATCAGCGCATGTAGCCCCTGCGCCGCCGCTGAAGCCGGCGCAGGTAACTGGAGGCGCATCTGTGCAGTTGCCGCCTCCATGCTTTGCTGGATGCCGGATAAAAAACCACCGCGCACTGCCAGGTGACGCAGGCGAACCGCCTGGAGTTCTTCCACATATTCGACCTTCTGGGTCGCCACTTCAAACACGCGCCGCGTTTGCGCGTCAGTCACAATTTGTCGCAGCGCGTTGGCAGTGGAACGTCGTATCCTGTCCATCGGATTGAGGAGGTCCTCGCCCGGATGTTGCTGCGGGTCAATTTCCTGGTTGAACGCGTTTTCCATGGGCAGGGTGACCCGTTCCATCATGGCGTTGAACAGGTCTGCCTTGTCCTTGAAATGCCAGTAGACAGCACCGCGTGTAGCGCCTGCGCGGCGTGCAATGTCCTGCAGGCTTGTGCGTGAGACACCTTGCGCCTGAAACAGGTGTTCCGCAGCATCCAGCAGCTTGTGCCGGGTCGCCATGGCTTCTTCTTTTGTCCGACGGGCCAATCCATGTCTCCTGCAAGTCAATTTAACGGGTTGTCGTATACATTCACAAATGTATGTAAACTATATCACTCGTAAAAACCCTTATTCTTTTTGTTTTCGGCAAAACGATGACTTGCATCAAATGCCGCTCACATATTCCGTTTTCCGCTTTTTTCCCAAATTTTGAGGATCAGCATGCCCAAGTCTCGCATTGTCCATTCGCCTTTATTCTCCCCGTTTGCGCCATACCAGCCTCTCGTCCTGATTGCTGCACTCACATTGTTCCTGGCCGGATGCGGCAAGGGTGCCGGTGCTCCCGGCGGGGCACCGCCTCCTGCGGAAGTGGGTGTGGTGACAGTTACCCAGGGTGACGTCGGTTTGGTGACCGAGCTGCCCGGCCGCCTTGAGGCTTCGCGTGTGGCACAGGTCAGGGCCCGTGCGGCCGGTATCCTGCAAAAACGGCTGTTCCGTGAAGGCAGCGACGTGAAAGAAGGGCAGGCGCTGTTCACGATTGATCCCGCACCGTATGCCGCCGCCGCCGCCAGCGCGAAAGCGGGCCAGGCGCGCGCCGAGGCCAACCTGGCGCAGGCCGCCGCATTGGCCGAGCGTTACAAGCCGCTGGTAGAAGCTAACGCCATCAGCAAGCAGGAATATGCCAACGCTGTCGCGGCGCAAAAGCAGGCGGAGGCCGACGTTGCCGTGGGCAAGGCGAATGTGCAGACAGCCAGCATCAATCTGGGCTACGCGGCAGTGACAGCCCCGATCTCGGGCCGCATTGGCCGCGCATTGGTCACCGAAGGCGCCCTGGTTGGTCAGGGCGAGGCCACCCAGCTGGCTGTGGTCCAGCAAATCAACCCCATGTATGTGAACTTCACGCAATCCGCTCCTGAAATCATGAAGCTGCGTGCCGCCATGGAAAGTGGCCAGTTCAAACGTGCCACCGGTGCCGAAGCGGCCAGCGTGCGCATCGTGCTCGAAGATGGCACTGAATACGCCCGCCCCGGCCGCCTGCTGTTTTCCGACCTGACGGTCGACTCCACGACGGGGCAGGTGACCCTGAGGGCAGAGGTGCCCAATCCCGGTGGCCAGCTGCTTCCCGGCCTTTATGTGCGCGTACGCCTGGAGCAGGCGCAGGCCAGCAATGCCATCACCTTGCCCCAGCAAGCTGTCACGCGCACCGCGCAGGGCGACACTGTCATGGTGGTGGGTGACGATGGAAAAGTCAGCCCGCGCCCCATCAAGATTGGCTCCGCCAAGGGCAACCAGTGGGTGGTGCTCGACGGTCTGAAGACCGGCGAAAAAGTCATGGTGGATGGATTCCAGAAACTGCAGCCAGGTGCACCCGTGAAGCCCGTGCCATGGCAACCGGCCGGTGCGAAGCCGGCCGATGCGGCTTCCGCCCCCGTATCCGCCGCCTCCGGTGCGCAAGCTGCTGCGCCTGCGGCCTCCGCTGCTTCTGCAGCAGCGAAGTAAGGAGCCAACTACATGGCCAAGTTTTTTATTGATCGGCCGATCTTTGCCTGGGTGATCGCACTGTTCATCCTGGTGGTCGGCGGCGTGGCTATCACGCAGCTGCCGATTGCCCAGTACCCGCCCGTCGCGCCGCCTTCGATTGTCGTCAACACCGCCTATCCCGGCGCCTCTGCCCAGACGCTCGAAGACAGCGTGTTGTCGGTGATCGAGCGCGAAATGAACGGTTCACCCGGCCTGATCTACATGGAGTCGGTGGCGCAGGCCGACGGCTCCGGCAGCATCACGCTGAGCTTCGAGCCCGGCACCAACCCCGATCTCGCGCAGGTGGATGTGCAGAACCGCCTGTCGCGCGCCTCGCCGCGGCTGCCCGCCGCCGTCACGCAGCAAGGCGTTCGCGTCGACAAATCACGCTCCAACTTCCTGCTGTTCATCATGCTGTCGTCCGACAATCCCGCGCACGACCCCGTCGCGCTCGGTGATTACGCTTCGCGCAACATCGTGCCCGAGATCCAGCGTGTCAAAGGAATCGGCCAAGCCCAGCTCTTCGGCAGTGAGCGCGCCATGCGCATCTGGCTGGACCCGGCCAAGCTCACGGGTTTCAGCCTGTCGGCAAATGACGTTAACAACGCCATCCGCGCGCAAAATGCCCAGGTGTCGGCCGGCAGCATCGGCGACCGTCCCAATGTAGCGGGACAAGGCATTGCTGCCACCGTGGTAGTCACCGGCCAGCTTGCCAATGTCGAGCAGTTCGGCAACATTGTCCTTCGCGCCAACACCGACGGTTCGTCGGTGCGCCTTAAAGACGTGGCCCGCATTGAACTGGGTGGCCAAACGTATGCCACGTCGGCTCGCCTGAACGGCAAGACGGCGATCGGTATCGGTGTTCAGCTGGCACCCAGCGGCAACGCGCTTGCCGCTGCCAAGGCCGTTCGAACCAAGATGACCGAACTCGAGCGCTATTTTCCGCAAGGCATGAAGTGGAGCATCCCCTACGACAGCTCGCGCTTCGTCAAGATTTCGATTTCCCAGGTCGCGGAAACGCTGTTTGAGGCGGTGGCCCTGGTGTTCCTCGTGATGTTCCTGTTCCTGCAGAACTGGCGCTACACCATCATCCCGACCATCGTGGTGCCGATTGCATTGCTGGGCACTTTCGCCACCTTGCTGGCGCTCGGTTTCTCGATCAACGTGCTCACCATGTTCGGCATGGTGCTGGTGATCGGTATCGTCGTCGATGATGCGATCGTGGTCGTCGAAAACGTCGAACGCATCATGACCGAAGAGGGCCTGCCGCCGCTGGAGGCCACCCGCAAGGCGATGGGCCAGATTTCGGGCGCCATCATTGGCGTCACCGTGGTGCTGATTTCCGTGTTTGTGCCTTTGGCATTTTTCGCGGGCTCGACCGGCAACATCTACCGCCAGTTCTCCGCCGTGATGGTTTCGTCCATCGGCTTTTCCGCCTTCCTGGCCCTGTCCCTCACGCCGGCACTTTGCGCCACGCTGCTCAAGCCGGTTGAGGCTGGGCACCATCACGAGAAAAAGGGTTTTTTCGGCTGGTTCAACCGGGGGTTCTCGCGCACCGCAAAAAGCTATGAAAGCATGGTCGCGCGTATTCTCAAACGCGCCGCACGTTACCTGGTGATCTATGTGGCCATCATTGCCGCTGTGGCGGTGGTATACCTGCGTTTGCCCACATCCTTCCTGCCCAATGAAGACCAGGGCAACCTGCTGGTGAACGTGCAGTTGCCGCCGGGCGCAACTTACGAGCGCACGCTTTCGGTGATGGAGAAAGTCGAGGGTTTCATGCTCAAGCAGCCGGAAGTCGAAAGCATGGTCGGCGTGCTTGGCTTCAGCTTTTCCGGCCAGGGCCAGAATGCCGCGCTGGCGTTCGTGACGCTCAAGGACTGGAACGAGCGCGACGGCGAAGCGCATTCGGCCTCAGCGATAGCAGGACGGGCTTTCGGCGCCCTCATGGGTGTGCGTGATGCCTTCATCTTTCCGCTCAGCCCCCCACCCATTCCCGAACTGGGAACGGCCTCGGGCTTCAGCTTCCGCCTGCAGGACCGCGGAGGTGCGGGCCATGATGCGCTTATCAACGCACGCAACCAGCTTTTGGGCATGGTTGCCAAGAGTCCGGTGCTCACACAGGTACGGCCCGACGGCCTGGAAGATGCGCCGCAGCTGCAGCTGGACATAGACCGTGACAAAGCCAATGCGCTGGGCGTGCCGTTTGACGCGATCAACGCGGTCCTGTCGACCTCGCTGGGATCCAGCTATGTGAACGACTTCCCCAACCAGGGGCGCCTGCAGCGTGTGGTGGTACAGGCCGACGCGCCTTCGCGCATGCAGCCCGACGACCTGCTCCGGCTCAACGCCATCAACAGCCGCGGCCTGCCGGTTCCGTTGTCGTCGTTTGCCAGCACGCGGTGGATCAAGGGTGCGATGCAAACAGTGCGTTACAACGGCTACCCGGCCGTGCGTATCAGCGGCAGCGCCGCGCCAGGCTACAGCTCGGGCGCAGCAATGGCCGAGATGGAAAAACTCGCAGCGCAACTGCCGCAGGGCTTCGGTTTCGAATGGACGGGCCAGTCGCGTGAGGAAAAACTTGCGGGCTCGCAAGCCATGTTGCTCTATGGTTTCGCCATCCTCGCGGTGTTCCTGTGCCTTGCGGCCCTGTACGAAAGCTGGAGCATTCCGCTCGCGGTGATCCTGGTGGTGCCGTTAGGCGTGATCGGTGTGTTGCTGGCAACGCTGCTGCGTAGTTATTCGAATGACGTGTACTTCCAGGTGGGGCTGATCACCATCATCGGCCTGTCGGCGAAGAACGCGATTCTGATCATCGAGTTTGCCAAGGACTTGCAGGCGCAGGGCAAAGGTGTCATCGAGTCGGCGCTGGCTGCCGCGCACCTGCGGTTCCGACCCATCGTCATGACGTCGCTGGCCTTCGGTCTGGGCGTGCTGCCGCTGGTACTGGCTTCGGGCGCCGGCTCCGCAAGCCAGCGTGCCATCGGTACCGGCGTGATCGGCGGCATGATCACCGGCACGATCCTGGCGGTGATTTTCGTTCCGGTGTTCTTTGTGGTCGTGCGCGGCCTCTTCAAGGGCAGCGAGCGGCAAAACAGGATGTATTCGGAGCATGCCAAGGCGGCAGGCATCACCGGAGAAGAAGGAAGTGAAGGTAAAGCCCATGAGTAAATCCAGCATGAAACCCAGGTTCCCGCAGCTTTTGGCGGTTGGTGCTGCGGCACTCCTGGCCGGCTGCTCGATGATTCCGAAGTACGAGCGCCCGGCAGCCCCCATCGCAGACCAGTGGCCGGCTGTTTCCGGTTTCACCACCGGTTCCGCGCAAGCGCAGTCTGCTGCTACCGCACCGGCCGTCGCGGCAGCCGACATCGAGTGGCAGGCTTTTTTCAGCGACCCTAAATTGCGGCAGCTGATTGAGGCCGCGCTGCGCAACAACCGCGACCTGCGCATCGCCGTGCTCAATATTGAGCAAGCCAGGGCCCAGTACCGGATCCAGCGTGCCGACCAGTTTCCCACGATCAATGCCGGCATCACCGGTTCGCGCCAGCCCAATGCCAACGGTAACGGCAGCATCACCAGCACTTATACCGGCGGTTTGCTGATGCCATCCTACGAGCTCGACTTTTTCGGCCGGGTCTCCAGTCTGAAAGAGGCGGCGTTGGCGCAGTACCTGGCAACGGAAGAAGGTCGCAAGACGGCACAGATCAGCCTGATTGCATCGGTGGCCAACACCTACCTCAGCCTGCTGGCCGACGAAGAACTGCTGGCCATCACGCAGCAAACACTGGCTACACGGGAAGAGTCCTTCAAGCTCAGCAAGCTGCGCTTTGACAACGGCGTCGCTTCCGAGCTGGACTTCCGCCAGGCCGAGTCATTGACCGAAGCGGCCCGCGCATCGCTGGCCCAACTGGTGCGCCAGCGTGCGCTGGATCAGAACGCACTGACCCTGCTGATCGGCCAGCCATTGAGCGGTGACCTGGCGGTGGCCTTGCCTGCCGGCAAAGGTCTGGCAGACGCCCCCATGATGGTGGACGTGCCCGCGGGGCTGCCGTCTGACTTGCTGGAACGCCGCCCAGACATCCGCCAGGCCGAGCAACAGCTGCTGTCTGCCAACGCCGACATCGGCGCGGCCCGTGCGGCTTTTTTCCCGCGTATCTCACTCACGGCTTCTGCCGGCAGCGCCAGCTCGCACCTGTCGGGCCTGTTCAAGAGCGGATCCTACGGCTGGACGCTGGCGCCGCAACTGATCCTTCCGCTTTTTGATGCGGGCCGTAACCGTGCCGGGCTGGATTCGGCCAATGCCGGGCGTGACATTGCCATCGCCCAGTACGAAAAGTCCATCCAGACGGCTTTCCGTGAAGTGGCCGATGCGCTGGCGGGCCGCGACACCTTGGGCGAGCAGCTGCGTGCCCAGCAGGCGCAGGCCAATGCCGAGGCGACGCGTTTCAAACTGGCTGATCTGCGCTACCAGAACGGTGTGGCCAGCTATCTGGACCAGCTCGATGCACAGCGCTCGCTGTTCGCCGCACGCCAGGCGGTGGTGCAAACCCGGCTGGCACAGCTGCAAAGCCAGGTCACGCTGTACAAGACCTTGGGTGGCGGCTGGAAAGAGCCGCCTGAGGAAGCCTTGAGCCTGAAGGCGTCCACCCAGCTCAGCCGCTGAGCGGGTGCGCGGCGCCTGAGGGCGTCTGCGGGACCAGACGCCCGCGCTACAAGATTGATAGCTGCTTGCGCCCATGGTTATTGGGCTGGTAGCTATTTTTATTTAAATTCTCACAAGAGCAGGGCGGCCGGTTTTCTTCCGGTACCCAAAATTCAGGTGATTTGTGCCTGCAAGTCAATCATCGTGGGCGCAAGCAGCTATCAAAACAATAGCAATCCTGCTGACACTCGCCATGGCGTCAGAAGGCGCCGCCGCTTCGCCGCCGGAATTGCGTGAAGGCTTGAACCAGGCACTGACTCCAGCCGTGCCGTGATGCACGGCTTGAATCGCGGTACCTGTCCATGCCCCGTGGCTGTCGCCTCGCTCGTTCAGTTGTGAGCAAGTGTTCCCTATGTATCCCCTTGACTTCCGCGCCACCCATGGCTTCGTGAAGGCACGGTAATTGCTGAAGGGTTACTCCCTACGGGGCTGCGCCTGGCGCGGCGGTATATTCGCGCCGACTGACAGGCAAACGGGGGCTCCTCTCACGAGAGGGGCCCCGTTCCATCAACCATGGCGGGCCACAAGCCCGCCAATTTTCTATTCGGGAGTGCAACAGGCATGAACTCAAACTGGACGATGAAGGCGCTGACAAGCGCCGTGCTGCTGGCCTTGGCTGGCCTGGCGGTGGCGGCCACGGTGCCCGCGGGCGTGAAGCTGCACGAGACGCAGGAACTGGTCCGCAACAATGGCTCCGAGCCTGAAACCCTGGATGCGGCACTGGCGACGGGTGTTCCGGCCAACAACGTGATCCGCGACATGTTTGAAGGCCTGGCTGCCGCCGACCAAAACGGCAAGATCGTCCCCGCCGTGGCAGAGAGCTGGAAGCAGATGGACCCCCTGACCTGGGTCTTCAAGCTGCGCAAGAACGCCAAATGGTCCAACGGCGACCCGGTGACGGCCGAAGACTTCATCTACAGCATGCGCCGCTTCGTCGATCCGGCGACCGCCTCCAAATACGCTTCCACCTACGGCGTCTTCCTGCTCAATGCCAAAGAGATCATTGAAGGCAAGAAGCCCGTCACCGAGTTGGGTGTCAAGGCCGTGGACCCTTACACCCTGGAAATCAGGACACCTTTCCCGGTCGGTTTCCTGCCCGAGGTCGTTTCCAATCCCCAGCTCGCTCCCCTGCATAAAGCCACCATCGAGAAATTCGGCAAGGACTGGACCCGGCCCGCCAACATGGTGAACAACGGCGCCTTCTCGCTGAAAGACTGGCAGGTCAACAGCAAGATCATCCTGGTCAAGAACCCGGCGTACTGGGACGCGAAGAATGTCCAGCTCACCAAACTCACCTACCTCTCGGTCGAAGACGGCAATGCCGATGTGAAGCTTTATGAGTCGGGCGAGAACGACTGGGTTTACCAGCTCCCGCCAGGCACCTTCGACAAGTACAAGGCGCAATATCCCAAGGAAATCCGCAACACCGACATGCTGGGCCTGCGCTATTACTCGCTCAACAATGCGGACCCGGCACTCAAGGACATCCGTGTGCGCAAGGCGCTGTCGATGGCGCTGGACCGCGACATCCTCGCGCAGCGCGTGACGGCCGACGGCCAGACCCCGGCATACGGCGTGATCGTCAAAGGCACTTCGGGTGCCGACGTCACCTCTTACGACTGGGCCAAGTGGCCCGCCGACAAGCGCATCGCCGAAGCCAAGAAGCTGCTGAAGGAAGCGAATCTTCCGGCCGGCACCAAGCTCAAGTTCTCCTACAACACCAGCGATTACCACAAGAAAATGGCCATCTTTGCGGCCTCCGAGTGGAAGACCAAGCTGGGCCTGGACGTCGAACTCGAAGCGATGGAGTTCAAGGTGCTGATCAAGAAGCGCACCGACAAGGACTACCAGATCGCCCGCAACGGCTGGATCGCCGACTACAACGACGCCACCACCTGGTTGACGCTGGTGCAGTGCGATTCTGACCAGAACTACCACAACAGCTGCAACCGCAAGGCCTCTGCGCTGATCGATGAAGGCAACCAGTCGATGGACCCGGCCAAGCGCAAGACGCTGCTGACGCAAGCCGCCAGGATGATCATGGAAGACTATCCCATCATCCCTTTGCTGCAATACACCGTGCCGCGCCTGGTCAAGCCTTATGTGGGCGGTTATTCGACCACCAACGCGCTGGACCGCTACCGCGGCAAGGACCTGTACATCATCAAGCATTGATGTCCGGATGGCGGGCGCCGCCGTGCGCCTGCCTGTCCTTGATCTGCTTTTCACCGCCTTTCAACGTTTTTCTGATGCCTCGCAGGCCTTTCAGGGCTAAGCTGTACCTGGCCGACGCGTTCAGGCGCTCACACTGACATAGACCTAGCCCGGAGATATTCCCCATGTGGTCCTACACCTTCAGACGCATCCTGGCGACGATTCCCACCTTGCTGGCCGTTGTCACCGTCTGCTATATCCTCCTGCACGGCACGCCGGGCGGGCCGTTTGACGACGAGCGCAAGGTGTCCGCCGCGGTGCTGGCCAATCTGCAGGCCAAGTACCACCTTGATTTGCCGCTGTGGCAGCAGTACCTGTATTACCTCAACAGCCTGCTGCACGGCGATCTGGGCGCCTCGTTCCGTTATGCCGACTGGTCGGTCAACGAGTTGGTGGCCAATGCGCTGCCGGTGTCCGCGGCGATAGGCGGGGGCGCCATCGTCATCTCCTTCTTTCTCGGTGTGTTCCTTGGCACGGTGGCCGCCGTGCGCCAGAACAGCGCGGTCGACTACCTCGTGATGCTGCTCGGCAATGCCGGGCATGTGTTCCCCTCGTTCGTGATCGGCCCGGTGTTGATCCTGGTGTTCGCCGTCTGGCTGAAGGTGGCACCGGCGGGGGGCTGGAACGACTTCGCGCCGCGCTTCATGATCCTGCCCATGCTGCTGCTGATCTTCATCAACGTGGCCACCATCGCGCGCGTCATGCGCGGCAGCCTGATTGAGGTGCTGCACAGCAATTTCATCCGCACCGCGCGCGCCAAGGGCCTGCCCATGCGCACCGTCATCCTGCGCCACGCCCTCAAGCCCGCGCTGCTGCCGGTGGTGTCTGTCATGGGCCCCCTGGCGATTTCATCCATCACCTCCGCCATCGTGACCGAGTCGGTGTTCTCGCTGCCGGGCATCGGCAAGCTGATCGTCAATGGCGCCGCCAACCGCGACTACACCCTGGTCCTGGGCCTCGTCGTGCTGGTGACCGTGATCGCCGTCACATTGAATTTGCTGGTGGACCTGGCCTACGCCTTGCTCGACCCGAAGATCCGGTACTGAGCAGAGGCCTGCATGCTGCTCGAAAAAAAAACCAGACAAGACCAACTCGCCACGGCTGTCGGCCAGACGCTGGCCGACGCCGAGATCCACGGCCGCAGCCCCTGGGCGGATGCGCGCGTGCGCTTCATGCGCAACAAGGCCGCGGTGTTCAGCCTGTACCTGCTGGCATTTATCACGCTGTGCTGCATCGTCGGACCCTGGCTGCTGCCCAATGCTTTTGACGCCGCCGACTGGGACGCGATGAGCCTGCCGCCCATGCTCAAGGGCTGGCATTTTTTCGGCACCGACGAGTCGGGCCGCGACCTGTTGGTGCGCAGTCTGATTGGCGGCCGCGTGTCGCTCTTGGTGGGATTCCTGGCGACCATGTCAGCCGTCACGCTGGGCATTGTCTGGGGCGCGACGGCGGGCTTTATAGGCGGCAGGGTAGATGCCTTCATGATGCGCGTCGTTGACATGATGTACGCGGTGCCTTACTTGCTGATCGCCATCCTGATGGTGACCATATTGGGGCGGGCTTTTTACCTGGTGGTGATCACCATCACGGTATTTTCGTGGATGAACATGGCACGCGTGGTGCGCGGCCAGACGCTGTCGCTGCGCTCCAAGGAGTTCATTGAAGCGGCCCGCGCGTTGGGCGTGCCTACACGGCGCATCATCTTCCAGCACATTGTTCCCAATCTTCTGGGCATCGTCGCGATCTACACCACGGTCACCGTGCCGGCCGTGATCCTGGTCGAGTCCGTGCTGTCATTCCTGGGGCTGGGCATCCAGGAGCCAATGACAAGTTGGGGCGTGCTGATCCACGACGGTGCGTCCGTCATGGAAGTCTCGCCCTGGATGCTGCTGTTTCCGGCGGGCATGCTCTCGTTGACCCTGTACTGCTTCAACTACATCGGGGACGGCCTGCGTGATGCGCTCGACCCCAAAGACCGCTGAGCCGCACCATGAGCCTGATTGAAGTCAACAACCTCGGGGTCCAGTTCCAGACCCAGGACGGGCTTGTCTACGCCGTCAACGGCATCAATTTTTCGCTGGAGCGCGGCCAGACTTTGGGCATCGTCGGCGAAAGCGGTTCCGGAAAAAGCCAGAGCGTGCTGGCCATGATGGGCCTGCTCGCCGGCAACGGCAAAGCCACCGGCCAGGCCCTCTACAAAGGCCAGGACCTGCTGGCCATGAAGCCGGCCGAGCTCAACAGGATTCGCGGCAACCGCGTGGCCATGATCTTTCAGGACCCGATGACGTCGCTGAACCCTTACCTGACGGTGGAGCGGCAGATGACCGAGGTGCTGCAGTTCCACAAGGGCTTTGACCGGAAGTCCGCCCGCGCAAGGTCGGTCCAGCTGCTGGACGCCGTCAAGATCCCGGAAGCTGCGCGGCGTATCACCATGTACCCGCACGAGTTTTCGGGCGGCATGCGCCAGCGTGTGATGATCGCCATGGCCTTGCTCTGCGAGCCCGAAGTGCTGATCGCCGACGAGCCCACCACGGCGCTGGACGTGACGGTGCAGGCGCAAATCATCGCCTTGCTGCGCGATCTTCAGCGCGACTTCGGAACGGCGATCATCATGATCACGCACGACCTGGGCGTGGTGGCGGGCCTGTGCGATGAAGTGATGGTGCTGTACGGCGGGCGCGTGATGGAGCAGGGCAGTGCCGACAGCATTTTTTATGGAGCCTCCCATCCCTATACCGTGGGCCTGCTGGGTGCCATACCGCGCCTGGACGCGGATGACGAAGCGCTGGTCGCCATCCCAGGCGCGCCGCCCAACATGGCGCGGCTTCCCAAGGGCTGCCCGTTCAGCGAACGTTGTACGCTGGCCAGCGATCAGTGCCGTGACGTGATGCCCGCGTTGCTGCCGGCCTTGCACAACCCGGCGGTGCTCAGGGCTTGCCACAAATCAAGTGAGGCTGTGTCTGAACTTGCGGCCAAGGGAGCCGTCCATGCGTGATGCCTCTCAACCTATTTTGTCGGTGCGCGACCTGAAAGTGCACTTCAGGATCAAAAGCGGCGCCTGGCCCTGGTCGCCGGCGCGAATCCTGAAAGCCGTGGACGGCATTTCCTTCGACATCCATGCGGGCGAAACGCTGGGCGTGGTGGGTGAGTCGGGCTGCGGAAAATCCACCTTGGCGCGTGCGGTGCTGAACCTGATTCCTGCCACCGCCGGCAACATTGTCTGGATGGGCCAGGAGATGACGGGCGCTTCATCTCAAGCCTGGCTGGGCGTGCGGTCAGACATCCAGATGATCTTCCAGGATCCGTTGGCCTCGCTGGACCCGCGCATGACCATCGCGCAGATCATTGCCGAACCTTTGCGCACGCATCGCCCGCGCATGCCCGAGGCCGAAGTGATGCAGCGCGTCAAGGCCATGATGGGCCGCGTTGGCCTGATGGCGCAGCAGATCAACCGCTACCCGCATGAATTTTCAGGCGGCCAGTGCCAGCGCATCGGTATCGCCCGGGCGCTGATCCTGGAGCCCAAGCTCATCATCTGCGACGAGCCGGTGTCAGCGCTCGATGTCTCGATCCAGGCGCAAATCATCAACCTGCTCAAGGCGCTGCAAAAATCCATGGGTCTGGCGCTGATCTTCATCGCGCATGACCTGGCCGTCGTCAAACACATCAGCGACCGCATTTTGGTGATGTACCTGGGGCATGAAATGGAAGTGGCGAAAAAGAAGGCGTTGTATGCCGCGCCGCGTCACCCCTACACGCAGGCGTTGCTGTCGGCCATCCCGATTCCCGACCCGGCGCTGGAGCGCAAGAAGGTGATCCAGCTGCTGCAGGGCGACCTGCCGTCGCCGATGTCACCGCCCTCGGGGTGTGTGTTCCGAACGCGCTGCCCCTTGGCCGTTGCGCGCTGCGCTGAAGAGGTGCCTGAGCTTCGCCGCCTGGACGACCAGACGGAAGCGGCTTGCCTGCTGGCTTGAAGTCTTAAGCCTTTTAGGGCTCCAGCCCTTTAAGCATGAGCGCAAGCAGCTATAAAAATCATAGCAAATTCCGGCCGAATCATCACCGGACAATGCACAGGTACACCGCAAAAACGGCGACCAGCCACAGGGTTTCCAGCAGCATCAGGGCCATGGGCCGCCAGCCGAGCTGCACCAGTGCTTCAAACGAGGTCTTGATGCCCAGCGCTGAAATGGCGACCACGAGACACGCGCGCGACACATGGCCCAGCGCCTCATTGAGCCGTGGCGTCACCACGCCCAGGCTGTTGGCCAGCACCAGCGCCATGAAGCCGACCAGGAAGAAGGGCAGCAGCGGCGTGCGCGGGCCGGTATCGCCGCCGGGGCTGCTGCGCCGCCGCCAGTACCAGGCCAGCACTGCCACCACAGGCACCAGCAGCGTGACGCGAAAGAGCTTGACGATCACCGCGACGTCGCCAGTCTCGTGCGATAGCAGCAAGCCGGCGCCGACAACCTGCGCCACGTCATGGATGGTGCCACCCAGGAAGATGCCGGCAGCGGTGTCGTCCAGCCGCAAACCCTTTGCCAGCAACGGAAACACAACCATTGCCAGTGTCGAGAGGCCGGTGACGCCGACAACGGTTAGCAGTGTGTAGCGCTCGCTCTCTTCGGTTTTGGGCATGACGGCCGCCACGGCCAGCGCTGCGGAGGCGCCGCAAATCGAAACAGCCGCGCCGCAAAGCAGGCCGAAATCGGTCTTTAAATCAAAGCGCCGTGCCAGCCAGGCGCCCAGGGTAATCGTGCTGGCAATGCCCAGCACCGCGGTGGCCAGCGGCCCGATACCCAAGTGCCCGATTTGGGAGAGCGTGATGCGCGCACCCAGCAAGGCCACGCCGATGCGCAACAGGGTTTTGGCGCAGAACTCTATACCGGGCCGGCAGCGTGCGTCCTCGTGCAGGAAATGAAAGGCCAGTCCGAACAGCAGGGCGTATAGCAGTTGCGGGCCGCCGTAATGTTCGGAGACGAAAGTGGCGGCCAGCATGATGAGCAGCGGCGAGGCAATGCCCGGCCAGAGGCTGCGGGTGCGTTGGAGCCAAAGGTGTGCGTGGCTGGGCATGGTGATGCAAACCTGAAAGAAAAGGGCAGGCGAGAGCCGCCGCGGGGGCGGATGAAAAGGAGTGAGGGAGAGGAAAGAGGCTGGGGGAGAAGCGAAGGGCAAAGGCGCGGAGGTAAAACCTTCAGGCAGCCAATGCGGCAAACCCCTGTTGCAAGTCGCATATCAGGTCGACCGGGTCTTCCAGGCCGATGTGCAAGCGCACGATCTGGCCATGGCCCGACCAGTCGGTCACGCTGCGCGCGCCCCGCATGTTGGTCATCGTGACCAGGCTTTCATAGCCGCCCCACGAAGCGCCCAGGCCAAACAGCCGCAGGCCGTCGATCAGCCGCTCGGCGGCGGCCTGGTCGAAGGTGCGCTGGAGCTCGAAGGACAACAGGCCGTTGGTGCCCTTGCAGTCGCGTTGCCAGATGGCGTGACCTGGATGGCCGGGCAGGGCCGGGCAGAACACGGTCGCCACTTCGCTGCGCGTTTGCAGCCAGGCCGCCACCTTCAGGGCGCCGCTTTCATGCAGGGCCAGGCGCGCGGCCATGCTGCGTGTGCCGCGCAGCACCAGGTAGGCATCGTCGGGGCTCACCGTCATGCCGAAGGCATCGCTGCGCTCGTTGAGCGCCTGCCAGGCGGCTTGCGTGGTGGCCACGGTGCCCATCATCACGTCGGAGTGGCCCGACAGGTATTTGGTGGCCGCCATGATGGACACGTCGGCACCCAGTGCCAGCGGCCGGTATTGGTAGCCGGAGCCCCAGGTGTTGTCGGCCACCAGCAGCAGGCCCCGCGCACGGGCAATGCCGGCCAGGCGCGGCAGGTCGCACATTTCATACACCAGCGAACCCGGGCATTCGGCATAAATCATGCGCGTGCCCGGCTCGATTTTTTCTTCCACGTCGCTGCCGTCGGCTGCAAAGAAGGTGCAGCGGATGTTGTAGGGCGTGAGGAAGGACTCCACCAGCTTGCGCGCCGGTTCGTAGACGCTGTCCGACATCAGCAGGTGGTCACCGGGCTTGAGGTAGGACAACAGCGTCATCGCGATGGCGGCCAGGCCTGTGGGAAAGAGCCGGGTGCGCCAGGCGCCTTCAAGCTCGCTGACCATGTCTTCCAGCGCGTAGTTGGTCGGGTTGCCGCGCGCCCCGTAGGTGAACACGCGCTCCTCGCCGCGGCGCAGGCGCATCTCGCGCTGATGCGCCGTGTTGTCGAACAGCACGGTGCTGGCGCGCACCACGGCCGGGTTGACCGGCCGGCCGCCGTCATAGGCCGGCTGTTTGCCGGCGTGGACCAGGCGGGTCAGGGGTGACGCACTGGGTGCGGTGGCCGGTGGTGTTTTTTTGCTCATGTCGGGGCGGTTTGATGAATCCGGGGTCAGTCTAGCTTGGCGCCCGAGAGCTTGACGACGCGCGACCAGCGGGCGATGTCTGCCTTGAGCTGCGCGGCAAAAGCTGCCGGTGTGTTACCCACCACTTCGCTGCCGCCCTCGGTGATCAGCTTGCTGACTTCCGGCGACTTGAGCGAGCGCACGATGCTGTCGTGCAGGTAGGCCACGCGTTCGGGCGGCGTGCCGGCCGGTGCGAAGAAGCCGTACCAGTCTTCAAAGGTCGTGTTCTTGTAGCCCAGCTCTTCCAGCGTCGGCACCTTGGTGAAGACGCCGATGCGGCGCGGGCTGGTGACGGCCAGGGCGCGCATCTTGCCGTTCTGGATGAAGCTGGACACCGAGGCGGTGGAGGTAATGAGCACGTCTACCTGGCCGCCCAGCAGGTCGGTGATGGCGGGCGCCGCGCCCTTGTAGGGCACGTGGGTCATGCTGATGGCGCTGTCTTTTTCCAGAACCACGCCGACGAGGTGCGAGAGTGTGCCATTGCCGGGCGTGGCATAGGTGACTCGCCCGCCTGGGGCTTTGGTCTGCGCGGCGAGGTCGGCAAAACTTTTCAGGGGCGAGTTGCTGGCCACTACCAGCACCAGCGGCGCGGCATTGATCTGGGTGATGGGCAGGAAGTTTTTCAGCGGGTCAAAACCCGGCGAGGCATACAGCGAGGGATTGACGGCCATCAACGAGACCTGGCCTGTGAGCACGGTGTAGCCGTCCGGCTTGGCGTCGGCCACGGCCTTGGCACCTATGTTGCCGCCGGCGCCGCCGCGGTTGTCGACGATGGCGCTCTGTCCGGTGATGTCGGACAGGCGGCTCGTCACGAAGCGCGTCGTGGCGTCATTGCCGCCGCCGGCCGGGAAAGGCGACACAAACTTGATGGCCTGGTTCGGGAAGCCGCCGACCTGCGGCATGGGTTGGGCTGAGGGGGCGCCGTGTACGGAGAGGAGGGCGCAGCACAGTGTGGCTGCGGTGAACTTCAGTTTGGCAAGCATGGGGGCTCCTGAATGAATTGGGGCAAAAGATGAATAAAAAAAATGAGGCGGCGCGGGGCCAAATCAGTATTACGCGGGGTGGGCGGCCGCGGCATCGGGCAACTGGAATGCCTTCAGTTCCAGCGCGTCCAACTGCCCGATCAGGTTCACTTCCCAGGCCAGGTACTGGCGGGCAGCTTCCTTGTTGCCGTCGTGCCGGTCATGCACGAAGAAAAGGTAGTCGATGCAGTCGCTGTCGGCCGGGATGTTGTCAGTGGCCTGCAGCGCAAAGCCGGCGGCGCGCCAGGCATCGAGGCCGCCCTCGAGCAGGCTGGCTTTCAGGCCCAGTGCCTGGAGGTCAACGGCCGCGCAGGCGGCCACAGCGGACTCGTCGGCAACCAGCACCACCGGGCGGTGTTCACCGGCCAGCGCCTGTGCCAGGCGAGGCCGTATGGACCAGCATGTGCCCGCGATATGGTTTTGGCGAAACTGCATGCTGGGCCGCAGGTCGATGGCGGCCACGGTGCCATCGGCCAGCCCGGCCGACAGGGCCTGCGCGGTGGTGGCGGGCAGCGCGGGCAGGGCCACGGGCGCCGTGGCGGGCAGCGCCAGACCACTGGCCAGGCCCTGGTCCAGCACGCTGGCGTCGTGGCCCAGCTGGCGCAGCCAGCTGGCGACCGTCAGGGCGCGTATGCCGTCCGTATCGAACAGCACCAGCCGGGCCTGGCGCACGCCCACATACTGGTCGGTGGCCTGGATCAGCTGGCCGCCCGGCGTGTGCTGCGCGCCCGGCAGGCTGCCGCGTGCAAATTCTTCGGGGCTGCGAACATCGCACAAAAAGAGCGTGCGCGTCGCGTCGCCTGCCCAGCCGTGCACAGTCTGTGCGTCGACGACAGGTACCTCGAAACGCTTTGCAAGCGCCTGGGCCGCCGCACGCATGCCGGCAGGCTCTGTGGGCTGGGCCGAGTCCTTGTAGCGGCGCGTGCCGCCGTGCTCGAGTTTGAAGTCTGCCAGGTACCAGCCCTGGGTACCGTTTTCCAGCGCCGATACAGGGTTGCGCAGGCCCAGGTTGATCAGCGTTTGCGCGCCTATGATGCTGCGAGTGCGGCCTGCGCAGTTGATCACGATGTGGGTGTTATCGCTGGGTACCAGGTCGCGGATGCGCAGGGCCAGCTCGCCGTTCGGGCAACTGATCGCCGTCGGGATGTTCATCTTGCGGAATTCCGAAAACGGCCGGCCGTCGAGCACCACCACGTCGTCTTGCCGCTCCAGCATGGCCGCAAGTTCGGTCGCGCTGACGCGGGGCGTGTGATAGACCTGTTCGGCCAGCTCGCCGAAGGTCTTGGACGGTACGTTGACGCCGGCAAACAGAGGGAAACCGGCGGCTTGCCAGCCGGTTGTGCCGCCCTGCAGCACCTGCACGTCGCTGTAGCCGAGTGCGCTGAAGCGGCGCGCGGCCAAAGGTGCTGCGCCACTGCCGTCGGTGTCATAAACCACCAACCGCACACTGCGGCGCGGCGCCAGGCGCGGTGCGTCCAGTTCAAGCCGGCTGTAGGGAAGGGGGATGCCGTAAAACAAATGCGACTGGCCGTACTGGCCATGCTCGCGCACATCAAACAGGGCGATTTCCGCGCCATCGTGCAGCCAGGCTTTCAGCGTGGCCGCGTCTACAAAACGTGTCATGGGATAGGGGGCGTGTAGGTTCGGAAATTCAGGGAAGGGGGTAAGGGTGCGCGGGGGTCAGCGGCGTGTCTGCACGCCGATGCCCATGGTTTCGTACGTACCTTTTTCCAGGTCGTAGCCGGTGCGGGTGTTCAGCGTTTCAAGCGCGCGGCCATACATGTGCAAGTGGCGTATCACCTGACCGGCCGGGATCTCCACCGAGTGGATGTCTTCGGGCATCAGGGCGATGCCCGTGCCGGGCTCGACCACCACGGCGTTGACCTCCTTGAGCTGCGCCTTGCCCGGCACCGAGCCATCGTCCTGGCGTTCGTACACCCGGTTGAGCTCGCTGCCTTCCACCGCGCTGATGCAGGCCCAGGTGGTGTGGTTGTGCGGCACGATGCGTTTGCCGGGGCGCATCACGTTGAGGTAAAGCGCGAAGCTCTGGTCGGCGTCTTCAGCGATCAGGTAGCGCGCCTGCAGTTCGGGGCTTTCGGGCGCAGCGAAATCCGTGGCACTCCACAGCTCCTTCTGGCCGGCCAGCTGGTTCAAGACCGCGAGCACTTTGGCCAGCGACTGGCGATTTGCTTCACCGCTCCCAACAATAATTTTAATGTTTTGAATGGCGGCGCCAACCACCTGGCTACGCTGTGCTGCTGCGTTCATGGAGATTTTCCTGAGTGAGGTTTCGGTTTATTGAGCCTAATATAGTCAAGGCGTATTCTTGAAACAACTCAGAAATAGAGATAAATACATTAGTATTTGTAATAAGTAAATCCTGTCGAACTCTTTGAATGAAAACCCTTGACCTGGAATTGCTGCGGGCCCTGATGGCCATCGACGAGCAGGACAGCTTTGCCGGTGCCGCCATCCAGCTGGGCAAAACACAGTCGGCGGTGACGCAACAAATGCAGCGCCTGGAAGACCAGATCGGCCATCCGCTGTTTGAAAAGCATGGGCGCCAGAAGCGCCTGACGCCGCATGGGTTAAAGCTGCTCGGTTACGCGCGTCACCTGCTGGCCATCAATGACGATGCCTTGCGCAGCCTGCAGCAAGGCAACCTGGAGGGTGTATTGCGCATAGGCGCGCCGCACGACGTGGCCGACACCATGCTGCCGACGCTGCTGGCACAGGTGGCGCGTGCTTCGCCGCTGTTGCAGCTCGACATCCATGTGGGGCGCAGCCCTTTCCTGATGGAATCCCTCAAGCGCGGCGAGATCGACATGACTATCTCGAACCGCAACGACCCGGCACTTGACGGCGTGGTGCTGCGTACCTCACCCACGGTGTGGTTGTGCTCAGCCAGCTACGTACATGACCGCGCCAAGCCGGTGCCGCTGATCCTGGTGGAGGGCCCCAGCGTATTTCACAGGCTGGCGCGCGAGGCGCTGGACGCCGCCGGAATTCCCTGGTCGCCAAGCTATACCGCTTCCAGCCTGATCGGCATCAAGGCTGCGCTGCGTGCGGGTTTGGGCGTGACTGCGCGCGGTATCGAGATGGCGGGCAGCGACCTGCGCGTGCTGGGCGAAAACGATGGACTGCCGCGTTTGCCGGAGCTTGATTACTACCTGTTCGTTCGAAAGAATGTTATTAACCCGGTGACACGCAAGGTGTTCGAGATGCTGAAATCCAACCTCGGTTTGATTCGCAGTGCGGCGGACCCGGCTATCCCCGCCGCGCGTGCCGATCGGGAAATTTAAGCGCCGTCTGAAAAAGCAAACGGCCGGAATTCCGGAGGGAAAACGCATCCGCGAATGCGCTGCAGACTTTTTAATTACTTTGCTGAAAAGTGTGCGCATGTGAATTTCCGGCATCGTGAGATCACAAAAAATAAACGCGCGAAAACGTTGGACGCGAGCCACAAGTAGCGGCTGTATCTGCGTGGTAACACGGCGCATGCGTCATCTGCGGTGTACGCTCGCCGGACGCTGACGATGCCCACGAGGAGGTGGGGTTGTCTCGCGTATCCGATCAATGCAAGGAGAGTTCATGTCAGTTTCAACATTCCCCATCAAGCGGCGCACGCTGCTTGCTGGTTCCGCAGCCACCCTGGCGCTTGGCGCTGCGCCCGCATGGGCTGCCTACCCCGACAAGCCCATCAAGATCATCGTTCCCTGGGCAACGGGCGGTAGCACCGATGCCATTACCCGCGTGCTCGCACAGCGGCTGAGCGAAGGGCTGAAGCAACCCGTGATCGTCGACAACAAGCCGGGTGGCGCGGGCCACGTGGGCATTGACCAGGCCGCCAAGTCGGCACCCGATGGCTATACGCTGGCGATCGTGGAGTTGTCGCACGTGTACGCGCCTGCAGTTGTTGCCAACCTGCCTTACGACATGCTGCGCGACTTCACGCCGATCACGCTGGTGGGTACATCGCCCATGGTGCTGTTTACCGGCATGGGCCCCGAAAACAGCGACTTCAAGACTTTCCTGAAAACTTCTTCGACCGCCAAGGGCGGGCCTCCTGCCATGGCGAACAGCGGCACAGGGTCTATCAGCCACCTGGTGGGCGAGCTGTTTTCCCAGGAAACCAAAATCAAGTTCAACATGGTGCCTTACCGCGGCGGCGCACCGGCGATGGTGGACCTGGCTGCCGGCCAGGTGTCTTCTTATTTCGCCACGCTGGCGACCGGCTCCAGCCTCATGGCCTCCGGAAAGGTCAAGGCGCTGGCGGTGACGGGCCGCAAGCGCTCGGACGTCCCCATCCTGCGCTCCTTGCCGACGATGACTGAGCTCGGCTTGAAGAACATGGATGTGGCGCAATGGTGGGCGCTTGTTGCGCCAGCGACCACGCCGCTTGAAGTTACCGAGCGGCTTCGCCTCGAACTCCTGAGTGCGATGTCGGATTTCAAGGTGGTGGAACGTATGTCCGCTTTGGGCGTGGAAATGAAAGGTACTTCACGCGACCAGTTGCGTGGATTCCTTCGGGCGGAGTCGGAGCGCTGGCGCACCCTGGCGCGTAACGTGGGATTGAAGCCGCAATAACTTCAGTTCTTCAACGGATTCGGCTCATCACTGAGTCGATGCGTACCAGCGCCGGCGAGTCCAGCCGGCGCTGTGGTGCTATAGCTGCAGGCCCAGCCAGCGTCGTGCGGCTGCGTTCAGTGCCTCCTGTTGACCCGTTGTCAGCAAAGTGATGTGGCCGGATGCGGCGCCTTGCCGCAGCTGCCCGGCGGCTTCGAGCAAACGGCGTGTCTGCCGCGCGACCGGCTCGCCGGTTTCGATCAGGCGAACGTCGGTGCCCACCATTTTCTGCAGTGTGTCCCACGCGAAGGCGTAATGCGTGCAGCCCAGCACCAGGGTATCGACCTGCCCGGCCTGGCCGCCGAAGGGTCCGATCGCTTGCGTGTATTCACGGCATAAAGCACCGATCTGCGCAACATCATGGTTCTGGATCGCATCGGCCAGCCCGTCGCACGGCTGCAGGATGAACTCGGCCTGGCCTTTCAGCGAATCGTGCAGGGCGCGCAGCTTGGCGCTTGCCACCGTGCCGCGCGTCGCCATCACGCCGATGCGGCGTGTCTTGCTCAACGCGACGGCCGGCTTGAGCGCCGGTTCGACGCCGACCAGCGGCAAGTCTGGGTGCTCGGTTCGTACGAGGTGAACGGCGGCGGCCGTCGCGGTATTGCACGCGATCACCAGTGCCTTGATCGCATGCTCTTCGCGCAATTTGCGCACGACGGCGCGCGTGCGCTCAATGACAAAAGCGTCGCCGCGCTCGCCATAAGGCGCGAAGCCCGCATCGGCCAGGTAGACGAAGGACTCCGCGGGCAATTCGGCCCGCAATGCCTTGAAGACGCTAAGGCCGCCCACGCCGCTGTCGAACACGCCGACCGGCCGGTCGGCGCCGGCATGGCCTTCGCTCACGCGGCTGCGACGGGAATGTTTTTGAACTCGCCGGTGGCGATTTTCTTTTGCCACTCGGCTGGGCCGGTGATGTGCGCGCTGGTGCCGCCCGCATCCACCGCCACGGTCACGGGCATGTCAATCACGTCGAACTCATAGATCGCTTCCATGCCCAGGTCGGCAAAGCCCACCACCTTGGCGGTCTTGATGGCCTTGCTGACCAGGTAGGCCGCACCGCCGACGGCCATCAGGTAAGCGCTCTTGTGCTTCTTGATGGCTTCGATGGCGACCGGGCCGCGCTCGGACTTGCCGATCATTGAAATCAAACCGGTCTCGGCCAGCATCATTTCAGTAAAGCCGTCCATGCGGGTGGCAGTGGTCGGGCCGGCAGGTCCTACGGCTTCATCGCGCACTGGATCGACCGGGCCGACGTAGTAGATGACGCGGTTGGTGAAATCCACCGGCAGTTTTTCGCCCTTGCCCAGCATGTCCTGAATGCGCTTGTGCGCCGCGTCGCGGCCGGTCAGCATCTTGCCGTTGAGCAGCAAGGTCTGGCCGGGCTTCCAGCTGGCAACTTCTTCTTTGGTCAGCGTGTTGAGATCGACCTTTTTGCTCTTCTTGTAGTCGGGCGTCCAGTTCACGTTGGGCCAGAGATCCAGCGAAGGCGGGTCCAGGTAGACCGGGCCGCTGCCGTCCATCACGAAGTGCGCGTGGCGCGTGGCGGCGCAGTTGGGGATCATCGCGACAGGCTTGCTGGCCGCGTGCGTCGGGTACATCTTGATCTTGATGTCCAGCACGGTGGTGAGGCCGCCCAGGCCTTGCGCGCCTATGCCCAGCGCGTTGACCTTCTCAAACAGTTCAAGTCGCAGCTCTTCGGTCTTGGTCATCTTGGCGCCAGAAGACGATTTGGCTTGGAGCTCGTACATGTCCAGGTCGTCCATCAGGCTTTCCTTGGCCATCAGCACGGCTTTTTCGGCAGTACCGCCAATGCCGATGCCCAGCATGCCGGGCGGGCACCAGCCTGCGCCCATGGTGGGCACGGTCTTGAGCACCCAGTCGACCACCGAGTCGCCGGGGTTGAGCATGACCATCTTGCTTTTGTTTTCACTGCCGCCGCCTTTGGCCGCCACGGTGACGTCGATCTTGTTGCCGGGCACGAGCTCGGTGAAGATCACGGCCGGTGTGTTGTCTTTGGTGTTCTTGCGGTCGAACTGCGGGTCGGCCACCACAGAGGCGCGCAAGGTGTTGTCAGGGTGGTTGTAGCCACGGCGCACGCCTTCGTTGATGGCGTCGTCAATGCTGCCGGTGAAGCCTTCCCAGCGCACGTCCATGCCGACCTTGAGGAACACGTTGACGATGCCGGTGTCCTGGCAGATCGGGCGCTGGCCCGTCGCGCTCATCTTGCTGTTGGTGAGGATCTGTGCAATCGCATCCCTGGCGGCCGGGCTTTGCTCACGCTCATAGGCGCGCGCCAGGTGGGCGATGTAGTCGGTGGGGTGGTAGTAGCTGATGTACTGCAGGGCAGCGGCTACGGATTCGATGAGGTCGGCTTGCTTGATCGTGGTCATGGTGGGTCGTCGTTATGAGGGCGTTTCGGGGAAATTTCGGGCAAACCCCGCAATTATCCGCCCTTGGGCGGGCGACTCGGGCATGTCGGGCGAGAGGATCCAAAACCCTTCAGATGAGAATCTTTCTCGTCTGCGGTCATACTAGGACTCTTAACCATCTTTTTTGACGCGCAGGATATTTCCATGACGACAAGCAGCACGCGCACGGAGCGCGATACCTTTGGCCCTATCGAGGTGCCGGCCAACAAACTCTGGGGTGCGCAGACGCAGCGCTCGCTGCAGAATTTCGACATCTCGGGCGAGCAGCAGCCACGTGAAATCATCAAGGCGCTGGCGCAGGTCAAGCGCTCATCGGCCAGGGTCAACCATGCGTTGGGCCTTCAGGACGAGAAAAAAACCAAAGCCATCGTGGCCGCAGCCGACGAGGTGATCGCGGGCGGGTATGCGGACGAATTCCCCCTGGTGGTATGGCAGACGGGCTCCGGTACGCAGACCAACATGAACGTCAATGAAGTGCTGGCCAATCGCGCCAGCGAAATTCTGGGCGGCGAGCGCGGCGAGGGCCGCCTGGTGCATCCCAATGACGATGTCAACCGCAGCCAGTCGTCCAACGATGTGTTTCCTACCGCCATGCATGTTGCCGCTGTAGAGGCCATGACCCACAAGCTCCTGCCAGCGATTGCGAAGTTGCGCGCGACGCTGGCGCAAAAAGCCCAAGACTTCGGCACCATCGTGAAGATTGGGCGTACCCATCTGCAGGATGCGACACCACTCACCCTGGGCCAGGAATTCTCGGGTTATGTCGCGCAGCTTGACCACGGCGAAAAGCATGTGCGTGCCGCCTTGCCGCACCTGTATGAACTGGCACTCGGCGGTACTGCCGTTGGTACGGGGCTGAATGCACCGAAGGGGTATGCGGAGCAAGTGGCGGCCGAACTGGCCACGCTGACAGGCCTGCCTTTTGTGACTGCACCCAACAAGTTCGAGGCGCTGGCCTCGGTCGACGGCCTGGTGCATGCGCACGGCGCCCTCAAGACACTCGCCGCCAGCATGATGAAAATCGCCAACGATGTGCGCTGGCTGGCCAGCGGCCCGCGCAGCGGCATCGGCGAGCTCAGCATTCCCGAGAACGAGCCCGGCTCGTCCATCATGCCGGGCAAGGTCAACCCGACGCAGAGCGAAGCCGTCACCATGCTGGCGGCACAGGTGTTCGGCAACGACGTGGCCATCAACTTCGGCGGTGCCTCGGGCAACTTCGAGCTCAATGTGTTCCGGCCCATGGTGGCGCACAACTTTTTGCAAAGCGTGCGCCTGCTGGCCGATGGCATGGTGAGCTTTAACGACCACTGCGCCGTCGGCATTGAGCCGAATCGCGAACGCATCGCCGAGCTGGTTGACCGCTCGCTGATGCTGGTGACGGCGCTGAACACGCACATCGGCTATGACAAGGCCGCCTTCATCGCCAAAAAGGCGCACAAGGAAGGCAGCAGCCTGCGCGATGCGGCACTGGCCTCCGGCCATGTCACGGGCGAGCAGTTTGATGCCTGGGTGCGGCCTGAAAACATGGTGGGCTGACGCTGGCCACACCCGGTTCGGGGGGGGTTAGCTGGTGGGTTGAAGGGATTAAGGGTTTACCCTATGATTGTGTCCGTAGATGCCTCACGCCACAAAGGAAATTCATGACCGCCTTCGCCTTGTATTTGAAGATTGCCCAGCCCGCCGCCAGTGCACGCGTACGCCTTGTATTGCGTGAGCTGGTTGCTGCTACGCCTCTGCATATTTTTATCAGCGCGCTGCGAGCGCGCTAATTTTTGCCGGGCGGTTTGCGCCGCCGGCAGTAGACCGCACCACGCGGTTGCTCTTTTCTCTTGTTTTCTTTTCAGTGCCGCCGGTGCAATGCCGGGCACTTGCTGATCCCGCATTGCGCGCTCAGGCTCAGCGCCGCTAACAAGCGCACTCCCCATTCTGTAAATCAAATCCATCGCAGTGGCCGGGGTTTGGCATGGCGCGATTCTTTCAATCCGCTTTCGTTTTTTTGAGCGATGTGTAAAGTTTTTTTCAAACTTGATCGCGGTCAATGGGCTCATAAATGTCCGCTCTCACAATCCGCTCACAACAACAGCATCAACGATTGCAATCGCAATTTCCACGGCATAAAAGAGACAGGAGACATCAATGACATACGCCCCTACGGCAACCCCCGCACCATCCAGCGCCCATCGCTGGATACAGCTTCTCTTGGGCATCGTCTGCATGGCGATGATTGCCAACCTGCAATATGGCTGGACCCTTTTTGTGAATCCGATTGCCGACAAGTACGGCTGGAGCAAGGCCGCCATTCAGGTGGCCTTCACGATTTTTGTGTTGACCGAAACCTGGCTCGTGCCGATTGAAGGCTACCTGGTCGACCGTTTCGGGCCACGTCCGGTGGTCATGGTCGGCGGCATTCTTTGCGGCGTCGGTTGGGTGATCAATTCTTTTGCCGATTCGCTGATGCTGCTCTACATCGCTGCTGCGATCAGCGGCATTGGCGCGGGTGCGGTGTACGGTACCTGTGTCGGCAATGCCTTGAAGTGGTTTCCGGATCGCCGCGGCCTGGCTGCGGGCCTGACAGCCGCGGGCTTCGGTGCGGGCTCCGCGCTCACCATTCTTCCGATCTCGGCCATGATCAAGGGCAGCGGCTACCAGTCTGCCTTCCTGTATTTCGGGATCATTCAGGGTGTGATCGTATTTGTCGTGTCGTTCCTGCTGACGCGGGCACCGGCGAATCTGGCCAAAAGCGGCTCGATCTCCACGATCAATGTGCAACAGAGCCGGCGCGACTACACGCCGTCCGAAGTCCTGCGTTCACCCGTGTTCTGGGTGATGTACGTCATGTTCGTGATGGTGGCGGCCGGCGGGCTGATGGCTACGGCCCAGCTCGGACCTATCGCCAAGGATTTCAACGTCGGCGACGTGCCCGTCAGCATCATGGGCCTGGCGCTGCCGGCGCTCACATTTGCCCTGGCCATTGACCGCGTGCTCAACGGGCTCACCCGTCCGTTCTTTGGTTGGGTGTCGGACCAGATCGGCCGTGAAAAAACGATGCTGATCGCCTTTGGCATCGAGTCGGTGGGCATCCTGGCTCTCTACCAGTTTGGCCACAATCCGGTCGCCTTCGTGGTCTTGACGGGTATGGTGTTCTTCGCCTGGGGCGAAATCTACAGCCTCTTTCCTTCAACCTGCGCCGATACCTTTGGCTCCAAGTACGCTGCATCCAATGCCGGCCTGCTTTACACGGCCAAGGGGACGGCGTCGCTGCTGGTTCCACTGTCCAGCGTGCTCACGGCAATGACCGGCAACTGGCACGCAGTGTTCATTGTCGGTAGCGTCATGAACGCGATCGCGGCGCTGATGGCCTGGTATGTGCTGCGCCCGATGCGGCGTGCCGAGATGGAAAAGGCCGTGCTGCCGGCGGCCGCCTCCGGCAAGGCTGCCAGCTTCGGTCCTCTTCCGCAGTCCGCGCAATAGAGAGCAGCATTGCGGCCCGGAGCCTGCAGCGCAATGGGCCGCCGTCCTGCGGGTCTGGGACAATAGGGCATGCTCAAGTTTGTCCACCGCACCCTCAACCAGTTCATCAATTCGCAATCGCTTTCGGGCGTGGTGCTGGCGCTGGCCGCTGTGGCCGCGCTGGTGTTGAGCAACTCGCCATGGGGTGAGGCTTACAACCGGTTTGTGCAACTGCCAGGTGAGCTGCGGGTGGGCGGTGATCTGCTGGTGCTCTCCAAGTCGTTATTGCATTGGGTCAATGACCTGTGGATGGCGGTGTTTTTCTTTCTGGTGGGCCTGGAGATCAAGCGCGAGCTGATTGAGGGCGAGCTGGCCTCGCGTGCGCAGGCGCTGTTGCCGGCGGGCGCCGCGTTGGGCGGCATGGTGGCGCCGGCGCTCATCTACATGGCGATCAATGCCGGCGACCCGGTCGCGATGCGCGGCTGGGCGATTCCGGCCGCCACCGACATTGCCTTTGCGCTGGGCATCCTGGTGTTGCTGGGTAGCCGCGTGCCGGCATCGCTCAAGGTGTTTTTGACTGCTGTCGCCATCATTGATGACCTGGGCGCCATCCTGATCATTGCGTTTTTCTACACCGAGGGTTTGTCGGTGATGGCGTTGTTGGTCGCCGGGATCGGTGGGTTGCTCTTGCTGGCCTTTAATCGGGCGAAGGTGATGGCCATAGGGCCCTACGTGGCGGTGGGCCTGGTGATCTGGCTCTTTGTTTACAAGTCCGGCATTCACGCCACGCTGGCAGGTGTGATTACCGCGCTGGCGATTCCCCTTTCAGATGGCAAAGGCGGCTCGCCATTGAAAACCGCTGAGCACGCGCTGCACCCCTGGGTGGCTTTTGCGGTGCTACCGATGTTTGCGTTTGCCAATGCGGGAGTGTCGCTTCAGGGTGTGACCGTCGGAACGCTTCTTCAAAGCGTGCCCTTGGGTATTACGGCAGGCCTGCTGGTGGGCAAGGCCGTCGGCGTGTTAGGGGCTTCCTGGCTGCTGATTCGCTTTGTCGGTGCACGCCTGCCCGCCGGCGCTGGCTGGAGCCAGTTTGTTGGTGTCTGCCTGCTGTGCGGCGTGGGCTTTACCATGAGCCTTTTCATCGGTGCGCTCGCATTTGCCGGCCAGGATGCGGCATACGAGACGCAACTAAAGCTGGGTGTGCTGTGCGGTTCGTTGTTGTCAGGGGTGCTGGGTGCGGTGATGCTGATGCGCGCCAGCGCTGCCGAAAAGGCGCCGGGCTAGGACCGCCTGGCGTGACGCGGTCAGTGCTTTTGTGCGGCGATCGCGGACATGATTTTGTCGGTGTAGGCGATCGCAATCGCCGACAACAGGAAGGTGATATGGATCACCGTTTGCGCGATCAGGACCTTGTCGGTGTAGTTGTCGGCGTTGATAAACGTCTTCAGCAGGTGGATGGAGCTGATACCGATGATGGCCGTGGCCAGCTTGACCTTCAATACCGAAGCGTTCACGTGGCTCAGCCATTCGGGCTGGTCGCGGTGGCCTTCGAGGTTCATGCGGCTCACAAAGGTTTCGTAGCCACCCACGATCACCATGATCAAGAGGTTGGAGATCATCACCACGTCGATCAGCGCCAGCACCACCAGCATGATGACCGTTTCGTTGAGCGACACGACGGGTATGGCGGTCTTGTAGCCTATGCTGGTGATTAGTGCCTGCAACGCGGTCTGACTCCCGAATGCGGCTTCAATCAGGTGCCACAGTTCCACCAGAAAGTGCACTACGTAGACGGCCTGCGCGGCGATGAGGCCGAGGTAAAGCGGCAGTTGCAGCCAGCGGCTGGCGAAAATCAGGTTGGGCAGCGGGCGCAGGGGTGAGATTTTGGCAGGGGCAGGGGATTGAGTGGGTTCAGTCATGATGGCGTAAGCTGGGGTTTGCGGCATTGTAGGGGGAGGGTAGATACCCCTTCAATTGCAGAAGTTGTAAGGTTCAAGCCAGTCAGTGGCTTGTAAGTGCGGCAGAAGACAGTACCACGCATTCAGTGACAAACAGGAGACAAAACCAATGAGCGCCCCTTCATCCGCGATCGAATCCACCCTGGTTGAAAATCGCATCTTCCCGCCGGCGCCGGCCACCGTGAAGGCCGCGCGTATTTCGGGTATGCCGGCTTACCAGGCGCTGTGCGTGGAAGCCGAGAAGGATTTCGAGGGTTTCTGGGCCCGCCTGGCGCGCGAAAACCTGAGCTGGAAGAAGCCCTTCACCCAGACACTGGATGAGTCCAATGCTCCGTTCTACAAGTGGTTTGCCGACGGCGAGCTCAACGCTTCTTACAACTGTCTGGACCGCCATCTGGGCACACCGGTCGAAAACAAAAAAGCCATCATCTTTGAAAGCGACGACGGCAAGGTTACCAACGTCACTTACAAAGAATTGCATGCCAGGGTCAGCCAGTTTGCGAGCGCGCTGAAAGGCGCCGGCATCAAAAAGGGCGACCGCGTCATCATCTACATGCCAATGACGGTCGAAGGTGTGGTGGCCATGCAGGCTTGCGCCCGCATAGGCGCCACGCATTCGGTGGTTTTCGGCGGCTTCTCGGCCAAGAGCCTTCAGGAGCGTATTCAGGATGCTGGTGCGGTCGCCGTCATCACCGCCAGCTACCAGTTGCGCGGCGGCAAGGAGTTGCCACTCAAGGCCATCGTCGATGAAGGCATCGCCATGGGCGGCTGCGAGTCGATCAAAAACGTGATCGTCTACCAACGTACGGCCACTGCCTGCAACATGGTGGCTGGCCGCGACAGCCTGATGCACGAGATCACCGCCAAGGCAGCTCCGGTGTGCGAACCCGAGTTCGTCGGCGCGGAGCACCCGCTTTTTATCCTTTACACCTCGGGCTCGACCGGCAAGCCCAAGGGCGTGCAGCACAGCACCGGAGGTTACCTGCTCTGGGCCAAACTCACCATGGACTGGACCTTCGACATCCAGCCCGCCGACGTGTTCTGGTGCACCGCCGACATCGGCTGGATCACTGGCCACACCTACGTGGCCTACGGCCCGCTGGCTGCCGGCGCAACGCAGATCATCTTTGAAGGAATACCGACCTTCCCGAATGCGGGCCGCTTCTGGCAGATGATCGAAAAACACAAGGTCACGATTTTCTACACGGCGCCTACGGCCATCCGTTCATTGATCAAGGCTGCCGAGGCTGACGAGAAAGTGCATCCGGCCCGCTCCGACTTGAGCAGCCTGCGCATCCTGGGCTCTGTTGGCGAGCCGATCAACCCCGAAGCCTGGATGTGGTACTACAAGAACGTGGGCGGCGAGCGCTGCCCCATCGTGGATACCTTCTGGCAAACCGAAACCGGTGGCCACATGATCACGCCGCTGCCCGGCGCCACGCCGCTGGTGCCCGGCAGCTGCACGCTGCCATTGCCCGGCATCATGACTGCCATCGTCGACGAAACCGGCAAGGATCTCCCCAATGGCGCGGGCGGCATGCTGGTCGTCAAGCGGCCCTGGCCCTCCATGATCCGCACCATCTGGAACGACCCGGACCGCTTCAAGAAAAGCTATTTTCCCGAAGAAATGGGCGGCACGATTTACCTGGCCGGCGACGGGGCAGTGCGCAATGTCGACAACGGCTATTTCCGCATCACCGGCCGTATCGATGACGTGCTGAATGTGTCGGGCCATCGCATGGGCACCATGGAAATCGAATCGGCGCTGGTAGCGCACTCTACGCTGGTGGCCGAGGCCGCCGTGGTGGGGCGGCCCGATGACCTGACGGGCGAGGCCATTGTGGCCTTTGTAGTGCTCAAGCGTTCACGCCCGACGGGTGAAGAAGCCAAGGCGATTGCCAAGGAGCTGCGCGACTGGGTGGGCAAAGAAATCGGCCCGATCGCCAAGCCCAAGGACATCCGCTTTGGCGACAACCTGCCCAAGACCCGAAGTGGCAAGATCATGCGCCGTCTGTTGCGCGGCATCGCCAAGGGCGAGACCATCACCCAGGACACCTCGACGCTTGAAAACCCTGCCATTCTCGATCAGCTGTCTGAAAAGCAGTGATCGAGAACGTGGCGTAGCCGCGTCAGCGAAGCTGGGGCAGGGTTGGGGGACACTCATATCGCGAAGCGATGTGACGTGGCCACAAAACCCTGCCATTCTCGATCAGCTGTCTGAAAAGCAGCGATTCTGAAGTCGGCATAAAAAAAGCCCGTCATTGACGGGCTTTTTTATGGGCGAGAAGCCCTCGGTTATTTCTGGGTCAGGATCCAGGCAACCAGTTTTTTGGCTTCGTCTGGGCTTACCTGGGCGTTGGCTGGCATAGGCACCGGGCCCCAGACGCCTGAACCGCCCTTGATGACTTTGGCAGCGAGCTTGTCGGCTGCGTCTTTTTGCCCAGCATATTTGGCTGCGACATCCTTGTAGGAGGGCCCAACCAGTTTTTTGTCAACGGCGTGGCAAGCCATGCAGTTTTTTGCGGTTGCCAGTTGCAGATCCGCCAGTGCAGGGGTCGATACTGCAAAAACTGCAGCCATGGAAGCGATGACCGAAAGAATGCGTTTCATGGATTGTCCTCGTGGGGAGTTGTGGATTCGGTTACAGTCAATTAACGTCATTGTAGTGGTGCCGGTTGACCCGGGTTTCAAGGGTTGACCCGGCCAGACCACCACACATTCAGAGGAGTTACAGATGTTTTTTCTATTGGTTGGAATTGTTGCGTTGGCACTGAAGTATCTCGAAATCGGGCCCGTTGCCACGTTAAGCTGGTGGATTGTGCTTTCTCCATTCGTGCTTGCAGCCCTCTGGTGGTGGTGGGCGGATGCATCGGGCTATACCAAGCGCAGGGAAGTAGACAAGATGGACAAACGCAGGCAAGACCGCATCGACAAGCAGCGCGACGCCATGGGTATGCTTTCGGCGAAGAAAAAGAAATAGCTGATACAGCGCAACTAGCTAAGACGCCAGGCAAGTTACCCGGTTTTTGCAACTGGCAGCTGGCTCCAAAGCAAAGAGCCCGTGAAGTCTGTAACTTCACGGGCTCTTTGCGCTTCAGCGGATCAAATCAATAGTCGTCCAGCACCGCACCCTTGCTGGCACTTGATGCATTGAAAGCGAACTTGGCCTGGACGCCGCGGGTATAGCGTGGCGCGGGGGCTTTCCAGCCGACCTTGCGTTTGGCCAATTCGGCGTCACTGATATTCAGCTGCAACAGGAGTTGCTTCGAATCGATGGTGATCGAATCTCCCTCATTGATGAAGGCGATATTGCCGCCAGCCGCAGCTTCAGGCGCCACGTGGCCAACCACCATGCCCCAGGTGCCACCGGAGAAGCGGCCATCGGTGATCAAGCCGACACTCTCGCCGAGGCCGGCACCGATCAGCGCGCCGGTGGGGGCCAGCATTTCAGGCATGCCGGGGCCGCCCTTGGGGCCGAGGTAACGCAGCACCATCACGTCACCAGCCTTGATCTTGCCGGCCAGGATGGCTGCAAGTGCTGATTGTTCGTCATCAAATACCCGGGCCGGGCCGGTCATGACGGGATTTTTCAGGCCGGTGATCTTGGCCACGCAGCCTTCGGGTGAGAGGTTGCCCTTCAGGATGGCCAGGTGGCCCTGGGCGTACATGGGTTTGTCGATGGGGCGGATCACATCCTGGTCTGCGCGCGGAACTTCAGGCACGTCCTTGAGCGTCTCGGCGATGGTCTGGCCGGAGATCGTCAGGCAATCGCCATGCAGCAGGCCGGCGGCCAGCAGTGTTTTCATGACCTGTGGAATACCGCCGGCGCGGTGCAGATCCACGGCGAGGTATTTGCCGGAGGGCTTCAAATCGCACAGTACTGGCGTACGCTGGCGCACGCGCTCGAAATCATCAATCGTCCACTCGACGCCGGCCGTGTGGGCGATGGCCAGGAAGTGCAGCACAGCGTTGGTGGAGCCGCCGGTTGCCATGATCACGGCGACCGCGTTTTCAATAGCCTTCTTGGTGACGATGTCGCGCGGCTTGATGTCCTTCTTGATCGCTTCAACCAGAACCTTGGCCGACTCTTTGGCTGAGTTCATTTTCTCGTCGTGCGGATTGGCCATGGTGCTGGAGTAGGGCAGTGAGATGCCCAGGGCCTCGAAAGCGCTGGACATGGTGTTGGCCGTGTACATGCCGCCGCAGCTGCCGGTGCCCGGAATGGCGCGGCGCTCGATTTGCAGCAGGTCTTCGTCGCTCATGCGCCCGGCGGCGTTTTCGCCCACGGCTTCAAACACGCTGACGATGTTGAGGTCTTTGCCCTTGTAGGTGCCCGGCAGGATGGTGCCGCCGTAGACGTAGATCGCCGGCACGTTGGCGCGCAGCATGCCCATCAGACCACCGGGCATGTTCTTGTCGCAGCCACCAACCACCAGCACGCCGTCCATCCACTGGCCCTGCACGCAGGTCTCGATGCAGTCGGAGATCACTTCGCGGCTCACGAGGGAGTACTTCATGCCCTCGGTGCCCATGGCCATGCCGTCGGAAATCGTCGGCGTGCCGAATACCTGCGCGTTACCGCCAGCTTCCTCGATGCCGACAATTGCCGCGTCGGCCAGTTTTTGCAGGCCGCTGTTGCATGGCGTGATCGTGCTGTGCCCATTGGCCACGCCGATCATTGGTTTCTTGAAATCGTCGGCCTCGTAGCCCATGGCGTAGTACATGGAGCGGTTGGGCGCGCGCGATTTGCCCTCGGTGATGTTCTTGCTGCGCGGGTTGGCAACGATGTTGACAGTTTTGGTTTCCATGGGGTGTCTCGTGGTGTTGGCTACTATGGCTTGCCCGCGTTTGACCTTGGGCATGCATCGGGAGAAACAGAGTATGCGTGCTTTGATTGATTCTTTCCAATCCATTATTAATCATCTATTAATATGTATGGCATATGAAAGATATTCTCGGCACCGCGGGCATGGCTTCCCGTAAACCGCCCTTGATCGAGCTTCGCCTGTGGCGTCAGTTTCTGGCAGTGGCCGAGGAGCTTCACTTCGGCCGCGCTGCCAAAAGCCTCAACATGACCCAGCCGCCGCTCACGCAGGCCATTGCGCAGCTGGAGGCGCATTTGGGCCTCAGATTGTTCGACCGCACCAAGCGCAGCGTGCAGCTCACGACGGCAGGTGCTGCCCTGGTGCCCGAAGCGCGTGACCTGCTGACACGTGCCTTGGCTCTTCCGGCCTATGCGCGCGCCAGCGCGGAGGGCGAGGCCGGGCGCTTGCGGCTGGCTTTTGTGTCTACGGTCGGTTTTGAGTTGTTGCCGCGTTGGGTGCTGGCCTTTCGCGAGCAATACCCCAAGGTGCAGCTGGAATTGATAGAGGCGACCGGCGACGTGCAGCTGCAGGCTTTTGAGCGCGGAGAGATCGACGCGGGCTTCATGTTGCATTCCCCTGGGTTCGCGCCGCCAGGCCTGGCCTGCCGGCGCATCAGCCAGGACCCGTTGGTGGTGGCGCTACCCGGGCAGCACTCGCTGGCAAGCAAGACTACGATTGCGCTCCCTGATCTGCTGGGCGAGCCTCTAGTGATCTTTCCGCGGCGAATCGTTCCGTCACTCTACGACGCGATTTTTGCGATGTATCACGCCGCAGGGCAATTGCCGCAGGTTGCCCAGGAAGCCATCCAGATGCAGACTATCGTGAACCTGGTATCCGCCGGGCTCGGCGTGGCCTGGGTTCCCGAGAGCGTGCGGCAGTTTCAGCGCCCTGGCGTGGTGTATCGCAGCCTGCCTGGTGGCAGGCCTTCCATGCGTAGTGGTGCACGGGGTGCTTCGGCCGTGGTGCCTGGCTGTGAGACCAGTCTGGTCTGGCCGCGGGCAAGCGCCAACCCGGCGCTTGCCCGCTTTATCACCTTTATCGGCGCATAGACCGCTCGAAGGCTTCTTCCCGTTCGCGTTGCCGGCGCGCCGCCACCGCACTTTGCTGCTGCTGCTTTTCCGCTGGGGTGAGTTCGCGCTGCTCCATTCTTCGTTGGGCTATTTCGCCGGCACTGCTGCAGCGGGCGCCGTGGTTGGCTTCGCAATTGGCAATGATCTGTTTGTCGGAAGCCTGCGCCTGGGTTTGGGCACCGCCTTTGCGCAGGCCACCCAGTGCCGAGGGCATGGCCTGGCGCGATCCGCCGCTGGATCGGTCAGCAGCAGCTGCCCGCGCATTCGCCGCAGCGTTTTCCGCTGCCCAATCCTTGGGTGCCGCGGCGGCTCCGCCATTGCCATAAAGCACGCCGGGCACGCCTGTTACAGGTGTGCCGTCAGTTGATGCTGGTGCCGCGGCAGGGGCCGGTGCGCGGACAATGAGCTTTTCATTGCCACCGCCGCTGGTCGCACAGGGCGTTTGTGAAAACACCTTTTTGCCGGCTGAATCAAGGCATTGGTAGACCTGTGCCGCAGCGGGTTGTATGCACAACAAACCCAAGCCTGAAACAACGGTAAAACAGAATAAATGACGCATGGTGTGATCCTGTACGGCGTTACTCCCAGTTTAAGCGAGCGGGCTCACTGTAAGCCCTTTCCTACGAGCCTCGCATGCAAAAATACGGCCCATGCTTATTCATCCGCAAATCAATCCGGTTGCCCTGCAGTTGGGTCCCCTGGCCATCCATTGGTATGGCCTGACATATCTGGCGGCTTTTGGCCTCTTCTTCTTCCTGGCTACGCGGCGCCTTCGCCACGAGCCCTATGCGTCCATCACCGGCCCCGGCGCCTGGTCGCGCAGGGACATTGAAGACATCCTGTTCCTGGGTGTCATGGGTGTGGTGGTCGGTGGGCGGCTTGGCTACTGCCTTTTTTACAAGCCCGGTTACTACCTGTCGCACCCGCTTGAAATCTTTTTTGTGTGGCAGGGCGGCATGAGCTTTCACGGCGGGATGCTGGGTGTGCTGGCCTCGCAATGGTGGTTTGCCCGTTCGCGCCAGCGGCCCTGGCTGCAGGTCATGGACTTCGTCGCGCCTTGCGTACCGACCGGGTTGGCGGCGGGGCGCGTTGGCAACTTCATTAACGGTGAGCTCTGGGGACGCTTCAGCGACCCTGCTTTGCCCTGGGGCATGGTATTTCCGGGCAGCGGCGCCATGCAGCCGCGTCACCCCTCACAAATCTATCAATTTCTGATGGAGGGCTTGTTGCTGTTCGTGCTCCTCTGGCTGTACGCGCGCAAGCCGCGTAAGGTGGGGCAGGTCTCAGGGGCCTTCCTGGTCGGCTACGGTGTGTTTCGTTTCATCGCCGAGTTTTTCCGTGAGCCCGACGACTTCCTGGGCATCCTCGCCCTGGGTATGAGCATGGGTCAATGGCTTTGCGTGCCCATGATCGCAGCGGGTGTCGGGCTCTGGGTGTGGGCTTCCCGGCAGGGTCAACCCCGAAAATCCATCGCAGGCAGCTATTGATTTGTGGCGATAGCTCAGGGCGTCAGGACTGTCTGGCGCCCTGAGCCTCTCGCTTCGGGGCGCTAGGGTTTCTCCCTGTCGTTTTCGGGCACAGGGCACTTGCCTGACTGCTTTTTAGCTCCCATAATTATGTGTAATTACTTGAAATTACCGCTGGAATTCTGAAAACTCCAGACGCTGCCGGGGCAGTTGTATGAAAGCAGGTGGGTTTTCGGGACGTACCGGGCCATCGCGGTTGCCGGGTTCGGTGGATGTCTCGTGTATTTGGGTTCATTGCGTCAGCCGGTCAAAAGGGGTCTGTCATGCGTCTGGTCCAGAGTTCATTGCATCAGGAAGTCGCCAATACCCTGCGCGAGCAGATTTTTGCCGGCCAGCTGGCGCCCGGGAGTTTTCTGGACGAGGTGGCGCTATGCGAACGGCTGGAAATCTCCCGCACGCCACTGCGCGAGGCGCTCAAGGTGCTGACCTCGGAAGGGCTTCTGCGCCACGAACCCCGGCGGGGTTGCTTTGTCAATGAGGTGACCGAGCAAGACCTGGACGACATTTTCCCGGTCATCGCCTTGCTGGAGGGGCGCTGCGCCTATGAGGCGGCACGCAATGCCACCGACGCCGATCTGGCTGCGCTCACTACTTTGCATGAGCGGCTTAACAGTCACGCCAAAGCCGGCCGGATCAATGACTATTACGCGACCAATTTCGCCATTCACGAGGCCATCATCCTGTTGGCCAACAACCGCTGGCTCGCGCAGGCGATTGCGGACCTGCGAAAAATATTGAAGCTGGCGCGGCTCCAGCAGTTGCACGCGCCGGGCCGCCTGGCGCAAAGTCTTTCAGAGCACATGACGGTGTTTGCGGCCCTCAAAAGCCGTGACAGCGAAGGTGCCGATGCCGCCATGCGCACTCACCTGACGCGCCAGCGCGAAGCGCTGCGTGACCTTTCCCGCAGCCAGCGCTCCAGGGTGGCCTCATGAGCGCCGCAGACTGGCTCAGCCGCAATGTTTCGCGGCTCACGGCAGGCGAGAAAGGCCTTACAGAAAAAACTGCCGCAGGGCAAGCAAACCGTGCGCAAGCAGCTACAAAAAAGATAGCAGCTAGCGTCGAATTGCCCGCGCGAAGCACGCATGAACGGCTTCAGGCAACCCTGAGTCATAAGGACGAAGCGCTGTCGCCGCGCGTACTCCGCCGCACCTTGCAGGAGCTGCAGGCCATCATCGACCCACGCGTGAGTGAGGTGGAAGGCGGCCGGCGCGCCATGGCCATTGCGGCCTGGTACCAGGGCGCCACCCCGGCTCGCCGGCGCGACCTGTGGATGCTGATGAGTGAGCAGTTCGTCGCCAATCCGCAGAAGGTCAAGGCTGCGCAGGCGCAGTTTGCGGCTGCCGTGGGTACACCCGAAGAGGCGGTGGCCGAGGTGCGTTACCGCCGTGCCACAGTCTCACCGCGCCGGCGTCTGCTGCAGCGCTTCAGCGTCTATCCGGGCGGCATCCAGTTCCTGGTCGAAATGCGTGCGGACATGCAGCCCAGCCTCAAGGCCGACAAGCGCTTGCTCGCCCTGGATGTCGAAATGGAATACATGTTCTCGACATGGTTCGACGTCGGTTTCCTTGACCTGCGCCGCATCACCTGGGATTCACCGGCATCACTGATTGAAAAACTGATCAAGTACGAAGCGGTCCATGACATCAAGGGATGGGCCGACGTCAAAAACCGGCTCGACAGTGACCGTCGCTGCTATGGCTTCTTCCACCCGCGTCTTCCAGAGGTGCCGCTGATTTTTGTCGAGGTCGCGATGGTCGAGACGATCGCGGGCGACATCATGCCTTTGCTCGATGAGCTGGCAGCGCCCTCGGACCTGAGCCGCGCGACCACTGCGATTTTCTATTCCATCAGCAATACGCAGGCCGGCCTGCGCGGCGTGAGCTTTGGCGATTCGCTGATCAAGCGCGTGGTGGAGACCCTGAAAGAGGAGTTTCCCAAGCTCAAGACCTTTGCCACTCTTTCTCCGATTCCGGGGTTTCGCAGCTGGCTGGGCAAGAACGCGGCGGCCATGCTGGAAACGCTGGGAGACAAGGAGCTTGCCGCCCTGGGCCGGGCGGTGGGGTTTGAGCCGCCCACTGCAGGGCACCTGCTGACCGCCGCAGAAAACCCGCTGGCCCTCGGTGAAAAGTCGCCGGTGCGAAAGATGCTGCTGCACTGCGCGGCCCATTACCTGGGCCGGGCCCTGGAAGAGGGCAAGCCGCTGGATCCGGTGGCACGCTTTCATCTGGGCAATGGGGCGCGCGTGGAGCGCATCAACTGGGCGGGCGACCCGACGCCCAAAGGGCTCAGGCAATCGTACGGCCTGATGGTGAATTATCTCTATGACCTCAAGCGCCTGGACAAGCACCGCGCCTTGCTGGCCCAAGGAAAGGTGGCCGTTTCCGGCGCGATTGAGTCGCTTTTGTAGTTTTTTGCAGTTGCAGACGAGCAGTCGACATAAAAAAACGAAGGAGACAGACATGAGACCCGTTCACCTGCTGGGAAGGCTGGCGCTTGCGTCGCTGGCTGCCGTGTTGTTGCTGGGACATTCCGCCCAGGCCCGCGTCACGCGGATCGTGATTGACGAAACCGTTCCCCTGGCGGCAGATTTGTCGGGTGGTGTGGCCTTTGAACAGGTTGCCGGCCGCGCGTTCGGCGAGCTGGACCCCAAGGCGTCTGGCAATGCCATCATCCAGGACATTGAACTGGGCAAAGAGGCCGATGGCAAGGTACGTTACGTGGCCACCTTTGTGTTGACCAAGCCGGTTGATTTGTCCAAGGCCAGCGGCATAATGTGGCATGAGGTGCCCAACCGTGGTTTGCGCCGGCCCAATGTGGTGCAGGAGCGTGCATTGGGTGACATCGACCTCACAAGCGCCTGGCAGGGCGACAATGCCGGCGCCACCATGGTGCGGGCCACTGCTGCGGTCGAGCTTCCCCACTGGCTCAAGGTGCCGGTGGCAAGGAATGCCGACGGCTCACCCGTCACCGGCGAGGTGTTTGGCCGCATCGTCAATCGCACCGGCCCGGGTTCGCAACCGCTGGTTGTGCAAACAAATCCTGTTCCGTACAAGCCCGTGAGCCTGGACACGCGCCAGTCGCGCCTGGTGTCGCGCGCGGCTGAATCCACCCGCGGCGATGTGACCGGCGAGACAGTGATTCCTTCCACCGACTGGGCCTGGGCCAAGTGCGATGCGGCCAATCCTTTTCCCGGCGTACCTGATGCCACGCAGATATGCCTGAAAAACGGTTTTGATGCCGGCAAGCTTTACCAGGTAGTGTTCAAGGCCGCCGATCCTTACCTGCTGGGCGTGGGCTTTGCCGCCTGGCGCGATATGGGGGTGTTCTTCAAGACGGCCAGGGCTGATGACGCCGGCACACCGAACCCGGTGGCTGGGGTGGTGACCCACAGCATTGGCCGGGGCGTCTCGCAATCCGGCAACTTTCTGCGCGGCTGGCTGCACTTGGGCTTTAACCGGGACGAAGCCGGGCGCCAGGTGCATGACGGCCTCTGGCCCATCATTGCGGGCCGGCGCATCGCGCTGAACTTCCGCTGGGCCCAGCCCGATGGCGTGCTGGAGCTGTACCAGGCCGGCAGTGAAGGGCCGCAGTGGTGGGCACGCGCGGCCGACCCGGTGCGCGGTGGGCCGCCTGCCGGTATTCTTGATCGTTGCGAAGCCAGCAAGACCTGCCCGAAAATCGTTGAGCACTTTGGCTCGGCCGAGGTCTGGGCCCTGAAACTTACGCCGGAATGGGTGGGTACCGATGCCAGGGCCGACCTGCCTCTGCCTGCCAACGTGCGGCGCTATTACATTGCCAGCTCCAGCCACGGCGGCGGGGCAGGGGGCTTTGACAACAGCCTGCCGGGCGTGGGCCTTCCAACGGCAGGCGCCAGTTGTCCGGGCAATAATTTCGGCACGGGTGTATTGCCTGCCAACCCGGTGCCGCATACCGAAACCGTGAACGCGCTGCGCGTGCACTTTCGTAACTGGGTGATGCGCGGCACCGAGCCACCGCCCAGCCGCTGGCCCACCCTGGCGCCGCGTGCGGGCGAGCCGCGCGGCACGCTGGCGCTGGCTACCAAGGAAGGCATCGGCTTTCCCACGCTGCCGCAGTTGCGCCCCACCGTGCCCGAGCCGGACTTCATCATGCCGGTGCTCGACTATGACTGGGGCCCCGCCTTCAATCCTGCCGATGGCTCGGGCGTGGCATCCAATGCGCCGCCGCCCATCCGCCGGGTGCTGCCCATGCTGGCGCCGCGGGTGGACGCCGATGGCAATGAGCTGGGCGGCGTGCCGGTGGTGCTGCTCGAAGCGCCGCTGGGCACTTACCTGGGCTGGAACATCACGGCGGGCGGTGCCCGGCCGTTCCACCAGGGGCAGATCTGCAATTACGTGGGCGGCATGGTGCCCTTTGCCCGAACGGCGCAAGAGCGCGGTGCCAACGGTGACCCGCGCCTGTCGCTGCAGGAGCGCTACGGTTCGCACGAGGGCTATGTGGCCGCCGTACGCAAGGCCACCGACAAAGCCCAGGCCCAGGGCTTCCTGCTGGCCGAAGACGCGGTGCGCTTAATCAAGGCTGCCGAAGCCAGTGCGGTGCTGCGCTGAAGGCGATTTTTACCGAATATCATCCCGTAGTAAAACCCATCAAAGGAGACAAACCATGATTTCATTTAACCGGCGCGACGTCCTGCGCATCGCTGCGGCCAGTGCTGCAACCGCATCACCCCTGCTGCATGCGCAGTCAGCCTGGCCCACCAAGCCAGTGACGATGATCGTGCCGTTTCCAGCCGGTGGCGGCACCGACGCATTCGCCCGCCCGCTGTCCGCCCAGTTCGCGAAGCTGACCGGCAAGCAGCTCATCATCGACAACCGCGGCGGCGCCGGCGGCACGCTGGGGGCCAGTATCGCTGCCAGGGCCCAGCCCGACGGCTATACGCTCTTCATGGGCGCAGTGCACCACACCATCGCGCCCTCGATGTATCCCAAGCTGGACTACGACATCGAGAAAGATTTTGTGCCACTGGCCCTGATGGCCAACGTGCCGCAGGTGCTGGTGGTCAACCCCCGCAACTTGCCGTTCCCCGACTTCAAGGCCTACCTTGAAGCTGTGCGCAAGGCGCCGGGCAAGTACAACTACGGTTCGGCCGGCGCGGGCACTTCGCACCACCTGGCCGGCGAGTTGTTCAAGCAGCAGACCAAGACCTTCATCACCCACATTCCCTACCGCGGCGCGGGCCCGGCCCTGCAGGATTTGATTTCCGGCAATGTCGACATGATGTTTGACGGCCTGGGCTCTTCCGCCAACCATATCAAGGGCGGCCGGATCAAGGCGCTCATGGTGTCCGGCACCAAACGCAACCCGGCTTTCCCGGATGTGCCCTGCGCCGGCGAACTGGGCTTGCCCAACTACACCGTGACCACCTGGTACGGCATGTGGGCGCCCAAGGGTACGCCGGCAGACGTGCAGGCGCGCATCGTGGAAGACCTGCGCAAAGCCGCCACCACCGACGAGCTCAAAGCCATCTGGGCCAACAACGGCGCGGACTTCGGCAACCTCACGCCGCAGCAATTCGGCGCGTTCGTGAGCGGCGAGGTCAAACGCTGGTCGGCCGTGGTGAAAGCCTCTGGCGCCAAACTCGACTGATCCCTTGATGACCGGTGTCGTTTTACTGGAAGTGAAGGGCCCCGTTGCCTTTGTGACGCTGTCCCATCCCGGCAAGCTCAATGCCATGTCTCGCGCCATGTGGCGCGAGTTGCGCGCGGCGTTTGAGCGCATCCAGCAAAGCGCAGCGTTGTGTTGCGTGCTGGTGCGGGGAGAGTGCGGGCAATTTTGCGCGGGCGGCGACATCTCCGAATACGCCGGCTTTCGCTTTGAAGAAGCGGGTCTGCGCGCGTTTCATGAAGACGATGTATGGGGCGGCTTGCAGGCCATGCTGGACTGCGACGTCCCCATCATCGCGCAGATCGAAGGCAACTGTATAGGCGCCGGCGTTGAGATCGCCAGCTGCTGCGATATCCGCATTGCCGGCGATACGGCAAAGTTTGGTGCGCCCATCGCGAAGCTCGGGTTCCCGATGGCGCCGCGCGAGGCTGCACTGGTGATGCGTGCCGCCGGGGAGCTGACCGCTCGGGAGATGCTGCTTTCGGCTGCCGTTCTGGGGGCCGCCGAGATGAAGCAGCGCGGCTTTCTCAACCAGGTTGCTCCAGGCCAGGACGTCGGGGCCCTGGTCATGGCTTGCGTGGATCGCACCTGCGCCCTTGCGCGTGGCGCCGCGCGCCTGAATAAACAGGCATTCAGGGCTCTGGCGCCCACTGGATCAGCGCAACCAGCTACTGATTTGATAGCAACAGCCTACCGTTATGCACCTTCTGCCGAGCACCGGGAAGGTATTGCCGCTTTCACTGAAAAACGCCTGCCCCGGTTTGATCGCCGAGCGGCCGAAATTCCAACCATAGCCAGCCTGACCCATGAAAAACCATAACCTGTTTGCAGCGCTTCGAGCCGCGTTTCCTTCTTCGCTCAATGAAGTTGCCGTCGAAACCGACAACGGCCTTTGCTATTCGTGGCGCGACCTCGAACGCGGCACTGCGATGATGGCCAACCTGCTGGCTTCGCTGGGGTTGCCTGAAGGGGCCAGGGTGGCGGTGCAGGTCGAGAAGTCGGTGGAGGCCATGATGCTTTACCTGGCGACGCTGCGCGCCGGCTATGTGTTTTTGCCGCTCAACACTGCCTACCAAAGCGCCGAGATCGAATACTTCATCGGCAACGCGGAGCCGTCGGTGATGGTCTGCAGCAGCAAGAATTTTGGCTGGGTCAGCAAGATCGCCTTCAAGGCCGGCACGCAGAACGTGTTCACACTGGACGATGACCGCACAGGCTCGCTGCTGGACCGTGCAACGCATTGCAGCGACCGGCATGAAGTGGTGGCACGGCGGGCGGACGACCTGGCCGCCATCCTCTACACCAGCGGTACCACCGGCCGCAGCAAGGGCGCCATGCTTTCCCACGGCAACATGCTGAGCAATGCGCTGGTGCTTAAAGATGCCTGGGGCTGGACGGCTACCGGAGGGCCCGAAGGCCGTGGCGATGTGCTGATCCATGCCCTGCCGATTTTTCATGTGCACGGACTCTTTGTTGCCATTCACGGTGCGCTCATCAACGGCAGCAAGATGATCTGGCTGGCCAAATTCGACCCCAAGCTGGTGGTGAAAAAGCTGCCCCAAGCCACGGTGTTCATGGGAGTGCCCACGCTGTATGTGCGCCTGCTGGCCGAGCCGGGCCTGACGCGCGAGGCTTGCCGCAACATGCGGCTCTTTGTGGCGGGGTCGGCGCCTTTGCTGATCGAGACCTTCAACGAGTGGAAAGAGCGCACCGGCCACACCATTCTGGAACGCTACGGCATGTCGGAAACCGTGATGCTCACGTCCAACCCCTACCAAGGCGCCGAGCGGCGCGGCGGTACGGTGGGCTTTGCGCTGCCGGGTGTCAGCCTGCGTGTGCAGGACGAAGGCGGCGAGTCATTGCCGGCCGGCGAGATCGGCGGCATCCAGGTCAAGGGCCCGAATATTTTCAAGGGCTATTGGCGCATGCCGGAGAAGACAAAAGAAGAGTTCACCGCAGACGGCTACTTCAAGACCGGCGACGTGGGCAAGATCGACGAGCGCGGCTACATCGTCATCGTGGGCCGCAGCAAGGACCTCATCATCAGCGGCGGCTACAACGTCTATCCCGCCGAAATCGAAGGCTACATCAACGACATGCCTGGCGTGGCCGAAAGCGCGCTGGTCGGTGTGCCGCACCCGGATTTCGGCGAGGTCGGCGTGGCCGTCGTTATCGCCAAGCCGGGCGTCGTGCTCGAGGGCAGCGGGATTGTGGGCGAATTGAAATCGAAGCTGGCCAACTTCAAGATTCCCAAGCACTGCTTTGTGGTCAGTGAATTGCCGCGCAACACCATGGGCAAGGTACAGAAGAATTTGCTGCGTGAGCAGTACAAGGGATTGTTTACCCGGGCCGCGGCTTAAGAACAGGTTCTAAGGCGCAAAGTCGTCGACCTGGATCACCTTGTCGGCGGCGCGTAAATAAGCCAACGCCAGGTCCGGGCGGCTTGAGGCTTTCGCGGCGTGCTCCATGGACTGATTGCTGCGCACGGCCTTGTTCAGCGCCACGGTTTCTTCGCCGAGCTGCGTTGCCAGATCGAGCGCATCCATCAGGTCGCGCAGCCCGCCGCTGGTAGGCGTTGCCAAGTCAGGGCACAAGCGTTTCACCACGACGGGGTGGGTTCGCAGAAGTTTGGCCAGCTCCAGCAACTGAACATCCCGAAGCGGTGCCAGGCGTGTGCTGCGGTTCAGCACCAGCGCACCCACTACACGCCTTAGCGGCGAAGGAAAGTTGGCATAGAGGGCCTCCAGCGTGTTGCCGGCTTCATCGAGCCGTACGCGAATGGCTGCCTGTGCGACCGGCAGCATATTCGTATCCTTGTCGACGGCATAACGCCAAAGGCAGGCGCTGGCCATGTAGAGGTGGGCCAGCACATCGCCCAGCCGGGCCGACAGCAGCTCCATGCGCTTGAGCTTGCCGCCCAGCAAGCCCATGGCCAGGTCGCAGGTCAATGCGTACTGGCTGCTCAAGCGGGCGATGAGTCGGGCTTCTTTTTCCAGGCCCGCGGGGGGCGAGCCTTGCAAGGGTGCACCGGCTATGCTGTGCCAGAAGTTACGCAGCACGTGTCCGCCATGGCCGATCAGCGCTTCCCCCAGCGCCTGCGCATCGTTGCCTTGCACGGCTTGCATTTCCTTCATCACGTAGGGGTGGCAGCGCACCGCGCCTTGTCCAAAAATGATCAGCGAGCGGGTCAGGATGTTGGCGCCTTCCACGGTGATGGCAATAGGCGCGCCGCGGTAAGCCACCGACAACAGATTGGATGGCCCCTGGATGATCCCCTTGCCGCCCAGGATGTCCATGCCGCGGTTGACGGCGCGCCGGCCGGCTTCGGTCAGGTGCACTTTCAGGATGGCGCTGGCCACGCTGGGCTGCTCGCCCTTGTCGAGTACGGCGGCGGTGTAGCGGCGTGCGGCGTCCGTCGCATAGAGCTCACAGGCCATTTCCGCAATCACGCCGGCAATCGCGTCGAAGCGGCCGATGGGCAGGCCGAACTGCTCCCGCACCTGGCCGTAACCGTTGGCGACGAAAAGCGCGGTTTGCTGCATGGCCGAGCCCAACGCCGGCAGGGAGATCGCGCGCCCCGCCGCCAGGCATTCCATCAGCATGCGCCAGCCCTGGCCGACCTGCTGCTCGCCACCGATGATCCAGTCCATGGGGATGAAGACTTCACGGCCTTCGATGGGACCATTCATGAAGGCGGCGTCCATCGGCCGGTGCCGCCTGCCGATCTGCATGCCCGGTTGCGGCACGGGAATCAGCGCGCAGGTGATGCCCAGGTTGCGCTGTCCTTCGGGCAGGGTTTCGTCCACCGCGTTGAAGGCCAGGCCGACTACGGTAGCCACCGGCGCCAGGGTGATGTAGCGCTTGGAGAAATCCACACTGAAGCCGCGCACCATGACGCCGTCGATCTCGCGCGCGGTGACAACGCCGCGGTCAGGGATGGATGCGGCATCGGAGCCCGCATAAGGCGAGGTCAGTCCGAAGCAGGGCAGGTCGCGGCCATCGGCCAGGCGTGGCAGGTAGTGCTCTTTTTGCGCCGCTGTGCCATAGCGCAGCAACAGTTCGGCCGGACCCAGCGAATTGGGCACCATGACGGTGACTGCCGCAGAAATATTGAGTGTGGCGATACGCGTCACTACCGTGGCATGGGCGTAGTGGCTGAAGCCGAGGCCGCCCCACTCCTCGGGAATGATCATTCCGAAGAAGCGCCTGCCGCGCATGAAAGCCCAGACTTCGGCCGGCAGGTCGCCAGCCTGGTCGATGGCGAAATCGTCCAGCAGTGCGCACAATGCCGTGACCTCGTTGTCCAGGAAAGCCTGCTCTTTGGCGCTCAGTACATTGGGTCCAGCGGCCAGCAGGGCATCAAAATGGGGCGTTCCCGAGAACAGCTGGCCTTCGAACCCGACCGTGCCCGCCTCCAGCGCTGCCCGCTCGGTATCGCCCATGACGGGCAGTGCACGGGCAAAGGGTTTCATGGCGGCCTCGCCTAACCATCGGGTCAATCCCATGGGTTTCTCCTGAGCTGAAAGTAAGGGGTTGCCCTTAGCGTATGCAGCGCAGGCCAATTGGGCAGCCGTCCTTGGGCGTATCTGGCTGTAGGCGAATTGGCCCAGATGCCGGGCTGCCGTGGAGGCAAGCCCCGGGGAGAAAAAGTTCCCGCGGCTCTAGGGCCTGTCATCATATAAATCGCCCCCGCGTGGCATCCGGAAAAGGCCGCAATCTAGGCGCGAAATGAAGCCGGGGTAGGCCCCCGGTGAGGCTTCGCAACGACGAGTGCGGCCTTTTCCGGGTGCCACCCGTAGGGCTGGGGCTGCAAGGGGCGCCTCGCGTTGTTGCAGCCCTTGACCGGGGGGATACCCCCGGTCGGCGGCCTGCGCCTAGCGCTGCGCCCCTTGCAGCCCCAGCGCGGGGGCGATTTATATGATGACAGGCCCTAGCCCTCTTATACAATTGCTCCGGTCTGATTTTTGCTTGAGTTTCCTGGTTTTTACTTCCAAGTTTTAAGAGGAGTTACGGACATTATGAAAAAGCATCTTGGCTATCTGGCGATTTCAACCATCCTGGCAGCCATGCTGGCCGGTTGCGGTAAAAAAGAGGAGGCACCTGTCGCTGCTGCTCCGGCGCCCGCAGCAAGCGCACCCGCCGCTGCCCCCGCCGAAGAAAAGGTGCTCAATGTCTACAACTGGCCTGACTATGTCGCCAAGGACATGATCGCCAACTTCGAAAAAGAAACCGGCATCAAGGTCAACTACCAGACCTTTGAAAACAACGAAGCCCTGCACGCCAAGCTGGTGGCAGGGAACACCGGCTACGACATCGTGGTGCCGGGCGCCGTATTCGCCAAACCACAAATCGACGGCGGCCTGCTTGCCAAGCTCGACAAGTCCAAGGTCGCCAACTACGGCAACCTCGACCCCGCCATCATGGAAAAGCTGGGCACCATCGACCCGGGTAACGCCTATCTCGTCCCCTGGGCCTGGAGCTTCACCACGGTTGGCATCAACAAGGCCAAGGTAACGAAGGCGCTGGGCTCCACCCCCATGCCTGAAAACGCATGGGACCTGGTGTTCAACCCGGTCTACACCGCCAAGCTCAAATCCTGCGGTATTGCCTACCTCGACTCGCCAACCGAAGTGCTGCCGCCCGCCATGCATTACCTGGGCAAAAACGCCTATTCGAACGACCCGGCCGACCACAAGGCTGCGGCCGCAATGCTGGCCAAGGTGCGTCCGCACATCCGCATGTTCTCCAGCACCATGATTGACGACCTGGCCGGCGGCAAGGCCTGCGTGGCACTGGCTTGGGCCGGCGACATCAACATCGCCCGTGCCCGCGCCCTTGAAAACAAGAGCGGCAATGACGTCGAGGCCCTGTTGCCCAGCACCGGCGGCCTGATCTTCTTTGACACGCTGGCCATTCCGAAGGATGCCAAGCACCCGAACAACGCGCTGGCTTTCATCAATTATTCGCTGCGCCCCGAGGTGTCCGCGTCCTTGACCAACGAGCTGGGTTACGCCACCGCCAACAAGGCCAGCCTGGCCAGCGTCAAGCCCGAGATTGCCAAGGACAAGGCGGTATTCCCCGATGCGGACAACCTGAAGAAAATGGTGTCTCCGGCCAGCTTCAGCAACGAAGCGCGTGAATCCATGAGCAACGTGTTCACTGCCTTCAAAAAAGGCAAGTGACGTTTTACTGATCTCTGGCAAGCGCTGATTTCAGTGTGAACCCGGCTGTGCATGCAATGCTTTGTGTGCGCAGCTTTTTTCTTGGTGAGAACCCCTGTTCATGAATCTACCCCTCCCGGCCGGTGACGGATTTTTGCGGACTGAGCAGCTGGTCAAGCGCTTTGATGGTGTGGCGGCGGTGGACGATGTGTCCCTGTCGATTCACAAGGGTGAAATCTTCGCGCTGCTCGGGAGCTCGGGTTGCGGCAAGTCGACCTTGCTGCGCATGCTGGCGGGTTTTGAAAAACCGACCGAAGGCTCGGTGATCCTGGACGGTGTGGACATCGCCTCTTTTCCGCCTTACGAACGGCCCATCAACATGATGTTCCAGTCGTACGCGCTCTTTCCCCATCTGACGGTGTGGGACAACATTGCCTTCGGACTCAAGCGCGAAGGCATGCCCAAGGGTGAGATCGAGGCGCGTGTGCAGGAGATGCTCAAGCTGGTCCAGCTGGAGACCTTTGCCAAACGCAAGCCGCACCAGCTCTCGGGCGGCCAGCAGCAGCGTGTGGCCCTGGCGCGCAGCCTGGCCAAGCGGCCCCAGTTGCTGCTGCTCGATGAGCCGCTGGGCGCGCTCGACAAGAAGCTGCGCGAACGCACCCAGTTCGAACTGGTCAACATTCTTGAATCCGTGGGCGTGACCTGCGTCATGGTGACGCACGACCAGGAAGAAGCCATGGCCATGGCATCCCGCATTGCCGTCATGAGCCACGGCCGTGTCCTGCAGGTCGGCACACCCAAGGAAATCTACGAGCACCCCAACTGCCGGTTTGTGGCCGACTTTATCGGCAACGTCAATATGTTTGAAGGTGAGCTCACGCTGGACGAGGCGGACCGCTGTGAAGTCACGACGGAGCAGGGCGTGGTGAATGTGGGCCACGGCATTAGTGGAACGTTAGGCATGTCGGTGGCCATCGCGGTGCGGCCGGAGAAGATTCACATTGCCAAGACCCGCCCTGAGGTGAACATCAACCTGTTCACTGGCAAGGTGCGGGAGATTGCTTATTTCGGCAGCTACAACACTTTCATTGTGGAAATGCCGGGCGGCCGCAGGGTGAAGATCACCGAGACCAACACCACGCGCCACGAGAGCTCCCTGATCACCTGGGAAGACGCGGTGTTCTTCTGGTGGGACGATTCGGCGCCCGTGGTGTTGACTCAATAAGCTGCTGCTGCGACGCCAAGCTATCTCACTACCGCGATGAAAATTCATTCCTGGCTTCAACTCAACCTGGGGCGACGCTTCGTGATCGGCGTGCCCTATGTCTGGCTGCTGTTGTTCTTTGTGTTGCCTTTCCTGATCCTGCTGCGGATCAGCGTCACGGACATGGGCAACGGTGTGGATCCCTTTGCGCCGCTGATCGAGACGGTGCAGGGGTCCTGGCACGTCATGCTGCGCTACAACAACTATGCGTCCATCTTCATCGACAAAGCGGCCGATACCGCAGGCGGCTTCGGCAACACCATCTACATGGAGGCGTACAAGACTTCGCTGAAGTACGCGGTACTGACGACGCTGTCGTGCCTGCTGATTGGCTATCCGTTTGCGTACTTCATTGCCCGGTCGCGGCCAGCGATCCGGCCGGCCTTGCTGATGCTGGTCATGCTGCCGTTCTGGACGTCCTTCCTGCTGCGCGTGTACGCGTGGAAGGGCATCCTGGCCGACCAGGGCGTGCTCAACAACCTGCTGCTATCCCTGGGCATCATCCAGGAGCCGATGGTGATGCTTTACACGGATGTGTCGATGCTGGTGGGTATGACTTATGTGTACTGCCCCTTCATGATCCTGCCGCTTTACGCCAACCTGGTGAAGATGGACTTTCGTCTGCTGGAGGCTGCCCACGATCTGGGCGCCAGCGCCTGGAAGGCTTTCTGGCTGATCACTGTTCCGCTCAGCAAGTCCGGGATCATCGCCGGCTCGATGCTGGTTTTCATCCCCAGCGTCGGCGAGTTCGTGATTCCGTCGCTGCTGGGGGGCGCTGAAAACATCATGATCGGCCGCGTGGTGTGGGACGAGATGTTCAGCAGCAACAACTGGCCGCGCGCATCCGCGCTGGCCGTGGTGATGATCCTCCTGATCCTGGTGCCGCTGGCTTTTTATTACCGCTCCAGCAGCGACCGTGACGCGCAAGGACGCCACTGAGATGAAAGAAGCCATGAGAACCTTCCTGCGCCTGGCAGAAGGCAACATAGGCCGGATCTGGATGGGGCTGGTGTACCTTTTCCTCTATATCCCGCTGATTTTCCTCATCGTCTTTTCATTCAACAGCACCCGGCAAGACGGTGTTTTCACCGGCTTTTCAACGCGCTGGTATGAGGCGCTGCTGTCGGACTCGCGGTTGGTGGAAGGATTTTTTCTGTCCCTCAAGGTGGCGCTGATCACCGGCACGCTGTCGGTGGTGCTCGGCAGCTTTGCTGCCTTTGTACTGGTGCGCTATTTGCGCTTTACCGGGCGTACGCTGTTCTATGGGTTGGTCAACGCGCCGCTGGTCATGCCCGAGGTCATCATCGGCCTGGCCTTGCTGCTGCTGATGGTGGCGGTGCAGCGCACCATCGGCTGGCCGGACCGGGGTTTCATCACCATCGTGACGGGGCACACCTTGCTCGGCATGGCCTACGCCACGGTGGTCATCCAGTCACGCCTCAGTGAAATGGACCGCACCCTTGAAGAGGCCGCCATGGACCTGGGCTGCCGGCCCGTGCAGGTGTTTTTTCTGGTGACCTTGCCAAGCATTGCACCGGCACTGGTGTCGGCCTGGCTGCTCACCTTCACACTGTCGTTTGACGACGTGGTGATCTCCGAATTCTTGTCAGGGCCCGGCGTGACGACCTTGCCGCAGGTGATCTTCAGCTACGCCCGCCGCGGTGTGAACCCGTCGATTTACGCAGCGGCCACGATTTTGATCACGGTGGTGTCGTTGGGCATCATTGCCTACAGCATTTCCGTGATGCGCCGGCAAAAGCGGCTGGACCGCGAAATCAGTGCGGCGGCTCGACCGGAACAGGCTTTCCCGGACCCCGTCCGGGCAAAGTAGCCAGCACGACGCCGGTCAGCGCGATGGCAAAAGCGCCGATCTGGGTGCCATTGAGCTTTTCTCCCAGAACAATGACGCCGACCGCTGCGGCACTGACCGGCAGCAATACGGTGAAAACGCCGGCCTGATTCGCCGGAATCGTCCTGAGCCCGGTCATCCAGAGCCAGACCGTCCATACGCTGGCTGCGAGCGAATAAAACAGCAGCAACAGCCACGCGGAGGGCGCCACCTTGCCAAAGTCAAATCCCCAAGCCATCCAGAGGCCGAAAGGGGTGACGAGGGCAAAGCCCCAGAGGTTGATCAGTGCGGTGATGCGTTTGGGGCTGAGTACGCCGGTCAGCTTCTTGCCGATGACGGCGTAGGCCGCCTCGCATAAAACCGCGCCCACCAGCAGCAAATTGCCCAGCCAGGCATTTCTGTGTGCCAAATCGGCCTCCGGACCAATGCTGACGGGCGCAACCAGCTCATTTTTTGATAGCGAAACAAGGCCAATGCCGAGCACCGCGCAGGCTATAGCGCCCCATACGCGCGCACCGATGCGCTCCCGCAGGAAGAGCCAGCTCATCAGCGCAACGGCTGCCGGAATGGAAGCCATGATCACACCGGCCGCAACCGCGCTGGTCATGCTCACGCCGAACAGCATGCAGATGGAAAAGAGGAAATTGCCCAGAAAGGATTCGAGGAACAGCAGTCGGCTGGTTTGCCGGCTCATGGGGACTTCGCCTGCCGGTTTTTTCAGCCAATGCAGCATTGCGGTGCCACCGATGCCAAAGCGCAGCCAGGCCAGCAAAAAGACGGGGAAGGCGATGACGAGGGGTTTGGAAAGCGCCACGTAGCTGCCAACGAGCGACATGCTGAGCGCCAGGCAGGCGTAGGCCACGATTCGGTTCATTAAACTGGAGGCTCCTGTGGTGCGGGCCAGTGCGGGGGCCTGCGTTTGTACCGGCCGGGAACGGCCTGGCAGAGGTTGAAATCATGCCTTAATTTCAGAGGGGCATTGCCGGTTACACGCAGCCTGGACAGCCCACAATCCAATGACGACTCTGGCGACGACACTCAAACAATGCCTCAATCTCCTGTCCGTTATGTTTTTGTTTACGGCACCCTGCGCAAGGGTGAGCAGCGTGACATCAACCATTTGCAGCCGCCACCTCGATGGATAGGGCGTGCCAGCGTGGCTGGCGTGATGCACCACCTGGGCAGCTATCCTGGCCTGACGCTAACCGGCCCGGGCACCGTGCAGGGAGAGGTGTATGCCGTGGCGCCCGAGCTGGAGCGTGTGCTGGATGAAATTGAGGAGGTCTGGCCGCAGCAGACCGGTGAATACACCAAGCGCGAGGTGGCGGTGCAGCTTGAGCCGGTATCCGGGCCTGGCCAACCGGAGCGCGCGCGGGAACTGGTGTGTTTCCTCTATGAGATCGCTCCCGAACGGATTCACGGAAAACCGGTGATTACGCTGGGCGATTGGGTGTTGCACCGAACTGGTGGCGCTAGCTGAGTCTCGCAGAGGGTCTGAGGGCCTCGAGAGGAAAGTCAGGGCCGAGGTGCGCTCTTGGCCATCGATACAAGCTGCCTTTCACATTTCATCATTCAATAAATTGATTCCGTAATGTGGAATTAACGAATGCTGCAGTGCAAAATTATTTCTCAATATGAGAGATTGAATTTTGCATTACGATAATTTTAATAAATATCATTGATTTTATTGAATTTTATTTTTGTCTTATATAAGACATAAGATCTTCACAAGGTCTTGTAGAAGACTTAAAGTTGATCCATCGAATTAGCCATTTCTTTATTCAACCTACGGAGCCCACCATGCCGCAAACCCTGACCGAACAATTGAGCCGCGACCAGCAAATTTCCGCCCTGGAAAAAGACTGGGCCACCAACCCGCGCTGGAAAGGCATCAAGCGCGGCTACAGCGCCGCCGACGTGGTGCGCCTGCGCGGATCCTTCCCGATCGAACACACGCTGGCCCGCCGCGGTGCCGAAAAACTGTGGGATCTGCTGCACAACGAGCCTTATGTGAACTGCCTGGGTGCACTCACTGGCGGCCAGGCCATGCAGCAGGTCAAGGCCGGCGTCAAAGCCATCTATCTGTCGGGCTGGCAAGTTGCTGCCGACAACAACAGCTACTCCGCCATGTATCCGGACCAGTCCCTGTACCCGGTGGACTCGGTGCCCAAGGTCGTTGAAACCATCAACAACACCTTCCGCCGTGCAGACGAGATCCAGCACTCCAAAGGCATTGATGCCGGCGACAAAGACTACATCGACTACTTTGCACCCATCGTCGCGGATGCTGAAGCCGGTTTCGGCGGTGTTCTGAATGCCTTCGAACTGATGAAGGCCATGATCAAGTCTGGCGCAGGTGGCGTGCACTGGGAAGACCAATTGGCTTCCGTCAAGAAGTGCGGCCACATGGGTGGCAAGGTATTGCTGCCCACCCGTGAGTCCTGCCAGAAGCTGATCGCTGCGCGTATGGCGGCCGACGTCTGCGGCGTGCCCACGCTGGTGATTGCCCGCACCGATGCTGAAGCCGCTGATTTGCTGACTTCCGACTACGACGAGATCGACAAGCCTTTCCTGACCGGCGAACGCACGGCCGAAGGCTTCTACAAGACGCGCAAGGGTCTTGAGCAGGCTGTAGCCCGTGCCAACGCCTATGCCCACTACGCTGACCTGGTGTGGTGCGAAACCGGCACGCCTGACCTCGACTTCGCGAAGAAATTCGCCGATGCTGTGCACAAGGTTCACCCAGGCAAGATGCTGGCCTACAACTGCTCGCCGTCTTTCAACTGGAAGAAAAACCTCGACGATGCCACCATCGCCAAGTTCCAGCGCGAGCTCGGCGCCATGGGATACAAGTACCAGTTCATCACGTTGGCTGGTATTCACTCCATGTGGTACAACATGTACGACCTGTCGCAAGACTACGTCAAGCGCGGCATGACGGCTTACATCGAGAAGGTGCAGGAGCCCGAATTCGCAGCACGCGACCGCGGCTACACCTTTGTGTCGCACCAGCAGGAAGTTGGCACTGGTTACTTCGATGAAGTGACCACCGCCATTCAGGGCGGCAAATCCAGCGTGACCGCACTGACCGGCTCTACCGAAGAAGAGCAGTTCCACTGATCTCACCTGACCGACGATTACCCAGACACTAGCGCCCTTAACGCGCAGCTTTTCAGCCCGGACAGGACTTAGGGCCTGTCCGGGCTTTTTTACAGGCATTTTTTAGCGTAGAGTGCAGTTTGTTACATAAAACACAAGATGTGCATGATTAACCGGAGGAGGTTGCCGTGTCGGAATTAACCGTGGGTTTCAAGCGTGTTCCCTGTCCTGATTGCAATGGCACCGGCGAACTGCGCATTGAAAGCGAAAACATCAATGAGCATTTTGAAGTCGAAAAACAAACGGTGATCACCGAATGTCCGCGTTGCCTTGGCCTGGGATTTTTGCCGCCGGCCTCACCGCAATAGGACTTTGTGGCGCGAGGCAAACAGGTGGCCGGCGAGCCATCTGCAAGCTGCCGTAAAATAGCCGCATGCAATCAATCAAGCTGGAAACAGGAAGGATCGTTCGGGTTATGACACCGCGAACTACGCCCTCGTCCGTTTTCTGGAGTCATCCAGGGCGCTAGTCCGCACCCCTTGGTGATTGTTAGCTACTGATTTCATAGCTTAAATCCATATCCCCCATCAAAGCGCGGCAGGTTCCGCGCTTTTTTGTTTTTCTGATTTCAGCCTGCTTATAAAAGTTATTCACATGATTCAAATCACGCTCCCCGATGATTCCAAGCGCGAATACCCCCAAGCCGTCACGGTGGCCGAAGTCGCCGCCTCAATCGGTACCGGCCTGGCCAAAGCGGCCTTGGGCGGGAAAGTTGACGGCAAGGTGGTCGACACCAGCTATCTGATTGATAAGGACAGCTCGGTTTCCATCATCACAGCCAAGGATGCCGACGGGTTGGACATGATCCGCCATTCCACGGCCCACTTGCTGGCCTACGCCGTCAAGGAACTGTTCCCGGATGCGCAGGTCACCATAGGCCCGGTGATTGAAAACGGGTTTTTCTACGATTTCTCCTACAAGCGTCCGTTCACGCCGGAAGACCTGGTGGCGATCGAAAAGCGCATGACGGAACTTGCGGCCAGGGATGAGCCAGTGACGCGCCGGGTGCTGCCGCGCGATGAAGCCGTGGCGCATTTCAAGAGCATAGGCGAGCATTACAAGGCTGAAATCATTGCGAGCATTCCCGCCAATGAGGATGTGTCGCTCTACCGTGAAGGCGCTTTTGAAGACCTGTGCCGCGGCCCCCACGTGCCCAGCACGGGCAAGCTGAAGTTCTTCAAGCTCATGAAGGTGGCCGGCGCCTACTGGCGCGGCGATCACCGCAATGAAATGCTTCAGCGCGTTTACGGCACGGCCTGGGCCACCAAGGATGAACTGCAGCAGTATCTGACGATGCTCGAGGAGGCTGAAAAGCGCGACCACCGCAAGCTCGGCAAGGAACTGGACCTCTTTCACATCGACGACCATGCACCTGGCCTGGTGTTCTGGCACCCCAAGGGCTGGACGGTCTGGCAGGGCGTTGAGCAGTACATGCGCAAGGTCTACCAGGACAACGGCTACCAGGAGGTCAAGGGCCCCCAGATCATCGACAAGACGCTGTGGGAAAAAACCGGCCATTGGGACAAGTACCGTGACAACATGTTCACGACCGAGAGCGAAAAGCGCGAATACGCCCTCAAGCCCATGAACTGCCCCGGCCATATCCTGATCTTCAAGCAGGGCATTAAAAGCTACCGCGACCTGCCGTTGCGCTACGGCGAGTTCGGCCAATGCCACCGCAACGAGCCTTCGGGTGGGCTGCACGGCATCATGCGTGTGCGCGGTTTCACGCAGGACGACGGCCACATTTTTTGCACCGAAGATCAGATACTGAAGGAATGCGTGGACTACACGACCTTGCTACAAAAGGTGTACACAGATTTCGGCTTCAAGAACATCATCTACAAGGTCGCCACGCGTCCCGAGGCCCGCATCGGCTCGGACGAAAGCTGGGACAAGGCTGAGCATGCGCTGATGGAAAGCCTGCGCGCGTCCGGTTGCGAGTTTGAGATTGCCCCCGGCGACGGCGCTTTTTACGGCCCGAAGATCGAATACACGCTGAAAGACGCCATCGGCCGCCAATGGCAGTGCGGCACCATGCAGGTCGATTTTTCGATGCCGGAACGTCTGGACGCCGAATATGTGGGCGAAGACGGTAACCGTCACCGCCCCGTGATGCTGCATCGCGCGATTGTGGGCAGCCTGGAGCGTTTTATCGGGATTTTGATCGAAGAGCATGCCGGCGCGCTGCCGACCTGGCTGGCTCCCGAGCAGGTTTCGGTGCTCAATATCACCGATTCCCAGGCTGAATATGCCCGGGAAGTTGCCAAAACACTGCAAAATCAAGGGCTTAGGGTCAATCTGGACCTGCGCAACGAGAAAATTACGTATAAAATACGGGAGCACTCGATGAAAAAGCTGCCGTATATCCTTGTCGTAGGCGACAAGGAGAAAGCGGCAGGTGCCGTTGCAGTGCGCGCCCGGGGTAACAAAGACCTTGGAGTGATGCCTCTCGAAGCCTTCGCTGAAACGATCGCTTCCGACATCGCGAAAAAAGCCTGATTTTTAACAAAATTGTTGATGAATTTGGCCTGTCGTCCTTACAGGACGGGCGCAAGCAGCTATAGCTTTTATAGCAAGAGTTAAAGGATAGAACCATCGCTACTGAATTTCGTGACCGCCGTCACCGTGAAGAACGCAAGCACCGCTTGAACCGTGAAATCATGGCCCCTGAAGTACGTCTGAGCGGGCCAGACAATGAGCCGCTGGGCATTGTCAGCATCACCGAGGCTTTGCGCCTTGCGGGTGAGGCCGATGTGGACCTCGTCGAAATCTCCCCCACAGCGGTTCCACCGGTGTGCCGGTTGATGGATTACGGCAAGTTCAAGTACGCCGAGCAGAAAAAGGCGGCGGAAGCGAAGTCCAAGCAAAAAGTGATCGAGATCAAGGAAATCAAATTCCGGCCCGGCACTGACGATGGGGACTACAACATCAAGTTGCGCAACATCAAGCGCTTCTTGGAAGAGGGCGACAAATGCAAGATTACTTTGCGTTTTCGCGGTCGCGAAATCACGCACCAGGAACTGGGCTTGGCCCTGCTGGCGCGTATTCGTGATGAGTTGGCCGATTTGATTGTGGTGGAGCAATTCCCCAAGCTTGAAGGCAGGCAGATGGTCATGATGATCGCGCCGGGTCGTAAAAAACCGGGTACTGCCAAGCCGGCAGCCGAGACGGCTCCGGCACAGTCCGCAGCCTGAGGCTGGCGGACAGCGGATAAGGACAAGGGGCGCTTTGCGGCGTTCCTGCGAAAGCAGGTGCAAGCCAGCTTTCCAAAAGCGGAGGGGTCAAACCTTTTGCGATCAGCGGGAAGTCGAAAGATTTTCCGCTTAACAAGTGTCTCGGGGCCATCAAGTCTGCGGAAGGTTCGCAGCGCCTCACGAGCACAAATGAAAAGGAGCATTCACATGCCCAAAATGAAGACCAAGAGCGGCGCTAAAAAGCGTTTCCGCGTTCGTCCGGGTGGTACCGTCAAGCGCGGCCAAGCCTTCAAACGTCACATCCTGACCAAGAAGACCACCAAAAACAAACGCCATCTGCGTGGTGCGGTGACTGTCCATGAGACCAATATGGGTCACATGGCACAGATGCTCCCAGGCCAGGGCATTTAATTAACGACGAACAAGGAGTACACACATGCCTCGCGTCAAACGTGGTGTAACGGCTCGCGCCCGCCACAAAAAAGTTTTAGCCCTTGCAAAAGGTTTCCGCGGCCGCCGCGGCAATGTCTTCCGTATCGCCAAAGAAGCGGTAATGAAGGCTGGGCAATATGCCTACCGTGACCGCCGTACCAAGAAACGCGTGTTCCGCCAGTTGTGGATCGCCCGTATCAACGCTGCAAGCCGTTCATTCGGCCTGACTTACAGCCAGTTTGCCAATGGCCTGAAGAAAGCCGGCATCGAGATCGACCGCAAGGTTCTGTCCGACATGGCCATTCATGACAGCGCCGCTTTCGGCGCCATCGTTGAACAGGTGAAAGCCAAGCTGGCTGCCTGATTTTCAAGCCGGGCAGTGTTGGTGCTATTAAATCAATAGCTGCTTGCGCAAGAAAAGAAAGGGCTGGAGCTTGAAAAGGCTCTGGCCCTTTTTCATGGCTCTTTCTGCAGTACTCCCGGAACACGAGTGCTGCTGAAAGCGCCTTCGCTGTTTTGTATTTCGAACAAGAGAACGTATGACTCAACCCGATGCCCTCCAGGAACTGGTCAGCACCGCCCATGCCAGTTTTGCGCAGGCCAACACGCCCGCCGACCTGGAAAACGCCAAGGCGCAGTTCCTGGGCAAAACCGGCCGCGTCACGGAATTGATGAAAGGCATGGCCGCACTCAGCGTGGAAGAAAAAAAATCCCGTGGTGCCGCCATCAACCTGGCCAAACAGGCCATCGAAGCTGCATTGAACGATCGCCGTCAGGCACTGGCCGATGCCGAGCTGCAAAAACAACTGAAAGCCGAAGCGCTCGACGTGAGCCTGCCCGGCCGCCAGCGCGCGCAAGGCGGCTTGCATCCCGTTTCGCTGACGCTGGAACGCATTGAAGGCATTTTTGGCTCCATGGGTTTCGACGTGGCCCAAGGCCCCGAGATCGAGACCGACTGGTTTAATTTCACCGCGCTCAATACGCCCGAAGACCATCCAGCGCGTTCGATGCACGACACCTTTTATGTCGAGGGCGGCACCGAGGCCGCGCCCAACCTGCTGCGCACCCACACCAGTCCCATGCAGATCCGCTATGCGGTCCAGCATGTCAAGAAGCATCGCGCGCTGATCGATGCCGGCGGCCGCATGCCCGAAATTCGCGTCATCGCACCGGGCCGCACCTACCGTGTCGACAGTGATGCCACCCACTCGCCCATGTTCCACCAGTGCGAGGGCCTGTGGATAGGCGAGAACGTGAGCTTCAAGGATCTCAAATTCGTCTTCACCGATTTCTGCCGCACCTTCTTTGAAAGCGACGATCTGGTGCTGCGTTTCAGGCCCAGCTTTTTCCCTTTCACCGAGCCCAGTGCCGAGATCGACATCCAGTTCCAGGCTGGCCCGCTGGCCGGCCGCTGGCTGGAAGTGGCCGGCTCCGGCCAGGTGCACCCGAATGTGGTGCGCAACATGGGGCTGGACCCCGAGAAATACATCGGCTTTGCCTTCGGCATGGGCCCTGACCGCCTGACCATGCTGCGCTACGGCGTCAACGACCTGCGTCTGTTCTTCGACGGCGACATCCGCTTCCTCTCCCAGTTTCAGTCCTGAAATAACAAGAACAAGAAAACAAGGTTAGACCATGCAATTCCCAGAATCCTGGTTGCGCGAATTCTGCAACCCGCCTTTGACGACCCAGCAGCTCGCCGACACACTCACCATGGCCGGCCTGGAGGTCGAAGAACTCAAGCCGGTGGCGCCTCCGTTCACCAGGATTGTTGTTGGCGAAATCAAGGAAGCCGTCCAACACCCGGATGCCGACCGCCTGCGCGTCTGCCAGGTCGACGTGGGGCAGGGCAGCCTGCTCAACATCGTTTGCGGTGCACCCAACGCCCGCGTCGGCATCAAGGTGCCATGTGCCCTGGTCGGCGCCGAGTTGCCTCCCGGTGAAGACGGCAAGCCCTTCCTGATCAAGGTCGGCAAACTGCGCGGCGTGGAAAGCCAGGGCATGCTGTGTTCGGCGCGCGAACTCAAGCTCTCTGAAGACAACGGCGGCCTGCTCGAACTGGTGGCCGATGCGCCGCTGGGCCAGGACATCCGTGAGCATTTGAAGCTCGACGACACCCTGTTCACCCTCAAGCTCACGCCCAACCTGGCGCATTGTCTGAGCGTCTACGGTGTTGCGCGCGAAGTCGCTGCGCTCACGGGTGCACCGCTGAAGACACCGGTCATTCCCGCCGTGGCTGCCGCCGACACCGCGAAACTGCCGGTGAAGATCAGCGCGCCCGATTTGTGCGGCCGCTTTTCCGGCCGCGTGGTGCGCAACGTCAATACGAAAGCCACCACACCCCAATGGATGGTCGATCGCCTGGCGCGCTGCGGCCAGCGCAGCGTGACGGCGCTGGTGGACATCTCCAACTACGTGATGTTCGAGCTGGGCCGTCCCTCGCACATCTTTGACCTCGAAAAAATCCATGGCGGGCTCGATGTCCGCTGGGGCAAGCCCGGCGAGACGCTCAAGCTGCTCAACGGCAATACCGTGACGGTTGACGAAAAAGTTGGCGTGATTGCCGACAATGCACAGGTGGAGTCGCTGGCCGGCATCATGGGCGGCGATGCGACCGCCGTCTCGGACGACACGAAACATGTCTACGTCGAAGCTGCCTTCTGGTGGCCCAAGGCCATCGCTGGCCGTTCGCGCCGTTATAACTTTTCGACTGACGCAGGCCACCGTTTTGAGCGAGGCGTTGATCCCGGGCAGACCGTCGAGCACATCGAGCGCATCACCCAGCTGATCATCGACATCTGCGGCACACCGGAAACGGTGTGCGGCCCCATGGACGACCAGCAGGTTAACGTGCCCAAAGCGGTGCCAGTCACTTTGAGGGTGGCGCGTGCAGCCAAGGTGATCGGCATGCCCCTCACGCAGGCGCAATGCCTGGACGCCCTCCAGCGTCTGGGCCTGCCGGTGACGCAAGGCGAGGGCACGCTGACCGTGACACCGCCCAGCTACCGCTTTGATCTGCAGATCGAAGAAGACCTGATTGAAGAAGTGGTGCGCATGGTGGGTTACAACCAGCTCCCCGAAACACCGCCGCTGGCCCCCATCACCGCCAGGTTGCGCGCTGAAGCCGAACGCAGCCCCTTTGGCGTGCGTCGCGCCCTGGCATCACTGGGTTACCAGGAAACCATTAACTTCAGCTTCGTGGAAGAGCGCTGGGAGCTTGAGCTTGCCGGTAATCCCAACCCCATCAAGCTGCTCAATCCCATCGCCAGCCAGATGAGCGTGATGCGCTCTTCACTGCTGGGTTCGCTCCTGCAGGTGCTCAAGTTCAACCTGGACCGCAAGGCGCCCCGTGTGAACGTGTTTGAGTTGGGCCGCGTTTTTCTGCGCGACACCCAGGTTCAGAACACCGACACCACTGTGGCAGGCTTCAACCAGCCCATGCGTGTGGCTGGCCTGGCCTACGGCCCTCGGGCGGCGATGAACTGGAGCCAGCCTGACAAGGCCGTGGATTTCTTCGATGTCAAGGGCGACGTGGAGACTTTGCTTGCACCGCTTCAGGCCGTTTTTGCGCCGGCGGTGCACCCCGCCATGCATCCCGGCCGCTGCGCAAGCGTGTCCGTGGGCGGCAAGCCGATTGGCTTTGTGGGCGAGTTGCACCCGCAGTGGCGCCAGGGCTACGACCTGGCCCAGGCGCCGCTCCTGTTTGAGCTGGAGCTTGATGCCGTGCTGCAGCGGCTTGTGCCGGAGTTCAAGCCGGTCAGTAAGCTCCAGCCGGTGGAGCGTGACATCGCCGTCATCGTGGCCGAAAGCGTCACACATGCTGCGCTGATGTCGGCCATCCACGGTGCAAACACGCAGGGCCTGCTCAAGGGCGCGACGCTGTTTGACGTCTATCGGCCGCAGCAGGCAAGCGCGAGCATGCAGCTTGGCGAAAAAAGCCTGGCCGTGCGCTTGGTGCTTTCGAGCGACGCCGCTACACTGACAGATGAGGAGATTGAGGCGGCCGTTCAGTCGGTGCTCGACAATCTGCAAGGTCAGTTGGGTGCCCGCTTGCGGGCCTGACCTTTCACGAATAGCGCTCACAATAAAAGTCGCCAGGAGTACCGTTGCATGGATTTTTCTGTAGAAAGCCTGGAAACCCCGGCGCTGACAAAGGCGCATCTGGCCGAGTTGCTGTTTGAACAGATCGGGCTCAACAAACGCGAATCAAAAGACATGATCGACGCGTTTTTTGACCTGATCTCGGACAGCCTGGTGGACGGAAATGATGTGAAAATTTCCGGGTTTGGTAATTTCCAGATTCGCACCAAAGCCCCACGCCCTGGCCGCAACCCGCGAACCGGCGAAGCCATCCCCATTGAGGCCCGCAGGGTGGTGACATTTCATGCCAGCCACAAGCTCAAAGACCAGATCCAGGGCGAAACTGTTGCCGAATAAGTACTAAACCCGGTGGCTTTGTCCGCTTGATTTACGTATCCGGGTAGGTGGTTGTAATTAAATGTCACCTGTGTGACGGAACAACACATGCCAAAAAACCGGCTCAACTCTTTGCGCTAAGTTTCGACTTAGAGTAGATTTGGAGGTTTCCTCCTTAGCGCATTGATTTAATTGGAGAAAACGCTCCCACCCATTCCCGCGAAACGCTATTTCACCATCGGTGAAGTCAGTGATTTGTGCGGTGTCAAACCTCACGTGCTCCGTTATTGGGAGCAAGAGTTCACGCAGCTACGCCCGATGAAGAGGCGTGGCAACCGCCGCTACTACCAGCACCATGAGGTGCTGATGATCCGCCGGATCCGTGATTTGCTCTATGACCAGGGCTTCACCATCAGCGGCGCACGCAACAAGCTTCAGGAAATTGTCCAGACCGAACGCGACAAGCGCCGTAACGGTGAAGTCATGCTTGACGGCGTAGAAGTGCTGGAAGGCGGTGAGTCCCTGCTGGAGGATTTTGAGGATTCCAGTGACCACTCGGACTTTGAAGACAGCGAGCCGGAGGGCGCGGATTTGCCCAGCGGCAGCGCGGCTCAGCAACGACTGCAATTGGTACGGCGCGAGTTGTTTGAAATTCGTGATCTCCTCAGCGCCGGGCACTGAGAAGCATTTTCGGCACGCTATAATAAAAGGCTTGTCGGTGTGTGGCGCAGCCTGGTAGCGCACTTGCATGGGGTGCAAGGGGTCGAAGGTTCGAATCCTTTCACACCGACCAATAAAACCATCAGATAGCCGGTTAGCTAACGCTAACCGGCTTTTTTTGTTTGGGTCGAATATTTGTTGAGGTAGCCGGTCGGCTGTCTTTGAGATCGACGTCAGAGGATTGCCCGTCGTTTAGCTCGACGCAATCGTGTCTGGGGAAAACGCGATGGCAAGTTGCAGGCGCCTGCGTATCAGGCCGGAACAATGCTGGGGATCTGCGTGGCCGGCGGGGTGTTACGGCTGCGGCCGCAGCGAACCAGGCCGTCAATCATCACCATGCCAACGCCGGGAATATCCCCGCGTTGCACACTGTCCAGCAGGTTGAGCCCCGCTGAGTGCTGGGCTTTGTCCATGAAGACCAGATCGGCATCACGGCCTGTTTCTATTAAGCCGCAATTGAGTTTACGAATGCGCGCGGTGTTGCCCGTGGCAAAGCAAAAAACCAGCTCCGCCGGGATATTGCCCAGACTGGAAAGGAGGGCGATAAGGCGCAGCACACCCAGCGGCTGGACACCGGACCCGGCCGGCCCGTCGGTACCCAGGATGACGCGGTGCGGGCACTTGAGCTGCAGCGCCGCCTGCGCGGCTGCAATGGCGACTTTTTCATTGCCGTTATGGACAATTTCAATGGCGCGTGATGATTTCTCACAGAGTTCGCAAACATGTGCTTCCGACAGTGCCGTATGACCGCCATTGATATGGCCGATGACATCGGCGTCTGCTTCCAGCACCACGTCCTTGTCAATCAGGCCTGAGCCGGGAATGGAAGGGCCGCCGGTGTGAATGGTGCTCTGGATGCCATACTTTCGCGCCCAGCCCACCATTTCCTTGGCCTCGTAACCCGCCTTGACTGAACCCAGGCCCACTTCGCCGAGCAAAGTTACACCGGCGTCGGCAAGGTCCTTGAAATCCTGTTCGGTCATGCCTTTTTCGATGATGGGGGCACCAGCCAGTACCTTGACGCCGCCTGGGCGGAAGTTGTCGAACGCCCGTTGCGCGGTTATGGCCAGCGCCTTGAGGCCGACGATGTCCTTGGGACGCCCCGGCAAGTGAACCTCGCCAGCGGAAATCATGGTGGTGACACCGCCGTGCATGGTGGAGTCAATCCAGCCGATCTGGTTCTGGCGCGGCGTCCAGTCGCCGAAAACCGGATGTACATGGCTATCGATCAAACCAGGTGCCACGCAAGTCTGGTGCGCGTCAATCACGGTCTGCGCATGCGCTGTATCACAGTCCTTGGCCTTTCCGATAGCCACGATAAGGCCGTCGTTCACGACGATGGTGTCCGCGTCCAGGATAGGTTGGTCGATGTCTCCGGAGAGCAGCAGGCCAATGTTCCTGATGACGACCTTTCCTGATTTTCCGCTTGATGCCGCTTCTGCCATGGGTGGTCTTTCAAATGCGTCGGGTTGAGCTCAAGGATTCAGCATGACAGTGCGCAGCACGGTGCTGATGATGAAGGCCTGCCATTGCGCCAGCGCCTCAGGTGTTTGCAGGTCTTCGCCGAGGAAGGCTGACAGCGTGTGGCGGTTCGAGATATAGAAGTAGCCGGTGGCGGCAATCAGCAGATAGACATTGCGGGCGGAGATGTCTGCCCGGAAAATCTTCTTGCGCACACCGCTTTCCAGCAGTTGCCGGATGATGGCGATGGCGGGAGACGAGTAATCCCGGGCGCGCTGCGATTTGGCGATGTGCTTGCCGCGGTGCAGGTTTTCCGTATTGAGCAGCGTGATGAACTCCGGATTTTTGCTGTAGTAGGACACCACGAAGCAAATCACGTCCGTCAGAGACTCCACCGGGTGGTCGATGTCCAGTGACAACTCGAGCTCGGCATCATTCATGCGGCGGTACATGTCTTCCAGCACTTCGATGAACAAGCCTTCCTTGCTGCCGAAGTAGTAATAAATCATGCGGTCGAATGACTTGGCCGACCTGGATATTTTCTCTACGCTGCCGCCGTCATACCCATAGCGCGCGAAGACGCGGGTGGCTGCGCGCAAAATGTTGTCGCGCGTGGTCTGCGCGGCTTGCTCCCGTACGCCGGGCCGCTTGGCGACCGTGCGTTTGGTTGTGGCAGTGCGCGGCTTGATGGTTTTGGCCGTCTTCGCTGTCATGTAGAGGTATCCAGTCGCGGTTTATGCGTGATCAAGCGAGAAGGTGTGAGGAGCAATTTCCCACGGCAATGCAATGAGTTGAAGGCAAACGCCGGGCCATCTCTACTGTTCGGCAAAGGCGCGTTCGATCACAAAATCTCCCGGCTTGGATGTATTGCCTTCGATGAAGCCCTTGCCTTCCAGCATGTGCTTGAGGTCCTTGAGCATCGCGGGACTGCCGCAGATCATCACACGGTCATGCGCCGGATCCAGTGCCGGCAACTGCAGGTCGGCCAACATTTTCCCGCTTTCGATCAGGTCGGTGACGCGGCCCATGTTGCGGTAAGCCTCCCGCGTAACGGTAGGGTAGTACAGCAACTGCCTGGAGATCAGCTCACCGAGAAATTCATGTTGGGGCAAGTGATCCACAACCAGGTCGTGATATGCCAGCTCGTCTGCCTGCCGCACGCCATGGACCAGCACGATCTGTTCAAACCGTTCGTAAGTCTCCGGGTCCCGGATGATGCTCATGAATGGCGCCAGACCCGTGCCGGTCGAGAGCAGGTAAAGCCGTTTACCTGGCAGCAGGTAATCGATTACCAGTGTGCCGGTTGGCTTGCGCCCAACGATGATTTTGTCGCCGACCTTGATGTGCTGCAGCCGTGACGTCAGGGGACCTTCCGCGACCTTGATGCTGAGGAATTCAAGATGCTCTTCATGATTGGGGCTCACGATGCTGTAGGCGCGCAGCAAAGGCTTGTCGTTGACCCTTAATCCGATCATGGTGAAGTGGCCGTTGCTAAAGCGCAGTGAGGTGTCGCGTGTGGTGGTAAAGGTAAACAGGCGATCAGTCCAGTGATGGACGGACAACACAGTTTCTTCATTGAAAGCGCTCATGGTGTTATTCGGAGTAATGGTTATGAATTAGAGAGGCCGCGTTGATGTCTCATGGGTTCATGATCTGCCGATTTATGAGCCGATTTTTCCATTGCGCGGTCTCGATAGGTATTGCATGTACTGGCCAAACGATGCCGCCACAGAGGCAATGTGCCACATTAATGTAGTGAACGCAACATTTAAATTCAGTATGTACAACATTCTTAAATAAGTTTACGACAGCCATGTAAATACTATTGCGTGAGAAATCCGTATGCGCTACATTGAATCTAATATGTAGTGAATGCAACATGTAAATTAAGTGGGCACTACATTGGTGAATTAGCCCCAGGATGGTGAAGGCGGCAGAAGGACGAGCACGATGACTGAACATACAAAGACGGACGGCCTGCCAGGTATGGATGCCTTGACGTTTCCGCAAGTTTTGGAAAAGGCCCGGCCGCGAAACGAGCGAATGAACAGCGAGAAAATCGAGTGCAATGCCTGCCCGGTTCTATGCCAGATTTCTGAGGGCCGCAGCGGAGCCTGCGATCGCTATGCCAACCACGGTGGAACGCTTGTTAGGGTCGACCCAGTGTTGCTGTTGCGCCGTACGCTGTCGGGCGAGGGCGCGCATATTGTGCCGTTTGCGGCGCGCGCAGATGCCGGACTTTCCGCGCCGAAAGATCTGCCCGGTGGCACGGATGACGCATCAACGGTTTCATGGAGCGGCGATCTTCTACTGGCTGATGAAGTGTTTGTCACGGGTGTGGGCTCATCAACAACCTATCCCGACTACAAGCCGGCACCATTCATCGTTTCATCGAAAGCGGCCGGTGTTGATCTGGTCACTGTGGTCACGGAAGGAATTTTCAGCTATTGCAGCTTCAAGGTAAAAATTGACACTGACCGCTTCCTGGGTGCCGAGCAGGCCAATGTGCGCTGCAAGGGAGAGGTAATCGGGCATGTGACGACGGCCGAGTATGGCTCGCAGATGTTGTCCCTGGGTGGTGTGCATCACCTGACGGGAGGCAGCAAGAAAGAAGGCCGTGTCACGGTGGAGATGATGAAGGCGCTCGGCAACAAGCAAGCCGTGGAGTTCACGATTGACGGTGGTTCCCAAATACTGATTCAAGCCGGCCGTGCACCTGTCGTGAATGGCGTTGAAGAAGAGCGTATGCGCGTGGGTTGCGGGTCGGCCACGGTTGGCATTTTTGCAAAGCAGTTGTTCGGCAAGCTCGACGAGGTGGTGGTTGTCGACGACCACATTACCGGTGTACTGACCGAGCACCAGGCGGGGCGTTGTCTCGATATGCGCCCGTCAGGTGTCCGGATGCGCGGACGAAAGTCCACGCCGGGGCGATATTTCCAGGTGGCCAATCCCGGAACGGGCTGGGGTGGGACGGATATCGCCGATCCCCTGTCCATCATCGAGGCGTGGGACGGTAATGTCGCCTGGCCGGGCCTGCGCTTGTTGATGACATCCACCACCGGTGAGCATGCAAGCTGGTATGTGCTCAACGAAGAGCTCATTCCCGTGGAGCAGGAGATGCCGGCGGAAGTGCGTCATGTCGTTGAGCGTATCGGTGAAAACTGCGAGCCCTCCTTGGCGACCGTGCTTTTCCTTGCCGGAGCGGGCGGTAGCCTGCGGGCGGGTGTGACTGAAAATCCGGTTTTGCTGACACGTGCCATCAAAAATTCCCTGGTGAATGTGACCTGTGGTGGGGCTCCTGCCTATATCTGGCCTGGTGGAGGAATCACCGTGATGGCCGATGTCATGCGGATGCCGGACAACAGTTTCGGAACCGTTCCCACACCGGCCATCGTGGCTCCCATTGAATTCAGCATGAAGCTTGACGACTATCGCGCGCTGGGCGGGCACATGGACTATGTGCGTACGCTGGAGGATGTGTTGCGTCGCGGTGCCTGGCACAACGAAGGTGCGCCTGTCGCCCTGGAATGGGCCAGGCTGCCTTCTGCCAATCCTTGGCCTCTGGCGCGTCCCCCCTTGCTGGGCTGAGGCGCTTGCGTATGAACCCTCAACGCATGCAACTTCCCGATGGGCGCTGGCATTTCCAGCACGGGCCGATGGACATCATCATTGGCGCCTATGGAAGGCCGGTTGCGGTTGAGGCTGCTCATGCCAAAGCTTGGGAGCGTTTCAGCGGTATCCTCGGCGAGCTGGTTGAGGAACTTCCCCTCTTGCGGCAGCCCGTACTGGATGAGTGTTATCTGCAGGGGGTCGTTGCCCGGCGCATGTGGAATGCATGCCGCCCCTACCGGCGCGATTTCATCACCCCGATGGCGGCCGTGGCGGGTGCGGTCGCGCAGGAGTTGGTTGCCTGCTACGTCAATAGCGGAGTAGACCGCGCTTGGGTCAACAACGGCGGCGACATTGCCCTGCATTTGGCGCCGGCGCAATCGGTGCGGATCGGCCTGTATGCGGATCTGGCACGCCTTGATGCAAACGAGGTATTGGCCGGTGTTCATACCGACGGGCAATTCGAGGTTTCCAGCGCGCTTCCAGTTCGCGGCGTCGCTACCAGCGGTTGGCGGGGGCGAAGCTTTTCACTGGGTATTGCCGACAGTGTTACGGTCCTTGCGTATACCGCCGCGCAAGCGGATGCCGCAGCCACCATGATTGCGAATGCGGTCGATGTTGCCGACATGCGGATCAAGCGCAGCAGGGCTTGTGACCTGAAGGACGACACCGACCTTGGCGAAATGCTGGTGACAACTGACGTGCCGTTGCTGGAGGCGGAGACGGTTCGGCGTGCATTGCGCGCCGGGCTTGAACGCGCCCAGGCTTTACAGGCTGCGGGACTGATCTGGTCGGCTGCGCTGGTTTGTCAAAACCAGCTGATGACCACCTCTGATAAAACGCAGCAACGATTGCAAAATCGCAGTGCTGCAGTGCCGGCTGGTTCGGTATTTGCTTAATGAAATGAATGGACCTCACACCATGATTGAAATTCGGCGTATTTTTACGCACGTGGAGCAGATACGGCATGAATTCGGGCCGGTAGCGCCTGTGCCTTTGCTGCGCGGCGCGATTGCCGCGGTGCTGACCAATCCATTTGCCGGGCGATATGAGCCCAATATCTTGCCGATGATGGACCAGCTTCAGCCTGTTGGTATCCAGATGGCCGAGCGTCTGCGCGCCGCAATGGATGTGCCAGCCGAACATATTGAGGGTTATGGAAAAGGGGCAATCGTGGGCGCGGCCGGGGAACTGGAGCATGGTGCGCTCTGGCATGTGCCTGGCGGGTACGCGATGCGTGAGCTGCTTGGCTGGAAAGGCGATCGCAACGCTTATGCGCGTGGGCAGGCTGAGGAAAAAACCGGCCAGCCCGGTAACGCCTTGTCCATTGTCCCTTCGACAAAAAAAGTGGGTGCACCGGGTACGGCGCTGGATGTTCCTTTAACGCACGTCAATGCCAGTTATGTCCGTAGCCATTTCGACGCAATTGAGGTGCGTGTGCCGGGGGCTCCCTTGTCGGACGAAATCGTTTTCATCCTGGCCATGAGCACGGGCCCGCGCATTCACGCCCGGGTGGGTGGGCTGGCCGCCAGTGCCATCGCCAAATGGGATGGCTTGCGTTAAACCCGATGCGCCAGATACTTAGCAGGCACCGAGACAAGGAAAAACCATGACAGCCAGGATTCGAAAAATTGTTGTGCAAATCGACGAAACATACATCGAGATGGGAAAGGCCGTCACTCCCCCGACGCGAAAGGCATTGGCGATGGCCGTGATCGAGAATCCTTTTGCCGGGGTGTACGCGGAAAAACTCGATGCGCTGATTGACATTGGTGAGGAGCTTGGCGGGCTGCTGGGGCAAAAGTGCGTGCAGGCCCTTGGCATTGCCCCGGGCCAAGCCCATAGTTACGGCAAGGCCGCCATCGTGGGTGAGGCCGGTGAGCTGGAGCATGCGGCAGCGATCCTGCATCCCAGGCTGGGCGCGCCCCTGCGTCTGGCGGTGGAAAAGGGTGCTGCTCTGGTGCCGTCAAGTAAAAAGCGCGGTGGTCTTGGTACTGCCATTGACGTGCCGCTGGGACACAAGGATGCCGCATTCGTGCGCAGCCATTTCGATGCGATGGAAGCCCGCATCGCCGACGCTCCCCGCGCCAACGAAATTGTGGTGGCGGTCGTCGTTACGGACAGCGGCCGGCCCCTGCCGCGTGTGGGGGGGCTTCAAACCAGTGAAATCAAGGGGGAGGATGGGTTAAGGTAGCCCCGGGCTGCCAATCCATCGCTCATCGTCATGACCCATCGCCTTTCGCCTTCCATCTGACCCAAGACAACCAGGAGTACTTATGAAGCTGCACCACAAAATGCTGAGCACCGTCGCTTTCCTCGGGCTGATCACCTCATTCGTGAACGCTCATGCCCAAGGCGTCATCAAGATAGGGGAAATAAACAGCTACAAGGCCCAGCCTGCTTTCCTGGAACCGTACAAGAAAGGCATGGAACTGGCCGTTGAGGAAATCAATGCTGGCGGCGGAATCAACGGCAAGAAGGTCCAGCTGATTATTCGCGACGACAACGCAAACCCGGGCGATGCGGTCCGTGCAGCCGAAGAACTTGTCTCGCGCGAAAAAGTCGACGTGCTGACAGGCTCTTTCCTTTCCAATATCGGCCTGGCGCTCACCGATTTCGCCAAGCAGAAAAAGTTCTTTTTTCTGGCAGCGGAGCCTCTGACGGACAAAATCGTCTGGCAAAACGGTAATCGCTACACATTCCGCTTGCGGACCTCCACCTACATGCAGGTGGCCATGCTGGTCCCCGAAGCCGTTGCGATGAAGAAAAAGCGCTGGGCGGTGGTGTACCCCAACTACGAGTATGGGCAGTCCGCAGCAGCGACGTTCAAGACCTTGCTGAAGGCCGCGCAGCCCGATGTAGAGTTCGTGGCCGAGCAGGCGCCTCCACTGGGCAAGGTCGACTCGGGCAGTGTTGTGCAGGCCATGGCGGACGCCAAGCCGGACGCCATCTTCAATGTTCTTTTTGGTGCCGACCTCTCGAAGTTTGTTCGTGAAGGCAATACCCGTGGCCTGTTTCAGGGGCGTGAAGTCGTCAGCCTGCTGACGGGCGAGCCCGAATACCTCGACCCGCTCAAGGAGGAAACGCCCAACGGCTGGGTGGTTACCGGTTATCCGTGGTACGGCATCCAGACACCCGAACACAAGGCTTTCTTTCTTGCTTATCACGGCAAGTACAAAGACTATCCGCGCCTGGGTTCCGTGGTCGGCTATAGCGCCATCAAGTCCCTGGCCGAAGGCATGAAAAAAGCCAAATCGACCGATACGGAAAAGCTGATTACCGCTTTCCGCGGCCTGAACGTGACAACACCCTTTGGCCCCGTGGTTTTTCGCCCGGAAGACCACCAGTCCACCATGGGTGCCTATGTGGGACGCACAAAAAATGAAGGCGGCAAGGGCGTGATGGTCGACTATCGATATATCGATGGTTCAAAAGTCCAGCCCAGCAACGCCGAAGTGAAAAAAATGCGCGCTGCCGATTAGACCGAGGCAAGTGTTGACGGCGGCAGGTGCCGCGCCTCGTGCATGCACTCATGGCGGTTGGCCGGCAGTTCCGGTGCCGCCGTCATGTTAAAGGTGTGTCCACTGTGCGCTGCTTGCCGGTCATGCTATCCCGCAGAAAAAAGGTTTGTTCATGAGCTTCTCAGGCTTTATCGTGCAGTTGCTTAATGGCCTGGCCGGTGCATCGTCGCTGTTTCTCGTGGCGGCTGGTTTGTCGTTGATCTTTGGTGTTACCCGGATTGTCAACTTTGCCCATGGATCTTTTTTCATGGTGGGCATCTACGTTGCCTATTCATTGGTCAGTGCTCTTGGCAATACCTTGGGTTTCTGGCCTGCCTTGCTGATTGCCGCTTTGGCTGTTGGTGTTCTCGGCGGCCTGGTCGAGGTTTTGTTGCTGCGCCGTATTTACCGTGCACCGGAACTCTTTCAGTTGCTTGCAACGTTTGCGCTTGGCCTGGTGATCAAGGATGGCGTGCTGTGGTTTTGGGGCCCCGAGGAGCTGCTTGGCCCCAGGGCTCCCGGCCTGACTGGCTCTGTGTCGATTTTGGGGCGTCAGTTTCCTTCCTATGATCTTTTCCTGATCGTCGCGGGGCCTGTCGTCCTGGGTCTGCTTTGGCTCCTGCTCACCAAAACCCGCTGGGGTACCCTCGTTCGAGCCGCCACGCAGGATCGCGAAATGGTCAGCGCGCTGGGTGTGAACCAGGCGTGGTTATTCACAGCGGTTTTTGCATTGGGCGCACTTCTGGCGGGCCTTGGGGGCGCGCTTCAGCTACCGCGCGAGCCCGCCAACCTGGAAATGGATCTCAACATCATCGGCGCCGCGTTTGTGGTGGTGGTGGTCGGGGGCATGGGCTCCATCCCGGGTGCCTACGTGGCGGCACTGCTGATTGCCGAACTCAAGGCCATTTGCATCTGGCTGGGGCTGGTTGAAATTGCGGGTATCAGCATCTCTTTTTCCAAGCTGACCCTGGTGGTGGAGTTCGTGGTGATGGCTGTTGTCCTGGTGGCCCGACCCTGGGGGTTGTTCGGCAGGCCACAGGCGCCCAACCGGCATGCAGGCATGGCCGAAGAACCGCTGCGCCGGCCACACCGCTTGTATGTCTGGGGTTGTGCGGGCCTGCTGGCGCTACTGGCTTTGATGCCTGTGCTGGCGGCACAGTCCCCTTACGTCACCGTGTTACTGATTGACTTGCTGGTTGCCGTCCTGTTCGCTGTCAGCCTGCATTTCATCATGGGGCCCGCGGGAATGCACTCGTTCGGGCATGCCGCCTACTTCGGCCTTGGGGCCTATGGCGCCGCCTTGCTGGTACGAAGCCTGAACATGCCCATGGAGCTGGCTCTGGTCGTGGCACCCGTTGTGGCGGCCGTGGGGGCCTTTGTGTATGGTTGGTTCTGCGTCAGATTGTCTGGTGTTTATCTGGCGATGCTGACGCTGGCCTTTGCACAAATCACCTGGGCAGTTTGTTATCAATGGGACGTGTTCACCGGCGGCAGCAACGGATTGACCGGCGTCTGGCCTTCCGAGTGGCTGGCGGACAAGCGCATTTATTACTACCTCACTCTTGTCCTGGTGGCCGGGGGCGTCTTGCTGATGCACCGAATTCTGTATTCACCGTTTGGCTATGGCATGCGTGCGGCACGCGACTCGGTGCTGCGTTCGGACGCCATCGGCATGAATGTCAAACGCCTGCAATGGGTTGCGTTTGTGATTGCAGGTTCATTTGCGGGGCTGGCCGGTGCGCTTTATGCTTTTTCAAAAGGCAGCATTTCGCCTGAAAGCCTGCACGTCAGCAAGTCGATCGATGGTCTGGTGATGGTTTTGCTGGGGGGTATCCAGACGCTTTTGGGACCTGTCGTGGGGGCCGTCACATTCACGTGGCTGCACGATACCGTGGCGCGAAACACCGACTATTGGCGGGCCATGCTGGGCGCCATCATCCTGGTTCTTGTGCTGCTGTTCCCCCAGGGAATTGCAGGCTTTGCCAAACAGCTGCTGGCCAGTCGCCGCAGTGCGGGAGAAAAGTCATGAGCTTGCTGAAGGTATCAGGATTAGGAAAATCCTTTGGCGGTGTCAGGGCTGTCGATAGCGTGAATTTCGAGCTGGCGCAGGGCGAACTATTGGCTTTGATTGGGCCCAACGGCGCCGGAAAATCAACCATGTTCAACATGGTCAATGGGCAGTTGCGTGCAGATGCCGGCTCCATTCAGCTGGACTCGCAGGAGCTGATCGGCCTGGCGCCCCGGGATATCTGGCGCCGCGGTGTCAGCCGGACATTCCAGATCGCGGAAACCTTTTCCTCGCTGACGGTAGTGGAAAACGTCCAGATGACCTTGTTATCTGCGGACAGGAAGTTGTTTTCCATGTGGCGCCGCGCCGCAGATTACAAACGCGACGAGGCCATGGCACTCCTTGAGCAGGTCAATATGAAAGCGCAGGCTGACCGCCCTTGCAGCGTGCTGGCGTACGGGGACGTCAAGCGCGTTGAGCTCGCCATGGCCATGGCCAACAACCCTAAATTACTGCTCATGGATGAGCCGACAGCCGGCATGGCGCCCAGAGAGCGGAATGACCTGATGGCGTTGACTAAACAACTGGTCATTGACCGGGGCATGGCGGTGCTGTTTACCGAGCACAGCATGGACGTGGTGTTTGCCTATGCCGACCGCATGATCGTGCTGGCGCGCGGCCGGTTGATTGCGGAAGGCAAGCCACTGGAAATTCGCGACCACCCCGAAGTCCAGGAAGTCTATTTTGGCAGTGGCAAAACTTTCGAGAAGAAAGCCATTGAAAAGGAGATGGCGTAATGCGCGACGGCAAAGAGATGCTGCTGGAGGCGAAAGACCTGTCGGCCTGGTATGGTGCGGCGCAAATACTGTTTGGCGTCAATCTCTCGGTCGGGCGCGGCGAGGTCGTCGCCTTGATGGGGCGCAACGGCGCCGGCAAATCGACCACCCTGAAGACGCTGATCGGGATGCTCGACAAGCGGCGTGGCAGCGTGACCTTTCTTGGCAAAGATATCTCCGGCAGTGAACCACACCATGCGGCTCGCATGGGTCTGGGGTTTGTGCCGGAAGACCGGCGAATCTTCACCGACCTGACCGTGAATGAAAACCTGGAAGTAGGACGGCAGGCGCCGCGCCGCTGGCCCGACGGCAGCGAGGCTCCCTTGTGGACGCAGGAACGCCTCTTCAAGCTGTTTCCCAACCTCGGTGAGATGCCCACGCGCCCCGGCGGCCGCATGAGTGGCGGCGAGCAGCAAATGCTGACGGTGGCCAGGACCTTGATGGGAAATCCCTATCTGGTTCTGCTTGACGAGCCTTCCGAAGGCGTAGCGCCCGTCATTGTGGAGCAAATGGCCAACATGATTCTGGAGCTGAAGGCCCATGGCGTGAGCATTCTGCTGTCCGAGCAAAACATGCATTTCGCCGAACTGGTGTCAGACAGGGCGTACGTCCTGGAGAAAGGGCAAATCCGTTTTGAAGGATCCATTGCGGAGCTGGCTGCCAATGAAGAAGTGCGCCGTGCCTATCTCAGTGTGTAGGCTGCGCCGCAACCTGGTTATGGTTCGGTAAATATGGGTTTGACAGTCACGCTTTCCGTTAATCAGCAAAAGCGTACGCTGCCYGTTGCGGAGCAGGCCAGCCTGCTGACGGTGCTGCGTAACGATTTCGCGCTGAATGGCCCGAAATATGGCTGCGGTCTGGGAGAGTGTGGCGCATGCACCGTGCTGGTCGACGGTGTGGCGGCACGCGCTTGCGTTATTCCGGCGTGCGGCGTGGCGGGCCGCGAAATCACCACCCTTGAGGGTCTGGGTACGCCGGCGGCCCTTCACCCGGTCCAGCAGGCGTTTATCGAAGAGCAGGCCGCCCAGTGCGGCTACTGCCTGAACGGCATGATCATGATGACCGTCGCATTGCTGGCGCGAAACCCCGCGCCTGGCGAGGATGACATACGCCGCGAGCTGTCAGGCAATCTCTGCCGCTGCGGCACGCACCTGGAGATCGTGAAGGCTGTGCTGCGTGCGGCAGAGCTGACGCGCCAAAGCCTTGCCCGGGGTAACTCGCCATGACGCGTCGCGCCGATGCGCCCCTGACACGCGCCGATTTTCATGCGGCCAGCGGCGTCTTGCTGGTGAGCCGCGAGCCGCCGCCGGCGCCTCCACCCGCCCGTGGCCAACCTGCACTGGTCAGCGCCAATCCGCAAGAGGGCGTTGAAATACTGGTTGCCGTGTGGGATGACGGCAGCGTGACGGCCCTGAACGGCCATGTAGATCTTGGCACCGGTATCCGGACGGCCCTGGCGCAGATCGTGGCTGAAGAGCTGGACGTTGCGCTCGGGCAGGTCAGCATGGTTCTTGGGGACACGACGCGCGCACCCAATCAGGGGGCCACGATTGCCAGCGCGTCCATCCAGGTTCATGCCGTCCCTTTGCGGGCCGCGGCGGCGCAGGCACGCGCGTGGCTGGTGACGCGTGCCGCCGGCGTGCTGCAGGTGGACCCTTCCCTGCTCGCCGTGCGAGACGGCGTTGTTTCCGTGGTGGGGCAGGACGATAAATCGGTGACGTATGGCGCATTGCTGGTCAATGAGCATGCACATCTCTCGCTGGTGCCGGGCACCCCTGTCAAGGATGCTGCCGACTACCGCCTGGTGGGGACCAGCGCGGCACGCCTGGATATCCCGGCCAAGGCCACCGGCGCTCTGACGTTTGTGCACGACATGCGCGTGCCCGGCATGCTGCACGGCCGCGTCGTGCGGCCACCTTATGCCGGCGCCGACAACGGCGACTTCATCGGCAATACGCTGGAATCAGTGGATGAATCATCGATCGCGCACATTCCGGGCATTCGCGCGGTGGTGGTGATCCGCGACTTTGTCGGCATTGTCGCGGAGCGCGAAGAGCAGGCCGAACAGGCGCTGCGTGAATTGCGTGTCAGCTGGAAGCCGTGGCCCGGTCTCGCCAATCTGGGCGACCTTGAGCAGGCGATCCGCAACAACCCGGCCACGCAGCGCAGGCTTGTCGACGACGGCAACGTGGACACCGCGATGGCAAGCGCGGCACAAGCCCTGGCGCGCAACTACGTCTGGCCCTATCAAATGCACGGCTCCCTCGGGCCCTCGTGCGCCGTGGCCGACTGGCAGCAGGAGCGCCTGACGGTATGGGCGGGAACCCAAAACCCCCATGTGCTGCGGACCGATTTATCACGACTGATCGGCCTGGCCGATGTCGCCATTGATGTGATCCGCATGGAAGCGGCAGGCTGCTACGGGCGAAACTGCGCTGACGATGTGGCGGCAGATGCCGCGCTGCTGTCGCGTGCCGCTGGCTGCCCCGTGCGTGTGCAACTGACGCGTGAGCAGGAAAACGCCTGGGAACCCAAAGGCGCCGCCCAGCTCATGCAAGTGAACGGCGGGTTGAATGCCGACGGATCGGTGGCTGCGTATGACTTTCAAACCTCATACCCTTCAAACGGCGCTCCCACGCTGGCGCTTTTGCTCACGCGCACCATTGAGCCTGTTGCGCAGGCCTATGAAATGGGCGATCGGACCGCCCGGCCGCCCTACGACTACGCCAACATGCGCATCGCCGTCAATGACATGGCGCCGCTGTTGCGTGCGTCATGGCTGCGCGGTGTCTCGGCGCTGCCCAATTCATTCGCGCATGAGTCCTACATCGACGAACTGGCAACAGCAGCCGGTGTCGATCCGGTGGAGTTTCGGCTGAGGTACCTGAAAGAGCCGCGCGCTGCCGAGCTGGTGCGCGCCACGGCCGAGCGCGCCGGCTGGATGGCGCATACGACACCGCAGCAGCAGCCGGCAGCGCCAGGTGACCCACAGGACGTCGTGCGCGGCCAGGGCTTTGCGTATGCCCGCTACATGCACAGCAAATGGCCGGGGTTTGGGGCGGCATGGGCGGCCTGGGTGGCCGACGTCGAAGTGAATCGCAAGACGGGCGAGGTGCATGTCCGGCGCGTCGTGGTAGGGCATGACGCCGGCACGCTGATCAACCCCGCCGGGGTTCAGCACCAGATCCATGGCAATGTAGTGCAGACGACCAGCCGTGCACTCACGGAACAGGTCACGGTGTCGCCCAAGACAAATCAGGTGACCAGCCTGGAATGGGGAAGCTATCCAATCCTGAACTTCCGGGACGTGCCGGTGATTGAGGTCGTGACCATGGCGCGCCCCGGTGAGCCACCGCTTGGCGCCGGAGAGTCGTCTTCGGTGCCGGGTACGGCAGCTATTGCCAACGCCATTTTTGATGCCACCGGCGTGCGTTTTCGCCAGCCGCCTTTCACGCCGGAAGTCGTACGTGCTGCGCTCAACCCGGGGCTCGCGGCCGCGCCAGCTATCCCGGCGGCTCCGGCCCGGTTGCCAAATCCCGCACCTGAGGGCACGGCATGGCCGAAAGGCATGGCCTGGTGGTCCCGCGCAGGCGCCTTGCTCGCGGGGGTTGTGGGCATCGTGTGGGCGCTGGCAGGCGGCCGATCGGTCATCGCCCCGGTGGCGCAGAGCGGCGCATCCGTCTACACCGCCGCAACCCTGGAGCGCGGCCGGCAGCTCGCTGCCGCGGGCGATTGTGTGGTGTGCCACACAGCACCCGGCGGCATACCCAATGCCGGCGGCAGGGCCATGGATACGCCTTTCGGAAAGATTGTTACCACCAACCTCACGCCCGATGCGGACACCGGAATAGGTTTGTGGTCTTTTAGCGCCTTCCAGCGCGCCATGCGTGAAGGAATTTCCCGCGATGGTCACTATTTGTATCCCGCGTTTCCCTATACCGCGTTCGCCAAAACCAGCGATGAAGATCTGACCGCGCTGTATGCCTACCTGATGGCCCAGCCCCCCGTGCGATCAGAACCACCGGCCACGCGGCTGGCTTTTCCCTTTGGTGTGCGGCCGCTGATGGCTGGATGGAATGCCCTGTTTCATGACCCGGCACCTTACCGGGTCGACCCGGCGCAGACTGCCGAATGGAATCGTGGTGCCTACCTGGTCAACGGCCTGGGCCATTGCGGCGCCTGCCACACGCCACGCAACGCCGCGGGCGCAGAGCGCAGCGGGAAGGCTTTTTTAAGCGGGGCCGTGGTGGATGGCTGGGACGCTCCGGCGCTGACCGCGCTCTCGCGTGCGCCCGTGCCCTGGAACGCCGCGGAACTGTACCGCTACCTGCGTAGCGGCTACTCTTCGCAGCACGGTATTGCCGCGGGCCCCATGGCGCCTGTGATCAAGGAACTGGCTGCCTTGCCCGAAGAAGATATTCGTGCAATGGCGGCTTACCTCGTGTCTTTTAATGAGCCAACTACGGAAGCCGAAAGCGTCCAACGCAGCAGGCAGGTCGTCTTGTCCACCCGGCAATCTGCCGGCAACTTGCCGGGCCCTGGCCAGCGCCTGTTCGATGGCGCTTGCGCATCGTGCCATCACGATGGCGACGGCCCGCGACTGCTGGGTGTGAACGTGCCGCTGGCCCTTAACAGCAAGCTGCACAGCGAGCGGCCCGACAATCTGGTGCGGGTGATCCTTGAGGGAATTCAGTCACCGGCGAGCAAAGATATCGGGTTCATGCCGGCTTTTCGCCATAGCCTGGATGATGCCCAGGTTGCAGCGCTGGCTGCTTATATGCGCGGACGCTATGCCCCCTCGGAACCGGTCTGGCAGGATTTGCCGGCAATCGTTTCACGGCTTCGCGCCACGCCGGGCCAGCACTGAATCTTTTCAATCAGGCGAAGGCCGCGCGGCCTGCGTCGCCCTGACAAGCGCCGCGCGCGCCAGCAGGCGTGTGGAGTCCAGAGTCGGCAGGGGCGAGTTTGAATCGCTCATGATCAGGGGGATTTCCGTGCAGCCCAGGACGACAGCATCACAGCCGTTGCTTTTCATCCGGTCAATGACTTTCTGAAAATACCCGATCGCTTCCGGCTTGAAGACACCGTACACCAGCTCGTCCATGATGATGCGGTTGATTTCGTCGCGCTCCGCGCCATCTGGACGCAGGTATTGCAGTCCGCGGGCCGCGAGCTTGTCGGGGTAGACCTCACTGTCGACGAGCCATCGCGTGCCGGTGATGCCGATGCGCCGGAACCCGCGCCTGGCCGCTTCTTCGGCAACGACTTCTGCGATATGGAGCCAGGGCAGGGGGGATCGTTCCTGTACGTAAGCAAACGCCTGGTGAATGGTGTTGTCGGGGCAGACTAGGAAGTCCGCCCCGGCTTTTGCGAGCTTGTGCGCGGAGGCGAGCATGATGTCGCCCACGCCGTCCCAGTCGTTGCGATAGATGCACGCCATGTAATCTGAAAGCGACGGCGTATGCATGGACACTTCAGGGTGGGCATGCGGCCCCATGGACCCGGCGCCTTCCACACAGATGGTTTGATAACAAAGCGCAGCGCCTTCGGCGGAGCAGCCGACGATACCGATGTGTTGGGGCATGACCTGTCTCCGTATTTGCTACGCGGGCTCTGGCACCGGGTCGGCAGCAGGCGAGGTGGCCGGGTGCGGTGTGACTTCTCCCTCAGCGAGTTCCCCTCCCAATGCCTCCAGCATGTCCGGAATCAGCGAAGACAGCTCGCCGGTAATGATGGCCGCATCGCTGTCAAAGCCGTCGTCGTCCTTGCCGCTTTCCTGTACGCCGTCCAGCACCACATCGAGCAGCTTGAGTTTTTTCAGCTGCGCGGTTTCCGTCAGCACAAAAGACACGCGCTCGTTCCACGTCATCGCCAGCTGTGTGGGTAGTTTGCCGGCAGCAATGTGCTGGGCCACTTCGTCGATCTCCAGCGTGTGGCGCGAATAGCGCACCGTGGACTTCTGGTCATCGGGTGTCTTGAGCTCGCAGTCGCGGTCTACCGTGAAGTTATATGGCGCTTCCCGGGTCGACAGCCAGTGCGACATGGCAGCAGCGGCCGACATTTGCGTCTGGACGGGGCTGGCCTTCAGGCCGGGCAGGGCGCCCGGCACCTCGCTCAACGCTTCCACGAAGTAACTCACGATTTTGTCGGCACCTGTGAGGTTGCCGGAGTCAACCACCAGGAATTTGTTGACGACGTCGATCCAGAGCGTGGTGGTCGAGCGTTTGGTGAAGGCGCGCGGCAGCAGGTCCAGCATGACTTCCTGCTTGAACTCTTTTTTGATCTTGGCGCCCACGCGTTCGCGGCCGGTTTCTTCCTTGTATTTTTCGATGCGTTCTTCCACCGCGGCCTTGATGGCGGACGAAGGCACAGGGCGGCGTTCGGTGCAGAGGCGGGCGATTAACTGGCGGCCCACGCTTTCGAGCAGTACGGTGCTTTTGTTGCCGCGCGGTGGCACCCAGCCACTGGATTCAGGCTCTGTTGCGCCGCAGGGAACGAAACGGTGGGACTGGAAAATTTCTTCAAGCACGTCCAGCGGAGGAAGCACAAAATCGTCGGCAATGCGGAAAAAGATTGCGGTGTTGAACATGAAATCCGGGGAAGAGGTTAAAAAAGAGACTGCCGGAAGGCCGATGAGGGGGCGGAAAATCCGCGGTGAGAACCAGCCGGATACAGAGAAATTCTACCGGGCGCCCTGTCTGCAGAATGTAACGGCCGGCAAGGGCTTGAAGACCTTCATTCAATATCAAACGAATGGATGCCGTAGGCACCCTTGCGGCGGTCTTCGAAGTACTGCTCCAGCGTCTGCTTGACCGTCTTGAAGGCAATTTCGTCCCAGGGAATTTCGGCCTCAGTGAACAGTTTGGCCTCCATGGTCTCATGGCCTGGATTGAATTCGGTGCTCAAAAGCCGAGCCCGGTAATACATGTGCACCTGCCCGACGCGCACCACGTTCATAACCGTGAAAAGGCCCTGCATTTCATATTGGGCGCCGGCTTCTTCATCGGTTTCACGGGCTGCGCCCTGCGAGGTGGTTTCGCCCAGCTCCATGAAGCCGGCAGGCAAGGTCCACTTGCCCCGGCGCGGCTCGATATTGCGTTTGCAGAGCAGCACTTGCGCGCCGTCCTCGCCCCAGCTGGGCACGGTGCCGACGACATTGAGCGGGTTTTCGTAGTGAACCGTGTTGCAGGCCGGGCAGACGGCCCGCTCTTTCGTGTCACCGTCGTCCGGCAAGCGATAAGCCACGGCGGTGCCGCAGACGCGGCAGTGGTTCAGGGGCGGACGTTGCATCAGATGAGTGTAGCGGCTTTGCGCCGGCCGAGGCCTGCCAGGGGGCACTGCAGGCCCCCCGCAGTGCTATAAAAAACGTAGCTGCTTACGCCGATGCTTATTGGGTGCATGGCCTATTTTGCTTACCCTTCCTATTTGAGTGACGAGTAATTCACCGGGACCCAGGCGTATGCCTTGCCCGCGCCCTTGCGCACATGGCCAAGGCCAGGGAAGGCGATATGCGCCGCGCCGACCAGGTAGCCATTTTTGGCGGCATCGGCGTAGGCCTTGGCGCGTTCCTTGGCGGCCGGTGGGGACTCGGAGTCAAACTTGATGGTGACCTCCGGGTTGTCGAACTGGACTGCCGCCACATGCATCAGGTCGCCCCACAGCATCAGCTTCTCCCCCTTGCTTTCCACCACATACACGCTGTGGCCGGCGGTGTGGCCGTGAGCGGGCTGCGCCTTCACGCCGGGCACGAGCTCGGTGACGCCTTCAAAGGTCTTGAGCTTGCCGGCCGTTGCGTAAGGCTTGATGGACGCCATGGCACCCTGGAAAAAGCCTTGGGATTCTTTGGGCGCTGCGTTCATTTTGGCTTCATCCAGCCAGAAGTCGGCGTCCGCCTTGTCCACACGCACAACGGCATTCGGAAACGCCATGGCGCCGTTCACCACCAGGCCGCCCACGTGGTCGGGGTGCATGTGGGTGATATAGATCTCGTCGACCTGCTCGGGCTGGTAGCCGGCGGCTTTGAGGTTGGCCTGCAGGCTGCCCAGCGTCGGGCCGAAGAGGCCGGACGCACCCGTGTCGATCAGCACCAGCTTGCTGCCGGTGTTGATGAGGTAGGCATTGACTGAAGTCTCGACTGCGTCAGGTAAAAAAGAACGCTTCAGTGCCGCGCCGACTTTCGCCGGCGTTGTGTTGGTGAGCAGGTCTTTCACGGGCAGCTTGACAGTGCCGTCCGACAGGGCGGTGACTTCAAAATCGCCCAGCGTGACGCGGTAGTAGCCGGGCGCCTGGCTCTTGACCATGGGGCCGGCCGCAAAAGCGGGCAAGGTGAAAGAAGCGCTCAGGCTTGAGGCCAGGATGGTGGCTGCCAGGGTTTTCAAAAAGCGTGACATGAAAAAACTTCCTTGGGTAAATGGAATGATGGACCGGACTCACCCGTCATACGGGGACCGGGTGGATTCTTATGCAGGCGCGCCATGAATGAAGCCGCAGCCGCAGTAACCCGGCTGTCGTGCTGGTTTTGCCCGAAGTGGAGTGCTATTAAATCAGGAGCCGATTGCGCCCGTATTCATTGGGCTGAAAGCCGAAAAGGCATAAGAACATGGGTAGGGCATAAAAAAACCGGGCATAAGCCCGGTTTCATGAATGCGCACCCAGCACGGGTATTGATCAAGTCTTGGTCGTCTTGGTGTGCTTTTCAATCAGGGCGCGTGCCGTGTCCAGCAGCTTCTTGCCGTCAAAACCCTTCTTGTTCATGTCTTCCACCCATTCGACTTCCACCGTACGCGATTTGCGGCGGAATTCCTGGGCTTCGGCCGCGCTCACGGTGTAAATCGTGTTGCCGCGGTCACTGGCGGTCTTGCGGCCGGGAACGTCGTTGCCCTGCTGCACCTTGCCCAGCCATGCCGAGGTGGCCATGCCGGAGTTGTTGTCGATGACCTTCTTGAGGTCGGGTGCGAGCGAGTTGTATTTCGCCTTGTTCATGGCCATCACAAAGGTGGTGGTGTAAAGGCTGCCGCCGGCGGGGTCGAACTCGGCATGGAATTTGGTGAGCTCGTTGACCTTGACCGAAGGCACGACTTCCCACGGAATCACGCACCCTGTAATGGTGCCCTTGCTCAGCGCGTCGGGAATCTGCGGCAGCGGCATGCCGACGGGCGTGGCGCCCAGCACGCCCATGAGCTTGGTGACCTGGCGGGTCGGCGCGCGCAGCTTGAGGCCGCGCATGTCGGCAATCGACTTGACGGGCTTGTCGACCGTGTGGATCACACCGGGGCCGTGCACCTGCAGCGCCAGCACCTGCGTATCCTTGAATTCATCGGGTGCAACGGTTTGCACGTATTCCCAGAACGCCTTGGAAGTCGCTTCGGCGTTGGACATCATGAAGGGCAGCTCAAACACCTCGATCCGCGGGAAGCGGCCGGCCGTATTGCCGGGCAATGTCCACACCACGTCAACCACGCCGTCTTTGGCCTGGTCGTAGAGCTGTACAGGCGTGCCGCCCAGCTGCATGGCCGGGTAGCCTTCAAACTTGATACGGCCGCCGGATTCTTTTTCGACCTTGTCCATCCAGGGCTTGTGCATGGCCAGCCAGACATTGGACGAGGGCGACATGAAAGTATGGAACTTCAGTGTCACGGCCTGCTGGGCCAGGCCCGACAGCGCCGGTGCGCCCAAGGCTGCGGCGGCGCTGGTCTTGAGAAGGGTTCGTCGCTGAATCATGGCGTGTCTCCTATAAACAATTTGACTAACTTAAGGCAAGCGGATGGGTTTGAGAAGCGGTAAAAGCCCTAGCCATAGACCCTAGCTGATGTATTTCACCAGCCACAGCGATATGCCCGGGAACAGCAGCAGCAGGGTGGTGCGGATGGTGTCGCTGATGAGGAATGGCATGACACCTTTGTAGCTTTCGCTGATAGGCACGTCTTTGGCCAGGCCATTGACCACATAGACGTTCAGGCCCACCGGCGGCGCCAGCATGCCAAAGCCGACCGTCATCAGTACCATGATGCCGAACCAGATCGCGGTGGATTCCTTGGCCATGCCGAAATCCAGGCCCATCACCATCGGGAAAAAGATGGGAATCGTCAGCAGCAGCATGGACAACTCGTCCATCACGGCCCCCAGCACCACGTAAAACAGCAGGATGGCCGTGACAACCATCAGCGGCGACAGTCCCCAACCGCCGACCACGCCGGCGAGCTGGTTAGGCACCTGCGTCAGGGCCAGGGCGGAGTTCATGAGGTCGGCGCCTATAAAGATCAGGAAGATCATGGCCGAGCTTTCCGCCGTGGCATAAAAGCACAGCTTGAATTTGGCCCAGGTGATCTCGCGCTTGAGCAAGGCGGCTACGAAAGTGGCGGCGGCACCCACCGCGGCGCCTTCAGTCGGCGTAAACAGGCCGCCGTAAATGCCGCCGAAGACGATCAGGAAGATGATGGCGATGGGCAGTATGCCCAACGCGGAGGCCATCGTCATCGGCGGCCTGTCGTTGTCTACCTCGGGCGCCTGTCCGGGCACCAGCCGCACGTAGATGGCAATGGCCACCATGTAGCCGAACATCGCGATGATGCCCGGCACCATGGCCGCCGCAAACAGCTTGGCGATATTCTGCTCGGTGAGGATGGCGTAAATCACCAGCGGCACCGATGGGGGGATCAGGATGCCCAGGGTGCCGCCGGCTGCCAGAGTGCCCGTGGCAAGCCGGCCTGAATAACCGTGGCGTTTCATCTCTGGCAGTGCCACGCCGGTGATGGTGGCGGCCGTGGCCACCGAGGAGCCGCAGATGGCGCCGAATGCCGCACAAGCCAGGATGGACGCCATGGCCAGACCGCCCTTGAAGCGGCCCATCACGCCTGCCGCAAAACCGAACAGCGCGCGGCTGATGCCGCCCTGCGTCGCGAAATGCCCCATCAGGATGAAGAGCGGAATCACCGACAGGTCGTAGCTGGCAAAGCGCGCAAAGGCCTGGGTGTTGAGGAAGCTGGAAAACGGCCCCCAGCCGGTCTGCATCACGTAACCGATGGCGCCCGCGGTAAACATGGCAACTGCGATAGGCACGCGCACGGCCATGAAGACCAGCATGATGCCGAAAATGACGAGAGCCAGCGTGATGGAGCTCATACGTGTGCCTCCAGCTCGTCCAGCGGATTGTGCGGCGCATGGGCGTCGCCGAAGCCGAAGACGGATTGGTACACACCGATCACGCAGGTCAGCACAAAGGGCGGAACCATGGCGGCATACACCGTCCATTCGGGAAATCCCAGGATCTGGGTTTCAGAGTGCGTGTTGTACGAATTGAGGCCGCCCAGCACCGTGCGCCAGGCCAACAGGGCAAACACCAGGCCCAACAGCAAGGCACCGAAACGGTCCAGCCTGTCGTTCGAGGTTTCGCCCAGTTTGGCGGTGAAGAAGTCGACGATGATGTTGCCGCGTTTGATCTGGCAAAGGGGCATGAACAGCGCGATCGCGGCCCCGGTGACCACACCGGTGAGTTCGAAGTCGCCGACGAGGGTCGCGCCCAGCAGGTTGCGGCCAATCAGGCTGGCACAGGTCATGAGCGTGATCACCGTGAGCAGAACGCCGGCCAGCACAGCGCAGAATTTTGCAAGGGACTGCAGGATTTTCAAGAAGGCTCTCCAAAAAGCAGGTCTTGGCATTTGGGAGCTCCCAAAAACCGGGTAAGCCGATTATCAGAATTGAGGAGGCAAGCAGTCAGGCGGGTTACCCCGGGTAAAACGGGGTATTTGCGCGGTGATTAAAGCAGTTGCGCGGTTATCGCGCAGCTGCCCCGCCGTGACATGCGCTTGCCAACACCTTGTTCAGATGACTTTGACAGTGAGTGTTTCCAGCCCCGCTACACCGCCGACCATGGTGTCGCCCGAAACCACGGCCGCGACGCCTTCGGGCGTGCCGGTGTAAATCAGGTCGCCGGGCTGCAGCTCCCATGCTGCCGACAGGTGTTCAATGGTTTCGGCAATATTCCAGATCAGCTTGGAGACATTGCTGCGCTGGCGATCCTTGCCGTTCACCTGGATGTAGAGCTCGGCATTGGCCACGTCACCGGCCTGGCCAGCGGGTGTGATAGGGCCGATGGGGGCGGAGTGGTCATAGGCTTTACCAATGCACCATGGGCGGCCTTGCTTCTTCATCTCGCCCTGCAGGTCGCGGCGCGTCATGTCCAGGCCCACGGCATAACCGTAGATGTGCTTTTGCGCGTCGGCGGCCTTGATGTTTTTACCGCCGGTGCCAATGGCCACGACCAGCTCGATTTCATGGTGCAGGTTTTTGGTGAGCGATGGGTAGGGGATGGTGCCCGTCGCGCCGGCGTCCACCACGACAGCGGCATTCGCGGGTTTGAGGAAAAAGAAGGGCGGCTCACGGCCGGTAAAGCCCATTTCCTTGGCGTGTTCTTCGTAGTTGCGGCCCACGCAATAAATGCGGTTGACCGGAAACCGGTCTTTGGTGCCGACAACGGGGACGGACACCGCGGCCGGTGGGGTGATGACAAAACTCATGACAACCTTTCTTCTCTGTGTATGCCCAGTGCCAGATGCACCGGGCGGTCTGAAAAACTGAACAGCACACAACCTTGCGCCGAACGCAATTGCGCAGTGTGCCACGACGGAATCACAAAATGGTCGCGCGGGCCAAACTCGAACGTCCGGGTTTCGCCGTTCCGTTCAATGTCAACGGAGCCCGTGCCCTCAACCACGCTGAACACGGCCCCGTCAGTCTGGCGCCAGGGCTTGCCCGCAAAGCCTGCCGGCAGGCGCTGCATGAAGGTGGCCATGGTCGGCATGGGCGAGCCGCCGGTGGCCGGGTTGACATAGCGCAGCTTGACGCCGTCCCAGGCGTCGATGTCGGCGTGGGTTTCCAGCTGGTGCAGGGTCTCGCGTGTGCGGTCGTAGGGGTAGCTGAAGATCGGTGAGGTCTCACCAAACGGGGCGTCATACCGCATCGGCAGCATGTTGGCGCCGTAGCGGTGGCTGCTGATGCCCTGGGGCTTGGTGACTTCCTGTTGCTTGGCTGTGCCGTTCTCGGCAAAACCCGCATCGAAGAAACGTAGCATGGGGATGTCCAGGCCGTCCAGCCAGACCACCGGCGTATCGGATTCGACACGGCCTTCATGCCCGTGGTCGTGCCAGGTCCAGCTCGGGGTGATGATGAAGTCGCCGGGTTTCATCTGCGTGCGTTCGCCGTCGACCGCGGTGAAAGCGCCGTGGCCTTCCACGACAAAGCGCAGCGCGCTTTGCGTGTGGCGGTGGCTGGGTGCAATCTCCCCGGGCAAGATGACCTGCAGACCCGCGTACAGCGATTGCGTGATACACGACTGTCCGCGCAAGCCGGGGTTCTCCAGGATCAGCACACGGCGTACCGCTTCTTCGGCGGTGATGAGTTCGCCCGACTTTATCAAGAAGGGGCGTACATCGGCGTATTTCCACAGAGCCGGCTGGCAAGGTGTGCTGGGCGACTGCGGCACCAGCGCGTGCAGCACTTCCCACAGTGGCGTCATGCTGTGCGTCGAGATGGCGTCGTAAAAAGCCTTGCGCCCGGCGCTGTTGAGCGCCGTGCTTTTGCCGTGGGCGGGAGGGGGCGACATGTCCATGATGGGGTCCCAGTCTCTGGTTTAAAGATCGCCGTTTAAAGAGAGCCGTCGTCGAAATACACGCCGTCCCGCGTGAGCAACTGCTGCAGCTGCTTCACGTCGGTATCGGAAAAAGCCTGCCCGGCGCCCGGCATGGCCGCCGCCGTGCCCGCTGCCTGGCCCATCACAAAGCAACCGCCGCTGGCGCGCGCGGCCGACTGGCCTTCGTGCGTCATCGAGGCGCAGCGACCGGCCACCAGCAGGTTGGCGACACCTTGCGGCACCAGCATGCGCCAGGGCAAGTCGTTGTAGGCGCGGCCTTCAGCCGCATCCACGTTGTGCGGAAACTGCCAGTCGATCCGGCCATCGGCATGCAGTTCCATCGGCCAGGCGTTGATGCCGATGGCATCGTTAAAGCGGGCAGATGAAAGGATGTCTTCACCGCTCAAGGCATAGAGCCCTTGGATGCGGCGCGTCTCGCGGATGCCGACCTGTGGCGCAATGTCGACGATGGCGGAGTCCGCAAAACCTGGCACTTCATGCTTCAGGAAGCGGAAGTATTCGGTGATCTGGCGCCGGCCTTCAAGCTCGCCCTCGCTGAGCTGCCGCGCGTCGGTGGCATCCATGGCCGTACCTTGCGCGTTGCGTATCTGCGTGACGTTGGCGCGCCATTCGGTCGGGTTCTTCTGGGGGCGGAGGATGGCACCTTCACGGGGAAACTTGTAGCGGCCTGGCTCACGCGCCTGGCTCTCGGCCATCAAGGTGTTGATGGCTTTGAATTCGCCCACAGCCGCCAGCGCGCGGGGTGCGTCCACGTGGCCGACGCGAAACATGGTGGAGGGAAACAGCGCGCTGCCGTGCCCGTCGCCCAGCTCAAACGGCACACCGGCAAAGTTCGCCACATCGGCGTCGCCCGAGCAGTCGATGAAACGCGCGGCACGAATTGCCTGGCGGCCGGATTTGGTCTCGACCACCAAAGCGCTGATGCGGTTGCCCTCCATCACCACCGCAGCAGCCCAGGCGTGAAAAAGGATTTGCACACCGGCCGCCACCAGCAACTGGTCGGCTGCGCACTTGTAAGCCGACACGTCGTAGGAGCGCACGCGGATGCGGCCCTGCATGCCGTCCTGCGGCGCGTTGAGGCCACCCAGCGCGTCAATGCGCTGCAGCAGGTCGTCGGCCACGCCACGCACCACCTGTTGCATCCGGCCGCTTTTGCGGCCGTAGAGGCCCGCGAAATTGGTGACGCCGCCGGCTGTGCCCATGCCGCCTAGAAAGCCGTAGCGTTCCACCAGCAAGGTGCGCGCGCCGTGCCGCGCGGCGCTGACGCTGGCAGCAAGCCCTGCTGGCCCGCCGCCGATTACGACGACATCGAATTCGCCGTAGACGGGCAGGGTGCGTGCGGGCTCTGTGATCGTGGGCATGGCTGTCTTTCGCTGCCTATTCGAGTTTGATACCGCGCGACTGGATGATGCCGCCCAAAATGGCGGCTTCGTCTTTGACGCGGCTCCTCAGGCCGTCGGGCGAAGTGCCCACAGCTTGCCACCCCTGGTTAAACAACTTTTGCCGCGTGTCGGCGTCGCGGATGATGCGCGGCACTTCTTGCGCCAGCCGCGCCTGGGCGGCTTTGGAGAGGCCCACCGGGCCGATCAGCGCCGTCCACACTTCGAGATTGACGTTGGTCACGCCGGCATCGGCCAGCGGCGGCACCTCGGGCACAAGAGAAGAGCGCCCGCCGGCAAGGCCGATCGCCCGAAGCTTTCCCGACCGCACATGCGGCATGGCCACGCCGGGCGGGATCAGCGCCATCTGGATCTGGCCGCCCAGCATGGCGGTCACCACCTGCGGGTTGCCGGCGAAGGGCACGTGAACAGGTGTGACGCCGGGCATGCGGCTTTTCAGCAGTTCCATGCCCAGATGTGCGACCGAGCCGTTGCCGACTGAACCATAGTTCCATTGGCTGCCGCCCTGGCGTGCGGCAGCGAAGAATTCGGCGCCACCGGGCTGGCTCGCAGGCGCTACCAGCACCAGCGGTGCGGTGGTCAGCAATGAAATGGGCGCAAAGTCTTTGGCCGGGTCATAGGGCAGTCTGGAGTACAGCAGCTTGGCCGAGGTCAGGTTGCCGTTGATGACGACGCCCAGCGTATGGTCGTCAGTGGCTTTGGCGACCTGGTCGGCCGCGATGTTGCCTGACGCGCCGGGTCTGTTTTCCACAATCACGGGTTGGCCGAGGGCGTGGCTCAGGGGTTCGGCCAGGCTGCGCGCCGCCATGTCGGGCGTAGAGCCGCCCGGAAACCCCACCAGGATGCGCACCGGCCTGGTCGGCCAGGCCGCATCTTTTAAGTCTTTTGGAGCTGCAGCCCATGAGGGATAAGCGCAAGCAGCTATCAAAAGCGTAGCAATTATCCGGAGGGCAGCGGTGTTGGGAAGAAGAGTCATGACAATCCCTGGGGCTTTTGAAACCGTCATTGGAACAGTTTTGACGGCTCGATTCCGTCGTACATCCACTTCAGGCCGGCGAAACCCGCGCTCTCGGTGCCGCTCTGGAACATCTGGTTGCGCAATTCGCGTTGAACACCGGCCGCATGGTAAATATCACCGTAAAAACGGGCAGTCAATTGCACGCGGCCAGTGCGCAGGTAGCGCTTTTGCTGGTATTTCTGAAAAGCCTTTGGCACATCGCCGCGGGTAAAGCGCAGCGCTTCACGCAGCACGACGGCGTCTTCAATAGCCTGGCCGGCGCCCTGGGCCAGGTACTGCAGCATCGGGTGGGCGGCGTCGCCCAGCAGGGTCACGCGCCGGTCGGTCCAGTTTTTCACGGGTTCGCGGTCGCACAGCACCCACATCTTCCAGGTCTCGATTTTCCCCAGCAGTTCCTTGACTTGTGGGCAGGCATCGGCGAAACGCTCGTTCAGCTCGGCTGTATCGCCAAAGGTGTTCCAGCCCTCATCGTATTTGTTGCTGTGAAAAACAGCCACCAGGTTGAAGAGTTCGCCGCGGCGCAGTGGGTAGTGAACCAGATGGGTTTTCTCGCCGCCCCAAAGCAGCACATCGTCGCTCCATAGATGAGCCGGAACATCCTCACGCCTGAGCACGGCGCGGTAGGCGATATGCCCCGACACGCGAGGTTTGCCGTCGCCCACCACGGCTTCACGGATGCGGCTCCAGATGCCGTCTGCGCCTATCAGCGCGCTGCCTTCAACGGTTTCTCCGCCTGCAAGGTGCACAGTCACGCCGCTTTCCGACTGGTCAAACGACTCCACCCTGGCGCTGGTGCGCAAGGTGACGTTGGGCTGCGCCCGGCAGGCATTGAGGAACACCTGGTGCAGGTCGGCGCGGTAAATCACGCCATAAGGAAAGCCATAGGTGGCGCGGGCCAGGTCGCCAAGCGGGACACGGACAACCTTCTCGCCCGTGCGCACATCGTTCATGCCAAGACCGGTGGGAAAGAACGCCACACGGTTGACGGCTTCAGTGAGGCCCAGGTAGTCAAACATGCGGAAAATATTGGGACCGAGCTGGATGCCGGCGCCGATCTCGCCAAAACTCGCCGCCTGCTCCATGAGTGTCACGGCGCGCCCGTCCTGCGCGAGCACCAGGGCCGCGGCCAGCCCGCCGATGCCGCCGCCCGAGATGAGGATGGGGGATGTGTGTGACATGTGTGAGAGGGTATCAGGGGGGCTTTGACAATGATAAGTATGCTTATCATGTATGTCCCTAGTACATACCCTGAGCGCAAAGCTGAACGGTAAACTCGGCAAATGGCAAAAAGCTTTAACTTCAGCGAGGCCCCCGGGCACTTGATTCGCCGGGCGCAACAACTCGCGGTTGCGATCTTCATGGAGGAAACAGCCGGTTTTGACGCGACGCCTGTGCAGTTCGCCATCCTGAACGCCTTGATGGACGACCCGGGCGAAGACCAGATCACGCTGTCGGGCCGCGTTGCCTTTGACCCGGCCACTTTCGGCTCGGTGATCGGTCGGCTGGAAGCCAAAGGCTGGGTCAAGCGGGAGGCTGACCCATCTGACAAGCGCCGCAAATTGCTGTGGACGACGCCCGAAGGGGAAAAAGTTGCACTGCAGATGAAACGTGCTGTCAGCAAGGCACAGCAGCGCATCGTGAGTCCGCTGGATGATGACGAGCGGGTGCAGCTCGGCGTGTTGCTTGGGAAGCTGATCAGCGGCCACGAAAACGCGGCCAGGTAGCCGGCATCGGAACTGCGCGCAGACAATAAAAAACGGGGCCGTCAGCCCCGTTTTTTATTGTCTGCCTGTTTGCCAGGCCCTGGCCAAAGGCTCAGGCTGACTTGGCCACCAGGGCGAAATGCTCCACCGTGGGCGGGCCGGCAAAGAAGGGCCCGACAATGGCTCGCCAGTCGGCAAAGGCGGGCGACTGACGAAAGTCGACGGTGTGGTTTTCCAGTGTGTCCCAGAAGATCTGCAGGATGTAGCGCTCAGGGCTTTCAATGCCCTTGTTGACCTTGAAACCTTGAAAGCCCCTGGCTTTGGAAATGACTTCGCGGATGCCGCGCTGGATGGCTTCGTCAAAAGCTGCTTGCTGGCCCGGGTGAATGCGGATGTCGGCGAGTTCGAGAATCATGAACAACTTTCTGAAGTAATTAATACTGGGTAGCCGGCAACTCTACCGTCAATCCGTCGAGCGCGGGCGTGAGCTTGATCTGGCAACTGAGCCGGCTGTTGGGAAGGCGCGGCGCGGCGGTAAATGCCAGCATGCCGAGCTCTTCGCCATCAGGTGGCGGCAGGGTTTGCGTGTCCGAGGAAAAAGGCTCCTGCACGTGTACATGGCAGGTGGCGCAAGTCAGCAGGCCGCCGCAGTCGGCGGCAATGCCGTCAATGCCTGCGGCCACTGCGGCTTCCATCAGACTTTTGCCAACCTTGCCTTTTACCGGCGTGGAGCGGCTGCCCGATTCGATGAAATGGATGGTGATCATGTTTTTTTTAGGGATGGCCGTGGCGGCTAGATCCGGCTGAAGTATTCACGTCTTTGCCAGTCGTCCTGGTCCTGGGCCTCGGCATGGCGGGTGATTTCGGCCTGTTTGACTCGCGTGAGGTAAGCCACGAACGCGCTGCCGAATGCCTCCACCAGCGCCCTGTCGCCTTGCAAGGCTTGCAGCGCCTCTTCGAGACTGGTGGGCAATTTCTCGGCGGTGTCACCATAAGGCGCGTCGGTGGCCGGCGGGGCTTTCAGGCGGCGCGCGATGCCGTCCAGCCCGGCGTGGATTTGCGAGGCCAGATAGAGATAAGGGTTCGCGGCGGGTTCGCCGAGGCGGTTCTCGATACGTGTGCCGTTGTCGTTGCATTGGCCAACTACGCGCAGCATGGCACCGCGGTTGTCCCGGCCCCACAAAATCGATTGGGGCGCCAGCGCATTCGGCCGAAAGCGGCCGAAACCATTGATGGTGGGCGTGCAGAAGGCCGTCATGCCGCGCGCATGCGCGAGCAACCCGGCGAGGTAGTGTTCGCCGGTTTCGGTCAGCATGTACTGCGCGTGCACGGGTGTGCTTCCGTCCGCGGGGCTTTGGCGTTTGAAGGCGTTGGCACCGGTTTTCAGGTCCACCAGTGACTGGTGCAGATGCCAGCCGCTGGACATGATGTTGGGAAAGGGCGGGCGACACACGAAGGTCGCGTGGTAACCGGCACGCCGCAAGGCCTGCTTCACCGCGCTGCGAAACAGCACCATGTTGTCGGCGGCAGTCAACGCATCGGTGGCTTCAAACACCGCCTCGACCTGGCTGGGCCCCAGTTCGATTTCCAGCGACAGCAGTGGCAGGCCCAGCGCCTGCGCCGTGCGCTGCACGATGCGCAGCGGCTCTTCGGCCATGTCCGCCCATTGCTCTGACAGGAGGTGGTAGCCGGGATGGATCATGCGCACCTCCGGCGGCAAGCCCGGCCAGTCGGCCAGCGCCGGGTCAAGCTGGGGAGCGTTGCCACCCTCGGAAATCCGGTAAATGTGGAACTCGATCTCCAACCCGCACTTCATGCTGTAGCCGGCCTCCGCCAGTTTGGCGAGAGCATCTTGCAGTACCCGGCGCGTGTCGAGTTCTACCGGGCGGCCGTCGGGAAACCATGGCTGGCATTGCACCCAGCCGGTTTTGTCGGCCCAGGGCAATTCTTTCAAGCTTGCCGGGTCGGCCAGCAGCATCACATTGCCGCCAAATTCAAAACCCGGCAGTTCGTCGGCGCCGCCGGCCTCGAACACTTTGTACGCGGTGCGGTCGGCGGTGTCCTTGAGCAGCAATGTGCTCACCATGCCGACGCCGTCCGTCATGGCTTGTCCGGCTGAAGAGGCCACCAGTGTCTTGCCGCGCAGCATGCCGTGCAGGTCGCACCAGGCAAAACGTACCAGCTCCAGGCCGCGCGCCTCGATGCGCCGCGTGGCATCGGCCAGCGCAGCCTGCCTTGCGGCGTCGTGCACTCCGCATTGCACCGCAAAGCTGCTCATGGTTGAGTGACGGTGCTGGGTGAGTCGGAGGTGGCCCCGGCGCCCAGCCACGGCGCACTCTCGCGTTTGGTGCGGGCGGTTTGCTGCCACCACGCGGCCCATTCACCGGCCGGCGCAATGCCGTCCACCGTATCGGGACCGGTGATCACCCTGGCCTGCGCAGGGTCGGCAATGCCGGGCGCCACACCGCCGTTTTGCACGGTCTCAATCGCCTTGAGCAGCACGCGCCGGTTGGCCATGATGACCTTGTCGGAGGTAGCCAGGTGTTCGCGTGTGCGGTCCTGGATTTCGCCCATGCTTTCCACGGCCCATTGGTCGTGCACATTGATGTCTTCTTCGCCCATGCCCAGGTAGGTGGTGCTCATCTGCTCTTCGGCGTTGAAGCCCCAGTTGTTGTGGCGGCCCGCTTTGGGGATGTAATCGGGCAGGGCAATGAACTGCTGGCGCTGCGCGCGCATGCTCTCGCGGTCCAGCGGGGCGCCAAAGCTGGTGAAGAAGGTGTACCAGTAGGTGTTCGTGTCGTCTACCGGCACATGCATCTGCGTGATGGTCATGGTTTCCGACAGCGGAATCACAAACGTGGCCGGGAAGATCGCGTTGGTCACGCGCACATGGGTGAGTTTGTCGGTCATGGCGCGCAGCGCGGTCAGCTGCATGCCCCAGGGCTTGCTTTCAAAGCTGATGTCGGGTTGGGCGAACTCGCGCATGATGCGCGTCATCGGCCACTGCTCGCCATCCTTCGTGCCGGCGCTGGCGCTGCGAAACTGCTTGCCGGCCGGGTTCTGGCCGATTTCATCGAGCGGATCGTCCTGCAAAAAGCGATGCAGGAAAGACGGGTGCGCCGGGTCGATGCCCACCTCGAAAGCCTGCAGCCAGTTGGCGTTCCACAAACCCTTGAAGGCAAAGCTGTGCGTGGACGGTGCGGTAAAACAGTCAAAAGCGGGGAAGGGCGGCGGTGTACTGCCTTCGTCGCCCAGCCAGGCAAACAGCACGCCGGCTTTTTCAATGACGGGATAGCTGCGCTGGCGTATGCGTTCGCACAACTTGCTGCCTGTGGGCTCTGCCGGGGTTTCCAGGCAGCGGCCGTCGGTGGCGAACTTCCAGCCGTGAAAAGGGCAACGCAGGCCGCCGCCTTGCGCGGCGCTTTCGCGGCGGCCAAACGACAGGTCGGCGCCGCGGTGTGCGCAGTCGCGGTCCAGCAGGCCCCATGCGCCGGAGGCGTCCTTGAACAGCACCAGATCCTGGCCGAACAGCTTCAAGGCCTTGACCGGGCGGATTTCCATGCGCGGGTCCAGCGCCGGATTGAACTCATCCACCAGTGCAGCGGGCTGCCAGTATTGGCGCAGCAGCTTGCCGCAGGGCGTGCCCGCGGTGATGCGGGTGAGCAGTTCGTTCTGTTCAGTGTTCATGGAGATCTCAAAACGGTATACCGAAATTAAAATTCAGTGTACATTCTCGGGCATGAACTTGCAAGAAGCCGTTTTGATGCAGTTGCGCGACCTGATCCTGCGTGGCGAGTTTGAGCCGGGCCAGCGCCTGGCCGAGCAGCAACTGGCCGAACGCCTGGGCGCCTCGCGCACACCGGTGCGGGCCGCGCTGGTCACGCTGGAGCAGGAAGGGTTGGTCGAGGCCAACGACACCGGCAAATACCTGGTGCGCCAGTTCACCCCGCGCGAAGTGGCCGATGCGATTGCAGTGCGTGGCCATCTGGAAGGCATGGGGGCGCGGCTGGTGGCTGAGCACGGCGTGTCACGCCAGCTGCAGCTCGATTTGCAGTCTTGCCTGGATGAAGGTGACCGCGCGCTAGCGGCCAACCCGCTGGGCTATGACAACTACGCGGCCTATGCGGCCATGAACGACCGCTTCCACGCGCTCATCCTGGAGGCCAGCGGCAACCGTGCACTGCAACGCGCGATCGAATTGAACGACAAGCTCCCCTTCGCGTCTGCCTCGGCCATGTTGCCCATGCAGTCCACGCTGGAGCAGGACCGGGACTGGATGCACTACGCGCACCGCCAGCACCACATGCTGTTTGCAGCGCTCAAGGCTGGGGAGGGCGCGCGTGCGCAGGCGCTGGCGGTGGAGCACACCGAGGTCGCGCAGATGAACATGCGCATGGCGCTGCAGCGGCGCGCCGAAACCGAAAGCCTGATGCCGGGCTTGCGCCTGGTCGTCGGTGGTTAAGCCGCAGGCGCTTTATTAGCGTTCGCCCAGCAGCAGCTTCAGGTCAATGGATTCGGCAACCGCCTTGTTGCCGGCATCACCCAGGTGCAGGTGGTCGCCCGAGTCATAGGCGGGCAGGATGCGCAGCGGGTTCTGCGGGTCGCGCACCACCGCATCGAAATCCAGCACTGCATCAAACTCGCCGCCACTGCGCATCCACGCATTGATGCGCTGTCGCACGACGTCTTTTGCGGGGCTGTAGTAATTGGCAATCGGCGAGCCCGGCATGGTCAGCGCGCCCTCAAAGGGTGTCAGCGTGGCGCCGACGATGCGCACGCCCCGGCTTCTGGCGCGCGCAATCAGCTGGCGGTAACCGGCTATCAGCGCGTCGGTCTGTATGGCGGGCTCCTTGGGTTCAAGGGTGCTGCCGGGCCAGCTGATGTCGTTGATGCCCATGAGCAGCACCACGCTGGTGACACCGGGCTGGTTCAGCACGTCGCGCTCAAAGCGCGCCAGCGCATTCATGCCCATGTGGTTTTTGAGAACCCGCCCGCCCGAGATGCCGGCATTGAGGACAGCCACGTTGTCCCCGGCCAGGCGGCGCGCCAGGAAGTCCGGCCACCGCTGATCGGTGCCTGGAGTTGATGCCGCGCCGTCGGTGATGGAGTCGCCAAAGGCCACCACGCTGCGTGTGCCCGGTGCGGCCTCCACCAGCACGGCGCTGAGAAAGAGGCGGCTGTTCACCGTGGCATCTGCCTTGAGGACGCTCGCGTTCGCGGCATTGCCTGCAGCAATCTGCGCGGGCTGCAGGCCGTCCCAGTGGATGGTGGTGAGTGGTGTCGTTTGTGGGAAGTAGAGGCTGACCGACAGGCGGCTCAGCGGCGCGACCGGCATCTCGACCGGGTCACTCATCACGACAGCGCTTGCCGGTACGGCGACTGTCTGCTGGCCGCCAAAGGTCAATGCCTTGCCGGCTCCGTCAGTGGGCGCTATCTGGGCCGCGCCTATTTGCAAGGCCTGCGAGCCGTATTCGTTCGACAGCACAATGCGCACGCGTGAGCCGCCCACGCTGGCCCGGACGGTCTGGCGTACTGTCTGGTCGTGAAGCGTGGCGGGAAGGCCCAGCGGCAGCACAAAGTCATCGCGCCAGATCGGCTGGGGGCTGGCCGTCCAGCTTGGCGTCCATGCGTTGACATCGGCTGCCCGCGCCTGCGGCAAAACGCTGGCGGCCAGCAACGTGAATGAAAGAAGGACTTGACGCGCGCGCCGCTTTGGAATGAAAAATGTGTTCATGGTGTGGTTCTCTCAGCAGGTGACGGGGATGGCGCGCGGCTCGGCCTTGTCGCGCGACAGGCTGTACAACGTGACCGCGATGCCGGCCACCGTGATCAGCGCAGCCAGCCAGCTCAGGCCACCCAGGCCGAAGGAACTGCTGACGACCAAACCGCCCAGCCAGGCGCCCAGCGCATTGCCCACATTGAAGGCGCCGATGTTGAGGCTGGCCGCCAGGTTCTGGCCCGCGCCGTGCGCCTGCTGCAGCACGCGCATCTGCAGCGGCGCCACCGTGGCAAAAGAGGCCGCGCCCAGCAGCCCGACAAACACCACCGTGGCCACCGGCGAATGCAGCACAAAGCCCATCACGCCCAGCACCAGCGCCAGCGCGCCCAGCGTAAGCAGCAGCGACATCCGCAGCCCGTGGTCGGCCAGGCGCCCGCCCAGCAGGTTGCCCACAAAGAAGCCGCCGCCAAACACCAGCAGGATGGGCGACACTGCCGCCTCGCTGAAGCCGGTGATCTGCGTGAGGATAGGCTGGATATAAGTGAAGATCGCAAACAGGCCGGCGAAGCCGAGCACGGTCATCAACAAGCCCAGCAGAACCTGCGGGCGGGCCAGGCCGGCCAGTTCTTGCCGGATGGTCGAGGTACCGTTTTCAGCCGCGCTGCGCGGCACAAAAATGGCCAGCACCACAAAAGCCAGCAAGCCGATCAGCGTGACCACCCAGAAGGTAGAGCGCCAGCCGTAATGCAACCCCAGCCAGGCGCCAGCGGGCACGCCGAGCAGTGTGGCCAGCGACAGCCCGCTGAACATGATGGCAATGGCTGAGGCTTTTCGCTCGGGCGCGACCAGGCCGGTGGCCACGATGGAACCCACGCCAAAGAAGGTGCCATGCGCCATCGAGGTGATGATGCGGGCCGCCATCAGGCTGCCGTAGTCCGGCGCCAGCGCACAAGCCAGGTTGCCCAGCGTGAAGATGGCCATCAGCGCCAGCAACACGGTTTTGCGCGGCAGCTTGCGCGTGGCCAGCGTCAGCACCGGTGCACCCACCGCCACGCCCAGGGCGTAGCCGGAAATCAGCAGCCCGGCCGAGGCGATGGTGACGCCCAGGTCGGCGGAGACCTGCAACAGCAGGCCCATGATGACAAATTCTGTCGTGCCGATGCCGAAGGAGCCGGCGGTGAGGGCCAGAAGGCCTAAAGGAAGTGAAGGGAGTGATTTGCGCGCATCCATGAAAGTCGCCTAAAAAGAGGATGTGCTTAGTGTGGAGACGAAGTGCTATCTTGACTAGAATGTCATAAAGACAATCATTTGTGAATTCAATTCACAGTAATTCGCGAAAAATACCAGATCATGCCCCGCATAGACGTCAACCGCTCCGGCGAGATGGAGGCCTTTGTCCAGGTCGTGGACAAAGGCGGTTTTTCGGCCGCCGCCCGGCAGCTGTGCATGACCCCTTCGGCCGTCAGCAAGCTGGTGACCCGGCTGGAGGCGCGGCTGGGTACGCGGCTTGTCAACCGCACTACACGCAAGCTGCAGCTCACACCCGAAGGCACGACGTTTTACGAGCAGAGCACGCGCGTGCTGGCCGACATGGACGAGGCCGAGCGCGGCGCCGCGGCCGGCGCCATGCCGCGCGGGCGCGTCAGCATCAACGCCAGCATGCCCACCGCGCATTGCTTGCTGCTGCCGCTGGTGCCGGCCTTCCACGAGCGCTTTCCGGATATCTCGCTGGACATCACCTTGACTGATCGCGTAGTCGACCTGCTGGACGAGCGCACCGATGTGGCAATCCGCTGGGGCGCACTCGCGTCGTCCCAACTGGTGGCGCGGCGCCTGGGTGATACCGCGCAGGTGATTGTCGGCAGCCCTGATTACCTGGCGCGACACGGCACGCCGCGCACGCTGGAAGAGCTGGAGGCGCACCAGCGCCTGGCCCATACCTTCAAACGCAATATGCATTACTGGCCGGTGCGGGTAGACGGACAGATTCAGCAGTTGCCGATCACCGGCTATGCGCGTGCCAGCGACGGCGAGGCGCTGCGCCACCTGGTGCTGGCGGGCGCCGGGCTGGCCCGCATGTCGATGTTCCACGTCGGCCGCGACATTGACGCGGGCCGCCTGGTGCCGGTGGCTGAAAGCCTGAACCCGGGCGAGCGCGAACCCATCCATGCAGTATTTGTCGGCCGGGGCGGCCGCTTGCCGGCGCGCGTGCGCGTGCTGCTGGATTTTCTGGTTGAGCAGGTCACGCAGGAGGTTCTTGATGGTGGCGGGCTCGGGCATGACTACCAGCTGCATCAGCCCTGACGCCTGAATGCGCCCGCACACAAACAGTGCGTGTGTGCTAAGTACTACCCCCTACATAGGTTCCCTATGGTTGCAGCGAGATAACTTGCCTAGTATTGGTAACAAGTCGTAAGGCTGCGAGGCCACTCCGGCCATGGAGATTTCTATGCACCGCAATTCTGTTCACACCTTGGGTCTTTCCCTTTTGCTGTTGGCTTTGTCCAGTGCAAGTTTTGCGCAGGAGCGCTTCAGCGTGTCCGCAGACAACCAGGAAGTCACCGATAGCCGCACCGGCCTGGTCTGGCGGCGCTGCGCGGAAGGCATGGTCTGGAAGGGCAAGACCTGCACCGGGCAACCGGCTTTCCTGAACCATCCCGATGCGGCCGCGCGTGCCAAGGCGGCTTCCGCGCCGGAGGCCGAATGGCGCTTGCCGATTCTCAAAGAACTCTCCAGCATCGTCTCTGCACGAGAGGCTGACGTGGACAAGGCGGCGATAGATCCTAGTGCTTTTCCGGGCACGCCCGTGGCGCGCTTCTGGACATCGAGCAGCACCGGCCCGGGCTATTTCACCTTTGTGGGTTTCAGCGACGGCAGCGCCGGTGAAGCCCCGCGCGCCACGGCGGCCGTCGTGCGCCTGGTGCGCAATGCGAAGTAAGCGGCACCCAACGCCGGCGGCAGCCGGCGCATCGGGCCTCAGTCTTTGGCCACCTGCAGCACCAGTTTGCCGAAGTTCTCGCCGTTGAAAAGCTTGAGCAGTGTTTCCGGGAAAGTGTCCAGTCCCTCGACGATGTCTTCCTTGCTTTTCATGGTGCCGGCCTTGAGGTAACCCGCCATCTCAGCCACACCGACGTGGTAGCGGTCGGCGTAATCGAATACCACGATGCCTTCCATGCGGGCGCGATTGACCAGCAGCGATAAATAATTGGCGGGGCCCTTCACGGGCGTGGTGTTGTTGTACTGGCTGATGGCGCCGCAGATGATGATGCGGGCGCCGCGCGCCAGCCGCGCCAGCACCATGTCCAGGATCTCGCCGCCCACGTTGTCGAAGTAGATGTCGATGCCCTTGGGGCAATGTTCCTTCAATCCGGCACGCACGTCGCCGTTCTTGTAGTCGATGCAGGCGTCAAAGCCCAGTTCCTTGACCACCCAGTCGCACTTGGCCTTGCCCCCGGCAATGCCCACAACCCGGCAACCCTTGAGCTTGGCAATCTGGCCCACTGTCTGGCCCACGGCGCCGGCCGCGCCGGAAACCACGACGGTTTCGCCGGCCTTGGGCAGGCCGACTTCCAGCAGGCCGAAGTAACCCGTCATGCCGGGCAGGCCCAGCACATTGAGCCAGGATGTCAGGCCCAGGCGCGGGTCGATCTTGAACATGCCGCTGCGCTTGACCTGGTCGGCCGGGATCAGGCAGTACTCCTGCACGTCGAGAGCGGCGTTCACGTAGTCCCCCACGGCAAAGGCCGGGTTTTGTGAGGCGATCACTTTGCCTACACCGCCGGCGCGCATCACGGCGCCGATTTCCACCGGCGGGATGTAGCTCTTGGCGTCGTTCATCCAGCCGCGCATGGCCGGGTCCAGCGACAGGTACAGGGTTTTGACGAGTACGCCGCCCGGGCCGGGTTCGGCGACCGGCTCGGTGGTGAAGCTCCAGTTGTCACGGGTGGGCAGGCCGACGGGACGGCTTGCCAGGCGAATCTGGTGGTTGGCTAGGGTGGCGATGGCGCTCATGGGTGTCTCCGGGAGTGGCGAATGCAAAAAGGCAATGGTAGTGGCGGACTGCCCGCGCGTCAGTCGCCCACGCGATTGCCCTGCCACTGATGGTCGCTTAACCAGCTCAGCTTGAAGCCACACGAAGTGCGCTACGGCGGGGATGTATCTAACCCAGCCGGGGCCGCGGAACCGGCTTTGCCGGGCCGCAGGCGCAGCGCCCCCTCGGGGGGCAGGGGGTGACACGAAGTGCGCGACCGTGGGGGCCATCGTTTATGCTTTAGAGATGAAACTCCACAACTATTTCCGCTCTTCTTCGTCGTTTCGTGTACGTATTGCGATGGAGATCAAGGGTCTGAGCTACGACTACATTCCCGTGCACATCGCCAAAGGCGAGCACAAGCAGCCGTCTTACGCCGCCCTGGCCGCCGACACCCTGGTGCCGCTGCTCGAAGTCGACGGTGAAAAACTTTCGCAGTCCATGGCCATCATCGAATACCTCGATGAAAAACACCCCACACCGGCCCTGTTGCCCGCCGACGCGCTGGGCCGCGCCAAGGTGCGCGCGCTGGCCCAGTCCATCGCCTGCGAAATCCACCCCATCAACAACCTGCGCGTCCTGAAATACCTGGTCAAGGAACTCAAGCTCGACGAAGCTGCAAAGAACGCCTGGTATGTGCACTGGTGCCGCGAAGGCCTGGAGGCCTTTGAACGCCAGCTGGCGCAATTGCCGGCATCGACCTATTGCTATGGCGATACACCAACACTGGCTGATTGCTGCCTGGTGCCGCAGATATTCAATGCCAAACGCTTTAACGTGAGTTTTGACAGACTGCCCCGCACCATGGCCGCGTTCGACGCCTGTATGGCGCTGCCGGCCTTCCAGAAGGCCCAGCCTTCGGCCTGCCCCGACAACGAAGCCTGAGAATGTGGCCCCCACGCTCCCCACTTCGTGTGGTTCGCTGCCCCTCGAGGGGGCCAATTTTCCTAGGGGCGGCCCGTCGGAAAATGACCGGTTCCTGCTTTGCATACTGATTGGCTGATTCCCGACTGGCCGGCGCCTGCCGGCGTGCAGGCGGTGTTCACCACACGTGCCGGCGGCGTCTCGTCTGTGCCGTATGACAGCCTGAACCTGGGTGACCATGTCGGCGACCAGCCCGCCAATGTTGCGGCGAACCGTGACGTGCTGCGGCGGGCAATGGGCAGTCACCCGGTGTTCCTTCAGCAGGTGCATGGCAGCGAAGTGTTGGTGTTGAGCGCCGATGCCGCCGACGGCCAGACAGCCGATGCCTGCGTGACGGATCAGGCGGGACTTGCCTGCACCATCATGGTGGCCGATTGCCTGCCGGTGCTGCTGGCCAGCGAAGACGGCGCTGTGGTGGCCGCAGCGCATGCGGGCTGGCGTGGGCTGGCAGGAAGTCCGACGAGTCCGCACGGTGTACTTGAGGCAGTTTATGAGTCATTTCGGGCTCTGGCCCAACAAAAACAAGCGCAAGCAGCTATCAAAACAATAGCATGGCTCGGTCCGTGCATCGGGCCTGCAGCGTTCGAAGTCGGCGCTGAAGTCAAGGCCGCGTTCGAAACCGTTCAGCCTGACGCCGGCTGCTGCTTTACGCCGTGCGGCAGCGATAAATACCTTGCCGACTTGCCGGCGCTGGCGCGGTTGCGCCTCAAGGCGATGGGGATTACACAGGTGTACGGCAACGACGGCAGCGATGCATGGTGCACCGTGGGCAATCCGTCAAGGTTCTTTTCCCACCGGCGGGATGCCGGCGTCACTGGTAATGGGTTTGGCACCACCGGGCGCATGGCCGCCTGTATCTGGCGCGTGTGACGGTGAGGATTTGTCTGGGGCTGCGTCCACGCCTGCAGTTTGCTGCAGGCGCTCTGCTGCAGCGCGTTTCTTGATCGCCTTGCTGCGGGCAGGTGCACCCATCAGGTAAACCACCAATGCCACAGGACCCAGTCCATAGAGTACAAAGGTGACCAGTGCCCCCAGAAGTGTGCCGTTGCTGTTGGTGGCTTCGGCAACACTCATCATGAGCACAACGTAAACCCAGGCGATGACAATCAAATACATAAATACGTAGAACTCCGCGGCCCTGGTGAGCAATTTGTAATGCAAATCCTACGATACTGTTGGTGTGCTCAAAAGAGTCACCAGGACTCAACATGGATCGGGGAGACAAGATGAATTTTGACGCAAAGCAGGCCGAAACGGCCCGGCAGATGCAAGAGACCTTTGCGGCAGGCCTGCAGCAGGCCATGAGTGTCATGGCAAACGCCGGATCAGGCGCCGGCTTCAATACTGGTGCAAACAACGGATTCGCACCAATGAGTGCATTCAGCCTAGGCCAAACCCCAGCGGCACTCCAGTTCGATCCGGCCAGGCTCCAGGAATTGCAGCAGCGCTATATCGCGGACGCCTCAGCCCTGTGGAACCAGGGGTTGCAGGAGGGCGCCGATACGCTGGTGTCGTCTGACCGCAGGTTTTCAAGCGCGGCCTGGAAGACCAACCCCGTCTCGAAATTTTCGGCTTCCACCTATCTGCTGAACGCCCGCACCCTCATGGCCCTGGCCGACGCCGTCGAAGGCGACGCAAAGACCCGCGCACGCGTGCGCTTCGCGGTCGAGCAATGGATGGCGGCCACGGCGCCTAGCAATTTCCTGGCGCTCAATGCCGAAGCGCAGCAAAAAGCCATCGAGAGCCAGGGCGAAAGCATCGCCCAGGGTCTCACCAACCTGCTGCATGATCTGAAGCAGGGCCACGTGTCCATGACCGACGAGCGTGTGTTCGAGGTCGGTAAAAACGTCGCCACCACCGAAGGCGCGGTGGTGTTTGAAAATGAATTCTTTCAACTGCTGGAATACAAGCCCCTGACAGCAAAGGTGTACGAAAAGCCTTTCCTGCTGATCCCGCCATGCATCAACAAGTTCTACATCCTTGACCTGCAACCCGAAAACTCGCTGATCCGCTATGCCGTCAGCCAGGGGCACCGTACCTTTGTGGTGAGCTGGCGCAACCCCGATGAGTCGATGGCAAAAAAAACGTGGGACGACTACATCGAGCACGCCGCCATCAAGGCCATTGACGTGGTGCAGGAGATCACCGGCGCAAAGACCCTGAACGCACTGGGTTTTTGCGTGGGCGGCACCATCCTCGGAACAGCGCTGTCCGTGCTGGCCGCACAGGGTAAAAAGCCGGTGGCCAGTGCAACGCTACTCACCTCGTTTCTTGATTTCACCGACACCGGCATCCTTGATATCTTCATCGACGAAACCTCGGTCAAGTACCGCGAGGCCGAGATGGGGCAGGGCGGCTTGCTCAAGGGTCAGGACCTGGCTTCCACTTTCAGCTTCCTGCGTCCGAATGACCTGGTCTGGAATTACGTGGTCGGCAATTACCTGAAGGGCGAAACACCGCCTCCGTTTGACCTGCTGTACTGGAACAGCGACTCCACCAACCTGCCGGGGCCGTTTTATGCCTGGTACCTGCGCAATACCTATTTCGAGAACAATCTCATCAAGCCGGGCAAGACCGTGGTGTGCGGCCAGAAAGTAGACTTGCGCAAGGTCGACATTCCTGTGTACATCTACGGCTCGCGTGAAGACCACATCGTGCCGATTGGCGGCGCTTATGCCTCCACACAGCATTTGCCTGGAAAAAAACGTTTTGTCATGGGTGCTTCCGGTCATATTGCGGGTGTGATCAATCCGCCGGCCAAGAAAAAACGAAGCTACTGGACCCGCGACAAACTGCCTCAGGGAAAATTTCCCGAGACGCAAGCCGGCTGGCTCGAGGGCGCGACAGAACACCCCGGCAGCTGGTGGACCGACTGGTCCGGATGGCTCCAGGGCCATGCTGGCAAGCAAATTGCTGCACCGAAAACCTATGGCAGCCGCAAGTACAAAGTCATTGAGGCTGCGCCGGGCCGCTATGTCAAGGCAAAAGCCTGACACAGCAACCCGCGCCTCGCCAAACCGCATTCATAAACGCATCCTAAAACTTCAAAAGGGACACATCATGGAAGACATCGTTATCGTTGCTGCCGGCCGCACCGGCGTCGGTAAATTCGGCGGCTCGCTCGCCAAAATACCCGCAACCGAACTCGGCGCAGCCGTCATCAAGGGTGTGCTGGAGCGTTCCGGCCTCAATGCCGACCAGCTCGGCGAGGTCATCATGGGTCAGGTATTGACGGCCGGCGTCGGCCAGAACCCGGCGCGCCAGTCGGTCATCAAGGCAGGTTTTCCCAACGGCATTCCGGGCCTGACCATCAATGCGGTTTGCGGCTCCGGCCTCAAAGCCGTCATGCTGGCGGCGCAGGCTGTGGCCACGGGTGACAGCGAAATCGTCATTGCCGGCGGCCAGGAAAACATGAGCGCCGCGCCTCACGTACTCAATGGTTCGCGCGACGGCCAGCGCATGGGCGACTGGAAGATGATCGACTCCATGATCGTCGACGGCCTGTGGGACGTCTACAACCAGTACCACATGGGCATTACCGCCGAAAACGTGGCAAAGAAATACGAGATTAGCCGCGAGGCGCAGGACGCCTTGGCCCTGGGCAGCCAGACCAAGGCTGCGGCCGCGCAGGACGCCGGCAAGTTCAAGGATGAAATCATCCCCATCACCATTCCCCAGAAAAAAGGTGATCCGGTGGTGTTTGCTGCGGACGAATTCATCAACCGCAAGACCAGCGCCGAAGGCCTGGCGGGCCTGCGCCCGGCGTTTGACAAGGCCGGTGGTGTGACGGCCGGCAATGCCTCGGGCCTGAACGACGGCGCTGCCGCGGTGATGGTCATGACGGCCAAAAAGGCCGCCGCCCTGGGTCTCAAGCCATTGGCGCGCATCGCCAGCTACGCAACCACCGGCCTCGACCCGGCCTACATGGGCATGGGCCCGGTCCCCGCATCGACCAAGGCGCTGCAGCGCGCAGGCTGGAAGGCCCAGGACCTCGACCTGCTCGAAATCAACGAAGCCTTTGCTGCCCAGGCCTGCGCGGTGAACAAAGAGATGGGCTGGGACACCAGCAAGGTCAACGTCAACGGCGGCGCCATCGCGATCGGCCACCCGATTGGCGCGTCCGGCTGCCGCATCCTGGTGACGCTGTTGCACGAAATGGCGCGGCGCGATGCGAAAAAAGGCATTGCCAGCCTCTGCATCGGCGGCGGCATGGGGGTTGCCCTCACACTGGAACGCTGAATGTAAGGTAAAAGAGGCTGAGACTGGCTTGCACCGTGCGCAAGCAGCTATTAAATCGATAGCGAATCACGGTGGGCCGTTCGGCAGGGAAGTCATCAGGTAAACGGTTTCACATAATTCACAAAATCAAGGAGAGCGAAATGGCAAAGAAAGTAGCGTATGTCACGGGCGGTATGGGCGGCATTGGAACTGCCATCTGCCAACGGCTGGACAAGGATGGGTTCACGGTGATCGCCGGATGCGGCCCCACGCGCGACTTCACCAAATGGCTCGACGAGCAAAAAGCCCTGGGCCATACTTTTTATGCGTCGGTAGGCAACGTCGGTGACTGGGATTCCACCGTCACGGCCTTTGACAAGGTCAAGGCCGAGCATGGCCCCGTGGCTGTGCTGGTCAACAACGCCGGCATCACGCGCGACGGCCAGTTCCGCAAGATGAGCAAGGCCGATTGGGATGCCGTGATCTCCACCAACCTCAACAGCATGTTCAACGTGACCAAACAGGTCATCGAGGGCATGATTGAAGCGGGTTTCGGGCGCATTATCAACATCTCGTCGGTCAACGGCCAGAAGGGCCAGTTCGGCCAGGTGAACTATTCCACAGCCAAGGCCGGCCTGCACGGTTTCACGATGGCGCTGGCGCAAGAGGTGGCGGCCAAGGGCGTGACGGTCAACACGGTAAGCCCCGGCTATATCGGCACCGACATGGTCAAAGCCATACGCCCTGACGTGCTGGAGAAAATCGTCGCAGGCGTGCCCGCCAAACGGCTCGGCCAGCCCGAGGAGATCGCCTCCATCATTTCGTGGATCGCGTCCGATGAAGGCGGCTATGCGACCGGCGCCGACTTCTCGCTCAATGGCGGCCTGCACATGGGTTGATTGCCCTCACCGGCCCGTGGCTGAAAACCCGCTACGGCGGGTTTTTTTGTGCCCGGCTGTTTGTCGCAAACAACCTGCAAAGCCGTCAAACGCGTGGGGACTTCGCAATGGGTCACTTCAATCGTCTGTAGTAAATTAAACAGACACGTTCGACGGGACAGCCCGCACACCGGGCTGTGTCGCAGGCCTTCCCTGGAGTCCGAACGACTCTTAACCGCTTTTCGCTTTCGAGAAGGAATCCTCCTGCATGCCCCATAGCGTTTCATTGATCAGCACGATTGCCGCCGGCCTGGGCCTGGCCCTGATTTTTGGTTTTCTTGCCGTGCGGCTGCGCTTGCCCGCGCTGGTGGGCTACCTGCTCGCGGGTGTGATCATCGGGCCGTTCACGCCCGGCTTTGTGGCGGATGCGGAGATCGCGAGCCAGCTCGCTGAAATCGGGGTGATGCTGCTGATGTTCGGCGTCGGACTTCATTTCTCGCTGGACGACCTGCTGGCGGTGCGCAAGATCGCGGTGCCTGGCGCCATCGTGCAGATGACGGTCGCCACCGCGCTCGGCATGGGCCTCGCGCACTGGTGGGGCTGGAACCTCGGCGGAGCGCTGGTGTTTGGCCTGTCGCTGTCGGTCGCCAGTACCGTGGTGCTGCTTCGGGCCCTTGAAAGCCGCGGCATCCTCGACTCGGTCAATGGGCGGATTGCCGTGGGTTGGCTGGTCGTGGAGGACCTGGCCATGGTGCTGGTGCTCGTTCTTCTTCCGCCGCTGGGCGGCTGGCTGTCGGGCAAGGTCGATGCCGATGTCAATGCGCTGTGGAAAACACTGGGCATTACGCTGCTGCAAGTGGGCGGTTTTGTGGCGCTGATGCTGGTGGTGGGGCGCCGCTTCTTTCCCTGGGTGCTGTGGCAGGTGCAGCGCACCGGCTCGCGCGAGCTGTTCACGCTGTGCGTGGTGGCCGCGGCCGTGAGCATCGCGTTCGGTGCGACGGCGCTGTTCGGCGTGTCCTTTGCGCTCGGCGCTTTCTTCGCCGGCATGGTGATGCGCGAATCCGAGTTCAGCCACCGGGCGGCCGAAGAGTCGCTGCCTTTGCGCGACGCTTTCGCCGTGCTGTTTTTCGTGTCGGTGGGCATGCTGTTTGACCCCTGGGTATTGCTGGAGCGGCCGCTGCAGGTGCTGGCCGTGGTGGGCATCATCATTGTCGGCAAGACACTGGCCGCCGGCCTGCTGGTGCTGGCGTTTCGCTATCCGCTGAACACCGCGCTTACCGTCTCGGCCAGCCTCGCGCAGATCGGCGAGTTTTCGTTCATCCTGGTGGGCCTGGGTGCGTCGCTGGGCCTGCTGCCGCCTGAAGGGCAAAGCCTGGTGCTGGCGGGTGCGCTGATCTCGATCGCTCTAAACCAGTTGGTCTTCAAGGCAGTTGAACCCTTGCAGCAATGGATCCTGGCAAAGTCACCCCTGGCGCGCAAGCTGGAGGCCCGCGATGACCCGACGGCCGAGTTGCCGGCCACGACCGACCAGAAGTATTTGTCGAACCATGTGGTGCTGGTGGGCTACGGACGGGTAGGGCGGCGCATTGCCGATGCACTGAAGGCCCATCACATTCCGTTTGTGGTGGCAGAGCAGAATCGCGAGGCAGTGGAACGGCTTCGGGAGCAGGGTATTGCGGCCGTGTCTGGCGATGCGGTGGAGGCGGAAGTTCTGGTTCAGGCCCACATTGCGCAGGCGCGCATGCTCGTGATTGCGACACCCGACACGCTGGACGTCAGGCGTATGGTCGCCACTGCGCGTTCACTGAATCCAGCCATCGAAACCGTGGTGCGCACCCACAACGAGGCCGAGGCGCGCCTGCTCGACAACGAGAAGGCCGGCAAGGTCTTCCTCGGTGAGCAGGAGCTGGCACAGTCCATGGCGCGCCATGTGCTGGAGCGCGCCGGCGCGTCAACCGCAGCGCATTAGGCGCCTGCTCTGGCCCGCAACACGGCGGAGCGCACAAGCGCAAGCCTGTCGTTGCCAAAATACATGTCGTCGCCCACAAAGAAGGTGGGTGAACCGAACGCACCGCGCCGGATCGCTTCGTCGGTGTTGGCCTTGAGTTGCTCCTTGATATCGGGTTGTGCAATGCCCGTCAAAAATGCCTCAGCGTTGATGCCGGTCTGTCGGCAGATGGCGGCCAGCACCTCGTCTTGGGAAATGTCTTCCTCACAGGTGAAATACGCCGCGAAGGTGGCTTCGATAAATTCAAGGTAGTGCGGCTCGGCCGTGGCATCCTGTGCAATCCACAGGCAGCCGCGCATGGCCTTGACACTGTTGACCGGAAATACCTTGGGTGGAAATGCAATCTTCAGGCCCGCTTGGCGTGCGTTGTCCTGCACGTCCTTGAGCGTATAGCGGTTCTTCGGTGAATTCATGTCTTCCCGCGCGGCATAAATGCCTTTGTTGACGCTGTTGAAGATGCCTCCTACCAGCACCGGCCGCCAGCGAATGGCTTCCCCTAACTCGGCTGCCAGCGGCTGGATGTTGCGAAAAGCGATGTAGGTCCAGGGGCTGGAGCAGTCGAAGAAGAATTCAATCATGGGTATCCCGGTTTTTGAGGAAGGAAAAGGGGGTCAGGAAACCTTGTGCGCGCCGTCCCGTACGCTTTGCGCTGTCTGGCCAAACAGGGCCTTGCGCGCCTCATCGGTCAGCGCCGGTGCGCGCAGTTCCTTGCCCAGGTTCAGCCCGCGTTTGACGGCAGGCCTTTCAAACAGGGCGTCGTACCAGCGTTGTACATGGGGAAATTTTTGCAAGTCAACCTGCTGAGCCTTGTGTGTACGCACCCAGGGAAAGATGGCCATGTCGGCGATGGAGTAAGCAGCACCCGCCACATGCGCACCGGTTCGTGCCAGTTGCGCATCGAGCACGCCGTAAAGGCGGTCCACTTCCTTGCTGTAGCGCTCGATCGCATAGGGGATTTTGTCCGGCGCATACAAAAGAAAATGCCCGTTTTGCCCCGCCATGGGACCGAGCCCACCCATCTGCCACATCAGCCACTGCATAGCCTGGTAGCGCTCGCGAAGTTCGGTCGCGGCAGGCAGAAAGCGGCCAGTCTTTTCGGCCAGGTACATGAGGATGGCGCCGCTTTCAAATACCGCCAGAGGCGTGCCGCCGCCGGCGGGTGCGTTATCAACGATGGCCGGCATGCGGTTGTTGGGGCTGATCGCGAGAAATTCCGGCGTGAACTGCTCACCCTTGCCGATGTTCACCGGGATCAGCTGGTAAGGCAGGCCGCATTCTTCCAGCATGATGGAAATCTTCCAGCCGTTGGGTGTGGGCCAGTAGTGCAGGTCAATCATGGGAAATCCTCGAGGTTCTTGAACTTGTTGAGCGCTAGATCAATGGCGCCAGCTGTGGATGGTCGGCGGCGATTTTCCGGGCTTCGTTGCCGCCCGGCTCCATCATCCGGAAATCAGAAAAATCAAAGCCCGGACCCACCATGCAGGCCACGAGGGTGTAGCCCGCTACCGCATTCGCCCGCGGCCTGGCCGCCTGCCACAGGCCGGCAGCCACAATGTGTTGAGGGGTGGTTGTCGTGCTGACGGGGCCCAGTGCCGTGCCGCGCAGGCGGTTGTCCGCCGCGTTCCATGTCCAGAGATCGAGCGGTGCGCCCTCCAGATGTACCCACACCTCGTCGGAAAGAACGCAGTGCCAGCGTGAGTGCTGTGTGGCGTCAAGCAAAAAGTAAATCGAGGTCAGGGCATTGCGAGCCGGTCTTCCGTCTTGCGGCGCCACTTGTTGTGTGGAGCGAAACACTTCGCAGTACCAGCCGCCTTCCGGATGCGGCTGCAGCCGCAGCTGTTCAATGAGCTGGCGGGCGCGGGGCGTCGTAGTGGGCAGGTCTGGAGTGTGACTGGACTGGGGCATGAGGCGCAGTGTGCCTTAAACCCGGGCTGGCTTTCAACCTGCCCCGATTGTCCTTGGGCACCTGCGGGACAGGCGTTACTCCAGGTCCTCGATCGCCAGGCTGTGGTACTTCTGTGCATAGGAAAAAGGCACCGTGCGCACGACTTCCATGATGCGCTCCGTGGCGTCCTTGGACGGCACCGGAATCATCAGCGCGTGGTGGCCTTCCCTCGCGAGGTCCACGTACTTGTGGACCGTCGCGCCCTCGGTGCCTACACGCGGCAGGTTCACGTCCGAATGGCCATCCGCCTTGCCGATGTCTTCGAGGATGTCTTCCGGTGTCAGCAGCATGATGCCGTTGCTGGCCATTTCCAGTTCATGGGCCACGTGCCTGGCGTCTTCAAGATTCGGGAACATGATGAACGCGTAGCCGGTGGGATAAAACACACCACCCATACTGAGCATTTTTTTGGTCAGTTCGAAGTTCTTCATGGCGAGTCCTTTCATGCATTGCGTTGGTTCAACGAATCATTAAGGCGCGGAAACTGTAAATTTCCGGTCAGCAATCACATCCTCTTCCTGTCAGACACAGACGTCAAGGGCCGTTGATAGGTATGGAATTTCTGCTTCAAGCAGGGGCCGCGGGACTGGCTTTGCCAGACCGCAGGCGCAGCGGCCCCCTCGGGGGGCAGGAAGCTACACGAAGTGAGCGACCGTGGGGGCTACAAGTCCTCAAGCTTGATGGTCGGCTCAGCCATCACACGCACGGTGCTTTGCAGGCCCTGCAGGAGCTGGTTGGCGAAGTAGCTGCTCTGGGTGTCGGGCTCCAGTGCAGCAAACACTAGGTTGCCAAGCGGTTGATTCAGAGGCACATAGTAGCTGCCGCGAGGCACGTCCACCACGCCGCGTGTCAGGCTGACCTGGACCTTGAGAACGGCTTTGCCGTCGGCGATGGTGCCGCGCACGTCCTGGCGTTCACCCGAGGTGCTGGACGTTTCCCGATAGCTGTCGCCGAGCATGGAACCCTGTTCGGCAACGCGCTGCACCTGGACACCGTGCAGCCGCAGCCGGTCGACGGCCACGGTGGAGGACGCCGACAGCCAATAGCCGCAGGGGCGTGCGCGAGCTTTAAGGCTGCGCAACGCGAGGGCAGAATCCCAGTCCACGGACACTGTCTTGTCGGCCCCTGTCACGGGGTCGAGCATGAGCAAGTCGTACTGTGCGGAAGTAGGCGCGGCCTCCACGACGGCTTCCTCCTTGCAGGCTTTGGCGCCGACTTCCTTGTCGAGGTAGGGCCGCAGCTGTTGCAGCTCGTTCGCGCGCTGGGCGGTGCTCGCCAGCGCACTGGTGATGGCTGTCACGTGGGTGTGGACGCGCCGCTGGATATGCAGGCGGCCAATGCCAACTCCGCGTGTTTCGATCAGCAGGCTGATGGCGTTTTTCAGTCCGTAAACATTTCGGCTGGTGTCGGGTTGGGTGCCGCCCATCGAGATTTTTTTGTCGGCCAGGTCGCTTGAGGTGGTGTAGTACCACTCCGTGGTGAGGTTTTGGCCCTTGAGGGCAGTTAGCAGAGGGCGCCGGTACCACTCCTCCGCGGCCTTGGTCAAAAACTCGGGCAGGTTGGCAGTGGTGGCGTACTGGAACAACGCGTCGAACTTCTGCACGCTGCCGAACTTCTGCAGGAAGCGGCCCACGACCGTGTACTCATGGGCGTCGACCACCACAGTGGGGTGGTAATCACGGGCGAGCCTGGCAAGCGCCTGGGCTTCCGGCGTGTTGAGCAGCATGTGGTCGCGGTTCATGTCCAGCCCGCCTGTGGTCGCACGTTGCTCATTCGCTGCACCATCAGGATTGGCGCGCGGAACAATCACTACATTGATGCGGTCCAGCGCGGGCTGCAGCAAGCCTTGTGCAAGCTCCCGGGCGATGACCAGCAGCGCCTCGCTGCCGGCGGGCTCGTCGCCATGCTGCTGGCCTACCAGGAGCACCGTGGGCTTGCCTGCTGACTGCATTACCGTGGGGTCCGTGCCACCGGCGCGGGTCAGGACCAGTGCTTCAAGTGTTTCACCGCGCTGTGACCGGCCTATGGGCAGCACGGCAGCCCTGACCCCGGGCGTGCGGGAAGCTGCGGCGGCCTGTTCGCGCAGCCATGCCTGGATTTCGGCCTGCGTGGTGAACGTGGTGCGGCCGGCTTGCAGTCCAGGCGTGTTGTAAACAACGGAGGGCGCTGGAAAGCGCGCGGCAACCGCGTCGCTATAAGGTGCTGGTTGGCCGCCCGTTGCTGTCGGGGGCGCCACGGGCGAGGTCTGGACTACAGCGGCCGCAGGCGCAGGACGTTGCGCGGCGGGCGCTGGGGCTGGTGAGGGCGCAGAAGTCTGTGTGGAGGGTGGCGTCCATGGCGGAAGCGGTACCGAAGTGCAGGCGGCCAGCAATGCCAGCGGAAGCAGCAGGGCAAGCGGATACATGCGATACGCGGGCGGAAGGTGAGGGTGTGGAGTGGAATTGTGCGGCATGGTCGGCGTCATTTTTTCCTGCACTTCAAGGCCTGAGCTGGTCGGATGGTGTAACCGTCCATATTACCCGCTTGCCGGAGTGCGGCACGCCGGTTTGGGCGAATTCCCGGGCCTCTGCAGCAAGGCCGCCACGGTTTTTGCCCGACTCCGACAGGTTCCTGTATTCCTACACAAGCGCTCCCGGGTTTCCCACAAATCTCGCGCGAGCGTCGGCCTAAATTGGCTTGGCGGCTGGCTTTGCTGGCCGCATTGAATTTCAACCCACAAACAGACTGACCATTAACCCCAAAGAGGATCCCCATGAGCAAAGCACCTCCGAAAAAGCACGATGCCGTAGACCTGCTGGATGCCGACCATATTGCCGTCAAAAAACTGTTTACCACCTTCAAGAAGTTGTGCGACAGCCATGCGTCCGGCGAGGAGAAGCGCGAAGTAGCCGACAAGATCTGCCAGGAGCTGACGGTGCACGCGCAAATTGAGGAAGAAATCTTCTATCCACAAGTGCGCGCGGCCATCAATGACGACGCGCTGCTCGACGAGGCAGAAGTGGAGCACGGTACGGCCAAAGACCTGATCGCACAGATATCGGGCATGGATCCGGAAGACGACCTGTATGACGCTCGTGTGACGGTACTGGGCGAATACATCGACCACCATGTGAAGGAGGAGCGCGAGGAAATGTTCGTCAAGGCCCGCAAGTCCAGGCTGGACCTGGTTGCGTTGGCCGACGAGCTAAGCCAGCGCAAAATGGAACTCATGGACGAATTCAAAACTGCCGAGGTCTGACGGTTTTTGGGCGGGCTTCTCCGGGCCAAAACCCTGCGCCGCTGCGGGTGCGTCCTTTCTGGGAAAATGGGGCTATGTCAGCCCCATTTCCATTTCCCGCTGCGCCTGTATCCGGCGCATCTGCCGCATTGCCGGGCCATCCCTGGCGGCTGAGCGTGGCGCCGATGATGGACTGGACCGACCGGCATTGCCGCCACTTTCACCGGTTGTTGTCGCGCCACGCCTTGCTCTACACCGAAATGGTGACCACGGGTGCCTTGATCCACGGTGACGTGGAGCGCCACTTGCGCTTCAACGCCGAAGAACATCCCGTGGCATTACAGCTGGGCGGCAGCGAGCCGGCGGATCTGGCGCGCTGTGCGCAGCTGGGCGAACAATGGGGCTATGACGAAATCAACCTCAACTGCGGGTGCCCCAGCGAGCGCGTGCAGCGCGGGGCTTTCGGCGCCTGCCTGATGGCCGAGCCGCAGCTGGTGGCCGATTGCGTGAAAGCCATGGTCGATGTGGTCGATGTGCCGGTCACGGTGAAGCACCGCATCGGCATCGACAAGGCTGAAAGCTATGAATTCGTGCGCGACTTTGTGGGCACGGTGAGCGAGGCCGGTTGCAAGGTCTTTATCGTGCATGCGCGCAACGCCTGGCTCAAGGGCCTTTCCCCCAAGGAAAACCGCGAGGTGCCGCCGCTGCGTTATGAGTTGGTGCACCGCCTCAAGAAGGAATTGCCGGGCCTGGTCATCTGCATCAACGGCGGCATCAACACGCAGGAAGAGGTGACCGGGCATTTGGCCGCGCTTGACGGCGTGATGATAGGCCGTGAGGCCTATCACAACCCCTGGTGGCTGGCTTCCTGGGACAGCGCTTTTTTCGGCGCTACCGAATCCCTGCCGACCCGTGAAGCTGTGGAATCGCAGATGTGCGACTACATGTTGCGCGAGGCCGCTGAGCATGGCACACCCAAGAGCGCCATTGCGCGCCACATGCTGGGCCTGCGCAACGGCTTGCCCGGTGCGCGGCGCTGGCGCCAGGTCTGGAGCGACCACCGCCTGCGCGACCTCCCGCCGCATGCCGTGATGGCGCTGGCACACGAAATGCCGGCTTCGTCGCCATCGACGCTAGCCGACACCACCGCCATGGCCGATGCCTGATTCCGCGCAAAAACAGGCGCGCCAGGCGTTGGCCTTGCTCTGGTTGGTACCGGCGCTCTGGACAGTCAACTACATCGTGGCGCGCAAGGCGCCGGGCGTGATAGGCCCTTATCTGCTGGCTTTCGGGCGCTGGGGCCTGGCGGCGTTGCTTCTGCTGCTGCTTACGCGGTCCGAGCTGTGGCGCCAGCGCGGCCACATCGCCAAAGTGTGGTGGCAGTATCTGGTGCTCGGTACCTTGGGCATGGTGATTTGCGGCGCCTGGGTTTACCAGGGGGCGCGGTCCACCGGTGCGATGAATATCGCGCTTATTTATGCAGCGTCGCCGGTGCTGATAGGTCTGGGGGCAGTGATCTGGCTCGGTGAGCGCCTGGGCCTGCGCCAGGGCCTGGGGGTGCTGCTGGCCATCGCCGGTGTGGTGCACGTCGTGGTCAAAGGCCAATGGACCGCACTGGCTGGCGTGCAGTTCTCGGCAGGAGACCTGTGGATCGTGGCTGCCACGGTGTCATGGGCTGCCTATGCCTTGCTGCAAAAGCAGTGGCCCAGCCCGCTTGGCGCCACGGCCAGGCTGGCGGCCATCTGCGTAGGCGGTAGCCTGGTGTTGCTTCCCTTGACTGTTTGGGAAATGTCGCGGCCTGATGCCCTGTCGTTAAGCGGCTACGGGCTGTGGCTGATCGTGGTGGCCGCAATTGTGCCGGGGCTGGGCGCTTACTGGATTTACGGCTGGGCGCAAAAAATCCTGGGTGCCAGCCGTGTGGCAGTGTCGCTGTACCTGGGTCCTCTCTATGCGGCGCTGGCTGCCTGGGGCGTGCTGGGCGAACCGTTGGGCTGGCACCACGCGGTGGGTGCCGCATTGATACTGCCCGGCGTATTTTTTGTAACGGGCGCCGACAAAGGGCTGACTAAAAAACATTCAGGGCCGATACTGACAGAAGGCACTTGAAATTTCTGACACGCATTGGTGACTTCAGCTTGCGGTCTGCTGTTTGTCCATGCAACGCGTGTGTCTGATTTTTGTCTGTTGAATGCGCTTCGGCTTTGAAATGAATCGCGGCCAGCGATTTTTCATTCTTCAACAAAACCTTCAAAGCTGCCAGATCGCCTGCGCACTCAGCTATTAAAAAGATAGCAAACTCAACGACCATGAAGACGGACGTGCGATGGTTTCGGCAAGGTGCACACACTCATACATATCGCCCGCATTCGTTAAAAAATACGCTGTACCTATTCGCGCATTTGGAAAATAATGGAAACGATTGTTCCCTGGAACTTTCCGTTGATGCTGCGATCTACCAATCGCATGGTGTGAGATAACAGTCGATGCATTGCGCGGAATCTGAAGCAGATTTCCATCATGAGTCGGGGTGCTTCGGTTCCCGCGCGCAAAGGAGGCTTTATGGATGTCGTCCGTAATTTTCTGACGCGTTATGAACAGACGCGAGAAGAGGAGTTGTCCATCGAGGACTACCTCGACGCCTGCAAGCGCAGTCCTCTCGTCTACGCCACCGCGGCTGAGCGCATGCTCGCCGCCATTGGTGAGCCTGAACTGCTGGACACCCGGCATGACCAGCGCCTGTCGCGTCTGTTCGGCAACAAGGTCATCAAGATCTACCCGGCGTTCCGCGACTTTTACGGCCTGGAGGATCCCATCGAACAGGTGGTTTCCTATTTCCGCCATGCTGCGCAGGGCCTGGAAGAGAAAAAACAAATCCTCTATTTGCTGGGCCCTGTGGGTGGCGGCAAATCGTCGATCGCCGAGCGGCTCAAACAGCTGATGGAGCAAGTACCTTTTTACGCCTTGAAGGGATCGCCTGTTAATGAGTCTCCGCTCAGCCTGTTCAATAATGCAGAGGACCTTCCGCTGCTCGAGTCCCAGTACGGCATTGCACCGCGTTACCTGCAGCGAGTCATGTCGCCGTGGGCGGTCAAGCGCCTCGAGGAGTACGGCGGGGATATTCGCCGGTTCCGTGTGGTCAAGCGCTTTCCTTCCATACTGAAGCAGTGCGCCATTTCCAAAACAGAGCCTGGCGACGAGAACAACCAGGACATCTCTTCGCTGGTCGGCAAGATCGACATCCGCAAGCTGGAGACTTACGCCCAGGACGATCCGGACGCCTACAGCTATTCCGGCGGCCTGTGCCTGTCCAACCAGGGCTTGCTTGAATTTGTGGAGATGTTCAAGGCGCCCATCAAAGTGCTGCATCCCTTGCTGACCGCCACTCAGGAAGGCAACTTCAAGGGCACGGAGGGCTTTGGCGCCATTCCCTTCGACGGCATCGTGATGGCGCACTCCAACGAAAGCGAGTGGAAGGCGTTCAAGAACAACAGGAACAACGAGGCTTTCCTGGACCGGATTTACATCGTCAAAATTCCGTATTGCCTGCGCGTGTCGGAGGAAGTGAAGATTTATGAAAAGCTGATTCACAACTCCTCGCTGCACAACGCCATCTGCGCGCCCGGCACCCTGAAGATGATGGCGCAGTTTGCCGTGCTGACGCGCCTGAAGGAGCCCGAGAGCTCCAGCATCTTCAGCAAGCTGCAGGTGTATGACGGCGAAAATCTCAAGGACACCGACCCGAAAGCCAAGAGCTACCAGGAATACCGCGACTATGCGGGTGTCGACGAGGGAATGAATGGGATCTCGACGCGTTTTGCCTTCAAGATTTTGTCCAAGGTGTTCAACTTCGACTCCACCGAAATCGCGGCCAACCCTGTGCACCTGATGTATGTGCTGGAGCAGCAGATCGAGCGCGAGCAGTTCCCGCCTGAAACCGAGCAGAAGTACCTGGCCTATATCAAGGAAATCCTGGCCATGCGTTATGCCGAGTTCATCGGCAAGGAAATCCAGACGGCCTACCTGGAGTCCTATTCGGAATACGGGCAGAACATTTTCGACCGGTACGTGACCTACGCCGACTTCTGGATCCAGGACCAGGAATACCGTGATACCGATACTGGCGAAATCTTTGACCGCTCGGCGCTCAATGCCGAGCTCGAGAAAATCGAGAAGCCTGCCGGCATCAGCAACCCGAAAGACTTCCGCAACGAGATTGTCAATTTCGTGTTGCGCGCGCGGGCCAACAATGCGGGCAAGAACCCGGTCTGGACCAGCTACGAAAAACTCCGTACCGTGATCGAGAAAAAGATGTTCTCGAACACCGAAGACCTGCTGCCAGTGATTTCGTTCAATGCCAAGGCCAGCGCGGACGAGCAGCAAAAACACGAAGACTTCGTCAACCGCATGGTCGCCAAGGGGTATACCACGCGGCAGGTCCGGTTGCTGTGCGACTGGTACCTGCGGGTACGCAAGAGTTCCTGAGGGCCGCGGCGCGCCGTGGCGGCGCGTCCTGTGTCAGGTGTAGTCATGTGTATGTGACCGGAGATCAACGTGCTCCAGCAAGTCATTGACAGGCGGTTGGCGGGAAAGAACAAGTCCATCGGCAACCGCGAGCGTTTCCTGCGCCGATTCCGTGGGCAGATACGCGACGCCGTGCGCCGTGCTGTCGCGGGCCGCAGCATCCATGACATCGAACAGGGCGAAGACGTCACATTGCCGCGGCGCGACGTTTACCAGCCGGTGTTTGGTCATACCGGCGGCACGCGCGAGACTGTGCACCCCGGTAACCGCGAATACGTACGCGGCGACCGCATCGCGCGGCCGCAGGGCGGCAGCGGCGGCGGGTCGGGCGGTGAGGCCAGTCCCGACGGTGAGGGTGAGGACGACTTTGTCTTCCGCATCACGCGCGAAGAGTTCATGCAGTATTTTTTTGACGACCTTGCGCTGCCCGATCTCATACGTACCCAGCTTTTGCCCGATGCGCCGGAATGGAAGTCCCGCCGCGCCGGTTTCATCTCGGACGGAACGCCGACCAACCTGCACGTGGTGCGTTCGCTGCGGGTCGCGCTCAGCCGGCGCATCGCCATAGGCGGGGAGACGCGGCGGCAGGTGCATGAGCTGGAGGCGCAGCTGGCGCTGGCGCTGCGCGACGCGCCGGACCTGCCTGACGAGATTCTTTCCTTGAGGACACAAGTCGACGCGCTTCGCCGGCGCCTCAAGGCCATCCCGTTTTTCGATCCCTTCGATCTGCGTTACCGCAACCGGGTCAGGGTGCCGCAGCCCAGTGCCAAGGCGGTCATGTTTTGCCTGATGGATGTATCGGGCTCCATGGACGAAACGCGCAAGGACATCGCCAAACGGTTTTTTATCCTGCTGTACCTGTTCCTCAGGAAGCATTACGAGAAAACCGACGTCATCTTCATTCGCCACCACACCCAGGCCACCGAGGTGTCCGAAGAGGAATTCTTCCAGTCCACCGAAACCGGTGGCACCGTGGTGTCCAGCGCACTGGCCTTGATGCACCAGATCATCCAGGAGCGCTATCCTCCCGGCGACTGGAACATCTATGGCGCCCAGGCTTCGGACGGCGATAACTGGCACCAGGATTCGGCACGCTGCCGCGAATTGCTGGTCGGCAAGCTGCTGCCGGTGTCGCGGTATTTCGCCTATGTCCAGGTCGGTGAAGAGGACCAGAACCTCTGGGAGGAGTACACCCAGGTGCAAGAGGACAACCGTAATTTCGCGATGCGCAAGGTCGCAGCCGCGGACGAGATTTTCCCGGTGTTCAGGGAGTTGTTCAAAAAAGGCGTCAAGCCATGACAAAGAGCGAGAGAAAGCCTGCCGAAGTGGCGGCGCCTGGCTTGTCCGGCACCGGGCGCCGGCATGCCTGCCTGCCCAGCCCGTCCGACTGGTCCTTCGAGTTGATCGAGCTCTACCACGGCGAGATTGCGCGAAAGGCAAAGTCCTTCGGCCTGGACACCTACCCGGTGCAACTCGAGGTCATCACGGCCGAGCAGATGATTGATGCCTATGCCTCGGTGGGCATGCCGGTGAACTATCGGCACTGGTCCTTCGGCAAGCAGTTCATCTCGACGGAAAAAAATTACCGGCGCGGCCAGATGGGGCTGGCTTACGAAGTCGTGATCAATTCCAACCCCTGCATCGCCTACCTGATGGAAGAAAACACCATGCCCATGCAGGCGCTGGTGATGGCGCATGCCTGCTACGGGCACAACTCCTTCTTCAAGGGAAACTACCTGTTCCAGATGTGGACCGACGCCGGCGCCATCGTCGACTACCTGGTATACGCGCGGGCCTACATTGCCGAGTGCGAAGAGCGCCACGGCTGGGAGCCCGTCGAGCAGCTGCTGGATTCCTGCCATGCCCTGATGAGCCACGGCGTGGACCGTTACCAGCGCTCGCAGAAGCTGTCGCTGGCGGAGGAAGAAGCCCGCCGCAAGGACCGCGAGGCTTATCTGCAGCAGCAGCTCAATGACCTGTGGCGCACAGTCCCCAGGTCTGCCGACAAGCCGGCCGAAAAAACCCATCGCCGTTTTCCGCCGGAGCCGCAGGAAAACATCCTGTATTTCATCGAGAAGAACGCGCCCCTGCTGGAACCCTGGCAGCGCGAGGTGATCCGCATCGTGCGCAAGATCGGCCAGTATTTTTACCCACAGCGCCAGACGCAGATCATGAATGAAGGCTGGGCCACCTTCTGGCATTACACACTGCTCAATTCCCTGTACGACGAGGGCTTGCTGACCGACGGCTTCATGATCGAATGCCTGCGATCCCACACCAATGTCATTTACCAGCCGCCGGTGACACATCCGGGCTACAACGGCGTCAACCCCTACGCGCTGGGGTTTGCCATGTTCAGCGACCTCAAGCGCATTTGCGAGTCTCCCACGGAAGAAGACCGGCAGTGGCTGCCGGACGTTGCCGGCTCCAACTGGCTGGAGACGCTGGACTACGCGATGCGGCATTTCCGCGACGAGAGTTTCATCGGGCAATACCTTTCGCCGCGTCTGATACGCGAATTCCGCCTCTTCTCAGTGGTGGATGATGCGAGCAAGTCCGAGCTTGAAGTGGCGGCCATTCATGACGACGCGGGTTATCGGCATGTACGCGAGGCGCTGTCGCGCCAGCATGACCTGAATTACCGCGAGCCCAACATACAGGTCTGGGACGTGGACGTGCGCGGGACCCGCTCCCTGACCTTGCGCCACAGCCGCCACAACGACCGAACGCTCACGGACGATGTCCAGGAGGTGATCAAGCATGTTGCGCGCCTTTGGGGTTTTCCCGTCCTGCTTGAAAGTGTGGACAAGCATGGCAAGGTGGTGCAGCACTGGGAGGCGCTGCCGCAGGCCTGATTTCATTCAGGGGTCGGCCGGAAGGTGGGGTTGTCAGGCCGCCGCTTCCAGTCCGTTCCTGAAGTGCTCCCGCATGCGCTGCGCGGTGGCATTCGCGTCGCCTGACGACAGCGCCTGCATGATGGCGCGATGCTCGGCAAGCGACTCTTCAATGCGGCCACTTTTGAGCAGCGAGTTGTGGCGGTTGAGCTTCATGACCTTGCGCAGGTCGGCCACCATCTGGTCGCGCCAGCGGTTGTTGGCGATTTCCAGCAGGCGCATGTGAAAGGCTTCATTGATCTCGAAGAACCGCTCACGGTTGCCGACGGCTTTCTCGAGTTCGTTATGCAGGCCCTGCAGTTCCTTGAGCTGGGAAGGCGTCGCCTGGGTGGCCACCACACCGGCCGCGTCGCTCTCCAGCAGCGCAAGCAGGTGATACACATCGGCCAGGTCCCGCTCAGACACTTCGGTTACATAGGCGCCGCGCCGCACCTTCATCGTGACCAGGCCTTCGGTGGCCAGCACTTTCAGGGCTTCGCGCAGCGGCGTTCGGCTGATGCCGTATTCCTCGGCCAGCTTGAGCTCGTCAATCCAGCTGCCCGGCGTCAGTTCGCGGTTGAAGATGCGCTGGCGCAAAAGCTCCGCCACTTCTTCGTAAAGCGCTCGAGGGGTCAGGGACACTGCGGCCATGGGTATAAATTTTTTGAATGTGCGAAAGCTTCGAGTGGGCGCTGCTTTCGATCAGCGCTGCACGCGAGTTAGTGGGCATCTTACTTCAAACTGAATTTTGCATCAATAATTATAAATGATGTAAACTTGGCCGGATTCATGACTTCCTCTCATGCTGAGCCTATGCTGTTTCTATCGCAGCACCCGGCGTGAAGACCCGTTACGGTAAACCCATCCCATGTCCAAGCCCAGCAAAGAACCTGAATTTCCTGCAGCCAGCCTCGAAGCATGGGCCAAAGCCGCTGCCAAATCGGCGCCTGGCGGCGATGTGGGCGCGCTGAACTGGCAGACGCCAGACGGTATCAGCGTCAAGCCGCTTTACACCGCCGAAGATACCAAAGACCTTCCGCACACCAACACGCTGCCGGGTTTTGAGCCTTTCATCCGCGGCCCACAGGCCACCATGTATGCGGTGCGCCCATGGACGATCCGTCAGTACGCCGGCTTTTCCACGGCTGAGGAGTCGAATGCTTTCTATCGCAAGGCGTTGGCCGCGGGAGGGCAGGGCGTGTCGGTGGCGTTTGACCTGGCCACGCACCGCGGCTACGACAGCGACCATCCGCGTGTGACCGGCGACGTGGGCAAAGCCGGCGTGGCGATTGATTCGGTCGAGGACATGAAAATCCTGTTCGACCAGATCCCGCTGGACAAGGTCAGCGTCTCCATGACCATGAACGGCGCGGTGCTGCCGGTGCTGGCAGGGTATGTGGTCGCGGCCGAAGAGCAGGGCGTGAGCCAGGAAAAACTGAGCGGAACCATCCAGAACGACATCCTCAAGGAGTTCATGGTCCGCAATACGTATATCTTTCCGCCCCAGCCCAGCATCCGCATCATCGGCGACATCATTGAATACACGGCGCAGAACATGCCGAAGTTCAATTCGATCTCGATCTCGGGTTATCACATGCAGGAGGCCGGTGCCAACCAGGCGCTTGAACTGGCCTTCACCTTGGCCGACGGGAAAGAGTATGTGAAAACCGCGCTGGGCAAGGGCCTGGACGTGGATGAATTCGCCGGGCGCCTGAGTTTCTTCTGGGCCATCGGCATGAACTTCTATCTGGAAGTCGCCAAGATGCGCGCCGCCCGCCTGCTGTGGTGCCGCATCATGAAGGGCTTCAATGCCAAGAGCCCCAAGAGCCTGATGTTGCGCACGCACTGCCAGACTTCGGGCTGGAGTCTGACCGAGCAGGACCCTTACAACAACGTGGTGCGCACCACCATCGAGGCGATGGCTGCTGTCTTTGGCGGCACGCAGAGCCTGCACACCAACTCGTTTGACGAAGCGATTGCCCTGCCCACCGAGTTCAGCGCCCGCATCGCTCGCAACACCCAGCTCATCATCCAGGAAGAAACCCACATTCCCCACGTCATCGATCCCTGGGCCGGCAGCTACATGATGGAAAAGCTCACCCAGGACATGGCTGACGCCGCCTGGGCCATCATTGAAGAAGTCGAGGCCATGGGCGGCATGACGAAAGCCGTCGACAGCGGCTGGGCCAAGCTCAAGATCGAGGCGGCCGCGGCTGAAAAGCAGGCGCGCATCGACAGCGGCAAGGACGTCATCGTCGGCGTCAACAAGTACAAACTCAAGACCGAAGACGCGATTGAATCGCGCGACATTGACAACGTGGCCGTGCGCGACGGGCAGATCACCCGGCTCAAGGCTATCAAGGCAAAGCGGGACATCGCTGCTGTGCAGGCCGCGCTGGACGCCTTGACGGCAGCCGCCGAAAATAACAACGGCAATCTGCTGGACCTTAGCATCAAGGCCGTGCGTCTGCGCGCCACGGTGGGTGAGGTCAGCGATGCCCTCGAGAAAGTCTACGGGCGCCACCGCGCCGATACACAAAAGGTGACCGGTGTGTACGCTGCCGCATATGACTCGGCCGAGGGCTGGGAAACTCTCAAGACCGAAATCAATGCTTTTGCTGAAGAGCAGGGCCGCCGTCCACGCGTGATGATCTCCAAACTCGGCCAGGACGGCCACGACCGCGGCGCCAAGGTGGTGGCCACGGCGTTTGCCGACCTGGGCTTTGACGTGGACATGGGGCCGCTGTTCCAGACACCCGAAGAGTGCGCGCGCCAGGCGATTGAGAACGACGTGCATGCGGTCGGTGTCTCTACGCTGGCGGCCGGCCACAAGACGCTGGTGCCGGCCATCATCGCCGAGCTCAAGAAGCAGGGCGCCGACGACATCATCGTGTTTGTCGGCGGCGTGATTCCAAGGCAGGATTACGACATGCTGTACGAAGCCGGCGTGAAAGGCATCTACGGCCCGGGCACGCCGATCCCGGCCAGCGCCAAGGATGTGCTGGAGCAGATTCGCAAAGCTGTTGCGAAATGAGTCTGCGGTGACGGATATCAGTTCCCGCCTGTCCTTGCAGCCGGTTATCGCCGGTGATTTCGAGGAGATGCTGGCTTTGCGCATCGATGCCATGCGCCCCAGCCTGGAGCGCGTTGGCCGCTTCGATCTTGCGCGCTCGCGCGAGCGCTTGTCCGCGGGATTTTTTCCGCCGTACATGCAACACATCCTGCTTGACGGCAATCGCGTGGGCTTCTTCACGCTCAAGCCTGAGGGTGATGCAGCCCTGCGGCTCGATCATCTCTATCTGCGCAGCAACGCCAGCGGTCAGGGCATAGGTTCGTGGGTGCTGCGGCAGGTGATCAGGCAGGCACGCGAGCGTAGCCTGGCCGTCAGGCTGACTGCGCTGAAAGGGAGCGATGCGAATCGCTTCTATATGCGCCACGGCTTTGTGCTGCAAGGAGAAGAGGGTGTCGACTTGCACTACGAATGGCCAGCCACGGAGTCGGTCGCGTGATGGCCGCGCCCGATTTCCTCCAGGCCATCATGGGCCCGGACCCAATGGTGCAGCGCCGCGCCATCGCCAAGGCCATCACGCTGCTGGAGTCCACCCGCGCCGACCACCGCGCCCAGGGAGACGAGTTACTCACGGCCCTGCTGCCCCACACCGGCAAGGCCATGCGCCTGGGCATCAGCGGCGTTCCCGGCGTGGGCAAGTCCACCTTCATCGAGGTACTGGGCCTGTACCTGATCACCCAGGGCCACCGTGTGGCCGTGCTCACGATCGATCCTTCTTCTTCCGTCTCAGGCGGCTCCATCCTGGGCGACAAGACCCGCATGGAAAAGCTCTCGGTGCATGACCGTGCCTATATCCGGCCCAGCCCTTCCAGCGGAAACCTGGGCGGCGTGGCCGAAAAGACGCGCGAGGCGATGCTGGTCTGCGAAGCCGCCGGGTACGACGTGGTGATTGTGGAAACCGTGGGCGTGGGCCAGAGCGAAACCGCCGTCGCCAACATGACCGACATGTTTGTGCTGATGCAGCTGCCCAATGCCGGTGACGACCTGCAGGCCATCAAAAAGGGCGTGATGGAACTGGCCGACCTCGTCATCATCAACAAGGCCGACATCGATGCCGACGCGGCGATGCGCGCTGAGGCGCAGATCACGTCAGCCATGCGCTTGTTCGGTCTGGTCAACAACGCCATGGACGGCGCGCAGGCCGCTAATTTCGACAAAAACTGGCATCCGCAAGTCATCCAGCTCAGCGCCCTGCACAACAAAGGCGTGGACGTGTTCTGGAAAGCCGTGATGCAGTTCAAGTCCCTGCGGACTGCCAATGGCCAGCTGGYCGCCCGGCGCCAGCAGCAGTCGCTGTCATGGATGTGGGAGCGCATAGACGCCGGCCTCAAGCAGGCTTTCCGTCAGGATCCGCAGGTGCGTGAGCGCCTGCCCGGCTTGCTGGCCGAAGTGGCGCGCGGTGAAGTTGCGGCATCGACAGCCGCCAGGAGCTTGCTGGCCCTGGCATCCAAAGGATGGAATGCATGAAGAAAATCGCCATTCTTTTCGTGCTGCTTTTTCAGGCATGCCTGGCGTGGGCCGGCGGCATGGTCGCCGGCGAGCCGCAGAGTTTTGTCTTCACCGACAAAGGCTATTTCGCGGACAAGCCCGTCACGGTGCATTACTACAAGGCGCGCAGCGCCGGCCCCGATGCCAAGGTAATGATGGTGATCCACGGCGCGGAACGGCAGGGCTCGCGCATGCGCGACAACTGGATGCCTTTTGCGGAGAAAAATAAACTCATCGTGCTGGCCCCGGAGTTTGACGAGGCGCGGTTTTCTTCCAGGTTGTTCAACATGGGCGGCATTGAAAGCCGTGACCGTGCCCAGTGGTCTTTCCAGATCGTCGAGCATCTTTTCGATTTTGTCCGTGCTGGTGAGGGCCTCGCGGCGAGCGACTACCTGCTGTTCGGCCACTCGGCGGGCGGGCAGTTTGTGCACCGCTTTATGCTGCTGGCCGAGGCACCCCGCGTTTCAGTCGCCGTGGCGGCCAATGCCGGCAGTTACACCATGCCCCGATATCCAGGCCTGATGGAAGACAAATTTCCCTACGCGCTTAACGAAAGCATTATCAGCCCCGACAAACTCAGGCAGGTTTTTGCCCGCAAGCTGATCGTGCTGCTTGGTGAAACTGACATAAAAACCGATGAGGCCAACCTTCCCAAGGCCAGGCAAGCCACAGCCCAAGGCGTGAACCGCTTTGAGCGCGGCACGCACTTCTTCGAGCAGGCCCAGGCGCAGGCGCAGAAGCTGGGCACACCCCTGGCCTGGGAGCGTGCCACCGTGCCGGGCGTGGGGCACGACTCGCGCCGCATGAGCCAGGCCGCTGCGCGCCTTTTGTTTGAATCAGGCAAGTAATTTTCACCGTCCAACAATTGCGGAACACACCATGCAAGAAATCCTTGAACAACTCGAAAAGAAACGCGCCGCGGCCCGATTGGGCGGCGGGCAAAAGCGCATCGATGCGCAGCACGGCAAAGGCAAACTGACAGCGCGCGAACGGCTGGAGCTGCTGCTCGACGAAGGCACGTTTGAAGAGTGGGACATGTTTGTCGAACACCGCTGCACCGACTTCGGCATGCAGGACAACAAGATTCCCGGCGACGGCGTCGTCACCGGATACGGAATGATCAACGGCCGCCTGGTGTTTGTCTTCAGCCAGGACTTCACCGTGTTTGGCGGCGCCCTGAGCGAAGCTCATGCCGAGAAAATCTGCAAGGTGATGGACCAGGCCATGAAGGTCGGCGCGCCGGTCATCGGCCTCAATGACTCGGGCGGTGCCCGTATTCAGGAAGGTGTGGCGTCATTGGGCGGTTATGCCGATGTGTTCCAGCGCAACGTGATGGCCAGTGGCGTGATTCCGCAGATCAGCATGATCATGGGGCCGAGCGCCGGCGGCGCCGTGTATTCCCCCGCCATGACCGACTTCATCTTCATGGTCAAGGACAGCTCCTACATGTTTGTGACGGGGCCCGAAGTCGTCAAGACCGTGACCCATGAGGAAGTAACGGCCGAAGAACTGGGCGGCGCCACCACCCACACCACACGTAGCGGCGTGGCCGACCTGGCATTCGAGAACGACGTCGAGGCGCTGCTGATGCTGCGCCGCCTCTACAACTACCTGCCGCTCAACAACCGTGAAAAAGCCCCGGTGCGCCCCAGCGCCGACCCGGCTGGCCGTATGGACCTGAGCCTGGACACGCTGGTGCCCGAGAACCCGAACAAGCCCTACGACATGAAGGAACTCATCGTCAAGACGGTGGACGACGGCGACTTCTTCGAGATCCAGCCCGAGTACGCCAAAAACATCATCATCGGCTTTGCCCGCATGGAAGGCCAGTCGGTCGGCATCGTCGCCAACCAGCCTTTGGTGCTGGCGGGTTGCCTGGACATCAAAAGCTCCATCAAGGCTGCACGCTTTGTGCGCTTTTGCGATGCCTTCAACATTCCGGTGATTACCTTTGTCGACGTTCCCGGTTTCATGCCCGGCACCAGCCAGGAATACGGCGGCATCATCAAGCACGGCGCCAAGCTGCTCTATGCGTATGCCGAATGCACCGTGCCCAAGATCACCGTGATCACCCGCAAGGCTTATGGTGGCGCTTATGATGTGATGAGCTCCAAACATCTGCGCGGCGACGTCAACTTCGCCTGGCCCAACGCCGAAATCGCCGTGATGGGCGCCAAGGGCGCGGTGGAAATCATCTTCCGCGAAGACAAGGGTGACCCGGCCAAGCTGGCTGCCAAAGAGGCCGAATACAAGGCCCGCTTTGCCAATCCTTTTGTCGCTGGCGCGCGCGGCTTTATCGACGACGTGATCCTGCCGCATGAGACGCGCAAGCGCATCTGCCGGTCGCTGGTGATGCTGCGCGACAAGAAGATTGAGAACCCGTGGCGCAAGCACGGGAACATTCCACTGTAGGGACCGCGTGATGGCCAAGGCAATGCATGCTGCAGAGGTGAGGGTATTGACCGACATACCGAATATCGGGAAGTCGCTGGCGGCGGATCTGCAGTCCGTCGGCATTCAAGCCCCGTCGGATGTGAAGCGCATGAACGCGTTGAAGATGTACGAGGCGTTGCGTGATCCCATGGGCCGGCGTCACGACCCATGCGTTCTTGACACCTTCATGGCAGCGAAAAAATTCATGAACGGCGGACCGAAACAGCCGTGGTGGGACTTTACGGCCGAGCGCAAGGCGCTGCTTGCCAAACAGGACAGGAAGTAAAACGATGTTTACCAAAATACTGATTGCGAATCGGGGCGAGATCGCTTGCCGCGTCATTCTCACCGCCCGAAAAATGGGCATCAAGACTGTTGCGGTGTATTCCGACGCCGACAAAGACGCCCGCCACGTTGAGTTGGCGGACGAGGCCGTCAACATAGGCCCGGCGCCCAGCCGTGACAGCTATCTGCAGGCCGACAAAATCATTGCGGCTTGCAAGCAAACGGGTGCGCAGGCAGTGCACCCTGGCTATGGCTTTCTGAGCGAAAACGCAGGCTTTGCCAAACGTGTCGAGGAAGAGGGCATCATCTTCATCGGCCCCAAGCACTATTCGATTGCCGCCATGGGCGACAAGATTGAATCGAAGAAGCTGGCCGGCGCCGCAGGCGTCAACTGCATTCCCGGTGTCAACGACGCGATTGAGACTGCCGAGAAGGCCGTGGAGATTGCCAAGGGCATTGGCTACCCGGTGATGATCAAGGCCTCTGCCGGCGGTGGTGGCAAGGGCTTGCGCGTGGCGTTCAACGACAAGGAGGCCTTTGAAGGCTTTACCTCTTGCCGCAATGAAGCGCGCAACAGCTTTGGCGACGACCGCGTTTTTATCGAGAAGTTTGTCGAAGAACCCCGCCACATCGAAATCCAGCTGCTGGGCGATAGCCATGGCAATGTGGTTTACCTCAATGAGCGCGAGTGTTCCATCCAGCGGCGCCACCAGAAGGTGATTGAAGAGGCGCCGTCGCCTTTCATCAGCGACGCGACCCGCAAGGCCATGGGTGAGCAGGCGGTGGCGCTGGCCAAGGCGGTGAAGTACCAGAGCGCGGGCACGGTGGAGTTTGTGGTCGGCAAGGACCAGAGTTTTTACTTTCTTGAGATGAACACCCGGCTGCAGGTGGAGCACCCGGTGACGGAATGCATTACCGGGCTGGACCTGGTGGAGTTGATGATTCGCGTGGCGGCCGGCGAGAAGCTGCCGATCGCGCAGAAAGACGTGCAGCGCAATGGCTGGGCGATTGAATGCCGTATCAACGCTGAAGATCCATTCCGCAGCTTCCTTCCGTCCACGGGCCGGCTGGTGCGCTTTCAGCCGCCCAAGGAAACCATGTTCGCGGCAGACACCTCGCAGTTGTACGGCGTGCGCGTGGATACCGGCGTGCAGGACGGCGGCGAAATCCCGATGTTTTATGACTCGATGATCGCCAAGCTCATCGTGCACGGCAAGGACCGTCAAGACGCCATCGCCAAGATGCGTGAGGCGCTCAATGGTTTTGTGATTCGCGGCATATCGAGCAACATTCCTTTTCAGGCGGCTTTGCTGGCGCATCCGAAATTTGTGGCGGGCGACTTCAATACCGGCTTCATTGCTGAAAACTACAGCAAAGGCTTTCACGCCGAAGATGTGCCGCACGATGATCCTTCGTTCCTGCTGGCGCTGGCCGCTTACGTTAATCGCCGCATGCTGGGCCGTGCCGCCGGCATCAGCGGGCAGTTGCCGGGCCATGGCGTGACGGTAGGGGAGGAGTTCGTGGTAGTCGGCCTGGACGCTGCGGGACAGAACACGCAACACCCTGTCACTGTGCGAAATTATCAAGCGCAATCAGGCTCCGGAACAGTAGATACGGGCGCAAGCAGCTATGAAATTTGTAGCAACTGGCATTTGGGCGGTGCGCGCATACGCGGCACCGTGAACGGCCAGCCGTTCGCTGCACAGGTCGAACGCGGTGTCGGGCGCAACCCGCTGGCCATCCGCATCGCACACAACGGCACACGGCTTGATGCCCTGGTACTGTCGCCGCGTGCGGCGCAACTGCATGCGCTCATGCCCTACAAGGCGCCCCCGGACATGAGCCGCTATGTGCTGTCGCCCATGCCGGGCTTGCTGGTGGACGTTGCCGTGCAGGTGGGCCAGAAAGTGCAGGCTGGGGAGCGCGTGGCCGTGATTGAAGCGATGAAGATGGAGAACGTGCTGTTCGCTGTCGCTGACGGCGTGGTGGGAAAGGTGTTGGCAGCCAAGGGTGAATCGCTGAGCGTGGACCAACCGATTGTGGAATTTCAGGCATGAGCACCGGACGCCCTTTCAAGGTGCTGGGCATCCAGCAGATCGCCATTGGCGCCACCAGCAAAGACCGGCTGCGCACGCTGTGGGTCGACATGCTGGGCCTGGAGGTCACTGGCAACTTCGTCAGCGAACGTGAAAACGTCGATGAAGACATCTGCGCAATCGGCAGCGGCCCGTTCAAGGTTGAGGTCGACCTGATGCAGCCGCTGGATGTGGACAGGAAGCCTGCGGTGCACACCACGCCGCTCAACCATGTGGGCCTGTGGATAGACGACCTGCCCAGGGCTGTGGAATGGCTGACAGCCAAGGGCGTGCGCTTTGCGCCCGGCGGCATTCGCAAGGGCGCCGCGGGTTTTGACATCTGTTTCCTGCACCCCAAGGCTAACGACGAGTTTCCTGTTTCGGGTGAAGGCGTGCTGATTGAAATGGTCCAGGCGCCGCCCGAAGTGATCAAGGCGTTTGCCGCCTTGGGTTGAGCTGCTCAGTCCTTCTTGCCGCTCTCTCGCTGTGTGCGGGCGCGGGCCAGGGCGGCTTCAATCACCATGCGCTTGCGGTCTGTCACGGCGGGGTCGTCTCCGGGGCGTGCAGCCGAGGCGGGTAGCGGGGCCTGTGGCGGGTCTGTCACTTTGCCTGCGCCCATCTCCTTCGGGCTTGTGCTGTTCCTGTACCGGGCCTGATGGAATTCATAACGGGCCCTGGCGGTGTCGGCCTCTTGCGGGGACCATGCCGTCCAGCCTGTGCGCTCGCCCGTGACGTTTTCCAGGCTGATGCAGTCAACAGGGCAGACCGGGATGCACAGCTCGCAGCCCGTGCACCAGGGCTCGATGACGGTGTGCATCATCTTGTTGCTGCCCATGATGGCGTCGGTCGGGCAGGCCTTGATGCACAAGGTGCAGCCTATGCACCAGTCTTCATCGATGAAGGCGACAGCACGCGGGCCTTCTGTGCCGTTGGAGGGATTGAGCGGCTGAACGGGCTGACCGGTGATGGCCGACAGCCGCTGCACGCCTTCAGCGCCGCCTGGCGGACATTGATTGATGGGGGCCTGGCCTGTTGCAATGGCCGTGGCATACGCCGCGCAGTCAGGATAGCCGCAGCGGGTGCACTGGGTTTGGGGCAGGGCGGCGTTGATGCGCTCGAAAAGGCTGGAGTCGGGGGGGGAGATCACCCGCCTATTGTCCTACCAGTCATGGCCCCCGCTCTGTCTGCGCTCGACCCGGCCTTGCCGCCGCCCTCAAGCCTTCTTGCTGCGTGCTGCTTTTTTTGCCGCCGGCTTTGCTGCGGCCTTCGGGGCGGCTTTGGCGGCAGGCTTTGCTGCTGCGGTGCGCACTGGCTTTGCTATCGTTTTGGTAGCTGCTGGCGCGCGCTTGGATTGGGCTGGGGCCCGATTGTTCTCAAGAATAAAGGCCTTGACTTGCGGGTAGACGATCTCGCGCCAGCGGCGGCCGCTGAAAATCCCGTAGTGGCCCGCACCCTTGACTTCCAGGTGCTTTTGCAGCGCCTTGGGGATGTTGTGGCAAAGACCGTGTGCCGCCTCGGTCTGGCCAGAACCGGAGATGTCGTCCAGTTCGCCTTCTACCGTGAAATGGGCGGTGGTTTTGATGTCTTCGGGCCGCACACGCTCCATTTGGCCGTCCACACCCTTGACGTCCCAGGTGCCGTTGACCAGCTTGAACTCCTGGAACACCGTCTTGATGGTGTCGAGGTAGTAGTCGGCATCCATGTCGAGCACGGCGTTGTATTCGTCGTAGAACTTGCGGTGCGCCTCGGCGCTGGCGTCGTCGCCCTTGAGCAAATCCTTGAAGTAGTCGTAGTGGCTGCTGGCGTGGCGGTCCGGGTTCATCGCGACGAAGCCGGTGTGCTGCAAAAAGCCGGGGTACACACGACGGCCTGCGCCCGGGAAGTTGCTGGGCACGCGGTAAATCACATTGTTTTCAAACCACTCGTAGCTCTTGTTCATGGCCAGGTTGTTCACTGCCGTGGGCGATTTTCGGGCATCGATCGGGCCGCCCATCATGGTCATGCTCAAGGGCGTCGTTTCGCCTCGGGAGGCCATCAGCGACACGGCAGCGAGCACCGGCACAGTGGGCTGGCAGACGCTGATGACGTGGCAATTGCCGTAAATACCCTGGAGGTGGCGAATGAACTCCTGGACGTAGTTGACGTAGTCGTCCAGGTTGAATGAACCTTCGGAAAGCGGCACGGTGCGCGCATTTTTCCAGTCGGTGATGTAGACCTTGTGGTCTTTGAGCATGGTCTTGACGGTGTCCCGGAGCAAGGTGGCATAGTGGCCTGACAGCGGCGCCACGATCAGCACGGCGGGCTCGCCCTTCAGGCCTGTCAGTGTGGCGGGATCGTCGGTGAAGCGCTTGAAGCGGCGCAGCTCGCAAAAGGGCTTGTCGATTTCCACGCGTTCGTGGATGCTGACCTCGGTGCCGTTGACGTCCACCGTCCGGATGTCAAAAGCTGGTTTTTCGTAGTCTTTGCCCAGCCGGTAAATCAGGCTGTATCCGGCAGCGACGCGTTGGGCAAACGGGTTTTGGCCCATGGGCGACAGGGGATTGCCGTAGAGCTTTGCAGCGGCTTGCGCAAAGTCGACAAAAGGCTCCATCAAGGTGCGTTGGGCTTCATAGACTTGGTACAGCATCGGGGTCAACCTTGGGTTTAGGGTTACTTCGGTAAATCGTAATATGTTGCAGTGCAATATAACAGGGGGTTGCCGCACTGATTTGAGGATAACCACCAATACCGGGCGGTTTTCACACTGTTGACGCCAAAAGCACCACGATGGTGCCAGCTTGGCTTGCGGACCGAGAAACCGCCACCACCTGCGGAATTGAAAGAACACTTACCATTCTGCCTGTAGCCGGTGGTTTTTGCCCGCCCTGAAGCTGCAGCCCTTCAACAGGAAAAACAACATGCTTCCCCCGATTGACGCCTCCTCGCTGGAGCAACTGGCCTCCTTGAAGAAATCAGACCATATGCCGGTCCTTTTTGTGGGCCACGGCAGCCCGATGAACGCCATCGGCGACAACGAGTACCGGCGCAGCTGGCAGGCGCTGGGCGCCGAATTTGGGTCGAAATTCCCCAGGCCGCAGCTGATTCTGTGCATTTCCGCCCATTGGTTGACCGAAGGCTGGTGGCTGACGGCCATGGACAAGCCCAAAACCATCCACGACTTTGGCGGCTTTCCGCAGGAGCTCTTCGACCAGCAATACCCCGCGCCCGGCGACACCGCGGCGGCGCAGGTGATCAGCCAATTGGTCAGGCAGCGCGCGTCGGCGCCGCTCGGCCTGGACGAAGGTGAATGGGGACTGGACCACGGTGCCTGGTCGGTGCTCAAGCCCATGTTTCCGGATGCGGACATCCCGGTCATCCAGCTCAGCATGGATTACAGCCGGGCGCCCGAGGAGCACTATGCGCTGGCAAGGCAGTTGAAGGCGTTGCGGGACCGCGGCGTGCTGATCGTGGCCAGCGGCAATATCGTGCACAACCTGCGCCAGATGCAGCGGGGGGCCGCGGGTAACCAGGCCTACGACTGGGCGCTGGAGTTCGACCAGACGATTGGTGGCTATCTGCAGCAGGGCAATCTGGACGCATTGCAGAACTTCCAGAAGCTGGGCCAGGTGGCGAAGATGGCGCACCCCACCCATGAGCACTACCTTCCGCTGCTGTACACCGCAGGCGCGGTTGATGCGAAGGAGCCGATGCGGTTTTTCAACACCAGCTTTCAGGCCGGCTCCATTTCCATGCGGTCGGTTGTTTGGGGATGAATCTGTTGGAGCGGAGTGTCAGGTAGCTTGAGGCGCTATTGAATTGATAGCTGCTTGCGCCCGTCAGTTATGGGCTGTAACCTATTTTCTTTGAGGAGCCTGGCTTTTGCCACTGCCGTGCTGGGGGCCGGTCAGGCCACTTCCGGATGGATAACCTGCAGCCAGCTCCAGCGATCCTGATAAGCCTTCGCCTTTTTCTCGAACAGCGGCAGGTGGTTGCACAGCGGGTTGGGGCTGAGCTTGCCCTCGTACAACTGCGCCAGGCCGTTGGGCGCATAAAGCTCTACATCCGTCCGCTCCGCAGTATTTGCCCTTAAGCCGACACACGTACAGCTCACCAGAAACCGGTCAATACCATCACGGGAGCTTTGCAGGGCGGGGTAGGGGAAACCGAAATACTCCTCATACCAGGTATGGACCCTGGCCTGGTTTTTTGCTTCCACCACAATGCCCCGGCCCGCAAAGCAGGCGCCGACACGTTCATTGACGGCTGCTTCGCCCGCGCCTGAAAGGTCGGCAGGGTCAAAGTAAAACAGGTCGTAGTCTTTGATGTGGGCTTCGGGCGATTGCCCCGAGTGCAGGTTCCAGATTGTCTGGAAGAGGCATCCCGCCACCAGCCATGCGTCGGGCAATCCCAGCGCAGGCAGGTGTTCCAGAATGAACCGGTTGTGGCGGTTTTTCAGCGCGTCCCGGATGAATTCATCCGGGAGTACAGCCTCAGACGACCTTGGCAATCGACGCGCAGACGTAGTCGATGTTCTTGCTGTTCAGGGCGGCTACGCACATGCGGCCGGTGTCGGTGCCGTAAACGCCGAATTCATTGCGCAGGCGCACCATCTGGTCCTTGCTGAGGCCCGAGTAGCTGAACATGCCGATTTGTGCGGTAATGAAGCTCATGTCCTGCTTGACGCCGGCGGCCTTCAGGCCGTCCACGAGCTTTTGGCGCATGGCCTTGATGCGCACACGCATTTCCGCCAGTTCCTGCTCCCACTGGGTGCGCAGCGCGGGGGTATTGAGCACCGTGGCCACCACCATGCCGCCGTGGATCTGCGGGTTGCTGTAATTGGTGCGAATGACCAGCTTGAGCTGCGACAGCACGCGGTCGGCTTCGTCTTTGGACTCACACAGCACCGACAGGGCGCCCACGCGTTCGCCGTAGAGGCTGAAGCTCTTGGAAAAGGACGTTGACACGAAAAAGCTCAGGCCGGCCGCCACAAATTTACCGATGACGGCGCCGTCTTCCGCGATGCCGTGGCCAAAGCCCTGGTAGGCCATGTCAAGGAAAGGTGTGAGCTTGCGCGCCTTGACGGCGGCAATCACCTGGTCCCACTGGGCTGCGGTGATGTCGTAACCGGTCGGGTTGTGGCAGCACGCGTGCAGCACGACGATGGTGCCTTCGGCGGCTGCATTGAGGGCGGCGAGCATGCCCTCGAAGTTGACGCCGCGCTTGGCTGCATCGTAGTAAGGATAGCTTTCAACCACGAACCCGGCCTGGCTGAAAAGCGCGCGGTGGTTTTCCCAGCTTGGGTCGGAAATCAGGACTTTGGCATTGGGGCTGAGCTTTTTCAGGAAGTCGGCGCCGATCTTCAGGCCGCCCGTGCCGCCAATGCCCTGTGCAGTGGCCACTCGGCCGCTTTTGACGGGCTCGCTGTCGACGCCGAAAACCAGACCCTTGACGGCAGCGTCGTAGGCGGCGATGCCATCAATGGGCAGGTAGCCGCGTGCCTTGGGAGATTCCATCATGAGTTTTTCTGCCGCCTGAACGCATTGCAGCAGGGGGAGTTTGCCGTTGTCGTCGTAGTACACGCCTACGCCCAGGTTGACCTTGGCAGGGTTAGCGTCGGCGTTGAACTGCTCGTTCAGGCCCAGGATGGGGTCACGCGGGGCCATTTCGACAGCGGTAAACAAAGACATGAAATATCCTCAGAGAAGTAAAAAGAAGGCGAAAGCGACGATAGGGGGTTCAGGTCACGGATTTAGGTCACAAGCTGACCGGAAAAAAGGCTACAAGAGGTGTCAAAAAGCGATAGCGGGGCAACTACAAGGCGAATAGGGATTGCAATTTCCATTTTCGGCCGAATGTCGTATTCTGTTTGGTTGCCCTGAATTTTAACGGGGCTTGATCGAGGTTTTATGCCAGAAGCTATGGAAGTCATAACTGATTCAGTCAACACCGACCCCGCTGCGGGCCAGTTCGTGCGTTTCCCGGATTCGCCGTTCGAGCTGTTCCAGCCCTATCCACCTGCGGGCGACCAGCCCACGGCAATTGACCAACTGGTCGAGGGCATCAACGACGGCGAGGTGTTCCAGACCCTGTTGGGCGTGACCGGCTCCGGCAAGACCTTCACCATGGCCAATGTGATTGCCCGCCTGGGTCGGCCGGCCATCGTGTTTGCGCCCAACAAGACGCTGGCCGCGCAGCTTTACAGCGAGTTCCGCGAGTTTTTCCCGAAAAACGCGGTCGAGTATTTCGTCAGCTACTACGACTACTACCAGCCTGAAGCCTATGTGCCGCAGCGCGACCTTTTCATTGAGAAGGACTCGGCCATCAACGAACACATCGAGCAGATGCGCCTGTCGGCCACCAAGAGCGTGCTGGAGCGGCGCGACACCATCATCGTCGGCACGGTCAGCGCGATTTACGGCATAGGTGCGCCTGAGGACTACACACAAATGCGGTTCATTGCGCGCATCGGCGACAAGATGGGCCAGCGCGACGTGATCGCCAGGCTGATCCGCATGCAGTACACGCGCAACGAGCAGGACTTCGCGCGCGGCACGTTCCGGGTGCGCGGGGACGTGATCGACATTTTCCCGGCCGAGCATTCCGAGCTGGCCATACGCATCGAGCTTTTCGACGACGAGATCGAGTCGCTGCAGTTGTTTGATCCACTGACAGGCCGCATACGCCAGAAAATCCCGCGTTTTGTGGTCTATCCCAAAAGCCACTACGTCACGCCACGCGACAAGGTCATGACCGCCGTGGAAACCATCAAGCTGGAGCTGTCCGAGCGGGTGGCCCAGTTCGTCGCGGACGGCAAGCTGGTGGAAGCCCAGCGCATTGAGCAGCGCACCCGGTTTGACCTGGAGATGCTCAGTGAAATCGGCCACTGCAAGGGAATCGAGAACTACACCCGTCACCTGAGCGGCTCCCCGCCGGGTTCGCCCCCTTCGACGCTGTGCGATTACCTGCCCAAGGATGCCGTGATGTTTCTCGACGAGAGCCACGTCATGATCGGTCAGCTCAACGCCATGTACAACGGCGACCGCGCACGCAAAACCACGCTGGTGGAATACGGTTTTCGCCTGCCGAGCGCGCTGGACAACCGGCCGCTCAAGTTCGAAGAGTTTGAAGCCAAGATGCGCCAGGCCGTTTTTGTCTCGGCCACACCGGCAAATTATGAGAAAGAGCACGCCGGCAAGGTGGTGGAGCAGGTGGTCAGGCCCACCGGACTGGTGGATCCGCAGGTGGAAGTGAGGCCGGCTACCCATCAGGTCGACGACGTGCTGCAGGAAATCCGCATCCGGGTCGAAAAGAATGAGCGGGTGTTGATCACCACGCTGACCAAGCGCATGGCCGAGCAGCTGACGGATTACCTGAGCGACAACGGCGTGAAGGTGCGTTATCTGCACAGCGACGTGGACACGGTCGAGCGCGTGGAAATCCTGCGCGACCTGCGGCTGGGGGCCTTTGACGTACTGGTGGGTATCAATTTGCTGCGCGAAGGGCTGGACATTCCTGAGGTGTCGCTGGTGGCCATCCTGGACGCCGACAAAGAGGGTTTCCTCCGTGCAGAGCGCAGCCTGATCCAGACCATTGGCCGGGCGGCCCGCAACCTGAACGGCCGTGCGATTTTGTATGCAGACCGCATCACGGACTCCATGAAAAAAGCCATGGACGAGACCGAACGGCGGCGCAACAAGCAGATTGCCTTCAACCTGGAGCACGGCATCACGCCGCGCAGCGTGGTCAAACGCATCCGCGATTTGATCGACGGCGTCTACAGCGAGAAATCCGGCAAGGAAGCCGAAAAAATCGAGATGCAGAAGGCGTTGGTGGAAGACATGAGCGAGAAGGATATTGCCCGCGAAATCAAGCGCCTGGAAAAGCAGATGATCGAACACGCCAAGAACCTCGAATTCGAAAAGGCCGCCCGGGTCCGGGACCAGCTGCACATCCTCAAGGAACAGGCTTTTGGTGCGCCTGGCACCGATAATGTCGTGCCGCTGACCTCTGCAGGCCAAGCCCGCGCCTAGATCCACCAGCCCCCTGGGTTCATTTAATGCACCGAAACGGTGCATTAAATGGCTCTGCCTACGGGTTAGTCCCCATGTTTGGGGCCGTCTCAGCGGGAAAAACCCTGCTTGTGTTATACTTGACGAAAACAGTCAAGAACAATACCAGAACAACAAAAGCCCCCGCGATACCGGTTGACTGACCTGGGCGGCTGGAGGAAGAGTTCCCTGTAAGCCACAAGCTTTCAGGGTGAAAACGACAGTCAAGCCATTTAAAGGAGCTTGTTATGCGCCTCACGACCAAAGGCCGCTTTGCGGTCACCGCGATGATTGATTTGGGATTGCGTCAGAACAACGGCCCGGTCACGTTGGCCGCTATCAGCCAGCGCCAGCAGATTTCCCTTTCCTACCTCGAACAGCTGTTCGGCAAACTGCGCCGTCACGAACTGGTGGAATCCACCCGTGGCCCCGGCGGCGGTTATACGCTGGGCCGCAAGGCTTCCGAGATCACCGTGGCTGACATCATCGTGTCGGTGGACGAGCCGATCGACGCCACCCAGTGTGGCGGCAAGGAAAACTGCCTGGGCGAAGGCGGCCGCTGCATGACGCACGAGCTGTGGGCTTCACTGAACAGCCGCATGGTGGAGTTCCTGGACTCCGTGACCCTGCAAAAACTGGTGGAAGACCAGCTCGCCAAGGGCGTGGTGATCGAGAATACCCCGCAGGTCAAAAAAGCCATTTTCACAGCGCCGGTTGTCAAGCCGATCCGCGTGAATGCGCCGAACTCGGTCTTCGCACTGGGCAATGCATTTTCCAAATCCTGATGGAGCGATGCCGGGCGTCTGCCCGGCTTCATCCCTTTGTGACCCGATTGCATTGACTTCATTGATCGCGCTGCCAGCCAGCCTGTGAATTTAAAGAGCTAGCCACATGGACACCCCTCACTTTCCCATCTACATGGACTACAGCGCCACGAATCCCTGCGACCCGCGGGTAGTGGACGCCATGATTCCCTGGTTGCGCGAGCATTTCGGCAACCCCGCTTCGCGCAGCCATGCCTGGGGCTGGGAAGCAGAAGCCGCCGTCGAGAAAGCGCGTGAGCAGATCGCCGACCTGATTGGCGCCGACCCGCGCGAAATCGTCTGGACCAGTGGCGCAACCGAGTCCAACAATTTGGCTCTGAAGGGTGCGGCCCATTTCTACAAGACCAAGGGCAAGCACATCATCACGGTCAAGACCGAGCACAAGGCCGTGCTGGACACCTGCCGCGAACTGGAACGCCAGGGTTTTGAAGTGACTTACATGGACGTGCAAGCCGACGGCCTGCTCGACCTGGAGGCGTTCAAGGCCGCTATCCGCCCCGACACGATTCTGGTTAGCGTCATGTTCGTCAACAACGAAATCGGCGTAATTCAGGACATCCCGGCCATTGGTGCGCTGTGCCGTGAAAAAGGCATCATCTTCCATGTCGATGCCGCGCAAGCTACCGGCCGTGTTGATATCGACCTGGCGACCTTGCCGGTCGACCTGATGAGCCTGACCTCGCACAAGACCTATGGCCCCAAGGGCATTGGCGCCTTGTATGTGCGCCGCAAGCCACGCGTTCGCCTTGAAGCACAAATGCACGGTGGCGGCCATGAGCGCGGCATGCGTTCGGGCACCTTGCCCACGCACCAGTGCGTCGGCATGGGCGAGGCCTACCGCATCGCCAAGGCCGAGATGCATGAAGAGAACAAGCGCATCCTGGCCCTGCATGAGCGCATGCTCAACGGGCTCAAGGATGTGGAAGAAGTGTTCCTCAACGGCCATGCAGACAAGCGCGTGCCGCACAACCTGAACATGAGCTTTAACTTCGTCGAAGGCGAGTCGCTGATCATGGGCATCAAGGGTCTGGCCGTGTCCAGCGGCTCGGCCTGCACGTCGGCCAGCCTGGAGCCCAGCTATGTGCTGCGCGCCCTGGGCCGCAGCGACGAACTGGCGCACAGTAGCCTTCGCATGACGATTGGCCGCTGGAGCACCGAAGAAGAAATTGACTACGCGGTCGCCACCATCAAGGAAAACGTGGCCAAACTGCGCGAACTGTCTCCCCTGTGGGAGATGTTCAAGGATGGCGTGGATCTGTCCACCATCCAGTGGGCCGCCCACTAAGGCCGGCCCGCAATTCAAGACAGCTTAAAGAGGTAAACAAAATGGCATACAGCGAAAAAGTGGTAGACCACTACGAAAACCCCCGCAACGTTGGCTCCTTTGAAAAGGGCGACGAATCGGTAGGCACCGGCATGGTTGGTGCACCGGCCTGCGGCGACGTGATGAAGCTGCAAATCAAGGTCAACCCGGTGACGGGCGTGATTGAGGACGCACGTTTCAAGACCTACGGCTGCGGCTCCGCGATTGCTTCCAGTTCGCTCGTGACCGAGTGGGTCAAGGGCAAGACGCTGGACGAAGCGGCAAGCATCAAGAACAGCGCGATCGCTGAAGAGCTGGCGCTGCCGCCTGTGAAGATTCACTGCTCCATCCTGGCGGAAGACGCCATCAAGGCCGCCGTGAACGATTACAAGCAAAAGCACACGCACTGATCAACGCATCACCCGTCACCTGTTTTTTTCGAGTGATTTAAATGTCCGTTACCCTCACTGACGCTGCAGCCCGACACGTGACCCGCTACATGACCAAGCGCGGCAAGGGTGTGGGCGTTCGCCTTGGCGTGAAGACCACCGGCTGCTCCGGCCTGGCTTACAAGCTGGAATATGCCGACGAGATCGCACCGGAAGATGTCGTGTTTGAAGACAACGGCGTCAAGGTGCTGGTCGACCCGAAAAGCATGGCCTACATCGACGGCACCAAGCTGGACTTTGTGCGTGAAGGCCTGAACGAAGGCTTCAAGTTCATCAACCCCAACGAGCGTGATCGTTGCGGCTGTGGCGAAAGTTTCCGGGTTTGACGGGCGAGCGGTCGATCGCGTGCTGCACCCTTACTGAAGCCGCCTCCACTGATTGTGCTGGCGGCTTTTTCTCGGCATGAATCTCCAATCCAACGACTTCGAGCTTTTCGGTGTTCCCCAGCGCTTCGCGCAGGATCGCGCGACGCTTGACGCGCGCTGGAAGGATTTGCAGCGCGAAGCGCATCCTGACAAATTCGCGGCTCAGGGTACGGCCGCCCAGCGTGTGGCCATGCAGTGGTCGGTGCGCATCAACGAGGCCTACCAGCGGCTGAAAGACCCGCTCAAGAGGGCGAGCTATTTGTGTGAGCTGAACGGTGCGCCCATTAACGCCGAAAACAACACCGCCATGCCGCACGACTTCCTGATGCAGCAGATGCAGTGGCGCGAAGCGCTCGACGATGCCGAAACAACTGAAGATTTTGAAGAAATAGCCTCCCAAGCCACAGCTGACGAGCGCAAGCAGCTATCAAAAATAGAGCAACTGCTGGACGTGGACAAGGACTTTCCTGCCGCAGCCCAGCAGGTCAGAAGCCTTATGTTTATTGAGCGCTTTGCCAGTGAGGTTGATGCACGCATCGACCAGCTGGGACAATAAAGCATTACAGAAAAAGTACGACAACCGCGCATGGCACTCCTGCAAATTTCCGAACCCGGCCAGACGCCCGACCCGCACCAGCGACGCGTCGCGGTGGGGATTGACTTGGGCACCACACATTCGCTGGTCGCCAGCGTGCGCAGTGGTGTGTCTGAATGCCTGCCCGATGAGCAGGGGCGGGTGCTGCTGCCCAGCGTGGTGCGCTACCTTGAGGACGACAAGCGCCAAATCGGCTATGAAGCCCTGGCCGCGCAGGTGGAAGATCCGCGCAACACCATCTCTTCTGTCAAGCGTCTGATGGGCCGCGGCATTGACGACATCGGCAGCCGCGCTCAGTTGCCATACGAGTTGAACGACAAGCCGGGCATGGTCACGCTGCAGACTGTCGCCGGCGAGAAAAGCCCGGTCGAGATCAGCGCGGAGATTCTGGCCACGCTGCGTTACCGCGCCGAAGACACTTTTAATGACGATATTTATGGCGCCGTAATCACGGTGCCGGCCTACTTTGACGACGCCCAGCGTCAGGCCACCAAAGACGCTGCGCAACTGGCTGGCCTCAATGTATTGCGCCTGCTTAATGAGCCCACGGCCGCTGCCATTGCCTATGGGCTGGACAACGCCAGTGAAGGCGTTTACGCCGTCTATGACCTTGGCGGTGGCACTTTCGATATTTCCATACTGCGTTTGACCCAAGGCGTCTTCGAGGTGGTGGCCACGGGCGGCGATTCCGCGCTTGGTGGCGACGATTACGATCGCGMGCTGGTCGACTGGGTGCTGGCCAAGGCGGGCCTTGCAGCGGATGCGCTCACTCCGTCTGACAAGGCGGCACTGCAGCGCACTGCGCGCAATTGCAAGGAGGCGCTTTCAGCTGCCAACCCTGTGCCTTTTTCGGTGCAACTGGCCAAAGCCCTCGTCAACTTCGAAATGAAGGCGGAAGATTTTGAAACCGCTACCGCCCACCTGACCCAGCGTACCCTGGCGGCCGTTCGCAAGGCACTGCGCGATGCCAAGCTGGCGAAGGAAGATATTCAGGGCGCAGTGCTGGTAGGTGGCTCCACACGCATGCCGCAGGTGCGCAAGGCGGTTGCCAGTTTCTTCGGGCGCGAGCCGCTGGTTAATCTCAACCCCGATGAAGTGGTGGCGCTGGGTGCGGCCATTTCCGCCAACCAGCTCGCTGGCAACAACACTGGCGCCGACCTGCTGCTGCTCGACGTGATCCCGCTGTCGCTGGGCATAGAGACCATGGGCGGGCTGGTTGAGCGCATCGTGCCGCGCAACCAGACCATCCCCACGGCGATGGCGCAGGACTTCACCACCTACCAGGACGGCCAGACCGCGCTGGCGCTGCATGTGGTGCAGGGCGAACGCGACCTGGTGGCCGACTGCCGCAGTCTTGCCCGTTTCGAGCTGCGCGGCATTCCGCCCATGGTGGCGGGCGCTGCCCGTATCCGCGTGACGTTTACCGTCGATGCCGACGGCCTGCTTAGCGTGAATGCGAAAGAGCAGGTCAGCGGTGTCGAGGCGCGCATCGACGTGAAGCCCTCCTATGGCCTGTCGGACGACGATATTGCGCGCATGCTGCAAGACAGCTTCTCGACCGCCCAGCAAGACATGCAGGCTCGCGCACTGGCCGAGGCCCAGGTCGATGCCGATCGAATGATTCTGGCTGCGCAAAGCGCGCTGGCGGCGGATGCCGACTTGCTGAGCCCCAATGAGCGGGCGCAGATCGACAGCCTGATCGTCGGTCTTGCCGACATGCGTGCCCACGGTGATGCGGCCGCAATCGAAGCAGCCACCCAGGCGCTGGCCAAAGGCACCGAAGGCTTTGCCGCCCAGCGCATGAACAGGGGCATCAAGCAAGCCCTGGCCGGAAAAAACATCGAGGCGGTCTGAACCGACTGACAACCATGCCCATCATCAAAATACTGCCTCATCCCGAATACTGCCCACAGGGCGCTGAAATCAGTGCGCCGGCCGGCACCTCGATTTGCGAGGCTCTGCTCGACAACAAGATCAACATCGAGCACGCCTGCGACCTCAGTTGCGCCTGCACGACCTGCCACGTCATCGTGCGCGAAGGCTTCAAATCGCTGAACGAGCTCGACGAGAGCGAAGAAGACCTGCTGGATCGCGCCTGGGGCCTGGAGCCCAATTCGCGCCTGAGTTGCCAGGCCTTCCTTGCCCAGTCGGATGTGACGGTGGAGATACCCAAATACTCCATCAACCATGCAAAGGAGAATCATTAGCCCCCACGCTTGCCACTGCGTGTGCTGCGCTGCCCCCCGAGGGGGCGCATTTTTCCTAGGGGCGGCCCGGCGGAAAAACATCCACTGACCCAGCACAGCGATAATCCAGCCATGCGCCAAATCGTTCTTGACACCGAAACCACCGGTCTTTCCGCTGAAAATGGCGACCGCATCATTGAAATCGGATGTGTGGAACTGGTGGCCCGCAAGCTCACCGGCAACAACCGCCACTTCTACCTGAACCCCGAGCGCGACAGCCACGAAGACGCGCTCAAGGTTCACGGCATCAGCAACGAGTTCCTGAAAGACAAACCCAAGTTCTCGGCCGTGGCCGACGAACTGCTGGAATACCTGCAGGACGCCGAGATCATCATCCACAACGCGCCTTTCGATGTGAGCTTCCTCAACAAGGAGCTTGAACTCATCGGCAGGCCGCCCATCAAGCATTGTGTGGCCAAGGTCACCGACAGCCTGATGATGGCCAAGGAGCTGTTCCCGGGCAAACGCAACTCGCTGGACGCCTTGTGCGACCGGCTCGAGGTTGATAATTCGGGCCGGACCTTGCATGGCGCCTTGCTGGACGCCGAACTTCTGGCCGACGTCTACATCAATCTGACACGTGGCCAGAATGCGCTGGTGATGGATGTAGGGGACAGCGCCCGGGAAGGCGATAGTGACGTACCCCAGATTGATCTCAGCACCTTTGACCTGCCGCTGTTGGCCGCCAACGACCAGGAGATCGCCGACCATGAAAAGCTGCTGGTGGATATTGACAAGGCCAGCAAGGGTAAAACGGTTTGGCGTGTTTTAGCGGCGTAAGCCATAAAGCTGTTCGAAACAGCATATAATCTTAGGCTGACCAATAGGGCGGTTAGCTCAGGGGTAGAGCACTGCATTCACACTGCAGGGGTCGCAAGTTCGAAACTTGCACCGCCCACCAGAATTTGAAGAACAAAAAAGGCCAAGTCTTGCGACTTGGCCTTTTTTCATTTCGGCGCCGTAAGCACCGATAAGCGCCGTTTTTCGCCGTCGGGCCTAGAGCACTTCGCTCGCGAAATCAGCCAGCCGCGAGCGTTCACCGCGCGCCAGCGTGATGTGCCCGCCGTGCGGCCAGCCCTTGAAGCGGTCGACGGCAAAGGTCATGCCCGATGAGCCTTCGGTCAGGTACGGTGTGTCGATCTGCGCCAGGTTGCCCATGCAGATGATCTTGGTGCCCGGACCGGCCCGCGTGATCAGCGTTTTCATCTGCTTCGGCGTCAGGTTTTGCGCTTCGTCGATGATGACGTACTTGTTCAGGAAGGTTCGGCCGCGCATGAAATTCATGCTTTTCACCTTGATGCGCGAGCGGATTAGTTCGTTGGTAGCGGCTCGGCCCCATTCGCCCGAGCCGCTGTCGGTTTTGCCCAGCACTTCCAGGTTGTCGTCCAGTGCGCCCATCCAGGGGCCCATTTTTTCCTCTTCGGTGCCCGGCAGGAAACCGATGTCCTCGCCAACACTCACGGTGGCGCGCGTCATGATGATTTCCGTGTAGCGACGGTCATCCAGCACCTGCGTGAGGCCGCTGGCCAGCGCCATCAGCGTCTTGCCCGTGCCTGCCGTGCCAGCCAGCGTGACGAAGTCCACTTCGGGGTCCATCAGCAGGTTCATCGCGAAGTTTTGCTCGCGGTTGCGTGTGGTGACGCCCCAGACGGCGTTTTTGAGGTGGTTGTAGTCCTTGAGGGTCTTCAGAACGGCGGTTTTCGCCCGGATTTCCGTCACGCGGGCATACAGCGGGGGTTCGCCGGGGGCCTCAAAAAACACAAACTGGTTGATCAGCAGGCTGCCCACTATGGGGCCCGTGATGCGGTAGAAGGTGTGGCTGCCTTGCTGCCAGCTTTCGACGGTTTTGCTCTGGCGCGTCCAGAAGTCAGCCGGCAGGGCCAGCGAGCCCGAATACAGCAGGTCGCCGTCTTCCAGTGTTTTGTCGTTCTGGTAGTCGTCTGTGGCCAGGCCCAGGGCGCGGGCCTTGACGCGCATGTTGATGTCCTTGGACACCAGAACCACCTCGCGCGGCGCGTATTCCTTGCGCAAGGCCTCGACCACGCCCAGGATCTGGTTGTCGGCCTTGCCCTGCGGCAGGCTCATGGGCAGGGTGTAATCCAGCGGTTTGGTCTGGAAAAACAGGCAGCCACCAGCTTCAGGGTGACCGGTGGTGTCCAGTTTCAGGCCTTTGGCAATGTCAGCGCCCTGGGTGCCTGCCAGCGCGTCCAGCGTCCGGCTGGTCTGGCGGGCGTTGCGCGCCACCTCGGTCATGCCCTTTTTGTGGCCGTCGAGCTCTTCAAGCACGATCATGGGCAGGAAGATGTCGTGCTCCTCAAACCGGAACAGGCACATTGGGTCGTGCATCAACACATTGGTGTCGAGCACGAACAATTTGGTGGGGCCAGTGCGTTTGGCCTTTTTGGGCTTGGCAGCCGGCTGCGGCAGTGGAATGCTCTCTTTTTTATAGCTGCTTGCGCTCGTCCTTGAAGGGTTGGCAGGCTCTTTTCCTTGAAACGCTGACGGATGCTGGCTGCCATCCCCTGCTGCGCGGCTGTCAAACAGGTCCATCACCGGGGGTTTCTGGGCGGATTCGGCACTTTCCGTCTTGCGTGCTTTGGAGGGCGAGCGAGCGGGCGCGTCAAGCGCGTCGGGGGAGAGCAGGGCGGCACGTTTGGTCGGGGCAGGGGGCAGGGGCATAGTGCTTAAAACTCTCTAAAAAAGAAGGGTTCCAGAAGCGAAAAAGCCGCCTTGAAACCAGGGCGGCTTGTTCTTTTGGCGCAGTTGCGAAGGTCAACAGCATGAGTTCATTATGCACAACTCGCGTGACAGGGCAATCCTTTGCAATTCTTTGTTGCTAACTGGCGTCAGGGCTGTTTCAGGCAGCCTTTTTGAGCGCCTTGACGGCCTTGAGCACGTCGTCCACGTGGCCGGGCACCTTCAGGCCGCGCCACTCTTCTTTCAGCTGACCGTCGGCGCCCACCAGGAAGGTACTGCGCTCGATGCCCTTGACCTTCTTGCCGTACATGATCTTGTTTTTGACCACACCGAACATGTGGCACATTTTTTCTTCGGTGTCCGCAATCAGTTCGAACGGGAGTTCAAGCTTGGACTTGAACTCGTCGTGGGACTTCATATTGTCGCGGGACACGCCGAACACGGTTGCGCCGGCCTTGACGAAGTCCTTATAGCGGTCACGGAACTGCATGGCTTCCGTGGTGCAACCCGGTGTGTTGTCCTTGGGATAGAAGTACAGCACAACGACTTTGCCGAGGTGGGATGTGTTGGAAACCTTGATGCCGCTTGTGGCGATCGCTTCAAATTCGGGGAGTGGTTTATTGACGACGACTGCCATACTGAGTAGACCCTGACGAAAGTAGTTGTAATTAGCCGCGCCTTTTGGCAACCGGCCCGGGACGTGAGTCCTGGATGTGGTGCCAAGTGCAACCCTAGATTTTACCCTGAAAGAGAGGGCATTTCAGCCTTCTGTTCCTTCTGTTTCAATCAGCAGGGCAGCAATTACCTGCCGGCCTTCTCCCGCGAGGATGTTGTAGGTGCGGCATGCCGCCAATGTGTCCATGGTCTCAATGCCGATGCGGCGCTCCATCAGCGTGCGCAGGAAGGCCGGAGGCGGAAAGCGCAACCGGGAGCCGCTGCCAAAAATCACGAGTTCAGGCTGCGTCGCGGAAAGCAGGGTGAAATGCTCTGCCGTGAGTTGCTCAAAACGCGTGCAGTTCCAGTCAAACTTCTCGCCCCTTGAGCCAATCACGATGCTGTGTTCGATTTTCTCCGCGACACCATTGCTTCCCAGGCCGACCCAGCCTGGACCGTAGCCAAGGATGGACTGAACATCGAGACGGTCTGGCTGAAGTTTCATACGGGATTATTTGGGCGTTTCGATGGTGCGGAGGGCGCCGATGCACGGGGCGGTTTGACGGGTTTTAGAGGCGAAAACCCTCTTTTATGTGGTCAAATTATAGATTCCGCCCGAATTTCCCGCCGCAGTGCTGACGCTTCTTCCCCGTTGCCAGCATGGTGGGCCTCGAGGCCTTGCCCACATACCGATAAAACCGCATGAAACCGATCACCAAATCTGCCAAGCTGGCCAATGTCCTTTATGACATCCGCGGTCCGATCATGGATGCCGCCAAGCAGATGGAAGAAGAAGGCCAAAAGCTCATCAAGCTCAATATTGGTAATCTGGCGGTGTTTGGTTTTGATGCGCCCGAAGAAGTCCAGCAGGACATGATCCGCAACCTGCCTGCCTCGGCCGGTTATTCGGACAGCAAGGGCATTTTCGCGGCGCGCAAGGCCGTGATGCACGAAACCCAGAAGCAGGGCATCAAGGGCGTGACGCTGGACGACATTTACCTCGGTAACGGCGCGAGCGAACTGATCTCGATGGCCACCAACGCATTGCTCGACGACGGCGACGAGCTGCTGCTGCCGGCGCCAGACTACCCGCTGTGGACGGCTTCCACCAGCCTCTCGGGCGGCACGCCGGTGCATTACCGGTGTGATGAAAGCAATGGCTGGATGCCCAATCTGGATGATATCCGCGCCAGGATCACGCCAAAGACCAAGGCCATCGCGGTCATCAACCCCAACAACCCGACGGGCGCGCTGTATTCAGACGACCTCCTCAAGGGCATCGTTGCCATTGCACGCGAGCACGGCCTGGTCATTCTCGCGGACGAGGTTTATGACAAGGTGCTGTACGACGGTGTGAAGCACACGGCCATCGCCAGCCTGTCGACTGACGTGCTCACGGTGACCTTCAATTCGCTTTCCAAGAGCTACCGCTCATGTGGCTACCGCGCCGGCTGGATGGTGGTGTCCGGCCCCAAGAAGCAGGCGCAGGACTACATCGAAGGCCTGAACATGCTGGCCAACATGAAACTGTGCTCCAACGTGCCCGGCCAGTGGGCCATCCAGACTGCGCTGGGCGGCTACCAGAGCATCAACGACCTGACCTGCGAAGGCGGGCGCTTGCGCCGCCAGCGCGACCTGGCCTATGAGCTGATCACCGCCATTCCGGGCGTGAGCTGCGTCAAGCCCAGCGCTGCGCTCTACATGTTTCCCCGTCTCGATCCCAAGGTCTACCCAATCAAGGACGATCGCCAGTTTTTCCTGGAGCTCCTCAAGGAGACCAAGGTCATGCTGGTGCAGGGCACGGGATTTAACTGGCCCGAGCCGGACCACTTTCGCATCGTCTTCCTGCCGCATGAGGAAGACCTGCGCGAAGCCATTGGCCGCATTGCGAAGTTCCTCGAGAACTACCGCAACAACCGAACTTGACCCTGCATTCGGCCCCATTCCTTTTCCTCGCTCTTTTGGGGGCAGGACTCCAAGATCAACGTAAAGCAAGACCTCAGCGACTATGAAACCGACGAATTTGAGCCCGATCCGGGTAGGCCTTCTGGGCATTGGCACCGTGGGCAGCGGCACCTATAACGTACTGCAGCGCAACCAGGAAGAAATCCGCCGCCGCGCCGGCCGCGGTATTGAGATCACCATGGTGGCCGACCTCGACGTGGCGCGCGCCAAAGCCGCGGTGGGCGCGGGTGTGCAGGTGGTCGACGACGCCCGCAAGGTCGTGGCCAGCCCCGACGTCGATATCGTGATCGAGCTCATTGGCGGCTATGGCATCGCCAAACAGCTGGTGCTCGAAGCCATCGAAGCCGGCAAGCACGTAGTCACCGCCAACAAGGCGCTGTTGGCTGTGCACGGAACCGAGATTTTTGCGGCGGCCCACCGCAAGGGCGTGATGGTGGCGTTTGAAGCGGCCGTGGCCGGCGGCATCCCCATCATCAAGGCTTTGCGCGAAGGCCTCACCGCCAACAGCATCCAGTGGATCGCCGGCATCATCAACGGCACTACCAATTTCATCCTGTCCGAAATGCGCGACAAGGGCCTGGACTTCGACGTCGTGCTGAAAGAAGCGCAGCGCCTGGGCTACGCCGAAGCCGACCCCACCTTCGACATCGAAGGCGTGGACGCCGGCCACAAGGTCACGCTGATGTCAGCCATTGCTTTCGGCATCCCGGTGCAGTTCGACAAGGCCTACGTTGAGGGCATCACGGGTCTCGCCGCACAAGACATCCGCTATGCCGAGCAGCTTGGCTACCGCATCAAGCTGCTGGGCATCACCAAGCGCGCCGCCAACGGCATCGAGCTGCGCGTGCATCCCAGCCTGGTGCCGGCCAAACGTTTGATCGCCAACGTTGAAGGCGCGATGAACGCCGTGGTGGTGCAGGGCGACGCCGTCGGCACCACGCTGTACTACGGCAAGGGCGCGGGCAGCGAGCCCACCGCCAGCGCCGTGATCGCCGACCTGGTGGACATTGCCCGCCTGCACACCGCAGACCCAGAACACCGCGTGCCGCACCTGGCTTTCCAGCCCGACGCGATGAGCGATTTGCCCGTGGTGCCCATGTCCGAAGTTGTCACCAGCTACTACCTGCGCCTGAAAGTCGCCGACGAAGCCGGCGTGCTGGCCAAGGTCACGGGGATCCTGGCCGGCGCGGGCATCAGCATTGATGCGGTGCTGCAGCGCGAAGCTGATGAAGTGGGCGGTGAGGGTTCCACGCACACCGACCTCATCATCCTCACGCACGAGTGCGTGGAAGCAAAGATGAACGAAGCCCTGGCGCAAATGCAGGCGCTGCCCACGGTGCTGGCGCCCATCACGCGCATCCGCAAGGAGGAGCTGGCCTGATGTTGTACATCTCCACTCGCGGCCACGCCGACCGCAAGCGTTTTTGTGAAATCCTGCTCGAAGGTCTCGCGCCTGATGGCGGCCTCTACTTGCCCGAGCAATATCCGCAGGTGGATGCTGCCACGCTGCAGAAGTGGCGCAGCCTGTCTTACGCTGAACTGGCGTTCGAGGTTCTTTCGCTCTACGTCGACGACATTCCCGCCGCCGACCTCAAAGCCATCTGCAACAAGACCTACACCGAAGAGGTGTTCGGCACAAAAGCCATCGTTCCGCTGAAAAAGCTTGAAGACGGCCTCTACCTCGAAGCCCTGTCCAACGGCCCCACGCTGGCCTTCAAGGACATGGCCATGCAGCTGCTGGGCAACCTGTTCGAATACGAACTGGCACGCCGCGGTGAAGAGCTCAACATCCTGGGCGCCACCAGCGGCGACACCGGCAGCGCGGCCGAATACGCCATGCGCGGCAAAAAGGGCGTGCGCGTTTTCATGACTTCGCCCAACGGCCGCATGAGCCCTTTCCAGCAGGCGCAAATGTTCAGCCTGCAGGATGAAAACATCCACAATATCGCGGTTGACGGCGTGTTCGATGACTGCCAGGACATCGTCAAGGCCGTGTCCAACGACCTGGCGTTCAAGCGCCAGTACAAGATCGGCACGGTCAACTCGATCAACTGGGCGCGGCTGATGGCGCAGGTTGTGTACTACTTCGCCGGTTATTTCCAGGCCACGAGCAACAACACCGAGAAGGTCAACTTCACGGTCCCTTCAGGCAACTTCGGCAATGTCTGCGCTGGCCACGTCGCCCGCATGATGGGCCTGCCCATAGCCAAGCTGGTGGTGGCCACCAACGAAAACGACGTGCTCGACGAGTTCTTCCGCACCGGCGTTTACCGCGTGCGCAGCAGCGCCGACACACACGAAACCTCCAGCCCGTCCATGGACATTTCCAAGGCTTCGAACTTCGAGCGCTTTGTGTTTGACCTGCTGGGCCGTGACGGCGCCAAGACCAAAGCCTTGTTCCATGACCAGCTCGGCAGCCAGGGCTACTTTGACCTGAGCGCGGAGGCAGCCTTCAAGTCGGCCGCGCAGCGCTACGGTTTTGTGAGCGGCAAGAGCACCCATGCCGACCGGCTGGCCACCATCCGCGACACCTACAAACGCTTCGGCACCATGATCGACACCCACACCGCCGACGGCGTGAAGGTGGCGCGCGAGCAGTTGCAACCCGGTGTGCCCATGATCGTGCTGGAGACTGCGCTTCCCATCAAGTTCGCGGCGACCATTGAAGAAGCCCTGGGCCAATTGCCCACGCGGCCGGCGAAGTTCGAAGGCATTGAGGCCTTGCCGAAACGCGTCAAGGTGCTGCCGGCCGATGCAGCCGTGATCAAACGCTACATTGCCGACAATGTGCATTAAATCGGGCTGTAGCCCATATCTGACTTGCGCAAGCAGCTATATTTTTAATAGCGGCCTGGGCGTCTTCCGGCCTTTCTTTCTGTGAGAGCGACATCATGAACGTGGTCGGATTTGCCGGGTATTCCGGTTCGGGCAAGACGACACTGGTCGAAAAGCTGATCCCGGCACTGAAGGCCAGAGGCCTGCGCGTGTCGGTGGTCAAGCATGCGCACCACAAGTTCGACATTGACCATCCCGGCAAAGACACTTTCCGGCATCGCCAGGCCGGTGCCTTTGAAGTGGTCGTGGCCTCGCCAAACCGGCTTGCGCTGATGCGTGAATTTGAAAAGCCGTCCGAGCTCACCGTTCACCAGCTGATCGCCGAGCTGTATGGCGGCGTGGACTGGGTGCTGGTAGAGGGCTTCAAGAGCAGCGACCTGCTCAAGATCGAAGTCTGGCGTGCGCCTTCGGCCGACTACGCCGGCAAGCCCCCGCTCTACCCGGACGACGACTTCATCGTCGCCGTCGCCACGGATGCACCCGGCAAGCTGCCCCAAGCAACCTTGCGCCCGGTGCTGGATTTGGACGACGCCGACGCCGTGGCGGAGTACCTGGTCAACAATCAGGAACGCTTCGCCTATTCGTTTGAAGACCGTTTCGGTTAAACATTCGCCAAAGCAGGCTTTTTTCGTTCCGTTCATGTTTTTGTTCCGGACACCCCGACCATGAGTTCTGTTTCCTCCGCGCCCGCCGGCCCGGCGCTTGCGCCGCAGCCCGGCCGGGCCCCCTTGAAGCCGCTGGACCAGGCGCTGGCCGAGTTGCTGGGCCGCGCGGCATTGCTGCCCGGTGCCGAGACGGTTTCCACCTTCGATGCCGACGGCCGGGTGCTGGCCCAGGACCTGGTGTCCAGCCTCGATGTGCCGGCACACGACAACAGTTCCATGGACGGCTATGCGGTGCGTGTTGCCGACTGGTCGGCCGATGCGGTGCTGCAGGTCAACCAGCGCATTCCGGCCGGCAGCAGCGGCCACATGCTCGCGCCAGCCTCTGCGGCGCGCATTTTCACCGGCGCCCCCATTCCGCCGGGCGCCGACGCGGTGGTCATGCAGGAAGACTGCGAGACGGTCAACGCCGGCAGCGAAAGCCAGGCCGGCGTGCGCATTCAGACAACGCCCAGGGCTGGCCAGTGGATTCGCCGTCGGGGCGAAGACGTCGCTGCCGGCGCCGTGGTGCTGCACCGTGGCGAGCGCCTGACGCCGGCCTCGCTTGGTCTTGCCGCCAGCATCGGCTTCGACAGATTGCAGGTGGCGCCCCGGGTGCGCGTCGCCCTGTTTTCCACGGGCGACGAACTTGTCATGCCTGGCGAGGTTGCACCCGCCGACATGAAGCCCGGCGCCATCTACAACTCCAACCGTTTCTTTTTGCGTGCGCTGCTGCTGCGCCTGGGCTGTACGGTCACTGACCTGGGCATCGTGCCCGACCGCCTGGACGCCACCATCGCCGCGCTCAAGGGCGCCAGCGAGCAGCACGACCTGATCCTCACCAGCGGTGGCGTGTCGGTGGGCGAAGAAGACCATATCAAGCCTGCCGTGCAGGCGCTGGGCGAACTGGCGCTCTGGCAGATCGCCATGAAGCCGGGCAAGCCCTTCGCCTACGGCAAGATTGCAGGCTCCCACTTCATCGGCCTGCCTGGCAACCCGGTGTCCAGTTTTGTGACCTTCCTGGTCCTGGTGCGGCCCTTCCTGCTCAAGTTGCAAGGGGCTGTGCAAACCGCCGTCAGCCCGATTGCGGCGCCGGCCCATTTCAATTGGCCCAAAGCCGACAAGCGCCGTGAATTCCTGCGCGTCAAGCGCAACGCGTCCGGCGGGCTGGAACTGTTCACCAACCAGAGTTCCGGCGTGCTGACCTCGGCGGTCTGGGGCGACGGCGTGATCGACAACCCGGCAGGCCAGACCATCGCGCACGGGGACGTGGTGCAGTTCCTTCCGTTTTCAGCCTTGATGTCGTGAGGGCATTCCCGGTAAGACCTTTATGAAAATCACCGTCAAATACTTTGCCTCGATCCGCGAAGCCATAGGGCAGGGCAGCGAGTTGCGCGACACTTCTGCCGCTACGCTGGCCGCGCTGCGCGATGAGTTGCTGGCGGCCACGCCCGCGCACGCTGCAGCGCTTGCGCGCGGCAAATCGGTGCGCATGGCGCTCAACCAGGTCATGAGCGATGAGTCGGCTGTACTCAGCGAGGGCTGCGAAGTCGCCTTCTTTCCCCCCGTCACCGGCGGTTGATTCACTCACTCTCGGCGGCTCAAACCACCAGCGCATCCAGCTTCACAAGCCGCTCCACCAGCGCCGCAGACGCGCGCGTCATCGGGCTGCGCAACTCGTCACTCAGCAAACTCTGTCGCGCCAGCAATGCCTTGAGCGGGCCCGGATTGGGTTCTGCAAACAGGGCTTCAATCAGCGGCGGCAGCGGTCTCCACAAAGCCTCGGCCCCAGCTACGTCACCCGCTCGAAGGCACTGAACAATTTCCGCAAATCGCGACGTATGCAAATGCGCCGCTGCCGCGATAGCGCCCCGGCCGCCTGCTGCCACAGTCGCGAAGATGTTCGCATCCTCACCGGCCAACACCTGCAATTGCCCATCGGCGATCAGTGCCCGCGTTTTTGCCGGGTCACCCCCGCAATCCTTGACGGCCTGTATGCGCGGGTGCGCCGCCAGCGCCCGGATGGTCTCAAGCGCCATCTGGCTGCCCGTGCGGTAGGGGATGTCGTAAAGCACCACCGGCACCGCGCTGGCATCGGCCAGGGTGGTAAACCACTCGACCAGGCCCGCCTGCGAGGGCCGGATATAGCTGGGCGCCGGCAGCAAGATGCCCGCGAGGTTCAGTGGGCTCAAAGCACGAACGCGCGCCACTGTTTTGCCCAGGTGATAGCCCGACAAGCCCATGATCACCGGCAGGTCGGGGGCTTCTGCCATCACGGTTTGCAGCACCTCTAGTTGCTCTTCATCGCTGAGCGCGGCAGCTTCACCCGTAGAGCCGCATACCACCAGCCCGGCGATGCCGCTGGCCCGGTAATGCGCCACCAGGCGTTTTAAAGCGGGGTAGTCGACCTTGTCCTGGTCAAACGGGGTAACAAGCGGGATCCACAGTCCCGAGAAATCGTGAGTTGCCTGAGTGGCTTGATTTGCCTGATCGGCATTGAGCACTGTTTGCATGAATACACATCCCAAAAAACTGACCGGCTAAAAAGGCCGTCATCAGAACAAGAGAAGGTGTCCGCAAAAGACTCTGAAAAAGTAACCGGCGGCTCCATCGCTCATTCGACGACGGAACCGCAGCCCCGGTCAAATGAGCAACGGTTTTTTCGATTTGCTGGCGCACGCCTCAAAGCCGCGGGCGCTGTCGTGCGTCCGGTTGGCAAGAAGGTGAATGTGGCCAGTCATGCAGCCATATTACTTGAGGGGCCGGGCTGTGGCACTGTTTCGGCGTTGAATATGCACCGGCCTGGTTGGCCCAGTGGCAAAATTGCCACTATGGCCCAGTCTCCCCCCCGCGTCCTCATCACCACCGACGACTTCAACCTCGCCGATGAAGTTGCCGCGCTGCGCGCAAACGACAAGCGCGTCGGCGCCGTCTGCACCTTCACCGGCACGGTTCGGGACCGCAATATGGCCCCCACGCCCGGCACTGGCGTGTCCTCGCTGCCCCCCGAGGGGGCTGAACTTGCTCGGGGCGGCCCTTCGCTGCGTTCGTCGGCCGGCGCGGGAGAAGTACTTTCCATGGAGCTCGAACACTACCCCGGCATGACCGAAAAAGCCATCGAAGCCATGATCGATGAGGCGATGTCGCGTTTTGATATTTTTGGCGCCCGCGTCATCCACCGCGTCGGCCTGCTGCAGCCGCTGGACCAGGTGGTGATGGTGGCCGTAGTGTCAGCCCATCGCGGCGAAAGCTTTAAGGCCTGCGAATTCCTGATGGACTACCTGAAAACACAGGCGCCGTTCTGGAAGAAAGAAGAAACGCCGGAAGGCGCCCGCTGGGTGGATGCCCGCGTCACCGACGATGCGGCGCTGGCCAAATGGGGAATTTCGGCCCGAAACGCTTAGCCCCGCAATTTTCTGATTTCTCTGGAAGGTATTTATGTTTCGTTGTTACAGAGTTCTATCGCTGTTTATCTGCTTCATAGGCTTGGCTGGTTGTGCAAGCAATATCACGCGACAAACACCCGATGTGCAGACCAGGCGGGTAAGCAGCGCCGAAGTTGTGTGGGTCAATCCTGGCGCCATACCCATGGCCGTCACCGTTTCCACTTACGGCTATTCCCCTCCGCCTGTCAGCGGCGCATATGTCGTATCTGCCAGGAAAGAGGTCGAAGAGCTGCTGACTGAAATCCGGGGGCAAATGACTGCCCAGATTGAAACAGCGCTAAAAGACGGCGGTGCAACGCGCGGCGATGATGCGCAGATTCGTATCCGGGTCACTGGGACTCACCACACCATAACGGGTCCAGGGGCTGTTCTGGTTGTTTCCGTTCACTTCAAGGAATCACCGCCAGGCACAAAGCCTTGGTCCGTTGAAATCAAGGGAGGTACGCCCATCGGCAGTGACAGCAAAAGCGTGGCGGGCAAATTTGCAAGAACGGCTGTTGCGGAGCTGGCTGCGGCAGGAATTATCAAGGTCAGGGCGCAGTAGTTTGGCGGTTTTCAAGTTCAGGTAGCAGGCCGTTGCGCTTCACGCAAGCAAAAACACCTTGATCTCTGTGACCGGCAGTGGCTCTTTTCCCAAGGGCAGCGAGGCGTCTTTGGCTGGTGGATCCCGAAGCCGCTGGACAAGGTGGTCCGGCAACGCCTGAACCGGGCGGGCTTGACGCACATCAAACGCGGCCCAATGGCTTGCCTTGCTTGCTGCTAGATGACTTGAAAAGGGGCGTAAAAGCCCCAAACTCGGCAATAACCGCTCCTTTGTGAGCCCGGAGCCCCTTTGCGGAGTCAAATTCAATGCGACAAGACAAACTAACCACCAAATTCCAGGAAGCCCTGAGCGATGCGCAGTCCCTCGCGCTGGGTAACGACAACGGCTATATCGAGCCGGTTCACCTGTTGGCCGCCATGCTGCGCCAGGAAGACGGTCCGCGTGCCCTGCTTGAAAAAGCCGGCGTCAACGTGGGCGGCCTCACGCAGGCAGCTGATGCGGCCGTTAAAAAACTGCCGCAGGTGCAGGGCCAGGACCAGATCCAGGTCAGCCCCGACCTCGCCAGGCTGCTGCAGGCCACTGAAAAAGAAGCCATCAAGCGCAACGACCAGTTCATTGCAGGTGAACTCTTTTTGCTGGCTGTGGCCGACAGCAAGAGCGACGTGGGCCGGCTGGCCAAAGAAAACGGCCTGACCCGCAAGGCGCTGGAAGCGGCGATCGACGCCGTGCGCGGCGGGCAGGGCGTGAACAGCGCCGACGCCGAAGGCCAGCGCGAAGCCCTCAAGAAATACTGCATGGACCTGACCGAGCGCGCCCGCCTGGGCAAGCTCGACCCGGTGATCGGCCGCGACGATGAAATCCGCCGCGCGATCCAGGTGCTGCAGCGCCGAACCAAAAACAACCCGGTGCTGATCGGCGAGCCCGGCGTCGGCAAGACCGCCATCGTAGAAGGCCTGGCCCAGCGCATCGTGGCCGGTGAGGTGCCGGATTCGCTCAAGGGCAAGCGTGTGCTGAGCCTGGACATGGCCGCACTGCTGGCCGGCGCCAAGTTCCGCGGTGAGTTTGAAGAGCGCCTGAAAACCGTGCTCAACGAACTCGCCAAGGACGAAGGCCAGACCATCGTCTTCATTGACGAGTTGCACACCATGGTGGGCGCCGGCAAGGCAGAAGGCGCCATGGACGCGGGCAATATGCTCAAACCTGCGCTGGCACGCGGCGAGTTACATTGCGTCGGCGCCACTACGCTCGACGAATACCGCAAGTACATCGAAAAAGACGCCGCACTGGAGCGCCGCTTCCAGAAGATTCTGGTGGGCGAGCCGAGCGTGGAGGCGACGATTGCCATCCTGCGTGGCCTGCAAGAGAAATACGAAGAGCACCACGGCGTGCAGATCACCGACCCGGCCATCGTGGCCGCGGCCGAGCTGAGCCATCGCTACATCACCGACCGGTTCCTGCCCGACAAGGCCATCGACCTGATCGATGAAGCCGCGGCCAAGATCAAGATAGAGATGGACTCCAAGCCCGAGGTCATGGACAAGCTCGACCGCCGCCTGATCCAGCTACAGATCGAGCGCGAAGCCGTGCGCCGCGAAAAAGACGAGTCTTCGAAAAAGCGCTTCGACCTGATTGAAGAGGAGATCGCCAAGCTGCAAAAGGAGATATCCGACCTCGATGAAATCTGGCAGGCCGAAAAAGCCCAGGCGCTCGGCTCCAAGGACGTGATGGAAGAAGTCGGCCGCATCCGCTTCCAGATCGAGGAATTCACCCGCAAGGGCGACTTCAACAAAGTCGCCGAGCTGCAATACGGCAAGCTGCCCGAGCTGGAAAAGCGCCTCAAAGAAGCGCAGGCTAGCGAAGCCAGCAAGGGAAAGTCCAGTGCGCCTACCTTGCTGCGCACCCAGGTCGGCGCTGAAGAGATCGCCGAGGTCGTGGCGCGCGCCACCGGCATCCCCGTCAGCAAGCTGATGCAGGGCGAGCGCGACAAGCTGCTGCTCATGGAAGGCAAGCTGCACGAGCGCGTGGTCGGCCAGGACGAAGCCATCGGCGCCGTGGCCAACGCCATCCGCCGCTCGCGTTCGGGTCTTTCCGACCCGAACCGGCCTACGGGGTCTTTCCTGTTCCTCGGCCCCACCGGTGTCGGCAAGACCGAGCTGTGCAAGGCGCTGGCGGGTTTCCTGTTCGACAGCGAAGACCACCTGGTCCGCATCGACATGAGTGAGTTCATGGAAAAGCATTCCGTGGCCCGCCTGATCGGCGCGCCTCCGGGCTACGTGGGCTACGAGGAGGGTGGCTATCTGACCGAAGCCGTGCGCCGCAAGCCCTACAGCGTGCTGCTGCTCGATGAGGTGGAAAAAGCCCACCCCGACGTCTTCAATGTGTTGCTGCAGGTGCTGGACGATGGCCGCCTGACCGACGGCCAGGGCCGCACCGTGGACTTCAAGAACACCGTGATCGTGATGACCAGCAACATCGGCTCGCCCATCATCCAGTCCATGGTGGGGCAGCCCTATGAGGATGTGAAAGAGGCGGTAGAGGGCGAGCTGAAGAACTACTTCCGGCCCGAGTTCCTGAACCGTATCGACGAGACCGTGGTGTTCCATTCGCTCGACGCGAAAAACATCGAGTCCATCGCCCGCATCCAGCTGCGTACGCTGATAGCGCGTCTGCAGAAGATGGACCTCAACATGGAGGTGTCGGAAGCGGCGATTGCCGAGCTCGCCAAGGTCGGGTTCGACCCGGTGTTTGGCGCGCGCCCGCTCAAGCGTGCGATTCAGCAGCGCATTGAAAACCCGCTGTCGAAGTTATTGCTTGAGGGCAAGTTCCCGCCCAAGAGCACCATCCCGGTGGATGTGGACCCGATCCAGAATCCGGGGGTGTTCAGCTTCGAAGCGGCGGCCGGGTGAGGCCGGGCTGAGCGGCGCCTGCAGCTTGCTATCGGATTGATAGCTGCTCGCGCTTACCAGCGGGGGCTGGTGGCCATTATTGATGTGAAAAAGACAAAAACCCGTTCCTGCGCACGCAGGCAACGGGTTTTTTCTTGCTCGCCGTCTGGGGCGGCAGGCAGAGCCGCTTGCGGCCATGATCCGTTAAAGTCATTCACGAGACCGCACAAAAACCCGCAGCCATCAAAACCATCGACTGCATGGCGGCGCCGGCGCTGCAAAGGAGACAAACGCCCATGAGCACCCTGATCTACACCCACGAAGCCTGTTTCGACCATCGTCCCGGCCCGCACCACCCGGAGTCGCCCGAGCGTCTCGAAGCCGTGCTGCGGGCACTGAAGACGCCGGAGTTTGCGAAGGCGCTCTGGCGCGATGCGCCGCTGGGCTCGTTCGATCAGGTACTCCACGTGCACACACCCGGCTATGTGGAGCAAGTGCAGGCTGTGTCGCCGGCCGAGGGTTACCGCGCGCTCGATGCCGGTGACACCATCCTGTCGCCGGGCTCGCTGGAGGCGGTGATGCGTTGCGTGGGTGCGGCCTGTGCCGGCGTGGACGATGTGGTGACAAGGGAGGCGAGCAACGTTTTTTGCGCTACCCGCCCCTGCGGCCACCATGCCGAGGCCGACCAGGCCATGGGTTTTTGCGTGTTCAACCAGGCGGCCATTGCAGCGCTGCATGCCCGCGAGCGGCACGGCATCCAGCGTGTTGCGGTGGTGGACTTCGACGTGCACCACGGCAACGGCACGCAGAACTCGTTCTACGACGACCCGGACCTGTTCTACGGTTCCTGCCACCAGTCCCAGTTTTACCCCGGCACCGGCGCGCGCCATGAAACCGGCGTGGCTGGAAACATCGTGAATGTGCCGTTTCCGCGGGGCACCGGGTCTGCCGCCTTCCGCGCCGCGATGACCGACCAGTTGTTGCCGGCCCTGCGCAAGTTTGCGCCCGGGCTGCTGATCATCTCCGCGGGCTTCGATGCCCATCATCTGGATCCGCTGGGTGGCCTGAAGTTCACAGACGACGATTACCACTGGATCACCCGGGAGCTGATGAAGGTGGCCGATGAAACCGCCGACGGCCGCGTGGTTTCCGTCCTCGAGGGAGGCTACAGCATGGAAGGCCTGGCCAGCGGCACGGCGGCGCATGTGCGCGCGCTGATGGGCTACTGATCCGGGACGCGCCCGGGGAACGCAAACAGACAGGCCCTAGCTGCCCAGGCCCGCATAAATGGTCTGCACATCGTCATTGGCATCGATGGCGGCCAGGAAGGCTTCGACTTCCTCGAGTTCGGCGGCGCTGAGGGTTGCCGGATCGACCGGGTTTTTCGGCTTGTAGCCCAGCTTGGCCGACAGCACGCTGAAACCCTGGGCCGGCAGTGCGCGGCTCACCAGGTCCAGGTCGACTGCGTCGGTCAGGAACAGGGTGGTGCCTTCTTCTTCGCCCGGCTCAAAGTCCTGGGCGCCTGCTTCAATGGCGGCCAGCTCGGGGTCGGCGCCTGCTGCGGCAGGTTCGGCTTCAATCATGCCCACGTGGTCAAAATCCCAGGACACCGAGCCGGAAGTGCCCAGCTGCCCCTTGCGAAACAGCACACGCACTTCGGATGCGGTGCGGTTCAGGTTGTCGGTCAGGCATTCGACCATGACCGGTACGCGGTGGGGGGCAAAACCTTCGTAGATCACGTGTTCAAAATGAACCGCATCGCCCGTGAGGCCCGCACCTTTTTTGATGGCGCGCTCCAGTGTGTCCTTGGGCATGGAGACCTTGCGGGCCTGCTCCACCACCAGCCGCAGGCGGGCGTTCAATGACGGGTCGGCACCGCTGCGCGCGGCCACCATGATTTCCTTGGCCAGTTTTCCAAATACCTTGCCCTTGGCATTTGCGGCCAGTTCCTTGCCTTTTGCTTTCCACTGCGCGCCCATGTTTGATCTTCCTTGGTGTGTCGTGGCGCCCGATGCGCCCGGCTTGATGCTTATTGATGTGAGGTGAGCGGCCACGCGCGGGATGAGGAAAAAGCGCGGGACCGGGGGCTCTGGTTATACACCCATGGCCGCGGCGGCCTGCCGGCGGGCCTTGCGGGCGAGCTACACACATTGGCATTCCTGAAATTGCTATCTATTTGATAGCTGCTGGCGCACGATGTTATTAGGCTGCAGACATTTTTGATGCCTGAAAAGGGGCAGAAACAGCCTTCCTGGCCGCCCAAACGCTCAAACCACCACGCCGGCGGTCTGTAGAAATGCCTGCAGGGCGGTGAAGTCCAGCGGCTTGGTGAGGTGCTCGTCGAACCCGGCGGCCAGCGCGCGGCTTTTGTCTTCGTCCGTGCCAAAGCCGGTGAGGGCCGCGACCGTCACCTGCTCGCCGCCGTGCAGGGCGCGCAGGGCTGCCAGCACCTCGTAGCCGTTCATTCCCGGCATGCCGAGGTCCAGCAAAACGGCCTGGGGTGCCTGCTGGCGAAACATCTCCAGCGCTGCGGGGCCGTCATAGGCCACTTTCACCTGGCAGTCCATCAGCCTGAGAATCTCCGCCAGGCTATTGGCTGCGTCGCGGTTGTCGTCCACCACCAGGATGGCCGCGCCCGGACCGCTTGCGTCATCGGTGCCGTGCACGCCTGTCTGCGCATTGGGCAGGAAAAAAGTGAATGTGCTGCCGCGGCCGGGGCCCTCGCTTTCAGCATGCAGTGCGCCGCCGTGCATTTCCACCAGGGAGCGTGCCAGCGTCAGGCCGATGCCCAGCCCGCTTTCCCGCGCGGCTGTCTGCGCGTCGCCCTGGGAGAACAGCTCGAAGATCTGGCTGAGCGCCTGGGACGACAGACCCAGCCCGTTGTCGCGGACCGAGGTGTAGAGCTGCGAGCCCTCTTGCCAGACTTTCAGCTCGATCAGGCCCGCCTCGGGGGTGTACTTTGCGGCATTGACCAGCAGGTTCTGCAGGACCTGGGCAAGCCGTGTGGCGTCTCCCTGCACCAGCGGCGACGCGGCCGGGATGTCTGCCTTCAGGCGGTGGCGCCGCGCATCAAACAACGGGCGCACGGCCTCAATGGAGCGGGCCACCACCTGGTTGTAGGAAACCTGCTCCGCCTTGAACCGGATTTTTCCGGTGGTCAGGCGCCCGACATCGAGCAGGTCGTCGACCAGGCGTGTCATGTGCGTGAGCTGCCGGTCAATCATGTCGCGGCTGCTTCGAACCAGCGGGCTGGGGGAGGGTTCCAGTTGCAGGATGGTGATGGCGTTGCGGATGGGGGCCAGCGGGTTGCGCAGCTCGTGCGCCAGCATGGCCAGGAACTCGCTCATGCGCTTGCTGGATTTTTCCAGCTCGTGCAGGCGCCGCCTTTCGGTCATGTCGCGTGTGACTTTGACAAAGCCGCGCAGTTGCCGGCCCGTGTCATACACCGGGGCGATCACCACATTGGCCCAAAACACCGAGCCGTCCCGCCGAACGCGCCAGCCTTCTTCTTCAGCCCGGCCATGCTCCAGGGCCGCCTTCAGTTCGGCTTGGGGTTTGCCGGCCTCCAGGTCTTCAGGACGGTAAAACAGGCTGAAATGTTTGCCGATGACTTCGCTCGGACTGTAGCCCTTGATGAGCTGCGCGCCGCTGTTCCAGCTCTCGATCACGCCGTCGGGGCTGAGCATGAAGATCGCGTAGTCCCGCACCCCTTCGATCATGAACCTGAAGCGTTCCTCGCTCTCGCGCAGCGCTTCCTCGTGAGCCCGGCGTTCCGTGAGGTCGCGTGTGACCTTGCCGAAACCGGCGAGTTGTCCGTTCTCGTCCCTGAGCGCGGTAATGACGACATTGGCCCAAAAACGGCTGCCGTCCTTGCGGATGCGCCAGCCTTCTTCCTCGAAGCGCCCATCTCTTTCCGCGCGGCGCAATTCCTCGGCGGGCCATCCGGCGGCGACGGCCTCAGGGGGGTAAAAGGTGGAGAAATTGCGGCCGATGATCTCGTCGGCCCGGTACTGTTTGATGCGCTGGGCGCCGATATTCCAGGACATCACGTTGCCCGCGGTGTCGAGCATGAAGATGCCGTAGTCCTGCACCGCATCCACCAGCAGGCGAAAGCGATCCGTTGTAATCTGTTCCGGGCTAGGAGCTGGCTTGGCGGACATGCCCGCCATGATAGCCAATTTGACCATCCGGCCTGTCCGCCGTATTCGCGTGGGGGTGTCAGCCGCGCGCGGGTATGCCCAGCCCCTTGACGACCGCAGGGCGCGCCACAAATGCGTCAAGCACGCGCGTCACGTTGGGAAATTTCTGGATTTCCACCAGATCACCGGCGCCATAAAACCCGATCAGGTTGCGCACCCAGCCGAAGGTGGCGATGTCGGCAATGGTGTAGTCGTCGCCCATGATCCAGCTGCGGCCTTCGAGCCGCTGGTTCAGCACACCCAGCAGGCGGCTGGATTCGGCAACGTAGCGGTCGCGCGGGCGCTTGTCTTCATAGTCCTTGCCGGCAAACTTGTGGAAAAAGCCGAGCTGGCCAAACATCGGGCCGATGCCGCCCATCTGGAACATCAGCCACTGGATGGTTTCGTAACGGGCAGCTGCGTCCGTTGGCAGGAATTTACCGGTCTTCTCGGCAAGGTAGATCAGGATCGCGCCGGACTCGAATAGGCCCAGCGGTTTACCGCCAGGACCGTTCGGATCGAGGATGGCCGGGATCTTGTTGTTCGGGTTGAGCGACAGAAATGCCGGCGACATCTGGTCGTTGCTGCCAAAGTCGACGAGGTGCGGCTCGTAGGGCAGGCCGCACTCTTCCAGCATGATCGATACCTTGACGCCATTGGGCGTGGGCAGCGAATACAGCTGGATGCGGTCAGGGTGCTGGGCGGGCCATTTCCGGGTGATGGGGAAATCGCTCAGGGAGGTGGCGGTGGTTTGGGTCATGGGTCGGAATTCTGTTGTCAAAAGCGAAAACGCCGATGGCACAGTACGCTAGTCCCGCTGGCCAGCGGGGGTATTCAGACCCGCCAGCCGCGAAGACCGTAGCCGGGCCTTTACTTCACCGGAATCACCGTGCCCGCCGGCACCGGAACCGCTGTCACGCTGTTCTGCGGCGAACCTTCGATCACGCGGTCGGAATAGGTGAGGTAGACGAGGGTGTTGCGTTTGGTGTCCACCATGCGCACCACACGCAGCTTTTTGAAGACCAGCGAAATGCGTTCGCTGAACATTTCTTCCTGCTTCTCGATCGGTTTGCCTCCCGGGAAACTGATCACGCTGGTCTGCCGGCAGGCTATCGAGGCTTCGGCCTTGTCTTCGGCCACGCCGAATGCGCCCTTGATACCGCCCGTCTTGGCGCGCGAGACATAACAGGTGACGCCGCTCACCTTGGGGTCGTCATAGGCTTCCACCACGATCTTGTGGTCCGGCCCGATGAATTTGAAGACCGTGTCGACCGCGCCGATCTCTTCACCGCCGGCGCCTCCGCAGGCGGACAGAAGCAGCACCAGGCTGAGGGCGCAATAGGCGGGGCTGAATCGTTGCAGGGTGAGTTGGCGCATGAACATGTCCTTGGTGCTTGGTATGGGAATCGGAAGGGCGGCGGGAGGGCGTCAGGTAGCTACTGTACAAAGCCCGCCGCCAGGTGCCTGGGCTGCGCGGCCCTGCGACAAGGTAGTATATTGGATTGCTATATATTTGATAGCTGCTTGCGCTTGTCTTTATTGGGCTGTAGCCATTTCAGGTCTTCACCAGGTCAAAATGCCCGCTCGCAAGGCGTTCCCCATTGACCATGATGTCCACCGCGTGCCGCCCGGCATGGTGCACACGGGTGGTGAAGTCGCGCACGACCTGGCTGCGCGACAGCTGCACGCTTTCGCCGGCGGCCAGCGTCAACTCCTTGAGTTTGAATACCTTGGCCGAGCTGCTGCCCGATTTCTTGACGTAGTGCACCGCGTAGTCCACCACCAGCCGCTGGCTTTGGCGCGAGGTGGATTGCAGTGTGAACGACAGTGACATCCGCTCGCCCAGGGTGAGTTTCTTGGGGGTGATGGACAAACCGGTGATGCCGACGTCCGCCTTTTTACCGGCGCCGATCACACCCAGCGCCTGCCTGTCGCCCTGCTTGATCAGTGTGCGCAGCGCGTGCCGGGCAATCCACGCGGTGTGCGGGTTGTCCAGTGGCCAGCTCTTCAGGCGCTCCAGCACCCAGTCGGGGTGCAGCTTGGTGACGTCGTTGAGGTGGTTGGCCACCGACTTGCGTACGTAGAGGCTGCTGTCGGACTTCAGCGATTCCAGGATGGGCGCGGCAAGTTCGGGGTCGGCCATCAGCGCATCCAGCCTGAAAGACCAGGGCAGGCGAGGGCGGCTGCCTTCGCTGGCCAGGCGCCGCACGTGCTCGCTTTCGTCCCTGGCCCAGGTCTTCATCACGGCCAGCGTGCGCGCAGGATCCTGGCGGACGAATTCGCGGATCGCGAACTCCGAGGTCCCGAAGGCGGTGAAAAACTTCAGCGCCTCCATGGAGGTGTCGAAATCATCGCGCCCATACAGGCCCACATAGTCAGGCAGCACCAGGGTGACAAAGCCGCTGTTGATGCGCGGGGCCAGCTTGCGCAGGATGGCAATGGTTTTCGGGTAGTCGTCGGGCAGCGTGGCGTGCAGGCATTCGCTGGTGCGGCGCAGGCGCTGCATCAGCGAAAGGTCGTCCAGGCCGGGCAGCGCGAGCGAGAGAAACTTTTTGCTGTCAAAACGTGGGTAGACCACGGCGGTTTCTGCCGCGATGTGGCGATAGCGCGCCTTGTCAAAGATGTTTTTCAGGGCGGGCGCTGCTTCGGTGGACATGGCGCGAATTCTCCCATGCTGCTTTGGCAGCGAGCGCCATGATCTGTCCTATATAAAAGATTGCCCGCGCCGATGAGTCAGTTGTCCTGCAGCCGGTGCAGCTGTCGGCGCAGACTGTCCAGCTCGTCCATCAGTTCCATTGCCAGCGCCGCACCTGCTGGGTTAACCCCCAGGTCGCGCTGCAGGCGCACAGCCACGGTGGCCCGGTGCAAGTGCACGCCGGTGAAGCGCCAGACCTCAGGAGCCTCTCCCATAGGCGCCAGCAGGCCTTCGTGTACCAGGTCCACGATGAGCTCCGACTGCGCGGAGCAGGCCCGGCAGAGATCGTCAAGGGTGAGTTCATCCTGGTCTTCCAGGATGAAGCCGGCGAGGTAGCGGGTGGGGGTGTTCATGCCTTGGCTCCCGAGGTTTGCAGGGCGGTGCGCGGCCTGAAGGCCTTGAATGCCGCCGCCATGTCTTCGTACGCTTTCTTTGCCGCATCCGTGTCCGCGGCCGGCAGGACCACCTGCAGCACAAAATAAAAATCTCCCGGGGTCTTGCCCGGCAGCCCGCGCCCCTTGAGCCTGAGCTTGCGCCCGCCGGCAGAGCCCGCCGGGATTTTCAGCTCCACCTCGCCGGTGGGCGTGGGCACTTCCACCTCGGCGCCCAGCGCGGCTTCCCATGGCGCGACGGGCAGATTCATGTACACGTCATGGCCCTCGGCACGGTACAGGGCATGCGGCAGAAATTCAACATCCAGGTAAAGGTCGCCCGGGCTGCCTTGACCCATGCCAGGAGAGCCCTGGCCCGCCAGGCGAATGTGCTGGCCTGCGCGTATGCCCTTGGGGATGACGAACTCGATGCTGCGGTCCTGCATCGTCACGCCGGCTTCACTCTCCATCGGCATGCGCAATTGCAGTTTGCGCGTGGCGCCGCTGTAGGAGTCGCCGATGTCTATCTGGATTTTGGCGTGCTGGTCCTGGCCATGCATGTCAAAGCTGCGGCCGCCGCGCATATCGTCAAAACCAGCCCGGCCTTGTGGCCCTCCGCCCATGCCGCGGAAGATCGCGTCGAAAAAGTCGCTGTGGTCAAAACCTTCGGCTCCGCCAAAATGGGGAGCGCCGGTGGCACCCCCCGAGGCCTGCCCCGGGTTCCAGCCCGGCGGCGGGCGGAAGTCCTGCCCGGCCTGGTAATTGGCGCCCAGCTGGTCGTAAGCGGTGCGTTTCTCAGGATCGCGCAACACCTCGTAGGCTTCGGCGATTTCCTTGAAGCGTGCCTCGGCGTTTTTTTCCTTGCTGACGTCGGGATGGTATTTGCGTGCCAGCTTGCGGTGTGCCTTTTTGATCTCGTCGGGCGTGGCGCTGCGCTCTACGCCCATGACCTTGTAGTAATCCTTGAATTCCATGAAACACTTTCATCAGGGATGGTTTACCTGCCAACCACCATAGCGGATAAGTGCCGGCGCGATTGTCAGCCAAATGCCTGAGAACCCGTTTAGACCGTCAACAGGTTCTGCATCAGGTCTGTAAATGGGGTCAAGTGCCTCAGGGTCAACCCGCAGTGCTGCTGGAGTTGCGTCCCTACTGCTCTGCCCCTGTGGCCCCTATCATGGCCGCATGAGTTCCAGCACACCTCCGTCCGTCCTTCGCACATTGTTCGAAGCCCAGCACCAGGCCAGCCGGGCACAGACAGAGGTTCCGCTGGCCTTGCGCCGTGACCGACTGCTGCGTATTCGTGCTTTGCTGGATGAGCACGGCAGCGCGCTGGCACAGGCCGTCAACGCAGACTTTGGCGTGCGGTCGCCCCAGCTCACCGAAATCGCCGACATCTTTGTGCTGCGCTCGCTGCTGTCCAGTACCCTGCGGCATTTGCCAAAGTGGATGAAACCCGTGAAAGTGCGCACGCCGCTGTACCTGCAGCCCGCGCGGGCCTACCTGCAGCGCCAGCCCTTGGGCGTGGTGGGCGTGGTGTCGCCGTGGAACTACCCGGTGCAGCTGTCGCTCGGGCCGGTCATCACCGCGCTGGCGGCCGGCAACCGCGTCATGCTCAAGCCCAGTGAGCTGACGCCGAAAACTTCGGCCTTGCTGGCGGCCCTGATTGAGCGATCCTTCGCACCTGATGAGCTCTGCGTGGTGCAGGGCGACGGCGCCCTGGCCGCCGAATTTGCCGGGCTGCCGTTTGACCACCTGTTTTTTACCGGCTCCACCGCCGTGGGCCGCAAGGTCGCCGAAGCGGCGGCCGCCAACCTCACGCCCACCACGCTGGAGTTGGGCGGCAAATCGCCCTGCATCATCGACGCGTCCTGCGACATCGACAAGGCTGCCATCAAGATTGCCCACGGCAAATTGCTGAACGCCGGCCAGACCTGCATCGCACCCGATTACGTGCTGCTGCCGAAAGGCAGCGAGACGGCCTTTGGCGAAGCCTTTGCGCGCGCCGTGTCCACGCTGTTCCCCACCATTGCTGGCAACCCCGATTACGCCGCCATCATCAGCCCGCGCCACCATGAACGCCTGCAGGCGCTGCTGGCCCAGGCCGAAGGCGAGGGCGCGCGGCTGCAAACCCTCCAGGCTGGTGCACCCGGCGTGGGCGTGGCATCGCGGCAGATGGCGCCGGTGCTGGTGTTCGATGTACCCGCCGGCTCGAAACTGCTCAGCGAGGAAATCTTCGGCCCCATCCTGCCGGTGATTCCCTATGCGTCGATCGATGACGCGATTGGCTATGTCAACGCCCGCCCCAGGCCGCTGGCGCTGTACTGGTTCGGCACCGACACCGGTTCTCGCGACCATGTGCTGGCGCGCACCGTGAGCGGCGGCGTCACTGTCAACGACACGCTGATGCACATCGCGCACGAGAACCTGCCTTTCGGCGGCGTGGGCGACAGCGGCTGGGGCAGCTACCACGGCGAAACCGGTTTTCTGCGGCTGACGCAGCAAAAGCCGGTGCTGGTGCAGTCAAAGTGGGCGAGGGGAGACCTGTTTTATCCGCCTTATGGAAAACGGTTTGACCAGGTGATGGGCTTGCTCAAGCGCCTGATCTGAGGTTTGACCTGAAGGGATTGGCGTTCTGGTGACGGCGCCGTTCAAATTTCTTTGAGGAAACCCGAATCCTTTTGCCGAATGCGGGCCTCTTTGCCGGTATCAACCACCGACAAGGAGCTCCTGATGTTTTTTCCGCAACGAAATCTTTCCGCCTGTGCGCGGGGCGGCACCATGGGTGGCACCGCATCCACCGGAGGCGCCCGTGTTCTGTAGCACTTCGGTCACCCAGCATGTGTTGCGCGGGATAGGCGCGCTGGCCCTGCTCGCATGTGCCGCCCTGGTTTTCCAGGTGCATCCCCTGTGGGCGGTGCTTCCTCTGGCGGGTGCGCTGGTGTTGATGCGCGGCTGCCCCATGTGCTGGCTTGTTGGCCTGTTTGAAACCATCGCACGGCGCCACAGGCCAGCGGACAGCAAAGGCCAGCCATGAGCGCCGGTTACCAGTCACCCCAAGACCTGCAACTGGCGCCAGCCTTCGTGCGGCTGGCACCTGTGGAAGCCCAGGCTTTCCTCGCGTTTGACCATGCGGCCAAGCGCGAAGGCGGCCATCTTGAGCCACGTGTGCGGGAGCTGATTTCGTTGGCCGTGGCGCTTACCACCCAATGTGGCTATTGCCTGGACGTGCACACCCGTGCGGCCAGGCGGTTGGGCGTGACCCGCGAGGAGCTGGCGGAAGTGGTTCTGATTGCGGCGGCTGTGCGGGCAGGCGCCAGCGTGGGGCACGGCCTGCTCGCCTTGCGCCTGTTCGATGGCGACGGGGACGAGACAGTGCTTCCTGCTGGTAACTGAAAGGTCTGGCCCATTCCTTGACGCCCCTTTAGAATCCCCCAAAAATAACTGGAGGGATGGGCCATGCCTTTTGTTGGACTGGGACTTCATTTCATTGTGGCGGTGTTCTTTGCCGTCCATGCCTTGCGCAGCGGCCAGCAGATGTACTGGCTGATCATCCTGTTTTCGTTTCCCATGCTGGGCAGCCTCGTTTACTTCCTGGCGGTCTACCTGCCCGACTCGCGGCTGGAGCGCGGCGCGCGCAAGGTCGTGGCCGCAGCCGCAAAAACACTGGACCCGACGCGCGAGCTGCGGGAAGCACACGCCGCGTTTGACTACACGCCCACCGCGCAGAACCAGATGCGGCTTGCCTCCGCGCTGCTCGAAGCCGGCCAGGCGCTGGAGGCTGCGCAGAGTTACGACGCATGCCTCAAGGGCCCGTTCGCCTCCGACCTGGAAATCCGGCTGGGCGCCTCAAGGGCCTATTTCGCCTGCGAGCGTTATCCCGAGGCGATTACCCACCTTGAATTCATCCGCAAGACCGACCCCGCCTTTCGCGCGGAGCTGGTGTCGCTGCTGCTTGCCCAGGCGCTGGGCGGCGTCGGCAGGGGTGTGGACGCGAAAGCGGAGTTTGAATCCGCCGTGGACCGTTTCGGCAGCTTTGAAAGCCGCGCTGAATACGCCATCTGGGCCGCGATGAACGGGGATACCGCCACCAGCGCACGCCTGCAGATTGAGCTGCAGCGGTCCATGGAGCGCTGGAACAGGCACACGCGCGAGCTGAACAAGCCCTTGCTGCGCCGCCTTAACGCGGCGTTTGAAAAACGCTGAAAGCTGCGGGCCCCGGGCAAGGGCGACTTACCGCTGCGCCCCGAATACCTGCACCCAGTAAATACCGGCGCTGCTTTGGATGTTGACCGCAAAGGCCGTGCCCATCTCGGTATACGCCGGCGCCATGATGTTGGCGCAATGGCCGGGGCTGTTCAACCAGCCCTGCACGGCGGTGTCGGCCTGCATCTGCCCCGCGGCGATGTTCTCGCCGATGGCTTTCCAGCCGTAGCCTGCGCGTGTTGCGCGGCTGGCCACATCGCTGCCATCGCGCCCGGTGTGGCTGAAGTAGCTGTAACGCGCCATGTCTGCGGCATGCCCCCCGGCGATGCTGTACAACACGGGGCTGTATTGCAGCGGCCCTGCGGCCGCGAAGGCCTGCGTACCGCAACGGCGTGGCCTGGAGCGCGCTTCATTGACCAGTGCCAGCACCCGTGCCTGTACATCGCCGGCCTGGGCCGCAGCCGGGGGCGAGAAGGGCGCGGCCAGCACCACCCAGGTTTGCGCCCCGCGCTGGTAGAAGCCGGCTTCAGCGAGCTCGGCGTGCATCACCGCGCTGCATGATTTGCCCAGGGTCCTGCGCGCGAGCGCTGAGGGGCCCGTTGCGCCGCGTACGGCAATCTGCGCGGCCCGCACCGCGCGGTAGTCGACAGCTTTCAGTGCCTCGTCCATCGTGCGGCCGCTGGCCATGAGCTGCGCCGCCCGCGACAGGACGCTGTTTTCACGCAGCAGGGAAACCTTGGCGCCGCGCCCGTCGCAACCGTCCTCCCGTACCCGGTTCAGTTCGCGCAGCAGCGTGGGGTGCGGCTCGGCAGGCGCCTGGGCATGGCCTGTGGTTGCAAACATGACAACAGCCATTGAAGCCGTCGCGTGACCCCATCTCCTGCCGGTTTTTCTTGCTGCGCTGAGGAAGTTCATCGGGCCATGATAACCAGCCGGGCCCGGTGGCGTGCTGTTGTACGGCTGACGTGGAGTGCTATTGTTTTGATAGCCGCTTGCGCTCATCTCCAAGGGCCGGAAGGTGAATTTAGTTCGCAATTGGGAGGATGACTTTTCACCGCTGAACGGGCCGCTAAACTTCGGTCACCTGACGCCGGTCAGGATTTGCGAAACATCCTGACTGCCTGTACTCAACGCCTGCCCAATGCCTCAAACCTGCCGCTTGACCTGCTTCGCATGCGCCTGAGTCGTCCTTCCTTCAAAGTTCGCCTGCTGGCCATGCTGGCGCTTGTACCGGTAGTGGCGTGGTTTGCCGTCAGGCCCGTGCGGGTGATCGCGCCGGAACTGTCCGGTGTTTCATGCTTCAGCACCTCGGTGTGTGTGGACGACAAAGCCCGATTTGAAGAGGCTGCCCGGCTGCATGCGGAGGGCATGGCCTTCGTGTCTGCCAGGGTCGGTGCGATCCAGGGTATGCCGAAGATGGTCTTTTGCTCAACACAGGCGTGCGCCGATGCTTTCGGCCTGGGGATGCGTTCGGCCGTCACCCTGGGTACTTTCGGCACCGTTGTGGGGCCGCGCGCCTGGAAGCCGTTTTACGTTCGGCATGAGCTGATCCACTATTTGCAGGCCGAGCGTCTTGGCACGCTCTATCTGCTGCTCAAACCTCAATGGTTTGTCGAAGGCATGGCTTACGCGCTGAGCGAGGATCCGCGGTCGCCGCTGGGTGAGCCTTTCGAAAGCCACCGCCAGAAGTTCCTCCTGTGGCTTCCCACGATCGGCTCGCTAACCCTCTGGCAGGCGGCCGGGGATCTGTAGGTTGCGAGCCAACGCACTGTCGGTTACTTGAAGGTGCTACTTTTTTGATAGCTGCTTGCGCTTGCCCTCATTGCCTTACAGCCTGTTTTTACTTTGAAAATGACTGGGTGGCTGGCCCATGGCGGCTTTGAACATCGCGGTGAAGGCGCTGTCACTGGCATAACCGCTGGCCGCCGCCACGGTGCTGACCGATTGCCCGCGTGTGAGCAGGGGCAGGGCGTGGGCAAGGATGGCCTGCTGGCGCCATTGCTGGTAGCTCAGGCCCAGTTCGTCGCGAAAAAGCCTGGCCACCGTGCGTTCGCTGGCGCCAGTATCGGCGGCCCATTCGGCCAGCGTGGCCCGCTCTGATGGTGCGCGCAGCACGGCTTCACACAGGGCGCGCAGCCGCTTGTCCCCGGTTTGCGGATGCGGCATGGGCACGCCGAGCGCCTGGGTGTCGGCGCCTGCGAGCTCGTCCAGCACCAGGCTGGAAAGAAGTTGTTCGCGAGTGGCCGGCAGCGGCCGCTCCGGGGTGGCCGCGTCGAGCGCGTGGATGGACTCACGCAGTAACGGCGAAACCACCAATACGCGGCAACCGGTCCAGCCCTTCGGGGTGGCGCTTGCGTCGAGGTACAGCGTGCGGAATTCGGCGGCCTCCAGCACGGTCACGTGATGTTGCGCGCCAGGGGCGATCCACACCGCGCGGGAGGGCGGCACGATGTAGGTGATTTCGCCGCCCGCATGGCCCGACTGCTCAGCCGTGACCTGCAGCACCCCCGTGGAGCAGTAGGCCAGTTGCGCCCAGGCGTGGGAATGGGGCTTGAAATGCGTGTCTGCTTCCAGCGTCCGCGCCCGCACGCGCACTGGCCGCTGGCGGCTGGGCGTGAAGTTGTCGGTGTCGCCCACCGGCACGAAATGAAGCGGGGCTTTACGTTGCGGCATCTGGCGTGTCGGAAGGTCTATCCACCTGAATCAGATGATGTGATCGCAGGGACGAAGGTCATTAAGCGGTTTGTCCGAAATTCGATGAAACATGGCTTTATGTCGCATTTCAGAAGGCTTGGCCAATACTACGATAGCGCCATGAATACTTCAAGTACGACCCTGAACGCGCCCGCTGCAGTCCCTTTTCGCACCGACGCCAGCGTGATCGGCCTGGTGGGCCTGGCGCACATGATCAGCCATTTCAGCCAGCTGCTGCTGGCGCCCCTGTTTCCCTGGCTCAAGGACGAGTTCAGCGTCAGCTATGCGGAGCTGGGGTTTTTGATGACGATCTTTTTTGTGGTGTCGTGCGCGGTGCAGGCGCTCTCGGGTTTTGTCGTCGACCGCTTCGGCCCGCGCCCCATATTGTTCGCCGGCCTGAGTTTGCTGGGCGTGGCGGCTTTTGGTTATTCCATCAGCACCAGCTACTGGATGCTGGCCGGCTTTGCTGTAATTGCCGGTGTCGGCAATGGTGTGTTTCACCCGGTGGACTACACGCTACTGAACCGCAAGGTCAGTGCGCCGCGCCTGGGCCACGCCTACAGCGTGCACGGCATCACCGGCAGCCTGGGCTGGGCGCTGGCCCCCGCAGTGGTGGTGACGCTGACGTTTGCTTATTCGTGGCGTGTGGCATTGGCTGCCGCCGGTGTGCTGGCTTTTGCCGTGCTGGCGGTGCTGGTGATGAACCGCGACAAGCTCACCCTCACGATGGCGGCGCCGGTCAAGGGCGCGCCCGCGGCCGACAGCAGTCTGGGTTTTCTGAAGATACCGGCCGTCTGGATGTGTTTTTCTTTCTTCTTCTGGTATGCCATCGTTCTCAGCGTGGTGCAGGCTTTTGCACCTGAAGCTGCGCGCCACCTGCATAACGTGCCGCTCGCACTGGTGGCTATCTGCCTGACGGTTTATATGGTGTGCAGCGCGGGCGGCATGGTTTTTGGCGGCTTCCTGGCATCGGATCCCGCGCGCTGCGAGCGCATTGTGGGCATCGGGTTTGGTGCGGCGGCTGCCGTGGCGGTGCTGCTGGCCGCAGGCAGCTATCCCGCATGGGTCGTGCCTGTGCTGTTCGGCATCATGGGCTTCGCCACCGGCATCGCCGGGCCGTCGCGTGACCTGCTGGTCAAGCGCTCAACCCCCGAAAACGCCTCGGGCCGGGTTTACGGCGTGGTGTATGCAGGCCTGGACATCGGCCAGGCCGTGTCGCCGCTGATCTTCGGCGCGATGATGGACCATGGCTATTACCGCGGCGTCCTGCTGGGCCTGGCGCTGATGCAGGCGGTGCTGATCGCCAGCGCCTTCAATGTGCGCCGGGTGCGCCGCACGGTACTCGCCACGGCCTGAGCATTCCGGGCTCGATGTGTCGCGGCCCCGCGACGCGCCTGCAGGACGGATGCGCAGTTTTTCCTGCCCGGTCCTATACTGGATCGCATCATCTCCGGAAAGAAGGCATGCGATGAAACGTCTTACCCGGGCTTCTTCTCCTGCTTCCCAGGCTGTGGTCCTCATTGCGTTGGCTGGGTTGGCATTTATGGGCATGGTGCAGGCACAACCCGCCCCGTTCAAATACCAGCTGACGGGCGACATCGGCGGCGCCGTGTATGGCACACAAAGCGTGATTCGCAGCAAGAGCAACGACACCGTCTTGCTGCCCTATGCTTATGCGGACTATGGCCGCTTCTTTGCGCGTGTCGACACGCTGGGCATCAAAACCGCAAGGATGGGCTACGGCTACCTGGAATTTTCCGGCCGCATCAGCCAGGACGGCTGGCGCGCCGATACCGCCGCGCTGTCGGGACTCAAGGACCGCAAGCGACCGATTCCGCTGGGCATAGGCACCTTTCAGGAAACGCCTTACGGCGGGTTTTTCGTGAACGCGTTTGTGGACGCCAACAAATCGCACGGTGCATTGCTGGAAGCCACATACGCGGCGGAGTTCAAGGTCGGCAGCTGGTCGTTCTTTCCGCAGGTGGGGCTGGAACACACCAGCGCCAAATACAACAACTACCTCTACGGTGTGACCCCGGCCGAGTCAGCCGCCAGCGGGTTTACAAACTACAACGCCGGCGCCTCGACAGCGCCCACGCTGGGCCTGGGGGTCGATGTGCCGCTCGGTGATCCCTGGATGCTGACGATGCAACTGCGTCGCAAGTGGTTGGGGTCTTCGGTTCAGGGCAGTCCCCTGGTCAGCCGCCGGACGCAGGACACCGGGTTTATCGCCGTGTCGTATCGGTTCCGCTAGCCCGGCGTCCGGAGTCATCCGGCCGCAGACGTGAAAAGCTGGCGCCTGTTTCCCCTGTAGGGCGTGTTTTTAGCGGCGCAGCTTGCCGGTGCATGCTGCCGGGAGTGCCGGCGCACCGCATTTTTGCGTTTTGCCTCCCAGCTTTCACCGAGCTTTCACCAGGTGTCGGCGTTTCCTCGGTGGTTTAGCCGTCCGTCCTCCCGCATTATTCGTTCCATGAATATCCTGCTGGTTGAAGACGACCTGAATCTGGTGGACGCCCTCAGCCGCATGCTGGTTGCCCGCGGGTTCCACGTCGTTTGCTGTGCCGACGGGAAAGAGGCGCTGGTGATGGCACGGCATCGTCCGTTTGATGCGGCCCTGCTCGACCTGAGCCTGCCCGGCATGGATGGCCTGGATTTGCTGCAGCACCTGAGGGACGAAGGTTCCCGGCTTCCCGTACTGGTCATGACGGCGCGTACCGCGGTCGAGGACCGGGTGCTGGGATTGAACTCCGGCGCGGACGACTACCTGATCAAGCCTTTTGATGTGGAAGAACTGGTGGCCCGCCTGAAGGCGCTGGTGCGCCGCAGCCTGGGCGTGGAAGATTTCCGCTGTGGCACCCTGCGCTTGGACCTGGACAACGGACAGGTATTTCGCGGCGCACTGCCGCTTGAAATGTCGGGGCGTGAACTAGCCCTTCTCAAGGCGCTGATGATGCATCCCGGCAAGGCTGTGGCCAAGGATGACCTGCTCCAGACCGTCTTTGGTGACGAAGGCTCGGCTGGTGCGGATGCCATTGAGGTGCTGGTGCACCGGTTACGCAAACGCATCCTGGGGTCCGGAGCCAGTCTTGTCACCCTGCGGGGGGTTGGCTACTACCTGATGGATGATGCCCTGGCTGAAAGGCAGGATCAGCCGTGAAAACAGTGAGCCTGTTGCGGGGAAAGTCATGGACGGTCTGGCGCCCATGGCGGGCCCGGCGATCAATCCGGTTGTTTGTCTGGGCCTGGTCGCTGGGGCTGCTGTTGGCCTGGTGCTTTTTGAACTGGATGGGCGCGGCGTATCCCCAGACACTCTTTGGATTGCCTGCAGGACTTTGGTGGCTGTTCAAGGTATTGGCGTTTGCTGCCGGCCTGTGGTGGGTTTTGCGCCAGGCCTTCAAACCCGTTGTGGTGTTGGGGCAAGAGCTCGACAGCCGCCGCACGGAAGACTTGCGGCCGGTCACGAATCAGCAGCCGGTTGAGCTGCAGCAATTGGCCAGGACGGTCAATTGGCTGATGCAGCAGCAGCAGGAATCGCTGGATCAGCAAAAGAAGTTTCTGGCCGATGCCTCCCACCAGTTGCGTACGCCCTTTGCGGTGCTGCGCACCCAGCTGCAGGGCGCCATGTCCGGGCAGCTGGACGTGCGGGAAACGCTGCCCAAGATGCTCAATACCGTGGACCGTTCCAGTGAGCTGGTCCGCCAGTTGCTGTCCGTCGCCAAGATGGAACAGTTGGTACGCCGGGCCAACTGGGTTGAAGTGGACCTGGCCACAACCGCACGTGATGTGGTCATGGAATTTGCGCCCTTGCTGGCCCGCAAGAAACTTGATTTCTCGATGCAGGCCATTCCGGTGCGCCTGATCACCGATCCCTGGTTGTTGGGAGAGTTGATCCGTAACCTGATGTCCAACGCTATTCAGCACACGCCCAAGGGCGGCGCTCTGGGCCTGGTGATTCGGGCTTTGCCCAGCGAAACCGAACTGCTGATCTGGGACAACGGTGGCGGCATGGATGAAGCAGTCCAGGCCCGCCTGTTCGAGCCTTTCCAGTCATCGTCGGGAACCTCTGGCGTCGGCCTGGGGTTGTCAATTTGCCGCCAGATTGCACTGTCGATGAACGCCGGAGTGGATTTGTTCAACCGCGTGCAAGACAACCATGTGGTGGGGGTGGATGCTGTCGTCCGGTGGCCCCAGGAAGTGCCCCATGAGTAGCGCCGTCCAGTTCCAGTCCATCAGCAAGACCTTTCCCAATGGGGTCCGTGCCCTGTGCAATATCCACTTGCGCATACCGTCCAGGCAACTGACGACCTTGCTGGGGCCGTCCGGTTGTGGCAAGACGACCCTGTTGCGAATGGTGGCGGGACTGGCACGGCCCACCTCGGGCCGGGTCCTGCTCGACGGGGTGGATGTGACCGACATGGGCGTCGAACAACGTCCCATCAGCATGGTGTTCCAGAGCTACGCCTTGTTTCCGCATCTCAACGTACTGGACAACGTGCGTTACGGGCTGCGCATGCTGGGACTGCACCCGCGCGAGCGTGACGAGCGCGCGCGGGCTGCGCTGGGCATGGTGGGGCTGCAGACCAGCGCCGGGAGCAACACCGCTGTGTTGTCCGGGGGGCAGCAGCAGCGTGTGGCCCTGGCCCGGGCGCTTGCGTTGCAGCCGAAGGTGTTGCTGCTGGATGAACCGCTGTCCAATCTGGATGCGGGTTTGCGGCGCCAGATTCGGGAGGACATACGCGCCCTTCAGCAAAACCTGGGGCTGACCGTGCTGTACGTGACGCATGACCACGGCGAAGCCATGGCGGTCAGCGACACCGTGGTGGTGATGCATGAAGGACAGGTCATGCAGGTGGGCACACCGCAGGAAGTCTATGAGACGCCGCACAGCGAATTCGTTGCGGCCTTCATGGGAGACGCCGTGATGTTTGACGCCCAGGCTGATGCATCCGGCGCGATTCAGCTGGGGCCCCTGCGCATCGCGCCCGGACTGACGCGGCGGCAGGGAAAAGTCCGCCTCGTGGTGCGCCCGCATGCCTGGCGGCTGGCACCCGCCAGCGGAGAAGGCCTGCCCGGAAAAGTTCTCTCACACGCCTACCTGGGGCGCAACACCGAGTACCACGTGCTGACCGCACTGGGGACATTGATGGTCCTGGTGCAAAGCGAGACACTGGTCCGCCAGGTGGGCTCGCCGGTCAGCGTGCATCTGGGCGCACAAGGGGTGAGTGTGGTGATGCCCTTTGACTGAACACATCAACACATTGCACGCATTCAATCGGGCCTCGCCGCCCATCCTTCAGGAGATTAACGTGAAAAAGACAGCACTCTTCGCAGCTCCCTTGCTGCTGGCCCTCGGACTTCCGGTGTTTGCCCAGGAAGGGGAGGTCAATATCATCTGCGCCGCCCAGGCGGACTGGTGCAACCTGATGCAAACCACCTTTGGCAAGACCAGCGGCATCAAGGTCAACATGACGCTGAAAGGATCGGGTGAAGCGCTGGCGCAGATCACCGCCGAGCGTGCCAACCCCAAGACCGATCTCTGGTTTGGTGGCACGGGTGACCCGCATATGCTGGCCGCGGAACAGAACCTGACGCTGGAATACAAGTCCCCGTCATTGCCCCAGTTGCATGCCTGGGCGCAAAAACAGGCGGAGCAATCAGGCTTCAAGACCGTCGGCGTTTACTCCGGGCCACTGGGCTTCGGCTACAACACCGAACTTCTGGCCAAAAGAAAACTGCCGGCTCCCAAGGTTTGGGCGGATCTTCTCAAGCCGGAATACAAAGGCGAGATTCTGGTCGCGGACCCCCGTGCCAGCGGAACGGCCTACACCATGATCGCCACGCTGGTGCAAATGATGGGGGAGGAAAAAGCATTCGAATATCTCTCGGCACTGCATAAAAACGTGAGCACTTATCCACGCTCGGGCGTGGGGCCCATCAAGGCGGTTGCCCGTGGCGAGGCATCGGTTTCCATCAGTTTTGTCCATGACGTCACCGGTGAAAAGGCGCAGGGCTTTCCGGTGGATGCCGTCACGCCCGCCGATGGCACCGGCGTCGAGGTAGGCTCCATGTCCATCATCAAGGGCGCGCGCAATCTGGCGAATGCCAGGAAATTTTACGAATGGGCTCTCACGCCGGGCGCGCAGCAATTTGGTGCCGCAGTCAAGCAGTTCCAGTTGCCCTCCAACAAGGCAACTCCCATGGACCCCCGTGTTCCCGACTTCAAGAAAATCAAGCTGATTGATTACGACTACGCCAAGTACGGGCAAGCGGCGGTTCGCCGGCAACTGATCCTCAACTGGGAACGCAAGGTCTTCAACCAGGCCAAGTGATCTACGCGGCAGCGACGTGACGCTGACAACCTTCAATCTAAAGAGCTGCCGATCCAGCTCGAATCTTTGCCACTATTTTTGCCACTCCCATGCCAGTCCAATTCACTGAACGAACCCAGCGGACGATTTACGTCTGGGTGCTCATCGGCTTAGCCGCTTACCTGGCGCTGCCGTGGTACTACCTGCAAAGTGGCTCGCTGCTCTTTGCCTTGCCCAGGCTTTTTACCGAACCTGTGACGGCCAACGGGCTGACGCAGGCTGCCATGCATGGCCGGGACTGGCTCTGGACCGGCGTGGCCGGTCTGCTGGTGGCGGGATGCGGCGCCTTGATGCCTGCCAGCAGGCGCCAGGGCGCTGTGCTGGTGGCAGGCGCCGTAACCGGCCTGCTGGGTTTGGGTGTGAGCGGTTTCATGATCGGGGCCACGGGGTGGTCGTATGAATGGCTCAATGCGGCTCTGGGCACGCTCCCGCAGGGGCAATTTGGCATCGGCTGGGGCGGTTTTGTGGTCCTGGTCTGTCTTGTCATGCTGCTGGGATCCGGCATCGCGCGTCTGGGCTATTTCCGTGGCGACGTGTTTGTGGCCGCCGCGGTCGTGGGATGCGCGGCACTGCTGTGCCTGTTTGTGGTGTTTCCGGTCGCCAAGTCCTTGTCCGCTGCCTTCTATGCCGAAGACGGAGGCTTTGCCTTGGGGGCCTTGTGGGAGCGGGTCGGTACTGCGCGCGTGTGGGGTGTCGGGTGCCTGGGTGGCGGGACCAGTTGCGGCGTGGCATGGAACACCTTGTACCTGGCGCTGCTGACCGCGGCTGGCACGACCGTGCTGGGAACCATGATCGCGCTCATCGCCGAGCGCAGCGCCGGCAAGCGACTGCAAAAACCACTGAACGCCCTGGCCATGCTGCCCATCATCACGCCACCGTTTGTCGTGGGCCTGGGTTTGATCCTGCTGTTTGGCCGCGCCGGCATCGTCAACCAGTTGATGGAGTGGTCTTTCGGCGTTACGCCCACCCGCTGGTTCTATGGTGTATTTGGCGTCTGGCTCGCGCAGCTGTTTGCTTTCACACCCATTGCCTTCATGATCATGCGTGGCGTGGTGCAGGGCATCAGCCCATCCCTGGAAGAGGCGGCGCAGACCCTCCGCGCAAGCCGGATGAAAACCTTCCTGACCGTCACGCTGCCGCTTCTGGCGCCTGGCCTGGCCAATGCGTTTCTGGTGGGGTTTATCGAAAGCATTTCCGATTTCGGCAACCCCATCATTCTGGGTAGCGGCTATGCAGTCCTTTCAACGGAAATCTTTTTTGCCATTGTGGGTGCGTCACTGGACCAGGGTATGGCCGCGGCCCTGGCCCTGGTGCTGACGACGTTTGCGTTGACGGTCTTCTTCGTGCAGCGGCGCATCCTGGGTAAAACCAGCTTCACCACCGTTTCCGGCAAAGGCGACGCCGGCGTGCCCATGGCACTGCCGACAGGGGTGCGCCGCCTGTGCACCTGGGTCGCAGGCCCCTGGCTCGCCTTCACGATGGTGGTCTATTTCTTCGCCTTCGCGGGTGGGTTCGTCAAAGTCTGGGGGCGCGATTACACGCTAACCCTGATGCACTTCAAAACTGCGTTTGACATGCAATGGGGTGAGCATGGCCTGCTTTGGGCAGGAACTGCCTGGGCGTCCCTGTTCAATACCATCACGCTTTCGGCCATTGCGGCCCCGGTTTGCGCGAGCATCGGCTTGCTGATCGCCTGGTTGCTGGCGCGGACCGAATTCAGGGGCAAGGCCCTGTTTGAATTTTCCGCCTTGTTGACGTTTGCCATTCCCGGCACGGTGCTGGGTGTCAGCTACATCCTGGCTTTCAACGTGCCGCCGGTGGAGCTGACGGGTACCGGCCTGGTCATTGTCCTGTGCTTTGTGTTTCGCAATCTGCCGGTCGGGGTTCGGGCCGGAACGGCATCGTTCAAGCAGCTGGACCGGTCCCTCGACGAAGCCTCTGTCATGCTGCGGGCCAGCAGCCTGACCACCTTGCGCCGCGTGGTGCTGCCTTTGCTCAAGCCGGCCCTTGTTGCCGCACTGGTCTACAGCTTCGTGCGCTCGATGACCACGGTTTCCGCCGTCATTTTTCTGGTGACGGCCGAGTACGAGCTGGCCACCACTTACATCATTGGCAGGGTAGGAACTGGCGACTATGGCGTGGCGCTGGCGTACTGCACTGTGCTGATCGTCCTGATGTCTATGGCCACGGCATTGATCCAGTTCCTTGTTGGCGAACGCAAGCTGGGGCGGCGCACGGTAGGTGCCAACCGGTAGTCCACCGTCAATGACATTCCAGACCGCCTCCTTTTGCGTACAACAAGGATATTTACCAATGACTCAGGCAGGCACTGATTTCAAAAGCATAGCCAGGCGTTATGGCGGATTCAACGTTTCATTGATCAAAGCGTCTTTGAGACAGGAGTAACTGATGACCCTACAAGCCCCGCTCGGTGCATCTGGAACTGACGCACTGATCTTTGACATGGATGGAACCATGATCGACTCCATGCCGTGGCATGCCAGGTCGTGGAGCGAGTTCGCGAGGCGGCACGGCGTCCAGATGGCGCTGGCTGACATCCTCAGGCGCACCACCGGGCGCACCGGCACCGAGTCCATGAACCAGTTATTCCAGCGTGACATTGAACTTTCAGAGGCGCGGCTGCTGGTTGCGGAAAAGGAAGCCATTTATCGAGAACTCTTCGCGCCGGTGTTTGCCGAGGTTGCGGGCTTCAAGGCCTTTGCCGGGCTGGCGATGGCGCGGGGGTTCAAAGTGGGTGTGGGAACTGCGGGTGACCAGCACAACATCGCGTTTGCGATGGCCGGGCTTGCCATGGTGTCCCCGCCTCATGCTGTTGTAGGTGGCGACGAAGGCCTGGCAGGGAAACCCGAGCCCGCCATATTTCTGGAGGCTGCACGACGCATGGAGGTTGCGGCCGCCGCCTGCGTCGTGTTTGAAGATGCGCCCTTTGGCATAGAAGCCGCGCGGCGGGCCGGCATGCGGGCTGTGGCGGTTTGCACCAGCCATAGCGCTGAAGAGCTCTCGGGGCCGCACGTGATTGCCAGCGTGCGCGACTACAACGAACTTATCGCGAGTGATTTTTTGGGAAAGCTCCATGCGGCGGTTGCGTGATGGGCAGAAGCCGTCAGCGGAACAGCTGTCCGCCGGCATCGCTTTCACCTTGCTATTTTTATCCTCTTTGTCTTCTTTTTCTTTCACATCAACAAAGAAAGTCTGCACATGAGCCAACTCGGCATTGAATTCAAGAACGTGCAAAAACGTTATGGGAGCGATCCATCGCCCTTGGTGGTCAAAGGAATCAGTTTTACCGTTCCCAAAGGCACGCTGACGACGATTCTGGGACCTTCGGGCTGCGGAAAAACCACGACCCTGCGCATGATTGCCGGGCTTGAGACGCCCAGTGTGGGCCAAATCCTGATCGACGGCCGTGACGTGACCCATCTCGGACCCGCCGAACGCAACGTCAGCATGGTGTTCCAGAGCTATGCCTTGTTCCCGCATATGAGCGTGCTGGAGAACGTGGGTTATGGCTTGAGCGTCAGTGGTGTCCATGCCAAAGAGCTGCTTGAGCGCGCGCAGGTCGCCATGTCCGCGGTCGGTTTGTCCGGCTATGACGATCGGCTGCCCAGTGAGCTGTCCGGCGGGCAGCAGCAGCGTGTAGCCGTCGCCCGTGCCTTGGTGCTGGAGCCGTCCGTACTGCTGTTTGACGAGCCGCTCTCGAATCTGGATGCACGGCTGAGGCGCTCCATGCGTGAAGAAATCCGCGGGTTGCAGCAGCGCCTCGGACTGACCGTTGCTTACGTCACCCACGACCAAAGTGAGGCCCTCGCTGTAAGCGACCAGATCATTGTCATGGACCAGGGGGTGATTGCCCAGGCAGGATCCCCGTCGGAGCTTTACGAGCGTCCCAACAGCGAATTTGTTGCTGGATTCATGGGTGAGGCCATGCTGTTTCCCGGCGAGGCATTTGCGGACGGCCGGATCCAGGTGGGAGCGCTGCGTGTGAAAGCCCTGCATCCCGTCGAGCCTGGTGCGGTGAAAGCGGCCATTCGTCCTGAAGCCTGGACGATTGCACCGCCCGGAGATGAAGGTTTGCCCGGTGTGGTTTCCAAGAAAGCCTATTTGGGTAGTGTCCGCGAGTTCACTGTCGACACCAGCTTGGGCCCCATCTTCGTCGTGTCCCCGGACGCGGCATCCGACTGGTTCCAGGGTGATGCCGTAACCCTTCACCTGCCCGAACGGGGTGTTTCTGTTGTTTCAGCCTGATGGAGAAAATGATATGAGCCTTCAACGTCGAATTGTCCTCCACGGCCTTGCCGGGCTGTGCGCCGGGCCACTGCTTGCTTCACCAGTGATGGCGCAGCCTGCTGCAGAGCCGATGCTGACATTTGGTTTGATCTCGCCCAGGGCGGCTGCGGAGACCCGCGCGAGCTGGGAGCCCTTCGTCAAACTCCTGGGCGCGGCCATCCGCCGTCCGATCGATCTGCGTGTCTATGAGTCGCAGGGCGCGCTGGTAACCGCCTTCATTGGTGGGGAAATAGATCTGGCCTGGATGGGCAATGTTCCTGCTCTGGATGTGGTGGCCTCCGGCGCGGGTGGTGTTTTTGCGCAGATGGTCACGGGGGACGGCAGCGTGGGCTACAAATCGATCCTGGTGACCCATCGCAGTTCGCAAATCGAGGCGCTCAAGCCGCTGATTGAAAATGCTTCCGGCCTGCGCTTTGGCGATGGCGATCCCAAGAGTACGTCCGGGCATCTGGTGCCGCTGTATTTTGCTTTCTCCAAGAATGGCGTGAGCAAGCCCGCGGAAATTTTCAAGTCAGTGGAGACTGGGAGCCACCAGCAAAACCTGCTGAAGGTATCGAAAAAGCAAATTGATGTGGCGACGGCCAACAATGAAGAGCTTGCATTCTTTCAGCGCGACTTTGCGGACCTTGCCAGGGAGGTAAAAGTCATCTGGGAATCACCCCTCATACCGCAATCCCCATTGCTCTGGAAGGCAACGCTGCCGGACCCGTTGAAGGCGTCCATCCGGAAGTTCGTCGTCGGGTTTGCAGAGAGCGATCCTGGCGAAAAGCGCATCCTCCTGGCTGTCAACGGCTTGTCCCGGTTCCGGTCTTCCAGTAACCGGCAACTGATCCCTATTGCCGACCTGGAAATGTTCAAGACCCGCCAGGCCATCAACGACGACAAGACACTTTCTGCAACTGAACGGCAGGCCCGGATTGCGCAGGCCATAGAGCGAGGTTCGCGTCTGGAGCTCCGCCTCAAGATGGTCGTTTAGCAGCCCGTCTGCCAGCAGAATGAAGAGGCCTGTTTACACTGCGCTGCGGTGCCGGGCAATGCAGGTGTCCAGCACCTCGCCGGTTTCGCGCTGCCACCAGTTGCTGGTGGAAAAGATCTCCACCTCGCTGTAACCCGCGAACCCTTGCGCTTCCATCCAGCCGCGGATTTTCGGGATGTCAATCACACCGTCTCCCATCATGCCGCGGTCGTTCAGCAAATCGGCCGTGGGCGTCAGCCAGTCACAGGTATGGAAGGCGAGCAGGCGCTCCTTGCCTGCCCGTTCGATTTGCGGCTGCAGTTTGGGGTCCCACCACACGTGGTACACGTCCACCGCCACACCGAGCGCGCCGCTCTTTGAGGGGTCGAGCGCGTCGCAGACGTCGAGTGCGTGCTCCATGGTGTTGATGCAGGCGCGGTCTGCCGCATACATGGGGTGCAGCGGTTCGATGGCCAGCGGCATGTTGCAGCTTCTGGCGTATTCGAGCAATTGGGCAATGCCGTCGCTCACCTGGCTGCGCGACAGCGCCAGGTCCTTGTGTGCCGCCTTCCCTGCCAATGCGCCGGGTAAACCGCCCACCACCAGCACCAGGCAAGCGGCCTTGAGCTCGCAGGCTTCATCGACGGCGCGGCGGTTGTCGTCGTGGGCAGCCTGCAGGCCGGCGGCGTCGGCTGCGGGGAACATGCCACCGCGGCAGTAGCCGGAGAGTTCAAGCCCGTGGTTTTTGACGAGTTTCGAAACAGCGGGCAGGCCGGCGGCCGCGACCTGGTCGCGCCACGGCGAAATCGCCTTGATGCCGCGCTGCACGCAGGCTTCGATGATGGTGGTCAGCGGCTGCTCGACGCCGCGGCTTTTGCGCACGGTTGCGGTGTTGATGGAGAGCCAGCGGTGGTCCTGGGAAAAATTACGCATGCGGTAAAGGTAGGGGTGTAGTTTTAGTGAAGTCAGTTGGACGGTGGCGCGGTTTTCTGCCGGCGCAGTTCGCGGATGATGGCCGCGTTGTCGAGCTCGCCATCGCCGGCGGCAATCGCTGCGCGCATCAGCGCTGCATGGGCTTCGGACAAGGGCAGTTTCTGGCCTTGGGCCGCGGCACTGTCAATCATCAGCCTGACGTCCTTGAGATGCTGGTGGATGCGCGACTGCGGCGTAAAGTCCCCGTCCACCATCATCCGGCCCTTGGCCTCGGCCGCGCCTGACGTGGCCGGGCTGGCCAGCACCAGCGCCAGGAATTGCTCGGGGGGAATGCCCATGTTTTCGGCGAAGACCATGCCTTCGGCCAGTACTGCGCGGTTCAGGCCTAGCACCAGGTTGGTGGCCAGCTTGGCTTTGGCACCCATGCCGGCGCCACCGACGTGGATGCGTTGGTCTGAAATGGCGGCCAGAACGGATTCGCACGCCTGCAATGCCCCGGCCTCGCCACCCAGCAGCAGGGTGGCTTCACCGGCGGCGATCTGCTGGCTGGAGCCCGAGAGCGGCGCTTCGATGAAGTTGATGCCGCGTGCTGCGAGCCGCGCGGCCAGGGCTTCGAGTTCGTGAGGTGTGCCGGTGGAGCAGTCGATGATGCTGCGAACGCCGAAAACGGACAGCAGGCCACCCGGCCCTTCGACCACCTTGAGCACATCGTCGGTATTGAAGACGGCCAGAACCATGCAGGAAGCCGCATTGGCAACTTCGGCCAGGGTGCCGGCAGCGCGGCCGCCTTGGGCGGTGAGGGCCGCGCGGGCTTCTTCGCGCAGGTCGAAGCCGGTGACCTGGAAGCCGGCGGCCATCAGGCGCTGCGCCAGCGCGGTGCCGACGAGGCCCAGACCGACAATGCCGACAGCGTTTGCGGCCATGCCTTCACGCCGCAAGCGACGCGCCTCCGCAGATCTGGATCTCCTGGCCGGTGATGGCCGCGGCGTCGGGTGAGAGCAGGAAGGTGACCAGCGCGGCGATCTCCCGCGGCTGGATCAGCCGGCCCAGCGGCGGCAGCTTCGGCGGGACCGTCGTTCGCGCCGGGTCGGCAAGCATGGCTGTTTCGGTGGCGGCCGGGGACACCACATTGACGGTGACACCCGAAGCCACGGTTTCAGCAGCCCAGCTGCGCGCCAGCGCCACCAGCGCGGCCTTGGTGGCCGCATACTGGCTGCGGCCCGCCATGCCGCGCGCCACGCGGCTTCCGACCAGCACCACACGGCCTGCGCCAGCCTGCGCCATGGCGGGAACCACGAGGTTGGCGATGCGCGTGACAGCATCCACGTGAAGCTGCCACATCAGCGCTGAATCTTCGTTGCGCAGCGCACCAAGCTGGCCCACGCGCAGCACGCCGGCGGCGTGGATGAGCGCCTGCACCCCACCAGCCGCACGCACGGCGCGCTCCGTGGTTTCGGTATTGCACAGATTGACTTCGGTGGACGAAAACGCCGGATGCACAATGCGCGCAGGCGCCAGGTCCAGGCCGACCACGTCCCAACCCTGGTCCAGCAGGGCTTGCGCAATGGCCAGGCCGATGCCTGAGCTGCTGCCCGTGACCAGGGCGCGTTTCACATCTTCAGTGACCATGGTTGTGCATGTTATTCGACACGGATGTTGCCGTCCGTGATGATCTTCTGCGAGCGAGCCATGTCACTGCTCTGGAACTTCGCGAAGTCTTCGGGCGTGCCGGGTGTCAGCACCAGGCCTTGCTGGAGGAGCTTTTCACGCATGTCGCTGGCGAGCGCCTTGTTGGTTTCGGCGTTGAGTTTCTGCGTGATGTCTGCCGGCAATTTTGCCGGGCCCCACAGTCCGTACCAGCTGTAAAACTCGTAGCCGGGAATCGTCTCGGCCACGGTTGGCACATCAGGCAGGTTGGGCACGCGCTTGTCGCCGGTGATGGCAACGACGCGCAACAGGCCGCTCTTGTGGTACTGCAGCGAGCCAAGGATGGGGTCGATGAAGCCGTCGATCTGGCCGCCGATCAAATCCTGGAAAGCCGGCGCCGTGCCCTTGTAGGGCACCACGGTGTATTCGATGCCGCCGGCGCGTTTGAGCAGTTCGGTTGACAGGTGGCCGGCCGACCCGATGGAGCCGACCGCAAACGTCATCTTGCCGGGGTTGGCCTTGGCGTGGGCAATCAGCGACTTCACGTCGGTGATCGGCAGGTTCTTGTTGATGGCAATCGACAAGGGCGCCTTGGCAACCAGCGAGACGGGCGTAAAGTCTTTCACCACACCGTAAGGCACCGACTTCATCGTCATGGGTGCGGTGGTGAAAGTAGAGGCATTGAAGAGCAGGGTATAGCCGTCTGCTGGCGCCTGCGCGACCACGTGCGCACCGATGGTGCCGTTGCCGCCCGCACGGTTTTCCACCACAAAGGGCTGGCCCATCTGCTCACCGAGTTTTTGCGCCAGCTGCCGGCCCACCGCATCCAGCGTGCCGCCGGGCGGGAAGGGAATGATGACCTTGACCGGGCGGCTGGGATAAGCCTGCGCTGCGGCGCCGAAGGCGACGGCTGCGAGGCCGGCGGCCAGGCTGGCCTTGAGGAAAGTGCGTGTCTTCATGTTGTCTCCTGTTAAATTTATTCAGCGATTTGAGTGGAAGCGCTCGGTAACATTTCAAGCGGGCGCCGCGGAACCGGCTTTGCCGGGCCGCCAGCGCCGCCCCCTTGAGGGGGGAGGCCGCTACACGCAGTGAGCCGGCAACGGGGGGAGCCATTACATGCCGTGTAGCGCCAGTAGCGTCTTCATGCGCTGGGTCGCCAAGTCCGGTTGTTCAAGCAGGTTGGCGGCATCGGCCAAGCGGAACAGTTCGGCGAAGTGCTGCAGCGAACGCGTGCTCTGTTGCCCGCCGACCATCGTGAAGTGCTTCTGGTGGCCGTTAAGCCAGGCCATGAAGACGACGCCAGTTTTGTAAAAACGCGTGGGCGCGGCAAAAATGTGTCGCGACAGCGGCACCGTGGGGCCGAGGATGGCGTGGAATTTCTCGACATTGCCTTGCGCGAGCTCGCCCAGCGCGGCGCTGGCGGCCGGTGCGATGGCGTCGAAGATGCCCAGCAGCGCATCACTCTGGCCGTGCATCGCTTCCTTCCCGAAACCGTCACCGGCAATCAGCTCGGCATAGTTGAAGTCGTCGCCTGTGTACATGCGAACGCCCGTGGGCAATCTGCGGCGCATCGCGATTTCCTTGTCCTTGTCGAGCAGCGAGATCTTGATGCCGTCGACCTTGTCGGGGTGGGCGTTGATGATGCCAAGGGCCGTGTCCATGGCTTTTTCGACATTGCCGCTGCCCCAGTAGCCAGCCAGTGCAGGGTCGAACATGTCTCCCAGCCAGTGCAGCACCACCGGTTGTTTTGCCTGCCTCAGGATGCGGTCGTAGACGCGCTCATAGTCGGCCGGCGATTTGGCGACGCGCGCTAGCGCGCGGCTGGCCATCACGATCAGCTTGCCGCCGAGCTTTTCAATCGCGGCCATCTGCTCTTCGTAGCCGGCGATGACTTCATCGACGCTCTTGACGTTTTCCAGCACCAGGTGGTCGGTGCCGCAGCCTGAAGCCACCAGTGCGCCCGGCACGTCTTTGGCGGCATCGAGCGAACGGTGGATCAGCTCCAGCGAGGTCGGCCAGTCCAGGCCCATGCCGCGCTGCGCCGTGTCCATCGCTTCGGCCACACCCAGGCCCAGCGACCACAGGTGACGGCGGTAGGCGATGGTCGTGTCCCAGTCGATCGCGCAGTTGACCCAGGGATCCACTGCGGCCAATGGGTCGGCCACCACGTGAGCTGCCGAATAGGCGATGCGGTTGAATTTGACGCCCGGTGCGGGCTTCACCGGTGTGCGGCCTTGCAGCGTGTAAGGCCGCAGGCCGCCCGCGGCGACAGGCAGGGAAAGGGTTAAAGCCATGAATCTACCTTTTCTGTATGAAAAATGTGCCTGTAGCCCTTATCTGATGGGCGCGAGCAGCTATCAAACTTGTAGCGCTGGAACGTCCACCCAGCGGCGTTCTTTCCAGCTTTCGAGCGCGGCTTCGACCAGCTGCACGCCTTTGGCGCCTTCGGGCAGCGTCCATTTGTAGGGCTCGTTTTCCACCACATGGCGGATGAAGTGCTCCCACTGGATCTTGAAGCCGTTGTCGTAGGTCTGGGTGTCCGGCACTTCCTGCCACTGGTCAGAGAAATTCATCGTCTGCTTCTCGTCCGGGTTCCAGACCGGGCGCGGCGTGTTGACGCGCGACTGGGCCTTGCAGGAGGAGAGGCCCGCAACGGCCGAGCCATGCGTGCCGTCGACGTGGAAGGTGACCAGGTCTCCGCGGTTCACGCGGGTGGCCCAGGACATGTTCATCTGGGCAATCACCGGCTCGCCGCTGTGGCCGATGAGTTCGGCGGTGGCGTAAGCCGCGTCGTCGGCGGTCGCCTTGTAGGGCTTGCCAGCCTCGTCCCAGCGCTCGGGAATGTGGGTGGCACCAATACAGGAGATCGACTTGACCTCGCCGAACAGGTTGTCCAACACGTAGCGCCAGTGGCACATCATGTCCAGGATCATGCCGCCGCCGTCTTCGGTGCGGTAGTTCCAGCTCGGGCGCTGGATAGGCTGCAGGTCGCCTTCGAAGACCCAGTAGCCGAACTCAAGCCGCACCGACAGCATCTTGCCGAAGAAACCGGCGCGGCGCAGCATGTCGAGCTTGCGCAGGCCGGGCAGGAAGAGCTTGTCTTGCACGGCGCCGTGTTTCAGACCCGATTTTTCAGCCAGGCGGGCGATCTCGACGGCCTCGTTGAGGTTGGTGGCAATCGGCTTTTCGCAGTAGACGTGCTTGCCGGTGCGAATGGCCTTGGCCAGCAGGGTCGGGCGCATCTGTGTGGTGCCGGCGTCGAAGAAGATGGTGTCGTCCTTGTTCTTCAGCGCCTCGTCGAGGTCGGTGCCCCAACGCGCGAGGCCATGGGCTTTGGCCAGGGCTTCGATTTTTTCGGCGTTGCGGCCGATCAGGATCGGGTCGGGCATCACCTTGTCGCCGTTGGAGAGCGTGACGCCGCCCTGTTTGCGGATCGCGACGATGGAGCGGATCAGATGCTGGTTCATGCCCATGCGTCCGGTGACGCCGTGCATGATGATTCCTAGTCGTTGAGTAGCCATGGGATCCTTTGAGGAGGTGAAAAATGCGGCGGCCTCACCTTGGCCCGGCCACGGGTATTGGAAGGAGGGACGCTGCGGGGAACTGGGCGGAAGTTACTGGGTGGGCTGAAGGCCGGCAGCTTTGACCAGTACGGCATTGCTCTTGATCTCGTCCTTGATGTAGGCGTCGAACTGCTCGGGCGAGAGTGTCCAGGCGTCGGCGCCCAGGGCGGCGAAGCGTTCCTTGACTTCGGACGTGTTCAGGGCTTTGATCACTTCGTCGTGCAGGCGGTTGACGATGTCGCGCGGTGTTTTCGCGGGGGCCATCATGCCGATCCAGAAGTTGAACTCTGAACCCGGAACGCCGGCTTCCGCCGTGGTGGGAACCTGGGGCAGGGCGCTGGCGCGTTTGGGTGAACCGACCGCGAGAGCCACGAGCTGGCCGTTCTTGATCTGGCCGATGACAGGTGCGATCGGCGAGAAGTAGTAGTCGACGCGGCCGGACATGACTTCGGTCACCGCTTCGCCAGATCCCTTGAAGGGAATGTTGGTGGCTTCGATTTTGGCGGCGAGCTTGAATTTTTCGGCATTCAAGTGGGTGGCGCTGCCCTGGCCGGCCGAGGCGAAGTTCATGCTGCCGGGTTTGGCGCGCGCCGCGGCCAGCAGTTCCTGCAGCGTCTTGATGTTTTTCGACGGCGACATGACCAGCACATTGGGCGTGCTCGAGATCGGCGTCACACCCGTGAAGTCACCCATGGTGTCGAAAGGCAGCTTGGCGAAGGTCGAGGGGCTGACCGTGTGCGAGGACGAGTGGATCATGATGGTGTAGCCGTCCGGCGCGGCCGTGGCCACGGCCTGCTGGCCGATGGTGCCGCTGGCGCCGCCGCGGTTGTCGATCACGAGCGTCTGGCCCATGCTCTGGCTCATCTTGTCGGTGATGGCGCGGGCAATGATGTCGGTGGTGCTGCCTGCGGCAAAAGGCACGATGACACGAATGGGCTTGTTGGGGTAGGCGCCCTGGGCGCTGGCCACCAGGGGTGACAGCGCCGCCATGCAGGTGAGGCTGGCCAGTGCTGCGCGACGTGTGAATTTCATGTGCTTTGTCTCCTGAAAGGGGTCATTGAAGGACTGCGAAAGACCTGTGCATGCCGCCGGTGTTATTGGGGTACCGGAATGCAGTTTACTCGTAATTCACCATTAAGTGAATTACGAATTGTAAAAATGGCCTCGTCGCTGCGTCAATGACCGCTCAGGATCAGTTTCTAAGGACATACCCTAGGATGACTTCGCACATGTGCGAGAGCCGCTCATGGCGGGCTTTGGGCGTCATGAGATCGCGCCCGAAGATGGCCGACAACGTGTGGTTGTTCGACAGGTAGAAATACGACATTCCGGCGATGGATACGTAAAGCTGTACCGGGTCGATGCCGCCGCGAAACAGCCCGTCTGCGCGCCCGCGCTCCAGGATTTCCGCCAGCGTCTGGACCAGCGGCGAGTTCATTTCCTGCACGCGGCTGGACATGGCCAGATGCCGCCCCTGATGCAGGTTTTCACTGTTAAGAAGCGTCAAAAACTCCGGATGGGCAATGTAGTATTCCCAGGTGAATTCCGTGAGCCGGCGGATGGCTTGCGCCGGATCCATGTCGCGCAGATGCAGTTCTGTTTCCGCGGCGCGGATGTCGGCATAGGCGTTTTCCAGCACCGCCAGGAAGAGTTCGTCCTTGCTCTTGAAGTAGTAGTAAATCAGGCGTTTGTTGACGTCGGCGCGCTCGGCTATCCTGTCTACCCGCGCACCGCCCAGGCCGTGTTGCGCGAACTCGTCGCGGGCCGCCAGCAGGATGGCCAGTTGGGAGCGGTCGGCATCGCGTGAACGGGGTTCGGCGGGCTTTGTTTTAGGGGTCGGCATGGCGAGAATTTAACTATTTGGTGAATTAAAGCAAGAATACCCGAACGGCATCGTTATTGGATGACAGACAGCGGCCAAGGGTACCTCCATAATGAAGCAGGTACCGGCCGCCCGCGCCGGTGCCCTTGAGGCAAAGGAGATGGCCATGAACAATTCAGACACGCCGAAAGATGGCGACTTCGCAAACTGGGTAGACCAGAAGGCCGAGGCGCTCAAATTTGAACTGGGCGAAAAATTTCCGGTACCGCCATCCGAACTGCATTCTCCCTCGGTGCATATAGAGACCGGCCGGCAGAAGCTCGAAGAGGTGCTGCTCGAACACGAGCAGCCCACGGAAGAGTTTCTCGAAGAACTCAGGGCCCTTGAAGGAGCGCCACCGCTGAGTGACGAAGAGCTGGCGCGACAAGCCCTCGAGGCTGGCGGCGGCGATGGCGACGCGGCTACGCCTGAATAATTGTTCCACCCCCGTCCAGGCTCACTGCGTGTAGCCTGTTCCCCCCTCAAGGGGGCGGCGCCTGCGGCCCGGCAAAAGCCGGTTCCGCGGCCCCTGCTTGATTGAAGAGCCCCATATTCAGTCGCTGCGCCAGTGTCTGTTCCAGCGGCACAATAGGCTTCATGAATTCCCAACTCGCTGGCCACCTTCTCGTCGATTGCCTTCTGGCCCAAGGCGTTACCCATGCGTTTGGCGTTCCCGGTGAAAGCTACCTGGCGGTGCTTGACGGCCTGCATGCGCGTCAGGACAAGATTCAGTTCGTCACTTGCCGGCAAGAGGGCGGCGCGGCCTTCATGGCCGAGGCGCACGGCAAGCTGACAGGGCGGCCGGGCGTGTGCATGGTCACGCGCGGGCCGGGCGCCACCAATGCGTCCATCGGCGTGCACACGGCCTTCCAGGATTCAACCCCCATGGTGCTGCTGGTGGGGGACGTGGCCAGCGACTGCCGCGACCGTGAAGCCTTCCAGGAGGTGGACTACGCCAGTTTCTTCGGGCCCAGCACCAAGGGCTTTGCCAAGAGGGTGGAGCGCATCGATGAGGCCGACCGCATCCCCGAATATGTGGCGCGTGCCTTCGCTACCGCCATGAACGGCCGGCCTGGCCCCGTGGTGCTGGTCTTGCCTGAAGACATGCTGACGCGCATGACGGCCGCGCAGCCGCTGCCGCGTGTGGAGGCCGTGCAGGCCTGGAGCGACCCGGGCTCACTGCGTACGCTGCGCGAGATGCTGCTCAAGTCCGAGCGCCCGCTCGTTATCGCCGGTGGCGGCGGCTGGACGCCGCAGTCGGCGCAGGCGCTGCAACGCTTTGCCGAAAACTGGAAGTTGCCGGTGGGCAATGCCTTTCGCTTCCAGGACACCTTTGACAACCACCATCCGCTCTACGCGGGCGACGTGGGTATCGGCCTGAACCCGAAGCTGGCCGCACGCGTGAAGGCCAGCGACCTGATCATCGCCATCGGCCCGCGCCTGGGTGAGATGACGACCGGTACTTACACGTTGCTGGAGGCGCCCCGGCCCAAGCAAAAGCTGGTGCATATCCATTCGAGCGCCGAGGAGCTCAACCGCGTCTACCAGGCCGATCTGGCCATCAATGCCACCATGAACGCGGCTGCGCGATCGCTGGAGGTCCTCACGGCGCCGGTGTCTGTGGCCTGGGAAGCCTGGACCACATCCGCGAACGAGGACTACCTGGAAAACCTCAAGCCGACACCTTCCGCGAACCTGCCGGGTGATATCGACATGCCCGCCATCGTCGGCATGCTGCAAAAGCACCTGCCGGCGGATGCAGTGCTGACCAACGGCGCCGGCAACTTTGCCAGCTGGGTGCATCGTTTCTTTCGGCATCACGGTCTCGTCAAAGGCCACAAGACGCAGCTGGCGCCCACCGTGGGCGCGATGGGTTATGGCGTGCCGGCCGGTATTGCTGCGGCCATCACGACAGGACGGATGGCTTTCACCATCGCGGGTGACGGCGACTTTTTGATGAACGGCCAGGAGCTGGCCACTGCCGTGCAGCACGGCGCCAAAAGCATCATCGTGCTGCTCAACAACGGCATGTACGGCACGATCCGCATGCACCAGGAGCGGGAGTATCCAACACACCAAAGTGGTTCAAGCCTGAACAATCCGGATTTTGCGGCGCTGGCGCGAGCCTACGGTTACGCCGGCGTGCGCATCACGCGCACCGCGGAGTTTGAGGCGGAATTGCTTGCGGCGCTGGCTCGCAAGGAGGGCACGGTGATTGAGGTCACGCTGGATCCGGAAGTCATCACCACGCGTGGCACCTTGTCGGCGATTACGCAAAACGCTCTGGCCAAGGCGCCGTAACCATTGCAGCAATGCGGGCCGCTGCCGGATAGCTACTGGCCTGCGTACTGATCCGCGGCGACGATTTTGGGGTCGAACTTCAAGCCGGCCAGTTCCTCGATATCCGCGATGGCGACCTGGTTGCGTTCGAAGGCCGGCATGTCTATCGACTCATAGGTGTCGCCGAACTGCCTGATCGGTTTTTCCTGACTGAAGACGAAACCATAGGCCAGCAGCTTCGCGCCGCGTTTTTGCGATTCGGGCACGACCACGACCTTCCAGAATTTTTTGGGGATTTTGACCTTGCCGGTTCCCCAGTTTTTGGACTCGAAAAATTCGGTGAGCACCGGCCCCGCGAACAGCACGGCGCGCCCGCCCGACTCCTGAACCTGGTCGGTGAGCAGGCGCTCAAACTGGCCCCAGATACCGACCACCCCGCCTTCATAGACGCGCTGGCCGCTGCGGTCATTGGGGTTCTCCTGGTTGAAGGCCTCATGCTGCGGCGTGCAGTTGGGCCAGTGGTAGCTGTCGGCGTTCGCGAATTCGGTTTCGTCCGCGTCGGCGCCCCAGCAGTTGTCTTCGCGGCGGACAATGTGCCCGCGGTCAATCCGTTTGGCCGGGCCGTAGACGTCCTTGTTGAGCAGCTGGTATTCCAGCGGCAGCCGCGGGTCTTCTCGCCAGTTTTCCCCTCCGAAATCCGCCCGCTTCCGCGGGTCCGTGCGCGATTTGGGGCGGTAGTCGTAGTTTGAGGCGGTCCACAGACACATGCGTGTCGGCTTGTGCATTACGAGGGAAAAGTGGTGGTAGTCAAGCGGTAGCGGATCGGCCGGCGCCAGGTGGCCTGTCTTCACTGCGGGCACGTCGTCCACACCGGCATTGAATTCCTCATAATCGGCAACCGAATAGAGGGCACCATCCCATCGCGACTGGGCCACAGGGGCAGGAACCTCCTGGCCGAGGAATTTCGGGTTGTATCCCTTGCGGCCCGCGTAGTTCTCGTCGAAAACCAGGGATTTTTCCTGAAAGGCGGTGAAGAGGCCATCCGCCGAAGGCGCACCGGAACCATCAGGCAAACGAACTTGCGCGGGCGCCGCGGGTGCAGGCACCGACACGGGTGCAGCGGCGGCAGGCACGCCGGGCTGAAGCGCCTGCCCGCCATAGACGTGCAGGGTTACTGGCCCCGAGAAATTGAAGGTGTTGCCGCCTCCGGGCCGTGAGGCGAGAGGTAAGAGGGATGACGAGGCGGTGCCGGCCGGCACGCTCTCTGTGCCGGTGAGCGGGTCTGCCGTGGTCGCCAGCAATTGCCGGGCGATCATGCGCATGGATTCTGGAATCGACATGGATTTAAGCCTTTCAACGATGAAACTGACGCGCGCGCCCTCATTGGCGATCCACTGGATGTCGTCGTCGCTTTGCGACTCCGGGTCCCAGGGGGCGCCCCGTTTGTCCAGGATCCGGCCGTCCCGCATCGCCGGCACGCCGCAGTGGTGCAGCGCCACCAGTTCCCAGTCTGTGTTGTAGACCGGGGAGCCGGAGGAGCCCGGCCGCGTGTCCGTCTCATAGTGAAGAAAGCCGGTGGGCAGGATGTCCATCAACTTGTTGTCGCTGATGGCGAAGGCCCGCGGCCCGCCGGCGGGGTGCTGGATGATATTGACCGGAGCGCCCGTCAACACCTTGCCCGTTGCCTCGATCAGCCGCGTCCAGCCGCATGAGGCAATCTGGTCGCTCTCGCGGCTGCGGGGCTGCACCGCCACGATGGTGAAGTCGAGGGCCGGGTCGGTAACAAAGAAACGGTCTGGATCGAAGTCGTAGTACTTGCCGTTGTTGATGCCGTACTCATCGCGCACGTAGAAAAAATTCGCCGCGTGGCCGTCGACGTCAATCTTTGAAGGAAACACGTGATGATTCGTCAGTAGCAGGTCGAACCCGATCAACAGGCCCGTGGCCACGCCGATGGGCGTATGGCTGGCGCTGCGCTGCTGGACGATGCGGGCCACGGGTTTCGCGGCGTCCGAGGCCTGGACGCTGGGCGCGTATTCCACGGGATTCCACGCACCAATGACACGCTCGGGGAAAAGGGGAAAGCCGCCCGCGGCCCTGGTCAATTGGCGGGCTGTCCATTCCGCTTGGCGCTTGGGTGTGTCGGCGGCGCCCGGGCCCTGGTTCCGGATTTTTTCAAGGCCGGTTTCGCGCTGCTTCATGCGTTCTTCCCAACGCCGGGCCGCATCCGTCAGGATGCCCTGTTGCCTCGTCTTGACCGCTCCGAGTGTCTGTCCCATTTCTTGTTCCTTCGCCGGCCTTCGGCCTGCAGAATTCGGGGAAATGGATATTCCTCCATTCCACGGAAAAATGCACCCTCCAGTCGGAGGAGACTTCACAAGCCGGTTTAGTGCAGACCTGTAAAGACGTACAGCGGCCCGCGAAAAAACAAGGCGCCACAATGAAAAAACCCTCCTTGAAGAAGGAGGGTTTTGAATGGAGGCGGCTTTATGACAAAGCCGCTTCAAGCCATGAAGGATTATTCCTTGATGTCGACAGCGTAGAAGTTGTGGCGGCCGAACGGGCTGTTCTTGTAGCCGATCACGCTCTTGCGGATGGGCTTGAGCTGCACCGCGTGGGCGATGGTGAACCAGGGAGCCTGTTCCTTGAAGATGACCTGGGCCTGCTGGTAGAGCTTGATGCGCTCCGCAGGATTGGTCACGGTCTTGGCTTTCAGAACCAGGTCTTCATACGGCTGGTAGCAGAACTTGGCGATGTTGGAACCGCTGGCGGACTGGGCTGAAGCGCAGCCGAGCAGGGTGTACATGAAGTTGTCAGGATCGCCGTTGTCGCCGGTCCAGCCCAGCATCCCCATCTGGTGTTCGCCAGCCTGCAAACGCTTGCGGTACTCGCCCCATTCGAAGCTCTTGATCTCGGCGGTCACGCCGACCTTGACCAGGTCAGCCTGCATCAACTCGGCGATGCGCTTGGCATTCGGGTTGTATGGGCGCTGCACGGGCATTGCCCACAGGTCGGTGGTGAAACCGTTGGGGAAACCGGCCTGGGCCAGCAATTTCTTGGCGGCTTCGGGGTTGTACTCGTCGTCCTTGATGGCGTTGTTGTACGCGGCCATGGTTGGCGGGATCGGGTTCTTGGCGGCAACACCGGTGCTCAGGTACACGCCGTCAACAATGGCTTTCTTGTTGATCGCCATGTTGATGGCCTTGCGCACGCGCACGTCGTCAAACGGCTTCTTGGTCGTGTTGTAGGCGAGGTAGCCCACGTTCAGGCCGGCCTGCTCGACGATCGTCACGTTGGCGTCCTTGCGGATCGCGTCGAGGTCGGCGGGGTTGGGGTAGGGCATGACGTGGCATTCGTTCTTCTGCAGCTTGGCCCAGCGGACCGAAGCGTCAGGCGTGATCGAGTACACAAGGTCGTCGATCTTGGCCTTGCCGCCCCAATATTGCGGGAAGGCCTTGTAACGGATGACCGCGTCTTTCTGGTACTGCACCAGGTAGAAGGGGCCGGTGCCGACCGGGTCCTGGTCGATTTTTTCCGGCGTGCCGGCTTTCAGCATGGCGTCGGCGTATTCCTTGGACTGCACGGCCGCGTAAGGCATGGCCAGGTTGGCGAGGAATGGCGCTTCAGGCTTGTCCAGCGTGATCTTGACGGTGAGGTCGTTGACCTTTTCCACCGATTTCAGCAGCTTGGGCATGCCCATGTCGCTGAAGTAGGAGTGGTTGGGGCTGGTGACCTTGAAGAAGGCGTTGTCTTCTTTCCACTGGCGTTCGAACATGAACAGCACGTCGTCGGCGTTGAAGTCGCGCGTTGGCTTGAAGGCCTTGTTGCTGGCATGCCATTTCACGCCCTTGCGCAGGTGGAAGGTGTAGGTCAGGCCGTCGGCGGAAATGTCCCATTTTTCGGCCAGGCCGGGAACGACCTTGGTGCCACCGTATTCGAATTCGACGAGGCGGTTGTAGACGGGTTCGTTGGCATCAAACGACGTACCCGTGGTGTTGACGCCAGGGTAGAAGTTTTCGGGGCTGCCTTCAGAGCAGAACACCAGCGTCTTCGCGGAGACGGGTGAAAGTGCCAGCAGCGCTGGCAGGGCAATAGCGCACAGCAATGCGCGCTGGACCGGGCGCAGCCGGTTTGCACTTGGTTTGGTCTGAATCATTTGACGATCCCTTTGGAGGTTAATGCTGCTTTTGCAGCGGGGGCTTGCGGCCAGATTGCACAACATTTGTGACGTTGTGCGCCCTGGTCATTGAAAAACGTGGCCTGAAACCGGTGCTTGAGCGCATGGTTTCAGGTCACGCAGTGAGAAAGTTTTCAGCATAGTGGCACGCAACCTGCCGCTCTGCAACTTCGCGCAGCTGCGGCCTTTCGGCGCGGCAGCGGTCGGTGACGTGCGGGCAACGGGTAGAGAACACGCAGCCGGTGGGCGGGTTAAGCGGCGAGGGCAGCTCGCCCTTCAGGACGATGCGCTGCTTGACGCCGGTGCCGGCCAAGCCGGGTGTCGAGGCCAGCAGGGCCTGGGTGTAAGGGTGCAAGGGGCGGTTGAACAGGGCGTTCTTTTCGCCTTGCTCGACCGCATGGCCCAGGTACATCACCAGCACGTCGTGGGCGATGTGGCGCACCACACCCAGGTCATGCGAGATGAAAAGATAGGCCAGACCCATGGACTGCTGCAGGTCGGCCAGCAGGTTGAGCACCTGGGCCTGGATGGAGACGTCAAGGGCCGATACCGGCTCGTCAGCTACCACCACCGTGGGGTTGAGCATCAACGCGCGTGCAATGGCAATGCGCTGGCGCTGGCCGCCCGAGAACATGTGGGGATAGCGGTCGTAGTGCTCGGGGCGCAGGCCCACCATGGCCAGCATGGCGCGGGCCTTGGCGGCGCGCTCTTCAGCTGTCAGGCTGGTGTTGATTTCCAGTGGCGCCTCAAGGATGGCGCCGATTTTCTTGCGCGGGTTGAGCGAGCCGTAGGGGTTCTGGAATACCAGCTGCACGGCCTTGCGAAGGCCCTGGCGCTCTTCCTGACCGCCGTTCACCGCGTCGATTCCGGTGATACGCAACTCGCCGCCCGTAGGCGTTTCAATGAGCGAGACCATGCGGGCCAGGGTGGATTTGCCGCAGCCCGACTCGCCGACGACGGCCAGTGTCTTGCCGGCATGAACCGAGAAAGAGACGCCGCCGACGGCCTGCAGGTGGTCGGACTTGCGCATGAAACCGCGGCGGATTTCATAGACCTGCTTGAGATTTTTTGCTTCAACGACGGGCTCGGTCGGCAGGGTGGTGGAAGTGGTGGCGGTGCTCATTGCGTGGCCTCCACCAGTGGGGTGTCGTGCTCGATGTTGGCCTCGCGGCTGGGATCACCCAGCGGGTAGTGGCAGCGAACCATGCCGTCCTTCCAGGCGCGCAGCAGCGGACGTTCGTTGCGGGAATGTTCGGTGGCATAGGCGCAGCGTGGGGCAAACAGGCATCCGGCAGGGCGGTCATAGAGGCCGGGCACCATGCCGGGGATGGTCGCCAGGCGGGAGCTGCCGTCGCTGCGCTCAGGCAGGGCCGAAAGCAGGGCTTCGGTGTAGGGGTGCTGGGGCGTGTTGAAAAGGGCGTGTGCGCTTTGCTCTTCCATGATCTGGCCGGCGTACATCACCGCGATGCGCTGTGCCATTTCGGACACCACGCCCATGTTGTGTGTGATCAGCACCAGGGCCATGCCACGCTCCTTTTGCAGGCTGCGCAGCAGGTCCAGGATTTGCGCCTGGATGGTCACGTCAAGCGCCGTGGTGGGCTCGTCGGCGATCAGCAGGCGCGGGTTGCAGGCGATCGCCATGGCGATCATCACGCGCTGGTTCATGCCACCGGAGAGCTGGTGGGGATAGGCCTTCAGGCGGCTTTCGGGTGAATTGATGCCGACCTGCTCGAGCAGTTCGATGGCCTTGCGTGTGGCGGCCTTTTTATCCATGCCCAGGTGCAGACGCAGGGTTTCGGTGATCTGGAAGCCGACGGTGAAGCAGGGGTTCAGGCTGGTCGTGGGTTCCTGGAAGATCATCGCCACGTCTTTGCCGATGAGCTTGTTGCGCTCGCCTTGCGACAGCTTGAGGAGGTCGTGTCCGGCAAACCGCAGTTTGTCGGCTTTCACGCGGCCGGGGTAAGCCACCAGGCCCATCAAGGCCATCATGGTGACGCTTTTGCCGGAGCCAGATTCGCCGACGATACCGAGGACTTCGCCTTCTTCCAGCGACAGGCTGATGCCGTCAACGGCGTGCATGATGCCGTTTTGCGAGGGGAACTCGACGGAGAGGTTTTCTATTTCTAACAAAGCCATACGGAATCTTTCAGCGCTTCAGCTTGGGGTCGAATGCGTCACGCAGTCCGTCGCCGAGCAAGTTGAAGGCCAGCACAGTGATCAAAATTGCGAGGCCGGGGAAGGTGACCACCCACCAGGCGCGCAAGACAAATTCGCGGGCATCGGCCAGCATGGTGCCCCATTCGGGTGAGGGTGGCTGGGCGCCCAGGCCCAGGAAGCCCAGGGCGGCGGCGTCCAGGATGGCGGTCGACACGCCCAGTGAGGCCTGGACGATCAGCGGCGCCGTGCAGTTGGGCAGGATTTCGCTGAACATCAGGCGGATACGGCTGGCGCCGCTCATGCGCGCGGCCGTCACATAGTCGCGCGAGGTTTCGGCGATCACCGCAGCGCGGGTGATGCGCACGTAATGCGGCAGCACGACGATGGCAACAGCCAGCATGGCGTTCATCAGCCCGGGGCCGAGGATGGCGACGATGACGATGGCCAGCAGCAGGCTGGGCAGGGTCAGGATGATGTCCATGAGGCGCATCACGGCGATCTCGAAGATGCCGCGGAAAAAGCCTGCCAGCAGGCCCAGCACCGTGCCGACAACCACCGACAGCGCCACCACGGCCAGGCCGATGACCAGCGACAGGCGGGCGCCGTACATCAGGCGCGAGAGGATGTCCCGGCCGATGGCGTCGGTGCCCAAGGGGTAGGTCCAGGAGCCGCCCGTCTGCCAGGCCGGTGGCTTGAGGAACACGGCGTTGTTGGTGATGTTGGGTGCGTGCGGCGCCAGCAGGGGCGCAAAGAGCGCCAGCAGCAGCACGCCAATCACGATGACCAGGCCGATCACGGCGCCGTTGTTGGCGCTGAAGTAGTTCCAGAACTCGCGCAGAGGGTGCGGTGGCGCCGGGGGCGTGCCCGGTTTCGGGGTGGCGGATTTCAAGGTGGCCGTGCTCATCGCTGGTGCCTGATGCGTGGGTTAATGATGCCGTAGGTGATGTCCACCAGCAGGTTGACGGCCATGACGATGGCGCCCAGCAGCAGGATGCCGCCCTGCAGAACGGGGTAGTCGCGGCGGCTGATGGCTTCGATCAGCCATTTGCCGACGCCCGGCCAGGAAAAGATGGTTTCGGTGAGGATGGCGCCCGTGAACAGTACGCCGACCTGCAGGCCGATCACGGTGACCACCGGGATCAACGCATTGCGCAGCGCATGCAGGGCCACCACGCGCAGGTTGGAAAGGCCTTTGGCGCGTGCGGTGCGGATGTAGTCTTCGCCCAGCACTTCCAGCATGGCCGAACGCGTCATGCGCGCGATCACCGCCAGCGGGTTGGTGCCCAGCACAATCATGGGCAATATCAGGTGGGAAGCGGCCGACCAGAAAGCACCCTTGTCTTCCGAGAGAAGTGAGTCGATCAACAGAAAGCCTGTGGTGGGCTCAATGAAGTACTGCACCGACAGTCGGCCCGATACGGGGGTCCAGCCGAGCTGCACCGAGAACAGCAGAATCAGCAGCAATCCCCACCAGAAAATCGGCATGGAATACCCCGTGAGGGACACCCCCATGACGCCATGGTCGAGTATGGAGTTTCGCTTGACCGCCGCCAGAATGCCCGCGGGGATGCCGATCAGCAGTGCAAACAAAATGGCGCACACGGCGAGTTCGATGGTGGCCGGAAACAGCGTGAGGAATTCGCGCAGTACAGGCTCCTGTGTGATCAGGGACTTGCCCAGGTCGCCTTTCAGGACCCGGCCGATGTAGATGCCGTACTGCACCATGACGGGTCGGTCCAGGCCGTATTCCTTGAGCAATTGCGCGTGGCGCACCGGATCGATGCCGCGCTCGCCCGCCATGGTTTCGATCGGGTCGCCGGGCACCATGCGGATCAGGAAGAAAGCCAGCAGAGTCATCCCCAAAAAGGTGGGAATGATCAGACTCAGTCGGGTAAAAATAAAGCGCAGCATTATCGCGGGATGCTAAGGCAGGACTTGACGCGGGCTGGCGAGTGCCCGTCGCGGTGGCGACAGGCAGGGCACGCGGGGTTTTCCGCCGCCCCGGTTTTTGAATGCAGTAGCTGCAATGGCATCAACATGGGTCTGTTCTATCTGGTCTGGTGCGGGCGGTGCCGCAAGGGGGATTTTTATCTTAGCAACAATAGCGTCGTTTTTCGACTGTGCCGCTGGTGGCGGGCTACCGAGTAACCCTATGGCATTAGCATACGTTTCAGGAGGCTTTGGACGTTAATGGAAGAGGGTGGCATGGCGCGGGAGCATGCGAGTGCAACGCAGGAAGCGTGCCAGCGGTTGGGGGTGCGGTAGGTGCCCTCTTACCAGCCGCGCATAAAAAAAGGCCGGTGCAAACCGGCCTTTTGATATCGGCGGGAGCCGATTACTTGACGTGCTTGCCGATAAGGCCAGCCATCTCGAACATCGACACTTGCGCCTTGCCGAAAACGGCACGCAATTTTTCGTCGGCGTTGATCATGCGCTTGTTGACCTTGTCCTGCAGGCCCTTGGATTTGATGTAAACCCACAGCTTGCTGACGATCTCGGTACGTGGCAGAGGCTTGTCGCCCACCACAGCTGCCAGTGCCGGGCTCAAGGTCAGTGCCTTCATGAACGCTGCATTGGGCGTGCGCTTTTTGGCAGGCGCTTTTTTCGCTGCTGGCTTTTTGGCCGCAACTTTTTTGGCGGGAGCTGCCTTCTTCGCGGCTACCTTTTTCGCAGGAGCTGCTTTTTTCGCAGGAGCCTTCTTTGCAGGAGCTGCTTTCTTCGCAGCTACTTTCTTTGCCGGAGCAGCCTTTTTTGCAGGCGCTTTTTTAGCCGGTGCTTTTTTTGCAGTTGCCATGATTGATTTTCCTTCTAGAAGTTGATAAATCACCACACGGATAACTACTCTTCCTTGTGGCAATGCGGATGCTACTGGAGAAAAACGCAGTTTCCTAGTGCAAACGCACTTTATTTGCGCCTGGATGTTGCAGATTTACCTCTGAAAATCAGGAAAACGCCCATGAGAATCACGCCGCAAGCGGCCCATTCGCCCCCAGTGACGTGCTCTCCGGCGAAGAATGCACCCAGAAAAATCGCGATCAAGGGGTTCACAAAGGCATAGCTCGTGGCTACTGCAGGTGAGGCATTGGCCAGCAGATAGAGGTAGGCGCTGAAGGCGATGAGCGAGCCAAACACCACGAGATAGAGCCACGCAAGCACGGCTTCAGGCTGCGCGGGCCAGTTGGCAGCGGCTTCGCGGTGCTCACCCAATGCAAGAGAAATCGCCATCAACACCGCGCCGCCACACAACATTTCGCTGGCAAAACCCGCGGGGCCATTCGCCAGCGGCAGCCGGGTGGTGGACAGCACCGAGCCGAGTGACCACAGCAAGGTCGCCCCCGCAATGCACGCCATGCCGACGGGAGCAGCGCTAAAGCTGGCGCCTTGCACCAGCATCAGCACACCTGCCAGCCCTACCACCATGCCCAGGAACTCCAGCCTGCTGGGCCGCTGGCCCAGCAGGAGGCCCCAGGCCGACACCATCATGGGAACCACCGCGATGAAGGTGGCGATCAGTCCGGAGCCGATGTGAAGTTCAGCCGATGCTGTCAGCCCCATCCCGCCGCCCAGCATCAGGGTGCCGATGACGGCGGCGCTGGCCCACTCGCGCCTGCTGGGCAGCTTGTGCCCGCGTATCAGCACCCAAGCCATCATCAGAAGGCCGGCCGCCAGGAAACGCGTGCCCATCTGGAAGAAAGGCGGAAAACTGATCAGAGCAAAGCGGATTGCCAGGTAAGTGGAGCCCCACACCAGGTAACAGGCGAGCAGGGCAGGGATCAAAAGCGCCGGCGCTTTGCCGGTGGCGGAGGATGAAATGAATGTGGAGGTCATGCCTGCATGGTAGGTTGCCAAACGCCCTCAGACTATGCAAAACTAACGGCAAAACTGCAGCTGGCCTTTAAATTTAAAGCTTGAAAAGCGATATGACCGAAACCACCGAATGGGACCATTACGACAGCCGCATCCTCGGCGAGCTGCAGCGCGATGCGCGGATCACCATGGCCGAGCTGGGTCGCCGCGTTCACCTGAGCCAGCCGGCAGTCACGGAGCGTGTGCGCAAGCTCGAACTGGGCGGCGTGATCAAAGGTTACCGGGCCGAGGTTGACCTGGCGCGGCTGGGTTACGGCATACGCGCTATCGCGCGGGTAGGGCGGGTCGAGTACGCCCGGGTGGTCAAGCTGATCGAGCAGACGCCCGAAGTGATCAATGCCTACAACGTCACCGGCGAGGACAGCTGGGTGCTGGAAATCGCGGTGATCGACGTGGCGCACCTGGACGCGGTGGTGACCAAGTTCTGCATCCTCACCGAGACCTCGACCTCCATCGTGCTGAACGCCCCCCGCGAGAATGCGGTGGTCTTGCCCGCCCGGCGCGAAGACATCAAACCCGTCATCAAGAAAGTCACCGGAAAATGAGCCAAGACAATCTCGCCTCCTTCGCCACCTGCGATCTCTGCGACCTCCACAAAGGCGACACCTCGGGTCATTTCAGGGTGCTCCCGCCTGTTTTCAGGAGCTATGGCGGCCTTCAGAAGTTCAGCGGTCCCGTCGTCACGGTGAAATGCTTTGAAGACAACACGCCGGTCAAGGCGGCGGTGGAGTCGCCCGGAGAGGCGCGCGTGCTGGTGGTGGACGGGGGCGCCTCGCTGCGCCGCGCGCTGCTGGGCGGCAATCTGGGCGCCGCCGCCGCCAAAAACGGCTGGGCAGGGGTGCTGATTGACGGTTGCGTGCGCGACGTGGCGGAGCTGGCGCAATGCCAGACCGGAATCCGCGCCCTGGCAAGCATGCCGCTGCCCACGGAAAGGCGCCAGGCGGGCCTGCGTGACATCGCTGTGCAGATACAGGGCGTCTGGGTGCGGCCGGGCGACTGGCTCTACGCCGACGAGGATGGGGTGGTGGTGATGCCGGCGCCTGCGCAAGCGTAGACGCAGGGCGCTTGTAATCCAGGCGCTCTATCGCCGGGCACAGAGGTTTGCAGCGGGGGCTGGATGGAATATTGGAAAAATCGGCCTCAACCCCAATAAAAAAGGGCGTAAGCAGCTATAAATTTAATAGCACTCACGCGCTGTCTTTGAGCAGCAGAGGCGGCCGCTCATGCCCTGCTTCTCATTGCTGCCAAAAAATACTCAGAACCCCGCAAGAGCGATCGAGTTCTTCAGCGCCTGTCCGCCACCGTAGCTGTCCTGCTCGGGTGGCACGCCACCCAGCGACACGCGGATCGCGCAGTATTTGAACTCCGGGATCTTCGCAAACGGGTCTAGCGCGGCATTGGTCAGCTTGTTGATGGCTGCCTCGTAGTAACAGAAAGGTACAAAAACTGCGCCGCGTGGCGAGCTTTCGTCGGCGCGGGCGTACAGCTCCACCTTGCCGCGGCGTGACTCGATGGTCACCACGTCGCCGGGCTTGCCGCCCATGGCGGCAAGGTCGAGTGGGTGTACCAGGGCGACAGGATCAGGCTCGATCGCATCGAGCACCGTCGCGCGCCGTGTCATGCTGCCGGTGTGCCAATGCTCCAGCTGGCGCCCGGTAATCAGCACCATCGGATATTCGGTGTCCGGGCGCTCGTCGGCCGGGATGATGTCGGCCGGCACGAACTTCGCGCGGCCGCCTTCGCGGGGGAAGTCATCCACAAACACGACCGACTGGCCGGGATCGCCTTCTTTCATGCAGGGGTAGGTGACCGAATGCTCGCGGTCAAGCCGGTCCCAGGTGATGCCGCCAATGCTCGGCATGGTGTGGCGCATCTCGTCGAAGACTTCGCTGACATGGTTGTAGTGCCAGCCACAACCCATGCGGTTGGCGATCTGCGTAATGATCCAGAGGTCCTGGCGTGCATCGCCGGGCGGGTTGATCGCCTTGCGGCCCATCTGCACGAGGCGGTCGGTGTTGGTAAAGCTGCCGTCTTTTTCCGGGAAGGCACTGGCCGGCAAAATCACGTCCGCCAGATAGGCGGTTTCGGTCAGGAAGATGTCCTGCACCACGAGGTGCTCGAGCGCAGCCAGGGCTTCGCGCGCGTGGTTGGCGTCCGGGTCGGACATGGCCGGGTTCTCGCCCTGCACATACATCCCCTTGATGCCGCCCTTCTTGATGGCGTGCATCACTTCGACCACCGTCAGGCCGACCTGGTCGTCCAGGGAGCCGGGAGCGACGTTCCAGGCCTTCTCGAAGCTGGCGCGGACCTCGGGCTTGGACACATGCTGGTAGTCTGGCAGCATCATGGGGATCAGGCCCGCGTCGGATGCGCCCTGCACGTTGTTCTGGCCGCGCAGAGGATGCAGGCCGGTACCGGGGCGGCCGATCTGGCCGGTCATCAGCGAAAGGGCGATCAGGCAGCGTGCGTTGTCAGTGCCGTGCACGTGCTGCGAAACGCCCATACCCCACAGAATCATCGAGCCTTTGGAGGTGGCGAACAGGCGGGCGACATAGCGCAGCGTCTCGGCGTCGATACCGCAGATGGGTGCCATCAATTCGGGCGTGTAGCCTTCGACGTTCTTGCGCAGTTCTTCGTAGCCGATGGTGCGGCTGTCGATAAAGGCCTGGTCCACCAGGCCTTCGTTCACGATGACGTTCATCATCGCGTTGAGCATAGGCACATCGGTGTCGGGCTTGAACTGCAGATGGCGGTGCGCCACGCGGGTGAGGTCGGAGCGGCGCGGATCCATCACGATCAGCTTGGTGCCGTTCTTCACGGCGTTCTTGATCCAGGTGGCGGCCACCGGGTGGTTCACCGTCGGGTTGGCGCCGATGATCACAACGACGTCGGCCTTGGTGACATCCATGACGGGGTTGGATACCGCGCCGGAGCCTATGCCTTCCAGCAGGGCGACGACCGAGGACGCATGGCACAGGCGCGTGCAGTGGTCCACATTGTTGCTGCCGAAACCGGTGCGCACCAGCTTCTGGAACAGGTAGGCTTCCTCGTTGCTGCCCTTGGCCGAGCCAAAGCCGGCCAGCGATTTCTTGCCGTGCTGGTCGCGGATGGCCGCGAGTTTGCCGCCGGCGAATTCCAGCGCTTCTTCCCAGCTGGCTTCGCGGAAAACATCCATCACGCGGTCTGGGTCCATCGTGAAGTCGCCGGTTTTCGGCATGCCTTCGCGGCGAATCAGCGGCTTGGTCAGGCGCTGCGGATGGTGGGCGTAGTCAAAACCGTAGCGGCCCTTGACGCACAGGCGCTCGTGGTTGGCGGGGCCGTCGCGGCCTTCCACAAAAAGAATCTTGTCGTCCTTGACGTTGTAGGTCAGCTGGCAGCCGACGCCGCAATACGGGCAGACCGACTCGACCTGCTTGTCCGGCACGGTGAGCGCGGCCTCGCGGGCCGGCATCAACGCGCCGGTGGGGCAGGCCTGCACGCATTCGCCGCAAGCCACGCAGGTGGACGCACCCATCGGGTCGTCCATATCGAAGACGATCTTGGCCTGGTCACCGCGGAAGGCCAGCCCGATCACGTCATTGACCTGCTCGTCACGGCAAGCGCGCAGGCAGCGTGTGCACTGGATGCAGGCGTCCAGGTTCACGGCGATGGCGGGGTGCGATACATCCTGGCGCACCTGTTGGCGTGCCTTGAAACGGGGTTTGCCGACGCCGATCTTGGCCGCCCATTGGTCTACCTCGTTGTTACGGGTGTATTCCTTTTCGGGCATGTCTGACAGCAGCAGCTCGAGCACCAGCTTTTGCGAGGCCACGGCGCGTTCGCTGTCGGTGACGACCTTCATGCCGGCTGCAGGTGCCCGGCAGCATGAGGGAGCGAGTACGCGCTCACCGTTGATTTCAACCATGCACGATCGGCAGTTACCGACAGCTTCCATGCCTTCCTTGAAGCACAGGTGCGGGATCTCCACGCCTTCGCGCTTGGCGACCTGGAGCAGTGATTCGGTGGCGCGGCCCTGGACCTCACGGCCGTTGAGGCTGAAGCTCACAAGCGGTGCGTCGAGTTCGGCGAGTTCCTGGCGGGTAATTGCATTCATCGTGGTGCCTCTTGTCTTGTTGACGCGGTGCTCAAGCCAGCTCGTGTGGGAAGTACTTGATGACGCAGTCCATGGGATTGGGAGCCGCCTGGCCGAGGCCGCAGATCGATGCGTCGCGCATGACCAGGGACAGGTCTGCCAGCAGGGCGAGGTCCCACTTCGGCTGTTCCATAAGGTGTGCTGCTTTGGCTGTGCCCACACGGCACGGCGTGCACTGGCCGCAGGACTCATGGTGAAAGAAACGCATCATGTTGCGCGCGGCATCAGTGGCCGTGTCCTTGTCGGAGAGGATCATCACCGCAGCCGAGCCGATAAAGCAGCCATAGGGTTGCAGCGTGTCGAAGTCCAGCGGAATGGTGTTCATCGTGGCCGGCAGGATGCCGCCCGACGCGCCACCGGGCAGGTAGGCGTAAAACTTCTGGCCTTCCAGCATGCCGCCGCAGTATTCGTCGATCAGTTCCTGGATGGTGATGCCGGCCGGCGCCAGCTTGACGCCGGGCTCTTTGACCCGTCCGGACACCGAGAATGAGCGCAAGCCTTTGCGGCCGTTGCGGCCGTGCGAAGCGAACCACTCACCGCCTTTTTCCAGGATGTCGCGCACCCAATACAGCGTCTCGAAGTTGTGCTCAAGCGTCGGCCGGCCGAACAAGCCCACTTGTGCGACGTAGGGGGGGCGCAGGCGGGGCATGCCGCGTTTGCCTTCGATGGATTCGATCATGGCCGACTCTTCGCCGCAGATGTAGGCACCGGCGCCACGGCGCAATTCGATCTCCGGCATGCCGATCATCAATGGGTCCAGCCGCAATCTGGCCAGTTCGGCCTCCAGCATGCTGCGGCAGCCGTGGTATTCATCGCGCAGGTAAACGTAAACCTTCTCGATGCCGACAGCCCAGGCGGCGATCAGCATGCCCTCGAGGAAACGGTGCGGGTCACGCTCCAGGTAGACGCGGTCCTTGAAGGTGCCGGGCTCGCCTTCGTCGATATTCACCGCCATCAGGCGTGGGCCTTTTTCGGCACGCACGATGCGCCACTTGCGGCCTGAAGGAAAGCCGGCGCCACCCAGTCCACGAAGGCCGGAGTCTTCCATGGTCTTGAGAACCGATTCGACATCGCGTTCGCCCGAAATGCAGTGCTTGAGCAAAGCGTAACCACCGGCTGACTGGTAAGTGGGCAGGTCGATAAAGCCCTCAGGAACGTGCTGCACAGCTGCTGCTGCGACGGTCGCCATTACGGTCTCGCAGCTGGCATTGGGTACCGGGTTTTGTCCCACCACGACTGCTGGCGCCTGCTCGCAGCGGCCTATGCAAGGTGCGGCAATGATCCGGACTTCGCGGCCGAGCAGGGCAGGGAGCTTGGCCAGCAGGTCCCTGGCGCCAGCCATCTCGCAAGAAAGGCCATCGCAGACCCGCACCGTGAGTGCGGCTGGAGCGGCTTCACCTTCCTTGACCACGTCGAAGTGATGATAGAAGGTTGCCACCTCATAGACCTCGGTCTGGGCCAGCCGCATCTCCTGGGCCAGCGCGGCCAGGTGCGCTGCCGACAGGTGGCCGAACTCGTCCTGGATCTTGTGCAGGTGTTCGATCAGCAAGTCTGGCCTGCGCGACTCGGAGCCCAACAGGCGTTGCACGTCGGCCAGCGCCTGCGGGTCAACGCGGCGACCCTTGGGCGCCTGGCGTTTACGCTGCTTGGAGGCGTCGATGACGGCGATGGGAATGATGGGATGGTTCATGAAGCGTAGTGGCTCGCTGTATGGCTGGCGTGGGTGGCGTGGGCTGCCCGACCTAGATGACGCGCTCGGCGCGTAATTCGGCGATGTAGTCGGCGCCGTAACCCAGTTGCGTCAACACTTCGTCGGTGTGCTCGCCCAGCAGGGGGGAGCGCGTGACTTCAGTGGTGCTGTCGGACATCTTGATCGGATTGCCCACGGTCAGGTACTTGCCGCGTGTGGGGTGGTCGACTTCAACAATGGTGCCCGTTTCGCGGAGCCCGGGTTCTTCCGAGATCTCTTTCATCGACAGGATGGGACCGCAGGGAATGTCGTACTTGTTCAGGATTTCCATGGCCTCGAACTTGGTCTTGGTCATGGTCCATTTCTCGATGCGCGCGAAGATGGGCTTCAAATGCAGCAGCCGGGCTGCCGGCGTCGCGAAAGCTTCGTCGTCAATCCAGCCTTCTTCGCCGATCACTTTGCACACGGCTGGCCACACGGCGCCCTGGGTGATGAAGTAGATATACGCGTTGGGGTCGGTCTCCCAGCCCTTGCATTTCAGGATGGAGCCCGGCTGGCCGCCGCCGGACGCATTGCCGGCGCGCGGCACGGCCTCACCGAACTTGCCGTCAGGGTACTGCGGGTATTCGTGCATGGTGCCGGTGCGCTCCAGGCGCTGCTGGTCGCGCAGCTTGACGCGGCACAGGTTCAGCACGGCATCCTGCATGGGGGCCAGCACTTTCTGGCCGCGTCCCGTGGTGTTGCGTTGATAGAGGGCCGCGACGATGCCCAGTGCCAGGTGCAGACCGGTTCCGCTGTCGCCAATTTGTGCGCCGGTGACCATGGGTGGGCCGTCATCAAAGCCGGAGGTGGAGGCTGAGCCGCCCGCACACTGGGCAACGTTCTCGTAAACCTTGCAGTCTTCGTAGCGGCCGGGGCCGAAACCCTTCACCGAGGCGACGATCATCCGGGGATTGAGCTTCTGGATGTGCTCCCAGGTGATGCCCATCCGATCGAGTGCGCCAGGGGCAAAATTCTCGACCAGCACATCGCACTCCTTGATCAGGGTATCCAGAACCTCTTTGCCTTTCGGCTTTTTGGTGTCCAGCGTGATCGAGCGCTTGTTGTGGTTGAGCATCGTGAAGTACAGGCTGTCCACACCGGGAATGTCGCGCAGCTGCCCGCGTGTCGCATCGCCTTCGCCGGCACGCTCGACCTTGATGACGTCGGCGCCGAACCAGGCCAGCAATTGGGTGCACGTCGGCCCCGATTGAACGTGGGTGAAATCAAGAATGCGGACACCGTCTAACGCTTTGCTCATGAAAGTTCCTGCCGGGAAGTTGAAAAGTGGTTGTTACACACGGTTTGATCCGTGCTCAGGGCTTACTCTGCCCTGTTCAACCTCTATGGTAATCACTGCTCCAGTGGTGTGTCTGTACGGTTTGGGTTAGGGTGTATTACCCTGAGGAGCAAGCTGCATTTCAAGCTCGGTCAGGCGTTTCTTCAGATTTCGTTCTTCGGCAAAGCGGGCGGTTTCGTCGCGGATCACCGCGACGATGGCCGAAACCTTGTTGTCCGGGGTATGTAACAGGGCGACGGTAAAGGCGATAGACAGCCCATGCCCGTCCTTGTGCACGGCCGGCACACGCAGAACGTCGTTGCCATACCGCGTTTTTCCGGTTTCCATGGTCTTGTGGTAGCCGTCCCAGTGGCGCTGCTGCTGGCGCTGCGGAATGATGATGTCCAGCGACTTGCCCAGGGCTTCCTCTTCCGTGAAACCGAACATCCGCGTAGCGGCCGGGTTCCACAAGACGATCGCCCCGCCGGCATCAGAGGCAACAATCGCGTCGCCAACGGCTTGCACGAGCTGTTTCAGGTCGGTTGTTGTTTGCATAGGTCCACTCCTGGTGCTGGCAATAGGCTGGCTGAGGCTTAAAAAAAACGGCGCTCAAACTGAACGCCGTTTTTTGCGGGCCATCAAGGCCGGTAAGGCAGAAAACTGCGTTTAAACCGCTTTTGCCGTGTGCATGGCTGCGATCTGGTCCTTGCTGTAACCGAGTTCAGACAAAACTTCATCGGTGTGCTCGCCCAGCAGGGGCGATGCCGTTACTTCGGGCTTGGTGTCAGAGAACTTGATCGGGCTGCCCACGGTGAAGTAGCTACCGCGCACTTTATGCGGGACTTCAACGATGGAGCCACTGGCGCGCAAGGATTTGTCATGTAACAACTCCTTCATCGACAACACGGGCGCGCAAGGAATATCAAATTTGCGGAAGACGTCCACGGCTTCGAACTTGGTCTTGTCGGCGATGAATGCTTCAATCGTCGCGAAGATGTCCATGATGTGCGGCTGGCGTGCCTTGGCCGTGGTGTAGGCCGGGTCGGTTTTCCACTCGGGTTTACCCAAGGCGTCGCAGATCGGCTCCCAGGCATGCCCCTGGACCGTGAAATAGATGTAGGCGTTGGGGTCGGTTTCCCAACCCTTGCATTTCAAAATCCAGCCGGGTTGTCCGCCACCGCCGGCATTGGCGCCGCGCGGTACCACGCCGTCTTTGAAGGCTTCCATTTCATGCGGGTATTGCGGGTACTCTTCCAGGTAGCCGAGGTTGTCCAGGCGTAACTGGTCGCGCATTTTGACGCGGCACAGGTTGAGCACACTGTCCTGCATGGACACGGCGACTTTTTGGCCCTTGCCAGTCTTCTGGCGGCCGATATAGGCCGTCAAAATACCGATGGCCAGGTGCATGCCGGTATTGCTGTCGCCCAAAGCAGCAGACGAAATGGTGGGGCCTGAGTTCTCGCCTTTCCAGTAGCCGGTGGTGGACGCTGCTCCGCCTGCGCACTGGGCCACGTTTTCGTAAACCTTCAGGTCTTCGTAATGGTGGCCGTCAGAGAAACCCTTGACGGATGCCAGAATCATTTTCGGGTTGAGTGACTGGATGTGTTCCCAGGTGAATCCCATACGGTCCAGCGCACCGGGACCAAAATTCTCGACCATCACATCTGATTCCTTGATGAGCCTCTCCAGCACTTCCTTGCCTTCAGGCTTTTTGGTATCCAGCGTCAGGCCGCGCTTGTTGCTGTTGAGCATGGTGAAGTACAGCGCGTCAGCGCCTTCGATGTCTCGCAACTGGCTTCGGGTGACGTCGCCAGAGCCAGGACGCTCGACCTTGATCACGTCAGCGCCGAACCAGGCGAGCATCTGAGTGCAGGCAGGGCCTGCCTGCACGTGCGTGAAGTCGATGATTTTGATGCCTGCGAGTGGTTTGTTGCTCATTTTGATTTCTCCTTGGGATGGCTTTGGATTACTTCTTTGCTGCAGCACTCTGCGGATTCAGGCTGGTGATTCGACCACTTTCGGTCCCTGCGGTTTCGTCGATGATGGCGTTGATCAGGGTCGGCTTGCCAGATTTAACGGCTTCGTCCAGCGCCTTCGCCAATTCGGCTGGGGTGTTGGCCAAAACGCCCACCCCGCCGAAAGCCTGCATCATCATCTCGTATCGCGCATTCTTGACGAACACGGTGGGTGCTACGTCGCCGCCCAGCGGATTCACGTCGGTCCCCTTGTAAATGCCGTTGTTGTTAAAGACGATAACGCAGACGGGGAGGTTGTAGCGGCAAATCGTCTCGACTTCCATACCGCTGAAACCGAAGGCGCTATCGCCTTCGATCGCGATTACGGGTTTACCCGTAGTGACGGCGGCGGCAACGGCAAAGCCCATGCCAATGCCCATGATGCCCCAGGTGCCGACGTCAAGGCGTTTGCGCGGCTCGTACATATCGATAATGCTGCGCGCGAAATCCAGCGTATTCGCGCCTTCGTTGACAACGATGGCATCGGGGCGTGCTTTAACCGCATTGCGGATGACGTTCAGCGCGCTATGGAAGTTCATTGTCGGCGGGTTCAGCGCCAGGGTTGCCGCCATCTTGGACAGGTTCTTGTCCTTGCGCTCAGCGATCCCCTGAGTCCATTCGGCCGGTGGTTTTGCCCACTTTGAGCCCAAACCTTCCAGCAATGCCGAGACGCACGAGCCGATGTCGCCGACCAGCGGTGCGGCGATCGGTACGTTGCTGTCCATCTCGGTCGGCGAGATGTCGATCTGGATGAACTGCCGGGTGTCGGCGTTCGGGCCGCCCCAGGTCTTGCCTTTGCCGTGCGACAGCAGCCAGTTCAGGCGCGCGCCGACCAGCATCACCACGTCGGCTTCTGCCAGTACATGGGAACGGGTGGCGGATGCCGACTGGGCGTGCGTATCGGGTAGCAGGCCTTTGGCCATCGACATGGGCAGGTAGGGAATGCCGGTTTTTTCGATCAGGGCACGGATTTCGGCGTCGCACTGTGCGTAGGCTGCGCCTTTGCCCAGCACGATCAGCGGCCGTTTGGCACCTTTGAGCAGGTCGAGCGCGCGTTTGACCGAATCGGGCGCCGGGATCTGGCGGGGAGCGGGGTCCACAACTTCGATGAGCGACTTTTTGCCGGCTGCAGCATCCATGGTCTGCCCGAACAGTTTGGCCGGCAGGTCGAGGTAGACACCGCCAGGGCGGCCGGACAGCGCCGAGCGGATGGCGCGCGCGATACCGACGCCAATGTCTTCGGCGTGGAGGACGCGAAATGCTGCTTTGCACAATGGCTTGGCAATTGCCAGCTGGTCCATTTCTTCGTAGTCGCCCTGCTGAAGATCCACAATCTCGCGCTCGCTTGAGCCGCTGATCAGGATCATCGGGAAGCAGTTGGTCGTTGCGTTCGCCAATGCTGTGAGCCCGTTGAGGAAACCGGGCGCCGACACCGTCAGGCAAATGCCGGGCTTTTGCGTCAGGAAGCCGGCAGCCGCGGCGGCATTACCGGCATGCTGCTCGTGGCGGAACGAAATCATGCGGATGCCCTCAGCCTGCGCCTTGCGCGTCAGGTCAGTGATGGGAATGCCGGGCAAGCCGAAGATCGTGTCAATGCCGTTGAGCTTGAGCGCGTCGATCAGCAGGTGAAATCCATCTGTCTGCTCTCCGGATTGGGTGTCTTTTGTCATTTGAAATGTCTCTTCGTTTGACTTGGGTAAAAATTGAGCAGGCCTGGCTGTCCATTGGCATGCACGAGGGTCATTTGCATCGTCGGGTTATCATAGGAATTGATTCAGGTTTCACCCTTGACCGAGGTCAACTTTCTCTGTATTTGGACCGCACAAACGTGTCAGTTCCGCACCCTCCCAACCCATGTTGTCCATACAAAACCATCCAGATAGAAATGTCATTCGTGTTCAGCTGGCACAGAACATAGTTCTGAAGGGAATTACGACGGAGCAAAGCGCTGAACTGGAGCCGCATCTGGTGATTGTTGATGGTCAAAAGGGTGACTCGCTCCTGCATCAGGGTGTTCATGAAATGGAACAGTATTTCATCCTCGAAGGCATCCTGAAGCGGGTGGTAACCAATGAGCAGGCCAAGGAGATGATTCTTCGTTTTGCCGACGAACGCGACATGGAAACCAGTTATGCCGCGTGGCGCCTCGGTACGCCCACGCCTTACAGCACCGTTTGCGTGACCAAGGTCCGGGTGGCAAAGCTGCCGCTGCAGGAGTGGGTGGCATTTCTGGAGCGTCACCACGAAATCAAGCAGTCTTTCGAGTATTACGTAATGCGCTTGATGAGCGAAATCATGGCCCATACCATTACGCTGCATTTGCTGGATGCACCGGGCCGTGTCAAGCGGTTTCAGCGCAAGCATCCCGAACTGTTTGACCGTATTCCCAAGAAAGAATTAGCGTCCTACCTGAACCTGTCGGCAGAAACCCTAAGTCGACTCAAGCAGCGTGGCAAGATCTGACGGAAGACCGAAGCGGAAATAAAAAGGCCGGGTGATATACCCGGCTTTTTTATTATGGGCTCGAAGGTTCAGTCCACAGGCTGTTCCGCTGCAAATTCAGTCTTCTTGGGCGGACGAATTTTGGCCAGAACACGGGAGATCAGTGGCCACAGCAACAAAACCAGGGCAAGTGTCGTGATGCCACCCACCAGCGGGTTCGACCACATGATGGACATTTCGCCTTGCGACACGAGCATCGCCTGGCGGAACGAGTCTTCGGCCTTGTCTCCAAGGACCAGCGCGAGCACCAGCGGTGCGAGTGGATAGTCCAGTTTCTTGAAGAGGTAGCCCACCACGCCGAACAGCATCATGAACCAGATGTCCAACATGGCGTTGTGGACGGTGTAGGCGCCGATGGCACAGATGACCACAATGATGGGAGCAATGATTGAGAACGGGATGCGCAGGATGGATGCAAACAGCGGGACCGTGGTCAGCACAACGATCAGTCCTACGAGATTGCCCAGGTACATGCTGGCAATCAGTCCCCAGACAAAGTCTTTTTGCTCAACAAACAGCAGTGGCCCGGGCTGCAGGCCCCAGATCAGCAAGCCGCCCAGCAAAACGGCTGCGGTGGGCGAACCCGGAATCCCCAGTGCCAGCATGGGCAGCAGGGCGCTAGTGCCGGCAGCGTGCGCTGCGGTTTCGGGAGCAATGACACCTTCGATCTCACCGGTGCCGAACTTCGGGCCGTTCTTCGACATTTTCTTGGCAAGGCCGTAACTCATGAATGAGGCCGGTGTTGCGCCGCCAGGGGTGATACCCATCCAGATGCCGATCAGCGAGCTGCGAACCGACGTCATCCAATACTTCGGCAGCTTTTTCCATGTCTCCAGCACGACCTTGGGGTCGATCTTGGCGCTTTTGCCCGAGAACGCCAGTCCTTCTTCCATGGACAGAAGAATCTCGCCGATGCCGAACAGGCCGATTACCGCGATCAGGAAATCGAAACCGCGCATAAGGTCCGGGATACCGAAGGTCAGGCGCAGCTGGCCGGTTACGGTGTCCATGCCGACGGACGCCAATGCAAAGCCGAGCGTCATGGACGCGAGGATCTTGAACGGAGAGCCTTTGCCCATGCCCACGAAACTGCAGAAGGTCAGAAGGTAGACCGCAAAGAACTCAGGTGGACCGAACTTGAGTGCGAACTTGGCCACCAGGGGTGCCAGAAAGGTGATCATCACGACGGCAACAAAGGCACCGACGAAAGATGAAGTGAACGCAGCTGTCAGCGCGGCGCCCGCCTTGCCTTGTTGAGCCATCGGGTAGCCGTCAAAGGTGGTTGCTACCGACCAGGGCTCTCCCGGTATGTTGAACAGGATGGAGGTGATCGCACCACCAAAAAGCGCACCCCAATAGATGCAGGACAGCATGATGATTGCCGAGGTGGGCGACATCGTGAACGTGAGGGGCAGCAAAATGGCGACCCCGTTGGCGCCGCCCAGGCCGGGCAGCACGCCGATCAGCACGCCCAGAATGATGCCCACGAACATCAAGACGATGTTCATCGGCGTCAGGATGACGCTGAATCCGTGAAAAAGCGAGTTTAGTTCTTCCATTTCGATATCCGGTAAAAGTTCAGTGGGCTCGATGCGGGTATAGATGACTCAGTAGCCGAGGAAGCTCAGCAAGTCGAACTGGCCTTTGAACAAGGGAACCTTGAACCAGACCTCGAACATGAAGAAAAACAGCGCGATCACAACGAAGGAGGTGATCACGCTTTTGATCGGGGAGAATTTCCCCAGGATGATCATGAACAGCGCGATGTATACAGCGGACGCCACGTAGAGGCCAAAAAACTGGACAGCCAGCACATAAACAATGGCAGGAAGCAAAACGGCAAGTACCCGCTTGAGTTGCTCTCTGTCGACAAATACCTCGGTATTCCTGTTCTTGCCGAACAAGGCTTGGTAGAGGGTGCCGAGGCCTGAAATACACAGGATGATGCCGATATAAAACGGGAAGTAGCCTGAACCGGGGCCATCGGTGGTCCAGCCGGACCCCAGGGCCCAACTGCCCTGGATGACCACGGCACCCAGGATGACAATACAGGTGGCTACGATCGCTTCAACAACATAGGTCGCGACGCCCGAGCGGGCTTGCGCGCCGGATTCTTGGTTTGGCTCCATGAGCAACTCCGTTGGATTGAGTGCCCTGTACCAGGGCGAACTTGATTGATTGTGGGGCTGACACTTGGCCAGCCCGCAGGAGAAAACCCGTCGAACGGGTTTTCTTTATCGTTACTTCGCGATGAAGCCGGCTTCCTTCATCAACTCACGATGGCGCTGCTCTGCGCCGCCCAGCCATTTTCCGAACTCGTCGCCGGACATCGACGTCTGGTTGAACGCACCTTTTTCCATGTAGTCTTTCCACTCGGGGGTCTCGCGGACTTTCTTGAGCAGGTTGACATAGAACTCGAGCTGGTCTTTCGATACGCCAGGCGCCATGAATATGCCGCGCAGCATGGTGTAGTCGGTGGGCACGCCAGCTTCCTTGCACGTCGGGATGTCGGCCCATGACAGGGTGTCGGTGACTTTGGTCTTGTAGGGCATGCGTTTGTCGTCGAAGACGCACAGAGCCCGAAGCTGGTTGGCGCGCCACTGGGCGACGGCCTCGATCGGGTTGTTGACGGAAGAGTCGACGTGCTTACCGACGAGCTGGACCGCGACTTCACCGCCTCCCTTGAATGGGACATAGATGAATTTTGTGCCTGTGGCCTGCTCAATGCCGACAGTGATGATCTGGTCTTCCTGTTTGGAACCCGTGCCGCCCATCTTGATTTTGCTGGGGCCTGCGGCTTTTACGGCTGCCAGGTAGTCCTTGGCGGTCTTGGCGGGGTTTTCTGCGTTGACCCATAGCACGAACTGGTCGAGCGCCATCATGGACACGGGCGTCATGTCGCGCCAGTTGAAGGGAACACCTGTCGCCAGAGGTGTGGTGAAGAGGTTGGACAGCGTGATAATGATCTTGTGTGGGTCACCTTTGGCGCCCTTGACTTCGAGGAAGCCCTCCGCGCCAGCACCGCCGGATTTGTTGACGACGATCAGCGGTTCTTTCATCAGCTTGTGCTTGATGATGATGCCTTGCATCAGTCGGGCCATCTGATCGGCCCCGCCGCCGGTACCCGCAGGGACCACGAACTCCACTGGCTTGGTGGGCTCCCAGGCTGCATGGGCGGGGAAGGCCGTCAGCGCCGCTGCCGCGATGGCGCATGTCCCCGCTGCAGTCAATTTATTCCTGATGCTCGCAAATCTGGTTTTCATCACGTTGTCTCCTGTATTGGGTAACTCTGTTTGGGCTTGGAACTTCTTTACTGATTCCCTGGCCGGAGCATATTGCACGCGTATGGTCTTACCAAGTGGACGAAAAACTCTTGACAGGGGTCAAGTTTGTGGGATTTTCGATGCCCTCTAGGGTTTGTCCCGAGCTGTTTTGCTCCATGGCGGGCGCTTGATAGCGTATCTCCCTAGGAGGAAAGTGTCACATCGCCGATACCATGAATTTCAAAAGGGCTGGCGCTTCGTTCCGTGGCGATGACTGGGACACAAAAATGTTTTGAAAGGTAATAGCCATGAAAAACTCATTGTTGCTGATGGCTTTGTTTTTTTTTGGTTTGACCGCGCAGGCGCAGCAGTGCGAGGGCGGTCTTTACCTTAATCCGCAAGTGATCCGGGGCGAGGGAGCCTCGCAAACCGAAAGTGCCCTGAAAGAACTCGTTGACTTTATCCGCCCCACGGGGCTGTCGGTCACGCCGGTGCTCAACATCCGGGAGACGCAGGATGTTTTGACAGCCGTCAAGAAACCGGCGCCACCATGCTGGGTCTATGGCAACCCCGTGGTCGGTCTTGCCTCGGGCTATAAGCCGGTGGCTGTCAACATGGACCCGATCCAGTCGGCTGTACTGATTCTGGCTGACATCGGAACGGTCAAGGACGGCAAACCGGTCGAGTTGAAGACGCTCCCTCCCGCTGATCAAGCTAAAGTGCTCGCCAAGCTCAAGACGACCAGTTGCTTTGGCATGAAAAGCGGTGTGACCACATCGCTCGTAAAAGCCGAGAATTTTTGCGGCACGGTGGTCGAAATATTGCCTCAACAAGGGCTGGGGCAAAGCTACTTGCCGACCAAAGCGGCATTTCATTGGCAAGCGGACCGGTGGGCCGGTCTGATTACCCGGCTACAGAGCGCACAGGCTGCCACCATGAAAAGCCACCACGGTACCGATGAGCGCATCCATATGGCGCAACTGGTCATTGTGCCGACCGCCAACGCGAGTTGGGGCTACGGGCTGTATGTTCACCCTGGCGCTCCAGCAGATGTGACTAAAAAAGCGGCTACTCTGTTCGACTCCCTCAAGAACGCAAACCCACTCCTGTTAAAGGCGTTGGACCTTGGGGCCAAGTTCGATTTCGACACTCCTTCGGACGCGGTGGTTGAGGCCATGAAGAAATCGTTGGCCTTTGGACCTTGAGTCGGATCGTTTTTTAGGCTTGCCGCAGCTCGCGGCACCAGGAAAAGCCGTTGTGCGCCGCAGCAATTAGATGAGGCCTGATTGGCTGTCACAGTCCTGTCGGTGCCAAACCCAAAGCCCGGCCGTTACCGGGCAATCAGGCCGCGAGCTGAAGGCGCACCTGTCCGCGCTCTTCGTCCATGGTTTTTGCGAGCAGCTTGACCAGGGCATATACCGTGTCGATGTGCGGCGTTGGTGTTTGCGTAAGACGTCCCAGTTCGACTACTGAACCCACCAGGGCATCGATTTCCGGGGCTCGGCCGGCTTCGATGTCCTGCAGCATGGATGTTTTGTGCTTGCCTACTTTCTCAGCGCCGGCGATACGCTTGTCCAGCGTGACGCGAAACTCGATGCCCAGCTTGTGCGCGACTTCCTGCGCCTCGCGCATCATGTTGGCGGCCAGGTCGCGCGTCAGCGGATACTGGCAGATGTCCACCAGTGTGGAATGGGCCAGGCTGCTGATGGGGTTGAAAGTGAGATTGCCCCAAAGCTTGAGCCAGATCTCCGATCGGATGTTGTCCAGAACGGGCGCCTTGAACCCCGCGTTGCCAAAACATTCTGAAATTCGCGTGACACGTTCGCTGATTGAGCCGTCAAGCTCGCCGACCGGAAAGCGGTCGCCTTCGATATGTTTCACGACACCTGGCGCCACAAGTTCAGAGGCCGGGTAGACGACACAGCCGATGACGCGCTGCGGAGGGATCATTTTTGACAGCGTACCGCTGGGGTCCACGCTATGGACCTGGCCTCCTTCAAACGGGCCACCATGATTATGGAAGTACCAGTAGGGGATGCCGTTTTGCATGGTGACGACTGTGGTGTCACGCCCAAACAGCTTGGGAAGATCGTTGGCTACAGCCTCTACCTGATGTGCCTTCATGGCCAGGATCACCAGATCCTGCGGGCCGGCTTCTGTGTAATTGTTGGTCGCCTTGACATTTTCCGCAACGTGTTCGGTGCCATCGTGCATGATCAGCTTCATGCCCTTTTTACGAATAGCATCCAGGTTGGCGCCCCGTACGATGAAGGTCACGTCCTCACCGGCCAAAGCCAATTTCACACCCACATAACCGCCGATGGCCCCGGCCCCAATGATCGCAATCTTCACACCCGTACTCCTGGTAAAAAACGTTATTCGAATCGGTTGCTGAGCCTGCCGATACCGGCAATCTCCACTTCGATCGTGCTTCCCGGTTTCATGGATCCCACGCCGATTGACGTACCGCACAGGATGATATCGCCTGCATAGAGTGTCATGTCCTGGGATATCAAGCTCACCAGCTGCTTCACTGAAAAGCGCATGTCGCTGATGGGATAGTCCTGGCGGATCTCGCCGTTGAGGATGGTTTTAACTACCAGTTTGTCTGGATCAAGACCTGTGGCCACGACGGGACCGAAGGGGCAGAAGGTATCCAGCCCCTTGGCGCGTACCCACTGGGCAAACGAGGCATCACGGTTCAGTATGTCGGCGACCGTTACGTCGTTGGCGCAGGTGTAGCCGAACACATGATCCATCGCATCGTGCTCGGGAACCTGCTTGCATGTTTTGCCGATCACGATGCCCAGTTCGCCTTCAAAAACTACTTTGCCATTGCATGGGGGCTTGAGGATGGTTCCGTTTGGATCCAGGTAGGAGTTCGGCGCCTTGATCAGGTAGAGCGGCTCGGCTGGCACAGCCAGGTTGAGTTTTTGACCCAGGGCGTGGAAGTTGTTCCACATCGCGATGACTTTGCTTGGCCGTACCGGCATCAAGAGCTCGACGCTGGTCAGCGGCAGCACCCGGTCCGTGGGTGTCGCACCGGAGAATATGTCGCCCTGGCAAACCCGGATGTTCTCTCCCTCGAGAGTTCCGAAGCCGGTTGAATTGCCTTCCCTGAAACGTAGCCAACGGTTAGACATTCCGGCCCTTCACGTGTACAGCGCACTCGGCGTGAACCGGGGTGCTGGCGTGGTGTTTTTTGGCCGGCTATTGGCTGGCGTGAGTGAATGGCTGGACCAGCCGGCATAAGGAGCCGGGTTTGCCCGGCTGGCGACCATGCTGGCATGGCAGCGGGCCTTGGCCGCTTCGATGGCCTCAACCAGGAAATCTGCTTCGTAGGCTCGCAGCAGATGCGCCTGCTCGGTCTCCAGATAGGTACGCACGGCATCGCGGCCTTGGGCCTGCAATCGGGCATAAGTGGGTGCATCCCAGTGCCAGGTCAAGCCGAGCTCTTCGAATGCGGCGTTGTAGGCGTGGCGGGTCTGATCGGTCCGGTCGGCGGCAGTGTTGTCAAGCGAGGCGTTGAGCATGGAGGTCTCCTTTGATGGGTGGATGCTCTGGGGGCACTTTTCGATGCGTGATGCACCGGGCTTGAGACAACTGTAGAAAGAATGAATGATTAATGATAGTTAAAGTATTTCATATAAATGATTATCTATGAGTTATATATAAATAATGCCCGGCGCGAAGGGTACGGTTCACGCAGGTGGGTAAGAGTGCAGTGACTTTCCGGCGCGCCTGCGTGCGCACGCCAATCCCGAACAAGTGGGGGTGAGAAATGGAGGCTGGAGTTTTTTCGGCAGTTCCATCACGGAATGCGATCCGGCCGCATGGGATTTTTTCTTCGGCTGGACCAATAACAGGCCCAATGCCGGCTGCATGAGCGGTGCGGTGCGACTTTGGGGACTGTTAACTCCCGGTGCAAACGGACGCAACGCAAAGACGCCGGATCCACGCTTGTGCGCGCGTTCCGGCAACGATCACCCGGCCTGCTGGCCAATCTCGAAGTTGGCCAGTTTCTCCAATGCGCGCACCATTGCGGAGTGGTCCCAGGTTTTGCCGCCGTGTGCGACGCAGGAGTTGAACAGCTCCTGCGCGGTGGCCGTGTTGGGCAGCGAGATGCCGAGCAGGCGCGCAGTCGAGAGCGCCAGGTTCAAGTCCTTCTGGTGAAGCTCGATGCGAAAACCCGGGTCAAACGTGCGCTTGACCATGCGTTCACCATGCACCTCCAGAATCTTCGATGACGCGAAGCCGCCCATCAAGGCCTGGCGTACACGCGCCGGGTCAGCGCCGGCGCGGGCGGCAAACAGCAGCGCCTCGGCCACCGCTTCGATGTTGAGCGCCACGATGATCTGGTTTGCCACCTTGGCGGTCTGGCCGTCACCGTTACCGCCAACCAGCGTGATGTTCTTGCCCATCAATTCAAACAGCGGCTTGATGCGTTCAAACACGGCTTGTGGGCCGCCGACCATGATGGACAGCGTCGCATTTTTGGCACCGACTTCGCCGCCGGAAACCGGTGCGTCAAGGTAGTCGCAGCCCAGTGTGTTGATTTTCTGCGCAAAGGTTTTGGTGGCTATGGGCGAGATGGAGCTCATGTCGACGACAACCTTGCGTTCACCTGCGTCTGCGGCCGAACCCTTCAGACCGGCTGCGATACCGCCTTCGCTGAACAGCGCAGCCTCCACGTCAGGGGTATCGGGCACCATGATGAAGATGATGTCCGCGCGCTCAGCTACGCCACGGGAATTCACGCATTGCGTGGCGCTGCCACTGGCAATTGCATCGGGCATCTTGCCGAGGGTATGGACAAACAGCTGATGCCCAGCCTTGATCAGATGGCCGGCCATGGGAGCGCCCATGATGCCGAGGCCGACGAAGCCGATTTTCAGGGCGTTGGAGGTCATGTAAACGTAGTCCTTGTGAGATGGTGCGGGTCAGCTTGTCAGGCGCTGGCGCCAGCCCAGTCCTGCGTCCGTCGTGCTGGCAGGTTTGTATTCGCAGCCTATCCAGCCGCCATAGCCAAGGCGGTCCAGGTGCGTGAACAAAAATGCGTAGTTGATCTCGCCGGTGCCCGGCTCGTTGCGGCCGGGGTTGTCGGCCAGCTGGATGTGGGCGATGCGTGCCAGATGTTTTTGTATCGTCGCCGCCACTTCGCCTTCCATGCGCTGCGCGTGGTAGATGTCGTACTGCACGAAGGCGTTGTTGGCACCGACCTCGTCCAGAATGTCCAGTGCCTGAGCCGTGCGGTTCAGGTAGAAGCCCGGAATGTCAAAGGTGTTGATCGGTTCGATCAGTAATTTGAGGCCGGCCTTTTTCAGTTCGATGGATGCATAGCGCAGGTTATTGACAAAAGTCGTGCGCAGAACGGCATCACTGGCACCCACTGGTGTTTTGCCGGCCAGGCAGTTGAGTTGACCTACACCGAGCACCTGGGCATACGTGATGGCTTGGGTCACACCGGCACGGAATTCCTCCACACGATCAGGGTGACAGGCAATGCCGCGTTCGCCGGCCTCCCAGTCGCCGGCGGGCAGATTGTGCAGCACCAGCTGCAGACCGTTGCTGTTGAGCCTGGCCTTGATATCGGCGGCACTGAAGGCGTAGGGGAAAAGAAACTCTACCGCCTTGAAGCCGGCCTTCGCAGCCGGTTCAAAGCGGTCGAGGAACGCATGCTCGGTATAGAGCATGCTGAGATTGGCGGAAAATTTAGGCATGATTTCTTTGCTGGTGGGGCGTTGGCCGTTGCTAGGGGCTTACTCAAGCAAGCCGGCCAGTTCCAGGCCTTCACGGCCCTTGGGGTGGCGGCAGTCGATGTCTTCGAACTCGTTGACCTTGTCGATCTCCGTGCCCATGGCGATATTGGTGACCTTTTCGAGGATGACTTCCACAACCACCGGCACCCGGTATTTGCGTGCCATCACCTGCGCCTCGACCATGGCGTCATTGATCTTTTCAGGATCGGTCACGCGCAATGACTTGCAGCCCAGGCCTTGCACCACAGCCTGGTGATCCACGCCGTAACTGCGCAGATCACCTTCGCCTGCCGGTACGTTCTGGTTTTCGAAAGCAAGCTGTACGCAGTAGTCCATCTCAAAACCTCGCTGGGCCTGGCGGATCAGGCCCAGATAGCTGTTGTTGACCAGCACCTGCACATAAGGCAGGTTGAACTGCGCACCCACGGCCAGCTCTTCCATCAGGAACTGAAAGTCGTAGTCGCCGGACAGCCCGACAACGGTACGTGTCGGGTCGGCGGCCACTACACCGAGGGCCGCGGGGATGGTCCAACCCAGCGGCCCCGCCTGGCCGCAGTTGATCCACTGGCGTGGCCCGTACACATTGAGAAACTGCGCGCCGGCAATCTGGCTCAGGCCAATGGTTGTCACGTAAATGGTGTCGCGCGGGAACACCTTGTTCATTTCTTCATACACGCGCATCGGTTTGATGGGGGTCTCGGTAAAGTGGGACTTGCGGTGCATGAGCTTTTTCCGCTCAGCACAGCGGGTGGCCCAGTTGCCATAGTCGGGCAGGCTCTTCGCCATCTTGCGTTCGCGGGCGACCTGCACCAGCAGTTCCAGTGCGGCTTTGGCGTCGCTGACAATGCCAAAGTCCGGATTGAACACCCGGCCAATCTGCGTCGGCTCGATATCGACGTGCACAAAGGTGCGGCCTTTGCAATACACCTCGGGCGAACCGGTGTGGCGGTTGGCCCAGCGGTTGCCGATGCCGATGACGAAGTCGCTGGCCAGCATGGTGGCGTTGCCGTAGCGGTGGCTGGTTTGCAGTCCGCACATGCCGGCCATCAGGGGGTGATCGTCGGGAATGGTGCCCCAGCCCATCAGCGTGGGGATCACCGGCACACCGGTGAGTTCGGCAAACTCGACCAACAAATCGGAGGCGTCGGCATTGATGATGCCGCCGCCGGCGACGATCAAAGGCTTGCTGGAAGCAGCAAGCATGTCGAGTGCTTTTTCGATCTGTTTGCGGCTTGCAGCCGGCTTGTAGACCGGTAGCGGCTCATAGGTGTCAATGTCGAATTCAATTTCGGCCATCTGCACATCAAAAGGCAGGTCGATCAGCACCGGGCCGGGTCGTCCCGAGCGCATCAGGTGAAAGGCCTGCTGGAAGGAACGCGGCACCAAGGCCGGCTCACGCACAGTCACGCTCCATTTAGTGACCGGCTTGGAGATGGATTCAATGTCTACTGCCTGGAAATCCTCCTTGTACAGGCGCGCACGGGGCGCCTGCCCGGTGATGCACAAAATGGGGATGCTGTCGGCAATTGCCGAGTACAGCCCGGTGATCATGTCGGTACCGGCTGGGCCGCTGGTGCCTATGCACACCCCGATGTTTCCGGCCTTGGCGCGTGTGTAGCCTTCGGCCATGTGCGATGCGGCCTCGACGTGCCGCGCCAGGATATGCGTGATTGACTGGCGCTCACGCAGTGCGGAGTAAAACGGGTTGATGGCTGCGCCGGGCACACCAAAAGCTTGCGTGATGCCTTCTTTTTCCATCACCAGAACGGCGGCCATGGCGGCCTTCATTTTTGCCATTGAAGTCTCCTAGAGGGTTGCTGATCGTTGGACGGATGGTCGCGGCGTTGATGGCTGCGGGGAAGCCCCATCCCGTGCATTACGCTTATTCCAATTTGGAATAAATGATTGCCTGGCCGATGTCGCCGTGGTCTACTTGCGGCCATGGACCGCATTCAAGCCATCCGGCTTTTCATTCGCGTGGTTGACCTCGGCTCTTTCAGCAAGGCTGCTGCCGATATGGGTATGGGCCAGCCGTCGGCCACCAAGCTGGTGGTGCAACTGGAAAAGCAGCTGGGTTCACGGCTGCTCCATCGTTCGACCCGTGGCGTGACGCCCACCGAGATCGGCGCACTGTATTACGCCAAGTGCAAGCTGATCGCGCACCATGTCGAAGAGGCCGAGACGGTGGCGGCGCTATTGCAGTCGCAGGTCCAGGGCGGCCTGCGAATCACTACCTCCGTAGCTTTCGGACGGCGCGTGCTGGTGCCGCTGGTCATGCGTTTCATGCAGATGCACCCCAAATTGCAAATCGAGCTGAACTTTGAAGACCGTTATGTCAACCTGGTTGAGCAAGGCATTGACGTGGCGATCCGGATGGGGCCGCTCGCTGACTCGACGTTAGGGGCGCGTTACCTGGGTATCAACCCGTGGGTGGTCGTGGCCTCGCCCGATTACATCAAGAAGCGCGGTGCGCCGGCCGATCCTGCGGATCTTGTCACGCACGATGCGCTGATCTACAGCACGGTGCAAGGCGATGCGCGCTGGCATTTCAACGGAGCCGAAGGCCAAGCGCGTCAGGTCTCGGTCAGTGGGCCGCTGCGCTCGAACAATCTCTCGGCGCTGCTGGTGGCAGCGCGCGGCGGTATGGGCGTGGCTGCCTTGCCCCGGTATGTGGCGCATGAGTCGGTGCGCAGCGGTACTCTGGTGCCCCTCCTGAGCGGCTGGGTGCTGCCATCGCAGGAAATCCATGCTGTTTATCCTTCGCCCCAATTGGTGCCGGCCAAGGTCAACGGCTTTGTCGGCTGGCTGCAAGGCCAGTTCGGCGAGTCCTGGTGGGCGGACCAGAAATAGCTACGGGCGAAAGCTTGCCCAGGTCGACCGGCCTGTAATGAATGATTATTCATTGCTAACCCATTTGATACCATGAATTACTTATGAGTTATGGATTAAAGGGGCCGAGATGAAGAATGCGACGTTGCGCCAGCTTAAGGTGTTCGAGGCTGTGGCCCGCAACTTGAGCTTTTCGCGAGCCGCCGAAGAGCTGCACTTGACACAGCCGGCGGTGTCCATCCAGGTCAACAAACTGGAAGACCACGCAGGCCTTCCACTGTTTGAGCAGCTCGGAAAAAAAATTCATCTCACGCCGGCGGGCATTGAGATGCTTCACTCCAGCCGGATCATCATCCAGCAGTTCAAGGAGGTGGAAGAAGCCATGGCGCAGTTCAAGGGCATCTCCGGCGGCAAGCTGAATGTTGCGGTGATCAGCGCCGGCGATTATTTTTTTCCGCGCCTGCTCGTCGAGTTCGCACGGCGCCACTCGGGCGTGACGCTGGACTTCGGCGTCTGCAATCGCGAGGAACTCTTGAGCCAGCTGACCGATAACCTGACGGATCTGGCCGTCATGGTGCGCCCGCCGCTGGATATGGACACAGTGAGCGAACCTTTCGCCCCGCACCCTTATGTTGTTGTGGCGGCGCCCAACCATCCGCTGGCAGCCAAAAAGCGCATTCCGCTATCGCGCCTGGCCAGCGAACCCTTTGTTGTGCGTGAAAAGGGTTCCGATACCTGGAATTCGATGGAGGAGGGCTTCGGCGCGCACCTGGCCGACCTCAACATCGCGATGGAGATCAAGAGCACGGAAACCATCAAACAGGCCGTGATCGCGGGCATGGGGGTGAGTTTTCTGTCGGCGCATACCATCAGCCGCGAACTTCAGGTGGGCAGCCTGACCGTGCTCGACGTGCAGGGTTTTCCGTTGATGCTGAATTGGTATGTCGTGCACCGCCGCAACAAGCGGCTGACGCCGGTAGCGCAGGCGTTCAAGACTTTTTTGATGACGGATGGCGGGGTGTTGATCGAGCAGACGATTGGTTTTCGCCCCAAAACGGCACAGCCCCGGCGTGCTGTCACCCGCCGTTAGCACAACAAGGGTTAGCGCAGCAGGAAATAGGCTGCCAGGATATACAGCACGACCGCGAAGACTTTCTTTAGCGGCTGGATGTCCATGCGATGCGCCGTGCGTGCGCCCAGCGGCGCTGTGCAAATACTGGCCACCGAGATGATGACCAGCCCTGGCAGGTACAGAAAGCCGATGGAGCCGGGCGGCATTTGCGGGAGATTCTGGCCGGCCCAGATGTAGCCCAGGGTGCCGGCCAGCGCGATTGGAAAACCAAGGGCTGCCGAGGTTCCCACGGCGTCATGGATTTTCACGTTGCACCAGGTCATGAAGGGCACCGAAACGAAGGCGCCGCCTGCACCCACCAGTGAAGACAGCATGCCGATGACACCACCCATGCCAAAGGTGCCCAGGCGGCCGGGCAGGGTGCGGCTGGGTTTGGGTTTACGGCCCAGAAACATCTGGGTGGCTGAAAACGCCACAAAAACGGCAAACAGGATGCTGAGGATCTTGCCCGGCAAGGCCACTGCCAGTTGGGCGCCAATCAATGACCCCAGCAAAATGCCGGGCGCCAGCAGCCGAACGATGGGCCACAGCACGGCCCCGCGCCGGTGATGCGCACGCACTGATGACAACGAGGTGAAGCAGATGGTGGCCAGCGAGGTGGCGACCGCCATTTTCACGGTGTATTCCTGCGGGTAGCCCTTTGCCGTAAGGATGAAGGTGATGAACGGCACCATCAGCATCCCGCCGCCGATGCCCAGCAGGCCTGCAAGAAAACCGGTGCACAGACCCAACAAGAGAAGTTCGGCAATAAGTTGGGGTTCGAGAGACATCAGATCTGCTGTGGCACGGCGGGCTGGGCCCACAACCGGCTATTGTTTTTGTTCGCGGCCTGGATTCCGTTCGGATCCGGGACAAGAAAAGAAAGGTGTCTGCGAGTGCCACTGGACCGTCATCCTGAACCGGGGTTCAGGTGGGCGAGGKCAGTCAGGTTTCGGGTTCGTCTGACGCGAGACGATCACACCTGCCGGACAATTTACCAAGCCCGTGCTCGAAGAGCATTGGTTCAAGGAAATATAAAGCCCAATGCGCATCGCAGACATGTTCATTGTAGGCCTTTGCGGCCCTCGCGCGCGAAGTAGGGAGTGATTTACCGCAGGGGTGCGCGGGCTTAAAGCAGGCGGCCGTCAACGCCCAGGGCCGTGTCAAGCCGCTGTAGCAAGGCTGTGAGTTGCGGATGCGTTGTTTCGCCAGCACTGGCGGTTGTTTCCGCTGTTGCCGCGGCGGGTGTGGGCGTAGCGTTTGGCGTGCGCTCGGGGAGCTCAAAGGCGAGATTGAGCGCCGCCAGAACGGCAATGCGGTCACGTGCCTTGATTTTCCCGGCATCGCGAATCCTGCACATGGCCATGTCAACACGGTTCACGGCGTCCAGCATTCGGGCGTCGCCATTTTCGGGGCAGCCCAGCAAATAGCTTTGGCCCATGATCTGCACTTCGAGCTGTTTCATGACTCGGTTCCCACAGTGTTTTTGACGGCGTGCCCGTTGGTTTCGGGCAGGCGCTCCAGCAGTGCATCCACACGGGCGCGTGCCGCGCCCAGCCGCGATTTGAGGGAGTCGCGTTCGTGCGTCAGAACGCCGACCTGCTCCACCAGGAGCTCGTTGGTACGCTGCAGCTCCTCATAGCGCAGCAGGAGCCGCTCAACGCGTTCGACGATCTGGTCGATTTGGGTTTGGTTCGACATGGCAGCTCCGATTGTAGGGTTTGCGGCCGGACATGGGGAAGGCCCGCGTAGAATCTGCCCTGTTGGTGCCCGCAGTGTGGTTCGCACGCTGCAGTTCAACGGGAAGCAGGAGGGGGTCAAAGCCATGCATCAGGTCAACCTGATTCGCTGGCGCCGAGACCTTTAACCTGCGCTGCCCCCGCAACGGTAATACGGACGAATGGGCTCCTGACGTCAAGTCAGAAGCCCATTCAGCTTTCATCACTAGCCACTGAGCGTTTTGAACACACGCTTGGGAAGGCGATGGAGGCAGTTCCGTCAGCCCGGATACCGGCCAACAAGGTGAACGCGCACGTCCATGAACTGGCATGAGCGTTTGTAACGCTCATGCACTGGCGGGGAAGCCAGTGAGGGTATTTTGTTGATTGTCTGATTCCATGAAAACCTGTGTTTTCCACACACGCCTTGCCGTGCTTCCGCTGGCTGTGGCCGCTGCATTTCCCGCCTTGTCCCAGACTGCCCCGGCGGCTCAGGCCGGCGCGGCGCCACAACTCAAGGAAATGGTGGTAACCGCTACGCGCAGCGCCCAACCCATCGGCGATGTCATTGCTGATGTCACGGTCATTGACCGTGAAACCATAGAGCGCGCCGGCCCGGTGGGGCTGGCTGACGTTCTGGTTCGCGTGCCAGGCATACAGATCACCCGTAACGGCGGTATCGGCAGCAATACAAGCGTTTTTGTGCGTGGCGGTGAAACCCGCCACACCCCGGTTTTTGTAGACGGCGTGAGGGTGGAGTCGCAGACGACGGCTGGAGCCGCCTCCTGGAACAACATTCCCCTCTCGCTGATTGATCGCATTGAGATCGTGCGCGGCCCCAGCAGCGCAGTCTATGGCTCCGACGCCGTGGCCGGCGTGATCCAGATTTTCACCAAGCGCGGCCAAGGCCGTTTTTCGCCTTCCGTGACGGTCGGCTACGGCTCCTACAACACCAGCCGGGTCGAGCTCGCCGCCAGCGGTTCAGCGGGCGGCTTTGACTATTCGCTGGGCTTGACGCAGGGACAAAGCGATGGCTTCAATGCCCGGACCATCCCGGCTCAAAACCCCGATGCCGACGGCTACAAAAGCCAGAGCGCCAATGCCAAACTGGGTTTGCAGATCAACCCTGACCACCGCATTGAAGCCAATGTGTTGCAGAGCCATATGGATGCGCAGTACGACGGCGGCCTCACACGCGACTTTCGCCGCATCAGCGACCTGCAGACCCTGGGCCTGCAGTGGGAAGCCAAATGGTCTGGCCAATACAGCACCAAGCTGACGATCACGCAAGGTACCGATTCAGGTGAAGAAGGCCTGAACGGCTCGACCCCGCAGATTTCTTACGACAAGAGCACCATCAGCACGTTGTTGTTCCAGAACGAATACCGCATTGGCGCGCATCTCCTGAGCGCCACACTGGAAAGCCGTCGCGATGTGTTCCTCCTGGTTGGCTCCTCGGCCGTGCCGGCTGGCATGAGCACCCTCAACGGGAACCGTTCGCTGGATGGCGTGAGCCTGGGCTACGGCTGGAGCGGCGGCGCGCACACGGTGCAGTTCAACGCCCGCCATGACACGGACAGCGAATTCGGCGGAAAGACCACCGGCTCCGCCGCCTATGCCTTTGCGCTCACGCCACAGTGGAAAGTGTCCGCATCCGCCGGCACCTCCTTCCGGGTCCCCACGCTGTACCAGCGTTTCAGCATTTACGGCACCTCGACCTTGAAGCCCGAATCCGGCCGCAGCGTGGAAATGGCGCTCAAATACAGCCAGGGGACTGCCCAGTACGGTGTCACCGCTTATCGCAACCGCCTGACCAACCTGCTGAGCTTCGTCACGGGCAACGGTCCCTGCATCAATGGCGGCCCGCCGACGGTGCAGAGCAATCGTTCCTGTTATGCCAATACGGCCCAGGCGCAGTACACAGGGCTGACATTCACGGCTGCCGAGACGCTGGGCAATGTTCACATCCACGGCTCGCTGGATCTGCAGAATCCCAAGAACCTGGTCACCAACCGAACCCTGCAGCGCCGCTCCCGCCAATATGGCACGCTGGGCGCCGAGATGCCGGTGGGCGGCTGGCAACTGGCGACCGACCTGGTGATGGCCTCGCACACCTTCGACAGCGACACCAGCAACGTCGTGCTGCCAGGCTACTCGCTCGTGAACCTGAGCGCCACGACGGCGCTGTCGCGCGACTGGAAACTGGTCGCCAAGCTGGACAATGTGACCGACAAGGCCTACCAGACTGCCGGCACTTACGCCAATGGCCGGCGCTCTGTGTACGTCGGCCTGACCTGGGCGCCCCAGTAAGTAAGCCTCATCCACACCAGCCATGCAAACCTCCGTCCGTTGCCCTGCCATCCTCATCGCCGCCCCGGCTTCCGGCCAGGGCAAGACGACGGTGACCTGCGCGCTGGCGCGCCTGCATGCGCGGCAGGGCCGCCGGGTTCGGGTTTTCAAGTGCGGGCCGGATTTTCTGGACCCGTGCTGGCACGCCCTGGCCAGCGGCACGCCGGTGTACCAGATGGATCTGTGGATGACGGGCGAGGACGATTGCCGCGCGCGTCTCCATGCGGCGGCGCTGGAGGCCGACCTGGTCATTGTGGAAGGCGTGATGGGCCTGTTTGACGGTGAGCCCAGCGCGGCCGACCTGGCGCAGCGCTTTGGCTTGCCGGTGCTGGCGGTGGTGGATGCATCGGGCATGGTGGCTACCTTTGGCGCGCTGGCCTTTGGCCTGCAGCACTATCGCCCCGACATGCCCTGGGCCGGGGTGCTGGCCAATCGCGTGGCCAATGTGCGCCATGCGGGCATGCTGCAGGCCAGCGTGGCGCCGGACCAATGGTTGGGTGCAGTGCTGCGCAATCCCGCCATGAGCCTGCCCAAGCGCCACCTGGGCCTGACCGTGGCGACCGAAGTGGCAGATGCCATGGAAAGGCTGGACGCCGCAGCCGATACGCTGGCCACCACGCCGCTGGGTCAGATGACCCTGGACGACTTACAGCGATGGGCGGTGGACTTCGCGGCGCCGGAAGCCTCTGCGCCCACTGCTCCCATGCTGAAAGGCAGAACCATCGCTGTTGCGCACGATGCCGCTTTCTGTTTTATCTACGCGGCCAACCTCGATACCCTGCGCGCGCTGGGTGCTGAGCTGGTGTTTTTTTCGCCGCTGTCTGGCGCGGCGCTGCCTGCATGCGACGCGCTGTGGATTCCCGGCGGCTACCCTGAGCTGCACGCAGAGGCGATTGCCGCTAACACCCCTATGCGGGAAAGCCTGGCCGCACACATTTCCGCAGGCAAACCTGTATGGGCCGAGTGCGGCGGCATGATGGCTCTGTTTGAGACGCTGGTCACGCTGGATGGCCAACACCATGTGCAATGGGGTGTGCTGCCTGGCGAAGTGACCATGCAAAAGCTGCTGGCTGGCCTGGGCCCGCAGCAGCTGGCCCTGGAAAGCGGTACCTTGCGCGGCCACACTTTCCATTACTCGACCACGGCCACGCCGCTACAGCCCGCGGCACGCACCTCGCGGCCGGGCACCGCGCCTGCGCCGGATGCGGGCGAGGCCGTATGGCAGCAAGGTGCGGTGCGCGCCAGTTACTTCCACGCCTGGTTCCCGTCTTGCCCCGAAGCGGTGGCGGAGCTGTTCACGGCACCTGTAGAGGTGACTGCATGACGGACTTGCTGCACTACCAACCCGGCCCGCAGCGCATCGTCTGCCTGACCGAGGAGACCACCGAATGGCTTTACCTGCTGGGCCAGCAGCAGCGCATTGTGGGCATCTCGGGCTACACCGTGCGGCCCAAACGCGCGCGCGATGAGAAGCCGCGCGTCAGCGCCTTCTTGAGCGCGAAGATCGAGAAGATCATGGAACTGCAGCCCGACTGCGTGCTGGGCTTTTCGGACCTGCAGGCCGATATTGCGTCTGACCTGGTCAAGCGCGGCGTGCAGGTCACGATCTTCAACCAGCGCAGCGTGGCCGAGATTTTCTCCATGCTGTTCCAGCTGGCCGCCATGGTGGGTGAGGCGGAGCAGGGCGCGCAGCGCATTGCACAGTTGCAGGCCGATTTGCGTGCCATGCAGGCGGCCGTCGCGGCCAGGGTCGCCAAGGGTGCGCGCCGCCCCAAGGTGTATTTTGAAGAATGGGACAGCCCGCACATCAGCGCGATCCGCTGGGTGTCGGAGCTCATCGGCATCGCGGGAGGTGACGATTGCTTTCCTGAGCTCGCCGCCGAATCGCTGGGCAAGAACCGCATCATCGCCGACGGGGCCGAGATCGTCCGCCGTAACCCGGATCTCATACTGGGCTCCTGGTGCGGCAAGAAATTCCGGCCCGAGAACGTGGTGGCACGCGAGGGCTGGGGTGCGGTGAATGCGGTGCGTCACAACCAGCTGTTTGAGATCAAGTCCCCCGACATCCTGCAGCCCGGCCCCGCTGCGCTGACCGACGGCGTGGCCAGGATGCACCAGATCATCCTGCAGTGGATGGACGCTGACCAAGCCGGAGCATTCCGATCATGAGCACGATGACGATTGCCAAAAGCGAATTGATTCTGGGTGGCCAGAAAAGTGGCAAGTCACGCCGCGCCGAACTGCTGGCGTGCCAGTGGCTGGACCAGAGACTCGGCCACCGCGCCGCGCTGATTGCCACCGCACTGCCTTGGGACGAGGAGATGCGCCAGCGCATCGCCCGCCATCAGGCGGATCGCGCCGAGCGCGTGCCCGGCATGACCACGGTGGAAGAGCCGTTGGCGCTGGCGGAGGCGATTCAAAAACACAGCCAGCCCGACACCTTGGTGGTGGTGGACTGTCTGACGCTGTGGCTCACTAACCGGCTGATGCCCGTGGATTTTGAGTCAAATAAGCCTGTAGCCCTCATGGACAGTGCGCCAGCAGCTTCTCTTTTGATAGCAATTTCCAAAGCCCCTGGCCCTGTGGTGTTGGTGGGCAATGAGATTGGCCTGGGCGTGATTCCGATGGGGCGCGAGGTTCGCGCCTTTGTGGATGCCTTGGGCAAACTGAACCAGGATGTGGCCGCTGCGTGCCAGCGCGTGACGCTGATGGCGGCAGGGTTGCCGCTGACTTTGAAGGATGCGGCATGAAGATGGACCTCCGCCGCTTTCATAGACTTTTCCCGTTGCACAGACGCGGGGTGGCAGAGCGTTTTGCTCCGTGTCCCCCGCCCGCTTTGCAGGCTCCTCCTTTACCTGCGCAAAACGCTCTGCCGCCCCGCGTCTTGGTAATGCTCGTTTTTGCGTTTGCCTTTACCTTTGGTCTGGCGGGTGTCGCTCGTGCCTTGCAGGTCACCGATGACCGAGGGGTCACCGTCACCTTGCCCGCCGCGCCGCAGCGTATTGTCAGCCTGCTACCTTCGCTGACGGAGACCGTGTGCGAGCTGGGCCAATGCCAGCGTCTGGTGGGGGTAGACCGCTATTCCAACTTCCCGGCCAGCGTGCAAAAGCTGCCTCAGGTCGGTGGCGGGCTGGACCCGAATATCGAGATGATCGTGGCACTCAAGCCCGATGTGGTGCTGATGGCCACCTCGTCGCGCGCGGGCGAAAGGCTACAGGCGTTGGGCATCAAGGTAGTGGCCCTGGAGCCCAAGCGCCATGCCGATGTGCAGCGTGTGATGCTCAAGCTGGGCCAGTTGCTCGATGTGCCCGATGCCGCGCGCATCTGGCGTGCGATTGACGTCGGTGTCTCCGCGGCGGCCCAGTCGCTGCCGGTCAGCGTGCGCAATGTGAAGGTCTACTTTGAGGTCAACCAGGGCCCGTATGCGGCGGGCGAGTCGTCCTTTATTGGTGAAACGCTCACGCGCCTGGGTGCCAAAAACATCGTGCCGGCCAAGCTCGGGCCGTTCCCCAAGCTCAACCCCGAATACATCGTTCGCGCCAACCCTGACCTGATCATGATCGGCCAGCGCAGCGCCGGCGGTTTGACAGCCAGGCCCGGCTGGCAAAGCATCCGCGCACTGCGCGAGCAGCGGGTCTGCATCTTTCCACCCGACGAGGCTGACATGCTGGTACGCCCCGGTCCGCGCATGGCTGAAGGTGCGCGCCTGATGGCCCAATGTCTGCTGAAAAATGCGCCCGCCCCGGGAGCCAAACCATGATGCAAGCTCGCGTTTTCTGGCTGGTCTGGGCCGGTGTGCTGGGGGCATTGGCTTTGGTGGCGTTGGGCATCTGTGTGGGCAGCGCGGGGCTGGAGAACCTCATTCGTCCGCTGCTCAACCCCGCACAGGACCCGCAGCAAACCGCCATGGCACAGCAAATCATCTGGCAGATCCGCCTGCCGCGCACCTTGGGTGCCTGGGCCGCCGGCGCCTTGCTGGGCCTGGCCGGTGCCGTAGCCCAGGGCCTGTTTCGCAACCCGCTGGCGGATCCGTATTTGCTGGGCAGCGCCTCGGGTGCTTCGCTGGGCGTGGCGCTGGCATTGGCCGCTTTGGGTGGGGGCGCCGGCATGTTGGGCGGCAGCATGATGAGTGGCGGCATGGCCGTCAGCGTGTTCTCCAGCAGCTTGTGGGTGCGTCTGGGGCTGACCGGTGCGGCGTTTCTGGGCGCGGTGTTCGCGGTGATGCTCACGCTGGTGCTGTCGCGCGGTGTGGGCCACACGCTGCGCCTGCTGCTGGCCGGTGTGGTGGTGGGCGTGGTGCTGGGTGCCATGACGCACCTGGTGCTGCTGTTCTCGCCCGAATCGTTGCAGGCCATGCAGGCCTTCATGCTGGGCTCGACCGCCTTTGTCGGTTGGACCTCGTGCGTGCTCATGGCCAGTGTCTGGGGCGTGTGTGTGCTGGCGGCGTGGCTGTTGGCGCGCGTGCTTGATGGTTTGAGTTTGGGTGACGCTACGGCGATCAGCCTGGGCCTGCCGGTGGCGCCTATGCGCGCGGCGCTGGTGGCGGTACTGGCGCTGGCTACGGGTACCGCGGTGGCTCAAACCGGGTTGATCGCTTTTGTAGGCCTGGCCGCACCGCACCTGGTGCGCTCGGTGGTGAAGACTACCCATGCGCACCTGATGCTGCTCTCCAGCCTGATGGGCGGCGTGCTGCTGATGGCGGCCGACACGTTGGCACGCTGGCTGATCGCGCCGCAGGAGCTGCCCGTGGGCATGCTCACCGCGGTGCTGGGCGGCGGCTATTTGTTGTGGCTGATGCACCGCAGCAGCAGCCTGGGCGGAGGGCGTGCAGCATGAGAAATGCTATGAATTCAATAGCTATCGGCGCAGACTCCATAGGGGCCAGCCTCGGAAATGGCTTGCAAAAGCAACACGTGCTGCACGGCATCAGCCTGGACATTGCTGCGGGTCGGTGGACCAGCATCGTCGGCCCCAACGGCGCAGGCAAGTCCACCTTGCTCAGGGCGCTGGCCGGTGTGCTGCCGCACAGCGGCAGTGTCACGCTGCTGGGCCAGCCGATGCAAAACCTGCCGCATCGTGAACGTGCCCGCCAGCTGGCCTGGCTGGGCCAGAACGAAACCTCTGCCGATGATTTGACGGTGTGGGACGTGGCCATGCTGGGCCGCCTGCCGCACCAGGCCTGGCTGGCGCCGCCCAGCGCCGCCGACCGTGCTGCGGTGGAGCAGGCTCTGCGCGCCACCCGCGCCTGGGACTGGCGCGAGCGCGCCCTGGGGCAGCTGTCGGGCGGCGAGCGCCAGCGTGTGCTGCTGGCCCGCGCGCTGGCAGTGCAAGCTCAGGTGCTGCTGATGGACGAACCCCTGGCCAACCTCGACCCGCCGCACCAGGCCGACTGGCTGGACGTGGTGCGTGCCCTGGTGGCTGAAGGAAAAACCGTGGTGAGCGTGCTGCATGAGATCACCATGGCGCTGCAAGCCGACACCATGGTCGTGATGGCTGAAGGCCGCATCACCCACCAAGGCGCCTGCGCCGATCTGGCCACCCACCGCGCACTGGAAGACGTATTTGACGGACGCATTGCCGTCCACCCCTTGCAAGGGCAGTGGATTGCGCTGCCCAAAGTGAACCATCCTGCAAAGAGAGCCCCCATGCAAATTGAAACCCCACCCGTCGATTACGAACGTGTCGTTCCCACGGCCGAGCGTCGTGGCCTGATCATGATCAATACCGGCCACGGCAAGGGCAAGAGCACGGCGGCCTTTGGTCTGGCCCTGCGTGCCCACGGCCGGGGCAAGGCCGTCAAGGTCTACCAGTTCATGAAGGTGCCTACGGCGCGCTTTGGTGAGCACCGCTTGTTCGAGCAGTTGGGTATTCCTATTGAAGGCCTGGGCGACGGCTTCAGCTGGAAGAGCCGCGACCTGGACCATTCGGCGCAACTGGCGCTCGACGGCTGGGCCAAGGCAGAAGCCACCATTCGCGCCGGCGAGCACTTCATGGTGGTGCTGGACGAAATCATGTACCCGCTGCGCTACGGCTGGATTCCGCTGGAAACCATCCTGACCTGCCTGCGCGAGCGCCCGCCGCATGTGCACGTGGTGTTGACGGGCCGCAATGCACCGGGTGAGCTGGTGGACCTGGCGGATACGGTGACGGAGATGACTTTGATCAAGCACCACTTCAAGGCGGGCGTGCCCGCGCAACGTGGCATTGAAGATTAGAAATATGGCCCCCACGCTTTTCACTTCGCCTTCGGCTCCGTGTAATGCGCTGCCCCCCGAGGGGGCGCTGCGCCTGCGGCCCGGCAAAGCCGGTTCCGCGGCCCCGGCTGGTGAAGAGGAATTCCGCTCACGTTTTGCTGCACGTATGGCATTGCGCCTGCTGCCCACGGTCTCGTTGCTGGCAGTTCTCGGGCTGCTCTGCAGCTTCGCGATGGCGCAGAGCTCGCAGCCGGTGTCGCGCATCGTCACGCTCGCGCCCTCGCTGACCGAAGCCGTGTGTGCGCTGGGCCGCTGCGCGCAGCTGGTGGGCACCGATCGCCACTCCACCTGGCCCGTTCCGGTACTGGCGCTGCCCAAGGTGGGCGGGCTGGAAGACGCGCAGGTCGAGCGCATTGTGACCTTGCGTCCCAATCTGGTCTTGCTGGGTCCGCGCAGCCGCGCGGGGGAACGCCTGCAGGCGCTGGGCGTGCCGGTGATGATGCTGGATGCCCGCACCCATTCGGATCTGAAACGCATGCTGGTGAAGCTGGGCGACACCTTGGGTGAACCGGCCCGCGCCAACGAACTGATAGTCCGTATCGACACCGAACTCGACATCGCCGCGGGCCGCATGCCCGCCGCATTGCGCGGGCGCAGCGTGTATGTGGAAGTGGGGGCAGGGTCGTCTGCCGCCAGCGAAAAAAGCTTTATTGGCGAGACCGTGGCCAGGCTGGGCCTGGTCAATGTGGTGAGCGGCGACCTGGGCCTGTTCCCCAGGATCAACCCCGAGCTGCTGCTGCGCCGCCCCCCCGATCTCATCATTGGCCCGCGCGCCACGCTGGCCAATCTGTCAGACCGCCCCGGCTGGAGTGCACTGCCGGCAGTGCGCCAGCAGCAGCTGTGCCTGCTGGATACTGAACGCATGGACCTGCTGTCACGCCCTGGCCCCCGCCTGGGCGAGGCCGCCCAGATGCTGGTGGAGTGCCTCAAGGCCCTGCCTCCCCGTGACGCGCCCCGTTAATTTTCTTTACCCGAGAGACTCTTATGCAAACCCGAAAAATTCCCGCCACCATCGTCACCGGCTTTCTGGGCAGCGGCAAGACCACGCTCTTGCGCCACCTGCTGGCCAACGCGCAGGGCCGCCGCATCGCGGTCATCGTCAACGAGTTTGGCGAACTCGGCATCGACGGCGAACTGCTGCGCGGCTGTGGCATTGGCTGCGACGAGAACGGCGAGGAAAACGGGCAGCTGTATGAGTTGGCCAACGGCTGCCTGTGCTGCACGGTGCAGGAAGAGTTCGCGCCCGTGATGGAGCAGTTGGCCAAGCGCCGCGACCAGATCGACCACCTGATCATCGAGACCTCTGGCCTGGCACTGCCCAAGCCGCTGGTGCAGGCCTTCCAGTGGCCCGCACTGCGCAATACCTTCACCGTGGATGCCGTAGTGACCGTGGTGGACGCGCCTGCGGTTGCCGCGGGAGACTTTGCCGACGACCCCGTGGCCGTGGACGCCCAGCGCCGCGCCGACGACAACCTGGACCATGACTCGCCCTTGCACGAGCTGTTTGAAGACCAACTGGCAACGGCCGACCTGGTGATCGTGCACAAGACGGATGGGTTGACGGCCGAAGAATTGGTGGGTGTGGAAGCCGCCATCCGCGCCGAAACCTTGCCCGGTGTGAAGCTGGTGCATGCGCAGCATGGCCGCATCGATATTGGCGTGTTGCTGGGCCTGGAGCGCGCAGTGGAAGACCAGATCGACCAGCGCAAGACGCATCACGACGAGGAAGAAGACCACGACCATGATGCGTTTGCCTCGGTGCAGGTGGCGCTGGACGTGACCGGCCGCGAAGCATTGCTGGCCGCGCTGCGCGATGTGGTGGGCCGCCACGAGATTTACCGCGCCAAGGGTTTTGTGGCCTTGCCCGGTGTGGCCATGCGCCTGGTGGTGCAGGGCGTAGGAACGCGTTTCGATAGCTACTTTGACCGCCCCTGGCGTGCGGATGAGGTGCGCCAGTCGCGCCTGGTGCTGATTGGTTCCGAGCTCAATGCGGCTGTGTTGCAGGCTGAGTTGAGTGCGGCGCTGGCGGTACCCGTCGCGGCTTGAATCCAAATGCACGCTGAAGCTTTAGTTTTGTGGCGGGCACAGCCCGACGGGGCACTCCGCTCCGCGGCTGTCCTCCGCCCTGCGGGCTCCTCCTTTATGCCGCTGCGCAGAGCGCCCCATCGACCTGCGCCAGGATGGGCTGTTCAACCTTACCTTGTGAAATAAAACATGCATTTGCTCTCCACCCGCCCCGGCGGCCACGTTGAAGACGGTGGCCAGGGCGTGGTGCGCGTGGAGCAAACGCCGGGCGACATCGTGGTGCTCAGCGCGGCGGATACCACGCTGTCGCTACTGGCCGATGCAGCGGGGGCGTTGCCCGAAGGCTTTCCCGCGGTGCGCCTGGCTAACCTGATGTGGTTGCGGCAGCCCGCGTCGGCGGACATGTATGTAGACGAGGTGTTGCAACATGCGCGCGTGGTGGTGATTGACCACCTGGGCGCTGCCAGCGACTGGGCCTATGTGGTGGAACGCGTGCGCGAACTCGCACGCGAACGCGGCCAGTGGCTGGCGCTCTTCTCGGGTGACGCGAGTGAAGACTTGCAACTGTTGTTGCGCAGCACCGCCCCGCATGAAGACTGCCGCCAGCTCTGGCGCTGCCTGCGCGAAGGCGGCCGCGACAACGCCCGTAACTTTTTTGAATTGATAGGCCATTCCGTGTTTGGCCTGGGGACTCGGCCCACACCGCCTACGGTGTTGCCACCGGCCATAATTTACGAATCGCTGGGTGCCCAAGCGTGGCAAGACGGCGCGCCAGTGGCATTGCTGCTGTTCTACCGTGCCCATGTGCAGGCCGGCAACACTGCGGTGTTTGATGCGATGCTGGCCGCATTGCACGATCAAGGGCTGAACACTGTGGCCGTGGCCGTGGATTCGCTCAAGAACCCTGCTAGCCTGGAGCTGTTGCAGTCGCTGGCCGCGCAACACGGCGTAGGCGTGGTGCTCAACGCGACCAGCTTTGCCATCACCGCACTCGATGGCGACGATGTGGACAGTGTGGACGGCGCGCAGATGGCACCATTGGCTGGTGATGCACCGGTACTACAGCTCATCACCGCGGGCTGTTCCCAAGAGCAGTGGCAAGAAGACCCGCATGGCCTGGCCCCGCGCGACCTGGCGATGCAGGTGGTGCTGCCCGAGGTGGACGGCCGCATCGGCACGCGCGCCATCAGCTTCAAGGGCCTGGCCTGGCGCGATGAACGCACCGAGGTGGACGTGGTGCGTTACCAGCCCGAACCCGAACGCATGGCCTTTGTGGCTGAGCTGGCGCGCCGGTGGTGCGTACTTCGCGACAAGCCAAATTCTGACAAACGCGTCGCGCTGATCCTGGCCAACTACCCCAACGATGACGCGCGCCTGGCCAATGGCGTGGGTCTGGACACCCCGGCCTCCACGGTGGCCCTGCTGCGCGCCATGCAGGACGCAGGTTATGTCACAGGTGCCTTGCCCGAAGGCGGTGACGCACTGATCGCCGCGCTGATGGCAGGCGTGACCAACAACCTGGACGCGAACGATATCCGGCCGGCAGGCCAGAGTCTTGCCATGGCCGACTACCTGCAGGACTTCAACCAACTGGACGCTGCCAGCCGCGACGCAGTGAACGCGCTGTGGGGCTCCCCCGAACAGGACCCCATGGTGCGCAGCGGCCGCTTCATGGTCTCCGGCCTGCGCCTGGGGAATGTGTTTGTCGGCATCCAGCCCGCGCGCGGGCGAGACCTGGATTTGGTTGCCACGTATCACGACGCCGACCTGGTGCCCACGCACAACTACCTGGCGGTTTACTTCTGGCTACGCCGCCAGTTTGCGGTCGACGCGGTGGTGCATGTGGGCAAACACGGCAATCTGGAATGGTTGCCCGGCAAAAGCGTGGCGCTAGGCGCCAACTGCTGGCCCGACGCCATCCTGGGCCCGCTGCCGCACCTGTATCCCTTCATCGTCAACGATCCCGGCGAGGGCAGCCAGGCCAAGCGCCGCACGCAGGCCGTCATCATCGACCACCTGATGCCGGCCCTGACCCGCGCCGAAACCTACGGCCCGCTGCAAAAGCTGGAGCGGCAGATGGACGAGTATTACGAGGCCCTGTCACTGGACCCACGCCGCGCCCAACGCCTGCGCGTCGACATCCTGGAGCGCGTGCTCAGTGAAGGCCTGCATGCGGAGCTGGGTTTTGCCAAACCCACTGATGACGCCAGCCGTGAGGCGCTGCTGCTGCGGCTGGACGCCTACCTGTGCGAGATCAAGGAATCTCAAATCCGCGATGGGCTGCACATCCTGGGCACATCACCACAGGGCCGCCAGCAAATCGACACGCTGGTGGCGCTGGCGCGTTTTCCAGGTGGTACGGCCGCCGGCCAGCGCAGCTTGCTGATGGCATTGGCTCAGGATTTGAAGCTGGATAGTGTGGGCGGCTTCAGCGTGTTGAGCCCCGAATGGGCCGCACCTTGGGGCGGCCCATTCCCTCCGGTGTTGCAAGACATGAGTACCGAAGCCTGGCGTCACGCCGGCCATACACGCGAGCGGCTGGAGCTGCTGGCCCGCCAGCTTGTCGCTGACTACGTGGTGGCCCATGCACCCTGGGATGCCACTGCCTGGCCGCACACCGCCCCGGTGCTGCAACGGATGCGCCAGGTGCTGCGTCCGCGGCTGGACGCCTGCGGCCCGCAAGAGATTGCTCAATGCCTGCGCGGCCTGTCAGGCAAGTTTGTGTCTGCCGGCCCCAGCGGTGCACCCTCGCGTGGCCGGCCTGACGTGCTGCCCACCGGCCGCAACTTCTATTCGGTGGACACGCGCGCCGTGCCCACACAGACCGCCTACGCCATGGGCGCCGCGGCGGCTGAGCGCGTGATTGAGCGCCACCTGCAAGACCATGGCGAGATGCTGCGCTGCCTGGGCCTGTCGGTGTGGGGCACCAGCACCATGCGCACGGGCGGCGAAGATATTGCACAAGCCTTTGCGTTGTTGGGTGTACGGCCCAAGTGGGCCGACGGCAGCAGCCGGGTGGTGGACATTGAAGTGCTGCCCATGGCCATCAGGAACCGTCCGCGCGTGGATGTGACTTTGCGCGTGTCGGGTTTCTTTCGCGATGCCTTTCCCAATGTGATTGACTTGTTCGACACTGCGGTGCGTGCCGTGGCCGCGATCAGCGAAGAGGACGAGCCCGACGACGTGAACCCCATCCGCGCCCGTGTGCAGCGCGAAGCCGCTGAGGCAGAAGCCAAGGGATTGAGTGCGGAAGACGCCCAGCGCGAAGCCACCTGGCGCGTATTTGGCCCGCGCCCCGGCGGTTATGGCGCTGGTCTGCAGGAGGTCATGGCCAGCGGCCGCTGGAACGACGGCGCCGACCTGGCCCAGGCTTATCTGCGCGCCGGTGCCTTTGCCTACGGGCAGGGCGAGCATGGCGCACCAGCGCGCGGCAGCTTTGAGCAGCGCCTTACCGGTCTGGACGCAGTACTTCACAACCAGGATAACCGCGAGCACGACGTGCTCGATTCGGACGACTACTACCAGTTCCAGGGCGGCATGGCGGTGGCAGTCGAACACCTGGCGGGCGCACCGGCCACGCTGTACCACGGCGACTTCAGCGTGCCCGGTGCGCCGCGTATCCGCACGTTGGGCGAAGAAGTGGCGCGCGTGGTGCGTTCGCGCGCCGTCAACCCCAAGTGGCTGGAGGGCGTGCGCCGCCATGGCTACAAGGGGGCTTTTGAGATGGCCGCCACGGTGGACTACCTGTTTGCATTTGACGCCACCACAGGCGTGGTGGGCGACCATCAGTACGCGCTGGTGGCCGATGCTTATTTGCACGACGACACCAACCGCGCGTTTTTGCAGCAGCACAACCCCGGCGCACTGCGCAGCATTGGTGAGCGCCTGCTGGAGGCCATGCAGCGCGGCCTGTGGGAGGCGCCAGGCGAGCACCGCGAACGCATCGAAGACCATTTGCTGGCGCTGGAGCGCCGGCTAGAAGAACACGGAGAAGGACCCTTGCCATGAACACGACCATGAATATTCCTGAACTGAATATATCCGTTGAGCCCGCCACCCGTGCGGCCTTTCCCTTCACCGCGCTGGTGGGCCAGCCGCAGTTGCAGCGCGCGCTGCAACTGGCCGCCATTGACCCCGGCATTGGCGGTGTGCTGATCAGCGGCCCACGCGGCACAGCCAAGTCCACCGCGGCCCGTGCGCTGGCCGCGCTGCTGCCCGGTGCGCCCTTTGTCACCTTGCCGCTGGCCGCCAGCCTGGAGCAACTGGTGGGCACGCTGAATGTGGAAGACGTGCTGCGCGACGGCCAGGTGCGCCTGGCGCCCGGGCTGTTGGCGCGCGCCCACAACGGCGTGCTCTATGTAGACGAAGTCAACCTGCTGCCCGACGCGCTGGTGGATGCGCTGCTGGACGTGGCCGCAAGCGGTGTCAACACGGTAGAGCGCGACGGCATTTCACAGCAGCATGCCGCACGTTTTGTGCTGGTGGGCACCATGAACCCGGAGGAGGGCGAGCTGCGCCCGCAACTGCTGGACCGCTTTGGTCTGTCGGTGGCGCTGGCCAATCCGGTGGATGCTGCAGAGCGCACCGCCATCCTGCGCGCGCGCCTGGGTTTTGATGAAACCCCCGGGGCCTTGGGCGCGCAGCATGCGGAAGAACAACGCGCGCTCAGTGCCGCGCTGGTGGCGGCCCGTGCTGCGTTGCCAAGCTTGGCCTGGCCTGACGCGGTGCTGCACCATGCAGCGGCCTGCGCCATGGCGGCAGGCGTGGACGGCATGCGTGCCGACCTGGTGATGCTGCGCGCCGCGCGTGCGCTGGCAGCGCTGGAAGGGCGCAGCGAAGTGACCGTGGACGATGTGGACGCGGTGGCCGAGCTGGCGCTGGCACATCGCCGGCCCGAGGGCAGTGCGGGGCAGGCACCGCGAAATAGCAACGGATCATCCCAACCAACAAACAATCCAGAGCGCTTGCAAGACCAGCCGTCTGCGTCATCTTTACCGCCTGCGCCCCAAGGCGACTGGGGCGCGTTGCCTGCCCAGCCCGAAGGCACCACCAAGGTCCACGCGATAGCCGGGTGGCCGCCAAAAAAAGCCTAGGCCACCCCAGCCGCCGCCCGCGCAACGGGCCTGGCAGCTGGCGGTGGCCTCCACCCCAACGCATTCCTTCATCAGGCGCCATGGCACGTGCCCACAGCGCGCCGCAGCGCAGCACGGCCATTGCCTGGCTGCCTACGGTGGTGGCCAAGGGGCCTGCGCCGCTTCAACGCGAACACCTGCGCCACCAGCCCGTGGCGCTGCGCAGCAGTCGCCTGCATTGCATCGTGCTCGACACTTCGGGCTCCATGCGCCAGCGCGGCCGCTTGGCGCTGGCCAAGGGCCATGCGGCCTTCATGATTGAGCAGGCCGCGCGGCAGGGCGACGATGTGGCGCTGTTGCGCTTTGGCGGGCAGGGTGTGGAGCTGCTGCTGCCCCCTGGCCGCGCGCGTGCCGCCGGCAGCCAGCGCCTGCGCCCAGTGGGCGGTGGCGGTGGCACGCCGCTGGCCGAGGCGCTGTTTCAGGCTGACCGCCTGCTGCAACGCACGCTGCGCAAGAACGGCCTCACGGAGTGCTGGCTGTGGCTGCTGACCGACGGCCGCACGCTGGAGCAACCGCAGGCGCCGTTGACCCCGCAGCATCTGGTGATTGTCGATTTTGACGATCCGAAAAAGAACCTGGGCCGCTGTGCCGCCTGGGCCATGCGCTGGGGCGCGGAGCACCGCCTGGCCATGGCTCCGGATTACCAACCGTAAAAGATCGTCATGTCCGACACCGAAATCATTGTCTGCACCACCTGCCGCCCGCCGGGCGCATCGCGTGAGCTGCCCGCCCATGGCCTGGCCTTGTTCGAAGCGGTTCAGGAAGCGCTGCTGGTGTGTGAGCTGGACACCGGGCTGCACAAGGGCCTGCAGGTGCGCGGCCAGGCGTGCATGAGCGGCTGCACCCGCGCCTGCACCGTGACCTTGCAAGCCCGGGGCAAATTCAGCTACTACTTTGGCGACCTGGCCCCCGATGCCGAGACCGCAGCCCAGGTGATTGCCTGCGCGCAACTGCACGTGCAGAGTGCCGACGGCAACCTGGCCCGCAACGCACGGCCCGATCGCCTGCGCAGCGGTATCCTTGCCCGATTGCCCCCTGTTGGTTTGAACGGCCTGGGCTCGACATGAGCGGCCAAATGCACTAAGTTTGTTTTTTTCACCACCCACCTTCCCACTTACCCCAAGGAGAACGCCATGACTGAACCAACGACGCTGACCCACAACCCTTCTCACACCCTGAATCCCGGCCTGGCCGTGCTGCGCCCGCTGCTGGGCGCCGCCGCGCTGGGCCTGGTGGTGCTGTACGGCGTGGCTTTTGCCGAGAGCCCGCTGGCCCACAACGCCGCGCACGATGTGCGCCACATCACCGTTAAACCCTGCCACTGAGCAGCACTTTCACCGGGAGACAGCTATGGTTTTTCAACGATTGATCTGGGCGGCGCTGGCCACTGCCGTGGTGGTGGGTAGCGTGCAAACCGGCGTGCAGCGCTGGCAAGCCGCCCCGCTGATTCTGGCTGCCGAGGTGTACGAGGAGCAAAAGGCAGAGGCTCCGGCGCCCGCCGCCGCTCCCGCTGCCCACGTGCATGCCGAAGGTACGGCGCCGCATGCGCATGAGCACGGCGTTGCCAAGGAATGGGAACCCGCGAACGGCGCCGAGCGCATTGGCTGGACCTGGGTGGCCAACATGCTGCACGCCTTCAGCATGGCGCTGCTGGTGTTTGCGGTGATGGGCGTGTGGCTTTACAAACGTGACGCACAACGCGGTGGCGTGGTGGCTTCACTGCGCCTGGCCGGCGTGGTGGCTGCAGCTGGCTGGTTGAGCTTTCACCTCTGGCCTTCGCTGGGTTTGCATGCGGAAGTACCCGGCATGGAAGCCGCGCCGCTGCAGGCCCGCCAGGTCTGGTGGGTGCTGGCAGTGAGCAGTGCGGCGGGTGCCTGCGCCATAGCCGGTTTTGTGCGCGCATCCTGGCGCTGGCTGGTGTCCGCAGCCTTGCTGGCGTTGCCATTTGTGGTGGGTGCGCCCAAGCTTCAAGGTGATGCCCTGGCCGGTTTTGGCCCCGAAGCCCATGCCGCTCTGGAACAACTCGGCACGCAGTTCATCTGGGCCACAACCTGGGTGTCTTTGTCGTTCTGGGTGAGCCTGGGTCTGGTCAGTGGTTTGGCCTTCCAGCGCTGGGTGCGTCCGGCTTTGCTGGTGGTACTGCAGCGTGCAGACGTACCCGTAGCGGGTGCGGTGCAAGCTCCTCAGTGAATGGTGTGACGGGCTTTGTCTCCGCCGTCGGGGCGGGCCCGGCCGATGCGGCCCGACCCGGCCACGCCTTCAGCGACACCGAGCAACAGGCGGTCTACCGTGCCATCTTCGAGCGGCGCGACATGCGCCACTTCAGCGGCGGCACGGTGGCGGACGATGTGATGCAGCGCCTGCTCTCGGCCGCGCACCACGCGCCTAGTGTGGGCTTCATGCAGCCCTGGCGCTTTATTCGCGTGCGCAATCGGCCCTTGCGCGAAGGTATTCATGGGCTGATTGAGCAGGAACGTGTGCTCACGGCCCAGGCCTTGGGCGAGCGCGAAGACGAGTTCATGAAGCTCAAGGTGCAGGGCGTGCTCGATGCTGCCGAGGTGTTGGTCGTGGCCTTGCCACCGGGGCGCGAACAGCATGTCTTTGGCCGTCGCACCCTGCCCGAAATGGACCTGGCCTCGGCGGCCTGCGCCATCCAGAACCTCTGGCTGGCCGCCCGTGCCGAGGGCCTTGGCATGGGTTGGGTCTCGATTTTTGACCCGCAGCAGCTGGGCGGGCTATTGCAGATGCCTGAAGGCAGCAAGCCGATTGCGGTGTTGTGTCTGGGCCCGGTCCAGGCCTTTTATGACCAGCCCATGCTGCAGGCTGAAAAGTGGGCGCGCCGTGCCCCGCTGGCCGACATGGTGTTTGAAGACTGCTGGGGCCAGATTGCCCGGCATGAGCCGGGAGCTGGCTGAGATGTTCGCGCATTGGGCCAGCTTTCATGCCTTTGCCGTTCCTGCGTCCATGGCCGGGCACACGGCGTGCGTGCTCGGTGTAGTGCTGTTGCTGGCTTTGTGGGTAGACAAATCTTTCGGTGAGCCACCCACAGGTGTGCATCCGGTGGTCTGGATGGGCAACTACCTTCGGGCCTGCGGAAGTATTACCGTGCGCTGCCCGCCCGGGCCGGCTTTTTTCCTCGGCACACTGGCCTGGTGGATGGGTGTGGCGCTGGTGGGTGCAGCGGCTTGGGGTGTGCAGGCACTGGTGTTCTGGCAGCTCGCCGGCTACATCAAGGCGCCGGCCTGGGGCGCCGCCATCGACACTGCGCTGCTGGCCGTGCCGATGGCCTGGTTGCTCAAATGCATGCTGTCATGGCGCATGCTGCGCGAAGAAGTCGGCGCGGTCGAACTGGCGTTGGGCCAGTCGCTGGAAGCAGGGCGGGAGCGCCTCTCCTGGCTGGTCAGCCGCGACACCGCCCAGCTCACTGAAAGCCAGGTGCGGGAAAGCGCGATCGAATCGCTGGCCGAAAACCTCAATGACTCTGTGGTAGCCCCGGTTTTCTGGTTTGCGTTGCTGGGTTTGCCGGGTGCGGCCATTTACCGCTTTGCCAATACGGCAGACGCCATGTGGGGTTACCGCGGCATCTACCGCGACAAAAATTGGGAATGGGCGGGCAAGTGGGCGGCACGCGCGGACGACGTGCTCTCCTGGCTGCCGGCGCGCCTGACGGCGCTGTTGCTGGCACTGGCGGCAAAGGGCCTGCAGCTCAAGGCATTGCGCGAAGAAGCCCGCAAGACCCCGTCGCCCAACAGCGGCTGGCCCATGGCGGCCATGGCGTTGGCGCTGGGTATCTCGCTCGGCAAGCCGGGCGTATATACCTTGAACCCCCAAGGGCGGCCACCTGAAGCATCGGACACGGCCCTGGCCCAAACCCTGGCCTCGAAGGCGGTGTTCTCCCAGACCCTGGTTGCCGCCCTGGCGATGCTGTTGATGGCGCTGGCGGTATCGGCATGAGCACCAGCCTCGTCACCACGCGCATTCACGGCGGACCCGACGCGCTGGGTGTGCCGCTGTACGACTTTTCCACCAACAGCAATGCCTGCGGGCCTTGTCCTGCAGCGCTGGCTGCCGTCCGCCAGGCTGACGCTACCCGTTACCCCGACGCCGGCTACACACAGTTGCGCAGGCAGCTGGCGGTCTTTCACCGTGTCGATGAGGCGCGTGTATTGCTGGCGGCCAGCGCCAGCGAATTCATCTTTCGCATGACCACGCTGGCTGTGCTGCAGGGCGCACGCGCGGTGTGGCTGCCGCCGCATAGCTACGGTGACTATGCGCAGGCGGCTGTTGCGCAAGGCCTGGTGGCGGCAAGCCGGCCGCACGATGCGCAGCTGCTCTGGGCCTGCGAACCTTCCAGCCCGTTGGGTGCTGCACATCGCGGCCTGGGTGAGCTGGTTGACGGCCGGAAAGTGGTGGAAGTGTCAGCCCTTGTCGTGCTGGACCGCGCTTACGAGCCCTTGCGGCTCAGCGCTGCGCCTACGCTCACGCCGCAGCAGCTGCAAAACACCTGGCAGCTCTGGACGCCGAACAAGGTGCTGGGGCTGACCGGCGTGCGTGCAGCCTATGCGATTGCACCGATGGAGCAAACGGACAACGCTGCTGCGCTGGAGCGACTCTGCCCCTCATGGCCGCTGGGGGCGCATGGCGAGGCCATGCTGCAAGCCTGGGTAAGCAAAGAGGCGCAGGACTGGCTCGCCGGCAGCCTCAACACCTTGCGTGAATGGAAAGCCCGGCAGATCAGTTTGTGCGAATCAATGGGGTGGCGCTGCCAGCCCAGCGACGCCAATTTCTTCTGCGCTCAACCGGCCTTGCCCGAAGACCTGAGCTTGCAGCAGGCGCTGTCCGCACTGCGCACCCAGGGCATCAAGCTGCGCGACACGACATCATTCGGTTTGCCCGGCCATGTGCGCCTGGGCGTGCAGCCGCCAGCCGCGCAGGATGCCCTGCACAACGCGTGGCAACAACTCTCCAGGACAAGTTCATGAGTGCAAAAAGTGTCATGGTGCTGGGCACTACCAGCGGCGCCGGTAAAAGCTGGCTGACGACAGCGCTGTGCCGTTACTACGCGCGCCAGGGTTTGAAAGTCGCGCCCTTCAAGGCGCAGAACATGAGCAACAACGCAAGGGTTGTAGCCCCCACGCTCCGCACTGGCGTGTCGTCGCTTTCCCCCGAGGGGGTTAATTTTCCTTGGGGCGGCCCGGCGGAAAATTGGGTGCCCGGCGGCGAAATCGGCAGTGCCCAATACTTCCAGGCCCTCGCCGCCAGAGCCGTACCCGACGTGCGCATGAACCCGCTGCTGCTCAAGCCCGAAAAAGACACACAAAGCCAGGTCGTGTTGATGGGCCAGGTCAATGCCGAACTCTCCCGCATGGAATGGCGCGGCCGCAGTGCCTCGGTCTGGCCGGTGGTGTCGCAGGCGCTCGATGAGTTGATCGCCGAAAACGACGTGGTGGTGATGGAGGGTGCGGGCTCGCCCGCCGAAATCAACCTCAAGTCCAGCGACATCGTCAACATGCGCTCGGCGCAGCATGCCAACGCGGCCTGCCTGCTGGTGACCGACATTGACCGCGGCGGCGCCTTTGCCCACCTGTATGGCACCTGGGCCATGCTGGACGAAGCCGAGCGCAAACTCATCAAGGGCTTTGTGCTCAACAAATTCAGGGGCGACGCCAAACTGCTGGCGCCCGGCCCGCAAATGCTGCAGGACATGACAGGCATCCCCACGGTGGCCACGCTGCCGATGTGGTGGCAGCATGGCTTGCCCGAAGAAGACGGTGTCTTTGACGACCGCAGCACCGCAGCAGGGGAAGTCTCTACCACCGTTGCCGTGATCGCCTATCCGCGCATCAGCAACCTCGACGAATTCCAGCCCCTGAAAAATGTGCCCGGCGTACGCTTGAAGTGGGTGCGCAGCCCGGTTGACCTGGCCGGCGCCGACTGGATTGTCCTGCCTGGCTCCAAGCACACCAGCGGCGACCTGGCCTGGCTGCGCGCGCAGGGGCTGGACCTGGCCATTGCCGCCCACGCAGGGCAGGGCGGTGCGGTGCTGGGCATTTGCGGTGGGCTGCAGATGCTGGGGGAGGCGCTGATTGACCCGCATGGCATAGACGGCAACGCGCCGGGGCTGGGCCTGCTGCCGGTGGTCACCGTGTTTGAAGAAGATAAAACGGTGCGGCAGCGGCAAGCCCGCTTCGGTGAGGTAGATGGCGCCTGGGCAGCCTTGTCAGGCGTGGCTCTGCAGGGTTATGAAATTCACCATGGACAAACCGCGCAGCACCCGGCGCTGGCCGCTGCGGGCGATACGGCCAGCGCGGTGATGGCAGAAGGCCTGGCCTGGCAGAACATTCGCGGCAATGTGCTGGGGCTGTACCTGCACGGCATGTTTGAAGATCCGGCGGTGCTGCAGGCGCTGTTCGGCGCCACGGTGCCCACGCTCGACTCGGTGTTTGACGGCCTGGCCGACTACATCGGCGAGCATTTCGCGCCCGGTGTTTTGCAGTCGCTGATCAGCGGCCGCTGAGCGCCCACAAGACGCTAGCCCGGCATCCGCTTCAAAGGCCCGAAGCAGGCCTGCAGCGACTCGGCCTTGCACACAATGAACTGGTCCTGCCTGGGGCTGAACTGGATGAAGCGCACCACCGGCGGGTCCGACGCTTCATGCAGGTCGCCTGAGCAGTCCCGCTTGCCATTGCTGTCGGTCACGGTGTCGGTGAGCCGGTAAAACCCCTGCGCACTCGGCGCTGCGGATATTTCGTAGTCGCCTCGCGTGACTTCTTCGCCGCTGGTGTTAAGCCGGGTGCCCTTGGCGCTGTATTGCCAGGTTTCGGTGCAGGCTTTTCCTGCCAGCGTCCAGCTCCAGGTGCCCACGAGAGGTTGGGGCGAGGGTACTGACGCTGGGGCGGGTGGTGTGGGCTTGGCCGTCTGCGCAGCGGCAAGGCCGCAGAACAAGGTGGCAAGGGCCAAACCCGTCAGCTTGCGCAAGGGGTGGCTCCTGGCCATGGAGTGGGGATAGCGGTGTGAAAACGTCATGGGGTGATTATGAAGAGGCCGCAGCGCGGCTTCCCGCGCGCCGGGTCGCCTCTTTGTCGCCAGGTGTTATTTCTTGAGGAAAACAAACCCTGAGCCCAATGGGGACGAGTGCAAGCAGCTATAAAAATCATAGCAAAAAAAGGGGCTTACGCCCCGCCGTCAACCCGGCGGGCGTTTCTCCGGCAGCCACAAGGTGACACGGGTGCCGCGGCCATCAGAGTGCCAGTGGATCTCGCCGCCGATTGACCGCGCCCGGCGCTGCTGGTTTTGCAGGCCCTTGCCGCCTTTTTGCAAGGCGCTTTCCAGCGAAAATCCCTGCCCGTTGTCGCTGATGACGACACTGACCCCACCGTTTTCAATACCGGTGCCGACGCGGATTTCGCTGGCCTGGGTGTGCTTGAGAGTGTTGGTGAAGGCCTCCTGCAGGATGCGCAGGATGTGCAGCGCGTTGCGCGGGTTCAGCCAGTCCAGTGGCGGCACGTCGGAAACCTCCCAGCGCAGCGACACACCGGCACCCGCCAGCCGCGGGCCCAGGCGAAAGCGCAGGGTGGCCAGCAGCAACAGCAAATCGGCCTCCACCGGCTCCATAGAATCGATGGTCAGCTTCAGGTCGTCGATGCAGCCCTTGAGAACTTCCGCCACATCGGCCTCGCTGAGCTGGCCTCCTTCAACCACGCGCAGCGCACTGACCAGCGAGGAGCCCAGGCCGTCGTGCATGTCCTGGGTCAGGCGCTGGCGTTCCTGGCTCAGCGTTTCGCGTTGCTCGATCTCGCGGAGCTTGTCGTAGCTCACCGCCAGTTCGGCTTCACGGCTTTGCAGCCGCTCTTCCAGGCTGGCGTTCAGCTGCTCCATTCCGTCAAGGGCGCCCACATACTGCCGGAACATGATCACGACGAACACGCCGAACAGCGCCATGGCTGCATAAGGTGTGAGGTAATAGCTTTCCAGGTCCAGCACGTACTTGAGCCGGGCCCAATCGTAGATGCCGAACACATAGTTGAGCAAAAAGGCGATTGACAGCATTTTGGCGTCCAGTGACCGGCTGCGCCATGAATGCCACAGCCCGACCGCCAGGATCACCGTGGCCATGCCGATCAGCAGCAGGTGGGCGTAGGGCCGCAGTGCCAGCAAGCTGGGGAAGACAGAAGCAAAGGGCAGCGTGACGACTGAGAAAACCACCGCCATTCCCAGCATCACCCGGCTCAGCCAGCGCATGACCCGGCCGTGCAGGAGCTGCATGAAGTAGTGCAGGGCCAGTGATTGCCACATCAGGGCGTTGAGGGTGAGCCAGATAAACCAGGCGTCGCTGACGATCAGTTTTTCCGGTCCCAGCTGGAAATGCCAGCGCCGGGTCGCACTCAGCACGGCAATCGCAAACAGGTAGAGGCTGGCGGGCTGGCGGCGTACCACCCACACGGCCAGCGAGAAAATCCCCACCGCCAGGAAAGCCGCGCTGCACATGAAGGGCAGTTGGTAAGCCAGCCATTCCCGCCTGGCGGCCATCTCGATCAGGCTGTTGGAGTCGCCCGCGTAGAAGGACGAGATCGCAGCCTCGGGCGAAGGCAGGCTGTCCAGGCGTATCAGGAGGGTCTGCGGCGGTGGGCTGTCGGCGGCCAGATTCAGTGGCAGCAACAGCGCGGGGTGGTTGAACAGATTCCAGACCGGGCTGCCCGTGGAGCGAAAGCGTAGTTGGCCATCGGCATACACCGCGATCTGGCCGGCTGCCAGCCAGCGGGTCAGGTAGAAGTGCGTAGGGCTTTTCATGCCCTGCAGTTCATCGAGCCGTATGCGCAGCCAGATTGTGACGACAGGGGGCTTGCCGCCGTTTGAAGCCACCGGTTTTTGAATGACAGAAGGCAACTTCACCTTTGTCCAGGGGCCCGGCAAGGCGGCTTCGTCCACCGCAGCAGCCAGCGGCTTGAAGCTGGCCGCCTCTTCGCGGATCATCTCGGCTTCGGTGTAATGCACAACCGGCCCCGCGGCCCAGGCGGAGGCACCGCAGGCCAGCAGCCAGGCACCCAGCAGCAGCCAGCGCGCCAGGCCCTTGCGCACCTCAGGCCGCCAGAATGCCCTGGTGCCTGGCTTCATAAATCGCTTCGGCCCGCGAATTCACATTGAGCTTGCTGTAGATGCGCCGCACATAGGTCTGCACGGTGTGCTGCGAGACCTGCATCAGCCGGGCGATTTCGTCGGCGGTAAACCCTTTGGTGATCAGCTCCAGCACTTCCTTTTCGCGGCTGGACAGCGCGGGCTGTTCATTGGCAGCCGCAACCAGTGCCACTGCGGGCGCGGCAGCCGGCGCCACCGAAGGTGTGGCGCGAAAGCGCATCAGGATCTGCCGGGCAATCAGCGGGCTGATGGGGCTGCCGCCGCCGTGCAGGCTGCGGATCTCGTGCAGCATGTTCTCGGGCTCGCTGTCTTTCAGCAGGTAGCCCGAGGCGCCGGCCTCGATGGATTGCAGCACATGCGCTTCATCACCAAATGCCGTGCACACCATCACGGCGCAGGTGGGCCACTGCACATGCGCGGCGCGGATCACGTCAATGCCCGAGCCGTCGGGCAGGCCCAAATCCACCAGCAGCACGTCGGCCGGTGCACTTTGCAGCGACTGCAGGCCCTGCGCGCGTGTGCTGGCCAGGCTCATCAGCCGGATGTCGGGCGAGGCCGCGATGGCGGTCACGATGGCGTTCTGGAAGTGAACGTCGTCTTCGACAAGCGCCACATGGATGGGCGGCGGGTTTGAACTGGACTGCATGTCGGTTCCTGCGTTGGTGCCTGCGCGGTTTTCGCGTGGGCTTTTTTGCGGCCACCTTGTATGGGCTATACGTAGCCGAAATATGCCATTGTGCGTCAATGTACGGCTTGTGCGTGTCCCCATATTTAGCGACATGGCGACGCTTCGGCCGCCCGGTTCAGGCTGCCGTGGGGCGGCTTCGCGGCAAGCGCAGGGTCAGCCGGGTGCCGGCCGCCGAAGATTCAAACGTCACGTCGCCGCCTATGGCCTGCGCGCGGCGCTGCTGGTTCGACAACCCCTTGCCACCGCTGCCCAGCGCTCGCTCCACGGCGAAGCCCCTGCCGTTGTCGGTGATGCCGACGCAGACCCAGCCATCAGCCGCGCCGGTGGTCACACGTATCTCACTGGCCTGGGCGTGCTTGAGGATGTTGGCAAAGGCCTCCTGCAGTATGCGCAGGATGTGCAGCGCGTTGCGCGGGTCCAGCCATTCCAGCGTGGGCACGTCGCTGATCTCCCAGCGCAGCGTGATGCCGGTGCTCTCCAGCCGGCTGCCCAGGCGAAAGCGCAGCGTGGCCAGCAACAGTAACAGGTCGGCTTCGATGGGCTCCATCGAATCGATGGCCAGCTTGAGGTCGTCGATGCAGCTCTTCAGAACCTCGGCCACCTGCACGTCCTGCAGCCGCCCGCCCTCGACCACGCGCAGGGCGCTGACCAGCGACGAGCCCAGGCCGTCGTGCATGTCCTGCATCAGGCGCTGGCGCTCCTGGCTCAGCATCTGCCGCTGCTCGACCTCACGCAGCAGGGCATGGCTCCGGTTCAGCTCGGCCTCGCGCGCCTGCAGGCGTTGCTCCAGACCGGCGTTGACCTGGCGGGCGTCCTCGATGGCGCGTGTGTAGCGCTGGAACATGATGTACACGAAGATAAAAAAGGCGCCCACATTGGCATAAGAGCCGAGAAAGCTGCCTTCCACGCTGACGTGGTTGTTCTGCAGCAGCCAGTCATAGGCGCCCATCGCCAGGCCCAGCAGGCTCCAGCCGGCCAGCAGCATGCCGTCGCGCGACCGTGCGCGCCGGGCATTCGCCAGGCCGCAGCCGAAGGCCGTGATGCCCATGGCCAGCAGGAAGAGGTAAACCAGCGGCGCCAGCACCGTGGCGCCCGGCCAGCCGCTCGCGAACACCGGCAGCGTCAGGATGCCGATCACCGCCGCGAGAGCCAGGACGGCGCGGTTCAGCCACTGCTGCGGCCGTCCGTGCAGCCGGACCAGGAAGAAGTGCGCCGCAGCGATCAGCCAGACGAGCGAGTTGACGGTGAACCAGCCAAACCATTCATCGGACACCGGCAACCGGTGCTGGCCCACGTAGTAGTGCAGGCAACGAATATAGGAGACCACCGAGATGATGAAGAACAGCAGGTACAGCGAACCTCCTTCGGGCGAAGCACCCTCTGAAACCCGCCTTTGCCGCAGCCATACCGACAGCGCGAACATACCCACGGCCAGAAAGGCCGCGCTGGTCATCAGCGGCAGCTGTATCTGCAATGCATCGCGCACCCGATAGCGCCAGCCGATGGCGGCCTCGTCACCCAGCCACAGGCTGGAAATGGCGCCGCCGGTGGCGCGCAGCCGTTCGATGCGCAGAGCTATGGTTTGCGGCGGCGCCGCACCGGCGGTTTCGTCGAGCGCAATCCACAGCGGATGATTGGAACCGTTCCACAGCGCGTTGGCGTGCGATTGATAGAGCAGCCGGCCGTCGCCATACACCGCGATCTGGCCGTCGGTCTTCCAGCGTGGGATGTAGAGGTAGCGCGGCCCGGGTGAAGGTGCAAGCGGTGGCACCTGCACGCGGTACCAGGTCACCACGGTTTGGGGGCCTTGTGACTCCTCCTCCATGCCTGCTTCGCTCGCCTGGTTCAGGGGAATCAGCTGGGGCGGCAAGGCATGCGGAAGCGCCACCGTGGTCCACCGGCCCTGCGGCATGCCGGGCTCAAGAGCATAGGGCGGCGGTGAAAAGCCGCGGCCATCTACCGCCAGCAGTTCTGCCGCGGTGAAGTGCAACGCCGTGGCGGCACGCGCTTGCAGCGGCCATAACGCGGCCAGCGCCACAACCGCCAGACACCCTGCCAGCAATCCCGCCCGCCATCGGCACTGAAGCCTTCCGCGCAATGAAATGAGGGGCAAATCGGTCTCCAGCCCAGTATCAACGGGCGCAAGCAGCTATCAAAAACGTAGCGAAAGGTTGGTCCACGTCAACCTGCTGACGTCTATTGCCGATTTTGCGGTGAGTGGTCTTGCAGGCGTGTCCCCAAAACTGGGGACAGACAGCCGCCTGTTTCGCCGCTCTGCATTGGGCGTATTGCCATGCAACGAGCCGCGACGCGGCCTTGCTTCCTCGTACATGCATCTCTTCACGTCCTGGGACGTTGTATGGCAGCGCTTGTGCGGTGACCGGAAGTGCGCTTCAGAGGGGATTATTCCCCTCGGCGTTACAGCCCTGTCCCTAGAACTGGGGACATACAGGTGCCCGCACCGACCCTACGATTTGCACGTTTTGTAACCATTGCGCGCGCCACCTTTGGGGTGCGCGCAGGCGCTCCCAAACCGCCCGTTTTTTCCAGAAAGTCACTGCCATGAAAAGCCACGCCAGCATGAACCGCATTTACCGTCTTGTCTGGAACGCCGCCTTGAGCCTGTGGGTGGCCGTGGCGGAAAACGCCAAGGGCAGAAGCAAAGGCGGCTCGTCGCGCAGCAGCGTGCTGTTCGGGTCGGCCCCTGGCGGAGGGGCTGAAGGCGGAAGTGAAGGGGCAGGCTTTACGCTCAATACGGCCTGCCGTGCTGCGCTGGTGCTGCTAACTTCCCTGGCCGTGGTTACGCACGAGGCTCGCGCGGCCGATGCGGCCAACGCCAGCGTAACTGCCGGCGCGGGCAATGTCTCCACGCTCGGCAACACCACCACCATCAACCAGGCCAGCCAGCGCCTGGCGATCGACTGGACCAGCCTCTCCACGCGGGCCAACGAGGCGCTGGTGTTCAGCCAGCCCAATGCTTCAGCGATAGCCCTGAACCGCATCATCGGCAGCAGCCCCAGCGAATTCCTCGGCAGCCTGACGGCGAATGGCCAGGTGTTTATCCTGAACCCGAACGGCGTTCTGTTTGGCGCCGGGTCGCAAGTGAACGTCGGTGGTCTCGTCGCCTCGACGCTCAATATGAGCAACGCCGACTTCATGGCCGGCAATAACGTTTTCACGAATTCGGGCGGCAGCGGTTCGGTGGTCAACCAAGGGACGATGACGGCGGCGAACGGCGGCTATCTCGCCCTGCTGGCCCCGGAAGTGCACAACGAAGGCGTGATGACTGCGTCGCTGGGAACAGCCCTGCTGGCTGCCGGCAACAAGGTCACCCTGAATCTAGATAACGGGTCTTTGCTGGGCTACAGCATCGACCAGGGGGCCATCAATGCGCTGGCCGAGAACAAACACCTGATACAGGCCAACGGCGGGCAAGTGTTGCTTTCGGCCAAGGCCATGGACAGCCTGACGACGGCCACGGTGAACAACACCGGCGTGATTGAAGCGAAGACGCTGCAGAACAAATCAGGCCGCATCCTGCTGATGGGCGACATGGAAACCGGTACCGTCAACGTGGGCGGAACGCTGGACGCGAGCGCACCGGATGGAGGCGACGGCGGTTTTGTTGAAACCAGCGCAGCGCATGTCAAGGTGGCCGACAGCGCCCGGGTCACCACGCTGGCTTCCGCCGGCAACACCGGGAAATGGCTGATAGACCCCAATGACTTCACCATCTCCGCCACGGGCGACATGACGGCAGCCGACGTCGCGAGCGCCCTGACAAGCACCAATTTCGAAATCGCCACCGCCACCATGGGCACGGCCGGCGGCAACGGCGACATCCACGTCAACCAGGCGATCAACCGGACGGACAACAACACCTTCACGCTGACTGCCGAGCGCGACATCAACATCAATACCGGCGCGAACATCACCAAAACCAATGCAGGCGCGGCCGGTATGACCATGACCGCCGGGCGCAACATCCTCCTCAACGGCAATATCGGTGTGGGCGGGCCTTCCACAACTCTTTCTGTGACGGCCAACGCTGCCGGCGATATTACCGGCACGGGAACCCTGAATCTGAATGGCGGCGCGCTGGACATGACGGCCGGCGGCAGCATCGGCGGCACCGACGGCCTGGGGCAGGTCTTTGCCGGCAGCTTGAAGATGAAAGCCACCACGGGTGACGTGATCGTGAATAGCGGCGTCAGCTGGATGGCCAGCTCCTTTGACCTGTACGCGGGCACCAATATCCGGGGTAGCAACCCCGGCTCCGCCGTCGAGGCCAGCATGAGTGCCCCCGGCGGCAGCTTCACTGCTTCCGCGGGCAACGCAGGCAACGGCAGGATACGCGTGAACACCTACGGCTACGCCATAGGCACGCTCAACCTGACCACCCAGGGCACGGGCGGCGGTGGCCAGATCGACTTCATCAGTAACGCAGCAGTGAGCAATGCGACCATCACTGCTGCGCACGACGTGAATGCCTCAACAACGGGCAATTTCAATGTGGCCAGCCTCAACTTGACGGGCTCCTACCAGTCGGTCAGCCTGGCTGCCAACGGCGGTACGCTGAGCCTGCCGACGATCAATATTGCAGATATGACGCTGACGGGCTCCGGTGCCAATGTCGCCCTCAATGGTGCCTTGACAGCGGCAAACGTGACATTCAACGCCATCGGCAACATCGCCCTGGCATCAGATATCAACACCACGGGCTCACAAACCTACAACGGCAACCTGAATATCACTGGCCCCGTCACTCTCGCCGCCGGCGGTGACATCGGGCTGGGCGGACTCACAGGCGTGGGTCAGAGCGTGACGCTGAATTCCAGCGGCACCATCACCAATACCGGCGCCACCAACGTTGGCACCTTCACCCTGGCGGGCGGCACCTGGCGCCAGATGGGCAGCGTGCCGGCATTTTCTGCGACGGATTTCCGCATCAGCGGCGGCACTTTCATTCGCGCGCTGGGCGGTGACGGCCTGAGCGCCGGAACGGCTTACCAGCTCACCGACGCTTACGGCCTGCAAGGCGCGGGTTCCGCCGGCATGGTGGACAAGAGCTACACCCTGGCCAACGACATTGACGCCAGCGGCACGGCAAACTGGAATAGCAACGCAGGATTCGACCCAATCGGCAATGCGTCCAGTCACTTCACCGGCCGTTTCGACGGCCTCGGCCATGCCGTGTCCAGCCTCACCATCAACCGGATCGGGATAGCCCCCATCGGTCTGTTTGGTGTTGCCAGCGGTGCGCAAATCAGCAACGTAGGGGTGGTTGGCGGCAGCGTCAGCGGCGGCGACATAGTCGGTGGACTGGTGGGATCAGCCGATAACGTCACGATCATCAATAGCTACGCCACAGGCAGCATTAACGGCGACAACTTTGTCGGTGGGTTGGTGGGATCTGCCGGCAACAGCACGATCAGCGACAGCTACGCCACAGGCAACGTTACCGCTACCGCCGACATGGTCGGAGGTTTGGTGGGGGATGCCACCAACAGCACGATCAGTTACAGCCACGCCGGCACGGGTAGCGTCAGCGGCCGCAACTATGTCGGCGGCCTGGTGGGACGAAACTCTGTCATGGGCGGCTATAGCAGTGTCATTAACCGTAGCTTTGCCACTGGCGGCGTCACCGGGTTCGACCGTGTCGGTGGGCTGGTGGGATCCAGCGTCAACAACGGCGGCGCGTCCAACGCCATCACGATCAGCGACAGCTACGCCACGGGCAATGTCAGCGGCGGCGACAACAATATCGGTGGGTTGGTGGGGGAGGCCAACAACAGCACGATCAGCAACAGCTACGCCACGGGCAATGTCAGCGGCGGCAACAACAATATCGGTGGGTTGGTGGGGTACGCCTACAACAGCACGATCAGTGACAGCCACGCGGGCACAGGCAGCGTCAGCGGCCTCATCCGTGTCGGCGGCCTGGTGGGAGTGAACAACGCAAGCACGATCACCGGCAGCTACGCCACGGGTGATGTCAGCGGCAATAGATCCGTCGGCGGATTGGTGGGGGAGAACAGCGGCGGCGCGATCACCGGCAGCTACGCCACGGGTGATGTCAGCGGCACTGACTATGTCGGCGGGCTGGTGGGGTACAACAACTTCGGCAGCGTGATCAGTAACAGCTATGCCACGGGCAATGTCAACGGCCTCGATCAATATGTCGGCGGGCTGGCGGGGTACAACAACAACGGCGGCGCGATCAGCAACAGCTACGCCACGGGCAATGCCAGCACCGGCGGCTTAGATGCCGATGGATTGGTGGGACTGAACATCGGCACGGTCAGCAACAGCTTCCACAGTGCCACCGCCAACCCGGGGCTGCCAGACGCCCTCGGCAGCGGCAAGACCGATGGCGAGTTGAAGCAGGCCAGCACCTTTGTTGGTTGGGACATTGCCAGCACCGGCGGCAGCACGGCGGTGTGGCGCATTTACGAAGGTCAAAGCATGCCGCTGCTGCGCAGCTTCCTGAGTGGGCTGACGGTGGCCGACACCGTGCTCACCTACAACGGTGTGGTGCAAACCGGCGCCAGCACGGCGGCGGTTGGTGTTCTGGGGGCGGCTTCCAGTGGGCGCAATGCCGGTACCTACAACGGCTATTATTCCGGCCAGCAGGGTTACGACATCAGCGGCGGTACCCTCACTGTTACGCCGGCCAACCTGGTGCTGACTACCACCAACGTCAGCAAAACCTACAACGGCCAGCTCGACGCTGCCGGCACGTTCACCGCCACCGGCGGCACCCAACTGCTTGACACCGACACCACCACCGGCGGCAGCTTTGCCTTCCTCGACAAAAACGCAGGCACCGGCAAGACGGTGACAGTGGGCGGCGCCACGCTGAACGACGGCAACGGTGGCGGCAACTATGTGCTCAGTTATGTCGACAACACCAGCAGCACCATCAACCAGGCCAACCTGACGGTAACGGCCACGGGTGTGACCAAGACCTACGACGGCACACTGGGCGCGACAGGCGCGGGCTCGGTCGGTACGCTGGCAGGAGCGGCAGCCGGCGAAGTGGTCAATGCCGCCGGCAGCCAGGCCTTCCTGGACAAGAACTTTAGCATCGGCAACAAGACGGTGCAGGCCAGCGGAGTGACCATCAAGGACGCAGGCAACGCTGATGTGACGGGCAACTACAACATYRSCTAYGTCGACAACACSRCCAGCACCATCAACCAGGCCAACCTGACGGTGACGGCGACTGGTGTGACCAAAACTTACGACGGCACGACCAGCGCAACGGGAACGGGCACCGTCGGTGCGCTGGCAGGCGCCGGAGCGGGAGAATCGGTCAACACCGCTGCCACACAGCTCTTTACCGACAAGAACTTCGGCATCGGCAACAAGACGGTGCAAGCCAGCGGCCTGACCATCAAGGACAGCGGCAACGCCGACGTCACAGGCAACTACAACATTGCCTATGTCGACAACACCACCAGCACCATCAACAAGGCCGACCTGACGGTGACGGCCAATGCGGTGACCAAGACCTACGACGGAACCTTGGGCGCCAGCGGTACGGGTACCGTTGCCGCGCTGGCTGGCGCGGCAGCGGGCGAGGTAGTCGATGTCGCTGGCAACCAGGCTTTCCTCGACAAGAATTTCGGTATCGGCAACAAGACGGTGCGCGCCGGCGGCGTAACGATCAAGGACAGCGGTAATGCCGACGTGACGGGCAACTACAACGTCAGCTACGTCGACAACACCACCAGCACCATCAACAAGGCCAACTTGAGCCTGTCGACCACCGACGTCACCAAGACCTACGACGGCACGACCAGCGCAGCCGGCACGGTCACGGTGACAGCGGGCACGGTGTTTGCGGGTGACAACACCACGGGCGGCACATTCGCCTTCACCAACAAGAATGCCGGTAGCGGCAACAAGACGGTCACGACGACCGGCGTGACGGTGGGCGACGGCGTGAACAACGCCAACTACAACGTCAGCTATGCGGACAACACCACAAGCACCATCAACCAGGCCAACCTGACCTTGTCCACTTCGAGCGTCACCAAGACCTACGACGGCGGCCTCTCGGCGGCTGGTACTGTGGTCGTGACGGCGGGCACGGTGTTCGCGGGTGACGGCACCACGGGCGGCACATTCGCCTTCACCGACAAGAATGCCGGCAACGGCAACAAGACAGTAACGGCGGCGGGCGTGACGGTAGGCGACGGGGTGAACAACGCCAACTACAACGTCACTTACGCCGACAACACCAGCAGCACCATCAACAGGGCCAACCTGACGGTCACCGCGACCGGTGTGATCAAGACCTATGACGGTACGCTCAGCGCCACAGGCACGGGCTCGGTCGGCGCGCTGGCCGGCGCCGGTGCAGGTGAGTCGGTCAACACCGCCGCCACGCAGGTCTTTACCGACAAGAACTTCGGTGTCGGCAACAAGACGGTGCAGGCCAGTGGGCTGACCATCAAGGACAGCGGTAACGCTGACGTGACCGGCAACTACAACGTCAGCTACGTCGACAACACCAGCAGCACGATCAACAAGGCCAGCCTGACGGTCACGGCAACGGGTGTGACCAAGACCTACGACGGCACGCTGAACGCCACCGGAACGGGCACCGTCGCGGCGCTCGCGGGTGCGGGCGCAGGCGAGCTGGTCAATGCCGCCGGCAGCCAGGCCTTCCTGGACAAGAACGCCGGTACCGGCAACAAGATGGTGCGCGCCAGCGGCGTGACCATCAAGGACAGCGGCAATGCCGACGTGTCGGGCAACTACAACATTGCCTATGTGGACAACGGCACCAGCACCATCAACCAGGCCAACCTGACGGTGACGGCCACGGGTGTGACCAAGACTTACGACGGCACGCTGAGCGCCACGGGCACGGGCTCCGTGGGTACGCTGGCCGGTGCCGGTGCAGGCGAAGTCGTCAACGCCGCCGCCACCCAGCTCTTTACCGACAAGAACTTCGGCATCGGGAACAAGACGGTGCAAGCCAGCGGCCTGACCATCAAGGACGCAGGTAACGCTGACGTCACCGGCAACTACAACATTGCCTATGTCGACAACACAGCCAGCACCATTAACCAGGCCAGCTTGACGGTCACCGCCAACGCGGTGACCAAAACCTACGACGGAACACTCAATGCCACAGGCACAGGCTCTGTTGGCGCACTGGCCGGTGCAGGCGCGGGTGAGTCGGTCAACACCGCTGCCACACAGCTCTTTACCGATAAGAACTTCGGCATCGGCAACAAGACGGTGCAAGCCAGCGGCCTGACCATCAAGGACAGCGGTAACGCCGACGTGACGGGCAACTACAACATTGCCTACGTGGACAACACGACCAGCACCATCAATAAGGCTAACTTGACAGTCACCGCCACGGGCGTGACCAAGACCTACGACAGCACACTCAATGCCACAGGCACGGGCTCTGTTGGCGCACTGGCAGGCGCCGGTGCGGGCGAAGTGGTCAACACCGCCGCGACGCAGGCCTTCACCGACAAGAACTTCGGTATCGGCAACAAGACGGTTCAGGCCAGCGGCCTGACCATCAAGGACAGCGGCAATGCCGACGTGACCGGCAACTACAACATCGCTTACGTCGACAACACCAGCAGCACCATCAACAAAGCCAATCTGAGCCTGTCGACCACCGACGTCACCAAGACCTACGACGGTGGTTTATCCGCCAGCGGTACGGTGGTGGGGACGGCGGGCACGGTGTTCGCAGGCGACAACACCACAGGCGGTACGTTTGCCTTTACCGACAAGAACGTCGGCAGTGGCAACAAAACGGTGACGACTGCGGGCGTGACAGTGGGCGACGGCGTGAACAACGCCAACTACAACATCGCTTACGTGGACAACAGCACCAGCACCATCAACCAGGCCAACCTGACCTTGTCCACGGCCAATGTGACCAAGACCTACGATGGCACCTTGGCCGCATCGGGCACGGCCACTGTCGCGGCGGGTACGGTATTCAGCGGTGACGGTTTGAGCGGCGGCACGTTCGCCTTTACAGACAAGAACGCCGGGGCGGGCAACAAGACGGTGACTGCGGCCGGTGTGACGGTGGGCGACGGCGTGAACAACGCCAATTACAACGTCAGCTATGTGGACAACACCACCAGCACCATCAACAGGGCCAACCTGACGGTGACGGCCACAGGCGTGACCAAGACCTACGACAGCACGACCAGCGCTACGGGTACGGGCTCTGTCGGCACGCTGGCCGGCGCCGGCGCGGGCGAATCGGTCAACGCCGCCGCCACGCAGGCCTTCACCGACAAAAACTTCGGCGTCGGCAACAAGACGGTGCAAGTCAGCGGCCTGACGATCAAGGACAGCGGCAACGCCGACGTGACCGGCAACTACAACATCGCCTATGTTGACAACACCACCAGCACCATCAACAAGGCCAACTTGAGCCTGTCGACTTCCGATGTCACCAAGACCTACGACGGTGGCCTCTCGGCTGCTGGCGCGGTGGTGGTAACGGCCGGCACGGTGTTCGCAGGCGACAACGCCACCGGTGGCAGCTTCGCCTTCACCGACAAGAATGCCGGCACAGGCAACAAGACCGTCACGACTTCGGGCGTCACGGTGGGCGATGGCGTGAACAACGCCAACTACAACGTCAGCTACGCTAACAACACGACCAGCACCATCAACAAGGCCGACCTGGCAGTGACAGCCGCTGGCGTGAACAAGGTGTATGACGGTACAACGGCAGCCACCGTGGGTTACGCCGACAACCGCCTGGGCAGCGATGTACTCAGCGTCACGGGTGCCGCATCCTTCGCCGACAAGAACGCCGGCACGGGCAAGGCGGTCGGCGTGAACGGCATCGCTATAGGCGGCACCGACGCCAGCAACTACAACCTGCTGAACACCACGGCAACGACCACGGCCAGCATCACACCCAAGGCGCTGACGGTGACGGCCAACAACGACAGCAAGAACTATGACGGCACGGCTTACAGCGGTGGCAACGGCGTGAGCTACAGCGGTTTTGTGGCGGGTGATACGTCGGCGGATATCGGCGGAACCGTGGGCTATGGCGGATCTTCTCAGGGGGCCGTGGCCGCTGGCAGCTATGTGATCACGCCTGGCGGGCTGAACTCGATCTCCGGCAACTACGCACTGGGCTTTGCCAACGGCGCGCTCAGCATCAAGACCTCCGACGCCGGCACCGTGGCGCTTGGCAGTGAAGCACTGGTCGGCGCCTATGACAGCGCGCTGCAGGCTGTGGCCGGCCTGGGCGGTTCGTCCGGCGGTGGCGTAGGTGGTGGTGGATTCGGCGGCAGCGCTGCAGCCGACGCGCTGGCGGCCGCCGCAGCAGAAGCGGGCAATACCGACGAAAACTAGACTCACCCCCGTTCAGACTCACTGCGTGTAGTCTGCTCCCCCTCAAAGGGGGCGGCGCCTGGGGCCGGCGAAGCCGGACCCTCGGCCCCTGCCTGGCTCGTCGGGCGGTGGTGGTTTTGGCGGCAACGCCCGCGGCTGATGCGCTCGCAGCAGTCGTTTGGGCTCCTGCACCAGGATTGATGGCGAAATCAGGCTGCAGCGCAATAAAGACAGGCGCAAGCAGCTATCAAAACTGTAGCAAACAAGGGGCGCAAGGCTGCGTCGTGCGTGAAACCCAGGCTATCGCGTCGGTCCGGGGCGTCGTAATATGGCACTTGTCATGCGCGGCGCATGGGCCTGTGGCCCCAGATGACAGGCCATCGCCGGCAGGAAAAGAGAGATCTTTGGGGGCTTCGCCGCCCGTCCTGTCCCGAAAGGCTACACATGAAAAGCCATGCCGGCATCAACCGCATTTACCGCCTGGCCCGACGCGGCGCCAGTGCAACGGGCGGGTTCACACTCAACGCTGCCTGCAGCGCTGCATTGCTCTTGCTTGCCGGAGGTGCCCAGCAGGCCGAGGCCGCAGACGCCGCCAGCGCCAGCGTGTCTGCGGGCGCCGCCAGCCTGGCCACGGTGGGCAACACCACCACCATCAACCAGTCCAGCCAGCGTGTGGCGATTGACTGGACCAGCCTGTCTACCCGTGCCAATGAAGCGCTGGTGTTCAACCAGCCCAACGCCCAGGCCATTGCGCTGAACCGCATCACCGGCAGCAGCCCGAGCGAACTGCTTGGCAGCCTCACGGCCAACGGCCAGGTGTTCATCCTCAACCCGAACGGCGTGCTGTTTGGTGCGGGCAGCCAGGTCAACGTGGGCGGACTGGTGGCTTCAACCTTGGGCATGAGCAATGCCGACTTCATGTCCGGCAACCATGTGTTCACAGGCTCGGTCGGCTCGGTTGTCAACCAGGGCACGCTGAACGCGGGGCAGGGTGGCTACCTCGCCTTGCTGGCGCCCGAAGTACGCAATGAAGGCGTGATGACGGCATCGCTGGGCACGGCGCTGCTGGCCGCCGGCAACAAGGTCACCCTGAACATCGATAACGGCAGCCTGCTGGGTTACAGCATTGACCAGGGTGCGATCAGGGCGCTGGCGGAGAACAGGCATTTGATCCAGGCGAACGGCGGGCAAGTACTGCTTTCCGCGAAAGCCATGGACAGCTTGACCACGGCCACGGTGAACAACACCGGAATCATCGAAGCCAAAACCCTGCAGAACAAGGCCGGCCGTATCCTGCTGATGGGCGACATGGACACCGGCACGGTGAACGCAGGTGGCACGCTGGATGCATCGGCGCCCACTGGCGGTGATGGCGGCTTTGTCGAAACGTCCGCGGCACACGTCAAGGTGGCCGACGGCGCTGTCATCACCACGCTGGCCTCTGCAGGCGGTGGCGGCAACCACGGCACATGGCTGATAGACCCGACCGACTTCACCATCGCCGCGGGCAGCGGTGCGCTGACCGGCAGTGGCATAGGCGCGGGCACGCTGGCCGCCAGCCTCAACCTGGGCAATGTCGCACTGGCGACCAACAATGCCGGCGGTACGGATAACGGCGACATCCACGTCAACGCGGCCTTCACCTGGAACGCGGGCACCACGCTGACCTTGAGCGCCTGGCGCAATATCAACATCAACGCGTCCATCACCTCGCAGCACGCCAATGGCAAGCTGGCACTGGAATACGGACTGGGCGCCATCAATGCGGGGAACACTGCAACGTACAACGTCAGGGCCCCGGTCAACCTGCGGGCCGGCGACAACTTCAGCACCCGGCTGGGCAGCGACGGCGTCACGGACCCGTACAAAGTCATCACCAGCCTGGGCGTGGCAGGCAGCACCACCGGCACCGACCTGCAGGGCATCAACGGCAATCCCACCGGCAACTACGTGCTGGGCGCCGACATCGACGCGAGCGACACGGTGAACTGGAACGCCGGCGCGGGTTTCGATACCCTGGGTGGCGTTGGCGCACCAGGTATTTTTGAGGGCCGCTTCGACGGCCTCAACCACAAGATCCGCAATCTCTTCATCAACCGTCCGGGCGACAACTTCGTGGGCCTGTTCGGCCTTACGCAGAGCACCAGCATCCAGAACCTCGGGCTGGTGGGCGGCAGCATCACCGGCGCCGACTTTGTGGGCGCCATCGCGGGGCAGGGCTGCTGCACCACCTTCAGCAATGTCTACAGCACGGCAACGGTGCAGGGCATTGACGAGGTTGGCGGCCTGGTGGGCGAACTCAGCCAGGGCGGCATCACCGACGCGTACGCCAGCGGCGCCGTGAGTGGCGACGACAAGGTGGGCGGGCTGGTCGGCAGCTCGCTGGACGGCATCATCACGCGCGCCTACAGCACCGGCCGCGTCACTGCTACCGGTATGGCAGGCGGGCTGGTGGCCGAACAGGTCGGAACGGCCGCGACAAACAACAGCTATTGGGACGTCAACACGTCCGGCCAGGGCAGCAGCGCAGGCGGCACCGGCAAGACCACCGCACAGATGATGCAGGCGGCCACCTTCACCGGCTGGGACATCACCACCCAAGGCGGCTCCACGGCCTCGTGGCGCATTTATGAAGGCCAGACCGGCCCGCTGCTGCGCAGCTTTCTGCAGCCGCTCACGCTGCCCGACACCAGCGTGGCCTACAACGGTGCGCAGCAGTCGGGCGCCGGTGCGCCGGGCGTCACGGCCGCCAGCGGCACCAACCCCGGCAGCTACTTCGCCTGGTCGGGCCAGGAAGGCTATGACATCACGGGTGGCACGCTGACGATCAGGTCGGCCGGCTCGGGTGGCAACTTCCTGATCGACGAGGCCTACCGCAGCGCGATGATCTACCTGGCCGGCGTGAACCGCTCCGCGAACCCCCGCATCGGCCCCAGCCCCGATGCGCAGGTCGATGCCCTGAGGGCAGCCGCTGCCGAAGCCGGCAGCACGGGCGAGAACGAGTAACTCTCAAGCGCATGCAGCGGCTTCCTTGGCTTCAGACCAGCAGGGGCCGCAGGCGCAGCGCCCCATTGGGAGGGGCAGTGCATTACACAAAGTGAAAAGCGTGGGGCTTTTCAGGTACAGGCGCTGACTGCCAGGCCGCCGTGCCGTCGAGCGCTGTACGCATAGCTCTGAATGCTATTGTTTTGATAGCTGCTTGCGCCCGTCTGTATTGCCTGAAGTCCTGGTTTCATGCTTAAAAATCGACCAAAAAATGCCTTTTTTGCATCTAACGAACCCAATGGGGCCGGAAAAACGGTGAAAAACTGCTTTTCAGGCAATTTTGGCTATTTTTTTTAGCATTAAAAGTGCCTGTAAGGCAATGCAGATGGGCGCAAGCAGCTATTAAAAGCATAGCAAAATTTTTTGCCAGTGGGGCCCTGTGCCCGCATGGCCAGGCCGGTGTTCCGAAATGCCACACGCCGCCTTTTAACCATACATCCGGACGTTCAATTGGTGGATACTTATGGTTACATGCGCGAGCTGGCTGCTCGTCTTTTTTCCACCGCTCGCCCAGGCGGTAGCCGGATTTCCTGACCTTCCGAAAAGACTCTCATGAAAAGTCACGCCAGCATCAACCGCATCTACCGCCTTGTCTGGAACGCAGCGCTGGGCCTGTGGGTGGCCGTGGCTGAAACCGCCAAAGGCCGAAGCATGGGCGGCTCAGCACGCAGCGGTGTTGAAGTTGCTTCCGCCGGTTCCCGTGGGGGCCTCGTTTTTGTCCTGCATGCACGGTGCCGCGCCGCCGTGGTCATGCTGCTGGCGATGTCCGTCTTTAACTTGCAGGTGCACGCCGCAGACGCGCTGAATTCCACCGTGGTGGTGGGCAGCGGCAGCGTCAGCACCAGCGGCGCCACCACTACGATCAACCAGACCAGCCAGCGTCTGGCGATCGACTGGACATCGCTGTCCACGGCAGCCAATGAAGCGCTGAAATTCAACCAGCCCAATGCGCAGGCCATCGCGCTGAACCGCATCACCGGCAGCAGCCCCAGCGAATTCCTGGGAAGCCTCACGGCCAACGGCCAGGTGTTTATCCTCAACCCCAACGGCGTGCTGTTTGGCGCCGGGTCTCAGGTCAACGTAGGCGGACTGGTGGCTTCGACGCTGTCCATGAGCAACGCCGACTTCCAGGCCGGCAACCATGTTTTCAGCAACAACGGCACGAGTGGCTCTGTCGTGAACAAGGGCACGTTGACGGCTGCGAATGGCGGCTATGTAGCTTTGCTGGCGCCCGAGGTACGCAACGAAGGCGTGATCGCCGCCAGCCTGGGAACCGCATTGCTCGCGGCCGGCAACAAGATCACCCTGAACCTGGATAACGGCAATTTGCTGGGCTACAGCATCGACCAGGGCGCGATCAATGCCTTGGCCGAAAACAAGCTGCTGATCCAGGCGAATGGCGGGCAGGTGCTGCTGTCCGCAAAAGCCATGGACCAGCTGACCACGGCGACGGTGAACAACACCGGTGTCATTGAAGCGAAGACGATTGCCAACAAGGCCGGCCGCATCCTGCTGATGGGCGATATGGAAACGGGTACGGTCAATGTCGGCGGCACGCTCGATGCTTCGGCCCCCGATGGCGGCAATGGCGGCTTTGTCGAAACCAGCGCCGCGCATGTCAAGGTGGCCGACAGCGCCCGGGTCACCACGCTGGCTTCCGCCGGCAACACCGGGAAATGGCTGATAGACCCCAATGACTTCACCATCTCCGCCACGGGCGACATGACGGCCGCAGCCGTCGCGGCCGCTTTGACTGGTGGCAACTTTGAAATCCAGACCGCCACCATGGGCACGGCCGGCGGCAACGGCGACATCCACGTCAACCAGGCGATCAACCGGACGGACAACAACACCTTCACGCTGACTGCCGAGCGCGACATCAACATCAATACCGGCGCGAACATCACCAAAACCAATGCAGGCGCGGCCGGTATGACCATGACCGCCGGGCGCAACATCCTCCTCAACGGCAATATCGGTGTCGGCGGGCCTTCCACAAATCTTACTGTGACGGCCAACGCTGCCGGCGATATTACCGGCACGGGAACCCTGAACCTGAATGGCGGCGCGCTGGACATGACGGCCGACGGCACCATCGGCGGCACCGACGGCCTGGGGCAAATCTTTGCCGGCAGTTTGAAGCTGAAAGCCACCACGGGTGAAGTGGTCATGAATAGCGGCGTGGACTGGCAGGCCAGCTCCTTTGACCTGTACGCGGGTACCAACATTCGGGGAAATGCCGGCGCCGTCAATGCCACCATGACTGCGCCCGGCGGCAGCTTCACCGCATCTGCGGGCAACACGGGCAATGGGCGAATACGCATCAACAGCTTCTCCAATGCCATAGGCACGCTCAACCTGACCGCCCTGGGGACAGGCGGAGGTGGCCAGGTCGACTTTTTGAGTGCCTCAGCCATTGGCAACGCTTCCATTACGGCAGCCCAGGACGTGAACGTCAGCGCGACTGGCAGCCTCAACCTCAATGCCCTGACCCTGACGGGCGCCAACCAGAACGTCAGCCTGGCGGCCAGTGGCGGCACGCTAACGACGCTGGGCGCCCTGAACACCGGCCCAAGCAACCTGACCTTGTCGGGCGGCTCTCTCTCCCTGGGCGGCGCCTTGAGCGCCAACAACCTCAGCCTGACTGCAACGAGCGGCCTGAACATCAACCGGGACCTCACGGCGACGGGCAACCTGACGCTCATTGCAAACAATACCGGCGTTCAGCAAACCGCCGGCGTCCTGATCGCGGGCGGCACGACGACCGTCAATGCCGGCGTGGGCCAGGTCAGCCTGACAGGCGCCAACAATTTCACCGGTGCGGTCAGCGTTACCAATTCCGGTGCAAGCAACGTCGCGATCAACAATGCGGGCGGTGCGCTGACCCTGGGCACTGTGTCTGTCGGCAGCGGCACGCTGAGCCTGAGCGGCAACAACATCGCGCAGACGGGCGCGATCACGCAGGCCGCCGGCGCGGGTGCGGTGACCATCAACGGCGGCGCCGGCGTGATAAACCTGAGCAACGCGGGCAACAATTTCACGGGTGCGGTTGGGCTCAATAATTCCGGCGTCAATGCAGTGACCATCCGGAATGTGAACGACCTGGTGCTGGGCCCATCCACCGTGGGCGGCAGCCTGACGGCGACTTCCAGCACCGGCTCCATTTCGCAGGCCGGCGCATTGAATGTGACGGGTGCTTCCACGTTCACGCTCAACGGCAGCAGCAAGGACGTGCTGCTGGGCACTTCGGCCAACACCTTCGTCGGTGGCGTGACGGTGAACGGCAGTGGCAGCGTCAGAGACATGGCCTTCCGTTATGGCAGCGGTTTTGCCTTTCCCACCACGCCCAGCTACTCCGGCACCCTGACGCTGATCAAAGACACCGGGATCATCAACCTGGGCACACAAACCTTCAGCGGCGGACTCGCGCTGACGGCGGGCGGCGGCATCAACCTGTTCGGCGGTACGCTGCAGACGGGCGGCGCACAAACCTTCAACAGCGCGGTAACGGTTGCCGGCACCGTCAGCCTGGTCAGCACCGCCGGCGGTATCACATTCGCCAACACGGTCGATGGCGCGAACGCACTGAGCACCACGAGCGCCGGGGCCACCAATTTCAATGCGTCGGTGGGCGCCACCACGGCGCTGACCAGCTTGAGCGTCACTTCGGGCGGCGCCATCAACGTGCAGACCGGCGCCACGCTGCGAACGGGTGACCTGATGCTGACGGCGGCAGGCGGCATAGGCAATGGCATCGGCGGTGCAGCGGCTATTGATGCGGCGCGCCTGAGCGCCATCAATTCAGTCGGCGGCCATATTGCACTGTCGCACACCGGCACGGGCACGCTGGTGGTAACAGACCTGGGGCAGGGCGATGGCATACAGAACAGCGTCGTGGGCGGCAACGTCAGCCTGGCAGCGGCCAATGGCAGCATCCAGGTGCTGGGCAGCAAGGTCAGTGCGGCCGGCGGCAACGTCGTGCTCAGCGCGGCAGGCGCCAGCACTACGCATTCGCTGGAGATCGTGAACAACGGCGCTACCCAATCGAACGTTACTACCACCGGCACAGGCAACATCACCATCAACGGCGACTTGACGAGCGGCGGCGCCAGCGCCACCGGCGGCTCGGCGGGCGGCGTGGTCATTACCAATTCCAACATCACCGCAGGCAACGGAACGATCACCATTTCGGGCAACGCGGGCGTGCCGTCCGGTTTGGCGCAGGTTTCACGCGGCGTGCGCCTGGATTCGGGCGCGAAAGTTACCGGGGCCGGCAACATCAGCATCACGGGCCGGGTCGGCACCAGTTCACTGGCCACCAGCGAGGGTTTGCAGTTGGCTGGCGGGGCGGAGGTCTCTAGCACAGGTGGAGACATTGCGTTCACCGGCACGCTGAACAATCCATCCATCTTTGCCGGAACGGGCCTGCATGTCAGCGGCAAGGTGCAGTCCGGCGCCAGCAAGAAAATCACGCTCACCGGTACGGCGACCGTGGGCGGTTCCTCGGGCACCGGTATATTGATCGATGGGGCAGCAGAGCTGCTCGCCGGCACGGGTGGTTTGACCATTGTGGGCACCGTCAACTCTTCGACGACTGCCACCAACGTCATTGGCACATCCATCGTCGCCTCCAGCCCCGGTGCCAGCCCCATCATCAGCTCTACAGGCGCAATAGATATTACTGGCGCCATGAGTGCCAACTCCGCTTCAGGCAACAGCGCTTTACGCATGGAGGGCGGCACCATCAACTCCAATGGCGCGAACATCGTCTTGCGTGGCTCCGGCGTGCCTGCGCCAGCGCCTGTGGCTGCCCGTGATGTCTATCTCGGCGGTACGACGGTCGCCAGCAGTGGCGGCGAAATCCAGATTATTGGCAACCGGGTCGAGATTCTCAGTGCGGTCAATGCAGGGGCCGGCCGGGTGGTGATTGCACCTTTTACCTCCAACCGGGAGATCAAGCTCGAGTCAGGTGTGGGGGGTATTGAAGCCATGACACTGAATTTGGCGGCCTCTGAGTTGGGCTTAATCACGGCCGGTGTGTTGCAGATTGGCACCCTGACGAGCACAGGCGGTATTGAGATCGCTGGCCCCATCACGGCTGCGCCAGGGCCTTTGCCGGTCATCAGCCTGCTCAATGCCGGCAGCATCAGCCAGACGGGAGCAATCAGTGTGGGCAAGCTCAACGCGGTAGGTTCCTCCGTGACCCTGACCAACGCCGGCAACCAGATCGACGAAATCAGCGGGCGCTCTATCACCGGCGCATTCGCCGTTACCAGCAGCAAGGCTGCGCCGCTCACGGTTGGCACGGTTGACGGGTACGCCGGCATCAACTCGGGCGGCAACCCCACCGCGCTCACCAACCTGAACGGCGCCATCGCGCAGACCCAGGCCATTGTGGCCAGCAGCTTCACCGGCAGCGGTGCAGGTGGCGCCAATCTCAACCTGGCTGCCAACCAGATCGGCGCCTTTAATGTCGACAACAGCGGCGCGGGCGATATCGTGCTGCGCAACGGCATCAACACCACACTCACGTCCCTCACCAATACCGGCGCTGGCCGCATCGACGTCGACAACATCGGCACGGTCACGCTGGCGTCAAGCGGCATCACCAGCAGCGGCACGGCCACGGGTACTGCCGCCGGCACAGCGGCGGTGCGCATCAAAGGCTCGCAGGGCATTGTGGCCAGCGGTGCGGCCCCGCACATCAGCAATTCTGCGGGCGGCTCGGTTTACCTCGACGGCGGCGCAGGCAGTGTGGGCACCAGCCCCGCCGGCGCGGTGGGTATTTCCGCTGCGTCCGTCAGTGCGGTGGCGGCAGGCGGCGCCTCGCAAATCAACCTGAGCCTGGCCAACGGCGGCACGCTGGAAAACATCTTCGCGGCGGGCAGCGTCAATGTCACGGCCACTGCCGGTAGCCTGGCGGTCAAGACGGTGTCAAGCAACTCGGTCAGCCTCAGCGCCGCAGCCGGTGCCATCACCGACGCCAACGGCGCGGCGAACAACGTCAGCGGGACGTCGCTGACTGCTTCCTCACAAAACGGCATCACGCTGGGCACCAACGTGAGCGGTGCGCAGGTGCTGAGTACCACGGGCGCAGCCGGTGACATCAGCATCACCGCCGCCAATGCCATCGACACCAGCAACTTCAGCGCGAGCACCAATGCGGGTTCCGCCCAAACGGTCAGCCTGGCTTCGAATGCCGGCATCACGGTGGGCGGCGCGTTCGGCAACAGCCAGGACAAGCTCAAGCTGATCGCGACCGGCGGCAACATCGCCATCAACGGCGCGCTGACGGCCAGCGAACTCACGCTGAACACCGCCGGTACCAGCACACAGAGCGCGGCGATCACTGCCACGGGCCTGGAACTGCTGGGCACCGGCAGCCATACGCTGAACAATGCAGGCAACGCGGTGACCACGCTGGCAGGCAATACCGGCAGCGTCGACTACTCGCAGGCCGGCGCGCTGGCCGTCGGCACCGTCAACACGGCAGGGTTGACTGCCAGCGGCAAGGTGCTGGTGCGCGCCACCGGCGCTGCGGGTGACATCACGCTGAACAACACCGTGACTTCCGGCAGTGCCGCCAATGATTCGCTGGTGCTGGCCGCCGGGCGCAACTTCATCAACAACGCCGGCGCCACGCCGCTGAACCCGGGCGCGGGCCGCTTCCTGGTGTATTCGACCGACCCGACGGCCAACACCTTTGGCGGCTTTGCCTCCACCGGCAACGCTTTCAGCCGTACCTACGCCGCCAATGCTCCCACCGATGCGTCCATGACCTCGCTCAGCGGCAACCGCATGGTCTACAGCGTCACGCCGGTTCTGAACGTGAGCGGCGACAACAAGACCAAGGTCTACGGCGCAACCGATCCGGCGCTGAGCTATACCCTGAACTCCGGCCTGGTGGCGGGCGACACGGCAGGCAGCGCGCTGGCCGGCTTGCTTGCCGCGCCGACCGGCTTCTCAGCATCCGCAGGTACACACGCCATCACGCAGGGCACGCTGGCGGCGGCCCTGGGTTACGGCATCGCCTATACCAACGGCACGCTGACGGTGGACAAAGCCACGCTGACCGTGACCGGCATGGCGGCCAATAACAAGACCTACGATGGCACCGCGACAGCGGCCTTGGGCAACATAGGCACCCTCGCGGGGCTGGCCTACAGCGAGGCACTGACCCTGAGCTCCACGGGCGCCAGCTTCAGTGATGCCAACGCAGCCGCCGGCAAAACCGTCACGGCCACCTACAGCCTGGCCAACGGGGCAGGGGGGCTCGCCAGCAACTACCAGCTGGCTGCGGCTCCCGTCACGGCGACGGCCGACATCGGCAAGGCCACGCTGACTGTCACCGGCATGGTGGCTGACAACAAGACCTACAACGGCAGCACCGCGGCAACCCTGAGCAACATCGGCACGCTGACGGGCCTGGTCAGCGGCGAGGCATTGACCTTGAGCTCCACGGGCGCGAGCTTCGCTGACGCGAATGCCGGCACAGGCAAAACCGCGACGGCTACCTACAGCCTGGCCAACGGCGCGGGCGGGCTGGCCGGCAACTATCAGCTGGCGGCGGCGCCTGTCACGGCAACGGCCAACATCGACAAGGCCACGCTCACCGTGACCGGCGTGGCAGCCAACAACAAAACCTATGATGGCAACGCGACGGCCACACTGAGCAACGCAGGAGCCCTGAGCGGCCTGGTCAGCGGTGAAGCCCTGACCTTGAACTCCACCGGCGCGAGCTTTGCCGACAAGAATGCCGCCACGGGGAAAACCGTAACGGCCACCTACAGCCTGGCCAACGGGGCAGGTGGTTTGGCCAGCAACTATCAGCTCGCGGCCGCGCCCGTTACCACGACCGCCAACATTGCCCAGCTCGGCATCACCGTCAACGCCACGACCGCCAACAAAACCTATGACGGCACCACCGCCAGCAGCAGCACGTTGGCCAGCAGCGGCGTTCTGAGTGGGGATGTCGTCAGCTTCAGCGGCAGCGCGCTGTTTGCGGACCAGAACGCGGGCACGGGCAAGACCGTCAACGTCACCGGTATCGGCGCCGGCGGCATCGATGGAGGCAACTACAACCTGCTGAACACCACGGCCAGCAGCACCGCCGACATTGCCAAGGCCAGCCTGAGCGTTACCGCCAACAACGACAGCAGAACTGTCGGCGCCGCAGCCTATGCCGGCGGCAACGGTGTGAGCTACAGCGGTTTTGTGGCCGGTGAAACAGCCGCCGTGTTGGGCGGCACGCTGACTTACGGCGGCAATTCACAGGGTGCCAGCACCGCAGGCAGCTACGCCATCACGCCTGGCGGCTACAGCGCCGGCAACTATGCGCTGACGTACCTGGACGGCGCACTGACCATCAACCCTGTAGCAACGCTGGTGCCGGTATTGCCGGGCGGCAGCCCGGCAAGCGACGCCTACCTGAGTGCGCTGCGGAACATCGCGAGCCTTGGCGCTTCAGGTGACGGTGGCGGCGCGCAGGGAGGTGGTGCAGACCCCAGTGACGCCCTGAAAGCTGCCGCTGCCGAAGCCGGAAACACGAACGAGGAATAAGCCCACCCCCGTCCAGCCTCACTTCGTGTAGCCTGTTCCCCCCTCAGGGGGCGGCGCCTGCGGTCTGGCAAAGCCAGTCCCGCGGCCCCCGTTTGTGCGCACAGAACTCTTCAACCGGCATGAGCCGTGGAACCGGCTTTGCCGGGCCACAGGCGGGCGGCCCCCTCGGGGGGCAAGGAACTACACGGAGTGAGTGACTGTGGGGGCCAATGGAAGCCACAAGGTAAAGCGCGTGCCCGCCGGCCCCGATTGCCAGTTGACCGTGCCGTCAATGGTTTGCGCGCGGCGCCGCTGGTTTTGCAGGCCTTTCCCCGCGGCGTCGCCAAAGGCTTGGTCGACATCAAAGCCCTGGCCGTTGTCTTCGATGATGACCTGCACCCCGGCGCCTTCGATGGCAGTGCTAAAGCGGATCTCGGTCGCATGCGTATGGCGCAGGATGTTGGCCACGCTTTCCTGGATGATGCGCAGGATGTGCAGCGCGCTGGAAGGGTTCAGCCAGTCCAGCGTGGGGAGTACCTGCACTTCCCACAGCAGCGTGACGCCGGTGCCTTCCAGCCGGGGTTCGAGCCGGAAACGCAGTGTGGCCAGCAGCAGCAACAGGTCGGCCTCCACCGGCTCCATCGAGTCGATGGCGAGCTTCAGGTCGTCCATACAGTCCTTGAGGGTCTGCGTCACGCGTTCGTCGCTCATGCCGCCGCCTTCGATGGAGCGGATGGCGCTGATCAGCGTCGAGCCCAAGCCGTCGTGCATGTCCTGCATCATGCGCTGGCGTTCATCGCTCAGCATCTGCTGCTGGGCAATCTCGCGCAGGCTGCGGTGGCTGGCTTCAAGTTCGGCTTCGCGTGCCCGCAGGCGCTCGGCCAGGCTGGCGTTGACCTGCTCGACTTCCGCAATGGCGCCGGTGTAACGGCGGTACATCACGTAACCGAAGACGCTGAAGGTGATCGCGTTGGTATGCGGGCCCAGATACCAGTTTTCGGGGCTGATGAAATTGTTCTGTACCAGCCAGTCGGTCGCGCTAAAGAGCGTGGCCAGCACCGTCCCGATGGCCACCACCATGGCGCTGCGAGAGCGCCCCCAGGCGTTGATGACGCCCGCCGCGCTGACGCTCACGCCCATCAGTGCGGCCACCACATACAGCACTGGTGTGGTCCTCGGCGTGTTGGGCAGGGCCGACCACAGGGGCAGGGTCAGCAGGGCCATCAGCACGGACGCGGTGATCAGTGCCCGCGTCAGCCACAGTTGCTGGCGCCGGTGCAGCAGGCCGATTGAAAAGTGCACCACCGTGACCAGCCAGAACAGCGAGTTGACGGTGAACCAGGCAAACCAGTCATTGGCAATCGGGAAGCTCACATAAAAATGCAGGCCCCGCATGAAGGACATGGCCGCCAGCACAAAAAACAGCAGATAGCCCGGCTCATGCCGGCGCCGCAACCACACCAGCAAGGCGAAGATGCCGACCGCGAGGAAAGCCGAGCTGAACATCCCCGGCAATTCCTGCTGCAGCCATTGGCGGCCGTGGTAGCGCCAGCTGATGGCATCCACCGGGCCCAGCCACAGTGATGACAGCGCCACCTGCGTCGCAGCCGTGTGCTCGATGCGCAGCGTGATCTCGTGCGGCGGCCGGCCATCGGCTGATTTCTCCAGCAGCACCCACATCGGCGTGTGCGGGCTGTTCCATAACGGGCCTTGCTGCTGTGCGGTGTGTACCAGGTGACCGTCGGCATACACCGCGAGGGTGCCGTCGGTGCGCACGCGGGCCGCATACAGCGCCAGTGGCGTGGATGATGCCGGGGCTTGCGGCACGGTCAGTCGAAACCAGCTGGTGCGTGTGACGGGGGCCTCGCCGGCGGATGCTGCAGCCCGGGCCTGTCCCAGCAACGCTATGGGCAGGGCATGCGGCAGCGTAACGGGTTGCCAGCGGTCCAGCAGGATTTGGCCGTCGAGGGTGAGCGGTGGCGAGGTGAAGCCCGCATCGGTTTGCACCTGCCAGTCAGCCTGGGTGAGATGCAGGGCCGCTGCGCTGGCGGAGCCACCCGCGCGGGTGCCTGCAGAGTCACAGGCGACAAGACCCGTCAGCACCGCAGCCGCTGCCAGCAGCGCTACGGCCATGCGGGGCGAAAAACGCAGGAGGCGGTGGTGATGAAAAGGCATTCGCGCGGGCAACTACTGCGCCAAAATGCCCTGGTTCCTGGCTTCGTAGATCGCTTCAGCCTTGGAGGTAACCTTGAGTTTGCTGTAGATGCGCCGCACAAAAGTGCGCACCGTGAAGTGCGACAACTCCATCAGCCTGGCGATTTCCACGGCGGTGAAGCCTTTGGTGATGTAGTCCAGCACTTCCTTTTCACGCGCCGACAGCAGCGATGGTGCGTCGATATCGGCGGGCGTCGTGCCGGCGCCGGCTGCGGTGCTGCGGCGAAAGCGTGCCAGCACCTGCCGGGCGATGATGGGGCTGATCGGGCTGCCGCCGCTGGCCAGGCTGCGGATCTCGGCCGCCATCTTCAGCGGTGAGCTGTCTTTCAGCAGGTAGCCGGCAGCGCCGGACTCGATCGACTGCATCACATGCGTCTCGTCGCCAAAATTGGTGCTCACCATGATGCTGCAGGCCGGCCACTGTCGGGAAGCCGCGCGGATCACGTCGATGCCCGAGCCGTCGGGCAGGCCCAAATCAACCAGCAGCACATCGGCCGGCGGCTGCATCAGCATCTGCAAGCCTTCGGCACGGGTGCCTGCCGCGCCCACCAGGCGCATGTCAGAAGCGCCTTGCACCACGCGACTCAGGGCTCCGCGAAAGCCCGGATCGTCCTCGACGATGGCGACATGGATCACGGGCAGATCTTGTTCAGCGGGAGGTGCATTCATCAGGCAGACATTTTGCGACGGTTTCGGGCGCGCGACTCGCTATTTGTGTAGATCGTTTGTTCTACATGCAATCCGGTAACGGGTGTCTGGTCACCGGCAGGGCCTGTTTGCTGCCCGTCGGTGCTGATCGTCATGCCACCCGAACAGCCGGTTCGCTATATTTTTGATAGCTGTTCGTGCCCATTCCTTTTGGTCTGCAGCCCGACATCCTGTCCAGGACGCGGCCCCTCAAGGTATCTGGCGTAGCGCATATGTGCTACAGACAGCGGCTTTCGTGATTCGTACGATGACGGCCAGTCGGCCAGAGCGTTCCATAACAGCCGGGGCGCGGGCCCGGCTGATTGGCGAACCGCCTGGTCCGCTGCAAGTTCCGCCCGTCAACGAAAGTCTTCCATGAAAAGCCACGCCAGCATGAACCGTATTTACCGCCTCGTCTGGAACGCGGCTTTAGGGTTGTGGGTGGCTGTGGCTGAGAACGCCAGAGGCAAAAGCAAGGGCGGCTCTGCGCGTAGCAGCGTGCTGTTCGGCTCGGCACCGGCCGAATCGGCTGAAGGGGGTGGCGAAGGCGCGGGCTTCAGGCTCAATACCGCCTGCCGCGCAGCGCTGGTATTGCTCACTTCTCTTGCCGTGGTCACGCACCAGGCGCGTGCTGCCGATGCGGCCAATGCCAGCGTGACCGCGGGTGCGGCTGGCATCACCACGGTCGGCAACACCACCACGATCAACCAAAGCTCCCAGCGGGTAGCCATCGACTGGACATCCCTGTCTACCGCAGCGAACGAGGCGCTGAGATTCAACCAGCCCAATGCGCAGGCGATTGCGCTGAACCGCATCACCGGCAGCAGCCCGAGCGAGCTGCTGGGTAGCCTCACGGCCAACGGCCAGGTCTTCATTCTCAATCCCAACGGTGTGTTGTTTGGTGCGGGTTCTCAGGTCAACGTCGGCGGCCTGGTGGCTTCTACCCTTTCCATGAGCAATGCCGACTTCATGGCCGGCAACAACGTGTTCACGGGTTCCGGTGGCTCAGTGGTGAATCAGGGCACGCTGAACGCCGCGCCCGGTGGTTACCTGGCGTTGCTGGCCCCCGAAGTGCGCAACGAAGGCGTGATGACCGCGAGCCTTGGAACAGCGCTGCTGGCTGCGGGCAACAAAGTCACCTTGAACCTCGACAACGGTAGTTTGCTCGGCTACAGCATCGACCAGGGTGCGATCAACGCACTGGCAGAGAACAAACACCTCATCCAGGCCGATGGCGGGCAGGTGCTGCTCTCGGCCAAAGCCCTGGACAGCCTGACCATGGGCACCGTCAACAACACCGGCATCATTGAAGCGAAGACCATCGCCAACAAGGCCGGCCGCATCATGCTGATCGGCGACATGGAACACGGCATGGTCAACATCGGCGGCACGCTGGATGCCAGCGCCCCCGATGGCGGTGACGGCGGCTTTATCGAGACAAGCGCCGCGCACTTCAAAATCCTGCCGGGCCTCAGGGTGAACACGCTGGCGCCGCGAGGCAAGACCGGCACCTGGCTGCTGGACCCGGCCACGATGACCATCGCGGGCGGCACAGGCGGGGCCGCCGACACCATTTACGAAGACACGATTGAAGCGATGGGTTCCGACGTGGTTATCGAGGCCACGGATTCGATCAACGTCGCGGGCACCTTCGGCAATGCCGATGTGGAGCTCCTCAGTGGCCGCAATCTCACCATCAGAACCACAGGCCCCACCGGTACCGGCATCGACCTCACGGGCAGCACGCATGGCGCCGGCCTGACGTTCAAGGTTTCCGGCGGGGGCTCGGCGAGCGTGACCACAGCCGCGGCCAGCCAGGCCATCAAGACCTCCGCAATTTCCGTGACCGGCGGCGCCGGAACGATCAATATCAACTCCGCCGGCGCGCTGGATATCAGCAACACGGTCCTGCAGACCAGCGGAGGCGCGATCACGCTGTCCGGGGCGGGCCAGGCCGGGAGCTCGGGCGTTCTGGTGTCCCAGAGCACCGTGAACGCCGGCACCGGCGCCCTCACCATCAACGGCACCACGACAGACCAGTCGCAGTATGGCGTGTTGCTGGACCGCTCCACGCTTACCAGCGGCAATGCCAACATCAACAGCGTCGATAGCGCCGTGAAGCTGGCGGGCACCAGCGTGGCAAGCACCGGAAACATCACCGTCGAAGCGTCGGGTGCCAGGACGAGCCACCACGCGCTCGAGCTCGTCAATGAAGGCGCCACGCAAACCAACATCGGCGTCAGCGGGGGCGGAACGATAAACATCACCGGCAGACTGGTGAATGGCGGTGGCAGCGCCACGGGCGGCTCTTCGGGCGGCGTGGTCGTCACCAATTCCAGCGTGACCGGCGGCACCGGCACCGTCACCATCGCCGGTGACGTAGGCATGACCGGGGTCATCGCTCAGGTGGCCCGCGGCGTACGGCTGGATTCTCTGGCCAGGATCACAGGTGCGGGCAATATCGACATCACCGGGCGTACAGGGTTGTTTTCCCTGGCAGGTACTGCCGGCGTGGAACTCGGCACCGGCTCGGAGGTATCCAGCACCGGCGGCTATATCACCGCTACCGGCCGGGCCGGTGTCAGTAGTGCCGCCACCGAGGTCAAGGGCCTGATAGCAAGAGGAAAAGTGCAGTCCGGCACCTTGCGCAGCATCACGCTGGACGGATCGTCCTCGTTAAATGCTGCCGGGATCAGCGGCTCCGGCGTCCTCATCGATGCCGGCRCAGACATCGTCGCGGGCAGGCTTGGTTTTAACAGTACGGGTTTGTTCAGTAGTTCGAACGGGGGAACGGCGAACATTACCGGCATCTCCATGGTGGGCGGCAGCATCAACTCGACCGGCGAGATCACCATGATCGGCAACCTCGGTGGGACAAGCTCTATGGGCGGGGGTCATGCCGTGAGCCTGACCGGCGGCAGCATCAACTCCAACACGGCGGCCATGACGCTGCGCGGAATGAATTTTCCTACGGGTGCAATTGCGCCGGCCGGCAGCTACGCCCTGAACATCGACGGCGCCAGCATCACCAGCGGAGGCGGTGCGATCACGCTGCTGGGCGACCGCATCAACATCGGCTCCGCCGTCAACGCGGGCGCGGGCAAGGTGCTGGTCAACACGGACATCTTCAGCGCCAACCAGCCGATCACACTCGGCGGCGCATCAGAAACCGCCGCCATGAACCTGAGCAACGCCGAGCTTAACCGGATCACCGCGTCGGTGATCGCGATCGGCAGCACTTCCAATACAGGCGGCATAGTCATCGGCAACACCGGCGGCGCGATCAACCTGGCCAGCGCACCCAGCTTGAGCCTGATAAACAGCAACGCTGCAGGTTCGGGCATCTCGCAAACAGCGGCATTCACGGTTGCCAACCTGAAGGCCGATGCACAAACCGTCATCCTGGACAACTCACTCAACCAGATCAGCCAGGTCAGCGGTCGCGCCTACGGAACGAACAATTTCGAGGTTAGCTCCTACTCTGCCTTGTCGGTGGGGACGGTGGACGGAACGGCCGGCATCACCCAGTCCGGCACCGGTCTTGTTGCGCTGCTAAGCCGCGGCGCGCTGTCGCAAACCCAGGCCATCGTCGCGAACACCTTGCAGGCCACCAGTTTCGGGGGCATGACGCTGGCCAACGCAGGCAACCAGATCCAGAATTTCGGCAGACTTAACAACAGTACATCGGGCGACATCACCCTTCGCAACACCGCCGCCACCGCCAGCTTCCAGGGCAGCTTCAACAGCGCCGGCCGCGTCGATATCGCCAACACGGGCAATATCTTGATGGTGGGCTCCTACATGCCTTTTTTGAGCAACGCCACGGGTACGACTGCGGGCACCGCCGGCTTCAGCATGGTGGCCACGGGCGGCATCAGTACGCAAACTGTCCAGACCAACATCAATCCCCTCTCGGGTGGCTCGGTCTACCTGGAGGCGGGCAACGGCAGCATAGGCGCCAGCACCGCCCGCCCCATCACCATTTACACGACCGGCCCGGTCGTTGCGGTGGCGAGCGGCGCCGGTTCACAGGTCAACCTGGACCTGGCCAACGGCGGCACCCTGGAAAACGTCAGTGCAACGGGCGCGGTGAACGTCACCGCTGCCTTCGCCCTGGCGGTCAAGACGGTGTCCGGCAGCTCGGTCACTCTCAGCTCCTCGCTCGGAGCCATCCTTGACGCCAATGGCGCGGCCAACAACATCACCAGCACCACGCTTAACGCGACCGCACGGGAAAGCATCACGCTGGGCACCAATGTGACCGGCCTGCAAACGCTGGCGACCACAGAACCTGGCGCTGCGGGCGACATCAGCCTCACTGCCGCCAATGCGCTGAGTACCAGCAATCTCGCCATCAGCACTAACGCCGGGTCTGCGCAGACAGTCAGCGTGTCATCCGCGGCCGGCATCACGGTCGACAACGCCTTCGGCAATGCGCAGGACAAGTTCAAGCTGATCACGACCGGTGGCAACATCGCCATCAACGGCGCGCTGACGGCCAGCGAACTCACGCTGAGCACCGCCGGTACCAGCACACAAACCGCGGGCATCACGGCCACCGGCCTGGAGCTGCTGGGCACGGGCAGCCACGCACTGACCAACGCCGCCAATGCGGTGACCACGCTGGCCGGCAACACAGGCAACGCCAGCTACTCGCAGGCCGGTGCGCTGGCCATTGGCACCGTCAACACAGCAGGGCTGACTGCCAGCGGCAAGGTGTTGGTGCGCACCACAGGGGCGGCCAGCGACCTCACTTTGAACAACACCGTCACCTCCGGCAGCGCGGCCAATGATTCCCTGGTGTTGGCCGCCGGGCGCAACCTTGTGAACAACGCCGGGGCTGGCGCGCTCAATCCTGGCGCGGGCGGCCGTTTCCTCGTGTATTCGACCGATCCGGCTGCCAGCACCCTGGGCGGCCTGGTTTCCACCGGCAACGCCTTTGGCCGCACCTATGCCGCCAATGCGCCCAGCGATGCGTCAATGGCCTCTCTCACCGGTAACCGCTTTGTCTACAGCGTTGTGCCGACGCTCAACGTGAGCGGCGACAACGTGAGCAAGGCATACGGCGGCGCCGACCCGGCCCTCACCTACACCGTCAACAGCGGCCTGGTGGCGGGCGACACCGCGGCAACTGCGCTGAACGGTGCGCTGTCGGCGCCCACAGGCGCTGCCACGACCAGCCCCACACATGCCATCACGCAGGGCACGCTGGCATCGGCCCTGGGTTACAACGTCGTCTATACCAACGGCACGCTGACGATGACCGGTACGCCGCCTTTGCCTGCATCCCTTTTCGGCGTGACGGCAGCGCTGGATGGGCCTTATGTGACCGCGCTCAACACCATTGCCGGCACGGGCAATGCCATGGGTGGCGTCACGGGTGGCGCCGATAGCGCCAATGGAGATGGCACAGGCAGCATATCGAGCGCGGTGGACGACGATCCGTTCAACATACTGGATGATGGCGCGCGCATGAAGGCGTTGAATGCCGCCGCAGAGGCAGCCCGCCAGGACAGAGGCGAATAGGCGGCAGCTTGGGGAGGAGGCGGGGTAGGCGAGGCCCTGGTGGGCCTGCGGTGAGACTCTGCGCAGGCAGCCTGCACGGGTGTGGTTACCTTGCTGGCCACTGGCTTGCCTTTGGTGACTGCCAGTAAAGGCAGTACTACGCCCGGCACGCCAGACACAGTGCAGTACAGGATCGCGCTGCAAACCATCTACCAAACCAGCCGCGAGACGGTCAACAGCGGCCCCGCCAGCTTCATTGAGCCCGACAACCGCGACGATGAGGCGGGCGGGAATGGCAACGGCAGTAACGGCAACAGCGGTGACAGCGGCAACGCCAGGCTGTCGAACTCGCTGGTCAGTATCGTCAGCTGCGGTTTATTGATGCCCAAAAGCGTTAGCCGTGCCACTTGTGAATAAACCATTTTCATGGCTCTTCATTAGCTCAGTCGGGCTGTAGCCATTTATGGGCGGGCGCAAGCAGCTATTAAAAATGTAGCAATGACTCCGCGAAAGCCAAGTCGTCCCCCAACGATGGCAAGCTGGACGCGCGGCCTGGCCATTTCGGAGCCTGCAGGGAATCCCTGGTTGGGCTGAGCGCTTACATCAATTGGGGCGCCGTTGGGCGACGGATTAGGGTGGGCCTCATAGCGCATTTGTGCTACAGGCAAAACCGGCAGATATAGTTACGATTGGTTTCATGTCCCTAAAAATGGGGACATACAGGATGAGCGGTCTCTGCGACATTGCCGGAGCGGTCACGCTGGACGTACTGCATCCGCAGTATGGCTGCATGAGAGTCGGGTACACACAATTGCAGGATGTCGCCCGGGGCATCGAAGCCATGGCCCGGGGGGCGATGGGGTGTATGGATGGTCAGCTGCCATGAAGGAGCAGTGGCTTGTGTTGGATGAGTATTAAGAAAAGTAGAGCGAAAAAATGAAACAGGATTCGTTACCCCTTTCCGCGCTGGCTTCAGCCCTGTTGGTAGCTTTGCATACCGGCGCCTGGGCGCAGACTGCCCCAGCCCCTGACGCCGGTCAGGTGCTGCGCGACCTGCAGCAGGCGCCCGCCTTGCCGCCGCCACAGAGCGTTCCGCTGCAGCGCATCGAAGAGTCAGCCGACCTCAGCCAGAAGGGCGAGGCGAAGGTGCTCGTCAAGTCCATCACCATCACCGGCAACCAGGAGATCCCCAGCGCGCAGCTGCAACCCCTGGTGGCCGGCCTCATAGGTGCCGAGCAGTCCTTGAGCCAGCTCAGTGCCGCCGCCCGCCGCATCACCGCGTATTACCGCCGCCAGGGTTTTGCCGTGGCTCGCGCTTATTTGCCCGCGCAGGACATCACCGATGGCGCTGTCACCATCAGCGTGATTGAAGGGCGCATTTCCAGCCACAAGATCAACAACCAGTCATTGCTGAGTGACGAGCGCGCGCAGGCCTACCTTGGCCAGGTCAAAGACGGCGACGTCATCAAGTCCGACCAGATTGACCGCGGCCTGCTGCTGCTGCAAGACACGCCCGGCGTGAGCAGCTCGCGCGCCACGCTGCAGCCCGGCGCCAGCGTGGGCACGTCCGAGCTGCTGATTGAGGTCAACCCGGCCAAGCCCTACAGCGGCAATGTCGTGGTCGACAACTACGGCAGCCGCTACACCGGCGAATACCGCGTGGCCGGTACGTTCAATCTTGTCAGCCCGCTGAAGATCGGTGACCAGCTCACCGTCAATGCGCTGACCAGCGGCCGCAACCTGAACTTCACGCGGCTGGCCTATCAGTTGCCTGTCGGTAGCGACGGCCTCAAGGTAGGCGCCGCCTACTTCGACACCCGCTACAAGCTGGGCCAGGAGTTTGAAACCCTGCAGGCCCATGGCACGGCCACCTCCGCCAGTGTGTTTGCCGCTTACCCCTTCATCCGCAGCCAGCTTAAAAACCTGAACGGCACCGTGTCGGTGGAAGACAAGCAGCTCAAAGACTATGTAGACGCCACCTCTACCTTCACACCCAAGAAAGTCCTGGTCACCACCTTCGGCCTTTCAGGCAACCTGCAAGATGCCCTGGGCGGCGGGGGCATCACCGGCCTGGACCTGTCGGTGGCGATGGGCAACCTGCGCATCAACTCGCCCACCGCATTGGCCATTGACGCGGCCTCGGCCCAGTCCAGCGGCAGTTACACCCGTGTTTCTTATGGCGCCAACCGTCTGCAGCGCTTTACCGACAGCACCTTCCTGGCCGTGTCAATGACGGGCCAGCTGGCCAGCAAAAACCTGGATTCGTCCGAGAAGTTCTCATTGGGCGGCGTCAACGGCGTACGCGCCTATCCGCAGGGTGAGGCTGGCGGCGACGAAGGTTACCGCGGCACGGTTGAGTTGCGCCACAACGTGATGGCCAATGTGCAGGCTACCGTGTTCTATGACTGGGGCAAGGTCACCATCAACCGCAACCCTTTCGGCGCGGCGGCTTCCAACAGCCGCCAGCTGGCCGGCGCGGGTTTTGGCCTGAATGCCAGACTGGCGGGTGTGCAGCTGCGTTCTTCGCTGGCCTGGCGCACCGACGGCGGCCTGCCGACTTCCATCCCGGCCTCATCGGCCAAACGGCCCACGCTGTGGCTGCAGGCGTCCATGGCGTTCTGATGGGCCTGGTATCTGAAGCCTGCCGGCGGTTCTCAAATCTCCCAAGTAAATCGGGTTTTTGGCTAATAAGGACGGGCGCAAGCAGCTATCAAAAACATAGCGCCATCGTGGCGCCGCCTTGCAAGTTGCTGTGTGAAAGCATCGCGGCCTGGCGATCTGGGACGCGGTGGAACAAGGGGCGCAAACTATCGCGCGCTGGACGCGCTGAAAAAATAGCGCGCCGAGGTTTCCAGGACGCGCAAGGCGTTTGCCCGGACATCGCTTGAGAGCTGCTTCGGGGCTTGTACGTAAAACGGCCAGTTTGCAGAGGTGCGGCCCTGTGTTGGCCGGGTGACCGGAGTGACTGGCGTGGCCAGGGTGACAGGGGTGAAGGGTGGCCTGGTGGGCGGGTCATGTAGAAGCTGCATGTCAGTCTCTGGGTTGGGTTGTTCTATGGAATCACTTTGAAGAACAATGGTACTGTACATATATACAGTCTTCAACTATGATTTACCCATGGACACAAACACCCCACCCGAATGGATTGCCCGCTGCGCTGAAAGGCTGCACCAGCGATGGCACACCGTCGGGCCTGACCAGCTTGAAGAGGTCGCAGCAGTCATCTGGCAGGACGTGAACCTGCGGCGCATGGCGCCCGCTGACGCCGCGGCGCTGTGGCTCAAGCCGGTTGTGCCGGCCCCAGATGGGACATAGCGGGCCGGCCGCAAGCGGCGCGGCGCGCAGCGGCCTTACTTTTTCATTTCGTCCTTGCCCATGGCGTCCTTGGCCATGGGGTCTTTTTTCATCTTGTCCTTCTTCGCCATCTTGTCGCCTTTCTTCATGCCATCTTTTGCCATGGCGTCCTTCGCCATGGCATCTTTCGCCATCGGGTCCTTGGCCATCGCATCTTTTTTCATGCCGTCCTTGGCCATGGCGTCTTTGCCCATGGCATCCTTTTTCATCGCGTCTTGCGCCATGGCGCTGCCGCCGGCGAAGAGCATGCAGGCAGACAGGAGGGAAGCAGTCAATTTGTTCATGGTGTTGTCCTTGAGTGGTAGTGAATGAATGGATGGGTTGAATGAAAAAGGCAATCGTTAAATGATTGCCCGCGTTGCAGGGTCTCTGAGCGGTGCTCAGCTACCTCCGAACCAGTTGTAGCCCTGGTCTTCCCAGTAGCCTCCAGGGTAGGTGTTGGTGACAAAAATCGCCTGGATGTGTTTGGGGTTCTTGTAGCCCAGCTTGGTGGGCATGCGCAGCTTCATCGGGAAGCCGTATTTGGGCGGCAGCGGCTGCCCGTCGTAAGTCAGCGCCAGCAGGGTTTGCGGGTGTAGCGCGGTGGGCATGTCGATGCTGGTGAAGTAGTCGTCGGCGCATTTGAAGCCGACGTACTTCGCGCTCAGGTCGGCGCCCACATGACGCAGGAAACTGCCGAAGTGCACGCCGCCCCATTTGCCGATCGCACTCCAGCCTTCCACGCAGATGTGGCGGGTGACCTGGTCCACCTGTGCCATGGCGCGCAGCTCGGGCAGGGCCCATTTGCGCCTGTCGGCCACCATGCCCGTGACTTCCAGCCGGTAGCTGCTTTCCTCGATTTCCCGGATTTCGTCCTCGCCGTAGTAGGCGTTAAAGGGGAAAGGCCGGGTGATCATGGATTCGGGGTAGGTCGGCGCCAGGCGGTTGGGATCAAACAGCAAGCCCTGCACTTCGTCGTTGATGCGCGAGATCTTGCCGAGAGCGGTGTTGACGCTTTCGCTGTCGTCCAGCATGCAGCCGGTCAGCATGGAAAGGCCACCCAGCGTGAGCGAGGTGCGTAAAAAATTGCGGCGTGCCGTGCCGAGCTTGCGGGTGTGGGCAATGCGTGCAACGGCTTCGCCCAGCACGGCGGCGCTGTCGATGTCCATACGGGGAGGGGGCTTGATGATCATGGGTAATCCTTGCGGCTTTGCGGCGATTAGGCAGTTCGTCGGGTCAGCGGCCGCGAACCATGTAGACGAGGGTGCGCGGCACCAGCGCCACCATCACCAGGTGAACCGCGACGAATGCGGCCAGCGCGGCCATGGCGAAAAAGTGAACCAGGCGCGCACCTTCGTAGCCGCCCATCAGTTCGCGCAGGAGCGGAAACTGCACAGACTTCCAGAGCACCAGGCCCGAAACGACGAGCAGGACACTGTCCACCATGACGAAGAGATAGGCCAGGCGCTGAACGGTGTTGTAGTGGCTGGGGTCGGCATGGGCCAGCTTGCCCTTGAGGGCCGCCAGCAAGTCGGCGACCAGTGCCCTGGGTGAAAGCGGAAAGAATTTGTGAAAGAGCCGGCGCGTGACGATGTTGAACGCCAGGTAGAGCAGGCCATTAAAGAACAGCAGCCACATGGCCGCAAAGTGCCACTGCAGCGCGCCGCCCAGCCAGCCGCCCAGCGTGAGGTCTTTGGGAATGCTGAAGCCCAGGAAGGCCGTGGCGTTGTAGATGCGCCAGCCGCTCATCATCAATACCACCACGGCCAGCGCGTTGAGCCAGTGCATGGCGCGCAACCAGCCGGGGTGGATGATCTGCCGGGACGTGTTCATGAAATGCTCCTCTTGTGCTGGCCGCAACGCCCGGATTTCCAGTGGATTGCCGGGATTTCCGCCGCAGTCTTGCTGCGTGTTGCTGTTTGGTCGGGCCGGGCGGGCGCTTCTTACAGGCTGATGGCATTTATTTGCAAAAAGGGCCCCGGGCTGGCTGGATGGCCATGGGTTGGCTGGCGCCTAAAATCGGCCGGTGTCCCTGCCCAAACCCGCAATAGAGTCAAGATGCACCGCTACAAAAGACTGATCGCCGTGGTCGCGTTTCTGGGGCTGCTGCTGGCGGTGTTCCAGCTTTCCGGTTTGCGCGACAACTTCAGCCTGGTCTTCTTGCACCAGAAATTCCTGGACAACGAAGTCAGCGGCTTGCTGATTTTTATCGCGCTGTTTGCGCTGGGCAACCTGATCCAGATCCCCGGCTGGATTTTTCTGGCCGCGGCTGTGCTGGCGCTCGGCGAGATGTGGGGTGGCCTGGCAACTTACCTCGCAGCCGTGATCTCATGCGCCTTCACCTTCTGGCTGATTCGCCTGATGGGCGGGGACGCTTTGCGGCAGATCAAGGGTCGGTGGGCTCAACGCACGCTGGCTCAGCTGGACGCGAGGCCGGTGGCGAGCATTGTGGTGCTGCGCACGCTGCTGCAGACCGTACCGGCGCTGAACTATGCGCTGGCAATGTCTGGCGTGAAGTTTCGTGACTATCTGGTGGGCACCCTGCTGGGCCTGCCGCTGCCGATTGCGCTGTACTGCGTGTTTTTTGATTACCTGGCGCGGGTGTTGAAGGTGCCGGGGTACTGAACCTAAACGGCGTTGCCTGCCATGCGGGCAAAGAAGGGCAGCGCAATCGCTGCCGCAAGAGAGAAGAAAAAAACCAGCCCATAGGTCATCAGGGCGAGCAAGGCTCCGCCTTTCAATTCAAGGGGTGCACCCGCCCTTGTTCTGGCTCGCGAGCCGAGCCACCATGCACCCAGACCCAGTTGTGCCGCCAGTCCGGTGGCCAGGTCCACAAGGGATTGGCGTATGGGGTCCGAGCCGGCGCCCAGCGACCTGACAACAGCACCGACGGCGAACAGAACCATGAACAGGACAACACCGAAAATGAATGCGTGTTTCCAGCTCAGTTGCGTACGGCGATAAAGCCAGGCCGCCAGTTTGACGCAGACAACATACGAAAAAATGGTGAATGCAATCGGGACAAGGCCGGGAAGTTCTGGCATGCGTCAATCTCCGCAGTCAAGGGCCTTGCCCAGCACATGCTGGTAGACCGCCAGGTCTTGCGCCGAAAAGCAGCAGAACACCACTTCCGTCAAGGAAGAGGGTTGCTGCAGAGCCTGGCGCACGCTGGCCACTGCGACCTGGGCAGCCAACTCAATCGGGTAGCCGTAAATGCCGGTGCTGATGCTGGGGAAGGCCATCGACGTAACGCCTTTGGCTGCCGCGATTTCCATGGCGCGCCTGTAGCAGGAGGCCAGCAACTCAGGCTCGCCGTTGCCGCCACCGCGCCAGACCGGACCCACCGTGTGGATGATGAACTTCGCCGGGAGCCGGTAGCCTTTGGTGGCTTTGGCCTCGCCGGTTTTACAGCCGCCCAGCAGGCGGCATTCATGGACCAGTTCAGGCCCTGCAGCGCGATGAATGGCACCGTCGACACCGCCGCCGCCCAGCAGCGATGAATTGGCAGCGTTGACGATGGCGTCAAGCTGCAGTTTCGTGATGTCGGCCTGGACGGCCCGGAGGGTTGCAGGCATGGCGACCTCTCTGGATGGCTGAACCTTGTTGGGAGAAACGCGTGCCCGCAGGAGCGGGCGCGCGCTGTCTCACAACACCTTGCTCAAAAAGCGCTTGGTACGCTCTTCCTTGGGGTTGTCAAAGATCTCCGCCGGTGAGCCCTCTTCGATCACCAGGCCTTCGTCGATGAACATCACGCGGTCGGCCACCTGGCGGGCAAAACCCATTTCGTGGGTGACGACCACCATGGTCATGCCTTCTTCGGCCAGGGCCTGCATCACGGCCAGCACTTCGCCGACCATTTCAGGGTCGAGCGCTGAGGTGGGTTCATCAAACAGCATGATGCGCGGCTGCATCGCCAGCGCACGGGCAATTGCCACGCGCTGCTGCTGCCCGCCCGAAAGCTGGTTGGGGTAGGCGTCGATCTTTTCGAGCAGCCCGACCTTGACCAGCAGTTCACTGGCACGGTTGCGCGCCTCCAGTGCCGTCAGCTTGCGCACCTTGGTGGGCGCCAGCGTGATGTTTTCCAGCACGGTTTTGTGTGGAAACAAATTGAAGCGCTGGAACACCATGCCGATTTCCGAGCGCAGGGCATCGACGTCGGTCTTGGGTTCGTGCACCGACACGCCGTGCACCAGAACCTCGCCGCCGCTGGCGTCTTCCAGTCCGTTCAGGCAGCGCAAAAAAGTGCTTTTGCCCGAGCCGGAAGGGCCGATGACGCAGACGACTTCGGTGGCCTTGATGGCGCAGTCGATGCCGCGCAATACCGGCGTGTGGCCAAACTGCTTGGTCAGCCGCTTAACGCGAATCACCTCGTCCATAACGAGCCTCCAGTTTTTTGACAAGGTAAGCCAGGCCCAGCGTCAGCACCCAGTACATGAGGGAGATGGTGAGGTAGGGCTCCCAGTAGCGTGAATAGGCGCCGGCGACGGTGCGCGCGGCGTAGGCCAGTTCGGCCAGACCAATCGCCGAGATCAGCGACGAGTCTTTCAGCAGCGAGATCGCGTTGTTGCCCAGCGGCGGCAGCATGCGGCGAAAAGCCTGCGGCAGCACGACGTGGTACATGGTGCGCGGAAAAGACATGCCCAGCGAACGCGAGGCTTCGACCTGGCCCTTGTCGATGGACTGGATGCCGGCGCGGAAGATCTCGGAAATGTAGGCGCCGGCATTGAGCGTGAGCGCCACGATACCGGACAGGAAGGCGCCGTAGTTCTGCTTGATGTCGCGCGCTGTCTCGCCCGAGATGATCAGGCCGTCAGTCGGGTTGATGAACAGCGGCAGCACTGCGAAGTGGATCAGCAGGATCTGCACGAACAACGGCGTGCCGCGGAAAAAGCTGACGTAGACGGTAGAGGGCCAGCGCAGGGCGTATTTGCAGATCGCGCGCGCGGGCGAGTGGCGCGATTCGGCCACGCGCGCCATGCCGACCGCCAGGCCCAGCAAGGTGCCCTGCACGATGCAGATCAGTGTCACCATGATGGTCATCTGCAGGCCGCGCCAGAACAGCACGCTGTACTCGGCAATGATGTCGGCCCGGAACCAGCCGAACCAGAGGACGTGTTCCATAAGGAGGTGTCCTGGTGGTTACTGGGCGGGCAACGCGGGAGCGTCGGCCTGGAACCATTTCTTGTAGATGGCGGCGTAGCTGCCGTCGGCCTTGACGGCGGCCAGGCCTGCGTTGAGTTTGTCCTGCAGCGCCTTGTTGCCCTGTTTCACGACGATGCCGAAGTATTCCTTGGGAAAGCTCGCGTCGCTGACGGTCTTGAGCTGTTTGTGTTCCTGGGCGCGAAAGGCGATCACGCCGTTGTCGCCGATGGCGGCGTCCAGGCCGTTGTTGGCCAGCTCGGAGATCACGACCGGGGTGCTTTCAAAGCGGCGGATGTCGGGGTTGGTCTTGCCGAATTCGCGCGAGGCCATGTCGTCGCCGGTGCTGCCGGTGACCACGCCGATTTTTTTGCCGGCAAGGTCTTTCAGGCTCTTGGCCGTGCTGTTGCTGTGCACGGCGATCAACTGGCGGGCTTCGAAGTAGGGGGCGGTGAAGTCGTAGGACTGCTTGCGCTTGTCGTTGATGGTGACGCCCGAGATGACCAGGTCCACGTCGCCGTTGTTGAGGGCCGCAAAGATGCCGGTCCAGGGGGTGTTGACGATCTTGATCTGCAGGCCGGCTTTCTGGGCGATGGCTTTGATCATGTCCACGTCGTAGCCGACAATTTCCTTGGTCGGGCTCTCATAGGCAAAGGGACGGTAGGTGGCGCTGGAGCCGACGACCAGCTCCCTGTTTTGGGCCTGGGTTGCGCCCAGCGCACAGGTCAGCAAGCCGGCTGTCGCGGCAATTTTTTGCAGAATGTTCATGGTTGTGTCCAGAGGATCTGAGTGAGGGAAACGCTCGCCGGCTCACGGACAGGCCGAAAAGCGAAAGTAGCCAATGGTAACGCGTGCAAAAGCCGTGCCTGGTGCGTTCCGGGCAGGGTTTTCGCGGGGGACGATGCTGGGATGGGCGGGCAGCGGGCCCGCGATGCCTGCCCGGTTCTAGGCCCTGAGCTGTTTGTTGAAAAACGCCAGGGTGCGCTCCCACGCCAGCTTTGCCGCGGCGGCGTCATAACGCGGCGTGGTGTCGTTGTTGAAGCCGTGTTGCGTGCCCGGGTACTGGTAGGCGGTGTAGTTCGCACCTGCCGCCTTGAGTGCCGCCTCGTAGGTGGGCCATGCGGCATTGATGCGCTCATCCACCGCGGCGAAATGGATCAGCAGCGGCGTCTTGACTTTGGCGGCATCTTCCGCTGCCGGCAGGTTTCCGTAGAAGGGAACGGCTGCGCTGAGCTCCGGCAGGCGCGTGGTGAGGGTGTGCGACATACCTCCGCCATAGCAGAACCCGACCACACCCTGCTTGCCGGTGCAGTCGTCCCGGCTCTTGAGCCAGGTGGTGGCCGCCACGAAATCCTCCACGCACTTTCGCTGGTCCAGTTTGGCGAACAACTCGCGCGCCTTGTCTTCGTCGCCGGGGTAGCCGCCCAGGGGGGTGAGTGCGTCGGGTGCGAAGGCGATGAAGTTGTCCAGCGCCAGTCGGCGGGTGATGTCTTCAATATGCGGGTTGAGGCCGCGGTTTTCATGAATGACGAGCACGCCGGGCAGTTTTCCCGTGGCATTGGCGGGCCTGGCCAGATAGCCTTTGACTGTGCCTGAGCCGGCGGACGACGGATAGCTGACCATGTCGGTCTTGATGCGTTTGTCATCCCGGGCAATTTGCTGCCCCGCGGCAAAATCGGGGCTGAGGGCGGCCAGCAGGGCTGTCGCGGTCAGGCCGGCGGTGGCGAATTTCTGGGCGCGCTCCAGAAAGCCTCGCCTGTCGATCGTGCCATGGACATAGGCATCAAACAGAATCAGCAGTTCCTGGTCAAAATCCTGGGCGGTCTTGCGTGGCATGTTGGGCTCCTGCAAAAAATCGAGCATACCGATTCGTGGCCTGCGTGGCAAAGGTCATCGTCAACCCGCAGGGCCGCGTGTTTTGCAGCGCCATCCGGATGCTATGAAAAATATAGCTGCTTGCGCACGTCGGGGTTGGGCTGGAAGCTCTTTTGTGCCCCAGATTCCTGGAAAACCGGTAAAACCTGTTTTAATAACGCACCGGGACGCTGGCCTGAATTGACAGGGCGTCCGTTCTGTGACTCACTGGGGTCGCTGTTCGTACTGCCTGGCTTCGGCGGCATCCCCAATCGATAGAGGAGAACTACATCTTGAACCTGATTTCATGGCTGATGACGTTGCTGGGCGTCGCTGTGGGCGCGCTTGCAGGTGTTTTGCTGTATGCCGCCTGGCTGCGCAAAAGCGCGAGTGCGAAGCTGCGGATACCCCACAAATGGCCGCTGCGTGCCCGTGGGGTGGTGACCAACGATGAATACGAGGTATGGAAATGGCTGCGAAGCACTTTCCATGACCATGCGGTGATGGTCAAGCTGCCGGTGCTGCGCTTTACCATTCCGCTGGAAAAAGACAAGGAAAAGGAAAAAGACAAGGAAAAAACCGAACGCCTGCTTGAGCTGCTCAATGGCGTCTATACGACTTTCACCATCTGCACCCTGGATGGCAAAGTCGTCGGTTGCGTGGATTTGCGCGGCAAGCGTGATGTGAGCAAGGCCACCCGCCAGCTCAAGGAGACACTGTTGTCGGATTGCGGCATTGCCTACACCTCCATCAAGGCCGGCCGTCCGCCCACGGTCAGCGCCATGCGTGCCGCCTTCCTGGGGGAAATTCCGGAGGAGCTGGTGCAGGAGCACCAGGAAACCCGCGGCGGCGACAGCAGTTTCCACGCCGACCTGGAATCTTTCACCCGGGAACGTGTCAAGGCCGCCAAGGACGCCGCGCTCAAGGAACTCAACAAGGACAACCAGCCCGAATCCCCGCGAGCCACGGCTACCCGCAATGTCGGTTTCAACCCCGATGGCACCGGCGGCATTCGCATAGACAAGAACGACCGTTTTGCCACGCAGTGGGAAGACTCCTTCACCCAACCCGCCGACGCGCGGCCGGCCAGGATCGAATAGGGAGCGCGGCAATGAGCGCTGCGCAAAGGCAGCTGCCCGCGAGCGGCGGTCAGAGGAAAACGCTGCCGTGAGCAGGCTGGGGCATACCCGGGACAAGATCTACAAAACTGTGGCACGGCAGCTCCACGGGGTGGTGCCGTGCTGGGTGTGCGGCGAACATGTCACGCCCCAGGCCGCCACCCTGGAGCACATCCTGCCCCTGAGCGAAGGGGGCAACAGCCATGCAGAAAACCTGGCGATCAGCCATGAAGTCTGCAACGGCCAGCGGCACGCTGCAGGCGCCGTTCCGGCTTCTGCCGCCTCGCCGGGGCAGGTGCAAAGGCGCAAGTCCCTGCTTCTTGCCGCCAACCCATGACGTCTTGCTTCCGGTACCTGTTTCGGGTTGTGCTTGCCCTGCTGCTGGTGGGTGCCGGGCCATTGGTTCGGGCGCAGCCGCAGGAGCCCGCGCAGGAGCGCACCGAAGCGGGTGAGATCACCATCGGCAGTGACGGCAGATATGTACTGTCGCAGTCGTTTACCTACCTTGAAGACGCCGGCGGCGAGCTGACGCTGGCCGACCTTTTGAAACCGGATGTCCAGGCGCGTTTTCAGCCGGTGCCGCAAACCGGCTCGGCCACCAATTTTGGTTTGACCAGCTCGGCCATCTGGCTGCGTGTGAACCTGCGGACCGAACGCAGCACACCCGCAGACTGGATGCTGGAGCTGGCCTATCCGCCGCTGGACCGGCTGGAGCTGTATTCACCGGACGGCAAGGGCGGCTTTGTGTGGCAGGTGGGCGGTGACCTGTTGCCTTTTGCCGATCGGGCCGTGGTGCACCGCAACCATGTGATGCCGGTGCGTCTCAAGCCCGGTGCCGTCAATACGCTCTACCTTCGGGTGACGTCGGACGGCACGGTGTCTGCGCCCGTTCGTCTCTGGCAGCCTGCAGCGCTGTGGCGGCACGACCAGGCTGAGTACGCCACGATCAGCCTCTACTTTGGGTTGCTGGTCGGGCTCTTTTTCTACAACCTGCTGCTGTTTTTCTCGGTGCGTGACCGGGCCTACCTGATCTATGTGGCATTTGTCGGCTGCATGGCCATCGCGCAGGCCGCGTTGACGGGTTTTGGCGCGCAATTCATCTGGCCGGGCCTTACCTGGTGGAACAGCATTTCGCCCCCTGCGGGCATGGCGGCGACCGCCTCATTCGGCATTTTGTTTGCACGCAGCTTTCTTTCCAGTGCACTCAAGATGCCCCGCATGGACCGCTTTATAAAGGCGCTGGTGGGCGGCTGGCTGCTGACCCYGCTGGCCGCTTTTACGATGCCTTATGTGGTGTCGTCATGGATGGTGACCGTGCTGGCGGTTCTCAGTGTCACCACGCTGGTCGCGGTGGGTTTGCTGAGCGTGCGCATGGGGCATCCCGGGGCCCGGTATTTCCTGGCGGCCTGGGCCTTGCTGCTGGTGGGTGTGGTGACGCTGGCGTTGCACAACACGGGTGTCCTGCCGTCGAATGTGCTCACGGCCAATTCGCTGCTGATCGGGTCGGCGCTGGAAATGGTGGTGCTGTCGTTTGCGCTGGCGGACCGCATCAACGTCACACGGCAGGAAAAAGAGCAGGCCCAAGCCCGCATCATGGCTGAGCAATCCATGGTGGAGGCCTTGAGCGTTTCCCAGGAAAATTTTCGCACCCTGCTGAAAGAGCGCGAAATGATCCTGGAAAATTCCATTGTGGGCATTGCCTTCCTGACACCGGATGGCCGCTTTCGCTGGGCCAACCAGGCCATGCTCAAAGTATTCGGTGCAGGCAGCAATCCGTTGACTTCGATGGAGCCGTTTTACCTGTCGCGTGAGCAGTACCTGCAGGTGGGCGGTGAAGTGGCCGCCTGCGTGAGCCGCGGTGAAAACTACGAAGGCGAGATCCAGGTCCGGCAGTTTGACGGCACCTTGATCTGGGTGTCGCTGTCGGGCAAGTCCGTTGCCGAACGCGACCTTTCGCAGGGCACGGTATGGGTGATCATCAACATCACGCAGCGCAAGGAACTGGAGGCCAAGCTGCTGCGCACCTCCTCGGAGCGCGAAGCCATTCTTAACAGTGCGCTGGTGGGTATTGTGCTGTCGGTGAACCGGCGCCATGAGTGGGTCAACGAGAAATTCGCCCAGATGATCGGCGGCCCGCGCGAAGAACTGATGGGGCAGTCTTCCAGCTATATCCATCCCGACCTTGCCACCTGGGAGCAGTTCGGCAAGGAAGCGCGTGAGATGCTGATTGCCACCGGCAGTTATATCAATGAACGCCAGCTCAGAAGGCGGGACGGACAGCTCTTCTGGGTGCAGATGGCCGGCAGTTGTGTTCAGCCCCATGACCCTGATTCAGGTGTGATCTGGGCGTTTCTTGACATCACCGAACGCAAGAAATCAGAGGAAGACACACGCGAGGCCCTTGAGCAGCAAAAGGCGCTCAATGAACTGCGCACCCGCTTCGTGGCCATGACCAGCCATGAGTTCCGTACACCGCTGTCTGGCATTCTTTCCGCCGAGGAATTGCTCAGGCATTACGGCAGCCGCTTGCCTGAGTCGGAAAAACTGGAGATTCTGGACAGCATTGCTGCCGGCGTGAAACGCATGACGGGCATGTTGGACCGCGTGCTGCTGCTGGGCAAGGCCGATGCCCAGATGCTGGAGTTTGAACCGCATCCGCTGGACCTGCACAGGCTGTGCCATCAATTGGTGGAAGAGGCGCGCACCCAGCAACCGGACAGCCTGTGCGAGTTGCAGCTGGATTATTCCGCCGGGGCGGGAGAAGGCCTGTACGACGAGAAGCTCCTGCGCCACATCTTCAGCAACCTGCTCTCCAATGCGGTCAAGTACTCGCCGCTGGGCGGTCTTGTGCGGTTCACCGTGAGCATCGATCAGGACATGACCGTCATGGAGGTGGCGGACGAGGGCATCGGTATTCCAGAGGACGAGTTGCCGCACCTGTTCGAATCTTTTCACCGCGCCAGTAACGTGGGCACCATCCAGGGCACCGGCCTGGGCCTGGCGATTGTGCGCAACGCGGTCGACATCCACGGCGGCACCATCGATGTGCACAGCAGCGCCGGCTCGGGAACCACGTTCATCGTGCGCCTGCCAGCCAGGCACTGAGCGATCCACATGACTCCCGTAATCCACAGGCGCCGGTTGCTTCAGTCGCTGGCGGCGGCGGGTGCTGGTTTTTACCTGCCACCCAGGGCATCGGCCCAGCAACGGCTGACCGGCAATCCTTTCACGCTGGGCGTGGCCAGCGGCTCACCCACCCATGACTCGGTGGTGCTCTGGACGCGGCTGCTTCTGGACAATGATGCGGCCATGCGCTTGCAGCCGGCGCCGGTGGCCGTACGATGGGAGATTGCGCACGACGATCATTTTTCGCGCATCGTGCAAGCCGGCCAGACCCATGCTGTACCCGGTCTGGCCCACTCGGTGCATGTGGAAGTGCAGGGCCTGGAGGCCGATCGCTGGTATTTCTACCGCTTTGCGGTGGGCGAGGCGGTAAGCGCCACCGGCCGCACCCGCACCTTTCCGGCACCCGATGCCGCTGTGGGGCGGCTGCGGCTGGCCTATGCCTCTTGCCAACGCTGGGAACACGGCTACTACAGCGCCTACCGCCATATGCTTGCTGAAGAGCTTGATCTCGTGCTCTTCCTGGGCGACTACATCTACGAGTACCCCAACGCCGGCCAGCCGGTGCGTGTGCCCACGGGCGGCTGGGTGCTCACGCTGGACGACTACCGCCAGCGCTATGCCTTGCACAAGGGCGATGCCGACCTGCAGGCCATGCACGCAGCCTGCCCGTGGATGGTGACCTGGGACGACCACGAGGTGCAAAACGACTACGCGGGCGCCACACCCGGCAACAGCGGGCCGCCGGCGCCGGACTTTGCCGCCCGCCGCGCTGCCGCTTACCAGGCGTTTTATGAACACATGCCCGTGCGCGCTTCGGCGCTGACGCGGGCCGTGGCCGGCCTGGCAAGCGGCGCTGAAATGCGCATTTACCAGCGCGTTCCCTACGGCCGCCTGGCCTCGCTCTACATGCTCGACGCCCGCCAATACAAGGATGCGCAGGCCTGCACGCGTGACGGGAAAACCGGCTCCAGCACACTGAGCCCCGCCACCTGCGCTGCGTGGAAGGATCCGGCCCGCAGCATGCTGGGTTCGCAGCAGGAAAGCTGGCTGGACGCCGAATGGGGCCGGGCCGCCAGCAAGGATAGCGGCTGGAACGTGGTCGGCCAGCAATCGCTTTTTGGCCAGCGCGACTTTCGCCGTGGGCCTGAGCAGGTTTTCTGGAACGACGGCTGGGACGGTTATGCAGCGGCGCGTACACGCTTCACGGATTCGCTGCGCAAGCACGCCGTTGCGAATCCGGTCATCCTGGGCGGCGATGTGCATGAAAACTGGGTTGGCCACATCAAGGCCGACTACGCGGATACTTCCAGCCCGTCCGTGGGCACCGAGTTTTGCGGCACCAGCATCACGTCCCGCTCTGCCGGCAACGCGAAAATTCCGGACTACCTCGCCGAGAACCCGCACTTTGTATTTGCGGACTCAGAACGCAAAGGCTACGGCGTGGTGGAACTGACCCCGCGCAAGCTGACCACCACCTTGCGCGTGGTGAGCGACGTGACGCGTGCCGACAGTGGTGTGCAAACACTGGCGCAGTTTGCGGTGCAGGCGGGGCGCCCGGTGGTCGAGAAAGCCTGAATCCGGCATGAGTGCAGCAGGCTCCGGGTTCAGGTATTTTGAGGCTTTTTCGTAAGCAAAATCGGGCTCTAGCCCTTTCATTACATGCGCGGGCAGCTATTAAAACAATAGCAAACGAGTGCCCGCCCAGATGAGTACCTAAGGCGCGGGCACCCGGCGCGGCCAGCAGCGTCAAGCCGCCAGCTCTTCTTCTTCCAGGTTGTCGCTGAGGAAGCCACCGCTTTGGTGCGCCCAGAGCCGTGCATACAGGCCGCCGTTGGCCAGCAGGCTGCGGTGGTCGCCTTCTTCGACGATGCGCCCCTGGTCGAGCACGATCAGCCGGTCCATCGCGGCGATGGTCGAGAGGCGGTGGGCAATCGCAATTACCGTCTTGCCCTGCATCAGGGTGTTCAGGCTGCTCTGGATGGCGACTTCCACTTCGGAGTCGAGCGCGCTGGTGGCTTCGTCCAGTAGCAGGATGGGCGCGTCCTTGAGCATCACACGCGCAATCGCGATGCGCTGGCGCTGCCCGCCTGAAAGCTTCACGCCGCGCTCGCCCACGTGGGCGTCGTAGCCGTGGCGGCCGTGCGGGTCGGTCAGGTCGGCGATGAAGGTGTCGGCCTCGGCACGCCGCGCGGCCAGGCGCATGTCGTCGTCCGTGGCGCCGGGGCGGCTGTAGGTGATGTTGTCGCGCACCGAACGGTGCAGCAGCGAGGTGTCTTGCGTCACCATGCCGATGTGGCTGCGCAGGCTGTCCTGCGTCACGGTGGCAATGTCCTGGCCGTCGATCAGGATGCGCCCGCCGTCGAGGTCATAAAACCGCAGCAGCAGGTTGACCAGCGTCGATTTGCCTGCGCCGGAGCGTCCGATCAGGCCTATCTTTTCGCCGGGCCTGACGGTTAACGTCAGCTGGTCGATGACCGGCTTGTTCTTGCCGTAGCTGAAGTTCACGGCTTCAAAGCGCACTTCGCCGCGCGGCACGTCCAGTGCGGCCGCATTGGGCGCGTCCACGATGGTGTGCGGCCGCGAAAGCGTGTTGATGCCGTCCTGCACGGTGCCCACGCTTTCGAAAAGGCTGGTGGTCTCCCACATGATCCAGTGCGACATGCCCTGCAGGCGCAGCGCCATGGCAGTGGCCGCGGCCACCGCACCCGCGCCGACCTGGCCCAGGTGCCAGAGCCATAACGACGTGCCGGCCATGCCGAGGATCAGGCCCATGCTGAGCGTGTGGTTGACGATCTCGAACGCGCTGACCAGGCGCATCTGGGTGTAGCCGGTCTTCATGAACTCGCTCATCGCGTCGCGCGCGAAGCCGGCCTCGCGCCGGGTGTGCGAGAACAGCTTGACGGTGGTGATGTTGGTATAGGCGTCGGTGATGCGGCCTGTCATCAGCGACCGGGCGTCGGCCTGCTGCTTGCCGATGCGGCCCAGCCGCGGCACGAAGTAATAGAGGCTCGCGATGTAGAGCGCCAGCCAGACCAGGAAGGGCGCTACCAGTTTCGTGTCGAAGGCGGCGGCCAGAACCGTCATGGTGGCGATGTAGACGCCCATGGCCACCAGCACGTCGGCCAGCACGAAGAGCGTGTCGCGCACCGCCAGTGCGGTCTGCATGACCTTGGTGGTCAGCCGGCCGGCGAATTCGTCCTGGTAGAACGACATGCTTTGCCCCAGCATCAGGCGGTGAAAGTTCCAGCGCAGCCGCATCGGGAAGTTGATGGCCAGCGTCTGGTGCTTCACGGTGGTCTGCAGCGCCACGGCGGCGATGCTGGCCACCACGATGAAGGCGAGCCAGCCCAGTGCGTTGCCGTGCTCGACCCACAGGTTGGCGGGCGCCGTCGCGCCCAGCCAGTCGACGATGCGGCCCAGCATGGCGAACAGCAAGGCCTCAAAAACCGCCATGACCGCCGAGAGCAGCGCCAGCTGAAGGATGTAGCTGCGTGCGCCTTCGGTGCAGGCCCACAGAAAGGCCATGAAACCCTTGGGCGGCAAGGAAGGGTCAGCGTCAGGGTAGGCGGGAAGCTGGCTTTCGAATCGTTTGAAAAAACCCATGGATGTCGTTTGTCTTTGGTTCAGGTGTCTGCTTATAAGGTGTTATGGCTGTGGGATCGTTGACTTATTTCGGAGTGATTGATGCGCCGGCTGTGATGCCGGCAACACCGGGGCTTCAGCTGAAGAGCTCCAGCAGGCGGTCCAGGCCGCCTTCATTGATGGCCACCATGGCCTGCTCGCGTACGCGCGGCTTGGCGTGATAGGCCACCGAGAGGCCGGCCACGCCCATCATGGGCAGGTCGTTGGCGCCGTCGCCCATGGCGATCGCCTCAAGCGGGTTGATGCCAAGATTGCCGCAGGTCTCAATCAGCATCTTGCGCTTCTCTTCGCCGTCGCAGATGTCGCCCCAGGGCTGGTCGACCATCTTGCCGGTGAGAAAGCCGTCTTTCATCTCCAGCACGTTGGAGCGTGTGTAGTCGATGCCGAGCTCGTCACGCACGCGATCGGTAAAAAAGGTGAAGCCGCCGCTGACCAGCAGCACTTTCATGCCGGCCTCTTTGCATGCGTGCACCAGCTCGGCGGCCCCGGGGTTGAGCTTGAGGCGCTCGTGGTAGACCTGTTCCATGCTGGCCACGCTCACGCCCTTGAGCAAGGCCACGCGCTGGCGCAGGCTTTCCTTGTAGTCGGTGATCTCGCCGCGCATGGCGGCTTCGGTGATGGCGGCTACCTCGGCCTTGCGGCCCGCAGCGTCGGCGATTTCGTCCACACACTCGATATTGATGAGCGTGGAATCCATGTCAAAGGCGATCAGCCTGAAATTGCTGAGCTTGAGGTCTGGCGTAGAGACGTTGACGACGAGGCCGGGGGAGATTTCAGCGGGGGTCATGCGGGCGTTGCTTCTGTGGTGGAGGGGGTTTTGGGTTGACCGAGAGAGCGCAGGATGTCGCGCACCATTTGCGCGCGGTCTTTGGGTTCGGGGAGCTCGCGCTCGATACGCAGCTTGTCGTTGCCGGCCAGCTTGATGTGCCGGTTCTTCTGGATGAGGTGCATGATGGCCATCGAATCGATGGGCGGGTCTTTCTTGAAGGTGATGTTGATGCCGCCGGGCGCGGCATCGACCTTGACCACGCCGTAGGGACGGGCAATCACGCGCAGGCGGTGCACGTCGATGAGTGTCTGTGCCTGCGGCGGTAGCTTGCCGAAGCGGTCGACAATTTCCTCCAGCAGCGCATCGATCTGGTCGGTGTTTTTCGCGGTGGCCAATTTTTTGTAGAAGGACAGGCGCAGGTGCACGTCGCCGCAGTAGTCGTTGGGCAGCAGGGCGGGGGCGTGCAGGTTGATCTCGGTGGTCACGCTCAGCGGTGACAGCAGGTCCGGCTCGCGCCCGGCCTTGAGCGAGGCCACGGCTTCGCTGAGCATCTCGTTGTAGAGCTGAAAGCCGACTTCGAGCATGTTGCCGCTCTGGTTTTCACCCAGCACTTCGCCGGTGCCGCGGATTTCCAGGTCGTGCATGGCCAGGTAAAAGCCCGAGCCGAGTTCTTCCATCTGCTGGATGGCTTCGAGCCGCTGGCCGGCCTGCTTGGTCAGGCCCTCGATGTCGGGCACCATCAAATAGGCGTAGGCCTGATGGTGGCTGCGGCCCACGCGGCCGCGCAGCTGGTGCAGCTGTGCCAGGCCGAACTTGTCGGCACGGCTCATCACGATGGTGTTGGCGGTCGGCACGTCGATGCCGGTTTCGATGATGGTCGAGCACAGCAGCAGGTTGTAGCGTTGGGCGATGAAGTCCTTCATCACGCGCTCAAGCTCGCGCTCGGGCATCTGGCCGTGCGCCACTGCGATTCGCGCTTCAGGCAGTATCTCTTCGAGCTTTTCGCGGCGGTTCTGGATGGTCTCGACCTCGTTGTGCAGGAAGTAGACCTGGCCGCCGCGTTTCAACTCGCGCAGCACTGCTTCCCGGATCACGCCGTTGTTTTCGCTGCGCACAAAGGTCTTGATGGCCAGGCGCCGCTGCGGCGCAGTGGCGATCACGCTCAGGTCGCGCAGGCCTTCAAGCGCCATGCCCAGCGTGCGCGGGATCGGCGTGGCGGTCAGCGTCAGCACATCGACCTCGGCGCGCATGGCCTTCATGGCTTCTTTGTGGCGCACGCCAAAGCGGTGCTCTTCATCGATGATGAGCAGGCCCAGGCGCTCGAACTTCACGTCCTGGCTGAGCAGCTTGTGCGTGCCGACCACGATGTCGACCGTACCGTCGGCCAGGCCCTTGATGGCGGCGGTAATCTCTTTGCCCGAGCGGAAGCGGCTCATCTCGGCAATCTTCACCGGCCACTTGGCAAAGCGGTCCACCAGCGTCTGGTAGTGCTGCTCGGCCAGCAGCGTGGTGGGCGCCAGCAGGGCGACCTGCCGCCCGCCGGTGACGGCGATAAAGGCTGCGCGCAGGGCCACTTCCGTTTTGCCGAAACCCACGTCGCCGCAGACCAGGCGGTCCATGGGCCGCGGGCTGATCATGTCCTGGATCACCGCATGGATGGCGGCGCGCTGGTCGGCGGTTTCTTCAAAGCCGAAGTCGTTGGCAAAGGTTTCGTAGTCGCCGGGCGAATAGCGGAAAGCATGGCCTTCGCGCGCGGCGCGGCGGGCGTAGATGTTGAGCAGCTCGGCGGCCGAGTCGCGGATCTGCTCAGCGGCCTTGCGTTTGGCTTTTTCCCACTGGCCGCTGCCCAGCCTGTGCAGCGGGGCTTCTTCGGCGCTGACGCCGGTATAGCGGCTGATCAGGTGCAGCTGGCTGACGGGCACGTACAGTGTGGCGCTGTCGGCATATTCGAGGTGCAAAAACTCCTGCAGCAGCGGCGTGCCGTCGGCATTGGTGCCCTGGCCCAGGTCCATGTTGATGAGGCCGCGGTAGCGGCCAATGCCGTGGGCGCTGTGCACCACCGGGTCGCCCACGTTGAGTTCCGACAAGTCCTTGATAAGCGCTTCAACGTCGCTGACCTGTTCCTGCTTTTTGTTGCGGCGGCGCACGGTGGCGCCCGCGGCAAACAGCTCGGTCTCGGTGATGAAGTCAATGCCTTCTTCAAGCCAGCTGAAACCGGTGTTCAGCGCCGCTGTGGCGATGCCGAGTTTTTCGTCGCTGGTCTGGAAGTCTTCAAGCGAATCAAACGCCGGCGGACTGACGCTGCTGGCGCGCAGGAAGTCCAGCAGGCTTTCGCGCCGGCCGTCGCTTTCGGCCAGCACCAGCACCCGGTGGGCCGTGTTGCGTACGTGGCCCTTGAATTTGGCCAGCGGGTCTTCGGCGCCACGCACCACGGCCATTTCGCCGAGTTTTTGAAACTGCGCGTTGTCGGCCACGTCTTCGACCGTGGCGCGTATGGCCAGTTGCGCGTAGTCATTGGCGCGAGCGTAAAACTGCTCGGTGCCCAGAAACAGTGACTCCGGCGGCAGTGCCGGGCGGTCGGGCGCGTCGCGCACCAGGCGGTAGCGGTCTTTGGTGTCTTGCCAGAAGCGCTGGAAGGCCGGCTCCAGGTCGCCGTGCAACACCACAGTGGCACTTTCGCCCAGGTAGTCGAACACCGTGGCCGTTTCTTCAAAGAAAAGCGGCAGGTAGTACTCGATGCCGGCGGTGGCTACGCCGTTGCCCATGTCTTTGTAGATGCGGCTTTTGGTCGGGTCGCCGTCCAGCAATTCGCGCCAGCGGCTGCGGAACCGGGCGCGCGCTTCGTCGTCCATCGGGAACTCGCGGCCGGGCAGCAGGCGCACCTCGGGTACGGGGTAGAGGCTGCGCTGGCTGTCGGGGTCAAAGGTGCGGATGCTGTCGATCTCGTCGTCAAACAGGTCAACGCGGTAGGGCACCGGGCTGCCCATGGGGAAGAGGTCGATCAAACCACCGCGCACCGCGTATTCGCCGGGGCTCACCACTTGCGTCACATGGCTGTAGCCCGCTAATGTGAGCTGGGCTTTGAGCCGCGTTTCGTCAAGCTTTTGTTTGACCTTGAACTGAAAGGTGTAGCCCGCCAGGAAGCTGGGCGGCGCAAGGCGGTACAGCGCCGTGGTGGCCGGCACGATGACGACGTCGGCGCCGGTTTCCTTGTCGCGCTGCTGGATTCGCCACAGCGTGGCCAGGCGCTCGCTGATCAAATCCTGGTGCGGCGAGAAGGTGTCGTAAGGCAGGGTTTCCCAGTCGGGGAACAGCGCGCAGCGCAGGTCAGGCGCAAAAAAAGCGATCTCGTCCATCAGGCGCTGGGCCGTGGTGGCGTCTGACGTGATGATGGCGGTGAGCTTGCCGGCGGCTTTCTCGCGGATGCCCAGGCGTGCCAGCAGCAGGGCATCGGCAGAACCGGCGGGCTGGGGCAGGGTGTAGCGTTTGCCGGTGACGAGTGAGGGTAGGTGCATTGATCGGTGCGCTGGCGAGTGTGTCGTTTCAAACAATCAGGAAAGAGGAAGGCAGGAAAGGCCAAAATTCAAACGACAAAAGCCAGACACCCCAAACCATCCGGAGTGGGGTGCCTGCATGCGTTCAGGCATCGATTTTAGAATCTATGATGAAGTTATGACGACAAGCCCCGCCAATAACCGTTCCGAACCCCGTTTTTTTGTGCTGATTCCCTGTGCGGGGCAAGGTAGCCGGGCCGGAACGCCTCAAGCCAAGCAATACCAGGTGATTGACGGCATCCCTATGGTCCGCCATACCGTAGAGGCATTTCGGGCGCTTCCAGGCACTTTCGCCGGTTTGTGGGTGGTCATTTCCCCGTCGGATGACGATTTTTTGAAGGTGTTTCCCGATTTCGGCAACACGAACGAAACCCTGTGGGTTGGCGGCGGACTGACCCGTGCGGCCACGGTGCTGAACGGCCTCAAGGCGATGGTGGCGCGGCGACCCGACGGCGCGGCCCTGACCGACTGGGTGCTGGTGCACGATGCGGCGCGCTGCCTGGTCACAGCCGGGCAGATCAAGGCCCTGATCCATGAATGCCGCAATGACGCTGTGGGCGGCCTGCTGGCTCAAAAGCTGCCGGACACGCTTAAAACCGAACGGGACGGCCGCGTGGCCGCCACTGTGGACCGTAGCGACAAATGGCTGGCGCAAACGCCGCAAATGTTTCGTATCGGCGCGCTGATCGATGCGCTGGAGCACACAGGAGACGCTGTCACCGATGAATCCAGCGCCATGGAAGCAATGGGCGTATCGCCCAGGCTGGTCAACGGCAGTGCGCAGAACTTCAAGGTGACCTATCCGGAAGATTTCGCTCTGGCGGAAGCGATTCTCTGGCAGCGCAGACGCAGCGGCGAAGTGGCTGGTTTTGCCGGCAGCCCTTGAATGCCGCCTGACTATTCAAACCATCTTATGAAAGCCCTCATCCATGTCCCTCGTGAATTTTCGAATCGGTGAAGGCTGGGACACCCACGCGTTGGTGCCTGGGCGCAAGCTCATCATCGGTGGTGTGGACATTCCCCACACCGTCGGCCTGCTTGGCCATTCGGACGCCGATGTGCTGTTGCACGCCATCACCGATGCGTTGCTGGGCGCTGCCGGGCTGGGCGACATCGGCTCGCATTTTCCGGACACCGACGCGCGCTTCAAGGGCGCTGATTCGACCGTCTTGCTGGCGGAGGTCGGGCGCTTGCTGGCAGAGCGTGGCCACAAGATCGGCAACATCGACAGCACAGTCATTGCGCAGGCGCCCAAACTTGCGCCTTACATTGCGGCAATGCGCACGCGCATCGCAGAAGTGCTGGCGCTGGAAGTGGGACAGGTGAACGTCAAGGCCAAGACCGCCGAAAAGCTCGGCCCGGTAGGACAGGGCCTGAGCATGGAAGCCCGGGCTGTTGTTCTGCTTTTTTAGTGCTATCGTTTTGATAGCTGATCGCGCACGGCCTGCCTGGTCGGAGGGGTGATTTCTCTTTGAGGCCGGCTGCGGAGCCGGGCAACCGTCCGCAAGGGGAATCAGCTCCTGCGCAGCTTGATATGCGCGGCGAGCCCACCGGAGCCTGTGTTGGCCAGGCCAAACACACCGCCCATGCGGTGAATCGTCTTTTCGACAATCGCGAGACCCAGGCCCGCGCCGGTAGCGGCCGTGCGTGCGGCGTCTCCCCGGAAAAACGGGCGGGTGAGCTTGGACAAGGTCTCGGGCGCCACGCCCATGCCGTGATCCCGTACCTTGATCAGCACCCACTGGTCACGGCCTTTGGCCGCAATATCAACCAAGGCAATGCCGGTTTCAGGTGTCTTGCCGTAGCGCCTGGCATTTTCCAGCAGGTTTGAAATCACGCGCGACAACTCGACCTCGTCGGCCAGCACCGCCATGTCGTCCGGGATGGTCACCGTGACCCGCATGTCTTCATAGTCGGCGATGGCGTATACGGCGGCATCGACCACCGCATTGAGTGACACCCGCTCCAGCCGCGGTGGCTCGGGCCGTGCGTAGTCAAGGAATTTGTCGATGATGGCGTCCAGCTGGGTAATGTCGGCCGCCATGTGCTCGCGTGCATCCATGTCAGTGACGCTCATCTCGGTTTCCAGGCGCAGCCGGGCCAGCGGGGTGCGCAGGTCATGGGAAATCCCCGCCAGCATGATGACCCGGTCCTGCTCGATTTTGGACAGCTGCTCGGCCATGCGGTTAAAGCCGATGTTGACCTCACGGATTTCACTGGTCGCCACTTTTTCATCGAGCAGGCTGGCATCGAAGTCGCCGTCCCGCATCCGGCTGGCCGCGAACGACAGCTGCTTGAGCGGCCGGTTGATCAGGCGGGCAATAAAGGCTGCCCCGGCCAGCGACAGCGCTGCCGCCGTGATGAGCCAGATGATCCAGGTGCTGTTGCGCGAGGGCCCGATCTTGGAAGGGTCTGTGAGCAGCCAGTACGCATCGCCGTCGATGGTAAAGCCCACCCACAGGCCCTTCTGGCCGTTGACGCTGCTGGCCACCACCGTGCCGTTGCCCAGCCGCGCCTTGAGTTCTTCGGCGGTGCGCTCGCCCAACTCGTCGCTCTCGAACAATTCGAACTTGTCCTTGGGTTCCCTCGGCGTAATGCGTACGCGCTCCTCGTCCGCCAGGGTCTTGATCAGCGATACGCGGGCGATGGAGTCGGAATACCGGAGCGCGGCGCGGCTGAGATTGACCAGCGAGGCCAGCTGCTGCGCACTCTGGATGGCCCGCGGCTCGGATTCGAGTGCCCGGAAGGTCTGCAGCCAGGCAACGATGGAGCCGAACAGCAGTAGCGCCAGGAAAAAGAAGGTCCGCCAGAACAGGCTGAAACCCCTGCGCGGGCGCATTTCCAGCGGGGCCGGGGCGGTTTCGAGCGGAACTGGGTTGGTAGCGTCCATAAGGAAGTGGGGTACGTGGGCGCGAGCGCTGTGATCAATGGACGTTAGCACGATAAGCCCGCGCTACCGCAGTCAAGCTGTTGCCGCCTGTTGCAGGCCCGCCATACTTGCCCCCACGGTCGCTCACTTTGTGTAGCTCCCTGCCCCCCGAGGGGGCCGCCCGCCTGCGGCCTGGCAAAGCCAGTTCCGCGGCTCATGCTGGGTTGAAGAGTTCAGCGGGCAGGACCAGCGGAAGGAGTCTTTTACCAGCATGAGCCGCAGGGCCGGCTTTGCCGGACTGCAGGCGGGTGGCCCCCTCGGGGGGCAGCGCATTACACGAAGCCGAAGGCGCAGTGAAAAGCGTGGGGGCTAGTTCGTTCCGTCCGGCACAAACACGTAGCCGATACCCCAGACCGTCTGGATGTAGCGGGGCACCGCAGCGTCCACTTCGATCAGTTTGCGCAAACGCGACACCTGCACGTCCAGGCTGCGGTCAAAGGGCTCGAATTCGCGTCCGCGTGCCAGCTGTGCCAGTTTTTCGCGGGACAGCGGCTGCCGCGGGTGGCGCACCAGGGTTTTCAGCATGGCGAATTCGCCGGTGGTCAGCGGCAGCTCTTCGCCGTTCTTGTGCAGGGTGCGCAAGCCCATATCGAAGGAAAACGGCCCAAAGGTAATCACTTCCTGGTCGCTGGACGGCGCACCCGGCACTTCAGCCGTCGGCCGGCGGCGCAGCACGGCGTGGATGCGGGCGAGCAATTCACGGGGATTGAACGGTTTTGCCAGGTAATCGTCGGCGCCGACCTCGAGGCCGACAATGCGGTCCACGTCCTCGCCTTTGGCGGTCAGCATGATGATGGGCGTACGGTCATTGGCGGCGCGCAGGCGGCGGCAGATGGAAAGGCCGTCTTCGCCAGGCATCATCAAATCCAGGACGATCAGGTCGACGGCGTCGCGCAGCATGATGCGGTTCAGCGCTTTGCTGTCTTCGGCGAGGATGACCTCAAAACCTTCCTGGGCCAGGTAGCGGCGCAACAGGTCGCGAATGCGGGCATCGTCATCAAGGATCAGGATTTTGTCGGCACGGGCGTTGGGTTGAGCTTGGGTCATAGTCATCTGGTAATTTGTAACAGAGCCATTTTGAAGGCTGAAAAGGCGGGATGTCGCATTTTTCAGTCGGTTTGACACACTGTTACAAAAGTTGCGGCCACATGCAAGTGTGCGTGTTGACTATGGCAATGCGCCTACATTCGATTGAAAAAACACATGTAAAAATAAGCGGCCGCTCCCTGGGCACCGCGCTGGCGGGCCCTTGTAAGAGCAATGCCGGGCGAATGCGCCTGGTTACTTGCGGTGAACAGGCTGCTTGATTTGCAGCGTTCCGGATGTTCACCATGATTTCCCCCTCCATTTCACGCTTGTCTTTTTTAGCCAGAAGCGGCTGAAATTCACCACCCCGAAAGGTAATTCCGATGCGAGCTCCAAAATCGATCGCTTTGTGTGTCCTGTTGGCAGGCGCAGTGCTGGGTAGCCATGCCATGGCCCAGACCAACTTCCACGAATCCCTGCAGAACGTGGCCCAGTTATCGGTCAGTGGCTCGGTGGAGGTGCAGCAGGACCTGTTGTCGATTTCATTGACCACAACCCGTGATGGTGCTGACGCGGGCGTCGTGCAAAGCCAGCTCAGGCAGGCGCTTGAGACTGCGCTGACCCAGGCCAAGCAGGCGGCGGCGCCCGGCCAGATGGAGGTGCGCACCGGGAATTTCAGCCTGTATCCGCGCTATGGCAAGGACGGCAAGATCAATGGCTGGCAGGGCTCCACCGAACTGGTGCTGGAAGGCAAGGACTTCCCGCGCATCACCAGCACGGCGGGCAAGATCCAGACCCTGACCATGGGCAACGTCAGTTTTGCATTGAGCCGCGAGCAGCGCGCCAAAGTCGAGGGCGAGGCCCAGGCGCTCGCAATTGAGCGTTTCAAGGCCAAGGCCAGTGAGGTGGCGCGCAGTTTTGGTTTTGCCGGCTACTCGCTGCGCGAAGTCTCGGTGAATGCCAACGACCAGGGCTCTCCACCGCGTCCCCGCATGATGGCGATGTCGGCCAAGGCCGAAATGGCCGATGCATCAGTGCCTGTGGAAGCCGGCAAGAGCACGGTATTGGTCATCGTGTCGGGCTCTGTGCAGATGAAGTAAGGCACTTGCCGGCGGCAGGCGCTGCACAAAGCAGCGCGGGCGCCGGCTGCTGCCCGCCGGCCGTGCGGCTGGCCAGCTGGGCTTTGCGCGCGTGGCGCGCCACCACCCGTGAGCGGACATGGTCGTAAGCCCAGTTAAAGCAGAAGGTATAGGGCAGGAAGAACAGCACGATCGCAATGTCCAGTACAAAGGCTTCCCACAGGCCGATGTCCAGCCACCAGGCCGCCAGCGGAACCACCGCGATGATCAGGCCGATTTCAAACAGCACAGCATGCACGGCACGCGCCGCCAGCGTGCGCTGAAAGCCCATGCGGCGCTGCGCCCGGTCAAACAGGGCGTTGAACACCATGTTCCAGCTCATCGCCATCAGCGAAACCATCAGGGTCAGCAGGCCCATGTGCGCCAGCGAATAGCCGAGTAGCCAGGCGCCTAGTGGTGCGCAGATGGCGATGGCCAGGATTTCAAAGCCGAGGGCGTGGAAAAACCGTTCTTTCAGGGATTTTTGGAGGCTCATGATGCGCGTTCTAGATGATTTATCGACCGTTGAGGCGAGATGCCTTACTGTCATGACTGTATTTTCATCGCTATTTCGAATACATTAAAATCAATAATCATCGAAAAAATAGATGGAAGACTGCCATGCGCCATTCCCCGGAAGCCTTGACCGCTTTTGCAGAGGCTGCGACCCTGGGTTCGTTCTCGGCTGCGGCCCGCAAACTGGGCAAAAGCCAGTCGACGGTGAGCAGTGCGATTGCCAACCTGGAAATCGACCTTGGCCTGAACCTGTTTGACCGGAGCAGCCGAAAGCCGGCACTGACGGAACACGGACGGGTCATGCTGGGCAAGGTGCAGGAAATCCTCGCTGCCAGTGACCGGCTTGACCGCGCTGCCAGCCAGCTTGGGGGCGGCCTTGAGCCCAGGCTCAGCGTGGTCTGGTCGGACACCTACCAGTCAGACCGGTTTGAAGAAATGCTTTCGGCTTTTGAGAAAAGCTTTCCCGACCTGGAGTTTGAGTGCCTGATTGCCGAACACGGCGACCTGGTGTCGCTGGTGCAAACAGGGCGGGCAAACATTGGCGTGGTAGCAGCCCAGGGCGCTTATCCGCCGGACATCGGTTCGGCCACGATTGCCGAGCAGTCTGAAATCACCCTGTTTGTGGCGGCCGCCCACCCATTGGCCAGCATGAAAGACATCACGCCCGACGTTCTGGTCAATTTCAGGGAGCTGCGGCTGGATACCTATATAGAGATGGAGCAGGGTGCGCAGGGAGTCCGGGGCTCACATGGGGCGCGCCAGTCGCGCCGCGCCTGGTCCGCTCCCAGCTATCTCATGCTGCTGGAAATGGCGGTGTTGGGTTTTGGATGGGCGGCCATTCCGCGCTGGATGGTGGCGCGCTTTGCCGCTGGCAAACTGGTCGAACTTCATGCGCGCGGCTGGCCGCGCAGGGTGCCTGTGGACGCCGTATGGTCACGCCAGCGCCCCTTGGGCCGTGCCGGAACCTGGCTGTTGCAGGAGATGCTGGCACCGCACGTGCACGCGGTTTTATAAGAAGAAAATGCTTGAAAGCAAAGAAGAACGGGCGCAAGCAGCTATGAAATTGATAGTGAGTGCGAAAAGCGAAAATGTGAAAAAAGCCCGCATGCCGTGAAAGGTGCGGGCTTTGGGCTGGTGGCTACGCCGCCACAAACGGCCTAGAAGCGGTAACGCAGGCCTATGCTGGTGGTACTGAGGCGTTCCTTGCTGCCGCCGGGGTACTTCATGTCATGTTCGTCCCACTGCAGCACCGCCGACAAGGTAGGGGTGAATGCCCATTCGGCCCCCAGGCCATACGACACGCCCCAATTGCTTTCGCTGCCTGTGGCAATGCCGGACGCAGGTGCGGCGGACACGTGGCTGCGTCCATAGGTCGTCCCCAGCTTGCCCAGCAGATTGAAGGAGTTGCTCATTGGCAAACGGCCGACCAGGCTCAGGTTGATGCCTTCTGCATCGGTCTGCCCGCCGCCACGGTTGATCTTGCCGAAATCGGTATAGCCCAGTTCCAGGCCGAAGTTGTTGTTGAAATAGCTGCCGCCGTAGATGTTGTACGACGTGTCCCTGTTGTCGGAAGGAAAACCGCCGGCACCGCTTGGCAGGGAAAAGTCTGAGCTGCCCACGTTCAGGCCGAAATAGCGCGAGCCCGGTGCGTAAAACGAATAATTGCTGCTGGACGTGGTGTTGGACGATGTCGAACCGCTTTGGGCGTTGGCCCCTGCGGCCGCAGCCAGGGCAGCAGCAGCCAGCACGGTTGCGGAGAGTTTGCGGGTCAATGATGGCATGGTGGTTCCTTCAATCAATGAATTTTCGGAATGCACTTTTTCTTTTGGAAAAAGCGGTTTAGCGGGCTTTCCGCTGTGAAATTTAAGGGCCGCACCCACACGCTGTTGTGGGGCTAAAAGTTAAAACCCTGTAGGACAAACGGAAGTTTGCGAAAGGGCTGAACCTTGGGGCGCCACCGTCCGTTTGCCAATGTGCTGCTGCTAAAGTCAGTGCATGCCCTCCATTACCTACCTGCCCGGAAGCACTCCGCTGGTTCTTGATTCCCCGCACAGCGGGACGGTGTATCCGGCTGATTTCGGGCATGCCTGCGAGCTCGCCGTGCTGCGCAGCGCAGAAGACACCCATGTCGAAAAACTGTATGACTTTGCGCCGGCATTGGGTGCGCATTGGGTTGAGGCGCATTTCCCCCGAAGCTACCTGGACGCCAACCGCAACACCACCGAAATGGATGTGTCCCTGCTGGAAGCGCCCTGGCCCGAACCGGTAGACGATGATCCCCAGGTCATGTCCAAGGTCCGCCTGGGCAAGGGGCTGATCTGGCGCACCACCGACGAAGGCGTGCCGCTGTATGACCGCAAACTGGGGGTGGCGGAAATCCAGGCGCGCATCGAGCAGTGCTGGAAGCCCTACCACGCCGCCGTGGCGCAGGCGATTGATGCCGCCTGGCGGCAGCGCGGCTACAGCATCCACATCAATTGCCACTCCATGCCGGCAGTGGCTTCGGGCAGCGCCACCGATTTTCCTGGTGAGGCGCATGCGGACTTTGTGGTCGGCGACCGTGAAGGCACAACTGCCAGCAAGGCGTTGTCGACACTGGTGTGTGAGCACCTGCGCGCGCAGGGTTACAGCGTGGCCTACAACCACCCCTACAAAGGCGTGGAACTGGTGCGCCGCTACAGCAACCCGGCCGGGCACCGGCACAGCATCCAGCTGGAGATCAACCGCAAGCTGTACATGGACGAAACCACGCTGGAGATGACACCGGGCGCCGGGCCGCTGAAGGCGACGTTGCGCTCATTGGTCGAGGTGTTGCTGAAGACCGACCCGCGCACACTTTGATGGCGGCGCGCTGCGCTGTTCGGGTAACCACCATCACCTCCTTTTCATGAACGAACCAAACCATTCGCCACCATGCTTACTTTTTTCAGCGACAGCCACCACGATCACGCCCCTGCGTTCGAGTTCTACCGCGGTGAGCGCGTGCCGTGTTTTGAAACCCCGGCGCGCGCCGAGTACGTCAAGGCCCGCCTGAGCGAGCGCGGCCACGAGCTGCGCACGCCCCAGGCCGACAGCCGCACGCTGTTGGCCAAAGTGCACAGTGCCCGTTACCTGGCGTTTCTCGAGCATGCGTGGCGCGACTGGGTGGCGCTTGAAGAGGGCAACGACCAGCGGCAGCCTTTTCCCTCTGTCTGGCCCGTGCGTACTTTGCGCAGCGATGTGGAGCCCGTCAATTTCACCGCACGGCTGGGGCTTTATTCGATGGACAACGGGTCACCGCTTTCCGCGGGGACCTGGACAGCCGCCAAGGCTGGTGCAGATGCCGCCGCCAGCGCTGCCGCTTTGCTGGCGACCGGCCAGTCCGCTGCGCGCGGCGTGTTCTGCTGCAGCCGTCCACCCGGCCACCATGCAGGGGCCGACTTCATGGGAGGCTACAGCTTCCTGAACAACGCTGCAGTCGCTGCCCAGGCGTTTCGGGACGGTGGCGCCGCGCGCGTGGCGGTGCTGGACGTGGACTACCACCACGGCAACGGGACACAAAGCATTTTTTATGACCGCGCTGATGTGCTTTTCGTGAGCCTGCACGGCGACCCCTTGACCGAATATCCGTTCTACCTGGGCTATGCCGACGAAACCGGAGCGGGCGAGGGCGAAGGTTTTAACCTGAATCTGCCGCTGGCCGCCGGTTGTACCGTGCTGCGCTGGTTTGAGGCGCTGGAAGCGGCATGCCTGCGCATCAAGCAGCACCGCGCCGACGCGCTGGTGGTGTCGCTGGGGCTGGACACCTTTGCCGAAGACCCCATCTCCAAATTCGCGCTGCTGCCTGGCGACTTTATCCGCCTGGGCGAACGCCTGGGCAAGTTGGGGTTGCCCACGGTATTTGTGCTCGAAGGCGGTTACGCCGCCGCGGCGCTGGGCACCAATGCCGTCAACGTCATTGAAGGTTTCGAGGGCGTCTGATATGGACCAGGTCGACTGTGTGGTGATTGGTGCAGGCGTGGTGGGCCTGGCGGTGGCGCGTGCGCTGGCCTTGCAGGGCAGGGAGGTAATGGTGCTGGAAGCCGCCGACGCGATAGGCGCAGGCACCAGCTCGCGCAACAGCGAGGTGATTCACGCCGGCATTTACTACCCACAGGGCTCGCTCAAGGCGCGGCTCTGCGTAGAAGGCAAGGGCCTGCTGTACGACTACTGCGCGGAACGCGGCATAGGCCACAAGCGCTGCGGCAAGCTGATCGTAGCGACCAGCGAGGCTCAGGTGGCGCAGCTGCAGGCCATCCGTGAAAAGGCCGCCGCCAACGGCGTGAACGACCTGGTACTGTTGACCCGCGAAGAAGCCCGGGCGATGGAGCCGCAACTCGAATGCGTGGCGGCGCTGCATTCGCCCAGCACCGGTATTGTCGACAGCCACGGCCTCATGCTGGCGCTGCAGGGCGATCTTGAGAATGCAGGCGGGCTTGTGGTGCTTAATTCGCCCCTGGCCCATGCGGAGTGTGCGCAAGCAGCTATTAATTTAATAGCAAAAGACGGTACGGAACTGCAAGCCAGGACCGTCGTCAACGCCGCCGGGCTGCAGGCCCAGCACCTGGCCAGCCGCTTTGCCGGCTTTCCGGCGCAGCATGTGCCGCCCAGCCATTACGCCAAAGGCAACTACTTCACCTTGCCCGGCCGTTCGCCCTTCAGCCGCCTGATCTACCCCGTGCCCGAAGCCGCCGGCCTGGGCGTGCACCTGACCATCGACCTGGGCGGCCAGGCCAAGTTCGGGCCCGATGTGCAATGGGTCGATTCACCCGACGACCTGGTGGTGGACCCGGCGCGCGGCGATGCTTTTTATGCCGAAGTACGCAAGTACTGGCCCGCATTGGCCGACGGTGCGCTCATGCCGGGTTATTCGGGCATACGCCCCAAGATCCAGGCGCCTCATGAGGCTGCCAAAGATTTTCTGATCCAGGGACCGCGTGATCACGGCGTGGCAAGGCTCGTCAATCTTTTTGGTATTGAATCGCCAGGGCTGACAAGCTCACTGGCAATTGGCGACTACGTCAGCCGGCTGCTGTAAAAACTGTTACTGCGCCGCCCAGCCGCCATCCATGTTCCAGGCCACGCCGCGCACGTTGTTGCCTGCGGGCGAGCAGAAAAACACCGCCAGCGCGCCCAGCTCTTCGGGCGTGGTGAACTGCAGCGAAGGCTCTTTTTCGCCCAGCAGTTGCTGCTTGGCGGCTTCGTTGCTGATGTTGCCAGCCGCGGCTTTGGCGTCCACCTGTTTTTGCACCAGGGGCGTCAGCACCCAGCCGGGGCAGATGGCGTTGCAGGTCACGCCTGTGGTGGCGTTTTCGAGGGCGGTGACTTTGGTCAGGCCCACAATGCCGTGCTTGGCGGCAACGTAGGCGGATTTTTCGGCAGAGCCCACGAGGCCGTGGACCGACGCCACGTTGATGATGCGTCCCCAGCCCTTGCCACCGTTGGCAGCCAGCATGGCAGGCAATGCCAGGCGGGTGGCATGAAAGGCGCTGCTCAGGTTGATGGCGATCACGGCATCCCATTTTTCGACCGGGAAGTTCTCCACGCGAGCCACGTGCTGGATGCCGGCATTGTTGACGAGGATGTCGACCTGGCCGAATTGCGCGGCAGCGAACCGCATCATGTCCTCGATGTCGGCGGGCTTGCTCATGTCGGCGCCGTGGTAGGCCACGCGCACACCCAGCGCTTCGATCTCGGCCTTGGGGCCGTCCACGTCGCCGAAGCCGTTAATGACGATGTTGGCGCCTTGCGCTGCCAGCGCCTTGGCGATGCCCAGGCCGATCCCGCTGGTCGAGCCGGTGACGAGAGCTGTTTTACCTTTGAGCATGATGTTTCTCCGGATGATTTACGATGGTTGAGCTGGGATTCTGAACAGCGCGCGGTGCAGGCTGCGCATCGCCGATTTTTCAAGCAATTATCAAGCCTTTGAATTGAACTGCCGCACCATGACCCAACCTACGCTGAACTACGTAAATTGCCCGGACGCCGCAGGCGGGCATCGCATGGCGTACTGGCAATGGGGCCAGCCGGACAGCACGCACGTTGTGGTGTGCGTGCATGGCCTGTCGCGGCAGGGCCGCGATTTTGACGTGCTGGCGCGCACGCTCTGCGAGCAGGCGCCGGACGGCATTCGCGTGGTCTGCCCCGACGTGGTGGGCCGTGGGGAAAGCGACTGGCTCAAAGACCCCATGGGTTACCAGCTGCGAGGCTATGCCGCCGACATGCTGGCGCTGCTGGGCCAGCTGCACGCGCAGGCGCCTGTGGTTTCGCTGGACTGGGTGGGTACCAGCATGGGCGGCCTGATCGGCGTGGCGGTGTGTGGGACGCCTGGTCTGCCCTTGCCCACGGCGGTGCGCCGCCTGGTGCTCAATGACGTCGGGCCGGCCATCCAGTGGCAGGCAATCGTGCGAATCGGCACCTATCTGGGGCAGGCCGGTCACTTCGGGTCGGTGCAGGAAGCGGCCGATGCCATGTGGGCGATTTCCCAAAGCTTTGGCCCGCACACGCCCGAACAGTGGCTGGCGCTGTCGCGTCCCATGCTCCGGCGCGTCTCGGACGCCGCCGATGCCAAGTGGCGCCTGCATTACGACCCGGCCATCGCTGTGCCGTTCAAGCAGGAGACCGAGGACTCCGCGCGCCAGGGTGAAGCCGTGCTCTGGCAGCTCTACGACAATATCAAGGCCGAAACGCTGGTGATCCGCGGCAAGCAGTCGGACTTGCTGAGCTCCCAGACGGCTCAGGCCATGACGGCCCGCGGCCCGCGCGCGCGCCTGGTGGAGTTCGACGGGGTAGGCCATGCGCCCACGCTGATCGCTGCGGACCAGGTGGCCGCCGTGTCGGGTTTCCTGCTTGGGTAGCACCCGGGTATTGAATTGGGTAATGCTGGGTAAGTGCCGCAATGCGGCGCTGCCAGCCTCGCAACTATTTGACTGAAGTTTCATGAAAAGCAATGTGGTCGGGCCCGGTAGCCCGACAGCCTCCCAGGGGGCGAACGCCTCCATCGTGACCGCTACGGCCGACAGCCTGCCGGACCAGCCGCATGCGCTGGCCCGTGCCCGGGCGTTTGCCGAGCCTCTGATCGCCAGCGAAACGCACGACACGGGTGAAAACATCCTGGCGCATGCCGACGCTGTGGCTGCCATCCTGAAAAACATCGGCGGTTCGGAAGCCATGCAGGCCGCGACCTACCTGGTGTATGCGTGCCAGCACCTGAACAAGCCGCAGGAAGTCATCACCAAGGCCTTCGGCGCCAACTACGCTGCACTGGCGCTGGAGACCACCAAATTGGTGCAGGTGCAGCGGCAGGCTCGTACTGCCAATGCCAAGGCGCATCTGCTGGACGACCCGGCCGCGCAAACCGAAAACGTCCGCAAGATGCTGCTGGCGTTTTCGCGCGACTTGCGGGTGGTGATGTTGCGGCTGGCGTCGCGGCTTCAAACCCTGCGCCATTACGCGGCCACCCGGCAACCTGCCCCTTTGCCGTTGGCGCACGAATCCCTGCATGTGTTTGCGCCGCTGGCCAACCGCCTGGGCATCTGGCAGATCAAATGGGAAATGGAAGACCTGGCTTTCCGTTTTCTGGAACCCGATACCTACAAGCAGACAGCCCGCCTGCTGGATGAAAAGCGCGTGGAGCGCGAAGGCTTCATGGAGGCCTTGCGTGCGCAGCTGGAGCGCGAACTGAACCAGAACGGCATTGCCGCGTTGGTGCAGGGCCGACCCAAGCACATCTACAGCATCGTTAAAAAAATGCGCGGCAAGTCGCTCGACTTCGAGCAGGTGTTTGACATCCGTGCCTTGCGTGTGATTGCCGCCGACGTGAAGGGCTGTTATGCCGCGCTCGGTTTTGTGCATTCCCGCTTCACGCCGGTGGACGGCGAGTTTGACGACTACATCGCCAAGCCCAAGTCCAATGGCTACCAGTCATTGCACACCGTAGTGCGTGACGATGGCGGGCGGGCGGTGGAGATACAGGTGCGCACGCAGGCCATGCATGACCATGCCGAGCACGGCGTGGCTGCGCATTGGGCCTACAAGGAGGCGGGTGCCAAGGGTTACGCGGGCGTGTCGGCCAGCAGCGAATATGACGCCAAGATCGCCGTGCTGCGGCAACTGCTCGCGTGGGAGAGGGATCTCTCGGGCCCGGCCTCCCAGCGTGCACGCGACGCCAAGCAGGGCCTGTTCGAAGACCGTATCTATGTTCTGACGCCCGATGCCGCCATCGTGGAGTTGCCGCAGGGCGCGACGACGGTAGATTTTGCTTACAGCGTGCACACCAGCCTGGGACACCGTTGCCGGGGCGCGCGCATTGACGGTGTCATGGTGCCGCTGAATACGCCCTTGCAAAACGGCCAGACGGTGGAAGTGATCACCGTGAAGGAAGGCGGACCTTCGCGCGACTGGCTTAACCCCGAGCTCGGTTTCTTGTGCAGCCACCGTGCAAAGTCGAAAGTCCGCGCATGGTTCAACGCGTTGGCCATGGAGCAAACCGTGGCCCGGGGTCGCGAGGCCGTGGAAAAACTGCTTCAGCGCGAGGGCAAGACCGCCATGAAGCTGGACGACCTGGCGGTGCAACTCGGCTTCAAGGCGGCGGATGATTTGTTTGAAGTAGTGGGCAAGGACGAGTTGTCACTGCGCACGATTGAAAACATGCTCAGGCCGCCCGAACCGGTGTTGAGCCAGGACGACTATGTACTGGCAAAAAAAGCGCGCCCGCCGAATCAGAAATCCAAAAGTGGCGGCGGCGTCTTGGTGGTCGGCATGGGTTCCCTGCTGACGCAATTGGCCAAATGCTGCAAGCCGGCGCCGCCGGATGAAATCCTAGGTTTCGTCACCAAGGGCAAAGGGGTCAGCATCCACCGCAGCGACTGCAGCAATTTTCGCAACATGGCCAGCGGCAGCCCCGACCGCGTGATTGAGGTTGAATGGAACGCACCCAAGACGGCGGATGGCGCGGTGTATCCGGTGGATGTGGCCGTGGAGGCGGCGGACAGGCAGGGCTTGCTGCGCGATATTTCCGAGGTATTCGCCAAGGAAAAAATGAATGTGATTGGTGTGCAGACACAGTCGGTCAAGGACAACCGCGGCGGCACGGCGTGGATGACATTCACCGTTGAAGTTGCGCAATCGGGCCGGCTTAACCAGGTGCTGGCCGTCGTGGCCGAGGTGCCGGGCGTGCGGTCCGCGCGGAGACGTTGAACCCGGCTGCAGGACTTTTTTCGGCAAATTTTCGGGGCGAAGCAAGATAGCCGTTTTGCTTTGCTACAATACGAGCTTCGAACAGTCCTTAGGCGCGTAGCTCAGCTGGTTAGAGCACCACCTTGACATGGTGGGGGTCGTTGGTTCGAGTCCAATCGCGCCTACCAATTCCCTCGACGGTTCCTGATCCAGGTTCTGCATTCTTTGTAATGCGGACTGGCACACAGGGTAAACCAAGGGGATTGAGTACATCAGAATTCCTAGAATGTATTGAGTCCCGGCGTTTCGACGCCGGTCGTCATTCAGAGGAGAAATCAGTGCCAAAAAGCAAATCCACCAGCCCGTCATCCGGCACGCCGCCTTTACAGGGCGACGCCTCTGCCGACGGCACTCCCGGTGCCAAAAGCGGCCGGGCTGCCGGCAAGGCTGCGGCTTCACGAGTGATCAAGAAGTACCCGAATCGCCGGCTGTACGACACCGAGACATCGGCCTATATCACGCTCACGGAAGTCCGCCAGCTGGTGATGGACAGCGCTGATTTTGTGGTGCGCGATGCCAAGACCAATGAAGACCTGACGCGCAGCATCCTGCTGCAGATCATTCTCGAAGAAGAAACCGGCGGTGCGCCGATGTTTACCGAAGCCGTGCTGGCCAACATCATCCGTTTTTACGGGAATGCGATGCAAAGCTTCATGGGCGCCTACCTCGAGAAGAACGTGCAGAGCTTCATGGACCTGCAGGTCAAGATGGCCGAGCAGTCCAAGGGGTTGAGCCCCGAAATGTGGGCCCAGTTCATGAATGCGCAATCACCCATGATGCAGGGCATGATGGGTACTTATGTGGAGCAATCCAAGAACGTTTTCACGCAGATGCAGGAGCAAATGCAAAAACAGAGCGAGCAGATGCTTCAAGCCTTTGGCCTGAAGCGCTAGGAGCCGCATAAACCCAATTTCCGGGCACATGGCTGCGTTGCGCGGTGCTCGGAATCCTCATGCACCCAAGTGCATTCCGGTTCCTGCGCTCCGGGCGCCTTGCCCTGTATCCCGGCAATTGAATTTCTGGCGGCCCCTAGAAGCCCATAGAAATCAGGGACCTGAGACAATACACCCCATGAGCGAAGTTATTTCCCCCCCTGTTTCCGTGAACACCAAGCCCGCGCCGCGCGTTGGCTTTGTCAGCCTGGGCTGCCCCAAGGCGCTGACCGATTCCGAATTGATCCTCACGCAATTGAGCGCCGAGGGCTACCAGACCTCCAAGACCTTTGAAGGTGCGGATCTCGTCATCGTCAACACCTGCGGCTTCATCGACGACGCGGTCAAGGAAAGCCTGGACACCATTGGCGAGGCGCTGGCCGAAAACGGCAAGGTCATCGTTACTGGCTGCCTGGGCGCCAAGGCGGGCGAGGGCGGTGGCAACCTGGTGCGCCAGATGCACCCGAGTGTGCTGGCGGTGACGGGCCCGCACGCCACGCAAGAGGTGATGGACGCGGTGCACCTGAACCTGCCCAAGCCGCATGATCCTTTCGTGGACCTGGTGCCGAATGCCTTTGGCATTGCCGGCATCAAGCTGACGCCCAAACATTACGCCTACCTGAAGATCAGCGAAGGCTGCAATCACCGCTGCACCTTCTGCATCATCCCGTCCATGCGCGGCGACCTGGTGTCACGGCCTATCGGCGACGTGCTCAACGAAGCGCGCGCCCTGTTTGAAGGCGGCGTGAAGGAATTGCTGGTGATCAGCCAGGACACCTCGGCCTATGGCGTCGATGTGAAATACCGCACCGGCTTCTGGGATGGCAAGCCCATCAAGACGCGTATGCTGGAACTGGTGCAGGCACTGGGTGAAATCGCCGAGCCGTATGGTGCCTGGGTGCGCTTGCATTACGTTTATCCGTACCCAAGTGTGGACGAAGTACTGCCGCTGATGGCCACCGGCAAGGTTCTGCCCTACCTGGATGTACCGTTGCAGCACAGCCATCCGGATGTGCTCAAACGCATGAAGCGGCCGGCCAGCGGCGAGAAGAACCTTGAACGCATTGCGCGCTGGCGCGAAATCTGCCCCGAAATTGTGATTCGCAGCACCTTCATCGCCGGTTTTCCCGGCGAGACGGAAGCAGAGTTCGACCATCTGCTGGACTTCATGCGAGAGGCCAAAATCGACCGCGCAGGCTGCTTTGCCTACAGCGCAGTAGAAGGTGCGACGGCCAACGATATTCCGGGCATGCTGCCGCTGGCGTTGCGTGAAGAGCGGCGCGCCCGCTTCATGGCCGTGGCCGAAGCGGTGTCCAGCCAGAAACTGCAGCAGCGCGTAGGTGCAACCATGCAGGTGCTGGTGGATTCGGCGCCGGCGCTAGGCCGAAAGGGTGGCACCGGGCGCTCTTATGCCGATGCGCCGGAGATCGACGGCATCGTCAAGCTGTTACCGCCCGAGAAAATCAGCAAGACGCTGAAAGTGGGCGAGTTCACCCGGGCCCGCATCGTCGGAACCCAGGGCCACGACCTGGTTGCTGTACCTGTTTGATCAAGGTTGCGGACGAAACGCCGAACCTGAAGAGTGGGTCGGCCACAAAAAAGCCACTGGGTCACAGTGGCTTTAATCTTGCTTTATTCCAGAGCTCGTTTCAGAGTCTGGCAAAGCTGTTTGGTGTATCTGGTGCCCGGGAGAGAACTCGAATCTCCACATCTTGCGATACACGGACCTGAACCGTGCGCGTCTACCAATTCCGCCACCCGGGCACAGCTAGCAGTGTACCATTACTTCAATGCTTTCTCAGGCCCGGGCCTTCAAATTTTCCTGAAATATTTCGGCTGCATACTTAAACCCGGCAGCCTCCAACGAAAAGAGACTTTCTATCAAAACAACTCACTCCCATCCCGGCGGATCGTCCGCCCATTCATCCGGCTTGCTCGCTGAATTCGAGGGCACCGTTTCCGGCCACCGCGACGGCCATGGTTTCGTATTGCGCGATGACGGCGAAGCAGATATTTACCTGCCGCCCAACGAAATGCGTGCAGTCCTGCACAAGGACCGCGTCAAGGCCCGCATCGTGCGGCACGACCGCAAAAACCGGCCCGAAGGCCGTGTCACGGAAATCGTTGAGCGATCCTCGAATCCCATCATCGGCCGCCTGCTGCAGGAAAGCGGCGTCTGGCTGGTTGCACCCGAAGACAAGCGCTATGGCCAGGACGTTCTGATCCCCAAGGGCGCTACCGGCACGGCCAAGGCCGGCCAGGTGGTGGTGGTGCAACTCACCGAGCCGCCGGCGCTGTTCGGCCAGCCCGTAGGCCGCGTCAAGGAAGTACTGGGCGAGATCGACGACCCTGGCATGGAGATCGAGATCGCGGTGCGCAAGTACGGCGTGCCGCATGAATTCAGCGACGAAGCGCTGGCCCTGGCCCGAACCCTGCCGGACGCCGTGCGGCCTGCCGACAAAAAGCACCGCGTTGACCTGACGGACGTGCCGTTGGTCACCATCGACGGCGAAGATGCCCGCGACTTTGACGACGCCGTGTATTGCGAGCCCGCCAAAGTGGGCCGCGGCAAGGGCTGGCGTCTGCTGGTGGCGATTGCCGATGTGAGCCACTATGTGGAAACCGGCAGCGCCATCGACATTGACGCCTATGACCGCGCTACCAGCGTGTACTTTCCGCGCCGCGTGATTCCCATGTTGCCGGAAAAATTGTCGAATGGCCTTTGCTCGCTCAACCCGAATGTCGAGCGCCTGTGCATGGTCTGCGACATGCTGGTCAATGCCAAGGGCGAGGTTCACGCCTACCAGTTCTACCCGGCGGTGATGTTCAGCCAGGCGCGCTTTACCTATACCGAAGTGGCCGCCATCCTGGCCAATACACGCGGCCCTGAAGCGGCGCAGCGCAAGGCGTTGGTGCCGCACCTGCTCGACTTGCACGACGTGTACCAGGCGCTGCTCAAGGAGCGTGGCGAACGCGGGGCAGTGGATTTTGAAACCACCGAGACCCAGATTGTTTGCGACGAAGCCGGCCGGATTGAAAAAATCGTGCCCCGCACGCGCAATGTGGCGCACCGCCTGATCGAGGAAGCCATGCTGGCTGCCAACGTCTGCTCGGCGGACTTCATCTCACAAAGCAAGCACGTGGGCCTGTACCGCGTGCACGAAGGCCCAACGCCCGAGAAGAAGGAGATGCTGCGCAACTACCTGAAGGCGGCCGGCATCGGCATGACCATCACCGATGACCCGGCGCCCGGCGAATTCCAGAAGATCGCGCTGGCCACCAAGGACCGGCCTGACGCACAGCAAATCCACTCGATGCTGCTGCGCTCCATGCAGCAGGCCATCTACACACCGATGAACAGCGGCCACTTCGGCCTGGCGTACGAGGCCTACACGCACTTCACCAGCCCGATCCGGCGTTATCCTGATTTGCTGGTGCACCGTGTCATCAAGGCGGTGCTGAACAAGGCCAAGTACCAGTTGCCGACCCTGCCCACCCCGGGCGAGGCCGAGGCCAAGCTGTCCAAACGCCTGGCTGCGCGCGTCAAGGAGCCAACGCAAAAGCCGAAAAAAGCCAGCGCCGACGAACTCGCCTGGCAGGCGGCCGGCCTGCACTGCAGCGCCAACGAACGCCGCGCCGACGAAGCCAGCCGCGACGTGGAAGCCTGGCTTAAATGCAAGTACATGCGCGAGCATCTCGGTGAGGAATTCGGTGGCGTCGTCACCGCGGCCACGGGCTTCGGCATCTTTGTCACGCTGGATGCGATGTACGTCGAAGGCCTGGTGCACATCACCGAGCTGGGTGGCGAATACTTCCGCTTCGACGAAGCCCGCCAGGAACTGCGCGGCGAGCGCACCGGCATCCGATATGCCATCGGCACGCGGGTGCGGGTGCAGGTCAGCCGGGTGGACCTGGACGGCCGCAAGATCGACTTCCGGCTTGTCAACGAGGGCCAGGACCTGGTCGGCCGCGCCATGAAGGACAAGACAGGCGGCCATGCGGCGGAACTGCCGGCACAGGAACGCGGCGCTTCGCGCCATGCGGCCGAGCCTCGAACCGGCGGCAAGGCGGGCAGCAAGAGTGCTGGAAAACGCTCGGAGTCGCGCTCAGGCGGCCGCGGCGGCGGCACAGCCAGCCGCAGCGCCAGCAGCAGCGAAAGGGCGCCCAAGTCGCCCATCCAGGCCCTCAAGGCGGCTGTCAAGAAGGCGGCAGGCAATCCGCCGGGCCGCAAGCAGGGCAAGAAGCCGCGCCGTTAGGCGCCAGGACACCATGAAATTTCCGCACAACACCTTTTCCCTGCCTGCGCTTCGTACGCACAAGGCACGCTGCCCATGCTGATGCGCGTATTGGCTTTCCTGCTTGAAACGCTGTTCTTCCTGTTGATTGCAGCGGCTTTGCTGCGAGCCTGGATGAACTGGGTCCGGGTCAACATGACGGCCCAGCCCGGCCGTTTTGTGATGGCCGTGACCGACTGGCTGGTCAAGCCCTTGCGCCGCGTGCTGCCCAGGCCGGTGATGCAGTCCCGGGTGGACTGGGCCAGCGTCCTGGCGGCCGTGTTGCTGGCACTGGCTTATGCGTTGCTGTGGGGCCTGTTGTTTGGCCTGCTGCTGGGGGGCACCCTGTGGACTGCCGGGGCTGCACCTGTAGCCTTGCTGACGCTGTTGTCGTTTGCGCTGAAGATGCTGATCCGCGTGGCGCTGCAAACCCTGTTCATCCTGGTGCTCGGTTTTGCCATCCTGTCGTGGGTGCAGCCTGGCTCACCCGCGTATGGTTTGCTGGGGCGCCTGACCGAGCCCCTGCTGGCACCCCTGCGCCGCGTGATCCCCACGGTGGGCGGCGTGGATTTGTCCGCGCTGGTGCTCATCGTCCTGATCCAAATCGCCCTGATGATCCTGGTGTAAGGCCCTCGTCGGCGCGTCTGTCAGTTGCTGCCGCCTTGTGCATGGGCCAGTTCCGAGGCTGTCAGGGCCGGGGCCGTCCATTCGTCGGCCAGACGGCCATGTGCCCATACGGCGCTGCAGGCCGCGTCGAAGGCATCCAGCCCGGCCGCCATCCGTGCGCCCACCATGCCCGCCAGCACGTCGCCGGTGCCGGCCGTGGCCAGCAGGGCGTTGCCGGTGCTGTTGATGGCGCTGCTGTGGCCCGGCGCCGCGATCACCGTTCCCGAACCCTTGAGCACCACCACACACTGAAACTGTTCGGCAAGCTGCCGGGCCGATGCCAGCCGGTCGGATTGAACCGCGGCCGCTGTGGTGGCGGCCAGCCGGGCAGCTTCCAGTGGGTGTGGCGTCAGCACCGTGCGGTAGCCGCGGCCGTGACGTGCAATGAGCTGCGCCTGGAACTGCGTGTCCCCTGCAATGGCATTGAGTGCATCGGCATCCAGCACCAGCCGCCTGGCAGTCGACAGCACCCTGGCCAGCACGGCCTTGACGGCCTCGCCGCCGCCGCAGCCGCACACCACCACCTGCTGCGCGAAGTCCAGCGCCTCGGGCGTGCGGAACATCAGTTCGGGTTGTTGCGGATCGACCGCGATGGCCGGGCTGCCGAGCAACGCCACAAATACCCGGCCGGCACCGGCATGCAGGGCGGCACGCGCCGCCAGCAGCGCGGCGCCCGCCATGTGGCTGTGGGCGGTGGACTCTCCCCCGAACACGGCCACGTCGCCAAAGCTGCCTTTGTGGCTGGCATGCGCGTTGCCTGAACGGGGCGGCTGGCCGGCATGGTCGGCGCCCAGCAACCAGGCGTCGGTCTGGCTTGGGGTTGCCTCCTGCGTTTCGCGGACGCCGAGATCGTCAAACCAGACCTGGCCCGCCCAATCCCGGCCGCCGGCGGTGAACAGCCCCGGCTTCAAGGTTAAAAGGCTTAAGGTAAAAATGGCTGTAGCGTCCGGTGAATGGGCGCAAGCAGCTATCAAATGTGTAGCAGATCCGGTGTCCGCATCCAGGCCGGTCGGTATGTCTACCGCCAGCCGCGGCGCACTGCCGGCTTGCATTCGCGCCAGCCACTCCAGCATCAAGGCCGTGCCTGGGCGGTCGGGGGCCAGCGCGCCGCCTATGCCCAACAGGGCATCGATGCAGAAATCAAAATCATCGGGCGGTTGCGCCGCCATGGGCACGCCCGCGGCGATGGCGCGCTCGCGCGAGGCATGGGCGTCGGGCGGCAGGCTGGTTTTTCCGGCCGGCAAACCGGTCCAGGTTACGGTGACATTTTTGCCCCATTGGTGCAGATGCATGGCGGCCTCAAAACCGTCGCCGCCGTTGTTGCCGGGCCCACAGGCGATCCAGATGCGCTGCGCATGCGGCGCCAGGGCCAGCGCCAGGCGTGCCACCGAGAGGCCGGCCCGCTGCATCAGCGTGTGGGGCGCAAGCCCGGCGGCGGCACGCCGTTCAAGTTCGCGCGTCGCCGCCACGCTGTGAAGCGGCTCGCTGCGGGCGCTGGAAATTTTTCGCATGGCCTGATTGTGCGTCCCCGCAAAGCAAAAAGCCCGGCAGGCCGGGCTTTGGGCATAAACGCGGGGTGGTTTCAGCCCAGGCGGGCCACGCCCAGGCCTTCCATGTCGATGTCGGCGGTTTTGCCGGCCATCAGGTCGGCCAGCACCCGCGCGCTGCCGCAGCTGAGAGCCCAGCCGCTGGAGCCATGCCCCAGGTTGAGCCAGAGGCCGGGAATGCCGCTGTCGCCGATGATGGGCGGCCCATCGGGCAGCATGGGACGGGCGCCTTTCCATTCCTGCACGCTGGCGCCGGTATTGGAGAGCTGAGCCGCACCCGGGAACCAGTCGTGCAGCACCTTGTACAGCGTCTGGATGGACGATGCCCGCTTGTTGTCAAGCGTGCCGCCGATTTCGGCGCTGCCCGCCACACGCACGCGGTTGCCCAGGCGGGAAATCGCGACCTTGTAACGTTCGTCCATCAGTGCGCTGCGCGGTGCATTCAGCGGTTCGCGGATCGGCGCGCTGATGGAGTATCCGTAAACCGCCGCCATGGGAATCTTCAGGCCCAGCGGCCTCAGGAGCTCCGCGGAGGCCAGGCCGGCGCACATGACCACCCGGTCGTAGCTGCGGGGGCTGGCCTCGCCTGCTATCAAAATACTAGCAGGTTGCGCACGTTCCAATTGGGCTACAGCCGTATTGAACTCAAAATTCACGCCGATGCGCTGGGCTTCGTTCTTCAGCAGCAGGGCAAACTGGCGGCAATTGGCCACCTCGTCGTTCGGCAGGTGCACGGCGCCCAGGAAGTCGGTGTCAGGGCTCAGTGCCGGCTCGATCTTGCGCACCTCGTCGGGTCCGATTTCCCTGAACACCACGCCGGCGTCGCGCAGCACGGCCAGGCCCGGCTGCACCAGCTTGCTGTCTTTTTCAGAGCGCAGCAGCACCATGTAGCCGGGGCTGCCGTCGTACTCAAGCTCCAGTTCGGCGGTCAGGTAGTGCAGCCTTTCGCGGCTGTAGAAAGCCAGGCGCTGCATGCGTGCGCGGTTGGCCAGGTAGGTTTCGAGCTTGCAGGCGCGGAACCACTTCCACATCCAGGCCAGGTCGCGGCCCGACAGGGGCAGGCCGAGCTTGACCGGCGCGTGGCGGTTGAACAGGTGGCTGATGACCTTGCCCGGCATGCCGGGGGCAGCCCAGGGCGTGACATATCCGGGCGCTACCAGGCCGGCGTTGGCAAAGCTGGTCTCCTCGGCCGCCGCGCCGCGCCGTTCGAAGACGGTGACCTCGTGGCCGTCCAGGGCCAGCTCGTAGGCGGTGGTGATGCCGATGATGCCGGCGCCAATGACGGCAACCCTCATGCGAGGCTCCCGCGGTCATGTGGGGCAGGCACGGGGCGCGGGGCTGGGGAGATGTTTTTGTACATTTTTATAAGAAAAAGGCTTTTAAGCCAATGGGAATGAGCGCGAGAAGCTATCGTTTTTATAGCGAATTCGACAGGGCGGTCTCCACCTGCAGGGCCAGGTCCAGCACCGCGTCGTCATGCAACGCCGCATGCCAGAGCATCAGGCCCACGGGCAATTGGCCGGGCGTGTGGCAGGGCAGGGAAATGGCGCAACCGTCGAGCATGTTCACCACGGAGGTATTGCGCAGCAGCAGGCCGTTGACCCGGAAAAATTCGGCATCGTCGTCCAGCAAACCGGCGATCGGCGGCGCGACGATGGGGACGGTGGGCGAGAGCACGGCGTCAAAGCCTTGCAGGCGTGTTTCCATGCGGCCCATCCAGGCCTTGCGGGCGGCCAGCAGGTCGATGTAGTCGGCCGCACTCATGCCGGCGCCGCGCAGGATGCGCAAGGCCACGCGCGGGTCGTATTCGGCCTGGTGTCTGGCGATCAGCGTGCGGTGCCAGGCGTAGCTTTCCGCCGCCGAGAGGCCGCCGGTGGCATTGATGGCGGCCAGCTCGCCGATCTCCTCCAGGCCGATTTCCTCGATGTGCGCACCCGCCTGGCGAAGGATTCGCAGGCTGCGCCCAAACGCTTCGGCGACGGTGTTGTCCAGGAGGTCCTGCATCACGGTGTGGGCGACGGCCAGGCGGCAGGAGGCGAGCGGCTTGCCGGTCAGTTGGACCTTGCGTGCCGCCAGAACCTCATGCACGGTGACCGCGTCGCGCACCGAACGGGTGAGGGCGCAAACGGTGTCCAGGCTGGTGGACAGGGGAAGGGCGCCCTCCGTGGGCACCAGGCGCGCAGTGCTTTTGAAGCCGACGATGCCGCAAAGCGCCGCCGGGATGCGGATCGATCCGCCGGTGTCGGAGCCGAGCCCGACCAGGGCTGCGCCCGTGGTTACCGAGACCGCCGCACCGGAGGACGAACCCCCGGGAATACGTGCCACCTTCGGGTCGCCCGGGTTGACGGGGGTTCCGTAGTGCGGATTGATGCCGACACCGGAGAAGGCGAACTCGACCATGTTGGTGCGCCCCATGAACGTGGCGCCGGCAACACGCAGACGTGCCACGGCGGGGCAATCTTCTGCGGCAGGCGCGGCGCCTGCCAGCACGGTGGATCCGGCTGCGGTGGTCTGGCCGGCCACGTCGAACAGGTCCTTGACCGACACCGGAATGCCGGTAAGTGGAAGCCCTGCAGCGTCCGCAACGGGGTTTTCCGCCATTCCGGCGTGGTTTTGCGGGCTCCCCGGCATGAAAACGTGGCGGCAGGCGTCACTTTGGGCCGTGGCCAGGGCCTGTTCGATAACCTGCCGGGGAGAGGTCTGGCCGGCCGTCATGGCCTGGCGAGTGGCATGGAGGTCGCCTGAAGGGGGCATCTGGCTCATGGGGTGGGAGGGTGTTATACTCGACAGGCTTTGCAAATGACGATTTTGTTGTTTGCAAGGCAAATCGCAAATCAGCCACTCAAGGTGTTGCCCCGGAAATCTCGAAAGAGGCCAACGGGACGATAAGCGCTGATTTTAGACACAACCTTTTGGAGTATTCCTATGTCGACCACTATGCGCGAAATGCTGGAAGCAGGCGTTCATTTCGGACACCAAACCCGCTTCTGGGACCCCAAGATGGCCCCGTACATCTTCGGCCATCGCAACCGTATTCACATCATCAACCTGGAAAAATCGCTTCCGATGTACCAGGAAGCGATGAAGTTCGCGAAGCAGCTGTCTGCCAACCGCGGCACCATCCTGATGGTAGGCACCAAGCGCCAGGCTCGCGACATCGTCGCCACCGAAGCCAAACGCGCCGGTGTTCCCTATGTTGACCAGCGCTGGCTGGGCGGCATGCTGACCAACTTCAAGACGGTCAAGACTTCCATCAAGCGCCTGAAGGAAATGAAGGCCCAGCAGGAAGCCGGCCTTGATTCCATCAGCAAAAAAGAACAGCTCACCTTCAAGCGCGAAATCGAAAAGCTTGAAAAAGACATCGGCGGCATTCAGGACATGAACGCCCTGCCGGACGCCATTTTCGTGATCGACGTGGGCTTCCACAAAATCGCGATCCTGGAAGCCAAGAAGCTCGGCATTCCACTGATCGGCGTGGTTGACTCCAATCACTCGCCTATCGGCATCGACTACGTGATTCCCGGCAACGACGACTCCTCCAAAGCTGTCGCCCTGTACGCCCGCGGTATCGCCGACGCGATCATCGAAGGCCGCGCCAATGCCGTGAACGACGTCGTCAAGGCGGTTTCGGCTGAGAGCTCGGATGAGTTCGTGGAAGTGGAAAACGCAGCCGCCTGATAGTTTTCGGCTCTGCGCCAGACGCGAAAAAGGGGCTCGCGTAGCCCCTTTTTCACAACCTAACGAAAAGCTGGATGCGAATTGATCGCTTCCAGCGTGTCAAAAACGACAAAACGGAGAATCAAAGATGGCAATTACTGCAAGCATGGTCGCTGAACTGCGCGCCAAGACCGACGCCCCCATGATGGAGTGCAAGAAAGCACTGACCGAAGCTGAAGGTAACTTCGAAAAAGCCGAAGAAATCCTGCGCGTCAAGCTCGGCAGCAAGGCCGGCAAGGCCGCTTCCCGCGTCACCGCCGAAGGCGTTGTGGCTGCGCACCGCGAAGGCGATGTGGGCGCGCTGGTGGAAATCAATTGCGAAACCGACTTCGTGACCAAGAACGACAGCTTCCTGGCCTTCACCAAGGCAGTGGTCGAAGGGATTGTCAAGAACAACCCGGCCGACGTGGAAGCCGTGGGCGCCATGCCTTTATCGCTTGACGGCTTTGGCCCGACGGTCGAAGACGTGCGCAAGGGCCTGATCGGCAAGATCGGCGAAAACATGAGCGTGCGCCGCTTCAAGCGTTTCTCGGGCAGCAAGCTGGCCTCTTACCTGCACGGCACGCGCATCGGTGTGGTCGTGGAGTTTGAAGGCGACGAAGCCGCCGCCAAGGATGTCGCCATGCACGTGGCCGCGATGAAGCCCGTGTCCCTGTCCAGCGCTGAAGTGCCTGCCGAACTGGTCGCCAAGGAGCGCTCGGTGGCTGCAGCCAAAGCCGCTGAAGATGCCGCCAAGGCACAAGCCGAAGGCAAGGCCGTCCAGTCCGCTGAAATTGTTGCAAAGCGTATCGAAGGTGGCGTGCAGAAGTACCTGAAGGAAGTCAGCCTGTACAACCAGACTTTCGTCAAGAACGACAAGCAGACCGTCGAGCAGATGCTCAAGGAAAAAGCGACGACGATCAAGTCTTTCACGCTGTATGTCGTGGGTGAAGGCATTGAGAAAAAGGTGGACGATTTCGCTGCCGAAGTCGCCGCCCAGGTCGCCGCAGCCAAAGCTGCTTGAGCATTTCAGTCCAGCCGGAAGGCCGCTAAACTTCAGACAACCCAACAAAGAAAGCTCTCACATGCCAGCCTACAAGCGAATCTTGTTAAAACTGTCAGGTGAGGCCTTGATGGGGGATGATGCCTTTGGCATCAACCGTGCGACCATCGTGCGCATGGTGGAAGAGATTGCCGAAGTCACCCGTATGGGTGTCGAAGTGGCGGTCGTGATTGGCGGCGGCAATATCTTCCGCGGTGTGGCCGGCGGTTCCGTCGGCATGGACCGCGCCACTGCCGACTACATGGGCATGCTGGCTACTGTGATGAACGCCCTGGCCTTGGGCGACACCATGGACAAGGCCGGGTTGATCGCTCGCGTGATGTCGGCCATCGGCATTGAGCGCGTGGTTGAGCCTTATGTTCGCCCCAAAGCCCTGCAGTACCTCGAAGAGGGCAAGGTCGTCATCTTCGCGGCCGGCACCGGCAACCCGTTCTTCACCACCGACACGGCAGCCGCATTGCGCGGCGCGGAGATCGGCGCCGAGATCGTGCTGAAGGCCACCAAGGTCGACGGTGTGTACACTGCGGACCCCAAGAAAGACCCGAAAGCCACGCGCTACACCAACATCACCTTCGATGAAGCCATGGGTAAAAACCTGGAGGTCATGGACGCCACCGCTTTTGCGTTGTGTCGCGACCAGAAACTCCCCATCAAGGTGTTCAGTATTTTCAAGCATGGTGCGCTCAAGCGCGTCGTGCAGGGCGAGGACGAGGGAACCCTGGTTCACGTCTGAGCCTCCTGTCCCAGCTTGTTCTTTTTCGCTATAAAAATCCGGAGATTCGACCATGAGCATTGTTGAAGTCAAGCAGCAGGCAGAGCAAAAGATGCAGCAGTCTATTGACTCGTTCAAAAATGGCCTGACCAAGATCCGCACGGGCCGCGCCAACCCCGGTTTGCTCGATACCGTGCATGTTGACTATTACGGCTCCATGGTGCCGATCAGCCAGGTGGCCAATGTGTCGCTGCTCGACGCCCGCACCATCAGCGTCTCGCCCTGGGAAAAAGGCATGGGCGCCAAGATCGAAAAGGCCATCCGTGATTCAGACCTGGGACTCAATCCGGCCGCGCAGGGTGACCTGATCCGCGTGCCCATGCCGGCCATGACCGAAGAGCGCCGCCGCGAACTCACCAAGGTCGTGCGCGCCGAAGGGGAGCACGCCAAAGTGGCTATTCGCAACCTGCGCCGCGATGCCAATGATGGCGTCAAGAAACTCGTCAAGGACAAGCTCGCTTCTGAAGACGACGAACGCCGTTCGCAGGACGATATCCAGAAGTTCACGGATCGTTTCATTGCCGAAGTCGACAAACTGGTCGCCGGCAAGGAACAAGACATCATGGCGGTTTGACGCCTCGTCGTCTGGCCTGATTCACCATGGCCACCACCCATCCCATAGTCCCGCACCACGTTGCCATCGTTATGGATGGCAATGGCCGGTGGGCGACCAAACGGTTTTTACCCCGCATTGCGGGCCACAAGCAGGGCGTTGATTCGCTCAGCCGCTGCGTTCGCGCATGCCTGGACCGCGGCATCGGCGTCCTCACGGTTTTCGCTTTTTCTTCGGAGAACTGGAACCGGCCGGCAGAAGAGGTGTCCGGGCTGATGGAGTTGCTTGCCTATTCTCTTTCCAAGGAAGTCCCCAGCCTGAATGCCAACGGCGTGCAACTGCGTTTTGTCGGAGACCGCCTGCGGCTTTCCGAGAAAGTCCAGGCAGGGCTGGCGCAAGCTGAGCTCGACACCTCGACCAACCAGCGGCTGGTTTTTAATGTGTGCTTCAACTACGGTGGTCGCTGGGATATTGCCCAGGCTGCCAACAGATTGGCCAGCCGCGGTGAAGCCATTACCGAGCTGTCGCTGGACAGGGAGATGGCGCTGGCGCACGTGCCGGACCCGGATCTGCTGATTCGCACAGGCGGTGAGTTGCGGATCAGTAATTTTTTGCTGTGGCAGGCAGCTTATTCAGAGCTGCATTTCTCCGACAAGTTGTGGCCTGAATTTGACGAGGCGGCGCTGGACGAGGCGATAGCCGTCTTTCGGACTCGCGAACGACGCTTCGGCAAGACCTCCGCCCAGGTCAGTGGCCGCAGTACCAATGAAAATACAAAGGCTGCCTGATGCTTAAACAGCGCGTGATCACAGCGATTGTCCTTCTGGCTATTTTGCTGCCAGCCCTTTTCTACAAGACGCCAGAGCCCTTTTGTGCCGTCGCGCTGCTGCTGATTGCTGCGGGTGCCTGGGAGTGGGGCCGGCTGAACGCACTCGGGCAGGGGGTCTCACTGGGGCTCGCCGCCGTTTGTGTCGGGCTGTGCGCGCTGGCATGGTACGTTGGCCTGCTCGCAAAGCCCCTGCCGCTTCTTTGGGCTGCTGCAGGTGCCGCTTGGGTGCTTGCCGGTGGCTGGTTGTTGCGCAATGGTGTGGCGGGCTGGCCGCGTGTACCCAAAGTAATTCGCCTTCCGGGGGGGCTGGCTGCGTTGTTGGTTGCATGGCTGGCTGTGGCCCAGGCTCGTGTGGCGGGCATTGACTTTTTGCTGTCCGTTCTGCTGCTGGTCTGGGTGGCCGATATCTTTGCCTATTTTGCAGGCCGTGCCCTGGGAGGCCGGTTCAGCAAGGGCAAGCTGGCTCCTTCGATCAGTCCTGGTAAAAGCTGGGAGGGCGTGTGGGGCGGCATGGCCGGTGTGGTGGCGCTGTCGCTGGCCTGGGTCTGGCTGGGCCGTGCGGGCATTGGCGGTGGCTTCTGGGCTGACGCCACGCTTTACAGCCGGCTGGCTGATCATCACGGCATGGCCGTCATGCTGCTGGCGGTTATTTTCCTGGCCGCCATGAGTGTGGTTGGCGATCTGGTCGAGTCTCTTATCAAGCGCAGTGCCGGGGTTAAAGACTCCAGCGGCCTGTTGCCGGGCCACGGCGGCGTGCTCGACCGGGTCGACGCGCTATTGCCCACGCTGCCCCTGGCGATGATGCTGGTTACCCTTTAGGCTTTGCTCCCGTATGTCCTTTGAAAAGCAGCGTGTGACCGTTTTGGGCTCCACGGGGTCCATTGGTGTCAACACGCTTGATGTCATCGCCCGCCATCCTGAGCGCTTTGAGGTGTTTGCCCTCAGCGCGGCAACCCAAACGGACTTGATGCTGGCGCAGTGCGCCCAGTTCAAACCCCAATACGCGGTTATGGCCAGTGAGCGCCATGCCCGTTTGCTGGCCGAGAAGATCAAGACAAATCAGCTACCGGTGCAGGTTCTATGGGCGCAAGATGCTCTCGAAATGATAGCGTCGCACGAGTTGGTGGATACCGTGATGGCCGCTATTGTGGGCGCTGCCGGGTTGGGTCCGTGCATGGCGGCCGCAAAGGCGGGCAAGCGCTTGCTGCTCGCCAACAAGGAGGCCCTCGTCGTCGGCGGCGAAGTGTTTATGCGGGCGGTTCGTGAAGGGGGGGCCCGGTTGCTGCCTATTGACAGTGAGCATTCGGCCATTTTCCAGTCGTTGCCCGAAGACCCGGCGGTGTGGCCCCGGCGCATCGAAAAAATCATGCTGACCTCGTCGGGCGGTCCTTTTCGCGCCCGTGATCCAGCAACTTTGCGCGACGTAACGCCCGAGCAGGCCTGCGCGCACCCTAATTTTTCCATGGGCCGCAAGATTTCGGTGGATTCGGCCACGATGATGAACAAGGCTTTGGAGGTGATCGAGGCCAAGTACCTGTTTGGTGTCGTGCCGGAGCAGATCGAGGTGGTGATCCATCCGCAGCAAATCATCCATTCGATGGTGCAGTTCCATGACGCATCGGTGATGGCCCAGCTGGGTACGCCCGATATGCGGGTGCCGATTGCCTATGGCCTGTCCTGGCCGGAGCGGATCGAAAGCGGCACGGCGCGCCTGGACTTCGCCCGCATGGCCGCCATGACATTCGAGGTCCCGGACTTTCAGCGCTTTCCCTGCCTGCCTTTGGCCTGGGAGAGTTTGCGTGCGCCGCCGGGCACTTGCGTGGTGCTGAACGCAGCCAATGAGGTTGCTGTGGCGGCGTTTTTGGACCGGCGCATCCGCTTCGACCATATTCACCATGTAAATCATGCAACTTTGGAGGCCGCGGCAGTCTCTCAGGTGGACGACATAGAAGGCTTGCTGGCGCTGGATGAGCAGGCCCGCCGCGTTGCCACTCAAATCACCCAAGGTCTGGAGTCCTGAGATGCTGACACTGGTTTCTTTCGTTGTGACTCTCGGTATCCTGATTGCCGTGCACGAATACGGCCATTACCGCGTCGCAGTGGCGTGTGGCATCAAGGTCCTGAAATTTTCCATCGGATTCGGCAAACCTATTTACACCTGGAAGCTCAAAAACAAGTCGACAGAGTTTTCCATCGGCATGCTGCCCCTGGGCGGCTACGTCAAGATGCTGGATGAGCGCGAGGCCCCGGTGGATCTATCCGAGCGTCATCTGGCTTTTAATACCCAGCCGCTGAAATCGCGGGTTGCCGTGGTGGCCGCCGGCCCGGCCGCCAATTTGCTGCTGGCCATAGTGCTGTATGCCGTGGTCAACTGGACTGGCTTGCAGGAGCCCAAAGCCATTTTGGCCAGCCCGGTAGCAGGATCGCTTGCCGAAAAGGCTGGCCTGGGTGGCGGGGAAATGGTTCAGCAGGCGGCTTTTGAAGGCGGCGACCTGGAGGTCGTTCATTCTTTTGAAGACTTGCGCTGGAGGCTCACTCAAGGTGCACTGGATGGTCGCGACCTCACCTTGGTGCTTGGCAGCGATGGCGCAGCGTCAGGGCAGACTGTGCGGTTGCTGCTCAGTACGCTGGGTGCACCCGAAGCAGATGCCGATCTGTTCAGGAAAATTGGCATTCTCGGCCCCTGGACCCGTCCGGTGATTGGCACTGTCATGCCCGGGGGCGCCGCAGAAAAATCCGGCCTGCGTGCCGATGATCTCGTGCTTCGCATTGGCGAGACAGCGATTGTGGATGGGCAACAGCTGCGCGAGGTGATACGTACCTCTGCCCGCTCGACCGGAACGGGTGCTGCCGTTGTCCCGCAGACATGGCAAATCAGCCGTGCTGGCGCATCCCTGGCGCTGCAAGTGACGCCTGAACTCAAGGCAGTGAACGGGGTGATGGTGCCCCGGATTGAGGCCTATGTGGGAGCCCCTCCCGAGTTTGTCACGGTGCGTTACGGCCCTGTCGATGGCTTGTGGCAAGGTGCCGTACGTACCTGGCAGGTTTCGCTGCTCACACTGAAGATGATGGGGAAAATGGTCATAGGCGAGGCGTCGCTTAAAAACCTGAGTGGCCCGCTCACGATTGCGGACTATGCGGGGAAGTCGGCCAGCCTTGGGTGGAGCAGTTATCTGCTATTTTTGGCCCTTATCAGCGTGAGCCTTGGCGTCCTGAATTTACTGCCGCTGCCGGTTCTGGATGGGGGGCACCTGATGTATTATCTTTGGGAGGGGATCACCGGCCGGGGCGTGTCTGACGCCTGGATGGACCGGTTGCAGCGCGGTGGCGTTGCTATCCTGCTGGGCATGATGTGCGTTGCCCTGTTTAACGATGTCACCCGGCTTTTGGGCTAATTCCTTACATTTCATGCAAAAACAAATAAATCGCTTCAAAGTTCGTGCAGTTTGCGCTATCGCCGCCGGTCTTTTTGCAGCCAGTTCGGCTTGGGCCGTTGACCCTTTCACGGTGCGTGATATCCGGGTTGAAGGCTTGCAGCGCGTTGAGCCCGGAACCATTTTTGCCTCCTTGCCCTTTCGGGTCGGCGAAACCTATAACGACGACAAGGGTTCCACCGCCATTCGTGCGCTGTTTGGGCTGGGCCTGTTCAAGGACGTGAGACTTGAAGTCAGTGGCGACGTATTGGTGGTGATCGTTGAAGAGCGTCCCACCGTCGCTGACGTGGACTTTGTGGGTGCCAAGGAGTTCGACAAGGACGCGCTCAAGAAAGCACTCCGCGAGGCCGGTGTTGCGGACGGCCAGCCGTTCGACAAGGCGCTCGCCGACAAGGCGGAGCAGGAGCTCAAGCGCCAGTACATCAACAAGAGCCTGTACGGCGTTGAAATTGTCACCACCGTCACGCCGATCGAACGCAATCGGGTCAACCTGACTTTCAGTGTGACCGAAGGCGATGTCGCGAAGATCAAGGAAATCCACATTACAGGCAACAAGGCGTTCAGCGAGTCAACCCTCCTGAGCCTCTTTGACCTTGATACAGGTGGCTGGCTCAGCTGGTACACCAAGTCGGATCGCTATTCGCGCACCAAGCTCAACGCCGACATTGAAACGCTGCGCTCCTACTACCTTTCGCGGGGCTACCTCGAATTCAAAATCGACTCTACCCAGGTTGCGATTTCCCCGGACAAACAAAGCATTGCCATCACCGTCAACGTGACCGAGGGCGAGCGTTTTGTTGTTTCGGGTGTCAAGCTTGAAGGCAACTACCTGAACAAGGAAGAAGAGTTCAAGACACTCGTGAAAATCACGCCTGGTGAGGCCTACAACGCGGACGAGGTCGCTGAAACGACCAAGGCGTTCAGCGACTATTTCGGTACTTTTGGCTACGCTTTTGCCCGCGTCGAAGCGGTGCCGGAAATTGACCGTGTCAATAACCGCGTGGCATTTGTGCTTCAGGCAGAACCATCCCGCCGTGCTTATGTTCGGCGCATCAACGTGGCCGGAAACAATCGCACGCGCGATGAAGTCGTGCGTCGCGAGTTCCGCCAGTTTGAGTCGTCCTGGTACGACGGCGACAAAATCCGGCTTTCCCGCGACCGTGTCGACCGTCTGGGTTTCTTTACCGATGTGAATGTAGAAACGCAGGAAGTGACCGGTACAAACGACCAGGTCGACATTACGGTCAATGTGGTTGAAAAGCCAACCGGTAATTTGCAGCTTGGTGCGGGGTATTCCAGCGCGGACAGCCTCTCACTGGTATTCGGTATCAAGCAGGAAAACGTTTTTGGCTCGGGCAATTACCTGGGTGTTGAAGTCAACACCAGCAAGTCCAACCGCCAGATCGTGCTCAGCACTATTGACCCATATTTCACGGCCGATGGTATTTCGCGCACCATTGATGTCTATGACCGCACGTCGAAGCCTACCTCGGGCCAAGGTGGTGACTACAGCCTGAAAACGCGGGGCGCAAGTATTCGTTTCGGTGTTCCGTTTACCGAGAATGACACCGTTTATTTTGGCAGCGGTTACGAGCAGTTGACGATTGTGCCGGGCACCAATCTGCCGGTTAGTTATCTGAACTATGCGAACCAGTTTGGCTACAAAAGCAACTCGATTCCGTTGACAGTGGGTTGGTCGCGCGACAGCCGCGACAGCGCGCTGGTGCCTACGTCGGGCCTCTATCAACGGGTTTACGGTGACTGGGGTGTCGCTGGCGACATCAAATTCGTGCGAGCGAACTACCAGGCCCAGAAATACATTCCGCTCAACAAGCAGTTCACGATCGCGCTTAACGGCGAGTTTGGCTGGGGCAAAGGCCTGAATGGCCAGCCTTATCCGCTCTTCAAGAATTACTATTCGGGCGGCCTGGGTTCTGTGCGTGGATTTGAGCAAGGCTCACTGGGCCCGCGCGATGCGTCTGATCTTGCCATCGGTGGACCGAAGAAGCTCACCCTCAATGCCGAACTCATTGCGCCGTTTCCTGGTGCAGGCAATGACCGTACCCTGCGCCTCTATGGGTTTGTGGACGCAGGCAATGTTTTTGGTGAAAATGAGCGTTTTCGGGTAAATGACTTGCGGGCTTCCACAGGTATTGGTATCAGCTGGATTTCCCCAGTGGGTCCCTTGCGCATCGCTATTGCGACGCCGCTGCGCAAAATGCCAGGCGATAGAATAGAGCGGTTGCAATTCCAAATTGGTACATCTTTCTAATGAAGCATTTTTCAATCAAAATTTTCCTGGGCGTTGCCATTGCACTGGCGGGGTTCTCCGCAAGTGCGCAGGAGTTCAAGGTCGGGATTGTCAATCTGGACCGGATTTTCCGGGAGGCCAATTCCGCGAAAGCCGCCCAGACCAAACTTGAGCAGGAATTCAGCAAGCGTGAAAAAGAGCTGAACGATCTGGCGACCCAGCTGAAAACACTCTCCGACAAATTTGAGCGTGAAGCCCCGACGCTTGCGGAGAGTCAGCGCGTTTCACGGCAAAAGCAGCTTGTTGACCAGGATCGGGACTTCCAGCGCAAGCGCCGTGAATTCCAGGAAGACCTGAACACCCGCAAGAATGAAGAACTCCAGCAGGTCATCGAACGTGCGAACAAGGTTGTGAAGACGCTGGCTGAGACGGAAAAGTACGACCTGATTCTCCAGGAATCGGTCTATGTCAATCCCAAGCATGACATCACCGACAAGGTGATCAAGGCGTTGAACGCTGCCCGTTGATTGCGGGGTGTTCACCACGATCACCATCGTGAAAATGGCAGGCGCAGTGTGACACTCCGTCTTGCCGATATCGTTGAATCCCTGGCCGGTGCAGTACAGGTCGAACTGGTCGGCGACCCCGGCCTGCAGATAGAGCGGCTCTCTACGTTGGAGGCTGCCGGTCCAGCGGACCTGAGTTTCCTCAGCCACCCCAAATACTTGTCCAAGCTCGCGCAGTCCGAGGCTGTCTGCGTCATTGTGGCGCCCGCCGCGCGCGAGGCCGCAGTCAAGCGTGGCGCCTGCATCGTGACAGACGATCCCTACCACGCTTTTGCGTTGGTCACTCAACTCTGGAAGCGGTGGCATTCCCCGCAGGTGGTTCCGCACATTCATCCCAGTGCCTATATCGATCCCTCTGCCACTGTGGCGTCCGGCGTTTCGATCGGTGCATTTGCCTGCATTGGCCAAGGCGCGGTGATTGGCACGGATGCGCGGATTGCGGAGCATTGCGTCGTCGGGCGGCATGTGCAAATCGGTGCGAACACCCGGTTGTCGGCGCGCGTGACCGTGGCCGACGGCTGCCGCGTGGGGGAGCGCTGTATCGTGCACTCCGGCGCGGTGATCGGCGCTGATGGTTTTGGCTTTGCGTCGCACCAGGGACAGTGGGTGAAGATCGAGCAACTTGGTGGTGTGCAGATCGGCAATGATGTCGAGATCGGTGCCAACACCTGCATTGACCGCGGTGCGCTGCAGGATACGGTGCTGGAAGACGGTGTGAAGCTCGATAACCTGGTCCAGATCGGCCACAACGTCCGGGTTGGCAAACATACCGCCATGGCCGGCTGTGCCGGCGTCGCGGGCAGCGCCACGATTGGTGCGCATTGCACGGTGGGGGGCGGCGCCATTGTGCTGGGCCACCTGACGCTCGCCGATGGTGTGCATGTCTCGGCTGCATCGGTGGTAACCCGATCCATTTTGAAGCCCGGGCATTACACCGGGCTCTTTCCCATCGACGACAATGCTGTCTGGGAAAAAAATGCCGCTACGCTCAAGCAGCTTCATACGCTTCGTGAGCGTCTCAGGGAGGTCGAAAAAGCCATCCTGCACTCAGGACACACTCAAGAAAAATCATGATGGATATCCACCAAATTCTCAAACAGCTGCCGCATCGTTATCCCATCCTGCTGGTGGACCGGGTGCTGGAAATCGAAAAAGGCAAACGCATCAAGGCGCTCAAAAACGTCACGATCAACGAGCCCTTTTTTATGGGGCACTTTCCCCATCACCCGGTGATGCCGGGGGTATTGATACTGGAAGCCATGGCGCAGGCGGCCGCGCTGCTGGCCTTTGCGACGCTGGGCGTCACGCCCGACGACAAGACGGTCTATTACTTCGCCGGCATCGACGGTGCACGCTTCAAGCGCCCCGTTGAACCTGGCGACCAGCTGATCATGGACGTCACACTGGACCGCATGAAGGCCGGCATTTTTAAATTTAAAGGGGTCACCAGGGTAGGTGAGACCATTGCCTGCGAAGCCGAATTGATGTGCACCATGCGCACGATCGCGTGAATGGCCCCCACGCTTTTCGCTTCGCGTAATTCGCTGCCCCCCGAGAGGGCTGCTGCGCCTGCGGTCTGGCGGAGCCAGTCCCGCGGCCCCGGTGTGAAGGGGGACTTGCCCATACGGCTTTTGGCCGACCTATTCGCTGAACAGTTGATTTCGTCATGACGGCTATACATTCCACTGCACTTATTGATCCGCAAGCCCAGCTCCATGAGTCGGTGAGCGTCGGTCCCTATACGGTCATTGGTCCGCACGTGAAGATTGGTGCCGGCACCACCGTGGGTGCCCACTGCGTGATCGAAGGACACACCACCATAGGCCGTGACAACCGGATTTTCCAGTTCAATTCACTGGGTGCAATTCCGCAGGATAAAAAGTATGCGGGTGAACCTTGTGAACTGGTGATCGGCCACCGCAACACCATTCGCGAGTTCTGCACCTTCAACATCGGCTCGCCGGGCGACACTGGCGTGACCCGTGTGGGGGATGACAACTGGCTCATGGCCTATGTGCATCTGGCGCACGACTGCGTGGTGGGCAACAACACCATTTTTGCCAACAACACCCAACTGGGTGGCCATGTGCATGTCGGCGACTGGGTGATTCTGGGCGGCTTCACCGTCGCGCACCAGTTCGTGAAAATCGGTGCCCACAGCTTCACCGCCATGTGCTCGCTGCTGTTTGCCGATTTACCGCCTTTTGTCATGGCGCAGGGACAACCGGCCGAGGCGCGCTCCATGAATTTTGAAGGGCTGCGGCGACGGGGCTTTTCACCGGAGCGAATTTCCGCTGTCAAGGCCATGCACAAAGCGCTGTACCGTGACGACCTGACCCTGGATGTATCGCGCGAGCGCATTGCCGCTCTGACGGAAAAGTACCCGGATGCCGCGCCTGATGTGCAGATGATGCTTTCATTTCTGGAACAAACCTCGCCGCAGCGCGGCATTGTCCGGTAAGACCTATGTCGTTGATGGAGCCAAGCCCTCTGCCAGCCCGTAGAGAGGCAGGCCTCCCCGTTGCGGACTCCCTGAGAGCCCGTTCCCCTTGCGTGGCGATGGTCGCGGGCGAAACCTCTGGAGATTTGCTCGCCGGCCTGCTGCTCGATGGTTTCAAGGCCCGCTGGCCGGCACTGACGTCAAACGGTATCGGCGGCTCACAGATGGCAAGCCGCGGTTTTAACGCCTGGTGGCCCAGTGAAAAGCTGGCGGTACGCGGGTATGTTGAGGTATTGCGGCATTACCGCGAGATCGTCGGCATACGCGAACAACTGAAGCAACGCCTGCTGGATCAGCGCCCAGACCTTTTCCTTGGCATTGATGCACCCGACTTCAATCTTGACCTGGAGGCGGCGCTCAAGGTTCAAGGCATCAAGACCGTGCATTTTGTCAGCCCCGCCATCTGGGCCTGGCGTGCCGACCGTGTTGAAAAGATACGGCGCAGTGTGGACCACGTGCTGTGCATCTTTCCTTTTGAGCCTGCGCTGCTGGCTGCTCATGGCATTGCCGCGACCTATGTGGGTCACCCGCTGGCCAATGTCATTCCCCTGCAGCCTGACCGCGCAGCGGCCCGGCGCAAGCTGGGTTTGCAGGATGAAGACACCGTGGTGGCCATTCTTCCCGGCAGCCGGAAATCCGAAATCCAGTACCTCGCGCAACGATTCTTTAAGGCTGCAGCCCTTATTCAACATGCGCAACCAGCTATCAAATTTATAGTGCCGGCCATTCCCGCGCTGAAGGGCGTGATTGAGCGCCATGCGGACGTGGAAGGAATGAAACCCCATCTGCAGATCATCGAGGGCCAGTCCCACAGCGCGCTGGCGGCATGTGATGTAACGCTGATAGCGAGTGGCACCGCCACGCTGGAGGCGGCGCTTTTCAAGCGGCCCATGGTGATCGCCTACAACATGAACTGGCTGTCATGGCAAATCATGCGGCGCAAGAAATTGCAGCCATGGGTGGGCCTGCCCAATATCCTCTGCCGGGAGTTTGTCGTTCCGGAGCTGCTGCAGGACGCGGCCACGCCTGAGGCGCTGGCAGCGGAAGTGCTGAAATGGGTTGACGCAAAGTCTTCGGCACCTGACAAAATAGCGGCTGTAGAACAACGATTTACCGCGCTGCATGCGGAACTGCAGCGGGACACTTCAAAACTGGCGACAGATGCGATCCAGCAAATTCTTGAAAGCTGAGCAAACACCCTTGTCATGGGATACGCCTGGCCTTGTGGCTGGCGTGGACGAAGCTGGCCGGGGACCATTGATGGGCCCGGTGGTCGCGGCCGCCGTCATTCTTGATGAGCTCAATCCCATTCAGGGGCTGGCCGACTCCAAGAAGCTCACGGCCTTGCGCCGCGAAAAACTCTATGACGAAATCCGCGCCAAGGCACTGTGCTGCTCGATTGCGCTGGCAACCGCCGAGGAGATCGACAGCATCAACATCCTGCAGGCTACTTTACTGGCCATGCGGCGCGCGGTGGAAGGCCTGCGCCTCAAGCCCAACAAGGTGCTGGTCGACGGCAACCGGCTGCCAACACTGGTGATCCTGTCCGAGGCCATTGTGGGTGGTGACGCGCTGGTGCCTTCGATTTCCGCAGCGTCGATTCTGGCCAAGGTTTACCGCGACCGTTGGTGCGCGGAGTTCCATCTTGAGTATCCCCAGTACGGGTTTGCCGACCATAAAGGGTACGGCACGGCCGAACATCTGGCTGCGTTGCGCGAACACGGCGCCTGTCCCCAGCATCGCAGGTCCTTTGCGCCGGTGGCTGAGGTCTTGCGGTGAGTTCCGGCTTCTCCGGATCCTCCGGCTCCGCCACGTACATCACTTCGCGCGACAACCCTCTGATCAAGGACCTGCGCAAGCTCTCGCAGGACAGCACCGCGTACCGCAAACAGGGGCGCGTCTGGCTGGAGGGGGACCATTTATGCCGTGCAGCGCTGGCGCGCGGCCTGCAGCCTGCCATCGCCGTTTTTTGTGAATCATTTTGGTCTGCAAGCCAATCTGAATGGGCGCAAGCAGCTATCAAAAACATAGTAATTTCCGATGCACTGCTGCCGGAAATCAGCGGCCTGGAGTCACCCGCTCGCATGGGTTTTGTGCTGGATTTGCCGGCGCCCGCCAGCCCGCAACCCCATGCAGCCTCGGTCATCCTGGACCGTGTGCAGGATGCCGGCAACGTGGGCTCCATCCTGCGCAGCGCAGCGGCCTTTGGCTTTGGCCAGGTTCTTGCCCTCAGGGGTACGGCGGCGCTCTGGTCGCCCAAAGTGCTGCGTGCCGGTATGGGTGCCCACTTTGCACTGCAACTGGTGGAAGGCCTGGAGCCCGAGGCTCTGGCAGCATTGACCGTGCCCATCGTTGTCACCAGCTCGCACCAAGGCAGCTTTTTGCATCAGCAGAAGTTGCCTGTGCCGTGTGCATGGGCCATGGGCCACGAAGGGCAGGGCGTTAGCGACGACCTCATGAGCCGGGCGGCGCTCAAGATCCGCATCGACCAGCCGGGGGGCGAGGAGTCGCTTAATGTGGCAGCCGCGGCCGCAATTTGCCTGTACGCAAGTTCGCTGAAGATATAGACCCACCCCCGTCCAGGCTCACTGCGTGTAGCCCGTTCCCCCCTTCCGGGGGGCGGCGCCTGGGGCTGGCAAAGCCGAACCCGCGGCCCCCACTGGTGAAATACTCCCCTGCATTCGCCCTGAATCTTCAAGCCAGCATGAGCCGCGGAACCGGCTCTGCCGGGCCGTAGGGCGGGCAGCCCCCTCGGGGGGCAGGGAGCTACACGAAGTGAGCGACCGTGGGGGCCACATCCCTAGGCTATAATCAAGGGCTTTTCAAAACACAGCTTCGCCCGAGCGCAGACAAAGCAAACACCCTCACAAAAGCAGCCAACTAAGGCAGCCAGCAAGAGTCTCCCTGAGACGTTTCTTGTGCACGCTTGGGCGAACCGTAACCAACCCGGAGAACCCAGTGCTTTTGTCTCTACAGGGATCACGCGAAAAATCCCCACACGCCATACTGGCGCTCGCAGACGGCACGGTCTTTATCGGCAATTCCATTGGAGCCGCAGGCTCCACAGTCGGCGAGGTGGTGTTCAACACCGCCATGACCGGCTATCAGGAAATCCTCACGGATCCGAGCTACTGCCAGCAGATCGTCACCCTCACGTACCCGCACATCGGCAACTACGGCATCAATGCCGAAGACGTCGAAGCTGAAAAAGTCCACGCGGCCGGCCTGATCATCAAGGACCTGCCGCTGCTGGCCTCGAATTTCCGCATGACCATGACCTTGTCCGAATACCTGGTCAAGGAAAACACGGTAGCCATCGCCGGCATAGACACCCGGCAGCTCACACGCCACCTGCGCACCAAGGGCGCGCAAAACGGCTGCATCCTGGCACTGCCTGCGGGCGAAGAAGTCAGTCAGCCCGCGATCGAAAAGGCCGTTGCGGCCGCGCGCGGCGCCCCCAGCATGGCCGGGCTCGACCTGGCCAAGGTCGTCTCGGTCAAGCAAACCTACGAATGGACGCAGACCGAATGGAAACTCGGCGCGGGTTATGGCGTGCAAATCACGCCCAAATTCCACGTCGTGGCTTTTGACTTCGGCGTGAAGAAAAACATCCTGCGCATGATGGCCGAGCGCGGTGCGCGCATCACCGTGGTGCCGGCACAAACGCCAGCTGCCGACGTGCTCAAGCTCAAACCCGACGGCATCTTCCTGGCCAATGGCCCGGGCGACCCTGAGCCTTGTGACTACGCGATTGCGGCGGTGCGTGAACTCATTGAGACCGGCATCCCGACTTTCGGTATCTGCCTGGGCCACCAGATCATGGCGCTGGCCAGCGGCGCGAAGACCTTCAAGATGAAGTTCGGCCACCACGGTGCCAACCACCCGGTGAAAGACCTGGACAACGGCCGCGTCAGCATCACCAGCCAGAACCACGGTTTTGCGGTGGATGAAAAAAGCCTGCCCGCCAACCTGCGGCCCACGCACATCAGCCTGTTTGACGGCACGTTGCAAGGCCTGGCCCGCACCGACAAGCCGGCGTTTTGCTTTCAGGGTCACCCGGAAGCCTCGCCTGGCCCGCACGATATTTCGTATCTGTTTGATCGTTTCACAGCCCTCATGGAACAGCATGGAGGGAACAAATAATGCCAAAACGTACAGACATCAAATCCGTCCTCATCATCGGCGCCGGCCCCATCATCATCGGCCAGGCTTGCGAGTTCGACTACTCCGGCGTGCAGGCCTGCAAGGCGCTGCGCGAAGAGGGCTACAAGGTCATCCTGATCAACAGCAACCCCGCCACGATCATGACCGACCCGGCGACCGCCGACGTCACCTACATTGAGCCCATCACCTGGCAGACAGTCGAAAAAATCATCGCCAAGGAACGCCCTGACGCCATCCTGCCGACCATGGGCGGACAGACTGCGCTCAACTGCGCGCTCGACCTCTGGCACAACGGCGTGCTCGACAAGTACAAGGTCGAGCTGATTGGCGCCAAGCCCGAAGCCATCGACAAGGCCGAAGACCGCCTGAAATTCAAGGACGCGATGACCAAGATCGGTTTGGGCTCAGCCCGCTCCGGCATTGCGCACAGCATGGATGAAGCCTGGGCAGTCCAGAAAACCGTTGGTTTCCCGACCGTGATCCGCCCAAGCTTCACGCTGGGCGGCACCGGCGGCGGCATCGCCTACAACTCCGAAGAATTCGAAGTGATCTGCAAACGCGGCCTCGAAGCTTCGCCCACCAATGAGCTGCTGATTGAAGAATCGCTGCTCGGCTGGAAAGAGTACGAGATGGAAGTCGTGCGCGACACCGCCGACAACTGTATCATCGTCTGCTCCATTGAAAATCTGGACCCGATGGGCGTGCACACCGGTGACTCGATCACCGTGGCACCGGCCCAGACGCTGACTGACAAGGAATACCAGATCCTGCGTAACGCCTCGCTGGCTGTGCTGCGGGAAATCGGCGTGGATACCGGTGGTTCCAACGTGCAGTTCTCCATCAACCCGGTCGACGGCCGTATGGTCGTGATCGAGATGAACCCGCGCGTCTCGCGCTCATCGGCGCTGGCCTCCAAGGCCACGGGTTTCCCGATTGCCAAGGTCGCGGCCAAGTTGGCGGTGGGCTACACGCTCGACGAGCTGCGTAACGAAATCACGGGCGGCGCAACCCCAGCGAGCTTCGAGCCCAGCATCGACTACGTCGTCACGAAGATTCCGCGTTTCGCGTTCGAGAAATTCCCGGCTGCTGATTCGCGCCTGACCACGCAGATGAAGTCTGTGGGTGAGGTGATGGCCATGGGCCGCACTTTCCAGGAGTCCTTCCAGAAAGCGCTGCGCGGCCTGGAAGTCGGCGTCGACGGCATGAACGAGAAGACGCAAGACCGTGAAGTGCTTGAGAAAGAACTCGGCGCGCCCGGCCCCGACCGCATCTGGTATGTGGGTGACGCGTTTGCGCTGGGCATGAGCGTCGATGAAGTCTTTGCGCTCACCAAGATCGACCCGTGGTTTCTCGTGCAGATCGAGCAGATCGTCAAGATAGAACTTGAACTCGAAACCACCTCGCTCGACAAGATCGACGCCGTCACGCTGCGTGCGCTGAAGCAAAAAGGCTTCTCCGACCGCCGACTGGCCAAGCAGCTCAAGACCACCGACACGGCCATTCGCGAAAAGCGCCGTGCGCTGGGCGTGCGTCCGGTCTACAAGCGCGTGGACACCTGTGCCGCCGAGTTTGCCACCAACACCGCCTACATGTATTCGACCTATGAGGCCGAAGGCAGCGAGTGCGAAGCCGCTCCGACCGACAAGAAAAAAATCATGGTCCTCGGCGGCGGGCCCAACCGCATCGGGCAGGGCATCGAGTTTGACTACTGCTGCGTGCACGCGGCGTTGGCCATGCGCGAAGACGGCTACGAGACCATCATGGTCAACTGCAACCCTGAAACCGTCTCGACCGACTACGACACCTCGGACCGCCTCTATTTCGAACCGCTGACGCTCGAAGACGTGCTCGAAATTGTCGACAAGGAAAAACCGTTGGGCGTGATCGTCCAGTACGGCGGCCAGACGCCTTTGAAGCTGGCGCTGGATCTGGAAGCGAACGGCGTGCCCATCATCGGCACTTCGCCCGACATGATTGACGCGGCGGAAGACCGCGAGCGCTTCCAGAAGCTGCTGCACGAGTTGAAGCTGCGCCAGCCGCCCAACGCCACGGCGCGCACCGAGCCCGAAGCGCTTGAAAAAGCCGCTGCGCTGGGTTACCCCCTGGTTGTGCGCCCCAGTTATGTCCTGGGCGGCCGTGCCATGGAGATCGTGCACGAGCAGCGTGACCTTGAGCGCTACATGCGCGAGGCTGTCAAGGTCAGCCATGACTCGCCAGTACTGCTGGATCGCTTCCTGAACGACGCCATCGAGTGCGACGTCGATTGCCTGCGTGACCCCGAAGGCCGCACTTTCATCGGGGGCGTGATGGAGCACATCGAGCAGGCCGGCGTGCACAGCGGCGACTCCGCGTGCTCTTTGCCGCCATATTCCCTGAGCGCGGAAACCGTCACCGAAATCAAGCGCCAGACCGCCGCGATGGCCGAGGCACTGACGGTGGTGGGTCTCATGAACGTGCAGTTCGCGATCCAGAACATTGACGGCAAAGACGTCATCTACGTGCTGGAAGTCAACCCGCGTGCCTCGCGCACGGTACCCTTTGTCAGCAAGGCCACCGGAATCCAGCTGGCCAAAGTGGCAGCACGTTGCATGGTGGGCCAGTCGCTGGCTTCGCAGGGCATCAAGGACGAAGTCACACCGCCTTACTTCAGTGTCAAGGAAGCGGTGTTCCCCTTCGTCAAGTTCCCCGGCGTGGACACGATTCTCGGCCCCGAGATGAAATCCACCGGCGAAGTCATGGGCGTGGGCAAGACTTTCGGCGAAGCCTTCGTGAAGTCCCAGCTCGGCGCGGGCACCAAGCTGCCGACCTCCGGCAAGGTGTTCCTCACCGTCAAGAACAATGACAAGCCGCGTGCCGTGGAAGTCGCGCGCAAGCTGGCGGCCCTGAAGTTTGAAATCGTGGCCACCAAAGGCACTGCGGCCGCCATCCAGGCCGCGGGTATCGCCTGCACTGTGGTCAACAAGGTCACCGAGGGCCGGCCGCACGTGGTGGACATGATCAAGAACAACGAAATCGCCCTGGTCATTAACACGGTGGAAGAGCGGCGCAACGCGATTACCGATTCGCGCCAGATCCGCACCTCGGCGCTGCTGGCCCGTGTGACGACGTACACCACCATTGCCGGCGCCGAAGCGGCCGTGGAGGGCATGAAGTACCTGGATAACCTGCCGGTTTATTCCGTGCAGGAGTTGCATGCGCAGCTAGGCTGACAGCCTGACGCCCCGGGTTTTTTCCGGATTTCAGCAGATCCGATTTGCATTAAACTTGTTTGATTGAAACTTTGGATTCAAGCGCCGCCGCCAGGTGACTGGTGGCGGTTTCGCTTTTGAGAGGAGCAAAAACATGGCAACCATTCCCATTACCAAGCGTGGCGCGGAAAGCCTCAAGGCCGAACTGCACCAGCTGAAAACCGTTGACCGGCCCTGGGTCATCAATTCCATTTCCGAAGCGCGTGCGCAGGGTGACCTGAGCGAAAACGCCGAATACGACGCCGCCAAAGACCGTCAGGGCTTCATCGAAGGCCGTATTCAGGAAATCGAAGGCAAGCTTTCCGCTGCCCAAATCATCGACCCGTCCGAACTGGACGCGGGCGGCAAGGTCGTGTTCGGTTCCACCATCGAACTGGAAGATGAAGATACCGGCGACAAGGTGACTTATCAGATCGTGGGTGAAGACGAGGCCGACATCAAGGCGGGCCGGGTCAACATCAGCTCGCCGATTGCACGTGCGCTGATCGGCAAAGACGAAGGCGATACAGCCGAAGTCCAGGCGCCAGGCGGTATCAAACGCTACGAAATCATCGCGGTGATGTACATCTAGAAAATGTGGCCCCCACGCTCACTCACTGTGTGTAGTTCTCTGCCCCCCGAGGGGGCTAATTTCCCCAGGGGCGGCCCATCGGAAAATTTCCAATGAAGCAACGCTTCAATGTGATGGTGGCGGCTCTCTGGTGGGGCAGCCTGACTGGTTTGGGATTCGTGGTGGTTCCCATGCTGTTCGCCAATCTCGGCACGCCCGCTGTTGCCGGTGCCATGGCGGCCAAGCTCTTCACTGCGCAGACCTGGCTCAGCACGGGCTGCGCCATGCTGTTGCTTCTGGTTTTTAACAAAAAAGACGATACAGCCCTTGCGCAGCAAGCGCAAGCAGCTATCAAATTCATAGTGACTGGCTTGTTGCTGGCCTTGCTGGTGGAGTTCGGTATCGCGCCGCGCATCGTCAGTGCGCGTGCCGAAGGCGGCAACCTCAAGCTTTGGCATGGCCTGGGTACGGCGCTGTATGTTGTGCAGTGGCTGTGCGCCGGCCTGGCGCTGTGGCGCTTGAGTCGCTCGACGGTAACCGAAATCACCTGAATTTCCCCGGCAAGCAGGGGCCGCGGGACCGGCTCTGCCGGACCGCAGGCGCAGCGGCCCCCTCGGGGGGCAGGGAACTACACGGAGTGAGCGACCGTGGGGGCTCGTTCAGCCGCTTCCAGCGTATTGACCAGCAGCATGGTGATGGTCATGGGGCCGACACCGCCGGGTACCGGTGTGATGTAGCCCGCCACTTCCTTCACGCCGTCAAAGTCCACGTCGCCGCAAAGCTTGCCTTCATCGTTGCGGTTCATGCCCACATCTATCACGACGGCGCCCGGTTTGACCATGTCGGCCGTCAGCACGTTGCGCTTGCCGACAGCTGCCACGATCACATCGGCCTGTAGAGTCATGGCCTTGAGGTCTTTGGTTGCGCTGTGACAGATGGTGACGGTGGCGTTCTTTTGCAGCAGCATCAGCGCCATCGGCTTGCCGACGATGTTGCTGCGGCCGATGACCACAGCATGCTTGCCTTTGAGGTCGTAGCCGATGCTTTCCAGCATCTTCATGCAGCCATAAGGCGTGCAGGGCCAGAAGCCCGGCTGGCCGACCATGAGCGCGCCGGCGCTGGCGACGTGAAACCCGTCAACGTCTTTCGCGGGCGAGATCGATTCGATGACTTTTTGCGCGTCGATATGGGCAGGCAGCGGAAGCTGCACCAGGATGCCGTGGATGGCCGGGTCATTGTTGAGCGCCTCTACCCGTGCCAGCAGATCTGCTTCGCTGAGGGTGGCAGCGTATTGCTCAAGCACCGAATGCAGCCCGTTGTCTTCGCAGGCCTTGACCTTGTTGCGCACATAGACCTGGCTGGCCGGGTTTTCACCCACCAGCACCACGGCCAGGCCCGGTGTGACGCCGCGTGCGCGCAGGGCGGCGGCGCGTTGGGCGACTTCAGCGCGCAGTTGTTTGGAGAGGGCGTTTCCGTCGATCAGCTGGGCAGTCATTTTTTATCGATTTTCAAGTAAAAACGCCCGCAAATCCAATCATCACGGGCGCAAGCAGCTATCAGAAAGATAGCGGAAGGAGGTCAGCCTTTGGGTGCGTTGGATCCCAAGGCTATTTTGAGCAGGTCGGCCACGGTATTGGCGTTGAGCTTTTCCATGATGTTGGCGCGGTGCGCCTCCACTGTCTTGATGCTGATGCCCAGGTCGTCGGCGATCTGCTTGTTGAGGCGGCCCGCCACGATGCGCTCAAGCACCTGGGCTTCGCGTGAGGTGAGCTTGGCGAGCAGGGCGTCGCGGCTGGCGGACTGCTGGTAGTCACTGAAGGCTTCTTTGGCCTGCTCTAGCATGCGCTCGACCAGGTTGACCAGGGCTTCTTCCTGGAAAGGCTTCTGGATGAAATCCATAGCGCCTTTTTTCATGGTGTTGACCGCCATGGGTACGTCGCCGTGGCCGGTGATGAACACGATGGGAAGCGGTGACTTGCGCTCGACCAGGCGGTCCTGCAATTCGAGACCCGTCATGCCGCCCATGCGGATGTCGACGATCAGGCAGGCGACTTCGCGCGGGTCGTAACGGGAGAGAAAGGTTTCGGCCGAGTCGTAGCAGCGGACGCGGTAGTCCTTGCCTTCGAGCAGCCACTGAAGGGAGTCGCGCACGCCCTCGTCATCATCAACGACGTAGACGGTACCTTTTTTGGGAATCAAGCTCATGCCAAACTTTCTTTCGTGAACTTCTCGGGAGACTGTTCTTGAAGGGGTTTCAATGAACGCCGGTATCCTTGGTTGCTATGGTATCGCTAGCAGGCGCCACCGGTGCCAGCAGGGGTGTCACGGGGATCCAGAAGGTAAACCGGCACCCCACCACTTCGTCCCCATTGTAGAGGTTCTGGGCCTCCATTCTTCCCTGGTGGGACTCGACAATACTGCGGCAGAGTTTGAGGCCTATGCCCATGCCCTCGGCCTTGGTCGAATAGAAGGCTTCATACAGCCGGCCCATGACTTCAGGCGACAGGCCACGCCCCGTATCGAGCACCGAAAACTCCACCACGGCCTGGTCTTCAATCTGCTTGGGCACCACGCGCAATTCGACGCTGCGCCGCGCTGTCGGCAGGTGCGCCTGTTCAATCGACTCAGCCGCGTTTTTCATCAGGTTGATGAGCACCTGCTCGATCAGGATGGGGTCCACCATGATGTCGGGCAGGCGGGCTGCGATGTAGTGGCTGAGCCGCACGTGATGGCGCCGCAGCTCGATGTCGGCCAGCTCCATCGCATTGCTCACGATGGTCGCCACGTCGGCGGAGCTGCGGTTGGGCTCACTGCGTTTGACGAAGGACCGTATGCGCTGGATGATCTGCCCGGCGCGGTGTGCCTGTTTGGCGGTTTTCTCCAGCGCCACCAGCAGGTCTTCGTTGCTGATCTGCTGGCCCTTGATGCGCGACACCATGCCGTTGCAATAATTGTTGATGGCCGTCAGCGGCTGGTTGAGTTCGTGCGCCACGCTGGAGGCCATTTCACCCATGGTGATCAGGCGGCTCGCAGTCTGGGCCCGCTCGTTCTGCTGGGCTGCCTGCTCTTCGGCATGGCGCCGCGGCGTGATGTCGGTAGCAATCACCATCTGGGCCAGACGGCCGTCCACCCACGTGAGGTAACGCGAACGAACTTCCAGCCACTTGCTGAGTTCGGGCACAAAAATTTCGGCGTTTTCCGTCTGCGCCGCCGTCAGCGTGTCGGTAGGGAAGCCCGCCAGGCCATCGACCGCATCCAGCGCATCTTCGGTGGGTACGGCGGAGGGCACGCCCGCTTGTGCAATCAGGTTCAGATGGCCGGAGACTTCACCGCCAAACCACGAACGGTACAGCTTGTTGGCAAACAGCAGCTCTTCACTGCCCAGCGGCGCCACGGAGACGGCCGCGTCCAGCCCCTCAAGTACCGTGGTGAAACGTTCGTAAGAAGCTGTGAGTTCTTCGCGGATGCGTTTGGGCTCGGTGATGTCGGTCATGGACGTCATCCAGCCGGTTTGCTGGCCGCGCGGATCAATCAGCGGCGAGACATACATGCGCGCGTCAAAAATCTGGCCGTTCTTGCGCTTGACGCGCACCTCGAAACCACCGGGCGGCGTGCGGCCGTGCAGCTCATCGTCCAGCCGCTGCATCAGGGTCTCGATCTCGCCTTCCGGCCAATGCGGGAAGGGCGGCGTACGGCCCACCAGGTCGCCTTCAGTGAGGCCCGTCATCTGGCAAAACGCCGGGTTCACATAGGTGATGCGGCCCTGCAGGTCCAGCGCGCGCATGCCGGTCAGCATGGAGTTCTCCATCGCACGGCGAAAGTTGGTTTCAGAAATCAAGGCCTGCTGGGCCTGCACGCGACGGCGCGTATGGCGCCAGGTGCCCAGCAGCATCCACACCGTCAGTGCGCTCAGGGCGCTGACCAGCCAGAAAAAGCCGCTGCCCACGACTCCGAGTGAGGCCCGATAGCCTTCCGCACGAATCAGCAGGCCGTTGCCTACCGGTGAAACCGGTATTTCATATTCAGCGGCGGCATCGGTCCAGGGCAAAAGCCGGGCCGCGGGGTTGCGGGGCGGCGGGAGGTTGCCCGCCAGCACCGTGTTTTTGTCGTCGATCAGTGTGACCGCGTATTTGGCCGTCACATCCGTCGGCACGCCAAAGCGCAGCAGCCCGTCGATGGAGTATTCGCCCATGATGACGCCGGCAAATTTCCCCTGGTCATCGAGCGGCACCTGCAACTGCAGGGTAGGGGTGTTGTAGCCGCTGGCTTCCTTGGTCACCAGCGGGCGTGAATACACCGGTTGCCGCAGGTCTCTTGCCAGGTCGTAGGTGCCGTCTGTTTCGCCGACCTTGAGCTGCTCGCCGGCGCCGCGCAACTGGCTGGCGTTGGCGCTGGGCGATACATAGGCCACCTTGATCCGCCGCCTGCTGTCCACCCAGGTGACTGCCATGAGTTCGGGGTACTGGTTGACCAGGGATTCGGCCTGCGAGATGAATTCTTCCGTATCCACTTCCTTGTTGGAGACATCCCGCCCGATGCGCATGAGCTGCTCCTGGCGTTCCAGAAGGCGCAGGCGCAGGCGCTGCTGGGCGTATTCCACATCGCGCTTGACGGCCTGTTGCTCGCGGTCGATTTCTTCGATGCGCAGGTAACCGAAGGCTGCGATCACGGCTGCCAGAAACAGCACCACGGCCAGCAGGGGCCCCAAGGTGATGAAACGGTCCTGGCGCGACGGCGACTGCTTGCGCCACCAGCGCCTCCACAGGGCAAAGGTGGCGGAGTTCGCCATCGTGTCGGCGGGGGCAGGGGCTTGCTGGGTCATAGGGATGATGCAGTTTAAGTGAGATGCCCCTCTGTGGTCAGGGTTGACCCTGATCTTTTAAGGTGAGGCTGTGGGCTGCGCTGTCACATCGCTGGTTTCGATAAAGCAACCGGTATTTGCCAAGGGCATTTCCCCGCAGGTATCGATTTGCTGAACTTCCGTGAAATTTCTTAATGTGAAATCAATAAGCACTATTTGAAATTTAACAAATATTGTGAGAAACTAGGGTCTTGAATCTAATTTGCGTTTAAAACACGCTTAGGCGCAATTGGACACAGGCTCCGCGCACAGCCCGACAAGAGGCTGTATTGCGGATTAACAAAGCTTTATCAGGCTACTCAGGAGACAAAAAATGGCTGCCATTCCGAACCAAGCGGGCGACAACTTGCGCGCTGCCGCCAACGACGCGCTGGACAAGGACACCCAGGAAACCCGTGAATGGATGGACGCCCTGTCCGCCGTCATCGAAAGTGAAGGTCCCGAGCGCGCCCACTTTCTGCTCGAGCAACTCCTTGAGCACGCCCGCCAGAAAAGCATCGACATGCCTTTCTCGGCCAATACGGGCTATGTCAACACCATTGAAACCGACCACGAAGAGCGCTCTCCTGGCAACCTCGAGATCGAAGAACGTCTGCGCGCCTACATGCGCTGGAACGCCATGGCCATGGTAGTCAAGGCCAACCGCCTGCATCCGGCAGATGGCGGTGATTTGGGCGGCCACATCGGCTCCTTTGCCTCGCTGGCCAGCCTGTTCGGCGCCGGCTTCAACCATTTCTGGCATGCCGAGAGTGAAAACCACGGCGGCGACTGCCTTTACATCCAGGGCCACGTGTCGCCCGGTGTCTATGCCCGCGCCTACCTTGAAGGCCGCCTGACCGAAGAGCAACTGCTCAACTTCCGCCAGGAAGTCGATGGCAAGGGCCTGTCCAGCTACCCGCATCCCAAGCTGATGCCTGAGTTCTGGCAGTTCCCCACCGTCTCAATGGGCCTGGGCCCATTGATGGCGATTTACCAGGCGCGTTTCCTCAAGTATCTGCACGCCCGCGGCATTGCCAACACTGAAAACCGCAAGGTCTGGGTCTTCTGCGGCGACGGCGAGATGGACGAAGTCGAATCGATGGGCGCCATCGGCCTGGCCGCGCGCGAAAAGCTCGACAACCTCGTCTTTGTCATCAACTGCAACCTGCAGCGCCTCGACGGCCCGGTGCGCGGCAACGGCAAGATCATCCAGGAGCTCGAAGGCGAGTTCCGCGGTGCCGGCTGGAACGTCATCAAGCTCATCTGGGGCAGCAACTGGGATCCGCTGCTGGCCCGCGACAAGGACGGCGCGCTCAGGAAGGTCATGATGGACACGGTCGACGGCGACTACCAGGCCATGAAGGCCAACGACGGCGCCTTCGTCCGCAAGCACTTCTTCGGCAAAGACCCACGCACGCTCGAGATGGTCGCCAAGATGAGCGACGACGACATCTGGAACCTGCGCCGTGGCGGCCATGATTCGCAAAAGGTCTATGCGGCCTTCCACGCGGCCGTCAAGCACGAGGGCCAGCCCACCGTCTTGCTGATCAAGACCGTCAAAGGCTTCGGCATGGGCAAGATCGGCGAAGGCAAGAACAACGTCCACCAGACCAAAAAGCTGGCCGACGAAGACATCAAGGCCTTCCGCGACCGCTTCAACATCCCGATTCCCGACAGCCAGCTCGCCGACATCCCGTTTTACAAGCCGGCCGACGACACGCCCGAGATGCGCTACCTGCACGAGCGCCGCAAGGCCCTGGGCGGCTACCTGCCGCATCGCCGCGTCAAGGCCGACGAGCAGTTCACCGTGCCAGCACTCGAGACCTTCAAGTCGGTGATCGAGCCCACGGCCGAAGGCCGCGAAATCTCGACCACGCAGGCGTATGTGCGCTTTCTCACGCAACTGCTGCGCGACCAGGCCCTGGGCCCGCGCGTAGTGCCCATCCTGGTCGATGAAGCCCGCACCTTCGGCATGGAAGGCCTGTTCCGCCAGATCGGCATCTACAACCCTGACGGCCAGCAATACACGCCGGTCGACAAAGACCAGGTGATGTACTACAAGGAAGACAAGCAGGGCCAGATCCTGCAAGAGGGCATCAACGAAGCTGGTGGCATGAGCAGCTGGATCGCAGCCGCCACCTCGTACAGCACCAACAACCGGATCATGATCCCGTTCTACGTGTACTACTCGATGTTCGGCTTCCAGCGTGTCGGCGACCTGGCCTGGGCGGCCGGCGACATGCAGGCGCGCGGTTTCCTGCTGGGCGGCACTTCGGGCCGCACCACGCTGAACGGCGAAGGCCTGCAGCACGAAGACGGCCACAGCCACATCCTGGCCGGCACCATTCCCAACTGCATCAGCTACGACCCGACCTTTGCCCATGAAGTCGGCGTCATCCTGCACCATGGCCTCAAGCGCATGGTCGAGAAGCAGGACAACGTGTACTTCTACCTCACGCTGCTGAACGAAAACTACGCCATGCCCGGCCTCAAGCCCGGCACCGAAGAGCAGATCATCAAGGGCATGTACCTCTGCAAAGAGGGCGCCAAGCTCACGCCGCGCGTGCAACTGCTCGGCTCCGGCACCATCCTGCGCGAGTCCATTGCCGCGCAAGAGCTGCTTGAAAAAGAGTGGGGCGTTGCCGCCAACGTGTGGAGCTGCCCGAGCTTCAACGAACTGGCCCGCGATGGCCAGGACTGCGAACGCTGGAACCTGCTGCACCCGACCGACAAACAGCGTGTGCCGTTTGTGGCCGAGCAGCTCGAAAAGCACACCGGCCCGGTGGTCGCATCCACAGACTACATGAAGGCCTATGCCGAGCAGATTCGCTCCTTCGTACCCAAGGGCCGTACCTACAAGGTGCTGGGCACCGACGGTTTTGGCCGCAGCGACTTCCGCAGCAAGCTGCGTGAGCACTTCGAGATCAACCGCCACTACATCGTCGTGGCGGCGCTCAAGGCGCTCAGCGAAGAGGGCACCATCCCAGCGGCCAAGGTTGCCGAGGCCATCAAAAAGTACGGCATCAACGCCGACAAGATCAATCCGCTTTACGCTTGAGTTAAAACCCTGACGTAGCACCTGTAGCAACCGGAGACAAGAATATGGCAGTGGTAGACATTCAAGTTCCTGATATCGGGGATTTCGACGAAGTGACGGTGATTGAGCTGATGGTCAAGCCCGGCGATACCGTGAAGGCCGAGCAGTCGCTCATCACCGTGGAGTCCGACAAGGCCTCCATGGAAATCCCCTCCAGCCACGCGGGTGTGGTGAAGGAGCTCAAGGTCAAGCTCGACGACAAGGTCAAGCAGGGCTCCGTGGTCCTGACGCTGGAAGTGTCCGGCGCCGAAGCCGCCCCGGCTTCAACAGAAAAACCGGCTGCAGCGCCCGCTGCGCCAGCGCAAGCAGCTAGCAAATCTGTAGCAGCGTCGGCGCCTGCACCCGCAGCGGCCCCGGCAGCCTCCGGTCCGGTGGAAGTCCGTGTGCCCGACATCGGCGACTTCAAGGACGTGTCCGTCATTGAAGTCCTGGTCAAACCCGGCGACACCATCAAGGCTGAGCAGTCGCTGATCACCGTCGAGTCCGACAAAGCCTCGATGGAAATCCCGTCGTCCGCCGCAGGTGTGCTCAAGGAGCTCAAGGTCAAGATGGGCGACGTTGTCAACATCGGCGACCTGCTGGCCATCCTGGAAGGTTCTGCGGCTGTGAGCGCATCGCCTGCGCCCGCACCGGCCCCCGCTGCGGTGCCTGCCGCGGCATCTGCTGCTGCCCCTGCACCGGCAACCTCATCTGCTCCCGCGAGCCAGCCGGCCCATAACCCCACCACTGCGCCTCAGGGCAACCTGCCGCATGCATCGCCCTCGGTGCGCAAGTTCGCGCGCGAACTCGGCGTGCCACTGGCAGAAGTCAAAGGTAGCGGCCCCAAAGGCCGCATCACGCAAGACGACATCCAGGCCTTCACCAAGTCGGTGATGGACGGCAGCGTTCGCACCCAGGCGCAGGCCGCCAAAGCACCCGCATCTTCGGGCGGCGGCGCAGGGCTCGATTTGCTGCCATGGCCAAAAGTTGACTTCACCAAGTTCGGCCCGGTCGAGCGCAAGGACATGTCGCGCATCAAGAAGATCAGCGGTGCCAACCTGCTGCGCAACTACGTGATGATTCCGCACGTCACCAACCATGACGATGCCGACATCACCGAACTGGAAGCCTTCCGCGTTTCGACCAACAAGGAAAACGAAAAAGCCGGGCTGAAAGTCACCATGCTGGCTTTTCTGATCAAGGCCAGCGTTGCGGCCCTGAAGAAATACCCCGAGTTCAATGCCTCGCTCGACGGCGACCAGATCGTCTACAAGCAGTATTACCACATCGGTTTTGCTGCCGACACGCCCAACGGACTGGTCGTTCCCGTGCTGAAAGACGCCGACAAAAAAGGCGTGCTGCAGATCAGCCAGGAAATGGGCGAGCTGGCCAAGAAGGCGCGTGACGGTAAATTGACGCCAGCCGAAATGCAGGGCGCCAGCTTCACCATCTCTTCACTGGGCGGCATTGGCGGGCGTTACTTCACGCCCATCATTAACGCGCCGGAAGTCGCCATCCTCGGCGTGTCCAAGAGCCAGATGGAGCCGGTGTGGGACGGCAAGGCCTTCCAGCCGCGCCTGATGCTGCCGATGTCTTTGGCCTGGGATCACCGGGTGATCGACGGCGCAGGCGCTGCGCGCTTTAACGCTTACCTGGGCCAAATCCTCGCCGACTTCCGCCGCGTCCTCCTCTAAACGGGGCGGAACCATGACAACACTTGTAGTCGTCAAAAAGGCGGGGCAGGTCGCCATTGCGGCCGACACGCTGGTGACCTTCGGCGACACCAGCCTGGGCCACCGGTTTGAAGCCAACAGCAAGATCTTCAAGGTCGACACGCCTGCCGGCATGAGCTTTGTGGGCATGGCTGGTACGGTGGCGCATTTTCCGGTGCTGCGCAAGGCCATGGCGGCCTTGCCCAAAGAGCAGCTCAAGCTGGGTTCGCGCGACGAGGTGTTCGACACCTTCGTCAAGCTGCACCCCATGCTGAAGGAAACGTTTTTCCTGCAGACCAAGGAAGACGACAACGATCCCTACGAGTCCAGCCAGTTCACCGTGGTGATCGCCAATGCCAGCGGCATTTACGGTCTTTACAGCTACCGTGAAGTTTTTGAATTCAAGGAATTCTGGGGCATCGGCTCAGGCCGCAGCTTTGCGCTCGGCGCCATGCATGCCGCGTGGGACAAGGCCAAGACCGCACGCGAAGTGGCCATGGCCGGCCTGAATGCGGGTTGCGAGTTCGACAAGAACTCCGCCGGACCCGTCGACATATTCACCCTTAAATTGAAAGCCTCCAAATGAGTGCATCTCCTGTGATCGACATCAAGGTACCGGACATCGGCGACTTCGACGAAGTGTCCGTCATTGAAGTGCTGGTCAAGCCCGGCGACACCATCAAGGCCGAGCAGAGCCTGATCACCGTTGAAAGCGACAAGGCCTCGATGGAAATCCCGTCTTCGTCGGCCGGCGTGGTCAAGGACATCAAGGTCAAGGTGGGCGACAAGGTCAAGCAAGGCTCCGTCGTGCTGACGCTGGAAAGCACCGGTGCCGCCGCTGCGCCCGCCACAGATGCGGCACAAAAGCAGGCTGCAGCGCCCGCAGCACCTGCGCAAGCAGCTCCTAAAACTGTAGCAAGTCCTGCCGCAGCACCAGCTCCGGTTGCGGCCAGTTTCACCGGCTCGGCCGACCTGGACTGCGACGTTCTGGTGCTGGGCGCCGGCCCTGGCGGCTACTCCGCTGCCTTCCGTGCCGCCGATCTGGGCCTGAAGGTTGTGCTGGTAGAGCGCTACGCCACGTTGGGCGGCGTCTGCCTGAATGTCGGCTGCATTCCCTCCAAGGCCTTGTTGCATGTGGCCGCCGTGATGGACGAGGTCAAGCATTTCGACGCCCTCGGCGTGAGTTTTGGAGAGCCCAAGCTCGACATCAATAAATTGCGTACCCATAAAGAAAAGGTCGTCGGCAAGCTCACCGGTGGGCTGACGGCCATGGCCAAGATGCGCAAGGTCACCGTCGTGCGCGGTTTGGGCCAGTTCGTTGGCGCCAATCACCTGCAGGTTGAAGAAACCAGCGGTGCCGAAGGCCAGGAAAAAACCGGCAAGAGCCAGACCATCGCATTCAAGAACTGCATCATCGCAGCTGGTTCGCAAGCTGTACGCCTGCCTTTCATGCCAAACGATCCACGCGTGGTGGACAGCACCGGGGCGCTGGCGCTTAAAGAGGTGCCCAAGCGCATGCTGATCCTGGGCGGCGGTATCATCGGCCTCGAAATGGGCACCGTGTATTCCACGCTGGGCGCACGCCTCGATGTGGTCGAAATGATGGATGGCCTGATGCAGGGCGCCGACCGCGACCTCGTCAAGGTCTGGCAAAAGATGAATGCACCGCGTTTTGACAACATCATGCTCAAAACCAAAACCGTGGGCGCCAAGGCCACCAAGGCAGGCATCGAAGTCACATTTGAGTCCGCGGAGGCAGGCGGCAGCGCCCCGGCCCCGCAGACCTATGACCTGGTGTTGCAAGCTGTGGGCCGGACACCCAATGGCAAGAAACTGGCTGCCGAAAAAGCCGGAATCACGGTCTCCGACCGCGGCTTCATTCCGGTCGATATCCAGATGCGTACCAACGTGCCGCACATCTTCGCCATCGGTGACATCGTGGGCCAGCCCATGCTGGCGCACAAGGCCGTGCACGAAGCACACGTGGCTGCCGAAGTCATTGCCGGTGAACTGCAAGGCAACAAGGAACTGGCCAGTGCAGCCTTCAACGCCCGCGTGATCCCCAGCGTGGCTTACACCGACCCCGAAGTCGCATGGGTCGGCCTCACGGAAGACCAGGCCAAGGCCGAAGGTATCAAGGTCAAGAAGGGCCTGTTCCCCTGGACGGCTTCCGGACGCGCCATCGCCAATGGCCGCGACGAAGGCTTCACCAAGCTGCTGTTTGACGACAGCCCTGAGGCGCACGGCCACGGCAGGATCCTGGGTGGCGGCATTGTCGGCACGCATGCCGGCGACATGATCGGCGAGATCGCACTGGCCATTGAGATGGGTGCCGACGCCGTCGATATCGGCAAGACCATACACCCGCACCCGACGCTGGGCGAAAGCATCGGCATGGCGGCGGAAGTGGCGCACGGCAGTTGCACCGATTTGCCGCCAACGCGAAAGTAACGCTGAAAAGTTGCCAGAGGCGCTACGAAATCAGTAGCTGGCCGCGCAGATTCCTGAAGGGCTGCGCGGCTTTCTTATTGCTGAAGTTTGAACGCGACCTGGAAAAGCCTTGCGTAACCCAAGGCCGACGTTTAGCTGGAGCCTTGCATGCGCTAGTGCTTCCCATAACCGATCTGCAGGTAAGAATGCCTCTGACCCTTATCAGGTGAGCGCAAGCAGCTATTGAATTGATAGCGCGTTGCGTTCTCTTGGTTGGCATTCTTTTTGACATGTGCGGGCCGCGTAGACGTACATCTAAAGCATTCCCTGTTGTTTTGGCACCTTCACAGCGCGGGACAACAGCTCGTTGCCGAGGGCAAGCCATTAGAATTTCGACGACGCCAGCATTCCAAGTGTTGCGAGCGGGACGCGATTCGTTGCTGCCTGTCCGCGCCATGGGGTACCCCCATGGTTTTTTTGTACTTTGCGATTTCGGCGCGTGAGCGGACTGCGCATTCTGCGCACCCAGCTCACGCATGACCTGCTGGTTGGGATGCCGGCGTCAACCCAATTCCATGCGCGAAGCCAGCTTCCGACATTTGATTGCACGCGGCCTGGCTCGCGCACTGCTCGCCGACGCGGACAAGGCGGGCGGCACTGCCTTGGGCGCCCTTCAGGCAAGGGCCGCAGCAGCCCTCGGGCAGCGACCCGCGTGGCTTCGGGAGTTACTGGAACCGCTGACCTTGCTTTCGACCATCACCTGGCAAAAATTTGACGTCACTTCGCTGGCGCGGCGGCTGGAGGCATCGCATGCTTTTGATCTGGCCTTTGGGGAGGAGGACGACGACGAAGACGGAGAGCCCAATGACTCCAGTGAGCCGCAAGCCTCGCAGCCAAGCGATGACCGGGATGACCCCGAGCCGGAAAGGCCACCGCGAATTCGCCGGTTAATCCTGCGACCGGCGGTGATGCGCCCCCGGCCGTTGGGGCTGGAAGCTTGTGTCTTGCCCGACATCCCTACGGATGCCGATCTGGCGCGCTGGCTCCAGCTCTCCCGCGAGCAACTGCGCTGGCTGGCTCCGGCGACGCCGGCAGTTGTTGAACACTATCGCTACAGCCTGCAGCCCAAGCAGACAGGTGGCCTGCGTTTGCTGGAGACGCCCAAGGCAGAACTCAAGCGTGTGCAACGTCACATCCTGCATACGCTGCTCAGTCAGGTGCCGGTGCATGAAGCCGCGCACGGCTTTACCGTCGGCCGCTCAGTCAAAACCCATGCGGCAGCTCACGTCGGGCAAGCCGTGGTCATCCGTTTTGACTTGCAGGATTTCTTTGGCAGCGTAGGGGCGGCCCAGATCAATGCAGTCTGGCGCACGCTGGGTTACCCCGAAGGCGTGGCGCGAAGTCTCACCGCGCTCTGCACACACCGCACGGCGGGGATGGTGATCGAGCGTCTGCGCGACGATGGCGGGCTTGACTGGATAGGGGCCAAGCGCCTTGGTTCCGCGCATTTGCCGCAGGGCGCGCCCACCTCCCCGGCGCTGGCCAACCTCTGTGCTTTCAATCTCGATTTGCGGCTTGAAGGCTTGGCCTGGGTGTTCGGCGCGAGCTATACGCGCTATGCCGATGACCTGGTATTTTCAGGCCCCGAGTCGCTGCGACGGCAGTTTCGCGCCTTGCACGCCTGGGTTGCAGAGATCGTTCGCGACGAAGGTTTTACCCTGCATCCGGACAAGACGCGTTGCCTGCCCCGGCATCAGCGGCAGCGCGTGACCGGAGTCGTGGTCAATGTGCGACCAAATGTTCCGCGTGATGATTTCGACCGGCTGAAAGCGTGTTTGCATCAAAGCGTGCTGCATGGGCCAGCCTCGCAAAACAAGGACGGGCTTGCCGATTTTCGATCACACCTGCTGGGCCGGATTGGTTGGGTCGGGCAATTCAGCATGACGCGGCAGGCCAGACTCATGCGCCTGTTTGGGCAGATCAACTGGTCGATCTGAGGGTTGCCATGGCCGCGGAGGTGGCACACGGCAGCTGCATTGATCTGCGCCGGCGCGGCGCTAGCGCGGGGACGGCATCAGCCGCTCCTGAATCAGCTTCAAGGCTTCCGGCGAAACGCTCTCTTCGCCGCGGAAGGGGTTGTCCATCGCGGCGATGAAAAACAGCATCAAGCCGACAAAAGTCGCCAGGATGCCCGACAGCACAAGGTGTAGCGCCAGCCGGTCCATGGAAAACAGCCACAGCAGCGAAAAGTTCAGCGCTGCACCCAGACATACCACCCACCACAGCACACCCGAGAGGGAGGTGCTGACGATCTGCAGGCGCGCATACCGGGCCTCCAGAAAGCTGTTGAATTGCCGCAGTGTTTCGGCATGCAGGATTTCCTGTGTCCGGCTGGCGGGCGCAAATGACAGCAGTTGGCGGTGAATGTCTGAAACGCGCGTGGTTCCACCAGGATGCAGCCTTCCTTGCCGTTGTTCAGCCCAGGCTTCGTCGATCAGAAAGCGTACGTAGTCCCTCATCCCGCCTTCCAGCGTGGCGCGCGCTGGCTCCGGATAGTTCGACAGATCGCGGTACAGCGCCGCAATGGCGGTTGCCTCCTTGCCCACGGCTTTTTCCGCATCCGCGAAGTTCTGGTAGGTGGCAACCGCGATCAGACCCAGCATCAGCCCGTAGAACACCCCATAGGCCGAAAGAAAATAGCTGACAAAGTCATTGGCGTCTGGCTGCGGACCGAGCCACTTGCGCACCAACGGCCGCAGCAGAAGCAGACCGCCCCACGTGTAGGCCAGGCAGACGGCGCAAAAAAGCAGCGCCAGCACCCAGTTGGGTATGTCGTAAATCCAGTAGAACATGGCGCCTGCCCCTCTTGTTATGTCGAACTCCACTCCGAAGTGGATGATAACCAAAGGCCGCATGCCGAAAGTTTTCGGCACCGGCTGCCCGGCAAAACGCGGCCAGCGGTGCGGCAGAGGCTCAATACCCGATATACCGAAGTAAAAATTGACTGCAAGGCCAGTAAATACTGCGCAAACAGCTATCAATTTAATAGCCAACTCGCTTTACGTGAACCTCAGGGCGTACACCGGGCGACTCCAGCGCTGTGCCTTTCGCGCGGACATTCAGCTCAAGCTCCACCAGCTCCTGCGCGTAATAAGCAAAAGCCTCTGCCCGCGCTCCGGCGCGCACACGAGCGCCTCTTTCAGGGGCCGCTCACGCGGCCATCTGTACGGCGTGCCGGAAGATATCGCCCGGCGTGCTCATCCAGACCTGGCCCCGGTCACGTGCGGCGGCGACATGCTGAAGCGCGCGCCGCAGGTGGCGCAGGCGGTAAGGCTGGCCGACGATGTAGGGGTGCAGTGCAATGCCCATCACCAGTGGTGCTGAACTGCTGGCCTGCGATTGCTCCAGCATCTCATCAAGCTGATCGATGATCATCTGCGCAAAGTCTTTGCCGTCCATCTGACGCGCAATGATCATCGGGATGTCATTGAGTTCCTGCGGGTAAGGCACGGCCCACAAAGCCTTTCCGCTGCGGGTGCGCATTGGCAGCGGCTGGTCGTCGTGGCACCAGTTCAGGGTGTAGCCGTAGCCGCTTTCAGCGAGCAGGTCAGGGGTATGCAGGCTTTCCGAAATCCACGGTGAAAGCCACCCGGCGGGGGACTGGCCGCTCTCCTGTTGCATGCGCGTGCGGCACTGCACCAGCAGGCTGCTTTCGTCCGCTTCACTCATGGCGGCCTGGCGTTCGGCGTTGGTGTGGCCATGGCCGACCAGTTCATCGCCGCGCGCTACGCAGGCAGCCACCAGCTCGGGGCAGTGTTCATACAGTGCGGTGTTGATCAGGGCGGCCGCCGGCAGGCCCAGGCTGTCAAACAGCTCGAGGCAGCGCCAGCTGCCCACGCGGTTTCCGTACTCGCGCCAGCTGTAGTTCAGGACATCCGGCTGCGGGCTGGCCGGGCCGATGGTGGCACCCATGCCCTCGCCGAAGGCAAAGTGCTCGATGTTGAAACCCAGGTAGACAGCCAGACCAGCGCCGTTGGGCCAACGATAAGGTTTGCGCTGGTTGATCGCCTGGTAGTCAAAGCGATTGTGCGTCGGCAGGGCGCCGCTGTAGCTTGCCGCCATCAGCTGATCACAGCACAGCCAGGCCTGCCCGCACCAGCAGCCATTCGGCGCTGTCGTTCCACACGTCCATGTGTGTGATCAGCCCGCTTTTGACGACATAGCGGTCCACATAGCGGTTGCCTTCGAAAGGCGTTCCGTCAGGCCATTCTCCATACAGGGTTCCCAGGCTGTAGACCACCGCTTCGTCGGGGGCGGAGCCGCTAGAGCCGGCGGCAACCGTTTCGGTGCGCTCAATCCTTTTTTTCACCCATTTGTAGCGCGATGCATTAAATTTGGTGCACTCAGCGGGGGCGCTCATGGCCCGGCCACCGGTGAAAAGAATCTTCATGCCGGGTGCCGTGAACCGGCTGGCGGCCACCGGGTCAGGAAGCATGATGAGCCGGAGAAACTCATTGACCACATCGGCAGCGCTTGCCGTATCGCTGGAAAAGGCCTTGGTGCTGTTCAATCAGGGTGCTCCTGCGGCTGTCGTTGCCGGAAAAATCATGTTATCACCTCGACGTTGGCCAGCTTGGCCACGCTGCGCCAGGTGTCGATCTGCGAATTGATCAACTGAACGAACTCGGTGCCGACCACCGCATTCTTGCGCGGCAGGGTCTGAATTTCTTCCAGTCTGGCTGCGATGTCCGGTTTGGCGAGAATTTCAGGGATCAGTGCCGTCAGCCGCGCAAGTACGGGCGCAGGCAGGCCTTTGGGTGCTGACAAGCCCAACCACTGGGACCCCGTCAGCTTGGGAAAGCCGAGCTCGGCAAAAGTCGGAATGTTGGGAAGTGCCGGCAGGCGGCTGGGGGTGGAGACAGCCAGCGCGCGCAGGGACCCGGCCTTGAGCTGGGCCACGTTGGTGGTGATGGGATCGAGCAGGCTGTCGATCTGCCCGCCCAGCAGGTCTTGCATGGCCGGTGCGCTGCCTTGGTAGGGGATGTGGTCGTGTTGGGGCGCCTTGCCTTCAATCTTGAGCATTTCACCAAACAAGTGATTGGCAGAACCGATGCCCGATGAGCCATAACGCACAGGCCGGGTTCTGGCGGCAGCCAGGTATTGCTCCAGCGTCTGGAAGGGCGACTGCGCCCGCACCAGCAGCACCATGGGCGCTTCAACCAGCATGCCCATGTGAGAAAAATCATTCACCGGGTCAAAGGGCATGACTTTGCGGGTGGCTGTGGCATAGATGTGCACCGACGCATGGCTGGCCAGCAGGGTGTAGCCGTCGGCGGGCTGCTTGGACACGTAGTCGGTGCCGATCAGGCCACCCGCACCCGCGCGGTTTTCCACCACGACGGTCTGGCCCAGCGCCTGTGACAGGTGCGGCGCCATCATGCGTGACACGGTATCAACCAGACCGCCCGGTGGGAATTGCGCGACCAGTCTGATCGGCCCACGCGAAGGCCAGGCGCTTTGGGCGCTTGTCCATGCTGGAGCGGTCAGGGCAGAGATGCCGGCGGCCAGGACGTGACGACGTTTCATGGAGTGCTCCCGAAGGGCTGAAGGCTGCATTGGCAACCATCAACAGGATTGAAAGCGGGGAAGCGGCTGATGACATCTGGCGATCAGCAACTTGTGTGCCAATTCGACTGTTCAGGCATTCGCGCTTTGGAGCCGGGTTTTCTTTGTGCCCTCGACGCTGGCAGCAGGAGGCGCCTTCCTCACTCGGCCCAGGTCGTGTGACGGCATAAGCCTCATGTGACGGAAAGCCGGCACTGACCCGAACGGCACGGGTCCGGTTTTGAGATGATAAAAAGCGCAGCAGCCCTTCGCCGGATTTGCTCAATATGCTATGTAATTGATAGCACCCGCAGTACTGCCGCTCAAATCACGGCCGCACGCCCGGCGTCTCCATTGCCATGCCTTTTGCACGGGCATTCAGGTAAAGCTCCAGTTCCACCAGCTCCTGCACGCCATAGGCAAACGGCTCGGCACGCACCCCGCTCATGCAGCCGCGGATGCGGCGCTGCAGCGAACCCAGCGTCTGCCATTCGAGACGGTACACCGGGTAGCCCGTGGGATGTGCCTCGGGAATCAGGCTGCTGGCCAGACGCCTGCCGGCCAAACCGTCATGGCACTGCGCGCAGGACAGGTTGAGCTGGCCCATGCGCTGCGCGAAAAGCTGCTGCCCGCGCTGGCGGAAAGGCTCCAGCCGGGCATCATCGGGCGGCGATACCGGCAGACCGCGCGACTGCAGCGCCACATAGCTTTCCAGGCTCAGCAGATCCTGGCTTTCGGCGCGCAGCGGTGCGGCCTGCTGGTGATGCTGGCGGCACTGATTGATGCGCTGGCTCAAGGTGATGGGCCGGCCGAGTTGAATGTCAAACGCCGGGTATCGCGCCGACACGCCGCGCATGCTGTCCGGCGTTGTGTGGCAGCTGATGCACGCCTTTCCGTTGGCACCTGTTGGCTGCTTCCACAGCGCTTCGCCGTCCTTGACCCACAACATGCCGGGATTCAGCGCATCGTCTTTCTGCATGGCCTGGGTGGATGCGCTCATGTCCTCAAAGCCTGAACGGCGAAGGTCTTTTGGCGGCGCGGTCTGTGCGCCGGCATGGCATGCCAGCACGAAAGACAAAAGGCCCGCGGGGATGCGCGTCATCCCGTGACGGCCAGGTTGATGCTTTCAGTCTGCGCAAAACCGTTGTCGCCTTCCCAGCGAAGCACCAGCGTGCCGCTGTCGGTCGCCACGGTATGGAAGGCGAGGTAGGGATTGGCTGAGACAGCCGAAAACAGCTCAGCGCTGAAGATCAGTTCACCGTTGTAGCGGCAGCTGAAGGTCTTGATGATGTTGCGCGGCAGGACCTTGCCGTCCTCACCGGCGCGAAAGCCGGTTTCCATCGGGTGGCCTATGGTCGCGCGTATCTCGATGACTTCACCGCGTATGGCGCTGGCGGGTGCGTTGATGAGCGTGCGAGTCATATCAGTGATCTCCCAAAGAGCCACGCCGCGAAGGAGGCAGGGAACTGCAGGCGAGAGGCGGTGAGTGACCGTGGGGGCTCTTTTCTTCGCCAGCAGGGGCCGCGGGACTGGCTTTGCCAGACCGCAGGCGCAGCGGCCCCCTTGGGGGGCAGGGAGCTACACGAAGTGAGCGACCGTGGGGGCTCACGTATCGCCTTCAATACAAGCCGCCAGGGTCACGATGACATTGACGGTGTGCGACCAGTAGCTGCCGTCGCTCATCTGTGCGACGGCCACAAGCTGTTGTGAGGTAGCCAGGCGTATGCGTGTTGTCACGCTGGCCTTGCCGGAGCGAGGCCCCAGCGTGAAGCGGGCCACATCGCGCTGGGGGTTTTTCTCGTTGAAGACGGCAATGCTTTTCACGTGGTCGGCCGCCGTCATGGGACTCTCGACCGTGACGGTGATGGGCACCACATTGCCGTTGTCGACCAGCTCGGCTATATCAAGCTTGATTTTGCCCGCTCGTACCGGAGCGCTTTGGGTATAGGCCGCCACCGCTGCCGCCAGCTCACCGGCCTGCGCCGCTGCGGGACGCAAAACGACGCTCAGGCCCATGCTGGCCGCGCCCGCCAGAATATGGCGCCGATTAAAAGAAATAAAACGGCCTGCTGTGGTCATGAGGTCACTTCAGCGTGAGCAGAAAGGCCACCACGTCTTCAATTTGCTGGGCGTTCATGATGGGCTTGCCCTGCCAGGCCGTACCTACGCGCACCAGGCCGTCGTTGCGGTAGTAGGCGGGCATGATGCTGGCCGGATTCAGGCGCTGCGCGTCGGCAATGCGCAGGCGCAGCTGGCCTTCGCTCCAGCGCGTGCCCGCGCCCACCAGGTCGGGCGCCAGGTTTCCCTGGAAGCGCTCTTCGGGAATGGGGCCGGTATGGCAGAGCAGACACAGGCCGTGTTGGCGGCTCGCGACGATGGCACGGCCGCGCGCTGCGTCTCCGGGCGTTGTCGTCAACGCCTGGGGTATTGCGTCGCCAACAACCTGCAGCGGCGGGACGGGTTGCAGCGCGAAGCCGGTCCAGGGCGCCAGCATCATCAACCCGCCGGCGATGGCACCATGCCGGTTCATGCTTTCTTGAGGTCGTGATTCTTCAGCGGCAGGTCACGTATACGTTTGCCCGTCGCCGCGTACACGGCATTGAGAACGGCGGGCGCGGCGACCGCGATCGTCGGTTCGCCGACGCCGCCCCAGAACCCGCCCGAGGCGACGATGATGGTTTCCACCGCCGGCATGTGCTGCATCTGCACGACGGGGTAGGTGCTGAAGTTGTCCTGCTCCATACGTCCGTCTTTTTGTGTGCATTCGCCGAACAGCGCCGCCGACAGGCCGTAAGCAAAGGAGCCCTCGACCTGCGCCTCGATCTGCTGCGGGTTGACCGCATAGCCCGGGTCGGTGGCGGCTACGATGCGGTGGACCTTGAGCACGCCATCGCTGCTCACCGACACCTCGGCACAGGCCGCCACGTAACTGCCAAAGCCCATGGTCTGGGCCAGGCCCCGGTAGACCTTCTGGCCGCCGACGTCGGGCGGCGGCACGTTCCACTTGACGCGATCGGCAACGGCATTCAGCACGGCCAGGTGCTTGGGGTGATTCGTCATCAGCTTGCGCCGCAAGGCCAGCGGGTCCTGCCTGGTGGCAACTGCGATTTCGTCGATGAAGGACTCGAGGTAAATCGTGTTCTGGTTCAGGTTTACGCCGCGCCAGAAGCCAGGCGGCACGCTGGGGTTTCGCATCGCATGGTCGATCAGCAGGTTGGGGAAGCTGTAACCAATGGAGGCTTCAGGTCCTGGTGCGTTGAGGCCCTGGAACTGCACCGGGTCCAGCCCGTTGCGCACGTTCTGCGGCGCCACGCCGGCCAGGATGGACTGGCCCGAAATGCGCATGTGCAGCGCGGTGACGTTACCCTGCGCGTCCAGTCCGGCCTGCAGCTTGCACTGCGTGACCGGGTGATAGCGGCCGTGCAGCATGTCTTCTTCGCGCGACCACAACAGCTTGACCGGCACACCCGGCATTTGTTTGGCAATGTCCACGGCCTGGCGCACCCAGTCGTGCACCGCGCCGCGCCGCCCGAAGCCGCCGCCCAGGTGGATTTTGTAGACCTCACATTTGCCGGCCGGAAGCCCTGCCGCTTCCGAGGTGGCCGCCAGAGCCGCTTCACCGTTTTGCGTGGGCGTCCAGACTTCGCAGTGCTCGGGCGTCCAGCGTGCCGTCGCATTCATGGGCTCCATGGTCGCGTGGTTCTGGTGCGGGTAGGAATACACCGCTTCGATGCGTCTGGCTGCTGAGGCCAGCGCTGCTTTGGCGTCGCCGTTCTGATTGCCGACAGCTGCGTCGGGCGCGTCCAGCCCGGCCTTGAGCATCTGGGCCACGCCGGCACTGGAATTTGAAGCGTTGGGGCCGTTGTCCCATTCAATGGGCAGCGCGTCGAGTGYGGTCTTGGCGCGCCACCAGGTGTCGGCCACGACGGCCACCGCGCTGTCTCCGACCGCCAGCACCTTCTTCACGCCGGGGTGCTTTTCAATCGCGGCGGCATTGAAGCTCTTGACCTTGCCGCCGAACACCGGACAGTCCTTGATGGCCGCATTGAGCATGCCGGGCAGTTTCAGGTCCGCGCCGTACACCTGCTTGCCGGTGACCTTGTCCAGCGTGTCCAGCCTTGCCAGGCGCTTGCCCACGAGCTTCCAGTCTTTCGGGTCTTTGAGCTTGACCTCGGTGGGGGGCGCCACCTTGGCTGCCGCAATCGTCACTTTGCCGTAGGTGGTTTTGCGGCCCGATGGCGTGTGAGTAATCACGCTGCTGGCGGCTGTGCATTCGGCCGCCGGCACCTTCCATTCATCGGCTGCGGCTTGCACCAGCATCATTCGGGCGGTGGCGCCGCCCTTGCGCACATAGTCGTGCGATTCACGGATCCCGCGGCTGCCGCCGGTGGAGAAGTTGCCCCAGGCCCGGTTGCGCGCCAGGTTCTGACCGGGTGTCGGGTATTCGGTGGTGACTTTGGCCCAGTTGCATTCCAGTTCTTCTGCCACGAGTTGCGCGAGCCCGGTCAGGCTGCCCTGGCCCATTTCAGAGCGGGCGATGCGGATGACCACTGTGTCGTCGGGGCGCACAACGACCCAGGCATTGATCTCCGGCGAGGCTGCGCCCTGGGTCGCCGCCGTGCCGGCGAACGGAATGTGAAAACCGACGATGAGGCCGGCCGAGGCGCCCGAGGCCAGGAAGCGGCGGCGCGAGAGACGCAGAGGGTTTGCGGAGGGCAGGGGGATGGCGCTCATGTCGTGCTCCCGTCGGTGTGCTGAATGGCGAGCGCCGCGCTTTTGGTGTTGCCACCTGCGGCAACAACCTTGATGGCGGCGCGGATGCGGTTGTAGGTGCCGCAGCGGCAGATGTTGGTCATCGCCTCATTGATGTCGGCATCGGTCGGGTTCGGTTTGGCCTTGAGCAGCGCCGCCGCCGTCATCACCATGCCGCACTGGCAATAGCCGCACTGCGGAACGTCCAGCGCGACCCAGGCCTTCTGTATGGGGTGCGAGCCGTCCGGCGACAAACCTTCAATGGTCACGATTTTTTCGGTCGCACTCACCGTCGAGACGGGGCGCACGCAACTGCGTGTAGGCACACCATCGATGTGCACGGTGCAGGCGCCGCAGGCCGCGATGCCGCAACCGTATTTGGTGCCGGTCAGCCCGAGCTGTTCGCGGATGACCCACAGCAGCGGTGTGTCGTCCTCCACTTCAAACTCACGCACGGTACCGTTGACGTTCAGTTTTGCCATGGATGCGCTCCTCAATATTTGAAGGAAGGATGGGCCGGATGACTGGGGATAGTAGCGCTGGTGCATGTCAAATGCACCCGGCAATGCTATACCTGAGTAATGTGCTGACTTGCGCTTGGCAATAAAGTTCGGCCGGGTAAACCCTTGTGAGACCGGCGCTTTTCGTCAGTGAACTTCTGCCAGCGGCAGGCCAGTGAAAGCCGCGTAGCGTTGAGCGGCAAGCCGCAGTGCGCCGGCGCTGCCGCGCGGCAGCGGCGCGAAGGGCGCTGTGCTGATACTGAGCGCGCCTTTTTTTACCTCCGCCTGCCAGGTGCCGGCCACGCGCCCACCGACCAGCAGCGCCGGGCGGAACAGGCCATTGGGCGTCATGAGCTTGCCGGCGTGTTCGCTGTCGATGATGGCTTTGCGGTCCGTGTAGCCCAGCACGTATTCGTCGAAGCCGGCGAGTAATTGAAGCGCGGGCTTGCCAGCCGGCGGTAAAGGCGTGCGTTTGAACCACCACACGGTGTTCCCGTCAAACAGTGCCTGTGCCAGGCCGGCTTCGGCCATCTCCAGCGCCGCCCTGGCTTCGCCGGCGGCCAGCCCTGACCACCAGGAAAAATCGGCCAGAGTGGCGGGGCCATGGCTGGCAAAGTAGCGCTGCGCCAGTTGTTTGAGTGCGTCCTCGCGAGGCAGCTCCTTGCCTGCTTCGAGTCCGGGAGGCAGCCATTCATCAAGCAGTGTGTAGGTGGCCTGCTTGCCGCGCGGATCGCCCAGACAGATCAGCCCAACTTGGGCCGCGCGGTACAGGATGCGCCCCCCGCGATGGCCTTCAGTGTTGACGCGATGCTGCGCGAGCGCAGCAAAAAGTTCCAGGCGTGTGAGCTGCCGGCCGCCTTCCAGGCACTGCCGGATGGCCGGAAGGATTTTGCGGAAGGCCGCCTCATCCAGCTGAACCTCACGGTAGGCTGCCGCGGTGCGGGTCAGCAAAGCCGGCGCGGCCAGGGCCAGCAGCCAGCGCAGGTCGGCGGCCGCTACCAAGTGCAGTGTGCCGCGCAGGACCCAGCTGCGGACCACCTTGCGTTGGGACAGTGCCTGTTCAATCGACGCGTCAGTGATGGCCGCAGCGGTTGCGAGGCGCGAGCCAACTGCCCAGCGGGCGTGGGCATATTCCTGTGCCTGCACGGCGCCAAACCACTGCACGGCCTGATCGACGCGTTTGAAATTTGAGGCCACAGGCGGGGCGGTTGGCACAAGGCGCTGGCTGGCCTGCCGCAGCGCGAGCAGTTCCTGCCGCGAGATCTCCGCCATGCTCAGGCAACGTTTTCAAGCATGGCGAGCATGCGGCTTTGCCAGGCTGCGGGAGAGAACCGTTCGCGCAGCAGTTGCTGCGACGCCTGCACCATGGCCTGGCGACGGGGTACGTCTGCCAGCAGGTCGGCGCATGCCAGGGGCATGTCCTTGAGGTCTGCCATGACCAGGTGAACGCCCGGCTCGATGCCGAAATCTTCGCCACCCTCAAAGATGTCGGAAACGACGGCCGTGCCGGCCGCCCAGCTTTCGAATGTCCGGAACTGGTCGAAGTAAGTGTGTTCCGGGTCGGCATGGATGTTCAGGTTGATGCGCGCACCGGCGCGGCAGGCGTCGCGCGCGGCGCCCCACAGGCCGCTCCAGACGAACTCGGCCTTCAGGGTGGGCGCCGTGCCGGCGAAGTATTGCTCGGCATCCCGCCGCCGGGGCGTGTCGCCGCCCAGCATGATGATGTCGCGGGTTCTCTGCGCTTCGGGAAGGGGCGTTCGCACATGTTTGCCGGCCACCATATAGGGCAGCTGGCAAGTGGCAAGTGCCGGGAAATGCTGTGCGAGGTAGCGTGCTATGGAGGAATCCATCGCCAGCACAGCGTGCAAGCCGGGTGCGATGGCGTCGAAAAGATCGGTCTTGTACCGATGTACGGTAGCCAGTGCATTCTTTGTCAATGGATCAAACATCCACAGCACGTGCTTGCCGTTGCGCGGCAGGCCCTGCACGGAAAAACGGGGCAGTGCATAAATTCCGGCAATCAGCAGGTTGACGTCGCAGTGGCCGACATCGGGCAACGGCGCGTCGGTGCTGGTGCCCAGGTCAATGAACTCCACGTCATGGCCAGCCTTCACCAAAACGTCCATCCACAAGCGCGAAGCGTTGCCAAACAAGGTGTCGATGTCGGTGTAGATGTGGATTTTCAACGCGTCTTCCTGCGGCTTCTTTGTGTTGCTCTTCAGCTTATAGCGCAAGGCGCCAAGGTGGCCAGGGCCAAGCAGGCGTTGGCGATCCGCAAATAGACCGGGAGTCATTGCCGCTGTGATCTGTTGTCATCGCCGTTCGACGGTCCGAATGGCGGCGCTTGCCGTTCCGGCAATGCCATCCGTGCGCGGTATCGGGGACCTGCGGCAAAACTTTACACAACGCACCTGGATTTCCTGGGGAATTCTTCACCGGCAAGAAAGATTTTCAGTAAGTCAAAGGTAACTGAATGTATGTATTCCTGACGCTAAATGTAACCAATAGGGCCGCGTAATGTGGGCAGAAAAGCCCTTTTGGCAAAAACTGGGGCGAAATCATTACATAAGACCGTTGGTAATTAATCACTTTTTCTCCCTTGTATCAGGTTTCACAATTGGTTACCGTGAATTAGTTCACAAAAAATACAGCCCGCAAGTGTCGAATCACAACACCTGCAGGCACTTCGGAAACCTTGATTTTCAACGGGGCTGGCGATGAAGCGTATCGATCATGTGGGCGTGCACAGCATGTGGACTGGTGCTTTTTCTGTGCTCATGGTCATTTCGACAACTGCGCTGGCGCAGCAGGCCCCATCCACCATTGACCCCGGCCGGGTTCGCGAGCGTTTTGACTTCCAGCCCGAGCCCGGCGCCTCAGCGGCACCTCCGGAAATCAGGACCGAGCCAACAGGGCCTTTGCCTGAATCACTCAGGGCCATCAGGGTCACGCTCAGGCGCATTGATATTGAAAGCAGCACCGTACTGCCCGGTGGCGTCCTTCAGGCGAATGCGGACAGCTATACCGGACGGGAGATTTCCGGCAGCGAGATTCTGCAACTCGCGTCTTCGCTCACCGCGATGTACCGTAACGCAGGCTACATCCTGTCATTGGTGGTGGTGCCGCCGCAGTCTCTCGCCGACGGTACGCTCACCCTGCGTGTGGTTGAGGGCTACATCGACAAGGTGAACATTCGGGCGGGGGACGATGTCAGTGCCCATGTGAAGGAGCAGCTCGCAGCCATCGGCGAGAAGATCAGGGCGTCGCGGCCCATTCAGGGCCCCGTGCTTGAGCGGTACCTCCTGATCGCCAATGATTTTCCGGGTGTCGAGTTGCGCAGCGTGCTGGCCCCTGCGCATGCGCCGGGTGCGGCTGACCTCACACTGATCGCCAGCGTGAAGAAAGTCGAGGGCTTCGCTGCCGCCGACAACTATGGGTCGAAATACCTCGGCCCCGCCGAGATCGGCGTGGAAGTGAACATCAACCAGTTGCTGGGCGTCAACGACCAGTGGCGCTTTCGGGGCATGAGCAGCGGCAACTCCGAGCTGGCCTATGCACAAATTTCCTATAGCCAGGTAGTCACGACAGAGGGTCTCAAACTGTCCGCTGCCGTGTCCAGGGCTCGCACACGTCCGGGCGACATCCTGACGCCGTTTGATATGCGTGGCAACGCGGACACGACGACGGTCTCTGCTGCGTATCCGCTGCTTCGGACCCGCAATGAGAGCGTGACTGCAAGGGCAACGTATGAGCACACCGACGTGCAAACCGATGTGTTGGGCACCCGGGTAATTGAAGATCATCTCCGTGTGCTGCGCCTGGGGCTTGGGTGGCGAGTGCTTGACCGCCTGGGCGGGCAGAACTCGCTGGATGTGGATTTCAGCCAGGGACTGGGTGGCACCCAGGAATCCGATCCGCTCAAAAGCCGGGCAGGGGCCAAAGGGGTGTTCAACAAACTTACCTTCGATTACGAGCGTACCCAGCCTCTTGCTTCGAACCTTGCACTTACGCTGGGCCTGAGCGGGCAGTGGGCCAACACCCCCCTGCTTTCGTCGGAGCAATATGCGGTGGGCGGCCGGCGGTTTGGGCGGGCCTACGAGCCTGCTGAACTGGTGGGTGAGCGCGGGCTGGCGTTTCGCGCCGAACCTCGTTATTCCGGTTCCTCGGACTTCGCGGGCTTCAGGTCATGGCAGCTCTTTGCCTTCTATGACATCGGCAAGGTCTGGACGGTGGGCTGTACTTGTGTGGGCATGCCCAACAGCCAGAGCCTGGCATCGGCAGGGCTGGGGACTCGCCTCTTCCTTCCACGGAACGTGGTGGCTGCGGTGGAGATCGCCTGGCCCCTGACCAAACCCATCGCGAGTTACCAGCCCCACGGAAAAGACCCCCGGCTGCTGGGCACGCTGCTGGTGCGCTTTTGATGATTTGTTCAATGACTTTTCTTTGCCTCAAGAGGTGATCCATGAACGCTAAGCTGAACTCCCCGAGTGCTTCCACTTCCGGCCGGCGCCGGCGATCTTTTGCGCTGAAGGCCCTTCCGGCGGCGGTCGCCATGCTGTTCTCGCCGCCAGGCTGGCCGGTTGACATCGCCGGTGGCGCAGGCCTTCCCCAGAACGGCACGGTGTTTTCCGGCACGGCCTCAGGCTCGGTTTCGGGCAACCAGCTCACCATCAACCAGGGAACCGACCGCGCCGTGGTTAACTGGGGCTCGTTCGACATCAACCCCGGAAAGATGGTGCAGATCAACCAGCCCAACGCAAGCTCGGCCATGCTGAACCGCGTGACCGGTGACGCCAGCCCTTCCCAAATACTGGGCAGCCTTTCGGCCAACGGAACAGTGATGCTGATGAACCCCAATGGTGTGATGTTCGGGCAAAACGCCGTGATCAATGTGGGCTCGCTCATTGCCACCACGGGCAACATTGATGTCAACAACTTCATCAACACCGGCGGCGCACAGATCACCGGGGCCGTCGGCAGTATCACCAACCATGGCAGCATCACCGCGCAAAATGCCGGCCTGGTGGCTTTGGTCGCGCCGTCGGTCACCAACCACGGCAGCATCACCGCCACCGGCGGCACGATTGCCCTGGCCGGCTCAACCGCCGCCACGGTCACCGTGTCGCTCAACAGCGGACTTTATGAGTTCGCCATACCGGGCGGTGCAACGGGTTTGAGCGTGTCCAATATGAACCATGCCAGCCTGAACGGCGAGACCCTCTTGCTGGGCGTTGGCGATGCCGCCAACCTGCTGTCCGGCGTCATCAACCTGGAGGGCATTCAGCAAGCCAGCAATGCCATCGTGGTCAACGGCCATACGGTGGTTCTCAAGTCGGTACTGGACGCAACCCAGGTCAGCGGCAATGCAGGCCAGGTCGATGTGTACAGCGGGGCACGTATCCAGGACGCCGTCAACATTTCAAAGACAGGCACACCAGGAGCGGGGGGCTCTGTAGATGTTCACGGAGGCGCTTATGCCGAGCAGGTCACCCTGAACAAGGCCAACCTGACACTGACAGGCCTGGACGGCGCAAAAATCGTGGTCCCCGATGCCGGGCAGGTTAACGGCATCAGCATTACCGCCAACAATGTGACGGTCACCGGGATGGAGATCGCCGGGCCTGTTAACCAGCCGTACACAAGTTATGCGTGGGGCTCCAATATCAGCCGCGGCATTGCGGTGGCCAATGGCGTCACCGGTTTCACGATCAGCAACAACAACATCCATGACGTGCGCAACGGCATCCTGATCGACGGGCGCAACACGGGCAGTGTGACAGGCAACCGGATTGAAAATACCAAGAGCGCCATCTCCGTGCAGTACACCGACGGCAGCGGCATTGGCATGGCCGGCAACAGCCAGGGCCCGGTGGGCAACGAGTGGGGCCTGAACCTGCACCTGAACGGGCACGTGGTTGGATCGAATCCCAACCCTGTCTCCAACAGCACGCCCATCGCTGCCGCTCCTACCCTGTCACAGCAGCAGTCTCTGCTGGACCTGAGCGCGGCCAATGGCGGCTGGTCCGTGCAGGACCAGGCGTACACATCGTCCAACCGCACGCACGTGACGGTGGCTACCACGGGCTCTTCGGGCGCACAGGGCAGCGTACTCACCCCGCTGGGAAGCATCCAGGGCGGCGTGGATGCCGTGGTCACGGGCGGCACGGTGAACGTGGCGGCCGGCAACTACAGCGGCAGCGTCAACATCACCAAGTCGCTGACGCTGGACGGCGCGGGGGTGGGGCAGACGGTGCTGCAGTCCGCCGCCGCAGGCAGCGGCGACGCGGTCACTATCAACAATGCTTCCAACGTGACGCTCTCCGACCTGTCGATTGCCGACTACCTGTACGGCTTGCGCATCAACGGTACATCCAACGACGTGACCGTCAATCGCGTGGCTTTCAACAACAACACCTTCGGCATGCGCAACGGCACCACGACCCGGGCCGACAACTTCCGCATGCTCAACAGCACCATCACCGGCGGACAGATCGGTGTGCAGACCTACAACGGTTACCAGATGGTCGGCGGCGCTCCGGTGGCCACGGGCTCTTTTGAGAACGCATTGTTTGAGAACGTCACGGTGGACGGCCCCAGCTTCAAGGGCTTTTATCTTGAAACCGCGAACAACCTGACTCTCAGGAACGTCGCCGTCCTGAATGCCGGCAACTATGGGGCGCCTGCATCTTCATCGCTGCATAAACGTTATGGCGCCGGCATCGACATCAATCTGAAATACGACAACTTCAATGCGATCAATTTTGACAACGTGACGGTCAAAAATTCTGGCGCGAGTTCGGGTGATCCGACGGCTGCGGCGGTGGTCATCAAAACACGCGGAATCGCCGGTGACAGCGCCGATTACACGGCCGCACCGGCCAGCCTGCAAAGCGTCAACATCTCCGGCGGCAGCATCGAGGGTTCCAGCCGGACAGGCATACGCTTTGAAACCATGAGCAATGGCCATGGCGGCCAGCCCACGGTCGCCATCAGCGGCGGCACCCAGTTCAAGAACAACGGGCAGGACATCTCGGTGGACGCTGTTGCGGTTGATGCTCGCGGCGCTGTCTTCGACGGTGCGGCCGACGGTTTTGCCATCGAAGACCGCGTGACCCATGCGCTCGACACCACCGGGCGAGGCCTGGTGACATGGACGGACGGCAATGTCTATGTCACGCAGGCCAGCGGCAGCATCCAGAGAGGCGTCAATGCCGTGGTTGCCGGCGGCACGGTCAATGTGGGCGGCGGCACTTATGTGCAGCCCTCCACGCTGGTGGTCGACCGTAGCGTGACGCTGGCCGGTTCGGGCCAGGGATCGACCGTGATCGACGCACGCGGCGTCAGCGGCTACGGTATCAACGTGACAGCCGACAATGTCTCGCTGAAGGACTTCACACTTTACGGCCCGAGTGCCAACGTAGCCGGGTCCTACGGCATCAAGGTAGCACCCGTCGGAGACGCATCAGCGCGGCTGCGCAACTTCTCCATCAGCAACGTCACCAGCCGGGGCGCGGGCCGGGCCGAGCTGGACCTCAATGGCGTTGACGGCGCGCTGATCGACCGTGTGACGGCCGACGGCGCCCCGGTGGGCAACAACACCGGCAGCACGCAGGGCGCCGGCATCCAGCTGACCGACAGTGCCAACGTCACCGTCAGCAACTCGACCACCCGCAACAACGCCTGGGGCGGCCTGGCGCTTTACCAGGCCAACCGTCATTACAACCAGCAGGTGAAAAACATCACGGTGGCGAACACCAACTCTTTCACCGAACGCAACCCGGTGTACATGCAGGATGAATCAGCGAGCCTCAACTTTGGTGCGCTCAACATTCAGGGCTTTGACTTTGCTGTACGCAATGCCGGCACGGCGGACAACAACTACCAGTACACCTGGCTGCAGGCTTCGCAACAAAATGCACTGGACTATGCCGTCAACCTGGGTAGCGCGGGTTCCAGCTACGTCCAGGGCTGGAACGGTGCGCAGGCCACGCAGGACTTCCAGGTGGGTATTGGCAACCTTCTGGGCGGCGGGACCCAGGCACTGTCCATCGGGACGGCCATGGGCAATGCGGCAACCGGCGCCAATATCCGCGTAGGCGCCGGCACCTATGCCGAGGACGTGGTCGTAAACAACCCCTACAACCTGTACTTCGGCGGCTCGACCCTGCACGGCCTGACGCTCAATGCCGGCGCGGGCGGCTCCGGCGTCAGCGGCAACGTCACAGTGGACGGTGCGGGTGGCATCCTGTTCAATGCCCCGGTGAACCTGCTGGGCGACACAACGCTGGCAACCCTGGGCGCCAACATTACGCTCAACGGCGATGTGCAAAACGCCGGCAGCGCAGCCCGCGCGCTGCGGCTCGTCGCTGGCTCGGGCAGCACCCGCGGCAATGTGCACATGGTGACGGGCGGCACGGAGACCAACGCGCTCGGCCGGTTTGAGGTTGTGGCCAGTGACTTCAGTCTGGACAGCACCTTGTGGGTAAAAGGCTACGGCATTGACGCACTCGGCAGTGTTGCCCTGAGCAACCACACGCTGCGCGGGCAGGACGCCACACAGTCCAACACTCTGAACGCCGGCGGCGACGTGAGCGGCTCCACCATCAGCCTGGGTGCCGTCCAGGTCACCAGCGGCGGCGATGTCTCGGCCAACGTCACCGCCAGCGAAGTGGCGGTGGCCGCCGTAGGCGACGTAAGCGGCACCACCACCAGCCAGGGCAATGTGCAGATCAGCAGCAGTACCGGCGACATCAGCGGCAACATCACCGGCAACAACGTTGTCGTGCAGGCTCAGGGCGACGTAAGCGGCACTACCACCAGCCAGGGCAATGTGCAGATCAGCAGCAGCACCGGCAACGTCAGCGGCAACATCAGCGGCAACAATGTGGTGGTGCAGGCGCAGGGCGACGTGAATGTCGTGGTCACTGCCAGCAACTCGGCATCGCTGGCCGGCGACACCGTGGTGGCCAACGTGGTTGCGCCCATCATGGCCGTGGAGGCCGTCACCGAGGTACAAATTTCCGGCACATCCGCCCAGGTGAGCATTGATTCGCCAAAAGGCAGCGTTAGCGGCAGCTTCGGCCAGGTGACCAATTCGGGCAGCGGCCTCGTCAATGTCAACGGCAAGCCGCAGGGCAATCAGCAACTTTCGTCTAATGCGGAAAATAACCGTGTGATTCCGGCCGGCAATAACGTGGCTGACAACGCCGGGGCCGGGGCTGACGGTGCAGGGGCAGCTACGCCGACGCTTCAGCTGGCGCTGGCCGGTGAAGGTACGACTTCTCTGGTTTCGAGCACCCCTGCCAAAGCGGGCGACGCCATCGATAGCGGCCAGGCTGTGGAGCTGGACATGTCACCAGGCAATGGGAGAGATAAGGATTGAGGGCTGGCCGGTGAATGGCCGGGCTGGGGCCTGAGCTTGACTTGACCCGGAGATTAGCGTCGATGCGACGCCTGTGCCCTTAACTCCGGTTTAACTCCGGTTTAATTCCGGTACTGTTCCTGCTGCATCAGCAGCTCAGCCTGCCGCGCAACCGACACCTGCGGGGCTGCCGCCTGAGCTGGCGGCTTGTCCGATGCGGTAGCTTGCGGCTGTTGCGGGCGGGCGGGCAACGCGGCCGCGCGGGGTGTGGCCTCTTGCGCCACCCCGTTGGATGGCTGTACGCGGCGGGCGCCGTCGAAGCGGCGCTGCCAGTAGCTCACACCCATGCTTTCGACGCGGACTTCAGCGCCGGGCTTGGGTGAGTGGATGAACTTGCCGTCGCCGATGTAGATGCCGACATGGCTGAAGGCCCGCTTCATCGTGTTGAAAAACACCAGGTCGCCGGGCTGCAATTCGGTCTTGTCGATGCGCTGGGTGGCGGCGGCTTGCTGTTCGGCGCGGCGGGGCAACAGCAGCCCGACGCTTTGCTCGTAAATGGCGCGTACAAAACCGCTGCAGTCAAACCCCGTTTCAACGGTGTTGCCGCCGCGCTTGTAGGGCACGCCCAGGAAACCCATGGCGTTGACGACCAGCTCGGAAGCCTTGTTGGTGACGCTGTGGCGGACGTTGTCAATCTGGGTCAGCAGGCCCTTGTCGGCGAGCAGTTTGTCCATGTCGTTGTCGCCGCCTGAATTGCCGGGTGCTGCATGCACGCTGGCCGCCAGCAGGGCGGCAGAGGCAATGACGAGGGCAGGGGCAATCATTCGCATGGCGCCAAGCATACTTGACGGATTAGTCCTACGTCAACTCATGTTGTTTCTTGATAACGTTGACAACCCATTGATTTGTAACGAATTTGTAGGGGATTACCCGATTTATTACCCCCGTATGCCATGTTTTACACCGCCTTGGCCCGGCTTGGGAATGATCAAAAGGCGGTTTTCCCGGTCAAATGGGCGTGACGGGCCGATTCATGTGCTTTCACGTTTTTTTTAGAGTGAAATATGGCTTTAAACCAATACCGGCGTGCGCAAGCAGCTATATTTTTGATAGCGGCCAGTGTGATGTTCCAGCCCGCGCAGGCTCAAAGCGTTCGCCCTGAAACCGTGGCGGCCGGCCTGGAAAACCCCTGGGGCGTGGCTTTTTTACCGGGCGAGCGTTTTCTGGTCACGGAGCGCCCCGGCCGCCTGCGGGTCGTCGGGCCGGGCGGCAAGTTGGGCACGCCGGTGGCCGCCCTGCCGGAGATTGCCGCCAGCGGGCAGGGCGGCCTGCTGGACGTGCTGGTCGACAGCGACTTTGCCCGCAACCGAACGCTGTATTTCTGCTTTTCAGAGCCTGCCGCCACCGGTAGTGGCAACAGTACGGCGCTGGCGCGCGCCACCCTGAGCGCTGACGACACCCGGCTGGAAAACCTCAAAATCATCTTCAGCCAGAAGCCCAAGGTGGCCAGCACGGCGCATTTCGGCTGCCGCATTGTGGAAAGCCGCGCGGCACCGAACGGCGCGCCCGATGGCAAGCTCTTTCTCACGCTGGGTGAGCGCTTCAGCCGCAAGGAAGACGCCCAGAAGCTGGACAACCACCATGGCAAGATTGTCCGCATCAACAAAGATGGCTCGGTTCCCCAGGACAACCCCTTTGTCGGCAAACCAGGGGCTTTGCCTGAGATCTGGAGCTACGGCCACCGCAACGCCCAGGGCGCGACGCTGGCGCCCGACGGCACCTTCTGGATGCATGAGCACGGCCCGCAGGGCGGCGATGAAATCAACCTGCCCAGGCCCGGGGCCAACTACGGCTGGCCGGTCATTACCTACGGCGAAAACTACGGCGGCGGAAAAATCGGCGAAGGCCTGACGGAAAAGGCCGGCATGCAGCAACCGCTGCATTACTGGGTGCCATCCATCGCGCCTTCCGGCATGGCGTTCCTGACCAGCGAGCGTTATGGCAAGTCCTGGCGCGGCAACCTGTTTGTGGGTTCGCTCAGGTTCGGCTACCTGGACCGGATCGAACTGGCGTCGCCGTTCGCCGGCAAGGTGGTGCGTGAAAGCAAGCTGCTGTCTGAAGCCGGAGAGCGCATTCGCGATGTGCGCCAGGGGCCGGACGGGCTGCTTTACGTGCTGACCGACAGCAACAACGGCAAGCTGATACGCCTGCTGCCCGGTGGCTGAATGCAGGGCTAGCCGGCTACTGCAATGAGATCGATTTCGACCGACGCACTCTTGGGCAGCTGAACAACGCCGACAGACGTACGCGTGTGGGCGCCGGCCGGGCCCAGTACTGCATACAGCACCTCAGACGCGGCATCGGCGACTTCGCTCTGCTGGGTGAAGTCCTGCGCCGACTGCACAAACACCGTGATGCGCAGAATGTGCTTCACGTGGTCCAGGCTGCCGAGGCTTTGCCGCAGCAGCGCCAGCGCGCGCATGGCGCAGATTTTTGCCGCCAGCTGGGCCTGCAGAACAGACGTTTCTGACCCCACGCGGCCGGTAACGACCACGGTATTGCCGACACGCGGAATCTGCCCGCTGACAAAGACCTGGTCGCCGTGCTGCACGACAGGCACGTAATTGCCGCCTATCTTGATCTCACCGTCAAAGCTGTAGCCGAGTTCGGCCTGCACTGCGGCGAACCGGGTGTCGCGTGAATCTTCCATGGACAGGAATTCCTCTTGATGTAGTTGGATGGAGCGTGATGTGGGTGTTTCAGGCAGGGCTCTTCAACCGTAGCAGGCTCAAGCCCAGCAGGCCAAACGCACCGCCGCAGAGGCGATTGAAAATGCGGGCCCGGCGGGGCGTGCCAAACCATTGGTGGGTGTGTTTGGCCAGCAGCACATAGGTGAAGTGGGAGACCAGCACGCACGCAGCGAAGGCGCTGGTCAGTGCCAGGAATTGCGGCAGCATCGGCGCCTCCGGGTGGATGAACTGGGGGAACAGCGCGGTGAAGAACAGGATGCTTTTGGGATTGGTCACCGCCACCAGCAGGCCTTGCCGGAACAATGCTGCATTGCTTTTTCCGGCGGATGTTCCGGCGTGTGTCCCGTCAGACAGGGGCGTGTCGAACATCGAGGTCTTGCTGGTCCACTGCCGCCAGCCCAGGTACATGAGGTAGACGGCGCCCACGGCCTTGAGCACAGCGAACAGCCAGGCCGACGTGTGCAGCAAAGTGCCCAGGCCCGCCATGGCCGCGGTGGAGACGGCGAACACGCCGAGCACATTGCCGGTGGAGCTCCACAGCGTCTTGCGCGGCCCCCAGGCCACGGCGTTGGAAACCGCCAGCAAAATGCCCGGCCCGGGGCTGAGCGCGGTGACAAGTGAAATGGTGATGAAGAGCAGCCAGGCGGAAGTGGTCATGGTGAGATCAATTAAAAAATGATGGGGGCAATTTATTTCCGGCGGCGCCTATGCAGCCTCGGCGCTACGCAGCCAGCTGCGCACGGCCTTCACGATTCCTGAAAAGTACCTTAAAAGCACGCTTCCCGTCTGGCCCGGGGCTTTTGCCGAGGCTTGGTTCAGCACGCATGCTGCGCCCCCGTGCTGGGCGGTCACCGTGATCCATCCGGTCTGGGCGACGGTATGCGACTGTCCCGCCTCCAGCGGCATGCTGTCGCGAAAGACCTGCTCGCCAAGCCAGCGCGGGGTGCCGGTCACCAGCAGCGTGCCCGAGGTGCTGATCAGGGCGCTGCCCGCCTTGGTGTGAAAAAACAGGGACTCACCGGCGTCCAGTTGAAGGTGGCGAGGTGCAAAGTGCTCTTTCATGGCGGCTCCATTCATGGGTTGGTGAACTGGAAAAACGGGGGAAGGAGACATCAAGGTTAAAGAGACCGGCACTTCCCCGACAGAGCCAGGCAAGTCCTTTCTGTATCGGTACAGATGACTGTTTATTCATCTGTTATGGTCTGATTTCGCCCCATCTGTGGCTGTGTCCCGGCTTCCCCTTCACGGATCATTCGGTTTATGGACCTGCAACCCTCGCCATCCCTGTCGCAACCGCTGTATTTACAGCTCTCCAGCCATTACCGCCAGGCGATCCAGTCCGGCGTTTTGATGCCGGGGCAGCGCATGCCGTCCGTCAGGGCGCTGACGCGGCTGCACCAGGTCAGCCTGTCGACGGCGGTGGAGGCCTGCCACACGCTGGAAGACGAAGGCCTGCTGGAGGCGCGGCCGCGTTCGGGCTACTTTGTGCTCAAGCGTCGCCGGATGGATATCCAGCCGCCCAGCGAGCCGGAATGCGGCCACAGGCTGGATCCGGCACAGTACGTCGGCATCCATGACCGGGTGTCCGATTTCGTCGCCAAATGCGATGTCTACCCGCTGGTGACCAACCTGGCAGGCACCTACGGCTCGCCCGAGATGTACCCGGCCGAGGCCCTCAAAAACGCCGCCACGCGCGCGTTGCGCAAGCACCCGCAACTGCTGGTGAACCCGCCGGACTTCCTCAACGATTCACCGCTCAATGCCGTGCTGGCCAAGCGGGCGCTGGAGGCCGGCATGCGGCTGTCGGCAGATGACATCCTGGTCACGCACGGCTGTATTGAATCGCTGAACGTTGCCTTGCGTGCGGTGGCTCGGCCGGGGGACACCGTGGCCGTCGAGTCACCGACGTACCATGGCCTGCTGCAGATCCTCGAAAGCCTGGGTCTGCGCGCGCTGGAGATTCCCACCAGCCCGAAGCTGGGGATTTCCGTGGAGGCGCTGGATTTGGCCTTCCAGACGCACGACCGCATACGCGCCGTGGTGGTGATCCCCAATTTCCACAATCCGCTCGGCAGCGTGATGCCCGACGCCGAAAAGGAAAAGCTCGTCGCACTGTGTGATCGCCAGCAGGTCGCGCTGATTGAAGACGATACCTATGGCGCGCTGGGGCCCGACGACATTCCGCTGAAGGCGGCCAAGGCCTGGGACCGAAGCGGCTCGGTGATTTACTGCGCATCGCTGCGCAAGACCCTGGCGCCCGGGCTGCGTCTGGGCTGGGTCGCCGGCGGACGCTGGCAGGCGCGCATCAAGATGCTCAAGTACGCGCAAAGCCGCGCCAACGACATGGTGGGCCAGCTGGCCGTGGCCGAGTTYATGGCCTCCAGCGCCTATGACCGCCACCTGGCCAGGCTGCGCCGCATGCTCAACGTGCAGCGCGAGCAGATGGCCGAGGCGATTGCGGCGCACTTTCCCGCCGGAACCCGGTTGTCGGTGCCCCGTGGCAGCATGATGCTCTGGGTGGAGTTGCCGGCGGGTACCTCAGCGCAGGCGGTATTCGACATCGCCATCCGGCAGGGCATACGGGTGGCGCCCGGTTCCATGTTTTCCAACTCGAACCGCTTTGACCACTTCCTGCGCATCAGTTGCGGCTCACCGTTTTCCAGCGAGACCGACAGCGCCCTGCGCAAGCTGGCGGGCATTGTGTCGCAAGCTGGGCCCCGGCCGGCTTGAGGGCATGGCGCTGCTATTTTGAGGGTTTTAGGGCTCCAGCCCTTTAGGGGTATGCGCGAGTAGCTACTGTTTTGATAGCGATCGACGCGTCTAATGCGCCGCAGCGTGGCTGCGTTTGACAAAGAACAGGCCCGCACCCACTGCCATCAACATGCCACCGAACAGCCGGTTTTGCAGCCGCACCGCACGTGCGTTCCTGAACAGCTTTTGCAAACGGCTCGCGGCAAATGCGTAGCCGTGCATCACCACGGTGTCGACCGCCACAGTCGTGAGCGCCATCACCAGCAACTGGGGCCACAGCGGCCTGGCGGGGCTGATGAACTGCGGCAGCACTGCGACCATGAAAAGAATGCCCTTGGGGTTGGTGACGTTGGTCAGCAGGCCGGTGAGAAAGCGCCTGCGCGCTGAAATACCGTTCGCATCGGCTGCGGGGCCGGCATCTTCCGCTGCTATACCGTTCGATGAGCGCCACTGCGACCAGCCGATATAGATGAGGTAGAGCGCGCCCAGGATTTTCACGATGCTGAAGGCCAGCTCGGACGCCACCAGCAATGAGCCCACCCCCGCCCCGGCCACCAGCAAAATCACCACCAGCCCGATCTGCAAGCCCGCGATGGTGGCACGCGTGCGCCGCATGCCGTAGCTCAGGCCATGGCTCATGGCCAGCACCGCGCCCGAGCCGGGTGAGAGCGCGATCAGGATGGAGGCGAGGAAGTAGGCGGTCCAGGTGTCAATGGCCATGATGAAACGGTGACGAAATGAAGAAAGAAGGATGGCGGTGATCGTGGGCCGGGAGCTGGCCCACGCCGCGCAAAACGCCTGCCATCCTACATCGACGGCAATAGCCCGCGGGTATCATGGCCCAATGGCTTCAACAGCATCATCCTGGCAAGGCCGCCTCTCGCAAACACGCCGTACCGCCCAGCACTGGCTGATCGAATGGTGGCGCCTGGTGAAATTGGGCGCGATCATCCTGGTGCTGACCCTCTCGCCTTCCAGCTACAGCCCGCAAAGCCGCACGGTGCTGTCCCGCCACATCTACATCAACACGGCGCCCATCCTGCTGGGCTTTACCTTGCTGTGCGCGCTGGTCACCGTGGTGCTCACGCGGATCGTGCTGGTGACCGCGCTGAGCTACGGCTTGTCGCAGTACGCGTTGCAGGTCGTGATCCGCGTGCTGGTGCTTGAACTTATTCCGCTGACGGCGGCGCTTTTTGTGGCGCTGCGCTGCACCATCCCTGATGGCGCCGAACTCACGGCCATGCAGGCCAGCGGCGAACTCGACGAGATGCGCGAGCGCGGCATCGAGCCGGTGCGGCGCGAGGTGCTGCCGCGCGTGGTGGCGGGCATGTTCTCCGGCATCACGCTGGCTGCGCTTAGTTGCGTGGTGGCGCTGGTGGTGGCTTATTTGGCAACCTACGGCTTCGCCTTGTCGGGCCTGGCGGCCTATACCCGGCTGTTCGGTCAGGTCTTCAGCCCTTCCGTCACGCTGATCTTTGTGCTCAAAACCCTGTTCTTCTGCCTGGCCGTGTCGCTGATCCCCATGGCCTCGGCGCTTTACGGCATGGGCGAAGCCAGCGTGCGCACCAGCGCCGAGATGCGCGGCCTCGTGCGCATGTTCGCCGTGATTTTGCTGATTGAAGTGGCTTCGCTGGTCGGCAACTATTATTGACCGCCTCAATAAATACCAAATAACAATCCATGAGCTCACCCCACGACCCTTCATCCCCTGAGCACGGCCGGCCGGATCCGCTCCAGCCCGCGCGGGAGCCGGAGTCTTCGCCGGCGGAAATCGCCAACCTGGAATTCAAGGCCCGGCTTCTCCTGATCTTCATGCTGCTGCTGGTGGTGGGCTCGGCCCTTTATGTGATGTATGCGCGCGGGGCCTTTGAGTCCACCCAGCGGCTGGTGCTCATCGCCGAAGACTCCGAAGGCGTGGTGGTCGGCATGGACCTGACTTTCTCGGGTTTCCCGATAGGCCGCGTCAAGCGCATCGAGCTGGCCAGCGACGGCAAGGCCCGCATATTGGTGGATGTGGCCGCCAAGGACGCCCACTGGCTGCGCACCACCAGCGTCTTCACGCTGGTACGCGGCCTCGTCGGCGGCACCAACATCCGCGCCTACACCGGCTTGTTGAACGACCCGCTGCTGCCCGACGGCGCGGAACGCACGGTGCTGCTGGGCGATGCGGCCGGCGAAGTGCCCAAAGTGATCGCTGCCGCCAAGGACCTGATTGAAAACCTCAACACCCTGACGGGAAGCGGCGGTGCGGTGGGTACCAGTCTGGCCAACCTGCAGACGCTGACGGAGCGGCTGAACGGGCCGGGCGGTGCGTTGACAGTGTTGCTGGGCAGCGAGGCCGAGGCCAAAAAGTTTGCCGCCACGCTGGAGCGCACCAACTCGCTACTCACCAAACTCGACGGGCTGGCCGCCAAGACCGACACCCAGGTGTTCGGCGACAAGGGACTGATGCCCGAAACCCGGGCCACCGTGGTTCAGCTCAACGCCATGCTGGGCGAGGCCCGCACCAGCCTCAAGAAAGTGGATGCATTGCTGCAGGACGCCCAGGCCGTCACCCGCAACGCCAAAGATGCCACTGACGACCTGGGCGTGCTGCGCGCCGACGTGGAAGCCAGCCTGCGCAAGGTTGAGGGGTTGATCAACGAAATCAGCCGCAAATGGCCTTTCGCCAAAGACGCCCGCGATGCGGAGATGAAGCTGCCATGAAGAACATCTTTACGTATGCCGCCGCGCTGACTTCGGCCTTGCTGCTGGCCGCCTGTGCCGGCGGCCCGCAACCGCCCGACTGGCAACTCGAGGCCAAAGGTTCGATGGACCGCTCTGTGGCCGCCTACATGGAAGGCAACAGCCGCGTCGAGATGGCCGAACTCGGGCGCGCCCGCACGCAGCTGACACGCTCCGGCCGGGCCGAACTGTTAGCCACCGCCGAGCTGCTGCACTGCGCCACCCGGGTTGCCAGCCTGGTGCTGGACGAGCCCTGCACCGGTTTTGAGAAACTGCGCGAAGACGCCACCGACGCCCAGCGCGCCTACGCTGATTACCTCAAGGGTCAGGTGCAGCCGCAGGGCATTGCCTTGCTGCCTGAAGCGCAACGCCGGGCGGCGGCTGGTGACGTCGGTGCTGTGGCGGCCATTGCCGACCCGTTGTCGAAACTGGTGGCTGCCGGCGTGATGCTGCAGGCCGGTAAAGCCAGTCCTGCCGTGATCACCCAGGCGATTGATACGGCGTCTGTGAAAGGCTGGCGCCGGCCGCTGCTGGCCTGGCTGGGCGTTCAGCTGCGACGGGCAGAGCAGGGTGGCGACACCCAGGAAGCTGCAAAGCTGCGGCGCCGCATCGAGCTGACGCAGGGCATGCCTCCTGCACCGGTGAAGTCGCAAACGCCCTGATCCTTGTCCCGTTTTGCCTTGAGAGAAACAACCGTGAGCTACCGCCTCAGGCTTTACGCCTATGAAGACGCCTCCGCAGAAGAGCTGCAGGCCGCTGAGCAACGCTTCCGAACGGCGGTGGAAACCGAGCTGGGAGACGAAAGCCTGGTCTGGCCGGTGTACGCGGCCTACATGAAACTGGTGGCGACTTACGGCGAAGCGCCGGCCGAAGATGTCCTGTCAAGCGACGAACTGGAAATCTTCAACCAATGGCAGGCGGCCGAGCTGGCTGCCGTGACGGCCGCGCTGGGACCGAACCGGTATATGGGCGACGCGCAGTTTGAAATCCGCCCCGCCTGAAAGGGAGCGGACCTGAAGCGTTCAGGGCGAGCGGCTCAGCCGAGGCGAGGCCAGCGCCCGCAACTGGTCGGAAATGGCGGTGTCAACGCTCTTGAGCTGTTTGAGGAGTTGCGCTTTCTCCAGCGCGGCGTGCAATTGCTGCAAGTCCTTGCTGCTGGTGGTGGCCTTGATCTGGGCCAGCGCTGCCGGGGTGTTGCCGGTTTTCAGCACCGCCAGCATCTTGCTGACCCATTCACTCGTTGCAGGCTTTTTGGGGTTCATGCGCCATTGTAGGTTTGCTATTAAAAAAATAGCTGCTCGCGCTTGACCACATTGCGCTGGCGGCCGATTTCATGGTGGATTTTGCGGGATTCTGCCTCCAGGGCTTGACCTTGAGTGCACTCAAGGTATTCCAATCCTTTCAGGGCCCTGGCAATGTTGCCGGCCTTTACCCACTTCATACCCACTTCGCAGTCGATGCGAAGAAGCCTTCAAGGAGTTTCATCATGAGTGCAGCACCCACCACCGACATCACAGCGGCCAACCGCCTGCGCATGCAGGAGGTCATGGCTGAACTGGACAAAGGCAACGGCCAGGCATTTGTCGACGCCATGGCAGACGATTTCTGCTGGACCCTTGAGGGCAGCACGCCCTGGTCGCGCACCTACCGCGGCAAGCAGGCCGTCGTCACCGAGCTGCTGCGGCCGCTGTTTGCCCAGTTCGCCACGCCCTATGTCAGCACCACAGAGCGCGTCATGGCCGACGGCGACATGGTCGTCATCGAGTTCCGCGGGCAAGTTACCACCCATGCCGGCAAGGCCTACAACAACCGCTATTGCTATGTTTGCCGCATGGAAGGCGGGCAAATGAAAGAGCTGACGGAGTACTTCGACACCGCCCTGGTGAGCGCTGCGCTGGAGGCGCCCGCGTTGGCCGCCTGAGCCGTTATACAGTCGGGCATGGCTGAAAGTTTTCTGATCGGGCAACTTGCCGCACGCACCGGGCGCAGCGTGCACACCATACGCTGGTATGAGGCACAGGGTCTGATCCCCGGCGTGACGCGCGACGCCGGCGGCCGACGCGTCTATGGCGATCTGCACATCAGCTGGCTGGACCTGATGGACCGGCTGCGGCGCACCGGCATGTCGATTGCCGAAATGCGGGAGTACACCGCGCTGGTCAAGCAGGGCAGCAGCACGCTCAGGCAGCGGCAGGCGCTGCTGGCCGCGCACCGCGCGCAGGTCAAGGACATGATTGCCGAATGGCAACTGGCACTCAAGCTGCTGGACAGCAAGATCGACTTTTACGGCGAGTGGGTGGCGTCGGGCAAACGCCCCGCCGTGAAGGTGGCTGAGCGTGCGGGTGTTGCGCTTGCGTCGCGGCCCAAAGAAAAATCGCGCCGGCCTGGAAAAACCTAGCGGCCGCCCGCTTTGCCGGCCGGACTGTCCAGCCCGTTCAGCAATAGGCGCAGGCCCGCCAGCGCCGCGTCAGCGCCGTCCATCTGCGCCCGTACGATGGCGCCGTCCACTGCCAGCGCGGCTGCCCGCGCCGCCTCTGCCTGGCCCGCGCCACCGGGTAGCAAATCGGCAATGACCTGCTGCATGTCCTGCTTGTGCCGGCGTGCAATGTCTGCCACGCCCGGCTGGGTGCCACCCACTTCCGCCACGGCGTTGATGAAAGCGCAACCGCGAAACGCCGGATCGGCAAACCACTCGGCCATGGCCTGCACCAGCGGCGCCAGCCCACCGCCGGGTTGTGCACCATGGCGGCCCAAGGCGTCGACAAACCAGCCCATCCAGCGTTCATGCCGGTAGTCCAGGAAGGTGCGGATCAATTCGTCCTTGCTGGGAAAGTGCCGGTAGAAGGTGAGCTTGGCCACGCCCGATTCCGCAATGATGCGGTCGATGCCGGTCGCGCGCAGGCCGTCGCGGTAGAAAAGTTCGTGTGCCGTGACGAGGATTCGCTCGCGTGCGGGGAGGGTGGAGAGGTCCATGGCGTCATTGTAGATGCGACATAGACAGATCTGTCTACATGTGACAGAATTTCATCAAAGTAGACAAATCTGTCTACATCTGGTTTTCTGCCCATTTCGCCCATTTTGTTCAACCCCAGGAGATCCCCATGGAATCACGGCCGCCGCTTCCCCCTTTTACGTTTGAAACCGCCGTGCAGAAAGTCCGTGCCGCCGAAGACGGCTGGAACACGCGTGAGCCTCAGCGTGTTTCCATGGCCTACACGCCGCAAAGCAAATGGCGCAACCGCGCCGAGTTCGTCACGGGGCGTGAGGAAATTGCCGCGCTGCTGACGCGCAAATGGGTGCGTGAACTGGACTACCGCCTCATCAAGGAGCTCTGGGCCTTTGGCGGCAACCGCATCGCGGTGCGCTTTGCCTATGAGTGGCATGACGATGCGGGCAACTGGTTTCGCTCCTATGGCAATGAGAACTGGGAGTTCGACGAAAACGGCCTGATGGCCGTGCGCCACGCCAGCATCAACGACCTGCCCATCAAGCCCGCCGAACGCAAGTTTCACTGGCCGCTTGGGCGCCGGCCCGATGATCACCCGGGTTTGAGCGACCTTGGGTTGTGAGGGGTTTGGGGGAGGGGCTGTAAAATCCGCTCCCCCTGCGCGCCGTGGTGTCTGAAGTCGGTGCGTGACCTGAATTTGCCCCCGGCTCCTTGCCGGGGCGCTTCACCCGAGTGACCGCGTTTTGACTGACTCCCGCACCCCGGCCGGCCTGGCCGATGAATCCCCCAACGACACTCAACCCATCCAGGAGCCCAGGCTTTGGTGCGGCGACGGCTGGACGGCCAAAGTCATCAAGAACGAAGACGACGACGGCTGGGCTGTCGCGATGATCAAGGACGGCGAGCCCGAGCCTGCGCTGGTGGGGCCTTGGACCATGGGGCGCGACAAGAAGAACCCCAAGCCGCTGGATGGCCCGGCCTTCAGCACGCTGGTCAAAACCGCTTCCGAATTTGTGCGCCGGCATGAGCAGCAGCTGCATGCCACGCTGCACCAAAGCATCACCGTGACGGCGAATGCGGGGCGCATCACGGTTTCGCTCGACATTGTTCCTGACGAAGACAACCCGCACGGCTTGCTCAGTGCCAGCGACGAGGCGGGTGAGCAGCTGGCGCAGGTGCGCGTCGCGCCTTCCTTCAAGCTCAATCGCGCCAGCGCCGTGGCGTGGGCCGACAACGGCTTCGCCAGGCCGGCCGGGCGGTGAGCGCCGCGTCCAGCGCCTGCGGGATCGACTTCGGCACCTCCAACTCCACTGCGGGCTGGAGCCGGCCCGGGCAAGCCGCGCTGCTGACGCTTGAAGACGGCAAACCGACGCTGCCGTCGGTGGTGTTTTTCCATGCCGAAGACGAGCATGTCAGCTATGGCCGGGCGGCGCTGGCCGATTACCTGGCCGGCCATGAAGGCCGCCTGATGCGTTCGCTCAAAAGCCTGCTCGGCACGGCCATGATTGATGAGCACACCGAGGTCGCCGGCCGCGCGCTGCCGTTTCGTGTGCTGCTGGCGCAGTTCATTGGCGAGCTCAAGCACCGCGCTGAAAAAGCTGCAGACCAGCCCTTCAACCAGGCCGTGCTGGGCCGCCCCGTATTTTTTGTGGATGACGACGCTGCGGCTGACAAACGGGCTGAAAACACGTTGGCCGAGATCGCGCACGCGGTGGGCCTCAAAGAAATTGCCTTTCAGTACGAGCCGATTGCGGCGGCGTTCGACTACGAGTCGCAGATCAGGCGTGAAGAGCTTGTGCTGGTGGTTGACATTGGCGGCGGCACCTCGGACTTCGCGCTGGTGCGCCTGTCGCCCGAGCGTGCCCGCAAGGCAGACAGGCGTGATGATATTTTGGCCAGCGGCGGCGTGCACATAGGCGGCACTGACTTCGACAAATACCTGAGCCTTGCGAGCGTGATGCCCACGCTGGGCCTGGGCAGCCTGCTTCACAGCGGGTTGCAGGTGCCGTCGGCCCAGTACTTCAACCTGGCAACCTGGCACACCATCAACCAGGTCTACAGCAAGAAGTCGTGGACGCAGATCAGCGATATCCGGCGCGGCGCAATCGAGAAAGACAAACTGGACCGCCTGCAAAACCTGGTGCGCGAACGGGCAGGGCACTGGCTGGCCATGCAGGTGGAAGCGGCCAAGATCGCGCTTTCTGACGCGCCTGAAACCACCATGGACCTGGGGCGCATTGCACCGGGCGAGACCTTGACCCTGCACCGGCCCGATTTCGACGCGGCCATCAGTGAACTGGTCGGCACCGTGGCGCGTACCGTGATGGGGCTGGTCAAGGACGCGGTTGTTAACGCCGACGACATTGATACCGTATTTTTCACCGGCGGCTCCAGCGGCGTGCCTTTGCTGCGTGAGCAAATTTCAGCATTGCTGCCGCAGGCACGCAGTGTGGAAGGCGACCGTTTCGGCAGCATCGGCGCCGGGCTGGCGCTGGATGCAGCGCGCAAATTTGGTTAGGGGCTGTGTTCTGATGCCATGCGCTTGGCTTACAGCAGGTTCATGAATTGCTGCAAGGCTTCGCCGGGATGCTCGTCGCGCCGGCGGATAAAAAGTGTTTTGACGGCGTATTTCTTGCCGGTCGATGGATGGCAGCGTAAGGCGGACCTGTTGGCCGCGTTTTCGACAATGGACCGTGGAAGCAGCGAGATGCCGACCTCTGCGGCAACACAGCCCAGGATGCCTTCCAGTGTGCCCATTTCAAGCCGGGTGTACCTGGGCCAGCCGCGCTCGCTCAGAAGCTGTTCGAACCGCTGGCGATAAGAGCAGCCGGTCTTGAACATGATCGCCGCCGCGCCGTTTTCCAGGCGCCTGCCGAGCTCACTGGGGCGCACCCAGCCGGCAGACGAGACGAGTACCAGTTCTTCTTCGAACGCGACCAGGCTGACCAGCGCATGGTTGTTGAGCGGGCCGGCGATGAACGCACCGTCCAGGCGCCGCGTGAGCACGGCCTCGATCAGTGCCGCTGTCGGGCCGGTTTCCAGCGTGATGGCCACCTGCGGAAGCACGCGGCGGTATGCGGCGAGCAGCGAGGGCAGCCGGACCGCAGCGGTGGTCTCCATCGAGCCGATTGTCAGGACAGCTGGAGCGTCTTCCTCCCCTTTGGCCGCGGCCTGCGCTTCATCCATCAGCGCCACGATGCGGTTGGCATAGGGCAGCAGCCGCTGGCCTGCCCGCGTCAGTTCCATGCCCCGGCTATGGCGCTTGAAAAGCGCCAGGCCCAACTCCGATTCCAGCATCCGGATGCGCTGGGTGATGTTGGATTGCACGGTGTGCAGCGTTTGCGCGGCAGAGGTAATGCCGCCCTGGCTGGCGACGGCGGCAAACGTTTTCAGGCCCAGAACATTCATGGTCAACCCATCGCTAAAAGAGAACGGAGGGATCACAACAAATCGTTTTTACCGAGACATCATATTGGATACAGTTTGTTTCACCTAGCAACATCTGTGGCAACGCAAAGGGCCTGACGAATGAACCAGCTCTTCAGTGATTTGCATGACGGCGGGGCCATCGCGGGCATTTTTTCGGAGCGGAATTTTGTCGACCGCTGCCTTCGTTTCGAGCGTGAACTTGCCGCCGTGCAGGCTGAACTGGGTGTGATTCCTCAGGATGCGGCTGATGAAATCTGTCGCGTTGCCCACGTCGAAAACATTGATTTTGCGCAACTCAGGCAGAAGACACGCATGGTCGGCCTGCCCATGGTGGGGCTGGTGAACCAGGTGGTCAAGCTGTGCCGCGGTGACCTGGGCCAGTATGTCCACTATGGCGCAACGACCCAGGACGTGATGGATTGCGCACTGGCGCTTCAGATGCAGGAAGCGTTCGCACTGATCGGCGATTCGCTGGCGCAATTTTCGGGGGCGCTGGGCGCATTGGCCACGGCCCACCAGCGCACCATCCAGGCCGGACGGACCAATCAGCAGCATGCGTTGCCCGTCACGTTCGGCTTCAAGGCTGCGGTCTGGAATTCGGGCGTGCTGCGGCAGATGGACCGGCTTGCAGAGGCTGTGCCGCGCGTGGCGACCGGGCAGCTGGGTGGCGCCGTGGGCACGCTGGCTTCGTTCTCCGGCGCGGGGCATGAAACACGCCGGCGCCTGATGCAAAAGCTGGGGTTGAATGAACCGGATGTTGCGTGGCATTGCATGCGTGACGGCCCGGCCGAGGCGGTGCTTCTTTTGTCGCAGATCGCTGCGACGCTCGGAAAGATCGGCCGGGACCTGCTGATGCTTTCCAGCACGGAAGTCGGTGAAGTGGCTTTTGCCGCTGGCAGGGGCGCCAGCAGCACCATGCCGCAGAAAAACAATCCGGTCGCGGCGTCGTCCGTCGTCGCCCTGTCGAGAATGCTGTTCCACACGGCTCCGATGATGCTGGACGCGGCGCTCGTGGAGAACGAAAGGTCGCTGGACGCCTGGTATGTCGAGCTGCATGCAGTGCCGCTGTGCTTCTCCCTGATGGGAGCCCTTCTGGCACAGGCCACGACCATGCTGGACGAACTGGTGGTGGACTCCGCAAGGATGGCGCGCAATGTGGCCCTCACAGACGGGGCGATCGTCACCGAGACCGTGCAGATGGCGCTGGCCAGGCGCATCGGCCTGAACCGCGCGCATGAACTGGTTGCCCGTGCCTGCCAGAAGTCCAGGGTGGAGGGCGTATCGATAGCGGCTGCCCTGGTGGGCTTGCAGTGCGGGCTGGACGAAGCCGCAGTGAATGCGCTGCTTGATGTGAACGAACACCTGTCTTTTGGTGCGCGCGAGGTGGACGCATCGCGCAGGCCGCCGCCTGCCGCCGGGGGCCTGGCAACGCAATCCGTATCCGTTTAACCAACCCGAGGGGGATTTATGACCAGAGCCATCTGCATTGCCTTCATGCTCGCCTTCTGCGCTGCGTCTGCGTGCGCTCAGGAGGCCTATCCCACCAAACCGGTCACCCTGATCGTGCCCTTTGCGGCCGGGGGGCCCATGGACAAACTGGCCAGGGAGCTTGCCGTGCCCATGCAGGCCCAGCTGCGCCAGCCTGTGGTTATCCAGAATCTGTCCGGCGCCGGCGGTAACCTCGGCACGGTCATCGCCATGCGGGCTCCAGCCGATGGTCACACGCTGCTGATGGGGCACATCGGCATGGCGACTTCACCGGCGCTGTACCGGAACCTGGGCTTCAAGCCGGATGTGGATTTCGCGCCGCTGGGAGTGGTGGTCGACACGCCTCTGGTGCTGGTTGCGCGGCCGCAGGTGCCCGTGGACTCCTTGGTGAGCCTCATCCGCTGGATGGCCCGGCAGCCGCAGGTGAGGCTGGCGCACGCCGGTGTGGGCTCGTCATCGCACCTGTGCGGCTTGCTGCTCCAGTCTTCATTGAAAGTCAGCATTACGACCGTGCCCTACCGTGGCAGTGCGCCCGCAGTGGCGGACCTGCTTGGCGGGCATGTGGACATGATCTGTGACCCCACCCCTACGACGGTCGGCCATATCCAGGCCGGCAAGCTCAAGGCAATTGCCGTGACCTCCGCCAAACCCCTGACCGGCACGTCGCTCGCCGCCGTTCCGACCATGGCACGGTTCGGTATTTCGGGTGTCGAGCTGAGCATCTGGTTTGCCCTTTATGCGCCGAAGGACACGCCACCGCACATCCAGCAACGGCTCAATGATGTGCTGCGGACGGCCATGAAAACACCTGCCTTCAGGCAGGCGCAAATTGCCTCAGGCATACAGGTCGTGGAGGATGACCGTGCCACGCTGGCCGGGCACCGCAGCTTTCTGGGCAACGAAATTGCCCGGTGGGGGCCCATCATCAAGGCGGCCGGTGTTTATGCCGACTAGCTGTGCGTGCTGTCCCATGCATGCGGCGACGCTGCAGGGATTAAGTCAGTCTCTCGGTAATAGATAGTTAAGTATTGTTTTTGTATGAAACGCTAGTTTAGTATTGATATTTGTTGTTTGATTAGATAAAATACTATCGTTTTAACAAGAAACGATATTTTTCTATCTATGAAAACATTGTCTGAAGTTGCAGCCAACCTGGAAAGCCAGCGCCAGCGCCTGGGGCTGGATTACCAGGCCGTTGCCGAAAGCACGGGGCTGACGCCTTTGTCGGTGCGCAGCGTTTTGCAAGGCAAGACGGCGCCACGCGTGACCACGCTGATGGCCATTGCCGACCAGCTTGGGCTGGAGGTGCTGCTGCTGCCCAAGGTGGTGGCTGCAGGGCTGCAGGCGCAAGCCGCCGAAGGGCCGGCGCCGGCCTTGTCGCGGGTGGACCGCATCGTGGCCGAAACTTCCCAGCTCGCTGGGGCAAACATCAAGAACGTCAGGCCCTAATCCATGAACGTTCTGGCGCTCGATATTTATATCGGCACCTTGCGTGCCGGCCTGCTGTTCCAGTACGGCACGGGCAGCAGCGCGCTCACACGTTTCATTCCAGACGAGGTTTTTTGGTCCAACCCGGATTCGCCGGTGTTCTCCTGGGCTGCCACCGACGACGACCCACAGCGCCGGGAGATTTTCTGGCGCAGTTATGTGAACACGCCATTCTTCAATGCCGAAGGCGGGCGCCTGCCGGCCTTCTTCCAGAACCTGCTGCCCGAAGGGCCGCTGCGCCGCCACCTGGAGCAGTTGCGCGGTTGCGGGCCGAACGACCATTTCGACATGCTGGCTGCCTGCGGCACAGACTTGCCGGGCAATGTGTATGCCTATCCCGCGCACCTTGATGCCGATGCGCTGGCAGGGGTGGTGACACAGCACAACGATGCGCTCGAAATGTCCGTCACGGCCGATCCTTTGCCCGACGCGACATCGCTGTCGGGCGTTCAGCCCAAGCTGGCGCTGGTGCAGCAGCCGGGTCGCTACGTGGCGCGCACCCGCGACGCGCAAGGCATCCACATCATCGCCAAGCTGCCCACAGCCGAATTTGCCCTGTTGCCCGAAGTGGAAGAGCTTTCCCTGCGGCTTGCGCGGGCAGCCGGCGTGAACGTGTGCCAGGCCTGGCTGGCGCCCATGGACGAGATCGTCGCCGAGCAACCCTTTGTACTTGGCGAAAGCCGGCATTTCCTCGCCGTCAAGCGCTTTGACCGCGGGCCTGAGGGCCACATTCATTGCGAAGACTTTGCGCAGATCCTGCGCATCCAGCCGGAAGAAAAATACACGCATCCCGCTGCAACCTACGCCGCCATGGCCCGGACGTTGCGTGAAGGCATGAGCCTGGAGGCGCACCTGGGTGAGGGCGCTGCAGAAGAATTGATCCGCCGCGTGATGGTCAATGAAATGCTCGGCAACTATGACGCCCACGTCAAAAACTTCGGTGTGGTGTACCCGGGTGGCCGCACGCCCGAGCTGTCTCCGGCCTACGACGTGGTGGCGTACGCGGCCTACCTGGGCGGCAGGGGCCACGCGCTGCGCTTTGTGCCCGGTGGTGAAAAGCAGGCCAGGCTGACCGCCAAAACGCTGCGCAGTTTTTGCAACGCCACGGGCATGTTTGAAACGCGCGTGCGCGGTGTGCTCAATGAAGCAGTGGGAAAAGCGTGTGAGTCATGGCCGCAGATGATTGCCGCCAGTTCGCTGCTCGAGCGGCAAAAGCAGAACCTGCTCAAGCACTTTGACGCCTGCGAAGCGGTGGTCAGCTGGCGCGCCCGGCGCAGGGCGAAAGTGCTGCAGCCGGCTAGCTGAGAAACTGGCGTGGTTCCGGCTCTGGTCGGGACTCTTTCAACCAGGCTTGCAGGTCCTCCGACCCGCCGATTTTTTTCCCGCCTGCGAATACTTGTGGCGCCGTTCCCGCGCCTGCAACCGCTTGCAGCGTGCTGGTGGTGATGCCCTGGCCCAAGGTGATCTCCTCGTAGCTAAGACCTGCTTCGTCCAGCATGGCCCGGGCTTTCGCGCAAAACGGGCAGCCCGGCTTGCTGAAGAGGGTGATGGGCTCGGGCGCCACGGCTTGCGGTGCAAGGTACTTGAGCATGGTGTCGGCGTCCGAAACCTCGAAGGGGTCGCCTTCCTTCTCGGGCTCGATGAACATCTTCTTGATCACGCCATCGCGCACCAGCATGGAATAGCGCCAGGAGCGCTTGCCGAAGCCGAGATCGCTTTTGTCGACCAGCATGCCCATGCCTTTGGAGAAGTCGCCATTGCCGTCCGGAATCAAGGTGATATTGCCGGCCTCCTGCGCCTTGCCCCATTCGTTCATCACAAAGGCGTCATTGACCGAGAAGCAGACCACGTCGTCAATGCCATGGGCCTTGAAGGTATTGGCCAGCGCATTAAAGCGCGGCAAATGGGTGGAAGAGCAGGTGGGCGTGTAGGCGCCGGGCAGCGAAAAAACCACGACGTTTTTCCCGGCAAACAGTTCAGTGCTTTTCACGTCAACCCACTGGTCGTTCTGGCGTGTCTTGAAGGTCACGTCAGGGACGCGCTGTCCTTCGTTATTGGCGAGCATGGGAAATCCTTTGGTGGAAATAATTCGGTGCTGTGCCGCGATGGCGGTCGCAGGGAAAAAGGCAACGCGGGCACTGCCTTGGAGTTCATTGTGGGGACGACCGCACACCGCGGGCTGTCGGACAGCGACGACATCCGTGTAGGGCATCGTCCGCAAAGGCAGGCGACCGGCAGGCCTGCTGGCCTGATGTTTGCATGACAATACCCGTTTCATGAACCCCCGGAGCCCCGCATGAACTTTGCGCCCGACCTTGCAACGGTCACCCACGGTATTCAACTGGCAGTGGCGCCGGTGTTTTTGCTCACCGCTGTTTCGGGAATGATCGCCGCCGTCGCCGGGCGGCTGGCGCGCATCATCGACCGCGCGCGTTTCCTGGAGAACCGGCTGGAGACCGGCGGCGTGGAAGAGGCCCGCGCGCACCGCATGTATGCCGAACTGCGCGAGTTGCGCCAGCGTGGCTGGTTGGTCAACATCTGCATCGCCTTTCTGACCTTTTGCGCCATGCTGATCGGCACTACCATCATCCTGCTGTTTTTGGGTGAGACGAGTGAGTTGCCGACCCTGCGCATTGCCACTGTCTGTTTTCTGTCGGGCGTGGTGTGCTTTCTTCTCGCGCTGGTTTGTTTCCTGGCTGAAACGCTGCTGGCCACACGCCTGCTCAAGTTTGCCGAGCCGAAAAAATAGCGCGGTGATTTGAGGTTTGATTGTTTTGCAGGTCTTAAATGCCTGCAGGCCAATTGGAACAAGCGCGAGAAGCTATAAAAAATATAGCAGTCAGGTTTTTCTCCTGTCGTAATTGTGGCCGGCAGAAAACGCCAGACCTCCAGATACGTGACAACGTATGACTGTGAAACAGCTTGTTTCCTTACATCCCCATGCTGTGTTTCGCCGCCAGAATTGTGCAGCTCTGCGTGTAGCGGCACGCCCGTGCGGACGTGCCCGCAGCGTGCAGCGCGGCAGGTGAAAGTCCTGTCAACGGTAACCGCAGGCCGTCGTTGAAAAGGGGATGCTGTGCACTTGTTGCCTGTGCCCGGCGAGCCCTGTATAGAAAACCACTGGAGAACCACGATGACAACAACACACACACCGACAACAGGTTTGCGCCTGACCGGCCGCAGCCTGGCACTTTTGATGGCAGGCGCGCTGATGTGCTCCGCGAGCTTTGCCGAGAAACCCGAATGGGCCGGCGGCGGCAAGAACAAGGACAAGGGCGGCAAGCACAGCCAGGTGGAGCAGTCAGACCAGGACGACCACGGCGGCAAAAAAGACAAAGGCAACAAGAAGCACCGCGAAGACGTCAAGGTCGGCGGCTATTTTGTTCCCGAGCAGCGTGTGGTGCTCCAGGACTACTACGGCAAGCAATTCAAGTCCGGCCATTGCCCCCCGGGCCTTGCCAAGAAAAACAACGGCTGCATGCCTCCCGGCCAGGCCAAAAAATACGCCATCGGGCAACCGCTGCCTGCCGGCGTGGTGTATTACCCGGTGCCTGCATCGGTGGTGGTGCGTCTGGGCCCTCCGCCCTCGGGCCACAAGTATGTGCGTGTCGCCACCGACATCCTGCTGATTGCGCTGGGCACCAGCATGGTGGTGGATGCCGTCCAGGACCTGGGGTCTCTCTAAGGCCTTCCGGGTTTGCGGCGCTTCGGCTGCGGCCCGGGTTGCCACGCTTTCATGCGTTCCATGACCAGGTCATGCAATGCCTGCGCCGCCACGGACAGGCTGCCTTCCTGCCGGCGCACGGTATAAATTTTTCGTGACAGGCCAGGCGTGGCCAGCGGCCGCGTCAGCAGGTTCTTTCGCTCGAAGTGAAAGAGCGTGAGCGCCGGCACCACGCTGATGCCGATGCCTGCCTCAACCATACCGGTAACCGTCGCCAGCTGGTCGACTTCCAGCACCGTATGGGTCTGCAACGGGTGCAGCGCGGCGTCCAGAGCCTGGCGCACGCTGCTGTTGCGCGACATATGGATAAACGGGAAGGCTGCCAGTTTCTTCAGTGTCAGTACTTTTTCCGTGGCCAGGGGATGATCCGTGCGGCAGACCAGGTGAAAGCGGTCGGTGCAAAGCAGCTGCGTGGTCAGGCCCGCGTGCGTGGCGCCCGTTGAGGCAAGCGCGAAGTCGGCCTTGCCGCTGCGCACCAGCTCGATGCAGGCGTCAGACAGCAGGTCGCTGAGTTTCAGGTCAATACCGGGCGAGGCCTGCCTGAACTCCGCAAAGATGGAAGGCAGCCAGCCTGCCGCAAGCGAGGGCAGGGCCGCCACATGCACGCGTCCCTTGCGGCGCTCGACGTGATCGCTCAGTTCACCCACCGCGGCGCTGAAGTCACCCAGCAATTGCCGCGCCGGCGTTTCAAACAAGCGTCCTTCGGCCGTCAGCTGTACGCTGCGTGTGTCGCGGTCAAACAGCCGGGTGTTCAGCTCCGCTTCCAGGGTCTGGATCAGCGCGCTGAACGCAGGCTGCGACAGGTGGCAGGCGGCAGCGGCCCGGGTAAAGCTGCTCAGCTCCGCCAGCGCCAGGAATGCCCGCAGCTGGCGTGTCGACAGGTTGGGGCTGCGTGCGGGCAGGCGGGCCGCATTTTTCGGGGTGGTGGTGGATGCGGCCATTAATCTGATTTTCAAGTCAATCGATAGGAATTTTGCATTTTACAAATAAAAGGCGGGGGCTTAAATTCATGGCATCCACCGCTTGGCCATGATGATCCCTGCCGCCCTCGCTCCCCACACCGCCACACCGCCCGCCAGCCTGCTGATCGGTTGCGCGGCCGGCTTTTCGGGTGACCGTGTGGATGCGGCCGGCCCGGTGGTAGACACCCTGATCGCGCGGGGCGGGCCGGCCTTCCTGATTTTCGAGACGCTGGCCGAGCGCACGCTGGCGCTGGCGCAATTGCGCCGCCGTGCCGACCCCGGCGCGGGCTTTGAGCCGTTGCTGGACGACATGCTGCGTCCCGTGCTGGCGCGCTGCCTGCAGCACCACATCCGCATCGTCAGCAACTTCGGTGCGGCCAACCCGATGGGCGCGGCGCGGCATATCCAGGCCATGGCCCGGGAGCTGGGTTTGCCTGCACCGCGTATTGCGGTGGTCGAAGGTGATGACCTCTCGGAAGAACGGCACCGCGAGCTGCTGCGCACCCAGCTGGGCAGTGCGATGGACGGCATCCGCATGGTCAGTGCCAATGCCTACATCGGTGCTGAAGCGATTGCCGCTGCGCTGAACGCCGGCGCGCAAATTGTGGTGGCCGGCCGCGTGGCCGATCCATCGCTCGCCGTCGGGCCTGCCATGTCGCACTTTGGCTGGCGTGCCGATGATTGGGACCTGCTGGCACGCGCCACCATGGCCGGCCATTTGCTGGAGTGCGGAGTGCAGGTTTGCGGCGGTTATTTTGCAGACCCCGGCTACAAGGACGTTCCCGATTTGCACGCCGTCGGCTACCCGATTGCCGAAATCAGCGCCGACGGCAACTGCATCATCGGCAAGGCTGCCAACACAGGCGGGCTGGTGAACCTTGCCAGCGTCAAGGAGCAGTTGTTGTATGAAGTGCATGACCCTGCCGCCTACCTCACACCCGATGTGGTGGCGGACATCAGCGCAGCGCAGATTGAACAGCTTGGCCCTAATCGCGTGGCGCTGAGCGGTGTGCGCGGCCATGCCCGGCCACCCAGCCTGAAGGTCAATCTCTGCCATGAGGGCGGCTGGCTGGCCGAAGGTGAAATCTCTTACGCCGGCCCGCGCGCCGAGGCCCGCGCCCGGCTGGCGGCCGATGTGCTGCGCCGGCGCCTGCCGGCCCTGGCGCTGCGGGTAGACCTGATAGGCGCGCTCAGCGTCATGGGCGACGACGCCGGCAGCCTCCTGGCCGCAACACCGGCCGGTGACGCGCGCGATGTACGCCTGCGCGTGGCTGCCACACACACCGACCGCGCTGAGGCCGAGCGGCTGACGCGGGAAGTCACCGCCCTGTACTGCTGCGGACCGGCCGGCGGCGGCGGCGTGCGCACGGCACTGACACCAAGGCTCAACACCTTGCCCTGCCTGGTGCCCCGAGACGCTGTGAAGGTGTCGTTCAGGATGCTCGATACCGCAGCGCTGGCTACCGCAGGGGAGGCCGCATGAGCCAGGCCATGATCACGGTCCCGCTGTACCGCGCCGCGCACGGGCGAACCGGCGACAAAGGCAACCGGTCCAACATCAGCGTGATTGCCTGGCACCCGGACCTTTATCCCGTGCTGCGGGCGCAGGTGACGGAGGCCGCCGTGGCGCGCCACTTTGCCCACCGCAAGCCCAGTCGTGTGCAGCGGTTTGAGCTGCCTTTGCTGGGCGCCCTGAACTTTGTGCTCGACGACGTGCTCGACGGCGGCGTGAATGACGCGCTCAACCTCGACACGCACGGCAAGTCGCTTTCATTCTGGCTGCTGGATTTACCTATCGAAGTGCCAGCAGCGCTGGCGGGCCTGCTCGCCGGGGGAGACCAAACTTTTTAACGGAACCGATTCACCAGGACACCAGGACACCAAGACGAGATCAACAACGTCAGATACGCCTCATCACAACATCAGGAGACAACATGAAAACCGCCACTCAAAAATCCATACACAGCCGCATCCGCCCCGCCTTGCTCGGCATTGCCGCGCTATGGGCCATCGCGCCCCTCGCCGTGCCCATGGCGGCTCAGGCGCAGGGCTTTCCTGAAAAGCCGATCACCTTTGTCGTGCCGTTTGCGGCCGGCAGCGCAACCGACCAGCTGGCGCGCGCCATCGGCCAGGCCGTGACCAATGACAGCAAAGTCAGCGTGGTGGTGGACAACAAGCCCGGCGCCAACAGCTTCATCGGCGCCCAGGCAGCCGCCAAGGCAAAGCCCGACGGCTACACCGTGTTCATCACCACCAACACCACGCAGTCGGCCAATGAGCACCTGTTCAAAAAACTGCCTTACGACCCGGTCAAGGACTTCGCACCGCTGACCGCGCTGGGCCGCGGCGGGCAGATCATGGTGGTCAACCCGTCACTGCCGGTCAACAGCGTGGCGGAGTTCATTGCGCTGGCCAAATCGAAACCCGGCAAGCTGTCTTTTGGCAGCGGCAGCTCGTCCAGCCGCGTGGCGGGTGAGCAGTTCAAGCAGATGACGGGCACCTACATCCTGAACATTCCCTACAAGAGCAATCCGCCCGCGGTGACGGACCTGCTGGGCGGCCAGATCGACATGATGATCACCGACATGGCGACCGGCCTGCCGCAGGTCAAGGGCGGCAAGCTCAAGGCGCTGGGTGTTTCCACCCGGCAACGTTCACCGCTGGCGCCCGAGGTGCCGACCATCGCAGAAGCCGGCGTCAAGGGTTATGAAATGACCTATTGGTTTGCCGCCTACGCGCCCGCCGGCACGCCCGCCGATGTGGTGGCAAAGCTCAGCGACATGCTGGTCAAGGCAGCCCGCAGCCCTTCGGCCGCACCGTTTTACCAGTCCAGCGGTACCGAAATCTTCACCAGCAACCCGGAAGACTTGCGCAAGTTCCAGGCGGTGGAAACGCTGAAATGGGGAAAGATCATCAAGGCCGCGGGAATCGAGCCTGAATAACACCTTGTTGGGGCTGGATTTGAATTAAATGCGCCTCCGGCCCTTTGTGGGCGGGCGCAAGCAGCTATCAAAAGAGTAGCTGATCAGGCTGGCCGGCTTGGCGACAGGCGAGGCCAGACGGGCCATGTGACGAATGAAGCTGCGATGGTGGCAGCTCTTCTGGCGTCATCCAGTGAATTTAAACAACGTTTAATTTTTAGAACAAGCGTTAATTTTCACCGGAAATCGCACCCTGGATAGACGTCTTTCACGCCTATATTCTGGCGATGCAAACCCGAATAGACCGCCAGCAGGTCCAAAACGATTTACGCCGAACCCTGATGCTGGACGCCGCCCGATCCGTCTTCGAACGCCTGGGCATCGACGGCGCCAGCATCCGCGAGATCGCCAAGGAAGCAGGCTATACCGCCGGGGCCATCTATTCCTATTTTGAAAACAAGGAAGCCATTTACGGCGCCTTGCTGGCCGAGTGCCTGGAGCGCCTCAATGGCGTGGTGGCGTCTGCGGCTGAGGCGCGGGGCGGCCCGGCTGAGGTGCTGGAAGCCAAGGCCAGTGCCTGGTTTGGTTTTTTTGCGGCCAACCCGCGCGACCTGGACCTGGGTTTTTACCTCATGCAGGGCATGCGCCCGCGCGGCTTGGGCACCGAGCTGAACCAGCAGCTCAATGACCGCCTTCACGATGCTTTGCGGCCTTGTGAAACCGCCTTGCGGGCCATGGGTTTAGGCGCCGACGATGCATTGCGCGAAAATACGGCCTTGTTCGCGCATGGCATGGGCTTGCTGCTTCTCCAACATACCGGTCGAATCCGCATGTTCGGGCAGGACGCCACGCTGCTGTTCGATGCTTATGTGATCGGCCTGGTGGAGCGCCTGCAGCGCAGCCCGGCCTGATCTTCTTTCCAGAACGCCTCCAGAATTTCCCCAGGACCCCCGATGCTGCTTGACGCCGACGACTCCCAACTTGTGCTGGTCGACTACCAGACCCTTTTGATGCCCGCCATTTTTGAAGGCAACCTCGTCATGGCCAATGCCGTAAAGCTGGCCCGCATGGCCAAACTGCTGGACGTGCCGGTGTGGGGCACAGAAGAAAACCCCGAAAGCCTGGGCGCCACCGTGCCCGAATTGCAGGCCGCCATTGAAGCCGCCAGTGGCAAGACTATGGACAAGATGTTTTTCAGCGCCGTGGCCGACGGCCTGGGCGACCTGCTGCGCCCACCCGTGCGCAAGGCGCCGACAGGCGGCAACGCCCGCAGCCTGCCCAAACACCTGCAAAAGCCGGCGCCCGAGCCGGAAGAGGGCAGAAGCACCATCGTCATCGCCGGCTGCGAAGCCCACGTCTGCCTGATGCAGACCGCGCTTGATTTGCTGGAAGAAGAGTTCGAAGTCTGGGTGGTAACCGACGCCTGCAGTTCACGCACCGAGCGCAACCGCGATGCCGCCTTTGACCGCCTGGCCGGCAACGGCGCCGAACTGGTGACGACCGAGATGGTGGCGTTTGAGTGGCTGCGCACGGCTGAGCATGAGGTGTTCAGGGATGTGCTGGGGTTGGTGAAGTAGGGTGCGGACCAAACACACCTGATACAGATAAGCCCGCCCGGTCTGCCGTTGGTTCGCTCAAAATGTCGAACGTTCAGGTCAAGGGTGGATAACCAGCCACTGAGTGCCGACCACCTTCAGCGCCACCTCCATCCCAACTCAGGCCTCAATGAGAAATTACGCATTACCGGTAGCCATTCGGCTCCTGGCATTTATAGCGCCACTACTCTTTTTGCAACTGTATTCACAAAGAGCGTTCGAGTACGCACGCACACAAGAGCGTCACGGAGATACTGGCCTGGGGATCGCCATTCTTCTTGGTTTCATGACCTTCATCATGCTGGGCGCGTTCCTGATCGATCTCATCATCCAGATCCGAAAGAGACGGCCTTTCGCCTATTTGACTGACGCTTTCATCTTGCTGATGCTGCTCATGCCGTTTGGCTGGTTTGCGTGCAGTTGGTTTGGGTTGCACAACAGTCTTGCTTGCAGGATTCCCATGGTATTTTTCAGCCAGGTTCTAAGCTGGCTTGATCTGTGAGGCTTTTTGGCTGCCTGGAAGGCGTTTGAGTTTTGTCCAGTTGCAATCCATACCCGGTACCAATGAAATACCTGCTTCGCGTTTTCTGCATCTTCTTCCTTTTCCCTCTGTCGATGGCGCTGACAGCTTGTGTCACCGGCCCGGATGAAATTGTGCGGCCCGCCAGCCAGGCCGATTCGCCAAGGCTTGCGTATCCAGCGCGTGCCAGGCGCCTTGACGAGCAGGGCGTTGTCAGGTTGCGAGTGGAAGTTTTGGCGAACGGCAACGCCGGCGAGGTGCGGCTCCGTCAAAGCTCGGGTTCTGCCACGCTGGATGCGGCCGCAATCGAAGGCGTGAAAAAGTTCAAGTTCAACCCGGCCAGAACAAAGTCGGGCCGTGCCGTGGATTCCTGGGTGGAGCTTCCGATCAAATACGCTCTTGAGTAGCTGGCCGGGTTGGCGTGTGATTTTCCCGCTAAAGATACTCAACTTCCGTGGTGCCCCTGTCGCGCGGATGCTTCAAGTCATGCCTGTGGAAAAAAAACGTAACCGGTACACGCAAAGCTTCCCGGTGCTGAGGCTATAGTGCAAATATCAAATCCGCTCCCTCAGCTGATCAGGCAGACAGATCAACTGCAGTGGGAGCAGGGCTTCATGGGATTATTTGTACAGGCATAAAAATCCAGCGTATTTGCTGCAATGCCAAAAACAAGAGGGTTTGGGAGGATTCGATGTCCAAGTTAAACCATAGCAGTCAAGTTAGACCGCAGCTTTTGCGGTCTGAATTGCGTTAGGCATCTCATGGCACTGCTTTTAAAAATCATTGTCGTGCTGTTTGGCCTCGCATCTATCGTTGCGGGCGTGAAGAGTGTCTTGCGCCGGGAAGCTAAATTCACATGGAATGAAGATAGCAATGAGCAGCGTATCGTTGAAGGGCTTCCAGCGATCCTCATCGGCCTGGGCGAGATCGCCTTAGGCCTTTACATCCTCTTCTCTCTACGTTCTCATGCAAGCTGAGATATTCACATCGGACCGCTTGGCCATCGCCGATGTCGCCTGACCTCTCCTTCAAACGGTCACCTTGCAGAGCGCTTATGTCAAACGTCAGGCTCCTACCCTCCCGGGTTGTCGCGGGTTGTTTCAGGTTCGAGGGACCATTCTCTGAAAGTGACCAATTGCATGCCGCCTGATCCTTCCATCGAAGAGGCAACCGCAGCCCACTTGGGCCGACCCCTCATGCCAAACGTCGGGCTAATATGACTTCTGCAATCCACCTGAATCTGTCTGTCGCGGTCTTTGCCTTCGCAGTTCTTACTTCATCGTCAGCCTATGCATCTCCCTGCATGCAAGGTGCGAGATACGAAAGGAAAGATGGGGCCTATATGTCCATCGACACTCCAACCGAATCATCCGATGGGTTGGATCGAGCCCACTTTGAGCTGCAATCGTTGGGGAAAATGATTGCTGGAGCACCTACGGTTGGTAACCTGGAAGGTGAGCTGACAATTACACGAGACTCTTGCGCAGGATTCTTCTCCAGTCCGGATATTCCCTGCGCCATAATCGCAACGTTCAATGGAAATCGGGCGCAGGTTTACCAAATCGGACACTGCTACTCTGGTGCAGGCGCATACGCTGATGGTGTGTATATCAAGTCGAAGGCCAAGCCATTAAAGGCTCTAACCAAGTAGTGGAAGTCAAGGTATGAAGCCTAACCGATCGGCCGATGCGGACACAGCTGCAGGTTGCTGTTTCGCGACTAGTGTTGGTTGCCGGTGACCGCCAACGGTAGGCTTCGTTCCATGGTGCTGAGCAAGTTCGTGAAACTCATTCTCATTTTCTTGGGTGGCCCCTTGATCGCCTTTGCCATTCTCTTCGTCGGCTGCGAAGGAAARCATCCTGCACTTGGCGTCATGTGTGGCCACAATATTCTCATGTCGCTGGTACTTTTCACGTTCGCGGCCTGGTTTGTGCTGGGTACCATCTCAGTCTTGATCGGTGTTCCAAGAGGACACGAATGAGTAAATTCGCTGCGGCCTGCTTACGGCCCGACTTGCCAATCGACACGAACCCACAACAGCAGCAGGCAGCTCTGCCGCAAGTGTTAGTCGTCCGGTCATCTTTACGCTAGGCCACTAATTCCATGGCAGCGATCTTTGCATTCAAATGTTCATGCTGCGGTGAGTTGCATGAGGGCTCGCCGAGTTTTGCATTTCAGGCGCCAGATCCATACACCTGGCTAACAGATGAACAGAAACAAGACATCGGGCGGCTGTCCGATGACCTTTGCGTTATCCGTCATACCGAAAGAACCGACTATTTCGTCAGGGCTGTTTTGGAAATTCCAATACATGGCGTAAGTGAGCCCTTTGTTTGGGGGGTGTGGGTTTCTGCAAGTCAACAGAGCTTTGAGCGCTATGTTCAAACCTTTGACACCCCGCTGGAAGGTGACGGCTTCTTTGGCTGGCTCTGCAACCGGATCAACCTGTATCCAGCCGAGCAATCCAGGTCCGCAGATGTCTTCATACAGCTGGGAGGTTTTCGGCCCAAAGTTGTCTTGCATTCCACAGTCAATGAGACTGATCAACTGGCAGTTGATCAGCTTTCGGGTATTACAGTTGAACGTGCCCAGTACCTGGCAGAGAAGGCTATGCACCAATGAGAAGGCGGACTATGGTCATGTTCGGTTTGGCCCACATCCATTCCTGCTGGACCTCTTCTTCGATAGGAGCAGCGGGCTGCCGTTGTGGTGCAGGTCCAGCAGAAATCCGCGCTGCGGCCGCACAGGATTAACAGCGAAGCCATTTCCAGCGAAGTCCCGGCGCGCCGGTATCATGGCGAGCCCCAACCCCTGAAAACCGCATGACCATCCTGCTACTCCCCCTCGTCCTCTTTGCTCTCATCACCCTGATGCCTGTGAAATGGGCTGCCGGGTTTGTCGACGCTGGCAACACCAGCTATGGAGCCGCTGCCGTTGCGGCGATCACCGCGCCCGCTGTGAGCCTGGTGGTCTTCAAGCTGTCCGGCGGGTTCATGGGCTTCGTGTTTGCCTTTGCGGCCGGGATTGCGGTGTACGCCGCGATTCTCCGCGTGCCGGGCCGATCCCTCATCGGTTTTTCCATCATGGTCGTTGCCTTGCAGGCTGCTGTGCTGTTTGTCTTTGTCTCATTTGGCGTCAAGACGGGGCAGGGGCTGGTTCTGACGCTCTAGGTGCGTCTGGTGCATGAACGGGTTCTTGCAGGCCGGATTTGCGGGTACATAGACTGATCCGAGGTTTCGTCTCGTGCTGTATCGCGTCAGCGGGGCTCTCTCATGTCAAAACGTCAAGCGTCAGAACCGGCTTCGCAGCGTGCGCATACCAAACTTAAAAGGAGCCCCACTTGCCATGAACACCATTCTCGTTTCACTGTTCGAGTACAAGGCCTGGGCGAACACCGAGCTCCACGCCGTCCTCGAAAAGTTTGATGCGCAGCAGCATCCCGATGAATTTCGTGCCATGCTTCACACACTCGATCACGCCAACGTTGTGGACCAGATTTTTCAGGGCCATCTGACCGGCGCCGCCACGCAGCGCTTCAAGGCAACGCACTCTGAACCTGCGCCGGGCTTGCCGGAGTTGCGGGAGATCGTGAGATCCACAGACGACTGGTACCTGCAGTTCGTACGCGGCGTCAGCGCCGAGCGTTTGAAACATCGGGTGCGTTTCACATTCACTGACGGTGACAGCGGCGCGATGTCGTGTGAAGAGATGCTTCTCCACGTCATTACGCACAGCGGCTATCACCGCGGGAGCATCGGCCAGATGCTTGAAGACTTGGGCACCGACTCTCCGCCAGACTCCCTGACAAAGTTTTTGCACAGGCATGAACCGGAGCGTCGACTCGGACCCAAGGGGTAGCGAGACGGGCGCACGGCAACGCATGCAGTAACGATGGCTAACTCTTCGTTCAATTCCCCTTGGCATCAACCCCGTTTGCACTTAACAACTCATGGCAACTTTGGACACCGGCCCTTTTTTTCACGGCACGAAAGCCGAATTGCAGGTAGGCGATCTACTGACATCAGGCTTTAAATCGAATTACGACGACAGCGTCGTGATGAATCACATTTATTTCACAGCCCTCTCCAAAGGTGCCGGGCTTGCCGCAGAAATAGCCAAAGGCAGCGGCAGGCCGCGAGTCTATATCGTTGAACCGACAGGGGAATTTGAGAACGACCCCAACGTCACAGACAAGAAGTTCCCAGGCAACCCGACGCGGTCCTATCGAAGCAAGCTGCCTGTAAAAGTTGTTGGCGAACTCGAAAGCTGGGAACCCTATGACTCACAGTTCATTCAACAACTGAGAAACCGCATAGAAAATGGCATGGGAAAAATCATCAATTGATGTGAGACAGCCCTGTGAAAAGAGCATCCAGTCGTGGCGATAGGGCCCCTGACGCGGTTTCGCCGCAAAGTGATAGTCTGGTTGTTTTTACGTGAGGCCGCACAGTCATTTGCTTTGCCATGTCATCAACCCTAACTCTTTATGGCTTGCCGCGCAGCGTGTATACGCGGATCGCCCGTCTAACGCTCGAAGAGAAAGCCGTGCCTTATCGAATCGAAGAGGTCGACATCTTCGGGCCAGGTGGCGTGCCTGCCGCCCACACCAAGCGCCATCCGTTCGGACGGATCCCCGTGCTGTGTCACGGAGAGCTGTCGATCTACGAGACGGCGGCAATCTGCCGTTACGTAGATGAGGCATTCCCCGGCCCATCGCTGCAACCGCCAACGCCGAGTGAGCGGGCGCGTATGGCGCAAGTAATCGGGCTGCTTGACTCCTACGCCTATCGGCCGATGGTGTGGGGAGTCTTTGTCCAGAGGGTTCGCCTGCCCATGACAGGCGGCTCCACCGATGAATCTCTGGTTGCCAAATCATTGAAAGAGTCCCGCATCGCCCTTGAAGCGCTTGCGGCTCTTGTCGGAGATTCACCGTTCCTTGCCGGCAACACCCTCTCTCTCGCAGATCTGCACGCCTATCCGATCCTCCGCTACTTCTCCCTTGCCCCTGAGGGACAAACAGCCATTGGCGAACATCGTGCTGTGGCGGAGTGGCTCGCGAGGCTTGGCACCCGCGCAAGTGTGCAACGTACCGTAACTCAATATGAGCCGCATGCTTTCGGCAGCAGTGCGGCCTAATCCTTCCATCGAGGGGAAGTCTTCCGGCAAGCTTCACTTGCCTCCAGCCGCCCCCATGCCAAATGCCTTGCGCCGTAGCAATCCGGGAGACGCAGGACTAAACCCATGACCAGGATGAAAAAACCTGAAGATGCGCCCGGTGCATTTCAAGCCGCCTGGAATGGCCACGACATGACGGCTCTCGGTGAGCTGTTCGATCAGGACGCAACGTTCGTGAATCGCTTCGGGCACTACGTGCGGGGCGTTGAGGAGATCGTGGCGCTCCACGTTCCGATTCACGAAACAATCTACCGCGACTCCACACTCCAGAACGAACTCATCGATGTCGCCCATATTGCCGACGGGGCGGCGGTCATCCATTTCTGGAGCCGCCTGGCTGCCGGCGCCAGCCACCCGGCCGGGCCCCATGTGGTGGATACGCTGATCCTCGCCGTGCTGACGAGACAGAGCGATATCTGGCGCATTCGGGTGCTCGAAAATGTGACCCTTGTGAACCCGCGGACAGGTGAGGCGATCTTGCGCGACTAGCGCAGTCTGGAGCTGACAGAGCGCCTTCTGTCAGTCGAGTCTTTTGCTATTAAAAGAGTAGCTGCTCGCGCTGGCCCTTATTGGATTGCGGGCTAATTTCGTTCTGAAAAAACGGCAAACTCTGCCTTCAGATGTTCCCCTGAAGCCCAAAAGCAGTCCAAAAAGCACCCAAAACAACTCCCGGAAAGGCAAAACACACATTATTCAGGTGCAAAAAGTAGCTGTAGGCCAATAAGGGTAGGCGCAAGCAGCTATTAAAACAATAGCAGATCTCGGCGTACCAAGTGCATCGTCAGCCTCCTGAAAGCCCGTTATCCATAATTAAGAATTCAGTTTCGCGGGTTTTCCAGCGTTTCTGGCCTTGCGACAACAACCCATCCGGAGACAACGCCGTGTTCAAGTCCCTTCTGCTCACCAAGTCCGACGCCGGCTTTTCAGCGGCCATCACCGACACCGACGAGGCCCAGCTCCCCGCCGGTGACGTGCTGGCGCAGGTTGAATATTCCACCCTCAATTACAAGGACGGCCTGGCGATTACCAACAAGGGGCCGGTGGTGCGCAGCTGGCCCATGGTGGCGGGCATTGACGGCGCGGGTACCGTGCTGGAATCCACCCACCCCGGCTGGAAGGCCGGCGACCGCTTTGTGCACAACGGCTGGGGCTTGGGTGAAACGCGCTGGGGCCTGATGGCTGAGCGGGCGCGCTTGCAGGGAGACTGGTTGGTGAAATTACCGGCAGCCTTCACCACCCGCCAGGCCATGGCGATTGGCACGGCGGGCTACACCGCCATGCTCAGCGTGCTGGCGCTGGAGCAGCACGGCGCCAAACCCGGCGACGGCGAGGTGCTGGTGACGGGCGCGACCGGTGGCGTGGGCAGCGTGGCCGTTGCCTTGCTGGGCAAGCTGGGCTATACCGTGGTGGCCGCCACCGGCAAGGCCAGTGAGGAAGCCTATCTGAGGCAACTGGGCGCCAGCAGCGTGATCGATCGGGCCGAGCTGTCTGCCCCCGGCAAGCCGTTGCAAAAAGAGCGCTGGGCCGCGGTGGTGGACGCCGTCGGCTCGCACACGCTGGCCAATGCCTGCGCGCAGACGCGCTATGGCGGTGTGGTCACGGCCTGCGGGCTCGCGCAGGGCGCGGATTTCCCGGCGACGGTGATGCCGTTTATCCTGCGCAGCGTCACACTGACTGGCATCGACAGCGTGATGGCGCCCCTGGCCAAACGCCAGCAGGCCTGGGACCGGTTGGCAAAAGACCTGGACACTGCCAGGCTCGAGGCCATGGTGGAAGAGATTTCGATGGCGAAAGCGGTAGAAAAGGCCGCCGACTTGATGTCGGGCAAGGTGCGCGGCCGCATCGTTGTCAAAATCTGAGCACGGCCCCAAAAAGCAAAAACGGAGACGAGACATGACGAGCTACGCAGACTTCTACCGCCAGTCCATCGACCAGCCCGAGGCCTTCTGGACCGAGCAGGCCCAACTGATCGACTGGCACAAGCCCTTCACCCGCGTCTGCAATGACGACAAACCGCCGTTTGCCCAGTGGTTTGAGGGCGGGCAAACCAACCTGTGCCACAACGCGGTAGACCGGCACCTGAAAGACCGGCCAGACCAGCCCGCGCTGATTTATGTCTCCAGCGAAACCGGTATTGAAAAAACCTACACCTTCGCCGAGCTGCACGCCGAGGTGCAGCGCATGGCCGCCAGCCTGCTGGCCATGGGCGTGGTCAAGGGCGACCGCGTGCTCATCTACATGCCCATGATTGCCGAGGCCGCCTTTGCCATGCTGGCCTGCGCGCGCATAGGCGCCATCCACTGCGTGGTGTTCGGCGGCTTTGCCAGCGGCTCACTGGCTTCGCGCATCGACGACGCCACGCCGCGCGTGATCATCAGCGCCGACGCCGGCTCGCGCGGCGGCAAGGTGGTGGCGTACAAGCCGCTGCTCGACGAAGCCATCCGCCTGTCAAAACACCAGCCTGAAGCCGTGCTGCTGGTTGACCGCGGCCTGGCGCCCATGTCCATCGTGGCCGGGCGCGATTTGCATTGGGAGACCTTGCGCGCCAAGTACATGCACGCGCTGGTGCACTGCGTGTGGCTGGACTCCGCCGCCATCAGCTACACCATCTACACCAGCGGAACCACCGGCAAGCCCAAGGGCGTGCAGCGCGACACCGGCGGTTATGCCGTGGCGCTGGCCGCCAGCATGAAGCACATCTTTGACGGCCGCGCGGGCGAAACCTACTTTTCGACCAGCGACATCGGCTGGGTCGTAGGCCACAGCTACATCATCTACGGCCCGCTGATTGCCGGCATGGCCACCATCATGTATGAAGGCCTGCCCACGCAAGGCATGGACAAGCAACCCAACGGCGCCATCTGGTGGAGCCTGGTGGAAAAGTACAAGGTCACCGGCATGTTCAGCGCGCCCACCGCGGTGCGCGTACTCAAAAAGCAGGACCCGGCCCTGCTCAAAAAACACGACCTCTCAAGCCTGCGTGCCTTCTTCCTGGCCGGCGAACCGCTCGATGAGCCGACAGCCCGCTGGATCAGCGAAGGCCTGAACGTGCCCATCATCGACAACTACTGGCAGACCGAATCCGGCTGGCCCATCATCACGATTGCCAACGGCGTTGAAAAGAAGGCCAGCAAGTTCGGCAGCCCCGGCGTGCCCATGTACGGCTACAAGGTCAAGATCCTGCACGAGTCCACCGGCGAAGAGCTGACGCAACCCCATGAAAAAGGCGTGGTCGTCATTGAAGGCCCGACGCCGCCCGGCTTCATGCAAACCATCTGGAAGGACGACGCGCGCTTCGTCAACACCTACTGGAAGAGCGTGCCCGGCAAAATGGTCTACAGCACTTTCGACTGGGGCATACGCGACGAAGACGGTTACTACTTCATCCTGGGCCGCACCGACGACGTCATCAATGTCGCAGGCCACCGCCTGGGCACGCGCGAGATTGAAGAAAGCATTTCAGGGCACGCCGGCGTCGCCGAGGTGGCGGTGATCGGTGTGGCCGATCAGCTCAAGGGCCAGGTGGCGATGGCTTTTGCTGTGCCGAAGGATGCGAACGTGCTGGCCGACAAGGTGGCGGCCATGAAGCTTGAAGGCGAGATCATGAAACGCGTGGACGGCGATCTGGGGGCTGTCGCCCGACCGTCACGCGTGCACTTCGTTTCAGCCCTGCCCAAGACCCGCAGCGGCAAGATGCTGCGCCGCGCGATCCAGGCCGTGTGCGAGGGCAGGGACCCGGGGGATTTAACGACGATGGATGACCCGGCGGCGTTGCAGCAGATTCGGGATCGGGTGGCAGGGTAAGGCCGCAGTGCGGGGGCGTTTGCGGGCGTTCTAGCCCGTATTCAAAGACCGTCAGGGCGATCTGACAACCAGGATTGAAACATCTGCCTGGTTCGGTGAGCATCTTCCTCAGATTTGAAGAATAGATCGGCGCCGCCATCGTAGGGCGCAAACGCTGTTTGGCGCTCCGGATTGAAAATTAGAACGGGGCCGGTTTTGTCATCAGCTACCGCGCTTAACAGCAGGTCGAAGTCTCCAGATCGCCAGGTAATGTTGGCCGCAACGAACTGCATTGCATCGTCTTCTTCGCTATCGGCCATCACGTGGGTGAGCGGAAGCTGGTCGAGCGGGCCTTGCTCATCCGGATCCCATGATCGCTTTTCACCGAACTGGGTTGCAAACAGCACGCAATTACTGTCTTGCCCCAGAAGTTCTTGCGCTGTTTCGTTGTAGCGGCGAAGTACTTCCATTCGCTCTTTGTCGGAGTCGGCATATCGCTTTGCCTCCGGTAGGCTGTGTATTCGGACCCACCGCAGTGGGATCGCCTGGCGGCAGAGGAAGCCCGCGGGGCTTGCGTGCGGAAATGCGGTCTTCCATGCGCGCAGAACGTGATCTGGATTCATGCTGGACTTAAGTTGGACACGGTCGGCGGGCGCTGGCAGTCCGCATGGAGGAGAGTATTCGCATTGTTAGGGAGCCGCTTTGTTATTCGCTGAGTGGGTCACCGCTGAAGAAGGACGCGTCCGTTACAGGCCTGCCGAAGGGTTTACCGTTAAAGGTGTGAGTGCAACACCGGCAAAGCGGCGCCATCTTTTCAGGTCCCAGATCGGGGTTGACGATTGCAAGAAGCCCTTTCTCATCCACATACAAGCCGCTGAAGTAGCTTGACTCTCCCATGCGAACAAAGTCTTTCTTCTCGTGTTCATGAAGTGCGACTAGCCAGAAAATCGGCTCGGGTTTGTCTAGCCGGCTTACCGCCTCACGATGCACAGAGTTCCAGTCGGTGCCGATTTTTGACAGAAGAAACCTGAAAAGCGGTGTGTAGTCCAGGCCGCGTTGCTGCTTGCCATGCATGGAGCTGCGCGTCGCCTCCGATTGCACTTCTTTTTTGGTATTTCTCTCGTGGCGAAAATCACCCCCAAAGTGGTGATGTACGCCACGGGCAGTCGTGTTTACTTTGCGAAATAACGGTTCTTTTTGCATTTTTTGGAAGAGGCGTGAAATCTGCCGAAGCCGCTGAAAACGGAAGTACGCGTGTTGGGAACGCATAATTTTATGCGCCTATCGGCAATGTCTCATCTTGATGAAAAATGTGTTGAGACTTTGCTTTAGCGCTGCCAAAAACCCGCAGCGGCAAGATGCTGCGCCGCGCGATCCAGGCGGTGTGCGAGGGCAGGGGCCCGGGGGATTTAACGACGATGGATGACCCGGCGGCGCTGCAGCAGATTCGGGATCGGGTGGCTGGGTAGGTCGCCCCCACGAAGGACCGTGCGTCACAAAATCATCGGATACGCTTATGCAGGCGCTTCACAATTTCGTATCCCGCAGGGTGAATATCGCTTCGAAGTGAAGGTCTTTGCAGCGCCCGGCCAGTTGCGACAACACGGCTTTACCCAGGGCCGAGCGCGCCCTGGGATGCGTGATAAGTATGCGAATCCCCAGATCGGCTTTGGCGTGAGGAAAAGCTTTGCCGAGCTCTGCGCTATGCACCCATTCCGAATAGGCATTGAGTTTGCGGATGGCGCGTGGTTTGGTCAGGCCGTCTTCCAGTGGCCGGTCAATGACCAGAACCAGCGTAATGGTGCCTGATTTGTCATCTACCTGAATGCCGTCCAGCTGGTGTATGTCGTTGACTCCCAAGCCAGCCGCAGGCGCGAATTTTGTGCAAAGAAGCAGCAGGCTGATGAAAGAAATACGCCAAAACAGAGATCGCATAAGGGGTTGGTAATTCGCAGTTTTAACTTTGGCAGAGACGTGAAGGGCGTTGCTAGTCCGGTAAGGCAAGCGCCATGCCTTCCATCATGCCTTTCGCTTCTGGCTCCAGGGATTCTGTCCACACGCGATTCCCGTTGGTAGCGGTGGGGCGGTTAAGGGTCTCCTGAACAAGAGCGCCGAGCAAACCAAAAAACTGGCCAAAGTCACCCGCCGGCCGTGAAAAAGTCGCGAGCAGGTAGAAAAACCGCCGTTCATCCGCCTGCACGCTGATCTCGGTAATGCGCTCCTGGCCTGCGGGGGTGGCGGCGGTGAGCCGCCGGGCACCGGGCGCGACGCCGATGGCTGTATAGCTATTCGGTGGCATGGTGGCCACTTTGACGCCATCCACCAGCACGGTCACTGTCTCCATGTCTCCGGAAATTCTCACCAGATACAGCAGCGCTTGCCCCGGCATGGGGTCTTGCAACTGTATTTCTTTTGGCTGCGGTGTGGCCGTAGCTGCGGGGGGATTGGCCCAGGCGCAGACACTCGCAAGCAAAAGTATCCCTGACAGTGCACGTCGGATCATCTTGGCCTTCAAGTTCGGGTGAATCGAGCCGTAGCGGCTGCGTAGCGCTGCTGATTCTAGAGGGTCGGGCGAACAAAAATGCCTCGGAGGGCTGAGTGTTGACGCTTGCACCCCCTGTCTCTGCTGAATGAGCCCTATGGTGAAGTTCGATGCTGACACTAGGACGACAAGGTTCTGTCACGAAGCATGAACTGGAGCGCGGATGCGCCTACAAAAGCCAGAAAAAAAGCGCCAATCCAGATCGAGAGTGGCAAGTCACTGAAAAAGGCTATGTTGCCGGATTTGTCACTGAAGTTTTGACAGAAGAATGAAATCGTCGAGTTGTACATGCAGTGAAGGGCAATGCATGGCCATAAGGACCTGCTTCGTTCGTAAAGCCAGGCAAGAACAGATCCGACAATCAATCCCACCATGAACTGGTAAATATTCAGATGAGCGGCACCAAATAACGTCGCTGAGGCAAAAATAGCGAATTTCCTGGGGCATTGCGCCAGAAAACTGCGCACGATAATGCCGCGAAAAAGCATTTCCTCCAGAACGGGGGCCAGGATACAAACCGTGATGACAGACATGGGATCGTTCGTCATCATTCTCTGGAACATCATTTCCTGTGCTCTTGACAAAGGGAATGCCGAAACCATCACCGCATCCACTGACAGCATGGCCAACACCAGTGCAGGAATCAGCATGGCGATAGGAAGCATCAACAGCATGATGGTGACGCTTGCCGAATTTCGGGACGCATGAAACAAGGCCCGGTAGCTCAGCTGCTTGTGATGCAGCACAAGGCTGAAGACGCCGGCATTTCCAAGAACTGTTGCGATGCCCCATACGCCATTGAGTGCATCTCCGCGCAACCCGAGCATATCGGCAAGCGCCACCAGCGCGACATATTCAAACAGAAATAAGGCGAGAACGATCAGCGCGGCCTGGCCCAGGGTTGGGAAGCTTGTGTACTTTTCTGTGACCCTATTCATGCCGCCAACCTCGGCCGGCTTCTGGTCGCGAAACTGCGGGGCGATGCGGTGCGCCATCCATTTTGTGGTCCTCCCAAACTCTTGTAAGGCATGAGTTATATCAGTTGTCTCATCTTGAGAAAAAGTGTTGAGACTTTGTTTCAGCCAAGGGTTTCTACCCGGATACCCCTTAAGGCGCAGTCGTAGCATGAGTCCCGCAAGGCCTTCGGGTAGTAGCTGACTTTTGGGGGCCTGCCCGATCCTGTGATGACAGTGATTCAACAAAAGGGGACTCCACATGACAACAAAACTCAACGTGAACGGCCGCGCCGTTTCCGTCAACGCTGAATCTGACACACCCCTTTTGTGGGTGATACGCGATGAGCTGGGCATGACCGGTACCAAGTTCGGTTGTGGTGCGGCCTTATGCGGCGCGTGTACCGTGCACCTCAATGGCAAGCCGGTGCGGTCGTGTCAGACGCCGTTGTCTGCCGCTGCGGGCCAGAAGGTGGCGACGATTGAAAGCCTTTCACGCAACAACACGCACCCGCTGCAGGTGGCGTGGATCAAGCACGATGTGCCGCAGTGCGGCTACTGCCAGTCGGGCCAGTTGATGAGCGCGGCGGCCTTGCTCACGGGCAACAAGAACCCGAGCGACGCGGACATTGACGCCGCGATGAGCGGCAACATCTGCCGCTGCGGTACCTACCCGCGTATCAAGGCGGCGATCAAGGATGCCGCTTCCACCATGCGCAAAGCCTGAGGAGAACGATCATGACTGCCAACACACTGGTCTCCCTCGATCGCCCTGATCGCCGTACTTTCCTCAAAGCCTCATCAGCCGTCACGGGCGGGTTGATGATGGGCGTCACGCTGGGCCTGCCGCTGGCAACCCAGGCCGCGGGCACGCTCTACACCCCCAATGCCTGGGTGCACATTGCCGACGACAACACCATCACGCTGCTGTCTGCGCGCTCCGAGATGGGGCAGGGCGTGTATACCTCCATGCCGATGTTGATTGCCGAAGAGTTGAATGTGGATTTGCGCAAGATCAAGGTGGCGATTGCGCCTCCGGGCAAGGTCTATACCAACGCCTTGCTGGGCGCACAGATCACCGGCGGCTCGACCTCGGTGCGTGACGGCTGGGAAAAGCTGCGCATCGCCGGCGCGCAGGTGCGCATGATGCTGGTGTCGGCGGCTGCTGCGAAGTGGAATGTCGATGCGTCGACGCTGAAGGCTGAGAACGGCATGGTGATCGGGCCGAACGGCAAGAAGGCGACTTACGGTTCACTGGCCGAGGCGGCATCGAAGCTGCCAGTGCCGGAAAAAGTGGTGCTGAAAGACCCGAAAGATTTCACTGTGGTCGGTAAACCCACCAAGCGGCTGGACACACCGATGAAGGTCAACGGCACAGCCGAATTCGGCATTGACGTGAAGCTACCCGGCATGGTCTACGCCAGCCTGCAGCAATGTCCGGTGATCGGCGGCAAGGTCACCAGCTTTGACGCGGCCAGGGCCAAGGCCATGCCGGGCGTGATCGACGTGGTGCAGATTCCCGATGGCGTGGCCGTGGTGGCCGACAGCTACTGGCATGCGTACAAGGCGCGCCAGGCATTGACGGTGCAATGGGACGAAGGCCCGGTCGCGGCCATCAGCAACGCGAGCATGCTGGACGGCATTCGCAAGGCGGCCGACAGCGGCAAGGTGATACCCATCATCGCGCCCAAGGGCGATACCGCCGGCGCGATGAAGGGTGCGGCCAAGACCTTGAAAGCCGAGTACGTGTCGCCGTTGCTGGCGCACGCCACGCTGGAGCCGATGAACTTCACGGCCGACTACAAGAACGGCAAGATCCTGCTGATCGGCCCCACGCAGTTCCAGCAGGGGGCTGAAGGCAGCGTGGCGGCGGCCCTGGGTATCAAGCCCGAAGACATCACGCTGAAAACCACCTTCCTGGGCGGCGGCTTTGGCCGGCGGCTGGAGCTGGACTTCATCGTACAGGCGGCGCAAATCTCCAAAGCCGTGGGCAAGCCCGTCAAGCTGCTCTGGAGCCGCGAGGACGACACCACGCACGACTTCTACCGGCCCATGGCCGTCAACCAGCTTTCGGCCGGGTTGGGAGCCGACGGCAAGCCGGTGGCGCTCAATTTCAAGGTCACCTCGCAGTCCATCACGCAGCGCGCCTTCGGCCTGCCCAAGGACACGCTGGACCCCTTCATGGCCGAAGCCGGCGTGATGCCATACGACATCCCGAACACGCAGTACGACCTGGTGATCCACGACAGCGGGCTGCGTGTGGGCTACTGGCGCTCGGTGAGCCACGCGCTCAATGCCTTTGCCAATGAAAGCTTTGTCGATGAGATGGCGCTGGCGGCGGGCAAGGACCCGTATGCCTACCGCATGTCGCTGCTGGAAAAGCAGCCGCGCTTTGCCAATGTGCTGAAGATGGCGGCCGACAAGTCCGGCTGGGGCACACCGCCGCCCGCAGGGCGTAGCCGCGGCATCGCGCTAATGGAGGGTTACGACACCTACATGGCGCAGGTGGCCGAGGTGTCGGTGAAGGACAACCAGATCACGGTGCACAAGGTGACGGTGGTGGCCGACCTGGGCCGCATGGTCAACCCCGACACGGTGCAGGCACAGATCCAGTCGAGCATTGTGTTTGGCCTGTCAGCCGCGTTGAATAACCAGATCACGCTAGACAAGGGCCGGGTGCAGCAGACCAATTTCGGCGACTACCCCGTGCTGCGCATGCATGAGTCGCCGGTGATGGACATCACCCTGGTGCCCAGCACCGAGAAGCCGGGCGGCATTGGCGAGCCGGCCACGGCGCTGGTGGCGCCCGCGGTGGCCAACGCGGTGTTTGCCGCCACCGGCAAGCGGGTGCGCACGCTGCCGCTCAATGACAACCTGGCGAAGGCTTGAGGCCGCAGGGCTTTGAGGCCGGGCCGAGGCAGAAAAAACTGCGGGCTGCTAGCATTTGACGCATGGATAACATTGACCTCGAAGTTCTGAAGACCTCATCGCAGTGGCTGGCCGCAGGCCTGCGCTGCGAACTGGTGACTGTGCTTAAAACCTGGGGCTCCAGCCCGCGGCCTGAAGGCTCCATGCTGGCCATCTGTGAAGACGGCCGGGTGGTGGGTTCGGTGTCGGGCGGCTGCATTGAAGACGACATGATCGACCGGGCCCGCCGCGAGGGCCTCAGCCAGACGCAACCGGCCATCGTCACTTATGGCGTTTCAGCCGACGAGGCGCGCCGCTTTGGCCTGCCTTGCGGCGGCACCATTGAGCTGGCCATAGAACCGTTGTCAAAAGCAAGCCGCATCGATGAATTGCTGCAGCGTCTGCAGGCCGGTGAGCTGGTGGCGCGCCGCCTTGATTTGCACACGGGCGCCGTCACACTCAGCGCGGCCCAGCCCAGCCAGGGCATGCAGGTGTCTGAAGCCGCGCTGGTGACCTTGCACGGCCCGCGCTGGCGACTGCTGATCATCGGCGCCGGGCAACTGTCGCGCTTTGTGGCGCAGATTGCGCAGGGCATGGACTACGCCGTGACGGTGTGCGACCCGCGCGAGGAATACCGTGACAGCTGGCAGGTAGAAGGCGTGGAGCTGGCCACCGGCATGCCCGACGACGTGGTGCAGGCCATGAAGCTGGACGCCCGCTGCGCGGTGATTGCGTTGACGCATGACCCCAAGCTGGACGACCTGGCGCTGATGGAGGCTTTGCGCTCTGAGGCGTTTTATGTAGGCGCCATCGGCTCACGGCTGAACAACCAGCGCCGCCGTGAAAGGCTGGCCGAGCACTTCGACATGACGGCCGAAGAGCTAGGCAAGCTGCACGGCCCGATCGGCCTTTACATCGGCAGCAAGACGCCGTCCGAGATTGCGATTTCCATCCTGGCGGAGCTGACGGCCGTCAAGAATGGTGTGACGTCAGGACAGATGGCCAATGTCGCCGCTGCCAAGAGCCAGCTTGGTTTGCCGCCGACCGGCGAAGTCTGCGCTATCACGCAGTAGGTAGGGCCGCAGTTTGGCGGGTCAAGCCGCAAATTCAGAAGAAAAAACGCCTGCAGGCCAATAGGGGTGTGCGCAGGCAGCTATTGTATTGATAGCAAATAATCAGGTGTCGACGGCCTGTGCGGCGCTCGCGTCGAACGCCACCGGCGGCGAGCCTGCGCGCGAGCGTTCCGCCATGTGGGCCCAGGCGGCTTCCCGGTCCTTGACACGCGCAGCCGCATCAAACAGGGGAGGGGGCGGTGTTTTGTTCCGCGCTGTGTGCAGCCTGGTTTTCAGCTCCTGCAACGCCTCAGGATTGCGGCCTAGCCGCACAGCCTCCGCAACATAAGCCTGCGGGCTTTCCAGAATGCATTCAGGCAGGCCGGCAGCCTGCAGAATGCTTGCACCCATGCGCGCGGCCATGCTGCTGCCGGGGCAGGTGAGCGCGGGAACGCCCTGGCGCAGCGCCTCTTCCAGTCCGGGCGAGGCATTGAGGCGCAACGTGTCCAGGAACAGGTCGGCACAGCCCAGGTGGGCGGGTATCTCGGGCCAGGCGGCAAGGGCTGAAAAGATCAGCCGCTGTACACCCACGCCCGCAGCCTGTGCTTCGCGCACGAGGTTGGCGGCGGCCCGGCTGCAAAAAGGCAGCCACAGTACGGCGTCGGGCAGCGACCGCAACACTTTCATCCAGCTGGCGAAGGTGGCTGCATCCAGCAGGGGCGGCAACAGGCATGAACACAGCACCAGGGCGTCCGCGGGCAACCCGGCTTTTTCGCGGGAAGGGGTCGTGGGCTCGGCATCCATGCCAAAGCTTCCCGGCCAGCAAGTTTGCGGAAGGCGGCCGATGGGGCCGGCTTGCTCCTCCACCTGCGGGTGGATGAAGTGATCGGACACGGTGTAGTCCCATGCGCCGGGTACGTGATGCCTGTAAAGGCCAGGCTCGCGCAGCTGCACGGGCGCGACTCGCATCAAGGCGATTTCCTGCCGCGTCCAGGCCGGGTTCAGGGCCTGTTCAATGTAAATATCAAGCCTGTCCAGGCGGATGCGCCCCACCGCTTCGAGGTCAGTCATGTGCCCCAGTTCATTCACACTGGCCGCATGGCGGCGCAAAACCTCAAGGTGCTCCGGCTGCGGGCGCCCCGTGAAGGCATAGACTTGGATGGCAAAGCGGCCACTGTCGTGCAGCGCGAGTTGCTGCTCAAGTGCCCGCATCTGCCGGGTGTCGGCCAGGCTTTGCACGGCGAGGCCGACGTGGATGCGGCTGTCGCTCTGGAGGCGGCGTGTGCGCGAATCGCGCTTGAACGGCGGGCAGGGTTTGAGCCGGCTTTTCACTGCGTCGAGAGTTTGCCGGCGCATCTGCTGCAGCGCGTCTTCATCCATGGCGAGTACCAGTCCGTGGAAAGGCGCATCGCCCCAGTCGCGGGGTTTTTGGGTGGCAAGGGATTCAGCCAGGGCCTTCTGCAGGATATCCGTGAGCTTGTGGTGATGCCGCCAATCGCCGATGGCCATATTGCGGAAGGCTTGCCGGGTGTGGATTTGCAGCGCGTCGTCCGCCACGTGGTCGATGGCCTTGCCCTGGATGGTGCCCTCCAGCGCAGCACCTTCGGCGGTTTCCAGTTTCAGCAGGAACTCACCCAGCAGGTTGCGGGTGTTGCCATCGAGGTCTTTCAGGGCAGCGTCGGCTTTTTCGAGCTCACCGGTGAAAGCCAGAAGCGCGAGGTGCCGAAGTCTCAGCTCGGCATGTTCAGGAAATTGCGCCAGGGCAAGCCTGGTGGCTTCCACGGCCTCGGCGTAGCGCCGCGCGCCTGAGAGGTATTCGGCGAGGTTGGCGTGGTAAGGCGGGTGGCCGGGCTGAAGATCAAGGCACTTGCGGGCCAAGTGAATGGCCAGGTCCCACTGCGATGAGCCAGCCGCCAGGATGGCGACGTTGTTCAGGGAACGCAGGTGGTCGGGGTTGAGTTCCAGGGCCCGTGCGTAGGCCGCCTGGGCCTTTTCAAGGTCACCGCAACCCTCTGCTGCAATCGCCAGGTTGGCTGCGCCGTCGGCGTCCTGCAGCAGTGATGCTTCAACGCCCAGCAGCGTTCGGTAGGCGGCCTGCGGGCGATCCAGCACGCTAAGCAGGGTGGCGCAGGCAGATGCCGAATTGACGTCCGTCGGCGAGAGGGCGTGCGCCTTTTCAAAAGCCGCGAGCGCCAGTTCGGGCTGGCCGGTGCTGTCCAGCTGGCTGCCTTGCGACATCCAGGCCTCGTGATCTGCCTCACGGTTAGAGGGGCGGGGGTTTTTATCCATCGCAACTGTGTCGCCGTCGTGCATGCAGGAATTATGTGGCACGGTGGGTTCGGGGACTCAGGCGGGCGCGGAGATAATCGCGGCTAATGACCCAAGGCCTCACTTTCACCGACCTCGGCGCGCTGCACCTGCTAGGCCGGTTCGGCGAGTTGTACACGGGCGCGGAGCGGGAACTGCTGGACCTCGCGCGGCTTCTGGCCGGCAGGCGCGCGGTCAAGCTGTGGTCCGATGTGCCGGTGCACCCGGCGTACGCGCCCGAGGGCATTACCGCCGTGCAGCCCTTTGCGCACCAGTTTCCCAGGGAGGGTACGCTGCTGATAGGCGGCGTGCATCTGCAGCCGGGAATCTGGCTGAAATACACGCGGTTTCAACGAATCATTCTTTTCCACAACATTTCACACCAGGGGCAGCTGTTTGCCATTGTCGAAGGCGTGCGGGAATACACCGGCCTCGACCCTGAGATTGTTTTTGTGTCCGACTGGCTGCGCCGCACTGCGGCATTGACCGGGCGCGTCATTCCCAGCCTGCTCGACCTCACGCCCTTTTCAGCGGTTGCCGTTGAACGTTTTGCCCGATGGCCGCATGGTGGAGCCCAACCGCGGCCTTTCACGGTTGGGCGTGCCAGCCGTGATCTGCTGGAAAAGCACAACCCGCAGGACCTTTCGCTTTACCGCATGCTGGCCAGCCGCGGCATACGGGTTCGCGTCATGGGCGGAACCTGCCTGGCGCCGGGTTTGGCCGGAACCGAGGGCATTGAGTTGCTGCCTGCGGGTGCGGAGTCTGTGCCGGATTTTTACCGTTCACTGGATGCGATGTTCTACCGCACCGGAAACTTTTTCGAGGCGTATGGACGGGTGGTGCTGGAGGCCATGGGTGCCGGTTTGCCGGTAGTGGCCCACGTGAACGGCGGCTACGCCGAAGTGATCGAGCAGGGCATCTCGGGTTTTTTGATCCGCTCGCAGGAGCAGGCATTCGATGCCCTGATGTCGCTCAATGATTCGGTGGATTTAAGGCTTCAGCTGGGCATGGCAGCGCAAGAGCGGGCCAGCCAGGTGCACGGCCCCGACGCAACGGAGCGCGACCTGGCGTTCTATCTCAAGTGAACGGTGACCGGCCGCCCCCATCAGGGCGCGGCAAATGCTGCTGCGCCTGAATAGCGAATGTTTCCGTTGGTGCCGGTGTAAACCATGCCGGCACGGCTTGCATTCACCCCGGTGAAGAAACCGTCCACGGTGAAAACCGGTCCACCGTTGGAGTAGCTGAACTGCCCGCCTGCAACACTGATATTGGATGCCGCAAAACCGCCAAGTGTCGTGACCACGCCCATGCTCAGCTTGGCCGTGCCGAAGTTGACGCTGAACGTTGCGGATGTCAGGGTTCCGGAGGCCACTGCCGCCTGTACGGAGGTGTCGTAGCCCGTGACTGGCGTCTGGCCGATCAGGTTGTAGCTGAGGGTGCCCGTTGTGGGCATCACCAGGGTAGGCTGGCCGATGATGTAGTGGAGATCATTGATGTTCGTGCCGCCTGGGTTGCGTGTGCCCGTGGTCCACGAACCCCAACCGATAAAGTCGCCCGCGTCGGTAGAGCCCGCCGAGCCTGCAAAGGCGTTGATGGTGGGGGTGAAATCCTTGCCATTGGCGCTGAGCGCGGTCAGTTTGCCGGTGTCAATGGTTGCGGAAGTGCCCGTGGCAACAGGCGAAATGGTGGAAGGTCCGAAATTGCCCTGCGAGTGGTAGGTTGCGGTTGACTTGAAATTTGTGAACGTGCCTGTGTTGACTGGCTTGACATCGGTCACAACCGCTTTATTGATGATGATGGGCTCTATTGGAGGTTCGGGTGTGGGTATGGGCGGGCGTACATTCGTTCGTTTCGGCGTGTCTGTGTTGTTGACCACCCGGACAGACTCACCTGCCGTCAGCCCGACACATCCCCCCGCATTGCAGACCTCAATCGCATCCAGCTCGGTTGTCACGCTCAGCGAGCCGTCCGGGTTGTACCCAGCATTGAAGCCAGAGCCGCGGATACCAATGGTGGCCGTCGTGGTGGTGACACGGTAGTTTTCACGGTTGCGTTTGCCGATCAATCCGGTGATGGCCCGCATGCTGCCGCGCAGCAGGTCGACCAGAAAGCGGTCTTCCTTCGGGTCGGCCTTGTCTACATAGTTGGCGACCTTGAACTCTGTTCCCGGCTGCAGCGAAACGACACCGCCATCGGAGAACTTCACCTGGGCGCGGCCATCGAGGCCGGTAATGATGGCCTGGCCGCTTTCGATATCCTTGCCTTTGACCAGCGCGTCGGTCTTGCCGTCCGTGCGCCGCAAACTGACTTCGCCGGTGGTGAACTGGGCCACGCCCGCGGAAGGCGCTGCCAGGGTCTGCAGTGGGTAAATGGCGGCCAGCGCCATGGCCAGGGCGGTGTGCTTTAGTTTGAACTGCGGGGTCATGGTGGGTTCTCCGGTATTTTTTAAGGGGTACGCACTGGGCTGCTGTGGGGCTGGGGACGGCCCGTTTAAAGGGGGGGTCTTACGACCAGGCTGGTCTGCTGGAAAACGGCCGCACCGGAAACCTGGCCCGCGCTGGGGCCCGCGCCGGTAACCGATGAGGCGCTGTAGACCAGTGCGGCACGGCTGGCATTGTTGCCGGTGAAGAAGCCGGTGACATTCGCGCCCGAGGAGTTAGTGATTTTGGCGTTGTTGATGTCGATGCTGCTGCTGGCGCCATAGTCATTGCCGCCGAAGCGCGTGGTGAGGTCCAGGTTGCCATAGCCCTGGCCTGGGCTGTAGGCGCCGAAATTGGCGACCAGCGAACCGCTTACAAGCTGACCCGCACCCAGCAGGCTGGAGAAGGCGGTGCCGCCGGCGAACTGGTAGGTGCCCTGCATGTTGTCGGCCGGCATCTGAGCCGTCGGCGTCGGCCGGCCCATCACAAAGTGAACGGATTCAATCGCGCTGGGCGAGCCTCCCACGAACTTTTGTCCCGTCACCCAGCTGCCCCAACCGACGAAGTCGGGATCGGACGGCGCACCCAGCGCGCCCTTTTCCATCGTGGTGAGGCCGGGCGTGCTGCGGAACTGGGTCAGGACGTTGCGGCTGTCGAGGCTGTCGACATCGATGGGTTTGCCGCTGAGGAAGCTGGTCAGCACAGCGGTGCCGGCCTCGGGGTAGTAGCTTTCGACCACCGGGTTGGCCGCGCTGTCGGTGAACGCAATCGCGGCGGCCAGGTCGGTGAACACCTGTTTGACGGGTGTGGTGGGGACAATGGCGGGCTTGCCATCGGACGTGGTCTGGTTCCCCGCAACGACCACCTCCTGGACGGGCGGCGGCGTCGGCACGTTGGCCCGTGTATTGGTGCGAACTGGCGCCTCGGAGCTGTTAATGACTCGCACCGACTCGCCGGCCGTCAGGCCGACGCAGCCACCGGCGTTGCAGACCTCAATGGCGTCCAGTTCCGTCGTGATGCCCAGTGATCCGTCCGGGTTGTAGCCCACGCTGAAGCCGGAACCGCGTATACCTATGGTGGCCGTGGTGGTAGTGACCTTGTAGTTCTCGCGGTTGCGCTTGCCGATCAGGCCGGTGATGGCCCGCATGCTGCCGCGCAACAGGTCGACCAGGAAACGGTCCTGCTTGGGGTCAGCCTCGTTGACATAATTGGCGATTTTGAACTCGGTATTGGGCTGCAGTGACACCAGGCCGCCATCCGAAAACCGGACCTGGGCGCGACCCGCGGTGCTCGTCAGTATGGATTCGCCGCTTTCCAGCGGTTTGCCCTTGGTCAGCGCCTCGGTTTTGCCGTTCGCACGCAGCACGTTGACGTCGCCGGCGATGAACTGCGCCACGCCGGCCGATTCGGCGGCGAATGATTGCGCGGGGAAGGCCGCCGCAATCACGACCGACAGCGCGGCGTGTTTGAGAGAGCTTTCCCGGATGGTTTTCATGGGGTGTCTGGCGGGGCGTGTTCAGTCGGCACGGCAGGTTTAGAAGTCGCGGCGCACGGTCACGGAGAAAAGGCTGCGGTTGTAGTCGGAAATGGCAATGTTTGACTTGACGGAGGTCAGCGACAACTGCGGCGTCACGCGCCAGAGTTTGGCGGGGACCCAGTTGAGGCCAAGGTTCAGATTGAGCTGCCTGTCGGTGCGGGTGACCAGGAACAGCGGATCGGTGCCACCGTATTTGCGGTCTTCATAACTGATATTGCCAAAAAAGGCGAGGTCGTCCCTGATGGATTTCTGTGTACCCAACCGGATGCCGAACAGGTGGTGGCCCATGTGCGGAACGCCGCTGGCTTTTTCCTTCTCGGCACCCACATAAATGCCCCCGAAGACCAGCAAACCGTCGCGGAATGCATGGGCGTAGGACGTACCCAGCACGGTTCGGTCCGTATCACGAAGCGATTGGCCCGGATAGCTCAACTGGCCCCATTGCAGGTAAGTGCTCCACTGGCGGAAGCCGTCGATGCGGTAGGTCCATTCGCCGACCAGGCCTTGCTGGTCGCGCGCGCGGGATCCGGCGACGGTATAGCTGCCGGCCTGCACGACACCGGTGAATTCGTGCTTTTCGTAGCGGTAGCTGGCACCGGCGTTGACATCAACCTGGCCGGTGTTGAAGTCGTTGTACTTGGCATTGATGCGCGAATTCCCGCTGGCGTTCGCGATCAACGACCAGCGCGGGTCGACGACGTAACGGGCTGACAGCCCGCCGCCCAGGGTCATGAAGGCATCTTTGGTCTCAACACCCGAAGCATTGAGGGTGAAAATTGCGCCGCCAAAAAGCGGAACCGCGACATTGGGATTGCCGGGGCCGCTGTTGACATTGGTGTCGTAGCCGACGCTGGCTTCCAGGTACGGTTTGACGGACGAGCGGGCGGCTTCTTCCGTGCGATCAATGGCTTGCAGGAACTGGTCGATGGTGGCGGCGGCCTCCGTCGGGATGTTGTCTTGTTTGGCTTCCAGTAACACCTTGCGCGAGCCGGCGTTGTCCCCGACGGCAAAAAGTGCCCGTCCAAGCTCCGCGCGCGCACGGGAGTTGGCCGGCTGCACCGCCAGCACGCGTTCGAGCGCGAATATGGCGCGGGTGAATTGCCCTGTGTCGTTGGCGGCGATACCCAGCACCGTGTCGAAGTCGGGGTCGCCTGCGCGTGCGGTTTCCTGGGGCTCAAGCAGATCGAAGGCTTTTTGTGCCTGGCTCTGGTCGAGCAGCGTACGCGCCTGACTGACCAGTGCATCGACTTCCGCATGCGCTGCAGCGGCCATCATGACGGCGAGAAGGATGCCGGTACTTTTGAAGATGAAGGGTTTTTTTGAAGACATAAGTATTGGGTTTTACCGGTCCCGGGTAACAACTCGTAAGTAACAAAAGTTTTATATCACGATGAGGGGTCTTTCAACGCTTTTTTACACCTTTGCCGCCCTGCGCAAGTGCATGGAGGCAACACCTTTTCGGCGTTTGGCGGGTCGGTTGGTCATATTTACGTGTTCGCCTTGCGTGCCTAGGGTATTTACGGGTTTTTTGAGGCGGCTTCAGGCTTAATATCAGCAATTACTTATATTAAGAATAAATCGCTATGAACGAGATGATCCAGACCAGTGCGCAAGTCGAGAGGGGCCGTGTGTTTGAGCTGGCGGCCGAGTTGTTCGCTGTGCTCGCGACGCCGATGCGCTTGCGTGTCTTGAGCGCCCTGTGCGAACGTGAAAAGTCCGTGAATGAGTTGCTGGCGGAGATCGACACCACCCAGCCCAATCTTTCCCAGCATCTGGCCGTGCTGTACCGCACCGGTGTGCTGGCCAAGCGCAAGGAAGGCACCCAGGTGATTTACCGCGTTCAAAGCGAAAAAGCCGTGGCGCTGTGCCGCAGTGTCTGCACCCAGATCGCCATCGAGCTGGATGAGCCGGGCGGATTGTCGCCGGCCGAAAGCCTGTCGCCGCGATCCGCCTCCCAAGACGCCTGAACCGAAAGAACGCCCTTTATGCTGAGCCGTTTTTTACAGCGCGCGCCGGAGAATTTCCTCTCAGGGGCGCAAATAGCGGACGTGCGCGCCGGGCGCCGCGGTTTTCTGGCCGGCGCGTTTGCAGCTGCGTCAGCCGGGGTGGCGGCGGTGGGTCAGGCCCGGGCAGCGACTCCGGAGGGCGATGCCAATATCCTGAACCTTCCCGCCCACAGCAAGGGCCTGGGCCAGCCCGTGGCGGCCCGTGGTTACGGCCTGCCCAGCGAATGGGAAAAAAACCTGCAGCGCCGCGAGAGCCCGGGCCTCACGCGCATCGGCCAGGCCAGCGTGAGCTTTTGCCCATTGCAGGGCCTCTTCGGCATCATCACCCCCAGCGGCCTGCACTTTGAACGCCACCACCAGGGCTGGTGGGACATCGACCCATCGAAACACCGGCTGATGGTCAATGGCTCCGATGACGCCATGCTCAAGCGCCCCATGGTGTTCAGCATGGATGAGTTGATGCGCCTGCCGAACGTCAGCCGCATGCACTTCATCGAATGCGGCGCCAACACCGGCATGGAGTGGGGCAACTCGGCGGTGCCAACGGTGCAGTACACCCACGGCATGCTGAGCTGCAGCGAATTCACCGGCGTGCCCTTGCGCACCCTGCTGGAGCTGTGCGGTGCCGACCTCAAGCGCGCCAAATTCATTCTGGCCGAGGGGGCCGACGGCTCAGGCATGACCCGCACCATCCCCATGAGCCTGGTGATGAGCGGTGAGGTGCTGGTGGCCTATGGCCAGAACGGCGAAATGCTGCGCCCTGAAAACGGCTACCCGTTGCGGCTTATCGTGCCGGGCGTGCAGGGCGTGAGCTGGATCAAATACCTGCGGCGCATCGAGGTGGGCGACATGCCTTATGGCACCAAGGATGAGACGATCCATTACGTCGACCTGCAGCCCAGCGGCCTGCACCGGCAATACACCAGCATCCAGGAAGTCAAAAGCGTGGTGACCTCGCCCAGCGGCGGGCAGGTACTGCTGCAAAAGGGCTTTCACAACGTCACGGGGCTGGCCTGGAGCGGCCGGGGCAAGATCAAACGTGTGGACGTTTCCGTGGACGGTGGGCGCAACTGGGCGCCGGCGCGCCTGGAGGGGCCGGTGTTGGCCAAATGCCTGACGCGTTTTAATGCCGATTTTGTGTGGGACGGCAAACCCGCCATTTTCCAGAGCCGCGCTGTTGACGAGACCGGCCAGATCCAGCCGACGTACAACGAACTGCGCAAAGTGCGAGCGTCCCGCAGCATTTATCACAACAACGCCATCCAGTCGTGGTCGCTGGAAGAAAACGGCGAGGTGAAAAATGTCCAGATCTAAGGCTTTGTCCGTTTCTCATGGCGTCCGCGTTGCGATGGGCTCGCTGCTGCTGGCGGGTGTTACCCAATGGGCTGCGGCTGCTGATAAACCGGTGATTCTCTCCAGCATCGGCCGCACGGCGACACCGGCGGAAGTCAAAGCCTGGGACATTGACGTGCGGCCCGACTTCAAGGGCCTGCCCAAAGGGCAGGGCTCGGTACGGCAGGGTGAAGTGATCTGGGAGGCGCAATGTGCGTCCTGCCACGGCAGTTTTGCCGAGTCGTCCGAAGTGTTCACGCCGATTGCCGGCGGCGTCACGGCTGAAGACATCAAGAATGGCCGCGTGGATGGTCTGATGCCTGGCTCCAACCAGCCGAACCGCACCACATTGATGAAAGTCTCCACGCTGTCGACGCTCTGGGACTACATCAACCGCGCCATGCCGTGGAATGCCCCCAAAACATTGACGGCCGACGAGGTTTATGCCGTCACTGCCTACATCCTGAACCTGGGCAATATCCTGCCCGACAACTTCACCTTGTCGGACGCCAATATCCGCGAGGTACAGGCCCGTTTGCCCAACCGCAACGGCATGACGACGTCGCACGCGATGTGGCCGGGCAAGGAGCTGGGCGGCACGGCGCGCCCCGATGTCCAGGGCTCGGCCTGCATGAAAAATTGCGCCGGCGAGGTGGTGGTCAAAAGCTTTTTGCCAGACTATGCACGCAACGCCCATGGCAACCTGGCCGAGCAGTCGCGACTGGTGGGTGCCAGCCGGGGTGTGGACACCACCCGGCCGCCCATGGCCGGAATATTTGAATCAAATACGGCCCCAAACCAGACAGGACGTGCGCAAGCAGCTCCTGAAAAGATAGCAAACTCCACGCCGGTTGTTGCTGTGCAGCTGCCAGCTGTCGTTAAAACCGCCGCGCCCGGCGTTGCGTCCGTCATGCCGTTGCTGCAAAAAAATACCTGCACCGCCTGCCATGGCATGGACAGCAAGATGGTGGGGCCATCCTTCAAGGATATAGCCAACAAATATAAAGACCGCGCCGACGCGACGGTTTACCTCTCGGGCAAAATCAAGGCCGGAGGGCAGGGTGTCTGGGGCGCAATCCCCATGCCGCCGCAGGCACTGAGTGCGGCGGAGTCGGCGCAGATTTCCCAATGGCTGGCTCAGGGCGCGTCAAAATGAGGCACATGGAAATTGACGATGTCGAGACAGCCGGCTTTAACTTTTTCACAGCGTGGTCGGGATAAGTACCGTTCCACGGCTTGACGTTTTTGTGTCCAATCGTTGTTAGTTTTTCAGACATTCAAGTTATATAAAAAAGGAGTTCACCATGGAACGTCGTGATTTTCTGGCCAGCAGTTCAGGCGCCACTGCGCTGGTGCTGGTAGCGGCCACCGGGCTGAACCCGGCACACGCGCAAAACGCGCCAGGCTGGAACAAAGCCGCTTTTGACAGCAAGTCCCTGGCAGATGCCGCCAAGGCCATGGGCGCGACCAGCGCTCCGGTTGAAAGCAAGGACCTGCTGCTGCAGGCGCCCGAAATTGCCGAGAACGGCAATGTGGTGCGTGTCGGCGCGCAAAGCAACATTGCCAACACCACCCAAATTGCGCTCGTTGTCGAAAAGAACCCCAGCGCGCTGGCTGCCGTGTTCGAGATTCCCGCCGGCACCGACGCCAACGTCTCGACCAACATCAAGATGGGCCAGTCATCCAATGTTTATGCACTGGCCAAGGCCGGTGACAAGTACTTTTATGCGGTCAAGGAAGTGAAGGTGACTTTGGGCGGTTGCGGCGGTTAAGCCGTCCCGACTTCGACAACCACCACAACCCTTGAAATCAGGAGAAAAAAATGTCAGAACCGATGCGAATCCGGGCACAGGCCCAAGGCGATAAAACCACCGTGCGCGTGCTGGTGAGCCACGAAATGGAAAGCGGCCAGCGCAAGGATGCGGCCGGCAAGACCGTCCCGGCCTGGTTTATCCAGAACATCAGCGCCACCTGGAACGGCAAGACCGTGATGAGCGCGCAGTGGGGCACGGCCGTTTCCAAGAACCCTTTTGTGCAGTTCAGCTTCAAAGGTGGCAAGGCTGGCGACAAGATCGCGGTCAGCTGGGTCGACAACCACGGCGACAAGCGTACCGACGAAGCCGTCATTGCCTGAATCCCGACGGTTTCCCGCCGCGCCCCCTTTGCTGCCCCACAACGATATTTGAGGAGTCCACGATGAAGTTGAGCCTGTTTGGGCTGGCGGCCCTGGCCGCCACGGCCATCTTGTCATTGCCTGCTGCGGCGCAGAAGAGCACCGCTGAAGGTATTGCCGAATACCGCGCCATGCTGGCCGACGGCAACCCGGCCGAGCTGTACGAAGCCCGTGGCGAGGCACTCTGGAAACAGGCGCGCGGCCCCAAAAATGCCTCGCTTGAAAAATGCGACCTGGGCAAGGGCCCGGGCGTGGTGAAAGGTGCTTTCGTCGAGCTGCCGCGCTTCTTTGCCGACACCCAGCGGGTGCAGGACATGGAGTCGCGCCTGCTGACCTGCATGGAGCAATTGCAGGGTTTTAATGCCGCCGAGATCGCCAAAACTCCTTTCGGTGCGGGTGAGCAGAAGTCCATCGAGTCGCTGGTGGCCTATATCTCGGGTGAATCGCGCGACATGACCTTCAAGGTGCCGCAGTCGCACGCCAAGGAAAAGCTGATGTACGAGGTCGGCAAGAAGGTGTTTTACCTGCGCGGCGGACCTTACGACTTTTCCTGTGCATCCTGCCATGGTGAAGACAACAAGCGTGTCCGCCTGCAGGATTTGCCCAACCTCACCAAACAGCCCGGCGCCGGCAACGGTTTTGGCGCCTGGCCGGCCTACCGGGTCTCAAGCGGGGATCTGTGGAGCATGCAGCGCCGCCTGAATGACTGTTATCGCCAGCAGCGTTTCCCTTTCCCGGGCTACGCCTCCGACGCCACCATCGCCCTGGGCGTGTTCATGGGCGTCAACAGCAAGGGCGGTGCTTCCATTGCGCCGGCCCTCAAACGCTAATCAGGCAGGAGAGAACTGATGAACACGATTTACACCAAAGCCGCCCTGTCTTCCGCCTGCCTGGCATTGACCGCCTTTTTCCTGTCCAGTTGCGCCATTGCGCCTACGGCGCAGGAGGTAGACGAAGCCACCCAGCAGGTGCTGAAAAGCTCCTTCCGTGAGCAGGGCATCGCGAAGATGGACCGCCTGACGCTGGACGCTTCCAACCAGGCCTGCTCGGAAGCCGCCGGCAAGCCGCTGGAGGAAAAAGCAGCCAAAGCCATTGAAGAAGCCAACCTCAAAACCGTGAAACTGCCTTCCGATGGCAAGTACCTCGGTAGCTGGAGTGAAGGCGAAAAAATTGCGCAGAACGGCCGCGGCCTGACCTGGAGCGACAAGCCCGGCGAAGCCAATGGCGGCAGCTGTTACAACTGCCACCAGATCAGCAAGGCCGAGCTGTCTTTCGGCTCCATCGGCCCCAGCCTTTACAACTACGGCAAGCTGCGCGGTGTAAGCAATCCGGCGTCACCCGAGAGCAAACCCATCGTGGAGTACACCTGGGGCAAGCTGTGGAACGCCAAAGCCTACAACGCGTGTTCCGACATGCCGAGGTTCGGCCATGCCGCCATCCTGAACGAGCAGCAGATTCGTGACGTGATGGCGCTGCTGCTGGATCCGAATTCGCCTGTCAACAAGTGATTTGAGTGTTTTGTGCCGCCAGGCCAATAGTGACGAGCGCAAGCAGCTCCTGAATTGATAGCAATCTGATGCTTTGCCTGGGTAACCGGGCAGGATGACCAACGCCATGAACCTGTCCCGCCGAGAGTTTGCAAGTGTCATGGCCGCTGCGCTGGCCGCCGGTTTTCCCCTTCAGCGTGAGGCCGGCGCCGCCCAGGCTGCGGGCCTGTACGAGCTGCCGCGCACCGGCAATGTGCATCTGCTGCACATGACCGATTGCCATGCCCAGCTGCTGCCGATCTATTTCCGCGAACCCTCCGTCAATCTGGGTGTGGGGGCGATGCGCGGGCAGGCGCCGCACCTGGTGGGCGAACATCTGCTCAAGGCCGCCAGCCTGAAGTCGGGTACGCCCGAGGCGCATGCGTTGACCTTCCTGAACTTTGAGCGGGCCGCGCGCCAGTACGGCAAGGTGGGCGGCTTTGCACACCTTGCAACGCTGGTAAAGCAACTGAAGGCTGGCCGGCCGGGTGCCTTACTGCTCGACGGCGGTGACACCTGGCAGGGCAGCGCCACGGCGCTCTGGACACAGGGCCAGGACATGGTGGATGCAGCCAGGCTGCTGGGCGTGGATGTGATGACGGGCCATTGGGACTTCACCTATGGCGAAGAGCGCATCAAAAAAATCGTCGAGCAGGACTTTGCCGGCAAGATTGACTTTATCGCGCAAAACGTCAAAACCAGCGACTTCGGCGACCCGGTGTTCAAGCCCTACGTCATCAAGGAAATGAATGGCGTGCCTGTTGCCATCGTCGGCCAGGCTTTTCCCTACACACCGATCGCCAATCCTGGCTGGCTCACGCCGAACTGGACTTTCGGCATCCGCGAAAGCGAGATGCAGGAAACGGTGAATGAGGCGCGTGCCAAAGGAGCGCAAGCCGTGGTGCTGCTCAGCCACAACGGCATGGATGTGGACCTCAAGATGGCCTCGCGTGTCACGGGGATCGACGTGATTCTGGGCGGCCACACCCATGACGGCGTGCCGGTGCCTGTCATCGTCAAAAACCCCGGCGGGCAGACCATCGTGACCAACGCTGGCAGCAACGGCAAGTTTTTGGGCGTGCTGGACCTCAACGTCAAGGACGGCAAGGTGGCCGGTTTCAACTACCGGCTGCTGCCGGTGTTTGCCAATCTGTTGCCGGCCGATGCGGCCATGAATACGCTGATCGACAAGGTGAGGGCGCCTTACACCGCCAAATTGGGTGAAAAACTGGCTGTGACGGAAGGCACGCTGTACCGCCGCGGCAACTTCAACGGCAGCTTTGACCAGCTGATCCTGGACGCCCTGATGAATGTGCGTGGCGCCGAGATCGCGTTTTCGCCCGGATTCCGCTGGGGAACCTCTCTGCTGCCCGGCCAGGCCATTACGCGCGAGCACGTGATGGACCAGACTGCGATCACGTATCCCTGGACCACGCTGACGGACATGCGCGGCGACATGATCAAGACCATCCTGGAGGACGTGGGCGACAACCTGTTCAACCCCGACCCGTATTATCAGCAGGGCGGCGACATGGTGCGTGTGGGCGGTTTGACCTACACCTGCGAGCCCGGCGCCAAAATGGGTGAACGCATCCAGGACATGCGTCTGGGCGGCAAGCCCATCGAAGCCGGCAAGACTTACAAGGTGGCCGGCTGGGCGCCGGTGGCCGAGGCCAGCAAAAATGCCGGTCCCCCGGTCTGGGAGGTGGTGGAAAGCTATCTGAAGGCCAAAAAGGTCATTCAACCTGTCAAACCCAACACTCCGCGGCTTGTGGGTGTGACCGGCAATCCGGGCCTTGCCGTCTGACTTTCAGCCCCCAAATGCAGCAGTAGCTTCGAAGCATGTGAGAGCATGTAAGAGGTATGTGGGAGCGTTGGGCGTGCGTAGAAGCCATGGCCTTTTCGGGTATGGTCATGAGCACCGTCTTTCCGCTGTCACAGTTCGGTGGCACAATCTGGGTTGTTTCTGAAGGCCCTTCCTGCCACAGTCGCATCCGCTAATCGGTCCAGCCGTGTTGCGGAAGGTTAATTAACCAGCTTTAACCAGCTAATGTTTCCCCAAGGGAAACGGAGGTCAGCGGATATGAGTTCCATCCCGACGGCATCGTCCGTCTATTCAGCCTATCAAGGCAACACCTATCTCTTCGGCGGCAACGCGCCCTATGTCGAAGAGATGTACGAAAACTACCTTGCCAACCCCGGCAGCGTGCCCGACAACTGGCGCGAGTATTTCGACGCACTCCAGCACGTTCCCGCCGTCGACGGCAGCAATGCCAAGGACGTTCCGCATCTGCCGGTCGTCAACGCCTTTGCCGAGCGCGCCAAGCAGGGCCAGACCAAAGTTGTGGTCGCCAGCGGCGCCGACTCCGAAATGGGCCGCAAGCGCACGGCCGTCCAGCAACTGATCGCCGCCTACCGCAACGTCGGCGCACGCTGGGCCGACCTGGATCCGCTCAAGCGTGCCGAACGCGACAAGATTCCCGAACTGGAGCCGTCTTTCTACGGTTTCAGCGACGCCGACCAGGAAACCGTGTTCAACACCAGCAACACGTTCTTCGGCAAAGACACCATGAGCCTGCGCGAGCTCATGAACGCGCTGCGCGAAACCTACTGCGGCACGATTGGCGCCGAGTACATGTACGCGACCGACCAGAACCACAAGCGCTGGTGGCAGCAAAAGCTCGAATCGATTCGCAGCAAACCCAATTTCACCAAGGAAAAGAAGCTCCACATCCTGGACCGGCTGACCGCAGCCGAAGGCCTGGAGCGTTTCCTGCACACCAAGTACGTCGGCCAGAAGCGCTTTTCGCTGGAAGGCGGCGAAAGCTTCATCGCCTGCATGGACGAGCTGATCCAGCAGGGCGGTATCAAGGGCGTGCAGGAAATAGTGATCGGCATGGCCCACCGCGGCCGCCTGAATGTGCTGGTCAATTCCCTGGGCAAAGTCCCCGCCGACCTGTTCGCCGAGTTCGACCACACCGCGCCTGAAGACCTGCCAAGCGGTGACGTCAAATACCACCAGGGCTTCAGCTCCGACGTGACCACCCCTGGCGGCCCGGTCCACCTGACTTTGGCTTTCAATCCCTCTCACCTGGAAATCGTCAATCCCGTGGTTGAAGGTTCGGTACGCGCCCGCATGGACCGTCGCGCCGATCCCAAAGGCCTGCAGGTACTGCCGGTGCTGGTGCACGGTGATGCCGCTTTTGCAGGGCAGGGCGTTGTGATGGAAACGCTGGCGCTGGCCGAAACCCGCGGTTATTTCACCGGCGGAACGGTCCACATCGTGATCAACAACCAGATCGGTTTCACCACCAGCGACCCGCGCGACAGCCGCTCGACGCTGTACTGCTCCGACGTCGTCAAGATGATTGAAGCGCCGGTGCTGCACGTCAATGGCGACGACCCGGAAGCCGTGGTGCTGGCTACCCAGCTGGCCCTCGAGTTCCGCATGGAGTTCCAGAAGGATGTCGTGGTCGACATCATCTGCTTCCGCAAGCTGGGTCACAACGAACAGGACACGCCTGCGCTGACCCAGCCGCTGATGTACAAGAAGATTGCACAGCACCCCGGCACCCGCCGCCTGTACGCCGACAAACTGACGGCACAGGGCATGGGCGACACCCTGGGCGACGACATGGTCAAGGCCACGCGCGCCGCGCTGGATGCCGGCAAGAGCACCTTTGATCCGGTTCTCACCAACTTCAAGAGCAAGTATGCGGTTGACTGGGTGCCTTACCTGGGCAAGAAGTGGACCGATGCCGGTGACACCGCGATCCCGATGGCCGAGTGGAAGCGCCTGGCCGACAAGATCACGGCCATTCCCGCGACCGTGACGCCGCATCAGCTGGTCAAGAAGGTGTATGACGACCGCGCAGCCATGGGCCGCGGCGACGTCCCTGTGGACTGGGGCATGGGCGAGCACATGGCGTTTGCCTCACTGGTGGCAAGTGGCTACCCGGTGCGCCTGTCGGGCGAAGATTGCGGACGCGGCACGTTCACGCACCGCCATGCCGTCATTCACGACCAGAATCGCGAAAAGTTCGACACCGGCACCTATGTGCCGCTGCAGAACGTGGCCGACAACCAGGCTCCGTTCGTTGTCATCGACTCCATCCTGTCGGAAGAGGCCGTTCTGGCGTTTGAATACGGCTATGCCTCGAACGATCCGAACACGCTGGTGATCTGGGAAGCCCAGTTCGGCGACTTCGCCAATGGCGCGCAGGTCGTGATCGACCAGTTCATCGCTTCCGGTGAAGTGAAGTGGGGCCGTGTCAACGGTATCACGCTGATGCTGCCGCACGGTTATGAAGGCCAGGGCCCGGAGCACAGCTCGGCACGCCTGGAGCGTTTCATGCAGCTGTCGGCGGACACCAACATGCAGGTGGTGCAACCGACGACCGCCAGCCAGATCTTCCACGTGCTGCGCCGCCAGATGGTGCGCAACCTGCGCAAGCCGCTGGTCATCATGACGCCGAAGTCGCTGCTGCGCAACAAGGACGCCACCTCGCCGCTGTCCGAATTCACCAAGGGTGGGTTCCAGACCATCATCCCCGAGACCAAGGATGACATCAACAAGAAGGCAGACAAGGTCAAGCGCATCATCGCGTGCTCGGGCAAGGTGTATTACGACCTGGCCAAGAAACGTGAAGAAAAGGGCATTGACGATACGGCCATTATTCGTGTTGAGCAGCTTTATCCGTTCCCGCACAAGGCTTTTGCGGCCGAGCTGAAAAAGTACCCGAACGCCACCGACATCGTGTGGTGCCAGGACGAGCCACAAAATCAGGGTGCCTGGTTCTTTGTGCAGCACTACATCCACGAGAACATGTTCGAAGGTCAAAAACTGGGCTATTCCGGCCGTGCTGCTTCGGCATCACCGGCTGTGGGTTATTCGCACCTGCACCAGGAGCAGCAAAAGGCGCTGGTGGACGGCGCGTTTGCCAAGCTCAAGGGCTTTGTGCTGACCAAATAAGGTCGCCCCTCCCCGAACCAAGAACACGAACACAAGAACGAACCCGAAAGAATCAACATGGCTATCGTAGAAGTCAAAGTCCCCCAGTTGTCCGAGTCCGTGGCCGAGGCCACCATGCTGCAGTGGAAGAAAAAAGTCGGTGATGCAATCGCTGTGGATGAAATCCTGATTGAGATCGAAACCGACAAGGTGGTGCTGGAAGTGCCGGCGCCTTCCGCCGGCGTGCTGACCGAGCTGGTCGTCGCGGACGGCGGCACGGTGGTGTCAGATCAGGTGATTGCCCGGATCGACACCGAAGGCAAAGCGGGTGCCGCTGCTCCTGCAGCCGCCCCGGCGGCCGCCGCTGCAGCACCTGCCGCTGCTGTGGCCTCCGCACCTGCTCCCGCAGCCGGTGGTTCCATGGCTGGCGTTCCCATGCCCGCTGCAGCCAAGTTGATGGCCGACAATAACCTGGCTGCCGGCTCGGTGCCCGGGACTGGCAAGGATGGTCGCGTCACCAAGGGCGATGTCCTCGGTGCGGCTGCTGGCGGTGCCAAGCCGGCCGCTGCTGTTGCCATTCCCACAGGCGTGCCTACTGCGGCCTTGCCGCAGGTTGCTGCTTCCGCCAAACCTTCCGATCTGGGTGACCGCCCTGAGCAGCGCGTGCCCATGAGCCGCCTGCGCGCGCGTATCGCCGAGCGCCTGCTGCAATCGCAGGCCACCAACGCCATCCTGACCACGTTCAATGAAGTGAACATGGCGCCTGTGATGGAAATGCGCAAGCGTTTCCAGGAAAAGTTTGAAAAAGAACACGGCGTGAAGATCGGCTTCATGAGCTTCTTCGTCAAGGCCGCTGTGCATGCGCTGAAGAAGTACCCTGTACTCAACGCATCGGTTGACGGCAATGACATCGTTTACCACGGCTACTTCGATATCGGCATCGCCGTCGGTTCCCCGCGCGGCCTGGTGGTGCCCATTCTGCGCAATGCAGACCAGATGAGCTTTGCCGACATCGAGAAGAAGATTGCCGAATACGGTGCCAAGGCACGCGACGGCAAGCTGGGCATTGAAGAAATGTCCGGCGGTACTTTCTCGATCTCCAATGGCGGTGTTTTCGGCTCCATGTTGTCCACGCCCATCATCAACCCGCCGCAGTCGGCGATCCTGGGCGTGCATGCGACCAAGGACCGCGCCGTGGTCGAAAACGGCCAGATCGTGGTCCGTCCGATGAACTACCTGGCAATGAGCTATGACCACCGCATCGTCGACGGTCGTGAAGCTGTGCTGGGCCTGGTGGCGATGAAAGAAGCGCTGGAAGATCCTGCACGCCTGTTGTTCGACATCTAAGGCTGTCGATGCGCCGCCTCGTCGCCTGCCTGGCCTGCACGTTGAGCGTGGGCCTGGCTGCGGCTGCTGCGTCGGCTGGCGACAACTGGAGCGGTTACTACGGACTGCAATGGGTCAGCGTTTCGCAGGCGGGGTCCCGGCTGGTACTGGCGAAGGCGCCGGATGCTGATCCGGGGAAGCTGGTTGAAAAATACCAGATGGACCTGGCGCGATGGACCATTGCCGATGTGCGGACCCCTACGGAAACCGTATCCCTGCGCCGCTTTCTCGCGGAGGAGTACGAGAGCTTCGGCTGGGCCGCGCTGCATGCCGCCGGCGGGATTGAATGCCTCGATGCCAGGCATCTGTTTGTCTGCAGCACCGCGCCCGGAACGACCGTGAAAATTGGCCGCGAAGGTCCCCAGCAGGAAAGCCTGCAGGCGCGCACCGGTGTATTTGGAATCGTCCTCCACGCGGGGGCGTTTGAACTCAAGAAGGAATAAAGAAATATGTCTAAACAATTCGACGTCATCGTCATCGGTGGCGGCCCCGGCGGCTACATTGCCGCTATCCGCGCCGCCCAACTGGGTTTCAACGTCGCCTGTATCGACGAATGGAAGAACGCCAAAGGCGGCCCGGCCCTGGGCGGCACCTGCACCAACGTCGGCTGCATTCCGTCCAAGGCGTTGCTGCAATCGTCCGAACATTTTGACCATGCCAGCCACCACTTTGCCGATCACGGCATAGAGGTCAAGGGCCTGGGCCTGGATGTCACGAAGATGCTTGCCCGCAAGGACACTGTCGTCAAGCAGAACAACGACGGCATCGTCTACCTGTTCAAGAAGAACAAGGTCACCTTTTTTCACGGCCGCGGCTCCTTTGTCGCTGCAAAAGACGGCCTCTATGACATCAAGGTCGCCGGTGCCGCTGAGGAAACCATCTCCGGCAAGCACATCATCGTGGCCACGGGTTCCAACGCCCGCGCGCTCCCGGGGGCACCATTTGACGAGGAAAACATCCTGTCGAATGACGGCGCACTGCGCATAGGCGCCGTGCCCAAGAAGCTGGGCCTGATCGGCTCCGGCGTGATCGGCCTGGAAATGGGCTCGGTATGGCGCCGCCTGGGTGCAGACGTGACGGTACTGGAAGGCCTGCCGACGTTCCTGGGCGCAGTCGATCAGCAGATCGCCAAGGAAGCAAAGAAAGCATTCGACAAGCAGGGTCTGAAAGTCGCGCTCGGCGTGAAGGTCGGCGAGATCAAGAGCGGCAAGAAAGGTGTGAGTGTTGCCTACACCGATGCCAAGGGTGAAGCCCAGACCCTGGAAGTGGACAAGCTCATCATCTCCATTGGCCGGGTAGCCAACACCCAGGGCCTGAACCCCGAAGCCGTTGGCCTGAAACTCGACGAGCGCGGCGCCGTGGTGGTGGATGATGAATGCAAGACCAGCCTGCCTAATGTCTGGGCTATCGGCGACGTGGTGCGCGGCCCCATGCTGGCGCACAAGGCCGAGGAAGAGGGCGTTGCGGTTGCCGAGCGTATTGCCGGGCAGCATGGTCACGTCAACTTCAACACGATTCCCTGGGTGATCTACACCAACCCTGAAATCGCCTGGGTGGGGCAGACCGAAGAGCAGCTCAAGGCTGCCGGCCGGGCGTACAAGGCAGGGACTTTCCCGTTCATGGCCAACGGCCGCGCACGCGCGCTGGGTGACACGACTGGGATGGTGAAGATGCTGGCCGATGCCGCGACGGATGAAATTCTCGGCGTGCACATCGTCGGTCCGATGGCCAGCGAACTGATCGCCGAATGCGTGGTGGCCATGGAATTCCGGGCCAGCAGTGAAGACATTGCCCGCATCTGCCATGCCCATCCGTCCCTGAGCGAAGCGACCAAGGAAGCCGCGCTGGCAGTCGACAAGCGCACCTTGAACTTCTGAGCACGCAGGCAAGAAGTCGGTGAATCAACCGGTGCGCTCGGCGTACGACGCCGAACTTGCGGCGCGGGGCTATCAAAGCGATCCTGCCCAGTTGCGGGCAGTCGAAGCGCTTGAACGTTGCGCCTCTGAGTGGGCGGCGTTCAAGGAGCAGCGCTCCAATGCCATCAAGAAGCTGATAAACCGGCCTGATATCCCTCGTGGTGTGTACATGCACGGAGGCGTTGGCAGGGGGAAAAGTTTCTTGATGGACTGCTTTTTCGGGGCTGTCCCGCTCAGGCGCAAGGTGCGGCTGCACTTTCACGAGTTCATGCGCGAGGTGCACCGGGAGTTGCAGGACCTTCAGGGTACGGCGAATCCGCTGGATGAGCTGGGCCGGCGCATTGCGAAGCGATACCGGCTCATCTGCTTTGACGAGTTTCATGTGGCGGACATCACCGACGCGATGATTCTTCATCGTCTGTTGTCGGCGCTGTTTGACAATGGAGTCGGCTTTGTCACAACTTCCAACTTTCAGCCGGACGAGCTGTATCCGAATGGCATGCATCGCGACCGTGTTCTCCCGGCCATTGAACTCCTGAAGGCCAAGCTGGAGGTCATCAGTGTTGACAACGGGACGGACTACCGCGGGCGCACGTTAGCCCAGGCGAAGCTCTATCACACCCCGCTAGGCCTTCAGGCCGATGCTGAAATGACTGAAACTTTTAATGCGCTGGCAGAGTCTCAGGATGAGAACCCGGTATTGCAGATTGAGTCCAGGCAAATCCAGGCCAGGCGCAAGGCGGGGGGAGTCGTCTGGTTTGACTTCAAGACGCTGTGCGGTGGTCCGCGTTCGCAAAACGATTACCTGGAAATAGCCACGCAGTTTCATACCGTACTGCTAAGCGATGTACCGCATATGCCGGTGCGTATGGCATCGGAGGCACGGCGGTTTACCTGGCTGGTGGATGTGCTGTATGACCGCCGGGTCAAGTTGATCATGTCGGCAGAAGTCGCTCCTGAGGCGTTGTACACCGAGGGGCCGCTGGTACACGAATTCCCCCGTACGGTTTCCCGGCTCAACGAAATGCAGTCAAAGGAATTCCTGGCGCTTGAACGCAGAAACGTGGACACAACACTCACATGAAGCATCTGGTTACCGCCTGTTTTCTCATCGCTTTAAGCGTGCTCGCGAATGCGCAGTCCACGGTCGAGACGGCTGCACCCGCTGACCAGATGCGAAGCATTGATGCCGAGCGGACGAGAATCAGCGTCGAACGCAACAGGCTGGAGGCAGGATTTTTGGCTGAGGATGCTGCCTGCTACGACCGGTTTGCCGTCAACAGTTGCCTGGGAAAAGTCAATGACCGGCGGCGCGAAGCCATGGCAGACCTTCGCCGGCAAGAGCTGTCGCTCAATGACGAGGAACGCCGCATCAGGGGTGCGGAGCAGATCCGTAAAACGGAAGAAAAATCGTCACCGGAGAAACAGCAGGAGGCTGCGGATCGTCGGGCGAAAGCTCTGGAAGACTCCCAGTCTCGTCTTGAGCGAGAAAAAAAGAAAACCGAAGACCGCGCTGCGGCCAAGGCAGGTGAGCAAGGTAGTAGCGACGCGAACGCTGCCAGATTAAAAAGCGGTCAGGAAAAATCCCAGTCCAGAAGCGAAAAGCAGGCCGTTGCAGCGGAAGAGGCTAAAAAATTCAACGACCGCCAAAAGGAGGCGCTGGAGCGCAAAGCCCAGCATGAAAGAGATCGTCTGAAGCAGACCAAGCCGCCAGCGAAGTCCTTACCCTTACCCGACTAAGCGGGTCGGTGGCTCAGCGGCCAAAGGCTCGAGTTTGACAATCACCAGCGAGAGATTGTCACCGCCGCCTCGCGCGCGGGAACGTGCTTTCTGAATCAGGAATTCAGTGGCTTCACGGGGTGACAGCATGGACAGGGCTGAGCCCATTTCACTGGTGCTGAAATAGTGCCAGACCCCATCGCTGCAAGCCAGCAGGACGTCTTCAGGCCGGAGTTGCGGGATGAAATGATGGGTAATAGGTGGCGCATCCTCCGTACCCAGGCAACCCATCAGGATGTTTGACTGCGGATGGACATTGGCTTCTTCCTCAGTAATCTCGCCTTTGTCCACCAGAGTCTGCACATACGAGTGGTCCACCGTCCTGTGTACCAGTTTGCTGCCCTGGTAATGGTAAATCCTTGAATCGCCGGTATGTACCCAGTGACAGTCCCCACCCGGGTTGATCAGAAATGCCGCCAGCGTGCTGTGCGGTTCCTGCTCGGCCGAGATCGCCGTCAGTTTGATGACGATATGGGCTTCTTCGATGACCTGCTTGAGCATCGCAGGCGCATCGTCCGTTTCCGGGGCATAACGTTCAAAAAGCTGCTTGGCCGTCAACATGACCTGATCGGACGCCTTCCGTCCTCCGCTACGGCCTCCCATGCCGTCAGCCACGATACCCAGCATACAGCCGGGAATGCGTGAGTGACTGAACAGATTGACCTGATCCTGCTGGTAGTCCCGATCGCCTTTATGGATACCGGTGGACGCTGTGATTCGATAACCTTTGGACATTGTGTGGTCGTTCAAGCGCGAGCTCGATTTATGGTCGCAATCGACGTATTATCAAGCGAAGCAGCGTGTACGGATAAAAAACCTTGGACTTAAATCTACATTCCCCGGAACGCCAGCTGATCGAACTCAAAATGGAGCACGCCGATCTCAATGCGCTGGTGGACCTGACCGCGCACGCCTTTCCCATTGACGAGTTGTTGCTCAGGCGCCTCAAAAAGCGACGTTTGCAGCTTCGTGACCAGATTGCACAGCTTGAGCTGTCGCTGGATCCCCCAGAGCCTGCTTGATGACCCTTGCGATTGAAGTCGAAGAGGCCTTCGCGCCGGGAGGCGTCCTGTCACGCGCCGCCGAGCATTTTGTGCCTCGCAGCGGCCAGACCGAAATGGCCCTGGCCGTGGCACGTGCCATCGAGGGTGCATATCCCTTGGTGGTCGAGGCCAGCACCGGCGTCGGTAAAACTTTTTCCTACCTGGTCCCCGCTTTGCTGAGCGGCGAGCGTGTGTTGTTGTCGACGGCGACCAAGGCCTTGCAAGACCAGCTTTTCGGTCGTGATTTGCCGCGGCTGGTGGAGGCGCTGGCTCTTCCGGTCAGCACGGCGCTGCTCAAGGGGCGGGCCAGCTACCTGTGTCTGCACCGCATGGAAATGGCGCGCCAGGAGGCTTATTTGCCCGACGGCGTTTCCGTGCGCGCCTTGGCCAAAATTGAAGAATGGTCCAAGCTCACGCGCACCGGCGACCTGGCCGAACTCCCGGGGCTGGATGAACGTTCGCCGATGATTCCTCTGGTGACCTCCACGCGTGAAAATTGCCTGGGCGCCACCTGTCCGCGTTTTCGGGCCTGTCATGTGAACCTGGCCCGCAGGGAAGCCATGGCTGCCGACGTGGTGGTGATCAACCACCACCTGTTTTTTGCCGATCTGGCGGTGCGCGAATCCGGCGTCGCTGAGTTGCTGCCTTCCGTACGCATCGCCATCTTCGATGAAGCGCACCAGCTCAACGAGACCGGCGTGCAATTTCTGGGAACAAACCTGACCACGGGCCAGCTTCTTGATTTTGCAAGGGACATGCTGGCAACCGGCCTGCAGCTGGCCCGCGGGCTGGTGGATTGGCAGGAGGTGGTGTCGGTCGTCGAGCACGCTGCGCGCGAGCTGCGTCTGTGTGCCGGGAAACAGTACCCAGGCACCAAACTGCGATGGGTGGGTGAGTCTCCGGAGGGGTTGAATGCGGCTGAGTGGAACAGTGCGTTGCAAGTCATTCACACGTCCTGCGAGCGGGCTTGTGTCGCCCTGGATACGGTCAGTGAAATCGCGCCTGATTTCGTTCGCCTCCATGAGCGTGCCGAGGAACTGGCGGAACGCGCCCAGCGTTTCGTTCATGCATGCGAACCGGGCTGYGTGCGCTGGGCGGACGTGGGAACCCAGCTCCGGCTGGTCGAGTCGCCACTGGATATTTCGAAGGCGGTGAAAAGCAAAGTGCTGGGTGCCTCCGCCGGCTCGGCGAAGTCCTGGATATTCACCTCCGCCACACTGGGAGATGACGACAAGCTCAGCTGGTTTACCAAGCCTTGCGGACTGGAAGATGCCGAGGTCTTGCGGGTAGGAAGTCCTTTTGATTACGAGAGGCAGGCGGCATTGTATGTGCCTGAGGTGTTCCCCAAACCGGGAGACCCGGCGCACACCATGAAAGTCGCCGAAGCTGCAGCGAGATGGTCGGGACGTCTCGGGGGGCGCACCATGGTTTTGACGACCACACTGCGGGCTTTGCGCACCATTGGTGATGCACTCAGAGAGGTTTTTCTGAATTCGCCGGACATGGAGGTGCTGGTTCAGGGGGCCATGCCCAAGCGTGTGCTGATTGAACGCTTCCGAGCAGGTAATGCCAATGGCGGCAAAGGCTGCGTGCTGGTGGCTTCGGCGTCATTTTGGGAGGGCATTGACGTGCCTGGCGACGCGCTGCAACTGGTTGTCATTGACAAGCTGCCTTTTCCGCCTCCGAACGACCCGCTGGCAGAGGCGCGCTCAAAGCTTCTCGAATCACAAGGACGCAGCGCTTTTAACGACTATTTTCTGCCTGAGGCGGCGGTAGCTCTCAAGCAAGGTGCCGGTCGCCTGATACGCCGAGAAAGTGACCAGGGGGTGTTGGTGGTGTGCGACAGCCGCCTGACAACCATGGGTTATGGGAGGCGTTTGCTGAGAGCTCTTCCGCCGATGCGGCGGTTGGCATCCGAGGAGGAGCTGTTCGACCGGCTGGAAGCTCTTACCAGAACTTGTACCAAGGATTGTCTCCCGACTTGAATCCCTTGCTCAAGTATTCGCTTTGCGGGTAGCTTTTTTCGAGGATACGGCGGGTATCGTCACGCAATTCGACCATACCCAGCGCTTCGTAGGACTTATAAAGAATGAAGGTAGCCTCTTCCAATGCGGGTACATCGCGGTAGTCGGCGATAGCACTCTGCGCACGGTTGATTGCCGCCACGTAGGCACCCCGTGAATAGTAGTACCGCGCGACATGCACTTCGGATTGGGCTAGCGAGTTCACGATATAGCTCATCCGCAGACGGGCATCCGGCGAGTATTTTGACTCAGGAAAGCGAGTCACAAGGTCCCTGAATGACTCAAAGGATTCCTTGGCTGCTTTTTGGTCCCTTTCGGACAAGTCCTGACGGGAGATAAACCCGAAAATGCCGAGATTGTCATTGAAGTTCACCAGGCCTTTGAGGTACAGCGCATAGTCCAGGGCCGGGCTGGCCGGATGCAGTCTCATAAACCGGTCCAATGTCGCGATGGCCTGGGCTTGTTCTCCTCCCTTGTACTGGGCATAAGCTTTCTCAAGCTGCGCTTGCTGGGCGAGGGGGGTACCTGCAGCACGGCCTTCCAGTTTTTCGTACAGCGGGATTGCCTTGTCATAGGCCCCGCCACTGGCCTCATCCTTTGCTTCGGCGTAAATCTTGTTGGGGCTCCATGTGGCAGTCTTGTCGGGCGCAGGGGTGCTCGAGCATCCGGCAATCAGAAAAGATAAAGCGCAAACGGCTGCAAAAAGCGGCATTGCATTGGGAACAACCGATAATTTGGTGGAAAACATTGCAATCGACCTTCTTGATGACTGATTCAGAACAAAGCAAATTGATTATATCGGGCGCTACTGCACCTGAGGAGGTGCCCGATGAGGCGCTGGAGGAGGGCGATACGGCTGTCGAGGTGGAGTTGCGGCAGGTAGCTGTCCCGGTCGAAAGCCATGGCAGCCGTCTCGACCGCGCGTTGGCCGCCATTGTGCCCGAGTTCTCGCGCACGTATCTTCAGCAGTTGATCGACTCAGGCATGGTGAAACTCGGGGGCTCTACAGTCACCAAGACATCCACGAAGGTCAAGGCTGGTGATGAACTCGCCATTGAGTTGCGTCCGACGCCGCAAAGCCAGGCATTCAGGCCTGAAGCGATGGCGCTGGATATCGTGTTCGAGGACGCTTACCTGATGGTGATCAACAAACCTGCCGGGCTGGTTGTGCATCCGGCGCCCGGCAACTGGAGCGGGACCTTGTTGAACGGCTTGCTCGCGCATGATCCGCAGGCCGTCTTCCTGCCACGCGCCGGCATTGTTCACCGCCTTGATAAAGAAACCAGCGGTTTGATGGTGGTCGCCCGGCAGCGGACGGTGATGGACCAGTTGGTCGGCCTGATCGCCGCCCGCGACGTGAGCCGGGAATATGTCGCACTGGCCCACGGTGCCTGGCTGGGCGGGAAAACCCGGCAGGTAGAAGCTGCCATTGGGCGGGATCCACGCAACCGGTTGCGAATGGCCGTGGTGGACCTCGATAGGAACGCCGGGAAGCCGGCCTCCACCGTGGTATCGCTGTCCCAAAGCACCGGTAAGCACTGCCTGGTCAGATGCAAGCTGCACACTGGTCGTACGCACCAAATCCGGGTCCATATGGCCTTCATTGGCCATCCCCTGGTATCCGACGAGTTATACGGGGGGGCTCCTGCTCTTGGGCTTGGGCGTCAGGCGCTGCATGCGTGCCGGCTGGCATTCGAGCATCCGGTGACTGGCAAAGTGATGGAGTTCCGGTCAGACCCTCCGGCCGACCTTCAGGCCGCTATTGCCGGTTTGGGCCTGATATACAATCAAATCCAGTAGTTTTCAGCTACCTGCACCATGGCATCCTGATCAGGAGATTGCGTATTGGGTGCCCTGCGCGCCAAGCGCCGAACCCACGTTTTCCCGGCCTTTTTTTCCGCTTTTTTTCGGAACGACCACAATCATGAATACGACGGATGCAAAACGCGTCCTCGAAACAGCACTTATTTGCGCGCAGCAACCATTGCCCCTGCGCGAAATGGGAGTTCTGTTTAACGGGGTATTGACTGCGGACAGCCTCAAGCTGGTGCTTGAGGAGTTGCAAAGCGATTGGTCTGGTCGTGGCGTGGAACTTGTTCACGTGGCGACGGGATGGCGTTTTCAAAGCAGGCCGCAGATGCGTGAATATCTGGACCGGCTGCACCCCGAAAAGCCCCCGCGCTATAGCCGTGCCACACTGGAAACCTTGGCCATCATTGCTTATCGTCAGCCGGTGACGCGCGGTGACATGGAGGACATCCGGGGGGTCACCATCAACAGCATGATCCTCAAGCAGCTCGAAGACCGCGGGTGGGTGGAGGTGATCGGCCATCGGGAAACTGTCGGCCGCCCCGCACTTTATGCCACCACCCGGCAGTTTCTTGACGACCTTGGGGTCGAGTCGCTGGACCAGCTTCCTGTGATGGACGGCAGCCCGAATCAGCTTCCGATGCTCGAGCAGATTGAGTTTGGCATCTCTGAACTTGCGGGCAAGCCGGAGGTGGACATGGATGGTACAGATGTTGAGCGGCTGGAACCTGCTGTGCCGGAGCCCGTATCAGGCACGGCTGAAGAGCTTGAGATTGGTGAGATCGCCGAGGCGCCAACTCTGTACACGCAACCACAGGTCGCTGACGACAGTGATACCGAGCCTCTTGAGAACAATGAGGCCGGTGGCGATGAGCCCACCCGAATGTAAATCATGACCCAACAAGACCCTCCTGCTTCCGAATCTGTGGACACACCTCGTGAGCCGCAGGACAAAGTGCTCATAGAGGAGCAAGCCGTGCAAGATTTGCCGGAAGCAATAGCACCCTCCGAGTCCGGCCCCGCGCAAGCCATCCGTGCTCCAGCGCCGCGGCCTTCAGCCGGCCGCAACGCCCCAGCCCCAGGTGCCATCCGATTTGAGGATGTAGTGACTGGGCAATTCGATGCTGATGAGGAAGACGTTGCGTTGGCACTGCCCAAGCGAGTGCTCGCGCCCCAGCCCGAAACCCCCAAGCTGCACAAAGTGCTTGCCCAGGCGGGACTGGGTTCACGGCTGGAGATGGAGCAACTGATTCTGGAGGGGCGAATCTCGGTCAACGCCGAGCCTGCCCATATAGGACAACGCATCCAGTTTGGCGATACGGTCAAAGTCAATGGCAAGCCAATCCGGGTGCGTATCGACCCGCCGCCGCCGAGGGTGATTGCCTATCACAAGCCCACCGGAGAGGTCGTCACACATGATGACCCGCAAAACCGCCCGACCGTTTTTCGTCGTTTACCCAAGCTGTTCCAGGGAAAATGGCAATCGGTCGGTCGCCTCGACTTGAACACGGAGGGCCTACTGCTGCTGACCAGTTCGGGTGAATTGGCCAACAAGCTGATGCATCCGCGTTTCGGCCTGGAGCGTGAGTACGCTGTTCGTGTGCTCGGTGCGCTAAATAGCGAAGAGAAAAAACGCCTGCTCGAAGGTGTGAATCTGGATGACGGCATGGCCCAGTTCAGCTCCATTGAAGCCGGAGGGGGGGAAGGCGCCAACTGCTGGTACAAGGTCACCATTTCCGAGGGGCGTAACCGTGAGGTCAGACGGATGTTTGAGGCAGTGGGGCACGCTGTCAGCCGCCTTATTCGCATCCGCTATGGGGCTATGGTTCTCCCGCGCGGCCTTAAGCGCGGCGCGTTTGTCGAACTCGATGAGCGCGATATCTGGGCCCTGACAAGCGCTTTGACCCGTTCTGAATCTCGCGCAATACCGGGGGGAGCGCAGGGTGCCGGCACTCATGGGGACGGGGTTGAACCACCGAGACGGGGACCGCGCAGAAATGAACGCCAGCGCGGCGACCGCGGGCGGCCGTCAGCGCCAAACAGCGAACCACCTCAAGCGCCGGCGCAAGGCGGATCGGAGGGCGAGCAGGGGATTCATGATCCACATGAGCTGCAACCGCCGCTGAATCTCAACGATTCTGCACCCCGTGGAAACCGACGCCGCGGTGGCAAGGGGCGTAACCAGGGTGGCAATCCCGGTGTTGGCTTCCGGACCGGCCAGCCGCAAGGCAACGGCAATGGTATGCAGGGGCAAAAACGGCGAGAGGACCGTGGTGACAAAGCTGCCGGAGGAACGCAGCCCGATCCGATGAAAACTTCATTTGGTTATATCGGTGCGGACACTTTTACCCGGCAGCGACAGGGGCAAGGCCAGGGTCAGCAGCGTCGCGGGGGCGGTGGTACGGGCGGAAACGGTACCGGTGGACCGCGCCGCGGCGGTGCCGGTGGTGGAAACCGGGGAGGCGGCAATCGCGGTGGTGGGAGTCGCGGTGGAAATCGATGACCCGCAGAGGCACCTCTAACCGCAAGGTTGATTTGAGCCAATACGCCTACAGGTTAAAATCATAGGCTTTATTCAAATTTTTGAATAATTTACGACTCCAAAAAATTTAAGTTAAGGAAATCTCATGGCAATCGAGCGCACTCTCTCCATCATCAAACCCGACGCCGTGGCGAAAAACGTCATTGGGCAAATCTATGCGCGTTTTGAAGCTGCTGGCTTGAAGCTTGTGGCCGCCAGGATGGCTCACTTGTCGCAAGGCGAGGCTGAGGCTTTTTATGCGGTGCACAAAGAGCGCCCATTCTTCAAAGACCTGGTTTCCTTCATGATTTCCGGCCCCGTCATGATCCAGGCGCTGGAAGGTGAGGGCGCCATCCTGAAAAACCGTGATCTGATGGGAGCTACCGATCCGAAGAAGGCTGCCGCCGGCACCATTCGTGCGGATTTCGCCGACAGCATTGATGCCAATGCCGTCCATGGTTCGGATGCCGCCGAAACGGCCAAGGCGGAAATTGCTTTCTTCTTTCCCGGCATGAACGTTTACTCGCGTTAACTATGTCTCGCCCCATGCTTTGCTACACCCAGCCAGGGCCGTCGCTTGCTTGGGGCAGTTCAGTCGGTTCCCTACTGCGATGACTGCCAACCTTCTTGACTACGATCTGGATGGTTTGGCGGCCTTTTGTGGGCAGCTTGGTGAAAAACGCTTTCGGGCCACGCAGCTTTTCCGCTGGATTCACCAAAAAGGAGTTGCAGATTTCGGGCAAATGACGGATTTGGCAAAATCCCTGCGCGACAAGCTGGCAGGATCAGCCCAGGTCGTAAGCCCCACGGTGGTTTCCCGCCACGATTCCGCCGATGGCACCATCAAATGGTTATTTGATGTCGGTGCAGGCGATATTATTGAAACTGTTTTTATTCCCGAAACCGACCGAGGAACTTTGTGCATTTCCTCGCAGGCCGGCTGTGCTGTCGGTTGCCGGTTTTGCTCCACGGGTCACCAGGGTTTCAGCCGTAACCTGACCACGGGAGAGATCGTTTCCCAGCTATGGTTTGCCGAGCATTTCCTGCGGCAGCATCTAGGCAGGGATGAACGGGTGATTTCCAACGTCGTCATGATGGGCATGGGTGAGCCCCTGCAGAACTACTCGCAGCTCCTGCCAGCCCTGAAGGTCATGCTTGACGACCATGGTTATGGCCTGTCACGCCGACGGGTGACGGTATCGACATCGGGCGTTGTGCCCATGATTGATCGGTTGGCCGGGGACTGCCCGGTAGCCTTGGCTGTATCGCTGCATGCACCGGAAGATGGGCTGCGCGACAACCTTGTGCCTTTGAATAAAAAATACCCCATAGCCGAACTGCTTGCGGCTTGTACCCGCTATCAGTCATCGGCACCCCGGGACTTCATCACGTTTGAGTATTGCATGCTCGATGGTGTGAACGACCAGCCAGAGCATGCGCGTCAGCTCGTATCGCTGGTTCGGGCCCAGGCGGCGCAAGGGCTCTCCTGCAAATTCAACCTGATTCCCTTTAATCCATTTCCGGCTTCGGGGTTGAAGCGTTCTGACATGCCGCAGGTGATGGCATTTGCGAAAATCCTGATGGATGCGGGTATTGTGACAACCGTCAGAAAAACCCGGGGGGACGATATCGATGCAGCTTGCGGGCAACTGGCTGGCGATGTACAGGACCGCACAGGTGTGGATCAGCGCATGGCGGCGCAGCGGCAAGGTATGCTCGGGGGAATCAAGGTCGTAGTGGCCAAAGGGATGGGTACATGAGATTTCGCGCCAATATGATCTGGGTTCCAGCCTGCTGGCTGGCAGTATTGCTCGCAGGATGCGCCAATCACGCAGGCGCTCCAGGGTCTCCGGGCAACCGCACTGACATTATTACGGAATCAGACGAACCTGATCAGCGCAGGCGTGCGCGTCTTCGGCTTGAATTGGCTTCGGGCTACTTCGAACAGGGGCAAACCAATGTTGCTCTCGACGAAATCAAGCAATCGCTGACCACGGATCCAACTTTTGCGGAGGCCTACAACCTGCGCGGACTGGTTTACATGCGTCTTAACGATATTCCTCTGGCTGAGGATAGTTTTCGCAGGGCTCTTGCATTGAATCCCCGCGATGCGGATGTTGCGCATAACTATGGATGGTTGATGTGCCAGCAAGGACGCTATAACGAGTCTTCTCGGTTCTTTGCTCAGGCCGTGGCGAACCCAACGTACGCAGGCAAGGCCAAAACGCTGATGGCGCAGGGGGTTTGTCAGGTTCGTGCTGGGCAGCATGCAGAAGCCGAGCAAAGCCTCCTGCAGTCTTATGAATTGGACGCAGGAAATCCTGTTACTGGTTACAACCTGGCTAGTCTTTTGAACGATCGTGGCGATCTGACTCGGGCACAGTTTTACATACGACGACTGAACAACAGTGATCTTGCAAATGCTGAAACCCTGTGGCTAGGCATCAAAATCGAGCGTAAATTAAACAACCGGGATACGGTACGGCAGCTCGGTGATCAGCTAAAAAAGCGTTTTGCGCAGTCCCGGGAGGCTGCTGCTTATGACAAAGGGGCGTTCAATGAGTGACGCTGACGTTGTTGCACCGGCTGGGGAGGCCACATCTGGAATGGCTGCGTCTGGCGTTGACCGGGGTACTGACTTCGAGCCCACGGCAGGCACACTGCTTCGTGAGGCAAGAGAGGCTGCAGGCATACATATCGCGGCCCTCGCCGTATCCTTGAAGGTTCCGGTAAAAAAACTCGAAGCGCTGGAGCTGGATCGCTTTGACTTGCTGCCGGATGCTGTTTTTGTTCGGGCCCTGGCTTCCAGCGTGTGCCGTAGCCTGAAACTGGATGCGGCCCCTGTGCTTGAACGCCTGCCTCAAACCAGCGCCCCCAAGCTGATATACCAAGGTGCTGGCATCAATGCACCGTTTCGCTCGCCAGGGGAAGGCCCCCGGCCTGCTGTGTGGACCCAGGTTTCGAAGCCTGCAGTGCTGGCCGGCCTGGCTTTGCTGCTTGGTGCTCTGGTATTGATTTTCCTGCCAGTCATCAAGCCGGATGTCACGAAGGGTCAGGGTGATAGTGAGATGCAAGCTGGCGGCGCCGAGGCCGCCAAACCGCTGCCCGCAGCTGTGGCGATGACGGGCGGAGGATTGGTAAACGACGTCAAGCCTGTTTTCCCCACAGAGCAGAGTCATGAGACTTTTTCAGGCGCCGGTGCTGCCACGGTTGCCGGCTCTCCCACCGGCCCTGCTGTGACGACAACTACCTCTCTACCTGGCCCAGCCGTTCAGCCTGCTCCGGTGCCAGTGCCAAGTGGTGTTGCTGCACCTGTATCGCCAGCGGCACCGGCGGGTATCGTGACTTTTCGCGCCAGGGGCGAATCCTGGGTGGAGGTGACGGATGCCAAGGGAACGGTTGTGCTGCGCCGTACCCTGACCGCCGGAGAAGTCGCGGGTGCGTCCGGGGCGTTACCGCTGGCCGCCGTAGTGGGTAAGGCAGATGTGACGCAAGTGCAGGTGCGCGGCCAGGCTTTTGATCTGAGCAGCGTGGCCAGGGATAATGTTGCCCGATTTGAGGTGAAATAATGTCGAAGGGTTGCCTTCCGATCGAGTCCGCTTTTCCCAAAGCGCGGCGCTCCCTCCAGTCACAGGTGTCATGGGGCGGCCGTATTTTGACTGTCGGCGGCGATGCGCCGGTGCGCGTCCAGTCCATGACCAATACCGACACGGTGGATGCCATTGGCACCGCGATTCAAGTCAAGGAACTGGCGTTGGCGGGTTCCGAGATGGTTCGCATCACCGTCAACACGCCGGAAGCGGCGCAGGCTGTTCCGCATGTGCGTGAGCAACTCGACCGGATGGGGATCGACGTTCCACTGATAGGGGACTTTCATTACAATGGCCATCGGTTGTTGACGGATTACCCCGCTTGCGCGGAGGCGTTGTCCAAATATCGCATCAATCCGGGAAATGTTGGCAAGGGCGACAAACGTGACCGGCAGTTTGGCCAGATGATAGAGGTTGCCATGCGCTGGAAAAAACCCGTGCGTATCGGTGTGAACTGGGGCAGCCTTGATCAGGAACTGCTGGCCAGCTTGATGGATGAGAACAGTGCGCGTGCAGTCCCTTGGGATGCCAGGCAAGTCATGTATGAAGCATTGATTACGTCCGCGATCGATTCCGCCCGGCGCGCTGAAGAAATGGGAATGCCTCGTAATCAGATCATCCTTTCCTGCAAGGTAAGCGGTGTTCAGGACCTGATTTCGGTTTATCGAGAATTGGCCCGGCGCACAGATCACGTGCTTCACCTAGGGCTGACGGAGGCCGGTATGGCTACCAAGGGCACGGTGGCTTCTGCCACGGCGTTATCGATCCTGCTGCAAGAAGGCATTGGCGATACCATTCGCGTTTCCTTAACGCCCCAACCGGGTGAGGCCCGCACCCAGGAAGTTGTTATTGCGTCAGAGATTCTCCAGGCGCTTGGTTTGCGGACCTTTGTGCCCAGTGTGACGGCATGCCCAGGTTGCGGGCGCACCACCAGTACGACCTTCCAGGAGCTGGCCAAGCAAATTGACGACTTTCTGCGTGCGCAGATGCCTGTCTGGCGCGAACAATATCCCGGCGTCGAAGGGCTCAAGGTTGCCGTCATGGGCTGTATCGTCAATGGACCGGGTGAAAGCAAACATGCCGATATCGGCATCAGCCTGCCCGGCTCCGGCGAGGCGCCTGCCGCGCCGGTGTTTATTGATGGTGAAAAAAGACTGACCCTACGTGGCGACAACATTGCGCAGGAGTTCCAGGTCATTGTTGAAAATTACATTGAAAAACGCTTTGGCACGCACACCGTCGCTGAAGCTGCGTAACGCCCATGGTTGAAAAAACAGCTGCCGGCCCGGTAGAAAAATCCGCCGTGGCCAAAATGAAAAAACTGACGGGCGTCAAGGGGATGAACGACATCCTGCCGCCGGAGTCGGCTCGTTGGGAGTGGTTCGAAGCCAAGGTGCGCGCATTGATGGCCCGCTATGCCTACGCCAATGTACGCACGCCGATCGTCGAGCCGACCGCGCTGTTTGTGCGTGGTCTTGGCGAGGTGACCGACATCGTCGAAAAGGAGATGTATTCCTTTGTCGACTCGATGAACGGCGATCGGCTCACGTTGCGCCCTGAGGCTACTGCCGGTATTGTGCGCGCGATGATCGAACACAACGCGCTGTACAACGGCCCGATACGGGTCTGGTCGGCGGTGCCGCTGTTTCGTCATGAGCGACCACAGAAGGGGCGTTATCGCCAATTTCACCAAATCGATGTTGAAGCGCTGGGCTTTGCCGGACCTGATGTGGATGCCGAGCAAATTCTCATGTGCCGAGCGCTGCTGCACGACCTGGGCATTCCGATGGAGCATGTGCGGCTCGAACTGAACAGCCTGGGCCAGCCCAGCGAGCGAATGGCGCACCGTGCCGCGCTGATCACGCACTTTGAGGCGCATGCCGGCGTGCTTGACGAAGATGCAAAACGCCGGCTGCACAGCAACCCGTTGCGCATCCTCGATACCAAAAATCCTGCCATGCAGCCCGTTGTGGAGGCCGCGCCGCAGCTCATGGGCTTCCTTGGCGAGGGTTCGCTGGCGCACCTGAACGCGGTGCGCGCAGTGCTCGACGCGGTAGGGCTGTCCTATCGCATTAATCCGCGCCTGGTGCGTGGCATGGATTACTACAACCTCACGGTGTTCGAATGGGTCACCGACAAGCTTGGCTCACAGGGTACGGTTTGCGGTGGCGGCCGTTACGACGGCCTGTTCGAGCAGCTTGGCGGCAAGCCAACGCCTGCGGTAGGCTGGGGCATGGGTGTGGAACGAATGCTGCTTCTGCTTGAGGCGGTGGGCGTGTTGCCGCCGGTGAGTGGCCCCGACGCCTACGTGATCGTTCCGTCTGCCGAGATGATGCCAACTGTGATGGCAACCTGCGAAGCCTTGCGCGCTGCTGGCATCAACGTGCAGATGCACGCCGGAACAGGCGATGGCATGGGCAGCATGAAGTCCCAGTTCAAGAAAGCTGACGGTAGCGGTGCGCGCTACGCCCTGATTTTTGGCGAAACCGAGTTCGCTCAAGGCTGTGTTGCCGTCAAACACCTGCGGGGCGAAAAAGACCAAGCCTTGCAGGCCCAGGCACTCCAGCCCTTGGGGGATGTCATGGCCTGGGCTCACAGCCTGCGCGGCTGAGCCGCCACGGCCGGCCATTTGGAGTGCTGGCCGGGCCTCTACAATCACCCCAACTCAATCCGCACCATTTCCGGGGCAGAACAAAGACTTTTATGGCAAAACATCTCGATTTGGAAGAACAGGAACAGCTTGACGAGCTCAAGCACTTCTGGAAGCAGTACGGTGACATGATCACCTGGGCCCTGATTGTGGTGCTCGGGGCCTTTGCCGCGTGGAATGGATACCAGTACTGGCAGCGTAACCAGGCAGCCCAGGCTTCGGTCATGTATGACGAAGTCGAGCGCGCTGTGCAGTCCGGTGACGTGGCAAAAATTGACCGCTCACTGGCCGACATGAAGGATCGTTTTGGCCGGACAACGTACGCTCAACAGGCGGGACTGCTTGCCGCCAAGGCATATTACGACAAAGGCAATGTCGACGCATCGCGTGCTGCTCTGAATTGGGTCGCTGAAAAAGCCTCTGATGAGGGCTATCAGGCCATTGCCCGGTTGCGCCTGGCGGGGCTGCTGATTGAGAAGAAGTCTTATGACGAGGCCCTGCAGCAGGTTTCGGGCCCATTTCCGAAGGACTTCACGGCATTGGTCGCCGACCGGCGTGGCGATATTCTGGCAGCGCAGGGTAAGAAGTCAGAGGCGAAAAGTGAATACGAAAAGGCTTACAAGGGGCTTGACGAGCGCTCCGAGTACCGGCGTCTGGTTGAGGTCAAGCTCAACGCGCTGGGGGTTGATCCCGGCGCAGAGACAACCAAGGCCGATGCGCCATCAAATAAAGAGGTGAAGAAATGATTTATCAATCTTTTAGGCCTCTGGTCCAAGCGGTGCGTGCGCCGGCAGCTATTGTTTTGATAGCGATTCTGAGTGGGTGTTCCTTTTTCGGTGGCGGTCCTGCAAAACCGCAACCCGCAGAACTTCAGCCGGTCACTGGGTTGGTGTCTGCGCGCCAGATCTGGACCACCCGCGTGGGGCAGGTGAACTTCCCGCTTGAGATGGGGGTTTCGGGCAACACCGTGGCAGTGGCCAGTGGTGACGGCACCGTGGCTTTGCTGGATGCCCAAACTGGTCGCGATTTCTGGCGCCTTGCGCTGAATACACCCCTGGCCGCCGGTGCTGGAAACGACGGCAAGGTCGTTGCCGTGGTAACCAAGGCCAATGAAGTCATCGCGTTGCAGGATGGCAAGGAACTCTGGCGTCAAAAGCTGGGCGCCCAGGCATTTTCCGCTCCCTTCGTGGCTGGCTTGAGGGTATTTGTCCTGGCCGCAGACCGTTCGGTCACGGCCTTTGACGGGCTGACGGGTCGCAAGCTTTGGGCGCAGCAGCGGCCCAACGAGCCCCTGGTGCTTCGTCAGTCCGGCGTCATGCTGGCGGTGGGCGATACGTTGGTCGTAGGTTTGGCCGGCCGCCTCGTGGGCCTTAATCCGTCCAACGGTAGCATCCGTTGGGAGGCACCGATTGCCACGCCTCGCGGCGTCAATGACGTGGAACGGCTCGTCGACCTGGTAGGACGTGTCAGCCGGCAGGGCGATATCGTTTGCACGCGGGCATTCCAGGCAAGCGTTGGATGCGTCAACGCTGTGCGCGGCAACCTGCTGTGGGCCAAGCCGGCCAACGGTGTACAGGGCATTGATGGCGACGATCGCCTGCTGTTCGGCACGGAAGCTGATGGCACTGTGAACGCCTGGCGCCGCACCGATGGTGAGCGTGCGTGGTCCACCGACCGCCTGCGCTACCGCAGCCTCACGGCGCCGGTGGTCGTCGGGCGCTCTATCGCCATGGGCGATTTTTCCGGCTACATCCACCTGCTTTCCCGCGAAGACGGCTCACTGCTCAATCGCCTGCCTACCGATGGCTCAGCCATTGCGGCAACGCCCGTGCTTGCTGGCAATACGCTGATCGCCGTGACGCAAAACGGTGGTGTTTACGGCTTCCAGCCTCAATAAGGGCCTACGGTCCTGCCAGAAACTGATTGATGAAACCTGTCATAGCGCTAGTCGGCCGTCCGAATGTGGGCAAGTCGACGCTTTTCAACCGGCTGACCAAGACGCGGGATGCGATCGTGGCCGACTTTGCCGGCCTGACGCGGGATCGTCATTACGGTAACGGGAAGCTGGGACCCCACGAATACATCGTGATCGACACCGGCGGATTTGAACCCGATGCGGCGTCCGGTATTTACAAGGAAATGGCCAAGCAGACCCGGCAGGCGGTCGCGGAAGCCGATGTGGTCATCTTTGTCGTTGACGCCCGCGCCGGCATCAGTGCGCAGGACCACGATATTGCCAAATACCTGCGAAAGCTGGGCAAACCCACCATCCTGACTGCTAACAAGGCCGAGGGCATGACTGAAGGCGTGCAGCTGTCCGAGTTCTTTGAATTGGGCCTGGGCGAGATGCTGGCGGTTTCCGCCTCACACGGCCAGGGCATGCGCACGCTGGTTGACATGGCCTTGGCGCCGCTCAATTTGCCGGATCCGGACGAAGAGGCTGAGCCTCAAGATCCTTCTGTGATTCGTCTGGCCGTGGCAGGACGCCCCAACGTGGGGAAGTCCACATTGATCAACACCTGGCTGGGTGAAGAACGCCTGGTGGCCTTTGATTTGCCCGGGACAACCCGCGACGCCATTTCTGTGCCTTTTGAGCGTGCCGGGCAGAAGTTTGAGCTGATTGACACGGCAGGTCTGCGCCGCAAAGGCAAGGTTTTTGAGGCCATCGAGAAGTTTTCCGTGGTCAAGACCCTGCAGGCCATCGAAAACGCCAACGTAGTGCTGCTGCTGCTCGATGCCACCCAAGGCGTGACCGACCAGGACGCCCACATTGCCGGCTACATCCTCGAAAGCGGCCGTTCGGTGGTGCTGGCCATCAACAAGTCGGACGCTGTGGACTCCTACCAGCGCGAGCTTCTCGAGCGCTCCATCGAGACCCGGCTGGGCTTCCTCAAATTCGCCGCCATCCACCCGATCTCGGCCATCAAGCGCCAGGGACTGGGCCCTGTCTGGAAGTCGATTGTTCAGGCCCATGCATCGGCCAATCGCAAGATGTCCACACCCGTGCTCACCCGGCTGCTGCTGGAAGCCGTGCAGTTCCAGCAACCCCAGCGCTCGGGTGTTTTTCGCCCCAAGCTGCGCTATGCCCACCAGGGCGGCATGAACCCACCCATCATCATCATCCACGGTAATTCGCTCGAACACGTCACCGAGTCGTACAAACGCTATCTGGAAGGGCGTTTCCGCAAGGAATTTGACCTGGTCGGCACGCCCTTGCGCATCCAGATGAAGAGCTCCCACAACCCCTTTAAAGACAAGGAAACGGCCTAGGACTACATGACCCGGGCCACGCCCTGTGGTAAGGTCAAGTTCTATTAACTTTTGAACACGGAAAATATCGTGAGCAATAACAAAGGCCAGCTCTTGCAGGACCCATTTCTCAACACCTTGCGTCGCGAGCATGTTCCTGTTTCCATTTATCTCGTCAACGGGATCAAATTGCAGGGCCAGATCGAATCCTTCGATCAATATGTGGTTCTGCTTCGCAACACTGTGACCCAAATGGTCTACAAACATGCGATTTCCACCATCGTTCCAGGTCGCGCCGTAAATTTCGCGACCAACGAGTCTGAAGAAAGCCCCGCCAGCTGAGTTCGTACGATGCTCCGGTGAGCCCGAAACCCCTGGTCCTTCTTGTAGGGGTCGATCTGGGGTTGCCAAACTTTGATGCTGATCTGCAGGAACTGGGTTTGCTCGCGCAAACAGCAGGCCTGCAGCCGGTTGCGCGCGTCACCTGCAGACGCAAGGCGCCCGACGCCGCGCTCTTCATCGGCAGCGGAAAAGCTGACGAAATCAAGCTGATGGCGCTGGATACCGGCGCCACGGAAATTCTGTTCGACCAGTCCCTCAGCCCGGCGCAGCAGCGCAACCTGGAGCGGCACCTGGACATGCCGGTCAACGACCGGACCCTGCTGATTCTTGAAATCTTTGCCCAGCGCGCGCGTAGTCACGAAGGCAAGCTGCAGGTTGAGCTGGCCCGGCTGCAATACATGTCTACACGCCTGGTGCGGCGCTGGTCCCACCTGGAGCGGCAAACCGGCGGCGCCGGTGTGCGCGGCGGCCCGGGTGAGAAGCAGATCGAGCTCGACAAACGCATGATCGGTGACGCGATCAAGCGCACCAAAGAACGCTTGCTCAAGGTCAAGAAGCAGCGGCAAACGCAGCGAAAGCAGCGCGAGCGCCGCAATTCCTTCACGATTTCCCTGGTGGGTTACACCAACGCGGGAAAATCCACGCTCTTCAATGCACTGGTCAAAGCGCGTGCTTATGCGGCCGACCAGTTGTTCGCAACGCTCGATACCACCACGAGGCAGCTTTATTTGGGTGACGCCGCGCGTTCCGTGTCGTTGTCGGACACGGTGGGCTTCATCCGCGACCTGCCGCACGGCCTGATTGATGCCTTTGCTGCAACGCTGCAGGAAGCAGCGGATGCCGACTTGCTGCTGCACGTGGTGGACGGCGCCAATCCCGACTACCTCGAGCAGATCGAGCAGGTCCAGCGTGTGCTTTCGGAGATTGGCGCGGCCGATGTGCCGCAAATACTGGTGTTCAACAAGCTGGACGCTATTGAAAAGGACAGCTTGCCCCTGCACCTGCAAGACATGTTCGAACTGAGGGACGCGTTTGAGGGCTCAAGCCGCAGCGTTGAACGGGTGTTCGTGAGTGCGCAGACAGGTGAAGGCCTGCCGCTTTTGCGGGCGCTGCTGGCTGGCTATGCGGTCAACCCGCCCGCCGACGAAATCCCCCAAACTGCCGAGGACCTTGCCTGATATGGCGGTTTCATTAGGCACAATGTCGGTGTAACGAAAAAAAGTGAGTTTGATCCCATGAATCTGAACCCCGTGCTGCAGACCTTGACGAGCTTGCCAGGCCGGCTCAAGCAACGCGCCCAAGGCATGTTCAACCTCAATGATCCGCGCTGGGGTCGGGATGACGACAAACCGTCTTCTGACGATGCCAAGCCCGAAGCTCCGCGGGAGGACAAGCAACCGACCCGGCCCGCCAACCGTCCGCAGGGGCAGGGGCCCAACCAGGGCCCACCCGACCTGGATGAACTCTGGCGCGACTTCAACCGCAAGCTGGGTGGCCTTTTTGGCGGTGGCAAGAACAACCCCAACCGTGGTGGATTTGGCCGCGGCAATGGCGGTGGGAACAACGGCGGCAGTGGCGGCGGCTTTCAGCCCGACATGAAGAGTGCCGGCATTGGTGTCGGACTGATTGCCAGTGTCGCAGTGCTGATCTGGCTGGGCACCGGGTTTTTCATTGTCCAGGAAGGCCAGCAGGCCGTCATCACCCAGTTTGGCAAATACCACTCGACCGTGGGCGCGGGCTTCAACTGGCGGCTTCCGTATCCTGTGCAGCGCCACGAAATCGTTGTGGTCACGCAGATCCGTTCAGTGGATGTCGGCCGTGACGTCATCATCAAGGCGACAGGCCTGCGCGACTCGGCCATGCTGACTGAAGACGAAAACATCGTTGAAATCAAGTTTGCCGTGCAGTACCGCCTGAACGATGCGCGCGCCTATCTGTTTGAAAGCAAGGACCCTGCAGCGGCGGTGGTTCAGGCTGCCGAAACAGCCGTCCGTGAAGTGGTCGGGAAAATGAAGATGGACCTGGCCCTGGCGGAAGAGCGTGACCAGATCGGGCCACGCGTGCGCGCCCTGATGCAGACCATCCTCGATCGTTACAAGGTCGGCGTTGAAGTTGTCGGCATCAACCTTCAGCAGAGCGGTGTGCGCCCCCCCGAGCAGGTGCAGGCAGCGTTTGACGATGTGCTCAAGGCCGGCCAGGAGCGCGAACGCGCCAAGAACGAAGCCCAGGCATACGCCAACAATGTGATCCCGCGTGCCGTGGGTTCCGCGTCCCGCCTCAAGGAAGAGTCTGAAGCCTACAAAGCCAAAATCGTGGCCCAGGCACAGGGTGATGCCCAGCGCTTTCGTTCGGTGCTGACCGAATACCAGAAGGCGCCCCAGGTGACCCGTGACCGTATGTACACCGACGCCATGCAGCAGGTTTATTCCAGTGTGACCAAGGTGATGGTCGAGTCCCGTCAGGGCTCCAACCTGCTGTACCTGCCGCTGGACAAAATCATGCAGATGACGACGCAGGGTGATGCTGGCAGTACCGCAGAGCCCGCGCTGGTTCCCGGCGCAGCGTCTTCGCCAACGGTGCCTGCCGCGCCTGTTTCCAGCTTGCCCCTTGATGCCCGATCCCGCGATGCTTCCCGCACGCGCGATCGTGAAACACGCTAAGGAAGACGATCGTGAATAGAGTTGGATTTATCATTTCTTCGTTGCTGGTGATCCTGGCATTGCTCAGCTCCACGCTTTTTGTGGTGGACCAGCGGCAGTTCGGCGTGGTTTATGCGTTGGGGCAGATCAAGGATGTGGTCACTGAACCGGGCCTGCATTTCAAGATGCCACCGCCGTTCCAGAACGTCTCTTACATCGACAAGCGCCTGCTGGTGCTCGACAGCGTCGACGCCGAGCCCATGCTGACGGCAGAAAAGCAGCGTGTCGTGATCGACTGGTACGTGCGCTGGCGCATCATCCAGCCCACCGACTACATCCGCAACGTCGGCCTGGACGAAAAAACCGGCGCCAACCAGCTCAACCGCGTGGTGCGCAATGCCTTCCAGGAAGAGATCAACAAACGCACCGTCAAGGACCTGCTTTCGCTCAAGCGCGAAGCCCTGATGGCCGACGTCAAGCGGGAAGTGCTTCAAGCCGTGCAGGGTGCGCAGCCCTGGGGCGTTGACGTGGTCGACGTGCGTATCACGCGCGTGGACTATGTGGAAGCCATCACCGATTCCGTCTACAAGCGCATGGTTGCGGAGCGCCAACGCGTGGCCAATGAACTGCGTTCTACCGGTTTGGCAGAAGGCGAAAAAATCCGTGCCGACGCCGACCGCCAGCGAGAAGTCACCATCGCCAACGCCTACCGCGATGCGCAAAAGGTCAAAGGCGAGGGCGATGCCGAAGCCGCTCGCACCTATGCCGAATCGTTCGGCCGCGACCCGCAGTTCGCCCAGTTCTATCGCAGCCTCGATGCCTACAAAGCCAGCTTCAACAAGAAGAGCGACGTGATGGTTCTTGACCCTTCGTCCGACTTTTTCAAGGCGATGCGCGGCCCAGGCTCCGGTAACGCCGCACCCGCCAAAAAATAAGCCGGCGTGGACGGCAACACCTTCTGGATGGCGCTGGCCCTGATGCTGGTCATCGAGGGCCTGTTGCCTTTCATCTCTCCCGGCGGCTGGCGCCGCATGTTCGAGCAGATTCTCACTCTGGGTAACGGCCAGATCCGCTTCTTCGGCTTGTGCAGTATTGCGGCGGGCCTGATCCTGCTGGCTGTGCTGGCCTGATTTCGCCTCCCTCGGCAAGCCGCTCACTGCCACGTATTTCCGCCAGAGTGCGTCATTGGGCCTTCAGCGGGCCGAAAACCCGCTTCAAGCCCGGTAAAATGCTGTTTTTAACAGCCCACGAAAATCACAATGCCCGCCTGGTCGTCATCATGGCAATTGCCCGATCAAATTGCCGATGTCCTGCCTTCCGAGGCGCGCCACATCGAAGAGCTGCGCCGTCTGTTCCTCGACACCGCCCGCAGCTATGGCTATGAACTTGTCATGCCTCCGCTGCTGGAGCACCTCGAGTCGCTCCTGACCGGCACTGGCGAGGCCCTTGATCTGCAGACTTTCAAGCTGGTGGACCAACTCTCCGGCCGAACGCTGGGCCTGCGTGCCGACACCACGCCCCAGGTAGCCCGCATTGATGCGCATTTGCTCAACCGCAGCGGTGTTGCCCGCCTGTGCTATTGCGGCCCGGTGCTGCATACCCGTGCCGACCGGCCTCATGCCACCCGTGAACCGCTGCAGTTTGGCGCGGAAATCTATGGCCATGCCGGCCTGGAGGCAGATCTGGAAGCCCAGCAGCTGGCGCTGGAAGGCCTCAAGGCGGCCGGCGTCACTGAACTGAGCGTGGACATGGCGGATGTCCGCATCGTCAACAGCTTGCTGGCTGGCGCCACCGTCAACGGCAAAACCCTGGCGCTCATCCATGCCGCGCTGGCGGCCAAGGACGCGAGCGAGCTCGGCAGCCTGATCGCCAGCCTCAAGGACGGCATTTCGGCTGCGGCGCGAGACGGCCTCAAGGCGTTGTTGCAGCTTTATGGTGACGAGAAAGTGCTGGCCGAAGCGGAAAAAATCCTGCCGCCCTCAACGGGCCTGAAAGCAGCGCTGCAAAACCTGAAATGGCTGGCCGCACACACCAGGGGTGAAAAAGGCGACGTCAAGGTCAGTTTTGACCTGGCCGACCTGCGCGGCTACGCTTATTACAGCGGCACCCGCTTTGCCATTTACGGGCAGGGCGCCGAACTGGTGCGCGGCGGCCGCTATGACGAAGTCGGTGCCGTGTTCGGCCGCAACCGGCCTGCAGCGGGCTTCAGCCTTGACCTCAAAGAGCTGGTCAGTGTGCTGCCTCCTCGGGCCCTCAAGGCAGCCATCCGTGCGCCCTGGGGCGAAGATATCGGCCTGCGTGCCGCCATCGCCCGCCTGCGCGCGGGCGGCGAAACCGTGGCCTGCGTGTTGCCCGGCCACGAACATGAAGTCAATGAGTTTGATTGCGACCGCGAACTGGCAAACGCTGCCGGTCAATGGGTGGTCCAGCCCCTTAAAAAAGCCGCTTGAGGGCCTGCGCCCGGCTTTATCCCGAAACCTTAACGAGAATTGAAGATGACAAACAAACAAACCGCAGCCGCGGGCCGTAATGTCGTGGTCGTGGGCACCCAGTGGGGCGACGAAGGCAAGGGCAAGCTGGTCGACTGGCTGACCGAGATGTCGCAAGGCGTGGTGCGCTTCCAGGGCGGCCACAATGCCGGCCACACGCTGGTCATCAATGGTGTGAAAACGGCGCTGCACCTGATTCCCAGCGGCATCATGCGCCCCGGCGTGAAGTGCTATATCGGCAACGGCGTGGTGTTGTCGGCCGCCAAATTGTTCGAAGAAATTGAGGGGCTGGAAAAAGCCGGCGTTGAGGTGCGTTCCCGCCTGCGCGTCAGCGAAGCCTGCCCGCTGATCCTGCCTTTTCACGTCGCGCTGGATGTCGCGCGCGAGGCTTACCGCGAGAAGGGTGGCACGACCAAGATCGGTACCACCGGCCGCGGCATCGGCCCCGCGTATGAAGACAAGATTGCCCGCCGCGCGCTGCGCGTGCAGGACCTGAAATATCCCGATCGCTTTGCCGCCAAGCTGCGTGAATTGCTCGACCTGCACAATTTCGTGCTCACCGGCTACCTGCATGCGCCGGCAGTCGACTTCGATACCGTCTACGCAGAAGCCATGCGCCACGCCGAGTTGCTCAAACCCATGATGGCCGACGTCTCGCGCGAGCTCAACGATGCCAACGAGGCCGGTGCCAACCTGCTGTTTGAAGGCGCGCAAGGCACCTTGCTCGATGTCGATCACGGCACCTATCCCTATGTGACCTCCAGCAACTGTGTGGCCGGCAATGCCGCTGCGGGCGCGGGCGTGGGCCCGGGCATGCTGCATTACATCCTCGGCATCACCAAGGCTTACTGCACCCGCGTGGGCGGCGGGCCTTTTCCGACCGAACTCGACTGGGAAAAGCCCGGCACGGTGGGCTACCACCTCAGTACCGTGGGCGCCGAAAAAGGCGTGACCACGGGACGTAGCCGTCGCTGCGGCTGGTTTGACGCTGCGCTGCTCAAGCGCTCGGCCCAGGTCAACGGCCTCTCGGGCCTGTGCATCACCAAGCTCGACGTGCTGGACGGCATCGACGAGCTCAAGCTGTGCACCGGCTACGAGCTTGACGGCCATATCACCGACATCCTGCCGATGGGCGCTGAAGAGATCGAGCGCTGCAAGCCGATTTATGAGACCTTGCCGGGCTGGAGCCAGAGCACCGTGGGCGTCACGCAATACGACAAGCTGCCGGCTGCCGCGCAGAAATACCTGCACCGGATCGAGGAAGTCACCGGTGTGCCGATCCACATGATTTCGACCAGCCCGGACCGTGACCACACCATCCTGCTGCGCAATCCGTACGCCGCCTAGCCAGAAAACCTCAGCAAAAAATGCACCCAACCCAATAGGGACGGGCGCAAGCAGCTATCAAATCAGGAGCATTTCATGTTGACAGAAGACGGCAAGCATCTCTATGTGAGCTACGACGAGTACCATAACCTGATTGAAAAACTGGCCATCAAGATCCACCAGTCCGGCTGGCAGTTCGACACCATCCTGTGTCTGGCTCGCGGTGGCATGCGTCCCGGCGACATCCTTTCTCGCATTTTCGACAAGCCGCTGGCCATCATGTCCACCAGCTCCTACCGCGCCGACGCCGGCATGACGCAGGGCAACCTCGACATCGCCCGCTTCATCACCACGCCCAAGGGCGAAATCGCGGGCAAGGTGCTGCTGGTCGATGACCTGGCCGATTCCGGCCACACGCTCAACGCCGTGATCCACCAGCTCAAGAACAACTACAAACCCATCACCGAGCTGCGCAGCGCTGTGATCTGGACCAAGGGCGTGTCTACTTTTCAGCCTGATTATTCGGTTGAGTTGCTGCCCACCAATCCATGGATCCACCAGCCTTTTGAAGGCTACGACTCGCTGTCACCCGCGCAGTTGATGGCGAAGTGGAAGATCTAGAGGCGTCGGATATCTCCGTTTGACGCCCATCAGCGCCGCATGACGCAAAGTCCGCCGGTCTTGCCGTCCACTGACGGGCCGCAAAACTGGAGGTCACTTCAAACCGAAGCATCTGCTGGTTTGGCTGCTTGGATACTCCTCATTTTGGCGGTTCCGTTGATGATTTGCAGCGGCGGTTTCATCGCGTTTTTGGGTCGCCGGGCACCAGAGCCGTGGTTGTCATGGCTTCTCCTTTGCACCGGTACATTCATGATGGTTGGCACCGTATGGTGGATGCTATGGACTTCCCAGCATGGCAGTTTCAATTTTGACGTCAATCAAAAGACAAAGCGTATTCGCGATTGGAAAACATCTCTCTTTCTCGGGAGAAGCTTCGACGAATACGATTTCGATGAATTCCGTGCGGTTCGGTCGGTGCAAAGATTCGGGGACGACGATATATATTGGGTGGTGGTTGAGCTACTTTTCAAAACGACGAGACCAGCGCTTGAAGTAGGACGCTTTGGTGCGGTGGCCCGTGGCGAATCCCGCTGGCAGAGATGTGCCAACACATTTCGCGGGTTACGCACCGAAGGCCCGGAGAGTGCGGCCTTGCGCCACGAGTTGGTGAAGTTGATGGGCATCGCGGACGCGGGCTATTTCGACAAGGAGCGATAAGGTCCTTGCCGATGCTGCCCGGAGGGTTGTTTTCTGCTTGCCAATTCCATGTCCCCTGGATGGCCGAATTACCCCGAACGAGGGTTGAGCAGCGCTGGAAAACTGCCGTAATATCGCTGCATGAGCGATTCTCCATCCGACATTTCCACCACCCTGATCCACCACCCCTACAAGCCCCCCGCCGGGTTTGACGCCATACCGCCCGGGGTCTACAAGGCCTCCACCATTGCCTTTCCGACAGTCGCCGCGCTGCGCAGCCGCGACTGGAAGCACAAGACCGGCTACACCTACGGCCTGCACGGAACCCCCACCACCTTCACGCTGGAAGAGCGCATCGCCACCCTGGAAGGGGGCAAATACTGCACGCTGGTGCCCAGTGGCCTGGCGGCAGTGGTGCTGGTTGGCATGGCGCTGCTTAAGGCCGGCGACGAACTGCTGATTCCCGACAATGCCTACGGGCCGAACAAGAGCTTCGCGCAGGGCGAGCTGGCCGCCTGGGGCATCACCCACCGCTTTTACGACGCGATGAACCCGGCCGACCTGGCCGCCAAGCTGGGCCCCAAAACCCGGCTGGTGTGGATCGAAGCGCCGGGCTCCATCACGCTGGAGTTTCCCGACATGCCGGCGCTGGTCGCCACCATCAAGGCGCACCAGAATGCCCACCCCGCCGGCATCGTGACCGCGCTCGACAACACCTGGGGCGCCGGCCTGGCTTTCAATGCATTTGACCTGGGGCTCGATATTTCGGTCCAGGCCCTGACCAAATACCCCAGCGGCGGTGCCGATGTGCTGATGGGCTCCGTCGTCACGCGCGACGAGGCGCTGCATCATCTGGTTCACTTTTGCCACATGCGCGTCGGCTACGGCATAGGCGGCAACGATGCTGAACTGGTGTTGCGCGGCCTGAACAGCATGGCCTTGCGTTATGCCGCGCAGGATGCCGCGACGCGGGAGCTGGCCGGCTGGCTGCAAACCCGGCCGCAAATCGCGGCCGTGCTGCACCCGGCCTTGCCCGGCTCGCCTGGCCATGAAACCTGGAAGCGCGACAGCAGGGGCGCCGCCTGCCTGATGAGTGCCGTCTTCAAGCCGGAGTTCACGCAGGACCGGGTGGACCGCTTTTGTGACAGCCTCAAGCTCTTCAAACTGGGCTATAGCTGGGCGGGCCCCGTGAGCCTGTGTGCGCCGTACGACATACCGGCCCTGCGCACCACGGCATGGCCGTACAAGGGGGGTCTGGTGCGCTTTTCGGTGGGCCTGGAGGCCGTTACGGACCTGCAGGCGGACATTGCCCAGGCGCTGGAAAAAGCCTGATCAAAGGCTTGGCATACCGTGACGGCAATGCAGTACAGTAAGGGTTACCTATTCACGAAAGCACGCAGTGGCAACTCCCAATTACTCTTACGAAAAGCGCCAGAAAGAGCTTGCGAAAAAACGCAAAAAAGAAGAAAAGCTCAAGCGCAAGGCAGAGGGCAAGCCGGACGATGCCGCTGACGACGGGACCGATACGCCCGATCCCGACGGTGAGGCGCCCGGTGGCCTCCCGCCTGTAGACCCGGCCCCCTGAGTCCCCGCGATTTTTAATGAAAAAAGGCTGCAGCCCTTTATGGACAAGCGCAAGCAGCTATTGATTTGGTAGCAACCAAACGCCGGGAAGAACGGCAGGCAATCAAAAGCCCGGCAATACCTGTAAAGGTCTGCCGGGTTTGTCGTTTCAGGGAGCGGAATTTTCAGCCCGCAGGGCTTGCGCCAGCGCGGCCATGGCTGCGGTGCTGTGGTCCTGCGGCGAAAGCACACGGGCCGTGGCATGCCCGGAAAAATTGCGCTGCATCGACTGGAGATAGCCCGGGTCGTAGTGTTGGACCAGCAGTTCACGCACCACCGAAGCCACGTCGCCACTGCGGGCGCGTGCCTGCCAGTCCTGCACAACGGCCTTGCCGCGTGCTTCCGTCAGGGCGCCCAGGCGTTCGCAGAAGAACGCGATGTCTTTCACGAAAAAGTCATAGTCTTCCAGCAGCAGCGCTACGCGTTCATCCTCCGGCAGGTCCAGCTGCAGGCAAGGGCTGGCCCGCATGGCGGTGATCAGGCCTTCCGGCACGGCCACATTGCCGACTTTCTTGCTTTCACTTTCAATGTAGACCGGCTGGGCCGGATCAAAACGTTTCAGCGCAGCCCAGATGCTGCTGTCAAACGCCTTCTGGCTGGGCTGCTGCACACCGGGGATGGCGCCCAGCACCGAACTGCGGTGGTTGGCCAGCGCTTCCAGGTCCAGCACCTGCGCGCCTTCGGCCGCCAGGGCCTGCAACAGCCGGGTCTTGCCCGAACCCGTGGGGCCGCACACCACCCGGTAGCTAAAGCGGCCGGCCAGCTGCGGCAAATCCGCCACCAGCGCGGCGCGAAATGCCTTGTAACCGCCGTCCACCAGCGTCACCTTGAAGCCGATCTGGTCCAACACCAGCGCCAGCGAGCCGCTGCGCTTGCCGCCGCGCCAGCAATACAGCAGCGGTTGCCATTCCCGGGGTTTGTCCAGCACGTCACGCTGGATGTGCTCGGCAATGTTTTTGGCCACCAGCGCCGCGCCCAGTTTTTTGGCTTCGAACTGGCTGATCTGCTTGTATTTGGTGCCGACGATTTTGCGTTCTTCGTCGCGCAGGCTGGGCCAGTTCACCGCGCCCGGGAGGTGGTCTTCGGCGTATTCGCCTTCGCTGCGGGCGTCAATCACCCCGGAATAACTCCCGAGCGTTTGGAGCGCCTCTTCGGCAGAAATTCGGTCCAGGCTCACTTGACCAGTTTCTTCAGTTCGGGACACACATTGGCAAGCATCTTCGCCTGCGACTGCTCGTTCGGGTGGATCCGGTCCGCCTGGAAGTTGGCCACCGGGTCGGCCGCGTCGGCAATGCCCTTGAGAAAGAAGGGCACCAGGGCTACTTTTTCCGCCTTGGCGATCTTGCCGAACAGCCCTGAAAACGTGGCCGCGTAGGCGCTGCCGTAGTTGGGCGGCACCTGCATGCCTACCAGCAGCACCCTGGCCCCTGTTTTTTTGGACGCCTGCGTCATCGTGACAAGATTCCTTTCGGTCATGTCCAGCGGCAATCCCCGCAGGGCATCGTTGCCGCCCAACTCAATCACCACCACCGCAGGCTTGTGCTGCGCGAGCAGCGCCGGCAGGCGCGAACTGCCGCCCGAAGTGGTGTCACCGCTGATGCTGGCGTTGACGACTTTGGCCGTCTTTTTTTCGCTGGCAAGCTGTTTTTCAAGCAGCGGCACCCAGCCCGTTCCGCGTTTCAGGCCGTATTCGGCGCTGAGTGAATCACCGACCACCAGAATGGTTTCCCCTTTGGGCACCGGCGTTTGCGCTATTGCCGCCGGAGCGCCGCCACCCATCACGGCGGCCACAAGCAGCGCCCCGAAAGGTTTTAGCAAACGCTTTGCCGCCGCAAGGGCAAGCTTGGTAAAGTCTGAATTCATATTTCCTGACAAGGCCGACATGTTTGAACCCGTGGTGAGTGGCGTGAATGATGGTTCCAGGGCTGCGGCTTCCGCTGTGCCCGCACCGTCCCCGACGTCTTCAATTATTTCCGTTGAGCATGTTTTCAAGTCGGTCACCGACTCCACCGGCACATTGGCCATTTTGCGCGATATTGACTTCGCCCTGGCTCCCCGGGAAACCGCCGCCATTGTCGGTGCGTCGGGTTCCGGCAAAAGCACCTTGTTGTCCATCATCGCAGGGCTGGATACCCCGACGCAGGGCACGGTCAGGCTGGCGGGGCAGGACATCTTTGCGATCAGCGAAGACGACCGGGCCGCCCTGCGAGCGCAGAAGGTCGGGTTTGTCTTCCAGAGCTTCCAGCTCATGGGCAATTTGACGGCGCTTGAGAACGTCATGCTGCCGCTGGAGCTGTCGGGCGCCAAAAACGCACGCTCGCTGGCCACCGACATGCTCAAGCGTGTCGGTCTGGGGGAGCGGCTGGGCCATTATCCGAAAGTGTTGTCTGGCGGCGAACAGCAGCGTGTGGCACTGGCCCGCGCTTTTGTGGTGCAGCCGGCGGTGCTGCTGGCCGATGAGCCGACAGGCAGCCTGGACTTTGCCACCGGCGAGACGGTGATGTCGCTGATGTTTGAGCTCAACCGCGAACTCGGCACGACCCTGGTACTGGTGACGCATGACCAGGCCATCGCGTCGCGCTGCGAGCGGCGCATCACCATTGATGCGGGGCGTGTCAGCCCGGAGTGATTTCGAAAATATCCCGGGCGAAAATCTTAAGGGGAAATGGCCTGGAGGCCTTTTTCATCGTGCGCAGGCAGCTATCAAAAGCATAGCGTATGCGAGGCTGAAAAAAGCTGCGCTCAGCGCCCCCCGTGCATTTTCTGCGCTACCGCCAGAAATTTCGCGCGGTCATCAGGCCGGTCAATCTGCTGGGCCAAGGCGTGGATCAGTGCCAGAAAGGTAAGTTGCCGGGCTGCTTCCTTGCGCACCAGGGTTTTGGCGAGCGGGCCGATATGCTGGCTGAGCGCGCGTTCCAGTTGCGCCTGCAGCTCCGCATTGAAATTCTGCACATTGATGGATGTGGAGGATGCCGAGGTCGTTCCGGATGTCGTTGCCGACGTGGACAGGGGCCTGCTCATGTCGCTGCGCAAGGGGCGGGAAAACGTCGAGGAAATGGGCCGGCTGTAGCTGCTGCTGCCGCCGGTGGACCGCAACGGGCCACTGGCGCCATGCAGCCCCGAATTCACCGTCGCGCTGGCGTGGCGCGGCTTCAGGAAGGCTTCGCGGGCTGTCGCATCGGGAATGGAAATGGCCAGCAGGTCGCGCAGCCCCTGGGCGCTGACCGTGCGCGGAATGGCCTTCTTGACCAGCACCTTGGCCAGAGGCCCGATGGCCTTGGCCAGCTCGTTTTCAATTTCCAGCGCGATTTCCGGGGTGAGCGACGCTAGCGCGGCAAACGATGCCGTGTGCTCGAACTCCATGTTGCGGGACATCGGCGCGGCCGGTGCGGCGTTCGGGTCCAGCACCGCATAGATCTCGTGCGAGCGCAGGTGCTTGTCCATGTGCGGGCCGAGGTAGTCGAAGAGGCTGGCGGCGCTGTCGGTGATGCGTGAAATCACGTCGTAATAGGCACGCGAGACCACGATCTGGTTGGGCCTGGAGAAGTCCATGATGCGCTGGGCCACATTGATGCCGTCGCCCACCACATTGACGCGGTTGTTGATGTCAAACACCATGCGGATCGGTCCCAGGTGCAGGCCCACCCTCAGGGACAGCTTGCGGCCGTACTTTTGTACCAGGAGGTCGCGCAGCAGCAGGGCCGATTGCAGGGCCTCTTCGGGGTCGCCCAGAAAGCAGATCGCCGCGCCGTCGCCGGTGTCGATCATGATCCGCGACGACTCCTTCACGCCGCCGATGGCCTTGGTGATGAGTTCGTTGAACAGGGTCTTCAGTGCCACCTGTTGGTCGACCGAATAGGTGGAGTAGGACACCAGGTCCAGGAACATGATCGTGCCCAGTACGTTCTTGCGCAGGTTTTCGGCACTGTTGAGCGGAATGGACTGGGAATTGGCCGCGTAGGCGAGCACGGCGCTTTCGGACAGCAGCTTGCTTGTCTTTGTGGTTGACGTATCGGTCTGCGGCGCTACCGTCGCTACCGGGGCAATGGCGGCTGTGTTGGACGACGGGTTGGCGGCGCGGATGGTCTGCGTCTTGAGAAAGTCCGAGCTGATCAGGGCCTGGCGCAGGGCTCCGACGTCCTGCGGGCGCTGTGTTTCGTTGGGCATCATGGCCCAGTCGATGGCGCGCAGCAGGGGCGCACCGAAGACCACCGCGCTGGCCGTGTCGGCCGCCTTGGGCATGGTGTCCTCGCGCACCCGCGAGGCCGACTCCATGGGCTTGTGGCCCGTCGTCATCCAGTACATCACCGCCCCCAGCGAATAGACGTCCGTCCAAGGCCCCTGGTGGCCCTTGCTGTGGTACTGCTCAAACGGTGCGAAGCCCGGGCTCACGATGTTGGTCATGTCGTGGTTGCCGGTCACGCGCCGGGCGGCACCGAAGTCGAGCAGCACCGGCGTGCCGTCGGCGCGGATGTAGATGTTGTCCGGCTTGATGTCGCGGTGCAGGAAATTCACCTTGTGCACCGCTTCCAGCCCGTCCATCAACGGGTAGATGATCTTCAGCAGGCCCTGCTGGTCCAGCGCCGGCTGCCTGGCCAGCCAGCGCTTGAGCGGGTCGCCGGACTCGTATTCCATGACGATGTAGGCGGTCCCGTTTTGCTTGAAGTAACGCAGCACCCGCACGATGTTCGGGTGGCGAAAGGACGCCAGCGCCCGCGCTTCGTCGAGGAAACGCTCCAGCCCCCAATTGAACTGGCCGTTGTTCGCGCTTGAGCGCACGTGCACCGACAGGTCTTCCGAACGCACGGCCAGGTCGCCGGGAAAGTACTCCTTGATGGCTACCGGCAGCTGCAGGTTGATGTCCTGCGCCAGATAGGTGATGCCGAAGCCGCCACCGCCCAGCATCTTGTCGATGCGATATTCAAAAACGGTTTGCCCCGGCAGAAGCGCAGCCGCGTCCTTGCCTTCGCCGCCTGTGGGACGCACGGGCAGGGCTTGCGTTGTTTCTTCCGGTTCTTCCATTCGTGGGATCGATTCGTGGGGGCTGAGGGTGCCTGTGAATTATTGAGCCCGGCTGGACATCAGGCGCCGTGGTCGATCATCTGCATGGCTTTTTCGAGGCTGCGCCGCATGCGGTTGAACGCGCCGCCGAGCACGGACACTTCGTCTTTGCCGCCGTCAGCGAATTCCGGTACATCAAAGTCACCGGTGCTCACCTTGTCGGCGGCCTGGGACATGCGGCGGATAGGCCGCACGATGAGCCAGCTCAGCATCAGGTTAAGTACGACAAAAACTACGGCGAAGACAGTTGCCAGCGAGGCCATGAAGGTCTTGAAGGTGCGGTCTGCGTTGCGGATGGGAATGTCCATGGGAACGGTGACAACCTGCGCGCCGATGATTTCGTTGTGTTTCCAGCCGAAGCCGTTAGCCTCGCCATAGACCTTGATCATGCTGGCGGGCGCATTGGCCGGTACGCTGTGGCACTGCAGGCACGCCGCGTTGGTGATCTGGATGGGCTTGGCAATGTACAGCAGGCGGCCCGTGGCGGCGGAACGCTCGGAAATCAGTTCTTTCGATTCGGCATTCTGGCGAAATTGCTGGACGATGTCCGCTTCCCAGTCGGTGGCGCGGTCGCGCGGGTTGGTCGGGTTCAGCGTGGCTTCCTTGTAGCCGTAGTCACGGTACTTTTTCTGGATGTGGCCCAGCGTTTCGGTGGCGGCGTAGGCCGGAACGGTCTGGGGCAGGAACACTTCCTCGAGTTGTTTGTCCAGGTGCGGCTTGATCTGCTCGACGGTGTAGGCCCGTACGGAAAGCGCGGTGTCCATCATGAGGCGGGCGTTGCGCAGCACCTCTTCGCGCGCATTGTCCTGCAGCAGCTGGCGCGAGATGTAGCCGGCCGCGGCAAAGCCGGCCAAAAAAACCACGACCAGCACCAAATTGAATTTCAGTCTCAAGCCCATAGCGCCTCCAGGTGCCCTGCAGTCAGCAGAGCGGGATTATTCAGCAGGTCCAACAAATTGTTACTATTTTAGTCCTGCCCGGGGGCCATTGTGCCCCGCTCGTCGCACCCGATACACCGGTAGTAATGCCAATTACGGCCAACAGTGATAATCGCTGCCATGTCTTCTTCTCCCAAAGTGCTTTTTGGCTTCCATGCCGTCGGCGTTCGTATCAAAACAGCGCCCCAATCCGTCCTGGAAGTGTTTTTCGATGTGTCCCGCCGCGATGCGCGCATGCGCCAGTTCACGGACCGGGCCCGGGAGGCGGGTGTGCGGCTGATCGAATCCGACGGTTTGCGCCTGGCAAAGATGTGCGGCAGCCACGGCCACCAGGGTGTTGTGGCCCGGGTCGACGCACTGGCGCAGGTCAAATCGCTCGACGAATTGCTGGAGCAACTCGAAGAAGCCGGTGTTGCCCAGCCGCTGCTGCTGGTGCTCGACGGCGTGACCGACCCGCACAACCTCGGCGCCTGCCTGCGTGTGGCCGATGGCGCCGGCGCCCATGCGGTGATCGCGCCCAAGGACCACGCGGCCGGTATCAATGCGACCGTCGCAAAGGTCGCCAGTGGCGCCGCCGAAACCATGCCCTATTTCATGGTGACCAACCTGGCCCGTACCCTCGGCGAGCTCAAGGAACGCAACATCTGGTGCATAGGCACCAGCGACGATGCGGAAAAAACAATTTACGACGTGGACCTGAAAGGCCCTGTGGCGCTGGTGCTCGGCGCTGAAGGTGAGGGCATGCGCCAGCTCACGCGCAAGACTTGCGATGAGCTGGTCAGCATCCCGATGCATGGCGCGGTGGAAAGCCTGAATGTGTCCGTAGCCAGCGGTGTGTGCCTGTACGAAGCCCTGCGCCAGCGCAGGGCATGACGACGCCGCAGCACTTCGACCTGGTCGTCATAGGCGCCAGTTTTGCCGGGCTGGCCTGCGCGCGCGCCGCGGCCAGAACGGGCCTGCAGGTCGCCATTGTCGAAAAGAAGACTTCTTCCGGCGACAAGCTGCACACCACCGGCATCATCGTGAAAGATGCCATAGACACCATCCCGTGGTTGCAGCAAGTGCCCGCGGCGCTGGTGCGGCAGGTGGACGGCGTGAGGCTTTATTCGCCCAATCTTCGCCATGTCGATCTGCACGCGCCCGGTTATTACTTCTGGGCAACCGACACGCCGGCCCTGCTGGACTGGATGTGTGCGTCCGTCGTGGCGGACGGTGTCACCTTGCTGGGCGGCACGCTGTTCGAGCAGGCTGCGCGAGACAGCGGCGGCTGGGCCGTGTCGGTCAAGTCGGTTGCATCGCAGGAGCCGATGGTGCTGCAGGCTCGCTATTTGGTCGGCGCCGACGGCCCCCATTCGCGTGTGGCCAAGGCTTTGGGCCTGTCGCTCAATACCCAGTTTCTCTTCGGCATCGAGCATGAATACGGCCAGGCCCGGCTGGATGCCAACCTGCTGCACTGCTTCATAGACCGCCAGCTCGCGCCCGGCTACATCGGCTGGGCTGTTGCGGGTGCCGGCATTCACCAGATCGGGCTGGCCAGGCGGATGTCCCCCTCAGGCGCGTCCGTGCCTGCCAAACAGGCGTGGATGGGCGCTTTCATGGAAAAAATCGCGCCGCATGTGGATGTCGGCAACGCAAGTCCGTTGGCGACGCGCGCCGGCATGATTCCCTGCGGCGGGGTGCTGAAGCGGGTGTCTGATGCACGCGTCATGCTGGTCGGTGACGCCGCCGGCATGGTGTCGCCCGTGACGGCTGGTGGCATCCACACGGCACTGCAGCATGGCGACGCGGTGGGCAGCGCGGTAGCCGCCTTTTTGCAAGGTGGTTCGGCCGATGGCAGCGACCCGGCTGATCCAGCGCAAGGGCTGGTGCGGCACTACCCGAAGTTCCGCGCCAAGCGCACGCTGCGCTGGCTGTTTGACCGCTTTCAGGCCGACTGGATCTTCAATATGGCCCTGGACACCGAACCCATGCGGCAGGCTGCGCGCATGGTGTACTTTCACCGGCGCGGCAAACCAGAGTAGCCGCCCCGAAACGGGTTGCTAGACCAGCCCATACCAGCCCAGCAATGCGCCAGCGCCCAGCAGCCACAGCAGATGGATTTTGCTGCGCCAGACAATCACGGCTGTGGTGGCCGCCAGCAGCCACACCGGCCAGTCTTTCAGCGAACTACCGTTGGCGGTGGCCAATATCCAGCTTGTCGCGATCAGCAAGGCCACCACGATGGGTCCCATGCCCTGCTTGAAAGCCCGCACCGCGCGTAGTTCGCGGTTGCGGTGACCCCACTGCGCGGCCAGGTAGGTGAGGGTGGTGCTGGGAATCAGGATGCCCAGCATCGCCAGGAAAACGCCCAGCAGCCCGGTCAGCATGCCCCCCGCGTTCAGCCCCACATTCCACCCCAGCAAAGCGATGAACAGCACATTCGGCCCGGGGGCTGATTGCGCAATGGCAATGGACGCGTTGAACTGCGCGTCGGTTAGCCAGTGCTGCTTGTCGACCAGGAAACGGTGCATGTCGGGTGCGGTGGTGATGGCGCCGCCGATCGACAGCAGCGACAGCGAGAGGTAATGCAGGAAGAGGTCAAACCATTCCCGAGCGCCGAAGACGAGGTGCAGCGACTCGGTCATGGTGCCAGCCTGCGGTAAGCGAGCACACAGGCCACGCCGCCCAGCCCCAGCAGCACGTAGGCCAGCGGAAAGCGCAGCAGGGCGATGGCCACAAAACAGGCCACACCGAACGCGGCGCACAGCTGCAGGCCCAGCACGTTTTTCTTGAGCGCGCCGAACAGCTTCAGGCCGGTCGCGCCGATCAGCCCTGCTGCCACGGCGCCCATGCCGCGCAGCGCGCCAGCCACGCCGGGATGCCCGGCAAACTGGGCATAGACCACGGCCAGCAGCAACACGAGCACCAGCGGTACCGTCAGCATGCCGGCCAGCGCTGCCAGGGCGCCCTTGAGGCCGAAGTAGCGGCCACCTATCATCAGTGAGATGTTGACTACATTGGGTCCGGGCATGATTTGCGCGACGGCCCAGTCTTCAATGAATTCCTCGCGCGTCATCCAGCGCTTTTTTTCGACCAGCTCGCGTTGCACGACAGCCAGTACACCGCCAAAGCCCTGAAGCGCCAGCAAGGTGAATGAAATGAAAAGGTCGGAGAGGGATCGGGGTTTCGGGTGGTCTTCGGCGGGAGGGGTGCTCATGCACCAATTATCGCCGCTTCATCGATGCACCACAGCCTGCGCACAGGAGACCAAGGACCGCCGTTTGCTATTAATAAGATAGCTGCTTGCGCCCGCCGAATATGCGCTGCAGGCCAAAATGGCATGAATTTCCGGGCCGGCGCCCGACATGCCCTGCATGGCGGCTACAGCCGCAGCTCCCAGGTTTCGCCGACCAGGTTTTTTTTCCCAAAGCCATGGTAGGGCTCGCTCCTGGTCAGCTTGAAACCACGCCTGGCGTAAATGGCGCGCGCTGCGTCCAGGCAGCTGTTGGTCCAGAGCACCATTTTTTTGTAGCCCTTGCTGCGCGCAAATGCGATGCACTCGTCGGCCAGTCGCCCGCCCAGGCCCAGTCCGCGCGCCTGCGGCGTGAGGATCAACATGCGCAGCTGGGCCACGGTGGCTGATTTACGCGCCACAAACACCGCGCCCGCGCGCTCACCGTCGACTTCGGCTATCCAGCACTTCTCCCATTCCGGCTGGTGGTTCTTGAGGTATTTGCCGGCAATATCGGCCACCAGGGCCTCGAACTCGCTGTTCCAGCCGTATTCACGCGCATAAATTTCACCGTGTTGCTGCACCACCCAGCCGATGTCGCCGGGCCCGGGGTCGCGCAACAGCACGGTTCGTGTCGCGGCAGGTTCCGTGCGGCTGGCCAAAAGCCGCTGCACCGTGGTCATGGCCGTCACCACCTTTTGCTGGTGGTCCGGCGCCAGCGCGGCCAGCAGGGCGGCGGCCTCGTCGCGGGAGCGCTGCTGCAGCGGCGCAAATGCAGCGTGGCCGGCCTTGGTCAGCTTCAGCAGGCTTTGCCGCGCGTCCGCCGGCGAAGACGCGCGCGCCAGCCAGCCTTGGCTTTCGAAGCGGCGCAGGATGCGGCTCAGGTAACCCGCGTCCAGTGCCAGGTCGCGCCCCAGCTCCGTGGCTGTGGGCTGGTCGCGGTGGGCCAGCTCATACAACACCCGCACCTCCGTCAGCGAAAACTCGCTGTCCAGATAGGGGTCCAGTACGCCGATGCGCTGGGTGTAGAAGCGGTTAAAGCTTCGCACGGCCTTGACGTGGGCTGTAGAAGCGGGGGGCGCTCCAGTCTGGAGCGGGGCAGGCGTGCTTGAGGCGGTGGTATTGATTGACGAGATCATGGTAGATATCGTCAATCAATTGATTGACAAAGTCAAGTATGTGGCATCTTCTGGCAACACATCTGGTTCGGCAGCCCGGCCTCAGATCACCCGGCGCGGCGCCGCTGTGGCTGCATCGCCGCTGTTGGGCGCGCCGGTCGGCTCAATCAGCAGCAGGTGCGCCTCTTGCGGCGCCCGCGGACGATGGCGCACCCCGCGAGGCACCACGTACAGCTGGCCTGGCTTGAGCGTGACGGTGGGCTGGCCGTCGATGTCGATGTGTAGCTCGCCCTTGAGCACCAGGAAGAAATCGTCGCTCTCGGGGTGCGAATGCCAGCTGAATTCTCCCTGGACCTTGACGACCATTACGTCGTGCCCATTGAACTCGCTCACGGTGCGCGGCTGCCAGTGGCCTTCAAAGGTCGCGAGCTTGGTCTGCAGGTCTACGGCTTCTTTCATGTGAACTCCTCTTTCATGGCGGTTGAGTGCGGTTGAAGAGGGAGTTTCCTTGTCCAGGGCTGCTGCGTCTTGTACGATTGTTTCCTTTACGATTGTTTCATGCACGACGCCCAGGCCCCCACGCCCAAAGACTGGGCCCGCTTTCGTCCCGGCGCACTGGCCGGCGTGACTCAGATGAACGCCCACTTCACTGAGCACACCTTCGAGCGCCACAGCCACGAAACCTATTCCATAGGGGTCACCGCCTCCGGTGTGCAGACCTTTCACTGCGGCGGCACGCTGCACGCCAGTCTGCGCGGCGATGTGATTCTTTTTAATCCCGACGAACCGCACGACGGCCAGCGCGGCACGCAGGAAGGTTTTGGCTACAGCATGCTGTATGTGTCGCAGCAGGTGGTGAACGAATGCCGTGACAAGGAAGCCGGCCTCGACATGGCGGCTTATTTTTGCCAACCTGTGGTGCGCGACGCCGCCATGGGCCGCGCGCTGGCGCGCGCCATAGGCGCAGGCGGGCAGGCGCAAGAGTCGCTGCGTGCCGAAGAGCTTACGCGCAATGTGCTGGTGCACTTGCTGCAGCGCTATGGCGAGCGGCGCTCAGGCGATGAAGTGAAGCCGGCTGGCGTTGCGCGCATGGCCCGCATTCGCGACTACCTGCGCAGCCACTTCGACCAGGACATCACCGTCGATGCCCTCGCAGGCGAGGCCGGCTTGTCGCGTGTTCATCTGACCCGCGCCTTCGCCCGGCAGTTTGGCGTACCGCCGCATATCTACCTCAATGCCGTGCGCATCGAACGCGCCCAGTCAGCCATGCTGGCCGGGCAGGGCCTGGCCGAGGTGGCTGCCGCCTGCGGTTTTGCCGACCAGAGCCATTTCAGCCGGCGCTTCAAGGGCAGTGTGGGTTTGTCGCCCGGGGCGTGGCTGCGGCAGATGAACCCTTCTGCCGTCACCATCGAGTGAATCTACTGCAGGTCGGTAAATAAGGACTCCCCGCGGTCAAGCGGGTCCACAACTACGTTATAGATTTCATTGATGCGCCAGATCGGGGTTTCATAGGCGGCCTGGCCCTGCACCCTTACCAGGAATGCGCTTTTCCTTTCGTGAGCAGCAAGGGTCAGCTCACAGGAGAACTCGATTTGCCCTGTGTCCGTCGAAATGGCGCTCACAAGTTCATGCGCGGCAAGCGAGAGGCGCTCGGCGCTTTCGTGCGGCAAGAGTTGATCAACCTCATAGGTTCGCAGCACGATCTCAGTGATGCGATCGATGAGGTCGTCAACTACGGAGTTCGGATTTGTGACCATCTGTGGGTGCATTTTGGGGATTCCCCCGTGTCTCCCAAAGAACTAAAAAGCTATATCTATATTGCAGATTGTCATGAGTGGAATTTTCGCTTGATTGTTCGGTCAAGCATGGTTCCCGACAGCGAAAGTCGCTTTCGCGATACCACCTTAGACCGACATCCCGCCAGAAACCTCAATCACAGCCCCATTGACATAACTCGCCTCATCGCTCGCGAGGAACGCATAGACATTGGCAATCTCCTCCGGCCTTCCCAGGCGCTTGAGCGGCACATGGGCTTCCATCTCCTTGAGCACCTTGTCGGGGATCGTGCTGAGGATGGGCGTTGAAATAAAACCGGGGGCCACCGCATTCACGCGCACGCCCTTGGGGCCCAGTTCGCGGCTCCAGGTTTTGGTGAAGCCGATCACGCCGAACTTGCTGGCCGCGTAATTCGTCTGGCCGAAGTTGCCGTAGATGCCGACGACTGAACTGGCGTTCAGTATCACGCCACTGCCTTGCGCTGTCATGGTGTCGGCCACCGCTTGCGCGCAGTGAAAGACGCCGCGCAGGTTCACGTCGATCACCTTGTCAAATTGCTCCAGTGTCATTTTCTGCAGCCTCGCATCCTGCGTGATGCCGGCGTTGTTGACGAGGACATCAATGCGGCCGAACTGGTCCTTGACCTCGCCGACCACTGCATCCACCATGGAGCGCTGGGTCACGTCCATCACATAACCAACGGCCTGCGCGCCCAGGGCCTGGCACTGTTTGACGGCTTCATCCACACCGGCTTGTTTCACGTCGCAGACGATGACGATGGCGCCTTCCTGGGCAAACTTGAGTGCGGTGGCCAGGCCAATGCCTTGGGCGGCGCCGGTGATGATGCTGATCTTGTTTTGGAGTCTTGGCATGAAGTGGATATTGGATATGGATCGATGAGATGAATGGGAGGAAGGGTGAGTTAAACGAAGCAGCTCAGTAAACCGGCTGATGTTGGCGGATCGCATCTTTGACCGCATCCGTCAGCGCAAAGCCGGGCCCGAATTTTTCGGCCAGTTCGTCGCAGTGCGAGACAAAGGCGTCAATCCCCATGCCGTAGATAAACTGCATCGCACCTCCGGTCCAGGCCGGAAAGCCGATACCGAAAATTGAGCCGATGTTGGCGTCATGCACGGTGGTCAGTACGCCTTCGCTGAGGCATCGGGCAGTCTCCACAGCCTGGCGGTAAAGCAGCCGGTCTTTGAGTTCGTTGATGTCCCAGGCGGCGCCGGGTTTTTCAAACAGGGACTTGAGTTCGGGCCACAGGTGTTTTTTCGCACCTGGCTCGGTGGGGTAGTCGTAAAAGCCACCGCCGCTGGCGCGGCCGGGGCGCTTCAACTCTTTCACCATGCGTTCGACCAGCAGCTCGCCGGGCGTGGCGGTGTAGGTCTTGCCTTCTGTGGTGAAGTCGGTGCGTGTCTGGTCCAGCACGTGCACGCTCAGTGACAAGGCGGTTTCGTCCAGCACGGCCAGCGGGCCGACGGGCATGCCGGCCTGGATGCCGGCATTTTCAATCGCGGCGGCGGGAATGCCTTCGCCCAGCATGGCCGCGCCTTCCATCACAAAGGTGCCGAAGGTGCGGCTGGTGTAAAAGCCGCGCGCATCGTTCACCACGATGGGGATCTTGCCCAGGGCCTGCACATAGTCGAAGGCGCAGGCCACGGTTTCATCGTCGGTTTGCTTGCCGCGAATGATCTCGACCAGCTTCATCTTGTCGACCGGGCTGAAGAAGTGGATCCCGATGAATTTTTCGGGCCTGTCGCTTGCCGTGGCCAGGCTGCTGATGGGCAGGGTCGAGGTATTGGACGCGAAGAAACCGCCGGGCGCCAGCAACGGCTCGGCCTCCTGCGTCACTTTGGCCTTGAGGTCGCGCCGCTCGAAGACGGCCTCGATGATGAGGTCGCAGCCGGCTAGTTCCGCAACCTGGTCGGTCGCGGTGATGCGAGAGAGCAGGGCGCTTTGCTCGGCGGCCGTCATGCGGCCTTTCTCCACACGCGGCGCGGTGATCTTGCTGCTGTAAGCCTTGCCGGCTTCGGCCTTGTCCTGGCTGACGTCCTTGAGCACGGTGGCAATGCCTTTGCTGGCCTGTGCGTAAGCGATGCCCGCGCCCATCATGCCGGCGCCCAGCAGGCCGACCTTGGCAGGCCTGAAACGCCCTACGCCTTTGGGCCGCGACTGCCCGCTCTTGATGGCGTTCATGTCGAAGAAAAAGGTGTTGATCATGGCCTTGGCATTGGTGCCCGTCATGAGTTTGGCGAGGTAGCGGCTTTCGATGCGAAAGGCGGTCTCCAGGTCCACCTGTGTGCCTTCCACCATGCAGGCCAGGATGGCTGCAGGCGCGGGGTAGAGGCCGCGCGTCTGCTTTTTGAGCATGGCGGGCGCGACGCTGAGCGCCGCGGCGATCTTGGAACTGGCCGGTGTGCCACCCGGGATTTTGTAGTCTCTGGCTTCCCAAGGGTGTTGGGCTTTGGGGTTGGTGGCGATCCAGGCAAGTGCTTTGCTTTGCAACCCGGCAGCATCAGGCACCAGCTCGTGCACCAGGCCCAGCTCAAGCGCCTCACGTGGGTTAAAGGTTTTACCCTCGACCAGATAGGGTTGCGCGCCCATCAAGCCAAGGTGGCGCGTCATCTTGGTCACGCCGCTGGCACCGGGCAGCAGGCCCAGCGTGACCTCGGGCAGGCCAAACTGCGTTTTACGGTCGTCCACCGCCACGCGGTAGTGGCCGACCAACGCGACTTCCCAGCCGCCGCCCAGTGCCGTGCCGTTAAGGCAACTAGCCACGGGGATGCCCAGCGTTTCCAGGGTACGGAAGTTTTTCTTGACGCGTTCGATCTCTGCGTAGGCCTTGGGCGCGTCGGCCGGTGTGAGGCGCATCACGGCCTTCAAGTCAGCGCCGGCAAAAAAAGTGCTTTTGGCGGAGGCGAGGATGATGCCTTTGAGGGCGTCCTTGTCTTTCACCACTTGGGCCGTGACTTCACTGAGATCGCCCTGCCATTGCAGGCACATGGTGTTGACGGGCGAGCCGGGCTCGTCGAACGTGATGGTGGCAATACCGTCACTCAGTTCATAGTGGATAGTTTTCATGGGAGAGGCTGGGAAAGGAGGGTTTTCACGGAAAACACCGCGGAACCGGCTTTGCCGGGCCGCTGGTGTTGCCCCCTTGAGGGGGAGGCGGCTGCGCAGCAGGCGCTTCGGGGGGGAGTCATATTCTTTCCACGATGGTCGCGATGCCCATGCCGCCACCCACGCACAGCGTGGCCAGGCCGTAGCGCAACTTGCGCCTGTGCAGCTCGTCGACCAGCGTGCCGAGGATCATCGCGCCGGTGGCGCCCAGCGGATGGCCCATGGCAATGGCGCCGCCGTTCACGTTGACCTTGTGGTGCGGCACCTTCATCTCTTTCATGAAGCGCATCACCACGGCGGCAAAAGCCTCGTTGACTTCGAACAGGTCGATCTGCTCCACCGTCATGCCGGCCCTGGCCAGCGCCTTGCGCGTGGCGGGCATGGGGCCGGTCAGCATGATGGTGGGGTCGGCGCCGCTCAGGGCGGCGGCCACGATGCGGGCGCGCGGCTTGAGGCCGTGGATTTTTCCGGCGGCTTCCGAGCCCACCAGCACAGCGGCCGCGCCGTCCACAATGCCCGACGAATTACCGGCGTGGTGCACGTGGTGGATGCGCTCGACCTGCGGATAGCGCTGCAGCGCCACGGCATCAAAGCCCATGCCGCCCAGCTGCTCGAAGGCCGGTTTGAGTGAAGCCAGGCCTTCCAGCGTGGTGTGGGGTTTGATGAATTCGTCTTCGGCCAGAATCGTCTGGCCCAGAAAATCCCTGACTGGTACGACGGAGCTTGCGAAGTGGCCAGCGGCGCGGGCTTGGGCAGCGCGCTGCTGGCTTTCGAGCGCAAAGGCATCCACGTCGGCGCGGCTGAAACCCTCCATCGTGGCGATCAGGTCGGCGCCTATACCTTGCGGCACAAACAGGGTGGCGCTGTTGGTCTCCGGATCTTGCGCCCAGGCGCCGCCGTCGGCGCCAATCGGTACACGGCTCATGCTCTCGACGCCTCCGGCCACCACCAGGTCTTCCCAGCCGGAGCGCACTTTCTGCGCGGCCATGTTCACGGCTTCCAGGCCCGAGGCGCAAAAGCGATTGACCTGAACGCCCGAGGCGCGGAAATCCCAGCCGGCCTTGAGCGCGGCCACCTTGGCAATCACCGCGCCCTGTTCACCCACCGGTGAAACCACGCCCATCACCACGTCGTCGATGGCCGCAGTGTCGAAGCCGCTGCGCCGTTGCAGGTCGGTCAGCACGTCGGCCAGCAGGTTGACGGGCTTGACCTCGTGCAGGCTGCCGTCTTTTTTACCTTTGCCGCGCGGCGTGCGGATGGCGTCGTAGATAAAGGCTTCGATGCTCATGATGGCTTTCCTCGGGAAGGCGGGAACGCAGGGCTGGCGGGGAGGGGCCGTTGAAGTATATGCATTTTGCAAAGCAGTCGCTTTGCATAAATAGACGAACGGAAAGCCGCGTTGCGTTGTAGTGGGCTAAGGCCTGACCTGACCTTCCTCAATTCCTGACCGACATCGTTCAGGGGAGGTGAATGCCCGCGATGAATCAGAGGTGCCGCGTCTCGGCAGGGGTGTTCCACCAGGCGTTGTTGCGCCCGTCCGAATAGTTGACCGGCGCGCTGATAAGTTCAGCCGGCTCGGCGTTGTCCAGCGCGGCGATGTTGATGGATACATAGTCGCCGCCTATCTGCTCCACGTAGCCCCGACCGAAAGGCCGCACGCCGCAGTGCCTGCAAAACAAATGGTGGCCGCTTTTGGTGCCGAACTGGTAGTCGCTCAGTTCGTTCTCGCCGGCCAGAAGCCGAAATGCGTCGGGTTTGATGATGGCGCCCCAGTTGCGGGTTTTGGTGCAGATGGAGCAATTGCAGCGGCCCGTGCCTTTGCTGAGGTCGATGTCGGCTTCAAAACGGACGGCGCCGCAGTGGCAGCTTCCGGTATAGGTCTTTTGCATGGGGCGACTCCTTGACGGTTGCAGGTTGTTGGGAAAATCCGGATATGACAGAATGTTGTCATGTCTGAAAGTATAGTTAAACGACAGCATGCTGTCAAATCGGGAATCGCCAACGAGGGGGTAGAGCGCACCCCGGCCGCCAGTTCCCTGAGCTGGCTGGTGGTGCAGGTGATGCAACTCAACGGCTTGTTGACGGCGGCCGGCGATGCGCTGGCGGCGCCGGCCGGGCAGACTTCGGCGCGCTGGCAGGTGCTGGCCGCAGTGGAAGACGCGCCGCTGTCGGTGGCACAGATCGCACGCGCCATGAACCTGACGCGGCAAAGCGTGCAGCGCGTAGCGGATTTACTGGTGGAAGAGGGGCTCAGTGCTTATGAAAACAATCCGGCCCATGCGCGCGCCAAGCTGCTGCGGCTTACGGCCAAAGGTCGCAAGGCCTTGCAAACCATACAGGCAGGGCAAAAAGTATGGGCCAATGCGTTAGCTGAGGGGATGAATGAGGCCCAGCTACGTGCCGCGAGCGCCGTGCTGGCGCAGTTGCAGCAGGCTTTGATGGTGCAGGAAGCGCCGCGGGAATAGTTGGAGTGCCGGCGCGTGCCGCTTAAGAGGGGTCTTTGCTGCGCGTGCGGCTCACGGCGCTGAAGATTCCAATCCCCAGGAAGATCAGCGCACCTATCCCGATGTACAGATGTGGCACGCCGGCCACCACGGCGCCCCAGATGACACCGGCCAGGAAAATCACGAAACCGATCATGTAAAGCGCAAAAGACATTTTCTTCTCCACGAAATGTTGTGGCCCCACTATGCGTGCCGTGGAGCCGCTGCTTTATCGGGTAGATGCGCTGATGGGTGTCAGCGAGGGCCTACGAATGGTTTCAGGAGGCTGCGGCCAATTCCGCCACCCCGGGCTTGAAGCCCTCCGGGAGGCCATTGCTTACGAGGCGGCCGCGCGGATGCATGGGACGCAGATATTGGTGAAGCACCAGGGCTGCAGCACCTACCGCTGAAGCCAGCAGGCCGTAACGCGCCACGCGCACCACCGGAGCGGTTACGCCGGCATGGGTGGCGTAGTTTTGCAGCGTCTCCTGGGCAACCCGCACCATGTCCGGAAAACGCTGGCAGGATGCGCCGCCCACCACCAGCACGCTGGGGTCGAAAGTGGTCCACAGGTTCTGCAGCAGCACACCCAGGTAGTGTCCCGACCGGTGAGCGTCCGCCAGCTGGCCCAGAGCACCCGAACCGATGAAGGCCTCCGCGCACCCACGCCGTCCGCAGGAGCACGCGGGTCCGTCGAGCTCCAGAATGCTGTGGCCGATCTCGCCGGCCATGCCCCGCATGCCGGTGAACAACCGGTCGTTGAGCACGATGCCCGCGCCCACGCCGACATCGCAGGTCACAAAAATCAGCGAGTCCTTGCCGTCGTTCTCCGAGAATTCGTATTCGCTCAGCGCGGCCGTGTCGGCTTCGTTTTGCACGTGCACCGGTACCGGAGGCAGGCCTGCATGAATCAGTGCCTGAGTGATCTGCGGCAAGAAGTCCACGTTGCGCCAGCCAAGGTTGGGGGCAAAGCGAACCACACCGGTGGTTTCGTCAAACGCGCCGGGCAGGCCGATGCCCACACCTGAAAGTTGCGCGCCGCGCAATACCAGCTGCGCCTGGGCCACTACTGTCAGGTCGGCAATCTGGCTGCAGACGTCTTGCGGCCGGGTGCCGCGCAAAGGTTCTTGCGTTGACCACAGCACTTGCCCCAGCAGGGACACGCTTACCACACGCAAGGTGTCGACTGCCACTTCCACACCAATCAGGCCGCGCGACCGGCAGTCGATTTGCAGGGGCGTGGAGGGCCGCCCCACACCGTTGACGGCGGCCATGCTGATTTCACTGAGCCAGCCTTCATCAATAAGTTCTCGCACCAGCAGGCTGACCGTCGACTTGGTCAACCCGCTATGGTTGGCCAGCTGCGCACGCGAGCGCCCCGGCTGGTTGCGCAGCAAGCGCATCAGCACACTGCGGTTGATGCGTTTGACAAGTTGCTGGTCACCTGTGGTTTTCATGGCCGATGGCATGGTTCAGGCAATGCGTTGCGGCGCCTGTGTTTTCCCTTCCGGCTGCTTGCCGGCGATGATCATGCCGAGAATCTGGTCTTCGTTCAGGTCGGCCGTGCGGTAAGTGCCGATCAGGCGGCCGTTTTTCATCACCGAGAGACGGTCGCTGAGCGAAAAAACATCCTGCATGTCATGCGTGATCAGGAAAATGCCCACGCCTTCGGCCTTGAGCTGGAGCACCAGGTTGGCGACCATGGCGGACTCCTCCGGCCCCAAGGCGGCGCAGGGTTCGTCCATGATCAGGATGCGGGCATTGAAATAAATGGCGCGCGAGATGGCCACCACCTGGCGCTGCCCGCCCGACAGGCGCCGCACCGGGGTGTGGATGTTGGTGAAGTTTTTATTCAGGCGGCCAAACACCTTGCGTGCCTGTGCCTCCATGAAGTAGTCGTCCAGCGTATTCCAGGCCGTCATTTTTTCACGGCCCAGAAACAGGTTGGCCACGGCGTCCAGGTTGTCGGCGAGAGCCAGTGTCTGGTAGATGGTCTCGATGCCCTGGTGTTGTGCATCGGCCGGGGTCCGGAGATTTACTTTCTGCCCCATCACATGGATCTCGCCCGAATCGATCGGGAAAGCTCCGGCCAGCATTTTCATGAGTGTGGATTTGCCGGCGCCGTTGTGGCCCAAGACGGCGACAACTTCGCCTGGGTACAGATTCAGGTTCACGCCGTCCACGGCATGAACGCCGCCAAAAGCCTTGCGGATGTCCTTGAATTCGACCAGAGGTTCGGTAGTGATTTGCATTTCAGTGATCCATTGCGCTGCGCGCCACCCGCGACACATGAAACCGCACGGCAAAGGCCAGGGACACCGCGGAACCGGCTTCGCCGGGCCGCTGGTGTGCCTTGCAGGCCGCGTGGCTGCCGGAGGCAGCC
>NZ_JBFUBJ010000003.1:0-588839 GCF_056405795.1 Polaromonas sp. P1_F1
ATTGACAAACGCCTGCTCGCCGCTTCGCCCCTGGCCGGCCGCCCCCAGCAGCCCGCCTCGCCCCAGCGTGGCCAATGACGTTGAACCCAAGCCCAGGCTATTGCCGCTGACGATCGCAACCATGTGATCTACCTAATGGTGAACCGCCGGCTCGGGCCCCTGCCCCTCACCCCTCCTCCAACCCTTTGGAGAACTGCTCAACGGTATTTCATCAATACATCCTCCCCTTTAACACTTTGTTTAGGAAAACCCTCAATCACCAGACCAACAGGCCATGCCATTTGCGGCGCAAGGCTTGATTTACCGGGATAGTGCAACGGCTGACGAGGTAGCCATGACAAGTGACAGCGGAGAACAAACGAATGCGATGGTCCGCAGAAAAAACAAACAAATTCCGAACTGCGCGGATATATTAGTGAGCGCTTCGCCGATGGGGCCGGAGCCTCTCCACTCTGTCCCGCACAACTCCGCGCGCCAGGCAGCCTATTACCCTCTTCGGAGACATCCACGTGCCTATTGACATCCGCATGACCCGCCCGCCGGCCGGGAATCTCCGGGACGACGCCTATGGGTGGATCACAGCATTCCCGCAATGACTCGCACAGGTACGCACAACAGCATCCTGAACCCCAGAGTGCCGGCGGCCGTCGAAGCCTGCCTGACCGATTGGGATCGCCTGGCGCCCATGCTGGCGGGCGCCAGTTGCATACGCAGCAAGGGCCGCAAAGCCATGCTGGTGGTTCGCCATGCGGGCGAGATTGTCGAGATAGAGGCGCCGGCGGTCCTGCTGGAGCATGTTTTCGCTTTATGCGACGGCACCCGCACTGCCAACCAGGCCGTCAGCAGCATTGCCGATACACAGGCCCGTGCAAAGTTTTCCGAATTCCTGACTTTTCTGCTCAGCGAAGGCGCATTGATCGATGCCAGCCTGGCGAGTGCTCATGCGGCGCGTTATGCGTTCCAGCTCAGCCCTTTGGGCATCAGAGCATCTCCCGCGCTCACTAACGGCATCGCGGGCCGGTTCTTGTGGAATACCGAGCAAGCGCCCAGTGCCTTGCCCGAGGCCGCCGTCACGGTGGAAAGTGCACCGCTTGACAGATTTCTGTCCTCCCGCGTAACCAGCAATACCTTTGACGATCGCACGGTATCCGCTTCTGCGCTGCACCAGCTGCTGTGGTCGCTTGCCGGGGTTGTGCACATCAAACATCCTCGCACAGGCTATTTGCCTCATCGGGCCCTTGCTTCAGCGGGAGGGATGCACCTGCTGGAAATTTACCTGGCACTGCAGCGCCAGGTCGATGGCTATGCGCCGGGGGTGTACCGCCTTCACTACCCGCAGGAGCGCATGATTTACCTGCAGAAGATCGGCGAAACTGCGGCGCAACTACCGCGCGCCTTCCTCAAGCCGTGGGAATTAACCTATGCCACAGGCGCTATTTTTATAGCGGCCGATCCCGCTATCGGCGCGATGCGCTATCGCAGCCGTTCGCTGCAATACCTTTTTATGGAAGCAGGAGCCGCGCTGCACAACGGAGCCTTGAGCGCCGATGCACTGGGCCTGGGCTACGCGACGATCGGCGGTTACCAAGAGCAGCCCATCGCCCTCATGTGCGGCTTGCACCGCCAGTTGCTGTTGGGCACGGCGATGTTTGGTGCCAAACCCTCACCCGAACAAATCGAGGCAGCTTCCCACGCTGCGAAAATTGATTTTTCCTGGGCGGATGTCGAATCTTCCAGTCCTCACCGTGGTGTACACCTGGCCCGGGCACGGACAGACGCGGTTGGGCCGCACGCCTGGGGTAGCCACACCGATCCAATGCAGGCGGCCCGCCAGGCCATTCAAAACGCCCTCGCGCACGCAGGTCATCAACAAGTGCACAAACTTGTCCAGGGCCGTATCAGCGAGATCGGGGACGCGCAGAACCCTGAGCAATTCGTGCGCTATGCGGACGTACAGTACAAACTCCCCAATTTCCCCTACCTGCCGTTTTCGCAGTCGCAGGTCTACCCTTGGGTTGAAGGGGTAGACCTCTGCACTGGAAAATCAGTTCATGTCCTGGGAGAGCTGGCTTTCTCCCGCGCTGGTCTGGCGGCCTTGGGGCACTGTCCGCAAAAATGCTATACGCAGGCCAACTTTTCCGGTTGCTGCAGCGGCACATCCCAGGAAGACGCGACGGTGCGGGCTTTGCATGCCGCCATCGAACAAGACTCACTGATGAGGCACTGGCTGGCCCAAAAACCAGGCATTGTTCACCCGCCAGCGCAATGGCCCAGGGAGTTGGCTCAGCGCCTCGATGCGTTTGCAAGCGAGGGATGCATCATCACAGTCCAGCGACTCTCCACGGAGTACGCCCAGGTCGCGATGGTCTCTGCTCAGCACGAGGAAAGGCATTTCACGGCTACCGCAAGCGCGGCAGGCTCCTGCTTTACCGACGCCGTCAACAACGCGATCGATAAACTGGAAGCGAGGATTCATGCATGGATGCGAGGGTACCTTCCCCCTATCAAACTTGCAGAACAGGTCGAAACGGCCGAACACCATTTTGGGCTGTATGGACTCAAACGCCATTTCAGGCGCGCCGACAGAATGTTGTTCCCGTCCGGTGAGGTGACCGGCACCCCCTGGCCGACAGCGGAGGCGAATTACTCGCTAGACTTGCTGCTTGGGCGTTTTTCCGGGAAAGGCCTGTGCCCTGTCGCCATTGATATCACCCCCCGGCACTCCCTTGTCGATCAGGGCCGAACACAGCTTACGGTCGCGAAGGCCCTGGTGCCCGGCCTGCTTCCTGTTTCATTCGGTCACCAGCGGGAACCTCTGGGAATGGTTCCACGCAGTCACCCCGGCGCAAAATTCCCTCACCCGTTCAGCGAATTTCGAATCTGAAATGATGCCCACCATGACACAAATACCTTCCGCGCGTTCGCAGGCACAGGCTCTGCTCCAACAGGGCATTGAAGCCGGCAGAAACCAGGTACAAGCACTTGATTTTTTTCATGAGTGCGCGGCAGTCGACCCCACCTGGGGCATCCCGCTGTTTCTGATCGGCTCCCATCACGCGGCTCGCGGAGAGATGGAACAGGCCGAACTGGCGCTTTCCAATGCCGTCCTGCTCTCGCCCGAGTTCACCATGGCCAGGTACCAGCTTGGAACATTGCAATTCAGCGCAGGCAGGGCTGCGGCGGCATTGGTGAGCTGGCAACCTTTACTCGACCTCCCTGAAAGCGACCCGCTGCCGTATTTCGTTCGCGGCTACGCGGCGCTCGCCCAAGACGACTTCGAAAGCGCCGTCAAGCACTACGAAGACGGTTTGGCGAGGAACACCGAAAACGAAGCTCTCTCTGGCGACATACGCAAAATCATCGCCCGAATAGCCGAATTGAAAGAATCGACCTCGGACCTTGTTCTACCGAAAGCGACAGACGGGGCCGAAGAAAACCATGTGCTGCTTTCAAACTACCAGCGCCATAACCACCCGAATTGAGATGGCTAACCCCATCTGAATTTAACCCAGTCCCATGCCCATCATTGATCCTTCTTCCCGCCTCGGGGCGTTTCTTCGCCCCAACGCCACCGACCCCAAAAGGCCGGCGCCGCCTGATGCTCCTTCGCAGGGGAAAGCCTCCGAGCTCCAGCGGGGACAAGCAGGGAACACCAACCCGTTTCTCGACTCGCTGGCACTGCTTGAGCCCAAACTCAAGCAACAGCTGCTGCAACGGATTCGTGCGCTTTCCAGAGAAGACTCACGGCAGCCACGCAAGGTATTCCAGCTGTTCATGGAATCCGTTCTGATGCAGGAATTCGTCGGCGACGCAGCGCAGGACGTGGACTGGAAGCGGCTGGCGGACCCGGTCCTGGACCAGATGGAGTTCGACCCAGAGCTGGCCTCCGCGATCAAGGATGCAGCTCGCTATCTCGTCGACGCAGCGGCCGCCATACCGCAGGTCTGAAAGGCGATATCGGTAGACAGTCCTAGGGGTTCTCGGCCTCACTCCACGGACTGGCCTTGCGGTGAATTTCCCGTGAAATCCGGAACGCTCACACCGGACAGGTTCTTCCGGCTTGCGAGCAGCCGTTGCGCGAGTTTCCGGATAGCAACTTCATCCTTCACCTCTCCATTGAGCAAAGCTTCGGCATAGCGTCCCGACAAATTATTTTTGTCCAGGCCTATGGCACGCTCCGCATGCTGTCTGGCTTCATGTGTTTGCTTTTTGAGCGCCAGCACGACCGCCATGCCGCCATGGCTTTCGGAAAAGTTGCGGTCCATCTCAAGGGCTGTGGAAAAACTGGCCTGCGCCGCCTCAAGGTCGTGATCGAGCAATTCCGCCCAGCCCTGGCCGTGCCACGTCCCGATGTGACCGGGCATGCCCTGCAAAGCGCGCGCAAAATCCTGCCGGGCCAGCTTCAGGTCACCTTTCAGTAAATGTGCAAATGCCCGCCCAGACCATGCACGACCGTCCGAATGATTGAGCTGCAGAGCCTTGTCCGCCCAGTCGATGGCTTCATCCGCTTTTCGCATACCGAGGGCCAAAGTCAATTGCGTGACGAAAATCTCGGCCGGAAGAAGGCTTGGCGGTGTTTGCAGTTGTGCTTGCTGTAACGCCAAATCCACCCAGCGCTGCGCACTCACCGCATCCCCCGCATCTATGGCGATCAGGCTTGCTATTGCGGCGGCGCTAGCGCGCAGATTTTGCAACTTTTCGGCCTCCCGAACCCAATTGCAGGCGCGCTCCAGTTCGGCCGTACGATGAAGCGACCGTAGCCACAGCTGTTGCAACAGTTCTCCTGCCAGCGAGGCTCGCGCAATACCCTCATGCGAAAGTCCCGATGCCGCACTGGTGAAAATTTCCATGTATTCCGCCAACTCGGAAACACACTCGGCGTACCGACCCTGCCTGAACTCGATATAAGCAAGATTGTGCAAAACCACGGCGGTGAACTCCGGGGGAACCCCATCGACTTGCTGCAAAACTTTCAGTGCTGCCGTGGCCTCCGGGTAAAGCTCCTGCGCCAACAGCAAATCGCCCTCCTTCAGACGCCACGACAACGCATCGGCCTGGAGCACTTGCCCATGACGCAGATAGAAGGCTGCGCGATCCCATTGCCTGCATTGCAAAGAAAGATCAAAAGCCTCTGCGAGCAACTGTAGATTGCCTGGATCTGTTTTCAGGTAGCCTTCGAGACGATCAAGGCGGGCAAGTTCAGCGGAGGCCACGTTTGCACCTTCAGTAGACAGATCGTTATTCATTGATAAACATCCATGTAACTCATAAAAAAGTCAGGCTTAAGCCAGCACATCGCAACCTTGTCGCGCCAGGCCTTGCCTCAAACTCCGGAGCGCCTGGTGGTGGATCTGGGAAACACGACTTCGCTTGACTCCCAGCATCTTTCCAATGTCATCGAACGAGGTCTCTTGAAGATAGTGATAGCGAATGACCGTTCGTTCCTGTTCCGTGAGCCCTTTGAGGAGATTGGCAAGAGTCTGCTGCAAGCGTTGCAGTTCGGTTTTTTTAAAATAAGTCACCTCAGCAGAAGCTTCGGCGGCCTCCGAATGAAACGCCTCAGCATCTATCATCCCGGTGCCTTCGAGCATGACTCCCAGGGCCAGGCTCATACCGACTTCGGCGAGAAAAGAAAACAGGAACTTCGGATCGTTCATCCTGGATGAAAGCTCGGCGCCTTCGGTCGCCGCCAGAGCCGGATCCAGTTTCTCCAGCGCCGCCGCTTTGGCGGCATTGAGGCGCTCGCGGCGCAACTCGCCCTGGACTGCAATCTGCTGGTTCTTCTCCGTCAACCGGGCAAGCCCGTTAAGGATGGAACCCTGCATTCTGCGGGCGGCAAAAGTCCTGAACTGCGCTCCCAGCGAAGGCTCATAGCGATCAAAGGACTCCAATAGCCCCACACTGGCAAGCTGAAGATAGTCATCGAACTCCACTTCGTCGTGGGTGCGGCGCGCGTAAAAAGTCGCAGCGACGATGCGAGCATATGGCAAGTGCATGGAAAGAAGTTTCTCGCGGGCGGGGGCCGCACGCTGGTCTATCCACGCTCGCCACAGCAGCAGCTCATCATCCCCCAGTCCTGAAGGTGGCGCAGACTGGGACGGCTGATTGTGTGCTGTCTTCGGCATGGTGGACACGGGGCTCAATGAAAGCTGCCAACCAGTGCCTTGAGCACAAGGCTCCATCCATCGACCAGGATGAACATCAGTATCTTGATGGGCAGGGCAATGGTGGTCGGCGGCATCATCATCATCCCCAGGGCCATGAGGATGCTCGACACGATGAGGTCTATCAGCAAAAACGGCAGGAAAATCACAAAGCCGATCTGGAACGCCGCGCGCAGCTCGGACAGCATGAATGCGGGGATGAGCTGCACATTGCTAATGTCATCCATGGTCTGCGGAACCGGGGCCTTTGACAGTTCCACCATCAATGCCAGGTCGGGCTCACGCGTCTGTCGGACCATGAATTCACGCAAGGGACCCACGCCTTTGTCGTAGGTTTGTTCCATGCCGATCCGCCCCGCCATGAACGGCTCGAAAGCATCCACATTTATTTTCTGCAGGACCGGCGACATCGTGAACATCGTCAAAAACAAGGCTAAGCCGATCAGCGCGGTATTGGGTGGCGTCTCGGGCATGCCGATGGCATGGCGCAGCATGGACAGCACGATGATGATGCGCATAAAACTGGTGAGGCATACCAACAACGCCGGCAGTATCGCAAGAACCGTCAGGCCGAGCACGACACGCAGGGCTTGCGAGGTTTCCGTGGCGGGTGTTTTACTTGCCGCGACAGCAACCGCGGGCACGCGGCGGGCCGCTGTGGGCGTCGGCGCTCCGGACAGCATCGGGCTGGCCTTTAGTTGAATCTCAGGCTCGCCAGCCGAATTTCGAACCACCGCGGTTTCGGCGCTCATCGCACCTTCCGCGACATCCGTCGCTTGGGCATGCACGCCCACCCATGACACCATACCGATGAGGATGCCCGCAACCCAACGCAACAACAGAGCGGCAAACGATGAGCGCCTCATGTTGCACCCTCTGGCTGCGTCGGAACGGGATGGTTTTGTCCGGCGGTGCTCGCAGACGACTCAACCACCGCGTGCTCTGACAGCAAGGTCATGGCCTGGTCGGTACAGCCGATCAGCAAACGACGCCCTCGCCATTCGATGTCGTGAACACTGTGCTTGGGTGATAGCCGGGTCGCCCCATGGAGCAGAACATCCCTGGACGAAGCACCACCCCACCAGCTTGAACGCTTTGCGGCGTCAACGCCGGCAGTCGGCCGGCGATTTCGCCATATCCAGATGGCAAAACCCGCAAAGCCAAGCGCCAAAATCGCCGTGATGGCAGTCAGCGGCGGCCCCTCACCGCCGGACGACGAGGCCGAGTCCTGCTTGAAAGGAATCGTTTTGGGCAAAGCGATGGCGCTTGTGGCAGCGGAGGCGGAGGACGCTCCCGCCGATGCAGCCGTGCCTTGGCTGAACGCGGTGGCATGGCTGACCAACAGGCAAACCGCCGCCACTTTCAGGGCGCGGAAAAAATAAGGCAAACGCTTGAGCAAACCGGCAAGCCTCATGGCTTGACTTCAGCCAGCAAGCCACTTTGAAGATCTAGCGGCAAAGGCAACTCCGTGATGCGAACCGCGAAATGTTCGTCCAGCGCCACCAATTGGCCGCGGGCAACCACCTGGCCTTCGAGCAACAAATCGACAGGCTGGCCCACAGTCCGGTCCAGCACCAGCACCTGATTTTTCGCGGCGGACATCAGCTCGCCCACCGTAAGCGTTGCCGATCCCAAGTAGACCTGCAACGTGGCCTTCACCTGGTGAATGGGATGAGCAGCATGACCCTCGGGCCGCCAGTTCTTTTTCTCGGGAGCTGCCGCGTCGCTCGGCTGATGCCTGTCGTTGGCCGGCGCATGGGGAAATGTGATCGGTCGTACCGTAAGAGCCGACACGTCAGGCTTTTCGGCATCGGCGCTTGAATAAGCAGGGTTTTGGGGTGGCGGGTTCATGATTTTTTCAGCAGCTGTATTCACGTTATGTCTCAGGGTCATTTGGGGGTAGCGGTGAGTTCCAGGGATTTAAAGCCGCTTGTTTGTGTCATCCAGGCATGCGCCACTTTTTCGCGATTCTCTGAGAAGACCTGTGAAGGGTGGTCCAGCGGGTGCTCAAGCGCGATGACGTCACCGACCCGCAGGCCTTGGAGCGCGCCCAGCGAAATGGTGCATGGAAGCAAATAGGCATCGAGCGCCAGCGTGCGTTGGCGCAAGGCCTCATCGACGCGAACGCGGTCGGCTTGCCTGAACGGTTTCTGCGTAGCGCGCGGCTTTTCCTCGCCGGCCTTGGCGAGGATGGCGTCCACGCTGGCCGCTTCCAGCGCCACCGTCCATTGCAGGTCCGCGGCGGAGAACTCGACCAGCAAAGTGCCGGAAAATTCATGCGGGCGCGGCCAGTCGACCGTTCGCCCCTCCATCTTCAGCGGCGTGCCAGCGACAGCACCGGGCGGTGTACAGGCAATAGCCCATCGCTGCTGGAAATCCTGCCACATGGACCGCGCCATCTCCGCCGCCATAGATGCCAGCGCCGGAGCGGGTTCGGGCAACTGGCGCTCGTCCGCCGTGCCCCATAGCCAGGTGGCAAAACGCTCCACCGGGAATTCAGGTGCCGCCACATCAACATCGCCCGCACGGCAGCGCATTCTCAGCAAACCGGCGCCGGGATCGGAAGGCTCGCAAACCAGCCATTTTGGATTCCAGGCGGCGTACACCGGATCGACGGCACCGCGGACCACAACCTGAAAACTCTCTGCGTCCAGACTCTTGCCACGCCAATCCCATGCACTACGCCACGACATAAGCATCGCTGAAATAGTGGCGCTCACACGTGCGCGCCGGTCAGTGGAAAATACCCTGAGCTCGCGGAGTTTTGGAGCGGCGTCGGCTTCCGACACCAGGACTTTCCCTGCAACAGAAGCATCGGCCATTATTTGCCTTTCAGCGCAAACAGTTCCTGCAGCATCTCATTGGCCGTCGAGATTACCTGCGAGCTCGCCTGAAAGCCTCGCTGCATCACCACCAGGTCGCTAAACTCCTGCGAGAGGTCCACGTTGGCAATCTCCACGGAAGAGGAGCGAATCGAACCAAAGCCGCCCTCCTCCGCGCTGCCTGTCACCCAGTGCTCCGGATCCAGCGCACTGAACTGGTTGTCGCCCACCGTACCCACCGCATCCAGCGAGTCGAAGCGGCCAAGGGCCAGGCGCGCGCCCTTGACACTCTGGCTGTTCGAATAACCTAGCACCAGGGTCCCCGTGGAATCAAAACTGGCCTGGGTCAAGGCACCCGGCGTGACGCCATCCTGCGAAGACATGGCGAGCGTGGACAGGTTGCCCGCCGCAAAGGAGGTCACGTCGGTGCTGAAGTCCAGCAGCAGCGGAATCGCCGCGCTTCCAACTGGCGTATAGCTCACGCTGAGTTTCGAGGTCGCTGCGGTCGGCTTGCCGTCAAAAAAAATAATCTGGCGGGTCGCAACCACCGTGGTGCCGTCGAGCAATTCAACCTTCCAGCTTCCAGCTGTTGTCGCGTCCGTGTTGGTGAATTTGACGCTGAGGGTATGGGCGCCGCCCAGCGCATCGATGACCCGTACGCCGCCGACAGTCTGGTCGGTGAGGGTACTGGAAATATTGCCGTTGAACTTGACATTCGCGGTAGCCTTTCCCGCATTGGTGCTCAGCCCGGCGAGGCTGATTTCGGTGAGGCCTCCGTCGGAGCCACGGCCCATGACTTTCGCGTTGTCCCCCTGGTTCACGAGCACGCCGTCACCATTGAATTTGAACTGGCCCGCGCGCGTATAGGTGATCTTCCCCTCCGCGTCCCTGAGGATGAACAGCCCCTGGCCGTCGACAGCCATATCCAGCGGATTGTCGGTTTGGCGAATTTCGCCTTGTTTGAACGAGAGCACGGTCGAGCCCGCATTCAGCCCGTAACCCAAGCCACCGTAGCTGCCCGAACCACTGCCACTGGCCAGATTGCTGTTGGAATAAAAGAGGTCGGAGAACTGCAGGCTGGAGCCCTTGAACCCCGGGGTATTCAGGTTGGCCGTATTGTTGGCGATGACACGCAAACCTTTGGAATACCCCAGCAGACCGGTCATCCCTACGTAGATCGAATCAAGCATTTTTTTCTCCCCTTGTACCGTGCATGTTTGTTGCGCCTTAGCGTACCGCGACGATCTGGCTGATGCTGATGCCGTCGATCACCGCCCCAGAGGCGGTTTTCACGCTAAGGGCCGGCGAGCTTCCCTGCAGGGACAGCGCCATGACGGTGCCCGTCAGCGTACCCGAGGCTGTAGTGGCATCGACGGTGCGTCCAATCAGCCCCACCGACTGCAAGGCTGCCTGGTTGTTGATCAGGGTCTCGATTTTCGTGTTGAGCTGCTGGGTCTGCTCGACGCCGGTGAACTGCGCGATCTGAGCCATGAACTCCTGGTTGTCCATTGGCTTGAGCGGGTCCTGGTACGAGAGCTGGGTCAACAACACCTTCAGGAAGTCCTGGAGCCCCAGGCTGCTGGCCTGCAAGTTGGACGAAGAACCGCTTGGGGGGGCGCTGATCGCGGAGATAGTCATGGAAACTCCTTGGACTGTGTGAAATAAGGAAACTCTGGAATGAACGAGGAAGAAACTTCAAAAACGGTCTTGCCATTGCAGACCAGCTTGACAAGCCTGCTGCGCTGCCCCTGAAGGCAGGCTCTGATGTGGGGCAGAAGCTGCGCGAGCTGCTCCTCCCCGGAGTCGGCTCGGGCATCAACGCCTAGCCATACGGCGACATCGTGCCCGTGCCATTCGGCATGCAGGCGTATCGCCTGCGAATCGAGATCGGCCTCTTCGCTTGGTGAGCCCAGTCCTGCCGGTACATTGAGCGCATCCGCCATGTCCCCGGGATCAGTCGGAGGCGCCAAGCCCACCACCTTCAGGCGCGAGACGCCTGCCAGCGCAAGCGCCAGACTGGCCGCCCGTATATCCGTGACAAGCATACGGCTGGCTTCGGGCTTGGGCGCTTGCACGACCATCAGGGCCGCTGCCTGTATCCCGGGCCCACGATTCGGCACAGGACCGGCGCCCATCAGAGGCGGTGTCACCCTGCGTCCGTCCGCCTTCACCGCATTGTTGGACGATGCGGGGCGCTGTGCACCTGAATTCAAAGTAGCCTGGCTGGTAGTGCCTTCGGGCCGACCGTCGCTGCGCGGTGCAGCTTGTCGCGGTTTGAACCAGGTGTCCAGTTGCGCCCGCTCCATCTCGCGATTCCAGGCACCGGCCGATTGCGGCTGATCGCCGGCAGCCGCTTGCTGCAATCCCGCCCCAGCCTTGGCCACCAGTCGCAACGCTCCAGGATCTTCCCGGAGCGGGAACAACGGAGAACTCATGCGCCGCCTCCGGGTTCAGTCGGGGAGGTCGCGGGCGCCCTGTTGAAGGCCTCGCGCGTCATCCAGTCCCGGTCGGCTTCTGTCGCGTGAAGGCGCGACTGCTCACGCACGTAAGTATCGATGACGGCCGATTCGTGGGACCGAAACCCTTCAAGCCGGGTTTCGGCCGCCCGGCACAGCAGCAAGAAGCCATCGCGTGCCTTGTCCAGCACGGCCACTTGTGCCTGAATCTTCTCCATCGAAGCCTGCAGCTGCGCCAGGTAGAGCAGTCCGGCCTGGTGCATCGAAGCGTCCAGGCGCACCTGGAGCTGCTGCCCCAGCTTCTCGGATGTCTGCCTGTGCAGACTTTTCGTGGCGCTCAGCGCGGCCCGTGCCGAGGCCAGTTCGTGCTGCGCTTTGGCAAGTTTTCCGTTCAGCTCGTCAAGCTCCCATTGGGCTCGCCTGGCCAAAGGCTCCAACGGATATTTGAACCCGCGCAAATCGCCTTTTCCCGAATTTTTGTAACCCGGCAGATTCATCTCGAGCCTCCCGCTTTGATGCCCGGCATGGCTGCCGGAACAGCTACGGCTTCAGCCATGCAGGCCCGCAACTGCTCCAGCGCACGTGGCCGGTCAAAACCACCGTCCCGTTGCGTCATCCACTCTCGAAGTGCCGTGTCACGCCGCAGAGCCTTGTCCAGTTGCGGATTGGTTCCGGCTTCATAAGCGCCAATCTCCACCATCTGGCGATTGCGCTCCATCAGTGAAATATGCCGGGTCACGCGGTTGACAAGCTCACGCTCGGCGGCATCCGTGAGGTCCGTGCGCAAACGGCTGGTGCTTTGCAGAACGTCGATAGCGGGATATTGGCCGGTATGGGCCAGCGAGCGCGACAGCACGATGTGGCCGTCCAGTATGGCGCGCAGGTTGTCCGAGATGGGTTCGTTGAAATCGTCACCTTCGACAAGAACCGTCAGCAAGGCCGTGATCGCACCGCCGCTGTCCGATGTTCCGAAGCGTTCGCACAGTTGCGGCAACTCGGCAAACACCGAGGGCGTATAGCCCCGCGCTGTGGGTGGTTCACCCGCCGAGAGGCCGACTTCACGGCGAGCCATCGCCAGCCTGGTGACCGAGTCCATGGTGAGAAGGACCTGCCGTCCCTGGTCCCTGAAGTATTCGGCGATCGCGACGGCCGCATGGGCGGCGCGAATCCGGGCCAGTGCGGGTTGGTCTGCGGTAGCGACTACAACAACGGACCGCTGCAGACCCTCGGGCCCCAGCTGCTTGTCGATAAAGTCCCGGACTTCCCGCCCGCGTTCGCCGATCAGCGCGATGACGTTGATGTCGGCCTTGACATGACGCGCAATCATGCCGAGCAAAGTGCTCTTTCCGACGCCGCTTCCCGCGAAGATTCCGACGCGCTGGCCCTGGCCCAAAGTAAGCAGGCCGTCGATCGCCCGAATGCCGGTTTCGATGATGCGGGCAACCGGCGGTCGCTTCATGGGATTGACGGGCGCGCCGTGCAAGGGGACGTCGCGAACCGTGGCAGGCCGCGCACCGCCATCCAGAGGCTCACCAAAGCCGTCTATCACGCGGCCAATCTGGGCAGGACCCACCCCAAAGGTCGATGCCCGGCCCAGTGCAACCACCTCGGCGCCAGCGCTGACGCCCTGAAGCGAGCCATAAGGAAGCAGCGTGACATGGCCGGCATGCAAACCCACTACCTCGGCCAATACCCCCGCATTCGCCGAAAACAAATCGCCTGCCGGGTCCGATCCCGACGGGTCATGGGGCGCCAGGCGCGGACGGATCCGGCACAACTCGCCCACCACGGCGTCCGGCCCTTGCGCCTGGATGGCCAAACCCTGGACCTGGCGCACCCAGCCTACACGCCTCATCAGTTCCTGCTCCCGTACAGCTTTTCGATAGGCGCTCAGCCCCGGACTGGCGGCCTGGCCTGCCAGGTCGGAAACGGCCGGGGAGCCCGGGTTGGAGTTCATGCCGGGCGCTCCGCTCGGCGTGTCGCCCGGGTCTGAAGCAGCATTGTTTTGAGCGCCTCAACCTGCACATCAAGGCGGGCGTCGAGCGCGCCCTCGGGGGAACGCAACATGCAGCCGCCCAAGGCGACCTCAGTGCTGGCAACCCACCGCGTTGTGTGATTTCTCTGTGATGCGATGCGGGCTCCCAAATCTGTATCCGCTTCAAGCCACTGCAGGTCTTCGGGGTGGACGTGAATTTCGAGCGCCGCTTTTCCTCGCCAATGGGCGAGCGCGTTCACCACGCCCGCCTTCAGCATGTCCCGGGTGGGGACCGTTTCGCCCAGCACCCGGCAAAACGCCTCAAAAGCGAGCGCCACCATGTCATCCTCGGCGTCATCCAGAAAGCGGTTTTTCTGCCCAACTATCGCATCAGCCATTTGCCTGATCTTTGCCAGCGCATCGACCAGCTTCTGCTGGCCAGCCTCATGGTCTTCAAGAAGCGCATGGCGCTCCTGTTCAGCGCGCTCCAGCGCCTGTTTCATGCCCGCCTCATAACCGTCTTTTTGACCCTGAACCCTGCCTGCCTCGTACCCGAGGGTGCGCGCTTCCTGCCGGACCTGTCCGAGGCCCGCATCAGGCTCCTGCAACGCGCGGCCGGTCATCAGGGTCGCTGATTTATCGGCCATCGGACGCTGCAAGGGCAGCACTGCAGGCGCGCGCGACGCCACGCGCAGCTCGAGCGGCGCGCCCTCCACGGCGCCTCTGATAACAAAACCTTCCGGGCTCACTTGTAGGCCCTCATGGGTGCAATGATGCTGGACCAGAACCGGCGCCGTTCCTGCCACCAGCGTGCAAAACCGCCCCGGTGCGCGCTGGTCGCGTTCTGCGGGGACGCTGAGGCCTCGACGGTTCGGTAGCGTCGCAGCAAGCGCCGCAATAGCCCGAGCCGCAGCTGAGCGGCCTGGTCTGGGGTCGCCCCAGCTCTGCTGTCCAGGCTGTCGACCTGCAGGCGCAAAGAGAGCCGCCTGTGCGTCTCAAGTGCCGCCAGCAGGGAATCGGCCCAAGACCAGGATTTCAAAGAGAGCAGGAAGGCCAGCAACGCAACAGGTTCAGGTTTCAGGAGGGGCAGCAACAGATCCACACGTGCCGCGTCAAGCGCATACATCAGGGCTTCGACGGACAGTTCATCGATATGAGCGTGGCCCGCAGGAGCAGACTCCTGTGGTGCCGCATCGCCCAGGCGCAGCTCGTCAAGAAGCCTCGGGTCGGAAGGGATGCCCAGGTCGCGCAACTCCTCCAGCAAGGATTGCAACTCGGCCGCCTCGATAGCAGGGAGTTGTTGCAACAGCCATGCGGCGTCGTGCGGCGCCATGGCATGCAAGGTCAATGCAGCCTGCCGCGCATTGGAAGAGGATTCCGGTCTCATGGCTTCAGTCCTGCGGGCGGGGCTTCCTGCTGCATCCAGGCCCGGACCTGCCGCAACGCCGATTCGCGCTGCTCTTCGGTCATCGCGGGATCGGCGGTTTTGCGCTTTTGCAGCAGAAACCACACCAAGCCGCACAGCATCACCAGCAGCAATCCCGCTATCGCCACGACGGGCGTCGGCGTTTCGCCCGACGCCGCAGCGCCTGGCCCTGTGGCTCGAGGCGAATCGCCAGCAACGTCAGGAATTGCCGGCAGGGGAAGGGCGCCATTCTTCAGGCTCTGCACAACTACGGTGTCGCCCCGTTCGAGTGAAGCCCCCACAGCTGCGGCAATGACTTTCCGGGCTTGCTCTTCGTCGGCGGCGTCCAGCGCTTTGCGCACAACGGCCACCACTTGTATGCGGCGTATCGACCCCGGCTGGCTGACCACCTGCTCGACCCTTCGCCCAACCTGATATTCCACTTCCCGTTGTACGCTGCCATTCACGCCAGTACCAGTACGCGCGTCGAGCGGCGCCACCCCGGTATCGCGCACAGACTCGCGTTCGCGCACCACCACGCCGGCAGGCGGCTTGTTTTCTTGCCCCGGCGCCGAAATCACTTCTTCGGTGGTGATGCGTATCTGATCCATGTTTAACAGGACGTCCACACTGGCGAGCGCTTGGCCCGCGCCAAAGCTCTGGTCCAGCACCAAGGCCGCCTTGCGGGCAAGGTAATCTTCGGTTTCTTTTTTAAGGTCGAGCCGGCTTGAGCTGTTTGCGAGCGCCGCGCCGTTTTCGGCATTGGTGGCCACTCGACTCAGCGCGATGCCCTGGTGGTTGACGACGGCGACATCGGCAGAGGTCATTCCCGGTGTCGCTGAAGCGACGAGGTGCTGAATTCCGAAAACCTGCTCGGGACGCAGGTTCTGGCCCTGTTTGAGCGTCAGGGTAATGGCGGCCTTCGGTTTACTGCTCGCCTGCTTGAACAGGCCCTGCTCCGGAAGCGCCAGATGGACGCGCACGTCGCTGACCTCCGCCAGGGACAGGATGGTTCGTGTCAACTCGCCTTGAAGCGCTCGCTGATAGTTGATCTTCTGGGCGAATTCGGTCATGCCGAAATCGGTATTGTTGAACAGCTCAAACCCGACCACTCCCTGTAAGGGGATTTCCTTGCCCATCAGCTTGATGCGCGTTGCGTGCACCTGCGTTTTGTCGACAAGAATGGTCGAACCGCTTTCGGCGAGGCGATAGGGCATCTTTTGCTTGTCGAGCTCCGTTGTCATCGCCAGCGCATCCTGGGGCTTCAGGTCAGTGAACAGCACCTGGTATTCCACTCTGAACGCCCACCATGCAAAAAAGACCACAGCGCCCAGGAACAACACCAGCGCTCCAACCAGGAGCGCACGCGCCGGCTGGGTGAGCCCTTTCCAGAAATCGATCATTGCTTCAGCTTTCTTCTTTAAAACAGGTTCGAACAAGCCCCGTGGCTATATCTGCATCTTCATGACGTCCTGGTACGCCTCAAGCAGGCGATTGCGAACCTGCATCATCAGCTGAAAAGCAATCCGGCTTTCTTCCATGCGGATCATGACCTGGTGCAGGTTCTGGACGTCCCCCACGGCCAGCGCCTGGAGATCGCCCTGCGTGGCGAGCAGCTGTTCGTTGACCTGCTGCAGGCCCTGGGTGACCATGGCGCCGAAGGACCCCGCGCCCTGCAGTCTTTCACTCATCGGCTGGAACTGGGAAATGTCGACGCTTGTTGCCGCGGCAATGGGTGCGATCATTTCGGTGCTCATCATGCGCCTCCAATTTCGAGTGCCTTCAAAGCCATGGTGCGTGCCGAATTCATCGCTGCCACGTTGGCCTCATAGGAGCGCATGGCGCTCATCAGCGTCACCATCTCGGTCGCGCTATCCACACCGGTGTAAGCCACAAAACCCTTGTCGTTGGCCAGCGGGTGACCCGGTTCATAGACCATTCGTGGCGGCAAATCAGTCGGCTCAACCGACACCACGGCAGGTGCCGATGTACCGGTCAGGCCTGCACCGTTAACCCCGCGGCTGAAAAGATCAGCGAATGCCGGTGAGCCGGATGCCACCATCGCGGCAGCTCGAGCCACCACGCGGAGCGGCCGGTACTGGGGACCGCCCGTCTCTTGAATGGTGTTGGCATTGGCCAAATTGAGTGAGGCCACGTCGGCGCGCGTGCGCTCCAGGCTCATGCCGGCGGCGCTGATGGCAAAGGAATCGGAGTAATCCATAGGTGCAGGTCCAATACGTGAGTGATCGGTCGAACTATTTCTTGCCTTCCGTCGCTGCCGACGAAAGCATGGCGAGGTGGCGCGAAAGCCCTTTCACCAGCGCCTGGTACTGGACCGCGTTACGGGCCATGTTCCCCACCTCGACATCCAGCTCTACGCGCGCCGGCTGGCCGTCGATGCGCAGCATCGGTTGTTGCCGGAACTTCATGTCTCCCAACGCCGCCTCGTCGAGCCGGCCGCGTTCGCGCAGGGCTCTGCGGGCCTGTTCAAGCTGGCCCTCGAAGTCAAGGGCCTGCGGCACAAAGCCTTCCGTATTCGCGTTGGCGATGTTGTTGGCAATGACTTGCTGCCTTGCCGAAGCCGCGTCAAGCGCCAATGACAGCGCGGCCGTCGTAATGGATTCGATACTGTTGGACATGGGTGTACCTCTGGTGTAGACGTCGGAACTACTGGACGACGAGTTCGGCATGCAGGGCGCCGGCAGCCTTGACGGCCCGCAGAATCGAGATGATGTCGCGGGTGTTGGTCTTTAGTTTGGCGAGCGACTGGACCAGGTCTGTCACAGTGGTTCCGCCAGCCACAAAACCCGGGCCGTTGCGCTCATCCACGTCGATCCGGGTATTGCTAACCAAGGCGGTGCGCACGCCCGGCCCGGCCTCGCCGATAAAGAAGGGTTGCGAAACGCCGTTCTGCTCGGTGATGGCAATCTTCAAATCACCATGGGTGATGGCTACCTTGGCGATGCGCACATCCCCGCCCGCAACGACTGTGCCCGTGCGTTCGTTGATCACCACTTTGGCCCGCCTGTCGGGCTCGACCGTGACGGACTCCAGGCGCGACAGGAAAGCTACCAGGCTGCCGCGCTGGCTTTCCGGCACATCGATGTCGATGCCTGAGGCGTCGCGCGCCTGGGCCAGGTTGGCACCCAGCTGGGTGTTGATGGCCAACGCAATCCGGTTCGCCGTGGTGTAGTCCGGCTCGGCAAGCAGGAAGGTTACGTTGGGAATGGCGGTGCCGGTGGATCCGGGCTCCATGGGGGCTTTGGCCGTGCCGACCTCAACGGTCGCGCCATTGGGCACCGCTCCCACTGTCGGGTGGTTCTTCTGCAACACGTTGCCGTTGGAATCATAACGGTAGCCTCCAACCGACAGCGGCCCCTGCGCCAGTGCATAGACACGGCCGTTCGCCGCTTTCAACGGCACTTGCAACAAGCTGCCGCCCACCAGGCTGCGTGCGTCGCCTGTCGAAGACACCGTGATGTCCAATGTGTCGCCGGGCCGGGCGAAACTCGGCAGCGAAGCGCTGACCATGACGACAGCCACATTCCGGCTTTGGATCTGTTCAGGCGGCACGCTGAGATTGAACTGGGACATCGCATTGGACAATGCCTGCCGGGTGGCCCGGTTCGTCGGTGAGTCGCCCGTTCCGGCGAGGCCGGTCACGATGCCGGTACCCGTCAATGCGTTGTCTCGCCACCCCTGGAGTTTGCCCAAGTCCTTGATTCGGATCAGGCCAGTCTGACCATGCGAAGCCGGTGCCACCAGACAGAGCGCACAGCAAATGAGTACCGGAATGATACGAAGCCGGGAGACAAACCTCGACTGCAGAAATGAAGTGAGCGCCATTTTCAAAACCCTGTCCAATCGAGCAATTTCCGCCACCAGGGCCGCTGGTTGCGTTCAGCGATATCGCCCTCGCCGACATAGGTGATTTTCGCGTCGGCCAATCTCGTGGAAAGAACGATGTTGCCGTCGGACACGTCCACGGGCCTCACGCGCCCCTCGAGCGTGACGCGTTGCGGTTCCTGGTTGACCGTCAGCATCTGCTCGCCCGTCACTGCCATGTCGCCGTTAGGCAAAATCTCGCGAACCGTCACCGACAGCGTGACCAATAGCCGGTTGGCGCGCTGGGTGCGCCCCCCGCCGTCAAAGTCGCTGGCCACGTTGACGCCCGTCTGGGCTTTGCTTTCACCACGGTGGCTCAGGTCCGCCGACAGGCTGTTTTTTCTTCGGGTGTCCGTGTCCGCGCTGCTGCTGGCACTGGAGTTTTCAAACACCTGAACGGTGAGGACATCTCCCACGCGAAAGGCCTTGTTGTCGGCCGTCAAGGGGCGATAAGTCTTTTCATCGTAGAGGCTGACTCCCTGCGCATGCGACAGGCAGGCCCAGCAGCACAGCACCAGCCCCAACGCGGCCAGGCGCGCGGCTGCAAAGTTGTTCCGCAATTCATTGCCAGGTTTGGAAGCTGAAAAAATCATGGGTACATCTCCACACGGCCCGGGCCTGCGACCCGGGCTAACAAACTGGCCGTAGCATTGACGGGCTTGACTTGAACCATCTGGCCGGCGCGGCCGTCCTGCAGCACTTCCGCACGGCTCTGCACATTCAGGCCGGCCTGGCGCGTTTCGAGCACGGCCCAGCTCCCGCGCGCCACATCGGGAACGGCTTCCGTGTGGGCCGCCGTCAAGGTTTCGCCGGCCCGAATCGGGCGGCGCAAACGCTGGCCGTCAGAAAACTGGCGCGCCGGATTTTTCTGCGAAGCTGCGGCTGCGGCAATGTTTTGTTCACGCAGCTCCACATCGCCCGCCAGGAGGGACGCACCTGCGGGAATGTCTCTGGTGGCAACCACCACCGGCCCGTAGACCACAACCTCAAAAACGACCGCCACCGATCTTTGCACTCTGCCAGCACTGCCCACATCGATCCAGACCGTCATTCTGGAAGCCAGTGCCGCCGCACCCTGAGCACGGGGATTGATCTCCACCAGTTCATCGGCGACTACCAGGTCGCGCGGCACGGTCACCGGCTGCAGTTCGATGCGAGTGCCGGCCGGTAGTTGGCCGCGCAGTTGCTGCCGGAGTGTCTTGTCCGCGAGGGCGACGATATCCTCGCCGGGTATGTCGCGGCTGCGCAGGCTGATGTCAGTGAACGCAGCGCCCTGCCAGGTGATTTGATCTCCTTGAAGGCCCGCGTGACCCCGTATCCACCGGGCAAGGACATCCCGTTCCAGGACAAAGGACTGGCCGGCACGCGGCGCGCGGCCCAGCGGCAAAGCCATCAGGCGCCGCAAGGTCGCCGGGTCCGGGCTGGCAAGGCTGGCAACGTCGCCCAAGCGCACGTCGCTGTGGCTGACCTGCACATGCTCCGGCAGGCTGATACGCGCCATGCTCGCAGCGGTTTGTGCCTGAAGAGGCTGCGCGGGAGCCGCCCAGAGCGCAAGCAGGCAGAGACCCGCCGCCTCGACACCGGAAGGCAGGAACCCAAAAAAGCGAACACCACGCATCAGTGTTTTCTTAGCGGCGCAGCGCATTGACCATGCCGAGCATCTCGTCGGATGCCTGCACAACCTTGACGCTGGCTTCATAAGCGCGCTGCGCGATCATCAGGTTCACCATCTCGTCGACCAGCTTGACGTTGGAGCCTTCCAGAAATCCCTGGGCAATCCGCCCCAAGCCCTCTTCTCCAGGTTTGCCGACGACCGGGTCGCCGGCGGCCTCGGTCGGCCGGTAGAGGTTGTCCCCCTGCGCCAACAGAGCTTGCGGATTGGAGAATCGCACCAGGTCAATCTGCCCGATCTCCACAGGCGTGGCCTGATTCGCCAAACGGATCCGCACGGTGCCATCCGTGTCGATCAGCAAGGCCTGCGCATTGTCGGGAATGCTCAGGCCAGGTTTCAGCGCATAGCCTGCCTGGGTTGCCAGCAGGCCCTCCTTGTTGACCCTCAGCGTGCCGCCGCGCGCATAAGCCTGTGACCCATCAGGCAAAGTCACCTCCATGAAGCCGTCACCTTCAATTGCAACGTCGAACGCGGACTCCGTTTTCTTGAGGTCGCCCATGTCGAAAAGCTTGGCCATGCCGCCTATGCCAACGCCCGCCCCCACTCTCGTAACCGCATCCATGAGGCCCTGCGGCGCGCCGGCATTCGCCAAAGGGAGCGGCGCGGCCGAACGCGTGACCAGATCCGAGAACGTCAGTCGGCCTTTTTTAAATCCCGTGGTGTTGACGTTGGCCAGATTGTTGGCGATCGTGTCCACATTCATCTGCTGGGCCTGCATGCCGGTCGCACCAATATAGAGCGCATCGAACATAAAACTCCTCTGGTTTGTGTGTAGTGAAAACGGGCTCAGGCAAGATCGCCGAGCTTTCGAATGGCTGTCCCCATCATTTCGTCGTAACCTGTCGCGACCTTTTGCATCGACTCGAAATGCCGCATCGTCTGCATCAGTTGCACCATCTCCTGCATGGACGAAACATTGGAGTTTTCGAGAAAGCCCTGGCGTACCTGGACATCGACATCGTTCATCATGCCGGCCGGACTCTCCGAAGCGACAAGCCCCTCCCCGAGATGCCGGAGCGTCTGCGACGCCTCTAGCTGCATCACCTTGAGCTGGGCCACCGGCTCTTGCGCGGACAAGCGGTTGGCGGCAATGCCGGCTGCTCCGGACTTGGGGCCTTCAAATACATAGCCCCTGGAATCAATCGAGGGATTGCGTGTCGTCAAAAAGATGGCGCCGCCTTTACCCATCACCGGGTGTCCCTGGGCATTCACCAACCGCCCCTGACCGTCCAGGTGGAAGGAACCCTGCCGCGTGTAGGCCGGGCCGGACGCCGTTGAGACCTCAAAGAAGCCGTCTCCGTCCAACGCGAGATCCAGATTTTGTCCGGTGGACTTGAGTGTGCCGGGGCGAAGGTCCGTCTGCGTTTTCAGCAGGCCGCCGGTCGCGTCTACCTGCTGCGACAACGCATCGACCTGCGCGGAGAAGGAGGCGCCGAGTTGGGAATAGGGGGTGGGCTGGACCGAAACGACCTCCCGCTTGTAGCCTATGGTCAAGGCGTTGGCCAGGTTCATGCCGACCCTTTCAAGACGGATGCTGTCCTGGTGCATGCTTTGCAAAGCGACGGAGAGAATATTGGTCATGGTTCGGATTGAGTTGCAGGACAAAAATGCACGGGTTGCTTAAAAGCTCACCACACCATACGACTTGAGTTCGATGTTGTGCGGGATCTCGGCCATGGACAGCACACGCAGATGCGGCATTACCCGCTCGGACAAGGCACGCACGTGCCGGCGAAGCTCGGGAGAGCAGAGCAGCACTGGCAGCAAATTGCTTTTCATCATCTTTTCCGCTTGCTGCACCAGTTTGCCGATGAATTTTTCGGCCATTTGCGGTTCCAGGACGAACTGACCCGCGGCCTGGCTGGAACCCTCGGCACGGGAATTTTGCACGCCTTGAATGAAGCGACTTTCAATGGCCGGGTCGAGTGTGAGAACGTGCAACGCATTGGCCTCCCCGAGCAAGCCCTGGCATATCGCGGAACCCAGCCTGTGGCGCACAACCTCCGTCAGGTAGCCGGTCTCCTTGGATTGCCGGCCAGCGTCCGTGAGAGTTTCCAGAATCGCCTCCATATGCCGTATCGAAACCTTCTCTTTGAGGAGGTTCTGCAGCACCTTTTGCACGTCGCTGATCGAAAGGACTGTCGGCACAAGTTCTTCGACCAGGCCGGGCTGGTTCTGGCGCACCCGGCCCAGCAGGCGGTCGGTTTCGGCCCGTGTCAGCAGTGTGGAGGATTCGCGCCGCAAGACCTCGGTGAGGTGCGTCATGAAAACGCTGGAGGCATCCACCAGCGTGAACCGGGCGCGGGTGGCCGCATCCCGCTGTGACTCTTCTATCCAAACGGCCGGCAGGCCGTAGGTGGGGTCTTTCGTGACTTCTCCGGAAATGGCTGTCACGTCGCCCTGAGGATGAATGGCAAGCAGGTGGTCCGCGCGAACCTCACCCTTGGCACTCAGGGCCCCGTCAAGGTAAATCTCGTATCGGTCCGGCCCAAGGCGCGGTGCATCCTTGAAGCGTATGCGTGGCAAGACCAGCCCAAGCTCCTGCGCATGCTGATGGCGGAAGGCGGCAATTCTTTCGAGGAAAGAGCCACCCTTTTCGTTCACCAGAGGAACCCAGCGGGAACCCACCTGGACCTCGATGGGTTCAACGGTCAGGTGTGCATAGGGATCGTCCTTGCCGCCAGCGTCACTGCCGTCAGCCGATTTTCCCTCCTGGCCCGCCGCCGCTTCTTCCCTGGCAATGGCACCGGTATGCGCCCCGCGATACACCATCCAGGCGCCCAGCCCCGAAAGACAAAGCAGTATGAGCGTGGGGACCGCAGGAATACCAGGCAGGATCAACAGGCCCGCCAGGGCTGTAGCCACCAGCAGCAATGTTTTGGGAAATGAGGTGATCTGCCGCAAAGCCTCTTTGCTCAGGTTGGCATCCGAAGCCGAACGGGTAACAATGATCCCGGTTCCCAGGGCAATGACCAGCGCCGGCACCTGGGTCACGATGCCATCGCCTATGGTCAGCAGGGTATAGGTTTTGAGCGCATCACCCCACGGCAGGCCGCGCTGCATGATACCGATCAGCAAGCCTCCCACAATGTTGATGAGCAGTATCAGGATGCCCGCGATGGCGTCGCCTTTAACGAACTTGCTTGCGCCGTCCATCGCGCCGTAAAAAGCCGCCTCTTTCTCGATGTTCTTGCGGCGGCGCTGCGCTTCGGCCTGGTCAATGAAACCCATGTTCAGATCCGCGTCCACGCTCATTTGCGCGCCGGGCATGCTGTCCAGCGTGAATCGGGCGGCCACCTCGGAGACGCGCTGAGCGCCGCTGGTGATCACCACGTACTGGACGACGATCAGGATCAGGAAAATAATCAGGCCGATCACGTAGTTCCCGCCAACAACATAGGAGCCCACAGCGGCGATCACCCGGCCAGCGTCGCCGTCCGAAAGAATCAGGCGGGTGGCGGCGACGTTCAGCGACAGCCGGAACAGGGTGGCAATCAACAGCAGCGAAGGGAACGTCGAAAACTCGACAGGTCGCGCCATGTAGAACGTCAGCATCAGAATCAAAAACGCGAAGCTGAAGTTCAGCAGGATCAGGAAGTCCAGTAGCGGGCTCGGGATGGGCGCGAACAATACCACCAGTACACCCAGCACCAGCAGCACCATAACGATGTCGCTGTGTTTGGTGAGGAAACCCTGCAGGGCTTTCATGTCGCGGCCATCCCCTGCCGGCGTTCGCGCATGGCAAAGACCCAGACGATGATTCGCGCCACTTCGGCATACATGGCTTGGGGCACATGCTGTTCCACAGCAAGCTCGCGGAAGAGCCTGCGGGCCAGAACGGGGTTTTGCACGATGGGGATGTTGTTCTCGCTCGCTATTTTTCTCATGGCTCCTGCGACCCGGCCGGCGCCCTTGGCCACCATCTGCGGAGACGACATCTCGCCATGCCTGTAGCGCAAGGCGACCGCCACATGCGTCGGATTCGTCAACAACACATCGGCATTTTTTGTGTTGCGCACCGTTAGTGTGCGCTTCAGCGCTTCCCGACGCAGCTCCCTGAGCCGCGCACGGATGCGAGGATCACCTTCCCGGTTTTTTGATTCGTCTTTCAGTTCCCTGCGGCTCATCTTCATCTTTTTGGAGAACTCGCGCCGTGTGTACATCCAGTCCACGGCGGCGATCATCACCAGAATCAAAGCCATCTTCATGCTCAAAGAGGCCGCGTCCTGGAGCAAGGTGCGCAGGTAAGCCAGCGGTGAAAGGCCGGCCACGCCAAAGAAGTGAGGCGCCAGGCTTTTGAGCGCGAACCAGGAAACACCGGCAAGAAGCATCAGCTTGATGCAGGCCCTTGCCGCATCAAACAGGGTTCGCATCGAAAACACTTTCTTGAACCCGTTGACCGGATTGAGCCTGTCGAAATCCGCCTTGAGGGGATCCGTGGTGAACATCGGCCCTGTCTGCATCAGGTTGGCCAGCGCGGCGGTGAGCATGATGACGGCGAAAAAAGGCAGCAGCTGCATCATTGCCCCCTTGACCACCTGGGATGCAAGAGGCCACAGCGCTCCGCCATTGGGATCCAGACCAGCGATGCGAAGCAACAGGCTCTGGTCGAAAACGAATTGGTCCCTGACGCTGTCCCAGCCCTTCCATGTCAGGTAAACGGAAGCCACCGTCCACACCAGCGCCGAAATGACTTCCGGGCTTTTGGCGACCTGCCCTTTTTCCTGCGCCCTGAGAAGCTTGTGAGGCGTCGCCGCTTCATTGCGGTCAAGGTCTTGCTCATCGGCCATGGACGGCTCCCGGCGCAAATGTGCTTTGAGACGCATCCTGGGACAACATGGAATCCCAGGTCGTGTAGATGCTGCGGTAAACCCGCGTCATGACGCCACCTACGCCGGCAAACCACAGGGACAGCGTGATGAGCCCGACAACGATTTTCACGGGAATGCCGATGGCGAACATATTCATCTGCGGCAGGTTTCGCGCGACAACGCCGAGCGCCATTTCAACCATGAAGAGGCAGAAAACCACGGGCGCGACCAGGGCAAATCCCAGCGTGAACAAGGCGCTCACCTGTTTGAGCATCGCGACCAGGCCGTAGGCAGCCGACCACTGCGCTGCCACGGGAAACCGCTCAACGCTGAATGCGATGCCTCGCAGCAAAGCATGATGGCCGGCCAGCAGGAAGAACAGCAGCACGGCAAATGTGTTGAAGGCGGAGGTCAGGATCGGCACCTGCCGCCGAGTGACGGGATCGAACACTTGCGCGATGCCGAACCCGATCTGGATGTCAAGAATCCGCCCGGCGACATCAAAGGCCGCAAACGCCAGCAGCACACCGAGCCCGAGCGTCGCGCCCAGCGCGAGCTCCGCCAGTGCGGACGTAAACAGCGTCGCATGATTGGCGATATGGCCGCTTCCGACCGGTGTAAACCCCAGCGCAATGATGAACGACAGCGACAGCAGCATCAACACCCGCACCGTCGTCGGTATGGGCATGGCATAGAAAACTGGCGTCAGGATAAAAACACCGGCAACCCGTATCGAAAGCAGGATCACCGCCTCCAAAGGTGGCAATGCCCATTTCTGGGAAACCCAAGACCATCCGGCTCCAAGTTCAGCAATCACGCGTGGCGACCTGGGCTAAAACATGGCAGGAATACCTGCCCACAGCTGAGTAAAGTAAGCACTGAGCTTGCGCAACATCCAGGGGCCAAACACGACAAGCGCAATGCCAGCCGTCATCAGCTTGGGTACAAAGGTCAGGGACATCTCCTGCACCTGCGTAACCACTTGAACAATGCTGATCAGCAAACCTGTGAGCATGGTCAAGCCAAGAACGGGCAGGCACACCAGGAATCCCATCCAGAATAGGTCCGACATCATTTTCAAAGCCAGGTCAGCGTGCATTCTGCTGTGTGCTCCCGCATCCATAGTTTGTTGTCGCCACACATGCAAAGGGATGCAAGTCCGCGCGGTCATCCTGACGCATTCGATAAGCTTTGTTGTTTGTCATGTCCCAAGGCGCCTGTAGCGGGGCCTCCCCCTGTTATTTGTTCCGAACTGTATCGCAATCTACAGAATTTGCGGCAGCAGTTACCTTATTTTCCATATCGATTTAGGTACTAATTACTTAGACATTTCCAAAGCACTGGAAATAGATATTGCTTTTGAACCTTGTGCGGTGCTACTTCGCTGACTAGAAATTTTTCACAACCCCTTCCCCTTTTCCCCTCCTTTTGGGGAGCCTGCTGAGGTCAACAAATGAGACTTGGCGGGTTGGGGCAATGAATGAGCTGATTGTTTGTTACACGCTTCTCAAGATTCTTTTGACCTTACCGCTTGTAACGCCATTTATTAACGTGCATTCTTGAGCTGTGGTTGGGATTGTTCCTGCCGTTCAGGAGTCTGTCATGTGCACCTTGCGTCAGCGGCTCTACATCCTCCTTTCAAGCTTATTGCTGTCCGGCACACCCTGGCTTGCCAGCACCGCGCACGCGGCCACTGTGCAGCCCCCGGCGGCGCAGGCCATGATGGACGCACTAACCCGCGCTACAACGGCGGTGGTCGGCGTCAAGGTCACGGCGATGGAAGATGCACGCTCGGCCGAAACGCTGGGCCTGCGCCGCGCCGGCTCAGGTGTGCAAATCAACCAGGACGGGCTCATCCTCACCATCGGCTACCTGATGCTGGAAGCCGAACACATCGAGATCGTGACGCAAGACAACCGCACCTTGCCGGCGCGCGCCGTTGCCTATGACCTGGCTACCGGCTTCGGGCTGTTGCGCCCCTTGCTGCCACTGCGCGGTGTGGGCGTGGCAGCGCTGGGCAACGGTAAAGACCTGCAGCCCGGCGAACCGCTGATGGCCGTCACCGGCCCGCAGGCTGATGAGGACGGCGACGTGAGCATGACCCGGCTGGTCAGCCGGCGCGCGTTCTCCGGCAGCTGGGAATACCACATCGAATCGGCGCTGTTCACCAGCCCACCTATCATGGCCAGTGGCGGCAACCACAGCGGCGCCCCGCTCTTCAACCAGAAAGGTGAGTTGATGGGCATAGGCTCGCTGCTGGTGTCCGATGCCACAGGCGAAAACCGCCGCCTGCCGGGCAATATGTTTGTGCCGGTGGATTTGCTGCGTCCCATCCTCGCGGAGCTGCAGCGTTCAGGCGCCAGCATGAAAAGCCGCAGGCCATGGCTCGGCATCACCTCCAATGACCAGGGCGGGCGCATACAGATCCTGCGGGTCAGCAAGGAGAGCCCTGCGGACCTGGCCGGGCTGGAGGCGGGCAACGTGGTGCTGGCAGTAGACGACGCCAAGGTGGCCACGCTCGAAGCTTTTTATAAAAAGCTGTGGGACCGGCCCGCACCCGACGCGGAAGTCAGGCTGACGGTGCTGCAGGGTGCAGAAGTCAAAACCATTGTGCTCAAGGCCCAGGACAGGATGCTGACGCTCAAGAAGCCTGCGGGCATCTGATTTTTACAACAAAATAGGTTGTAGCCCATACAGGTAAAGCGCAAGCAGCTATTGATTTAATAGCACTACAGGGCTACGCGATTTGACAGCCCCGCACGACAAGCCAGGAATGGGCACGAGCAGCGCAGCCTTCAAAACCGGTAGGCGACCTCGGTCCACATACGCGTTGAATCTGTCGTCCTGACCAGCTCGGGTGTCGACCCCAGGGGCGAGGCCAGGTAGGCACGGGCCCGCCACTGGTTGAGCCCGGTCCAGTCAAGGCCAACCCCCGCTCCGCTGAGCGTTGCGCTGTTGGCACCTGTCACCCAGGGTCGTTGATTGACTTTCAGGTAGGCACCGTCCCAGAACGCCACCGCCTGGAGCTTGCCGCCGACAACCTGCCCCAGGTCGTAGCGCAGCTCGACGCTTGTGCGGTAACCCGTATCACCCGACAACGCACCCACATCGTAGGCACGCACCGAATAGGGCCCGCCCACGGACATTTTTTGTGACGAATCGAGGTTGGTGTTTGCCCACTGGCCTGCCCATGAAAAATGCAGCGTGCTGTTTTGCCCGAGGCGCTGCAAGCGGGAGAAGCCCAGATTGGCCTTTGAAAACCAGCCCTGCGTTCGTGCGCTGGCCGCATCGTCCAGCTGCGCCTCTGTAGCGTCAAAAACCACCCTGCCCCGGGTCCATCCCAGGCTCCAGGTATTGATGCCGCCGGACAGCAAGGTGTCCCGCCAGTCCCCGGTCAGGCTCGACGTCCAGGAGTCGAGATGCCGGTCTGTTTTTATTCCCGCCACGTCTACACGCTCGCGCAACTGCACCGTGTCGTATTGAATCTGTCCATAGAGGTTGACCGTCTGGCTTCGCACCAGCGGATGCTTGCCCCAGAGGCTGCCGGTCTCGGCGGAACCATGCGCGCCAAGTATCTCAAGAGACCCGCCAATTTTGTAATCCAGCAAGGAATAGGCGGCTCCTGCGCGGGTGCCCTGGCCGTTCAACAATGATTCGTAGCCCACCCGTCCGTAGCTCAGCCCCTTCCCGGAATTCAGGCCGCTCAGGCTCAGGACATCGCCATGCTTCAAAGGGTTGTTGACGTACACCGTACCGCCCAGGCGGGCTCTTCCTGTATAGCTGTTGCCGTAGTCGTCCACAACCAGGCTTCCTGAAACCGCCGGGCCGGGCGTGGTATCGATACTCAGATCGGAGGTGCCCATCCCGTCGCCGGGTCTTAAGGTTGCCTGCACCACCACGCCGGGTATGTCCGACAGCAACAGCAGGGACTTGTCCAGCAGGGCCTGGTCGACTGGCTGCCCGTTTTGCAGCGGCGCTACCGTCGCCTGCAGCAGCAGGTCGTTCACGCGCGTCTGGTTGTTGACGCCGACCTTGCCGTAGCGCGCCTCGACCACCAGAAAGCGAACAACGCCCGACTGGATCACCTGCGCAGGCACCACGGCCCGGGCAAAGGTCTGGCCCCTGCTGTGGTAATACTGGCCTATGCGCCCCGCCATTTCGTCGAGCTGGTCAAGCGTCAGGCTTTTGCCTTCAGCATCGGCCACCAGTGCATGCAGCGTGGCTGTCTCAAACAGGGTGTTGCCGATGATGTTGATCGATTTGACATCCACCGTCACGGCGGGACGCACAGGTGGCGGCGGGATATTCCCCTCATTGCTGAGGGGCGGCCTTTCTCCGCGGGGCGATGGGACGGCTTGCTGGGACGGCTGGACCTGCCGGAGGATGGTGCCGATATCAACCGGCAGCGGATCAGCCGCCTGGACCGCGAACAGGGGCGCGGCTGCCAACAGCAGCACAGCGTGCTTACCGGATACGTTGCATTTCATGGGGAAACTTTTGTGGGGTAGCCGTATTTATTTTTGAGCGGCCAGCACACCGTTTTGCAGCTGCACGCCGCCGTCAACGATATGCAGGCGCGGATCTTTTCTTACTGTGGCAACCACATCCTGCAGCACCTCGACGGCCCCACCGGAAACCACCAGTTCGTCTCCACCGGAGGCATCGGCGCTTGCGCTGCGAGTTACCCGAAGGATGGGCGATACCTCGATCAGGCCGGATTTGGAGCGTGTCCCATCCACGGCCTGTTGCATGGCGGCGTCGGCACCATCATCGGCGCCCCCCCGCCCAAGCGTTCCCGCCCGTGCGGGCACAGCTGTGACAGGCAAGGGAGTGATGGATGCCGTCAGCCCGGTCGGTTGCACCACCGTGTAGTTGGCCGCGTCAACCCCGCCCAGGGTATAGCCTGTCACGGTCACGGGCTTTGCGTTACCCACATTCGCGTTGGCAAAAGCACCGCTGCCGCCGCTGACGCTAACCACGTCACCGACCAGGGCCGCCACGGCGGCGGTACCACCCAAGGTGGCCGCAGTCGTACCGTCAAAAACCTTGTTCTGCGCATTTACACCGGTGACAGCCAGGCTGGCCGGTGTGATGTTTGCCGTGACACCTGTAGGTTGCACCACGGTGTAGTTGCCGGCGTCGGCCCCGCCCAGCGTATAGCCGGTCACCGTCACGACTTTGCCGTTGCCCGCGTTTTTGTTGACGAAAGCGCCATTGCCGGTACCACCCACAGTCACCACGTCACCGCCCAGGGCTGTGACCCCCGCCGTTCCGTTAAGCGTGGCGTTGGTGGTGGTGTCGTAGACCTTGTTGTTTGCCCCGACGCCCGTGACGGCCAGGCTGGCTGGTGTGATGTTTGCCGTAACACCGGCAGGTTGCACCACGGTGTAGTTGCCGGCGTCGGCTCCGCCCAAGGTGTAGCCGGCCACGGTCACGACCTTGCCATTGCCCACATTCTTGTCAGCAAAAGTGCCGCTACCGCCACTCACACTCACCACGTCACCGCCCAAAGCAGCCACAGCGGCCGTGCCATTGAGGGTGGCTGCAGTACTCGCGTCATACACCTTGCTGTTTGCCCCTACACCGGTCACCGCCAGGCTGGCCGGCGTGATGTTTGCCGTAACGGCAGTGGGCTGCACCACGGTGTAGTTGCCGGCGTCGGCGCCGCTCAGCGTGTAGCCGGTCACGGTCACAGCTTTGCCATTGCCTACATTCTTGTTGGCGAAGGTTCCGCTACCGGTGCCGCCCACCGTCACGACATCACCGCCCAGGGCAACAACACCTGCGGTGCCATTGAGAGTAGCCGTGGTGGTGGTGTCATACACCTTGTTGTTGGCGCCCACACCTGTGACTGCCAGGCTGGCTGGCGTGATGTTGGCCGTGACAGCTGTGGGCTGCACCACGGTGTAGTTGCCGGCGTCGGCGCCGCCCAGTGTGTAGCCCGTGACTGTCACGGCCTTTCCGTTGCCCACGTTTTTGTTGACAAAGGTGCCGCTGCCGGTACCGCCCACCGTCACGGTATCGCCGCCCAGGGCCGCGACGTTTGCTGTGCCATTGAGTGTGGCGGTGGTGGTCGTGTCGTAGACCTTGTTGTTTGCGCCTACGCCGGTAACAGCCAGGCTCGCCGGCGTGATGTTGGCTGTGACGCCGGTGGGCTGCACCACGGTGTAGTTGCTCGCATCGGCGCCGCCCAGAGTGTAGCCGGCGACGGTGACGGCCTTGCCGTTGCCCACGTTCTTGTTGTTGAAATTGCCGCTGCCCGTGCCGCCCACCGTCACGGTATCGCCGCCCAGAGCTGTGACCGCCGCCGTGCCATTGAGTGTGGCGGTGGTGGTGGTGTCGTAGACCTTGTTGTTTGCGCCTACACCCGTGACAGTCAAGCTGGCCGGCGTGATGTTGGCCGTGACGCCGGTGGGCTGCACCACGGTGTAGTTGCCTGCATCAGCTCCACCCAGTGTGTAGCCGCTGACCGTCACAGCCTTGCCATTGCCCACATTCTTGTCGGCGAAGGTGCCGCTGCCACCGCCAACCGTCACCACGTCGCCGCCCAGTGCCGCGACGTTTGCGGTGCCATTGAGCGTGGCGGTGGTGGTGGTGTCGTAGACCTTGTTGTTCGCGCCTACACCCGTAATGGCCAGGCTGGCAGGCGTGATGTTGGCCGTGACACCTGTTGGCTGCACCACGGTGTAGTTGCCGGCATCGGCGCCGCCGAGGGTGTAGCCGGTGACGGTGACGGCCTTGCCGTTACCCACGTTCTTGTTGACGAAATTTCCGCTGCCGGTACCGCCCACGGTCACGGTATCGCCACCCAGGGCCGTAACGGCGGCTGTTCCGCTCAGCGTGGCCGTGGTGGCGGTGTCATAGACCTTGTTGTTTGCACTCACACCGCTGACAGTCAAGCTGGCCGGTGTGATGTTGGCGGTCAAGCTGGTGGGTTGCACCACGGTGTAATTGCCGGCGTCGGCACCGCCCAGCGTGTAGCCGGTGACGGTCACGGCCTTGCCATTGCCTACGTTTTTGTTGGCGAAGCTGCCGCTGCCGGCGCCGCCTACCGTCACCGTGTCGCCACCCAAGGCCGTCACCGCAGCTGTTCCGCTCAGCGTGGCTGCAGTTGTGGTGTCGTACACCTTGTTGTTAGCATTCACACCTGTGACCGTGAGGCTGGCGGGGGTGATGTTGGCGGTCAGCCCCGTGGGTTGGACCACGGTGTAGTTGCCGGCGTCCGCACCGCCCAGCGTGTAGCCGGTGACCGTCACGGCCTTGCCGCTGCCCACATTCTTGTTGGCAAAAGCACCACTTCCACCACCAATCGTCACAACATCACCCCCCAGGGCCGTAACAGCCGCCGTTCCGTTGAGAGTCGCGGTGGTCGTTGCGTCGTAGACCTTGTTGTTGGCGCCTACGCCGGTAACAGCCAGGCTGGCTGGCGTGATGTTCGCGGTCACCGCCGTGGGTTGCACCACGGTGTAGTTGCCGGCGTCCGCACCGCTCAGCGTATAGCCGGTAACAGTCACAGCCTTGCCATTGCCCACATTCTTGTTGGCGAAGCTGCCGCTGCCCGTGCCGGCCACGGCCACGACGTCACCGCCCAGGGCCGTGACGGCTGCCGTTCCGTTGAGTGTCGCCGCGGTGGTCGTGTCGTAGACTTTGTTGTTCGCGCCTACGCCGGTAACAGCCAGGCCAGCCGGCGTGATGTTCGCGGTCAATCCCGTGGGTTGCACCACGGTGTAGTTGCCGGCGTCGGCACCGCCCAGTGTGTAACCGGTGACAGTGACGGTCTTGCCGTTGCCCACATTCTTGTTGGCAAAGGTGCCGCTGCCACCGCCAACCGTCACCACATCACCGCTCAGGGCCGCGACGGCCGCCGTGCCATTGAGTGTGGCGGTGGTGGTGGTGTCGTAGACCTTGTTGTTTGCGCCTACACCCGTGACAGCCAGGCTGGCCGGCGTGATGTTGGCCGTGACAGCTGTGGGTTGAACCACGGTGTAGTTGCCGGCATCAGCACCGCCCAGTGTGTAGCCGGTGACGGTGACGGTCTTGCCATTGCCAACATTCTTGTTGACGAAATTACCGCTGCCGGTGCCCCCCACCGTCACAGTATCGCCACCCAGGGCCGTAACGGCGGCTGTTCCACTCAGCGTGGCCGTGGTGGCGGTGTCATAGACCTTGTTGTTTGCACTCACACCCGTCACCGCCAGGCTCGCCGGCGTGATATTGGCGGTCACCGCCGTGGGCTGCACCACGGTGTAGTTACCGGCGTCTGCTCCACCCAGTGTGTAGCCGGTGACAGTCACCGCCTTGCCATTGCCCACATTCTTGTTGGCGAAGGTGCCGCTGCCGATGCCACCCACCGTCACGGTATCGCCGCCCAGGGCTGTAACGGCCGCTGTTCCGCTGAGCGTGGCCGTGGTGGTGGTGTCGTAGACCTTGTTGTTTGCGCCTACACCCGCGACAGTCAAGCTGGCCGGTGTGATATTGGCGGTCAAGCTCGTGGGTTGCACCACGGTGTAGTTGCCGGCGTCGGCACCGCCCAGCGTGTAGCCGGTCACAGTCACCGCCTTGCCATTGCCCACATTCTTGTTGGTGAAGGCGCCATTGCCGGTACCGCCCACGGTCACGGTATCACCACTCAAAGCCGTCACCGCTGCTGTCCCGCTCAGCGTCGCTGTGGTGGTCGTGTCGTAAACCTTGTTGTTTGCGCCTACACCCGTAACAGTCAAGCTGGCCGGCGTGATGTTGGCGGTCAGCCCCGTGGGTTGCACCACGGTGTAGTTGCCGGCATCGGCGCCGCCCAGTGTGTAGCCGGTGACGGTGACGGCCTTGCCGTTACCCACGTTCTTGTTGGCGAAATTTCCGCTGCCGGTACCGCCCACGGTCACGGCATCACCACTCAAAGCCGTCACCGCTGCTGTTCCGCTCAGCGTCGCTGTGGTGGTCGTGTCGTAGACCTTGTTGTTTGCGCCTACGCCGGTAACAGCCAGGCTTGCCGGCGTGATGTTGGCTGTCACGCCGGTGGGTTGCACCACGGTGTAGTTGCCGGCGTCGGCACCGCCCAGCGTGTAGCCGGTCACAGTCACCGCCTTGCCATTGCCCACATTCTTGTTGGTGAAGGCGCCATTGCCGGTACCGCCCACGGTCACGGTATCACCACTCAAAGCCGTCACCGCTGCTGTCCCGCTCAGCGTCGCGGTGGTCGTTGTGTCGTAGACCTTGTTGTTGGCCCCCACGCCCGTAACCGCCAGGCTTGCCGGCGTGATGTTTGCCGTGAAACCTGTGGGTTGCACCACGGTGTAGTTGCCGGCATCGGCGCCGCCCAGCGTGTAGCCGGTCACGGTAACCACCTTGCCGTTGCCCACGTTCTTGTCGGCAAACCGGCCGATGCCCGTGCCGGCCACGTTCACCGTATCACCGGCGAAAGCTGCAACGCTGGCCGTGCCGTTGATGGTGGCGGCGTCACTGGCGTTGTACACCTTGTCCTGGATCGTCACACCGCCAACGGCAAGGCTGGCCGGCGTGATGTTCGCGGTCAGGCCCGTGGGCTGCACGACGACATAGTTGGCGGCATCTGCGCCGCTCAGCATGTAGCCGGTGACGGTCACGGCCTTGCCGTTGCCCACGTTCTTGTCGGCGAAAGCACCGCTGCCGGTGCCGGCGATGCTCACCGTGTCGCCGGCGATGGCTGTGACGCTGGCCGTGCCGTTGAGGGTGGCGGTGGTGCCGGCGTCATACACCTTGTTGTTTGCGCTCACGCCTGTGACAGCCAAACTGGCGGGATTGACTGTCAGCGTGCCATTGGCGTAACTGATGTCGTAGCCCTGCTGATTGGAATACAGGCCGGAACCCGTCACCGTGTAGCTTCCGGCATTGACCGCGCCCTGGGCGGTTCCGCCGAAACTGATGCTTCCCGACAAGCTGCCGCAAGCCGTATTGGAGCAACTGATGCCGGTTCCGCCGTTCCAGGACAGCTTGTCGTAGGTCTTGCTGGTGCTGCCGACCGTGACCGTGGTGGCCTTCATGAGCGCCTTGAGCAGGGGACGGCTATTTCCCTCATAAATACGCCAGACGCTGGTGAAATCCCAGTTCGGGTTGACGTTGCCGTTGGCAGCCGTGGCCGAGCTGAAATTGGCCTGTTGTTGCATCTGGGCTGTGGTCATGCCCATGCCGCCGCCCGAGCTGGTGGCCCGCCCGGTTGTGACGGTGTCCCAGAAACTGTTGTTGATCGCCGTTCCGGCGTCCCACAAGCCGACCAGCCCGCCCAGGTTGCTGGTGCCGCTCACGGCCCCGGTCGCGTAGCTGTTGTTGATGGTGCCACCAGCATTGAACTTATAGCCCACCAGGCCGCCGACATTCGTGGTGCCGGACACCGTGCCACTCGCATAACTGTTGCTGATCACAACATTGGCGGTACCATTGCTGTCCCAATACCCCACGAGCCCGCCGACATCCTGGCCGGTGCTGGTGACGTTGCCGCTGGCGTAGCTATTGCTGACGCTTCCGCCGTTGAGCATGTCGCCCACCAGCCCGCCAACCCGCGAACTCGATGCGCCGACAGAGCCGGTGGCATAGCTGTCGCTGATAAGGCCCTGGTTCCAGCCAACCAGCCCGCCCACAATGAACGAGCCGATCACCGCGCCGCTGGCGTGGCTGTTGCGGATTACGCCCTGGCTGGTCCCCACCAGCCCACCAGCCTCGGATCCGGAGCCGGTCACTGAGGTGCTGGCGTAGCTGTTAGTGATATTGCCAGAGCTCCACCCGGCCAACGCGCCGACTTTGGTTTGGCCCGTGACGCTACCGCCGGCCAAGCCCAAATTGTTGATTCGCCCCGAAGCGCCTACATAGCCGAGCAGACCGACGTAGGTGGCGGTGGGCCGGTTGATAGTGAGGCCGGAAATGGTGTGGCCCAAACCGTCCAGGATGCCACTGAATTGCGCCAGGTTGTTGCCCAGCGGTTCGAATCCACTGCCGCCGTTCCAAGCGCTGGTTGGCGAGGCGTCGATGTCAGCGCCCAGTGCGTAGCGACCGTTGAGATTGCCGCTCATGCCCTGTAAATCTGTGCCGCTGGTGCTGGTTGCGGTACCCAGGTCAGTGATCACCGTATAGGCGACGGGGGTACCGTTGCTGCCTTGCTTGGTGCTGAAATTGTTGCCTGCCGGCAAATTGATCTTCGCGCCGTTGTTGACGTTGTAGGAGTTGGTGATTCCATTGGTATTGCCCTGGCCGTATTCCAGCGCCAGCTTGCCGGTGCCCGATGCGTTGAGGTTGGCATTGATGTTGATGTTGTTCTGCGCGTTGAGCGTCAGCTGGTTGACGCTCCAGCTCACCACGTTGTTGACGTTGACATCGCCCGCCGTGCCCGTGTTCCCGCTGCTGCTCTGGATGACGACGTTGCCTGAGGCCAGGTTGGCACTCAGGGCCGCACCCGTGATGTTCCCGCCTGCAGCGGCGATGGTGAAGTCCACAGGATCGATCAGCCAGGTGCCGCTTTGGCCCGCGGGGGCCGCCGTGGTGATCCGGGCGCCGTCGGCAATGTTCACCTGCGCGCCCGAGGTTTCCACAAAGCCGCCGTTGCCGCCGTTGGGCGCCGAAGCGTCCAGCGTGCCCGCAATGTTGGCAGTGCCGGCGGCCATGCCGCCCAGCAGGATGATGGTGCCGCTGCGGTTTTCCACGGTGCGCGCCTGGATCACCCCGGTGTTGTTGACTGCGCTGGCCAGCAGGGAATCCTTGGCACCGGCGCTCATCAGCGCCTGCCCGCCGTCAGCCAGAATCAACCCGCCGTTCTCGGCCAGGCTGTTGAGAACGCTCTGGTCCACCTCGATCTTGAGCAGCTGGTTGCCCTGGAAGGTCAAAGTAGCCGCGCTGCCTGCCGCCAGCGCCACGCTGCCCTGCGGAGCGCTGATGCTGCCCTGGTTGCGCACGGTATTGCCGACCAGTGCAACGTAGCCGCCCGTGGCAGCATTGATGCGGCCCTGGTTGACCACACTGCCTGCGCCTGCGCCGCTGAAGCTGCGCTTTCCGCTGCTCAGGTCCGCATCCTTGACATCCAGTGTCGACGCCACCAGCCCGCCCACATTGACCTGGGCGCCGGCGCCAAACAGGATGCCGTTGGGGTTGATCAGGAAGACCTGCCCATTGGCATTGAGCTGGCCCAGGATCTGGCTGCCGTGGGTGTCCATGATGCGGTTGACCGCGATCGCGCTGGCCGAAGGCTGCACGAAGTTGACGCTTTCCTGCGCGCCTACGTTAAAGCTCTTCCAGGTCAGCGAAGCGTTCTGGCTGGATTGATTGATGGTGGTGGCGGAGCCGCTCTGCGAGATGCTGGCCGCGCCCGAAGTGACCTGGCCGTCTACCGGGCCGGCCTGCGCTGTTGCTGCTCCCAGCAGCAAAACGGCCGTTACGGGCTTGCGCAGGGTCCATCTGCCCGCGGCGCTATCGGCCATCCGTCCCAGTGCATCAAAAAACGGCGGCGCCGCGGTGGGTACGCGTTGACCGATGTTTGTTACAAATTGCGCTGCCGTACGCGCATTTTTCGAACTTTTTTTGTGCATTTTTCACATCCCGCGAGTCCCCTTGCGTCAGCCGATTGCAAGATAGAGGCACTCGAAGTGATGGTATTCACAAAGGAAACCCGGCACATCGGGTTAAAAAAAGTTCTTTTTGCAGTTAATAGAAACGTGCTCCAGGCCGACCACGTTAGTTTCAATTTGTTACCGCTTTGGTTGTAACATTCGACCGCAGTACCGTTGCCAAAAAAAGACACCTAAAATGAGAAAACGGGCTGCCATGGTGGCAACCCGTTCATTTCAGGCGGTCAATGGCATTTATTGCGTTGCACCGCGCGGCTGGCTCGCTCACTGATCGCGCAGGCCAATTGCTACTGTCGGGTAGTGCAAACGAAGCCGCAGCTCCTGCTTCAGGCGGGTGTTGTCCAGCCGGCGCGACTCGCTCATGAAGCTCAGCAGCATCAGCGGCAACTCTTCCTGTGCCGTGCCCCGTGCCAGGCGCGGCGGCCGCGGCAGACCGTAGAGGTCCGCCGCCAGGTCGAAATAGTCGCCCATCTTCAGCTGCGTATCGTCACTGACGTTGCTGGCGCGCTGGGGCTTGCCGCGCCACAGCGCCGCCAGGCAGGCACGGGCCAGGTCGTCGGCGTGGATATGGTTGGTGTAGACGTCGTCTTCGGCACGCAGTACAGGTGTGCCCTTGAGCAACCTGCCACGCGGCGTACCGCCTTCGCGGTCGGACGCATAGATGCCCGGGATGCGCAGCAGGTGCACGCGGGTGCCGGTGGCCCGGCCAAAAAGCCGCAGATGCGCCTCGGCATGCACACGCCGCTGGGCACGCGGTGTGTGGGGCTTCAATGGCCGCGTTTCGCGCACCCATTCGCCGCCGCAGTCGCCATACACCCCGCTGGTGGAGCCATACACCAGCGACTGCGGCAGGCTGCGCAGGCGCAGGGCGCGCAGCAGTGCCAGCGTACGTGGGTCCGTACGCCAGTCGGGCTGGTCGCCGGGTGGCGGCGCCAGATGCACCACCCGCGTAGCCAGCCCGGCCAAGCGCCGCAGGGAGGCGCCGTCGTCCAGGTTGCCCAGCAGCGGTGTGATGCCTTGCGCGCGCAAAGCCGGGAAACGCTGCGGTGACGACGTCAGGGCGATGCGCCGGACATTGCGCGGCAGCAGGCGGGCTACGCGCAGGCCGACATCGCCGCAACCGGCAATCAAAACCCGCTCGCGGCGGAAACGGAAAGGCAGCGCGCCTAGGGGGTTCAGGTTTGAGGGCAAAATTGGGGTTGCTGGAAAAAGCCAGCCAGGTCGAGAACAGATACCGCAAGGATACCGAATATGAGCTTTAACGTGACCGTGCAACCCAGTGGCCGGACATTCATCGCCGAGGCGGATGAACCGCTGCTGGCAGCCGCCATTCGCCAGGGGATTGGCCTGCCCTACGGCTGCAAGGATGGCGCCTGCGGCTCCTGCAAGTCAAAAAAACTGGAAGGCAGCGTCCTCCATGGCGCGCACCAGGTCAAGGCCATGTCACCCGAGGAAGAGGCGAACGGCTTCATCCTGACCTGCAGCGCCAGGGCGACGAGTGATATCGTCCTCGAATCACGCCACGTCACGGATGAAAGCGCCTTCCCGGTCAAGAAGATGCCGGTGCGCATCAACAGCCTGGCCAAGGCCTCACACGACGTCATGGTGGTGCGCCTGCAATTGCCGGCCAGCGATGTGTTCAAGTACCACGCTGGCCAATATGTGGAGTTTTTGCTGCGCGACGGCGACCGCCGGGCGTATTCAATGGGCAATGCCCCGCACACCCAGGCCGACAACCCGGGCGTCGAGCTGCACATTCGCCACATGCCGGGCGGCAAGTTCACCGAGCACGTGTTCGGCCCCATGAAAGAAAAGGAAATCCTGCGCATCGAAGGCCCCTTCGGCAGCTTTTACCTGCGCGAAGACAGCGACAAACCCATGGTGCTGCTGGCATCGGGCACCGGCTTTGCGCCCATCAAGGCGCTGATCGAGCATCTGCAACACAAGGGCATCACGCGCCCGGCCGTGTTGTACTGGGGCGGCCGCCGCCCGGCCGATTTGTACATGGACGAATGGGTCAAGGCCAAGGCTGCGGAAATGCCGAATTTGCGTTATGTCCCGGTGATTTCCAACGCGCTGCCTGAAGACAACTGGACGGGGCGCACCGGCTTTGTCCACCAGGCCGTGCTGGAAGATTTTTCCGACCTGTCGGGCTATCAGGTGTATGCCTGCGGCGCGCCCATCGTGGTGGACTCAGCCAAGGCCGCCTACACGGCTGCGGGTCTGCCGGAGGACGAGTTTTATGCCGACTCTTTTGTGACCGAAAAAGAGAAAGCCCAGGCGACCGTGCCCGCGGAAACCTGAGCGGACACCTGGACAAAAAAAGCCCCGGCTGATCCGTCAGCCGGGGCTTTTTTATGTGCGGATTAAGCGCTGCGGCTACCTACCATGCGAACGCTCAGCCAGCCTTGCCGGGTGCAACCTGCCGGTCGTGCTTCTGGCGGCGGATGGCGGCGCTGGCGCGGTTTTCTTCACGCTTTAGCTTGCGGCGCTCGGCCTGTGTGACTTTGCCGTCGGATTTGGCGGCCAGCTTGTCGGACTCAATTTTCGTCTCGCGCTTATCGAGTTTGGCGGTCTCCTTGGAAGTCAACGCACCGGAGGTGACGCCCTGGTCAATACGTTTTTCCTGGTTGGACTGGCGCTGGTCGACGCGCGGCGTGGCCAGCGGGTCTTTGGGGGTCGCGGGAGCGGCAGGCGCCTGCGCAAAGGCTGCGCCACCAGCAACCAGGGCGAGGGCGGCGACAAGGGTGTTGATCTTCATGGGGTTTCCTTGAGGTGGGGGTTGAGAAAACATGAAGCAGGCGCCTCATGAACCTCCAACGCGGCGCGGCCCCCGAACAGCCATGTCCGGTATGTAAAGATCCCGTAACGGCATGCATCAGGCTCTGCCCCAAGGCGTGGCCAACTTTTTGCAACAATAGGGACATGAACATTCGACCTTCCCTCACCCAGCCTTCCCTGCTCGGCAAATGCCTGGGCGCCCTTTTCATTGCAGGCATGGCGCTGTCAGCCCCTCTGGCACACGCCCAGCCCAAAGTCATGCGCATCATCGTGCCCTATGCAGCCGGCGGCCCGATTGACGTGACGGCCCGCCTGATGGCCGAACGCGTCAAGGACACGCTGGGCCCGGTCATCATTGAAAACAAGCCCGGCGGCGGCGGCAACATTGGTGTCGACGCCATCGCCAAGGCGCAACCCGACGGCATGACGATCGGCATTTCCGCTGTCGCCACCCACGCCATCAATCCCTGGCTTTACAGCAGGATGCCGTACAACGCAGCGACCGACTTCGCGCCCATCACACAGCTGGTGCGCGTGCCCAATGTGCTGGTGATCAACGCCGACTCCGCGCGGCGCCTGAACATCAACTCGCTGGCCGACCTGATCAAGTACGCCAAGGCCAATCCGGCCAAGCTCAATTACGCCAGCGGCGGTAACGGCAGCGCGGGGCACCTTGCCGGCGAAATGTTCAAGGCGCAGGCCGGCATCTTTGCGCTGCACATTCCCTACAACGGCGGCAACCCGGCGCAACTGGCGCTGCTGAGCGGCCAGGTGGACTACAACTTTGACAACCTGGCCACGGCATCCGCCAACATCAAGGCAGGCAAACTCAAGGCGCTGGCAGTCACCACAGCCAAACGCAGCGCCATGCTGCCCGATGTGCCTGCCGTGGCCGAGACGCTCAAGGGTTTTGAGATCGATACCTGGTGGGGACTGGTGGCGCCCGCAGGCACACCGAAAGACGTGATCGCCAAACTCAACCAGGCATTCGTCGCCGCGCTGAATTCACCCGAAGCCAAAACCCGCTTTGCCACACTGATGGCCGAACCTGTAGGCAACACGCCCGAGCAGTTCGGCGCCTTCATGAAAAGCGAAATGGCGAAGTATGAAAAAGTGGTGAAGGCGTCAGGCGCGAAGGTGGATTGAAAAAAGGTCCACCCCCTTCCAGGCTCACTGCGTGTAGCCTGTTCCCCCTCAGGGGGCGGCGCCTGGGGCCGGCGAAGCCGAAAAATTGGCACACCCCTATCGGGCTCACTGCATGTAGCCCTTTTCCCCTTGCAGGGGACGGTGCCTGCGGCCCGGCAAAGCCGGTTCCGCGGCACCCACTGGCGAATACCTCCGCCGATAGTGCCCAAAGAATTCTTAAACCCAGCATGAGCCCCGGAACCGGCTTTGCCGGGCCGTAGGGCGGGCGGCCCCCTCGGGGGGCAGGGAGCTACACGCAGTGAGCGACCGTGGGGGCTCCATCACCACCGTGGGGGCTCACCTGGTTACGCGATCCCCGTATCGAATGCTCTTCAGGGAACCGCCCTCAAACAGCAGCATGGTCATGAACTGCCCGTAACCCGGGTTGTAAGTCCACTCTTCCACCTGCTGGCAGGTGTTGACCGTCACGTTGGTGGTGGTGCTGGCGGTGGAACCTGTGGTGTTTGGTGTCACGACAGTCGAGCTGGGCACAGTGTCAGGCGTGGCTTTGCAGAACGTGTCCTTCATGACAGGCTCGCCGCATCTTTGCAGGACCGTGCCTTTGGAATTGCCGATCTGCGCCAGGTCGCCCTTGCAGCGCAGTGACTGGGCCGAAGCCCCGGTGAAAAAAGATGAGGCCAGAAAGGCGAACATCACGACAGCAACGCGAACAACATACTGGTTCATTTTGACTTCCCCCAAGTTAAACAAGGATGCGCGTGGTGCGCACCCCTTCTTAACTTTATGCGTAAATATTTGGCGCCGCAAGGCATTTATGCCCTGCGCTGGTTGGCCAGATTTACGGGGTGACGTGCGTCCCGCAGCGCCTGCCGGCGCGCGGGCGCCTGCTTATTCGCCGAGGTAAGCGGCCCTGACGCGTGGATCGTTCAGCAGGCTTTTCGCGTCGCCGTTCATGGTGACATTGCCCGACTCCATGACATAGCCGCGGTTGGCAATGCCGAGCGCACGGCTGGCGTTCTGCTCAACCAGCAGCACCGTCACGCCGCGGGCTGAAACGTCCTTGACCACTTCGAAGATCTTGTCGACCATGATGGGCGAAAGGCCCATGGAGGGCTCGTCCAGCAGCAGCACCTTGGGGCGGCTCATCAATGCACGGCCCATGGCCAGCATCTGCTGTTCGCCACCCGACATGGTGCCGGCCAGCTGGTCCTTGCGTTCACGCAGGCGGGGAAACAGCACAAACATCTTTTCCATGTCTTCGGCGATGCCCGCCTTGTCGCTGCGGATGTAGGCGCCCATCTGCAGGTTTTCGGTGATGGTCATGCGGGTGAACACGCCGCGGCCTTCCGGCACCATGGCCAGGCCTTCTTTCACCAGGTCCCAGGCGCCGCGGCCCTTGATGCTCTTGCCCAGGTATTCAATGTCGCCGCCCAGCATGGGCAGCGTGCCGGTGATGGCTTTCATGGTGGTGGTCTTGCCGGCGCCATTGGAGCCAATCAGGGTGACCAGTTCGCCGTCGTTGACTTCGAAGTCAACGCCCTTGACCGCCTGGATGCCGCCGTAAGCGACCTTCAGGCCGGTCACTTTAAGGAGTGTGTTTGCCATATTCTTGCTTTCCTTCAATGACCTGTGCCCAGATAGGCGGTGATCACTTTTTCGTCTTTTTGTACGTCCGCGGGCGCGCCTTCGGCAATCTGCTTGCCGTAATCGAGCACGGTGACGCGGTCGCACAGGCCCATGACCAGCTTCACGTCGTGTTCGATCAGCAGAATGGTGCGGTTGTCCTTGCGGATGCGATCGATCAGCTCGCGCAGCTGCACTTTTTCGGTCGCGTTCATGCCGGCGGCCGGTTCGTCGAGTGCGATCAGCTGCGGGTCGGTAGCGAGAGCCCGGGCAATTTCCAGGCGGCGCTGGTCACCGTAGCTCAGGGTGCGGGCCTTGAAGTCGGCGTATTTGCCGATGCCGACATAGTCGAGCAACTCCTGCGAGCGCTTGGCAATGGCGGCTTCTTCGTGCTTGAAACCGGGAGTGCGCAGCACGGCGCCGATCAGGCCCGAGTTGGTACGGATATGGCGGCCGACCATGACGTTTTCGAGGGCCGTCATGTCGGCAAACAGGCGGATGTTCTGGAAGGTCCGGGCAATGCCGGCCTTGGCCACTTCGTGCACCGCCGTGGGCTTGTAGGGCTTGCCGGCGAGCTCGAAGGTGCCGCTGTCGGGCGTGTAAAGGCCCGTCAGCACATTGAAGAAGGTGGTTTTACCGGCGCCGTTGGGACCGATCAGGCCATACACCTGGCCACGCTCGATATGGATGCCGACATCGGAAAGGGCCTGCAAACCGCCGAAGCGCTTGGAGACACCCGAGACTTTAAGAATGGTTTCGCTCATGTCCATTCTCCTTAGGGGTTGATTGACTGGATAGGGTCCGGGCCGACGGGCTTGTTCAGCGACTTGCCGTGCTCGGAAGCGGGCCACAGGCCGCGCGGACGCATCAGCATGACGGTGATCATGGCCAGCGCGATCAGCAGCTGGCGCAGGATGGCGGAGTCGAGCCGGCCGTCGGTCATGGCCTGCAGTGGGCCGGCCACATGGCGCAGCACCTCAGGCAAAGCCGCGAGCAGCAAGGCGCCCAGAATGACGCCGGGCAAATGACCGATGCCGCCCAGCACCACCATGGCGACGATCATGACCGACTCCATCAGGCTGAAGGATTCGGGAGACACAAAACCCTGGAAGGCGGCAAACATGGAGCCCGACACGCCGCCGAAAGTGGCGCCCATGCCGAAGGCCAGCAGCTTCAGGTTGCGGGTGTTGATGCCCATGGCCTTGGCGGCGATTTCGTCTTCGCGGATCGCCATCCAGGCGCGGCCGATGCGGGAGTTTTCCAGGCGGTGGCAAACCACAACCGAGACGATCACCAGCACCAGGAAGAGGTAGTAGTACATCGACACCGAGTTGACTTCGAAGCCGAAAAACTCATGCGGCTTGCCAAGGTCGAAGCCGAAGAACTTCATCGAATCGATCTGGTTGATGCCTTTGGGGCCGTTGGTCAGGTTGATGGGGCGGTCCAGGTTGTTCAGGAACACACGGATGATTTCACCAAAGCCCAGCGTCACGATGGCGAGGTAATCGCCGCGCAGCTTGAGGGTCGGTGCGCCCAGCACCACGCCGAAGAATCCGGCGAGGGCCGCTGCCGCCGGGATGATCGCCCAGATCGGCAAATGCAGCCCGTTCGGAAACTGCGCCGCAATCCAGGGAAAGGCGTCGGCCAGGTGCGGCGAGCCGAGCAGCGCGAACAGGTAGGCGCCGACCGCGAAGAACGCGACATACCCCAGGTCCAGCAGGCCGGCGTAGCCGACCACGATGTTCAGGCCCAGGGCCAGCAGCACATACAGCAGCGCCATGTCGACAATGCGCACCCAGGCGTTGCCGCCCTGCTGCAGGATCAGCGGCAGCACCAGCAGTGCCGCCGCGACGATCAGGAAGGTAATGAGTTTTTTCGATTTGACAGAATTCATGAATGTTCTCCTTGTGTACCGGATGGACGCGGCGTCACGCCCGGTCCGCTACACGCTCACCCAGCAGACCTGAAGGCCGCAGCGTGAGCACAAAAATCAGCACGATGAAAGCAAAGATGTCGGAGTACTGGCTGCCCAGCACGCCGCCCGTCAGCGGGCCGATGTAGCCGGCGCCGATGGATTCAATCAGGCCCAGCAAAATGCCGCCGAGCACCGCGCCACCCAGGTTGCCGATGCCGCCAAACACAGCTGCCGTGAAAGCCTTGAGGCCCGGCAGGAAGCCCATGGTGTGCTGCACCGTACCGTAGTTGGAGGCGTACATGACGCCGGCCAGCGCGGCGAGGATGGCGCCGATAATGAAGGTGGCCGAGATGACGGTGTCGGGGCGCACGCCCATGAGCGCCGCAACACGGGGGTTTTCAGCCGTGGCGCGCATCGCACGGCCCAGCTTGGTGTAATGCACCAGCCACATCAGCACGGAAAGGGAGACAACCGTAGCACCCAGGATGAAGAGCTGGGTCACAGTGATGACGGCACCGCCGACCTGGAAGGGCTCGGAAGGCAACAGCGTGGGATAGGGCTTGTAGTTGGGCTTCCAGATGATCATGGCCAGGGTCTGCAGCAATAGCGACATGCCGATGGCGGTGATCAGCGGGGCCAGTTTGGGAGAGTTTCGCAAGGGCCGGTAGGCGATTTTCTCAATCGCGAAATTGAGGGCGCCGCACACCACAAAGGCGATCAGCAGCGAAATCAGCAAAATAATCCAGCCCGGCGTGCCCGGCATGGAATCCTGCATCAGGCCAATGATGGTCCAGCTGGTCAAAGCCCCCACCATCAGTACTTCGCCGTGTGCGAAGTTAATCAGGTTAATGATGCCGTACACCATGGTGTAGCCCAAGGCGATCAAGGCATACATGCTGCCCAGCACCAGACCATTGATGATCTGCTGTAGCAAAACTTCCATAACTCACTCTCCCGTCCAATTGATGAAATTGCGAACTCCGCCTGGCGGCCACCATCCACCGGGATCGCCGGTGACTGGCTTGAGTTAACAAAAAGCCCGCCTATCAAAGCCGGATGGCTGGTGAAGTTGGCGAGCTAATCCGCAAATTGTAGCCAAGCGTCTCTAGCGAGAATCGAGCCAGCGGTGCGGTTTTCGCGGGGTTTACCCTTGAGAAAGTGAAATTTTCGGGCCGAATCCACCTTTATCAGCGGCTTTTGTTTTTTATCAGTTTTTCTTATTGTTCTTAATTTTCAACTCATTTAACTTATCAGCTATGCGTATCTCCAGCCCTCTGTTGACGGGGCGATAGAAACCTGGAGGTGACATGCCTTCCGGAAAATAATTCTCACCCGCGGCAAAGCCGTCTTCCTCGTCGTGGGCGTAACGGTAGTTTTTGCCGTAATCCAGCTGTTTCATGAGCTTTGTTGGTGCATTGCGCAAATGCAGGGGCACCGGGCGGGTGCCGTCCCTGGCGATAAGAGCTTTGGCCTCGTTGAAGGCCCTATAGACCGCGTTGGACTTGGGCGCGACCGCCAGGTAAATGACGCACTGGGCCAGCGCCAGCTCGCCTTCAGGGGAGCCAAGGCGTTCGTAGACTTCCGCAGCATCCAGCGCCATGCGCAAGGCACGCGGGTCGGCCAGCCCGATGTCTTCGCTGGCCATGCGCACCAGCCGGCGCGCCATGTAGCGCGGTTCAGCGCCGCCGTCGAGCATGCGCATGAACCAGTAGAGCGCGGCATCGGGGTCGGAACCGCGCACCGACTTGTGCAGCGCCGAGATGGTGTCGTAGAACTGTTCGCCGCCCTTGTCGTAGCGCCGCATCCGCTCGCCCAGTACCTTGAGCAGCCAGACGTCGCCGACGTCGGTCACTTTTTCGGCCTTGGCCGCCACGCTGAGGGACTCGAGCGTGTTCAAGAGGCGGCGGGCGTCGCCGTCGGCATAGGCAACCAGCCTGTCAACGGCTTCATTTGCTATGGTTTCGATAGCTGGTAGCGCATGTTCAGCAAGCACCTTGGCCACTATTTGCTTGAGATCTGCCTCCTCCAGCGGCTGCAACACATACACCACGGCGCGCGAGAGCAAGGCCGAGTTCACCTCGAATGACGGATTTTCCGTGGTGGCGCCGATGAACGTAAAAAGACCGCTTTCCACATGCGGCAAAAAAGCATCCTGCTGGCTTTTGTTGAAGCGATGCACCTCATCCACAAACACGATGGTGCGCTTGCCGCCCTGCCCTTGCCAGATGGACGCCTGCTCAACCGCTTCCCGGATGTCCTTGACGCCACCCAGCACGGCGGAAATAGTGATGAAGTGGGCGTCGAAGCTGCTCGCCATGAGCCGTGCGATCGTGGTCTTGCCAACGCCGGGCGGACCCCAGAGGATGCAGCTGTGCGGCTGGCCTGATTCAAATGCGATGCGCAGCGGCATGCTTTCGCCCAGCAGGTGCTGCTGGCCGATAACCTCGCCCAGCGACTGGGGGCGCAAGCGTTCTGCTAGTGGTTGGCTTTTCGTTGGCATAAAGGGTACATGCGCGCCATGTCGTTGGCGCAAGAAGTTTTCTAGTGTCTGATCAGCGCTGTCCGGGGGCCCGCAAACAGCTTGTGTTTGCACACACCGATAATCACCACCGACTCATCATTCATCAAAAACTGCGGTAAATCCTCATGAAACTCAATATTGGCTGCGGTCACAACAAGTTTGCCGGATATGTCAACGTGGACGCATTTCAGGAATGCAACCCGGACGTAGTTTGTAACGTGGAAGTGACCCCGTGGATGTGGGACGACAGTTCAGTCGATACCGTCGCCTTCAATCACTCTCTTGAGCACATGGGCCAGCAATCCAGTGTTTTTCTGGGAATCATGAAAGAACTCTATCGCGTATGCAAAAACAATGCTGTGATTGAAATCAACGTACCCCATCCCAGGCACGACAATTTCATCAACGATCCTACGCATGTGCGAATCATCACGCCCGCCCTGTTTGCACTGTTTGACAAGAAAAACAATGACGAGTGGAAATTGCAAGGCATTCCCAACTCACCTTTTGCCCATTATCTGAGTGTAGATTTTGTGACCACTCATGTAGACGTAGTCATCGCCGACCCCTACAGCCAGATGTTTTCGGAGGGGAAAATTTCAGGCGAAGAGCTGGAAATCATGGCGCGCGAAAAAAACAATATCGTCGCAGAATACAGAATCAAACTGTCAGTGAGAAAGCCAGAAAACCGGGTTTGATGACCACCATGAATCCGGGAATTGAAACCGGCATGGGAAAACCACCGCAGGCGTTTACTGGCGAATCAGGTCCGCCCCAGCCGGCGTCTTGAACTGGAAGGCGGCAGGGCCAAGTGCAGGGTTGATCTCGAACTGACTGAAGGTCATCACTGACTTCTGGCCAAAGCTGTCAAGGATTTCCAGCATGGCGAGTTCGCTGCCCTTCCCGGTCGGTTTGAAACCGACACTGATGCTCTGCAACTGGCCGTCTTTGGTTTTGGGTTTGGCCTGTATCCACTGCAAACCATCTCTGTCAGGCAAGGACGCCAGGTTGAAATCGGCTTGCAGGCCCTTGAGGTCTGCAGCAGCGGCGATCACGGCGGCCGGGGTTCCGTTCAGTACCTGGGCCAGCTTGCGCGAGGTGACCTGGTTCAAGTCTGCGTCATAGAGCCACAGGGTCTGGCCGTCGGCCACGATGGTTTGTTCAAAAGGCTTTTTATAGACAAAGCGGAAACGGTTGGGCCGCGAAAACTCAAACGTACCGTTCGACGTCTTGCTGCGTGCAGCCTGGCCGTCCTTGCCGGGCGCCGTCACCACCTGGGTGAACTCGGCGCGGCCGCTGCTGACGGTCTTCACGAAAGTTTCGAGGCTTTCCAGGCCGTCGGCCCATACGGAATGGGCGCAAGCAGCTATCAAAACAGTAGCAAAATATTTCTTCATGATCGTCACTCCGCCCGTGAGGGCACCAGGATTTCGCGCTGGCCGCTGCCACTCATGGCGCTGACCAGCCCGGCTTTTTCCATGTCTTCGACCAGCCGCGCAGCGCGGTTGTAGCCGATCTTGAGATGACGCTGCACCAATGAAATGCTGGCCTTGCGGTTTTTCAGCACGACTTCCACGGCCTGGTCGTACATCGGGTCTTTTTCACCGCCGCCGTTACCGCCACTGCTGCCATCACCCAGCAAGTCGCCGTCTTCGCCATCGACGGTACCGCCTTCCAGCACGCCATCGATGTAATTGGGTTCGCCCTGCAGCTTGAGGTAGGCCACCACGCGGTGCACTTCGTCATCACTCACAAACGCACCATGCACCCGAATTGGAAAGCCTGTACCACTCGGCATGTAAAGCATGTCACCCATTCCTAACAATGCCTCAGCGCCCATCTGGTCAAGAATGGTCCGGCTGTCGATCTTGCTGCTGACCTGGAAAGACAGGCGGGTCGGGATATTGGCCTTGATCAGGCCAGTAATCACATCCACGCTTGGCCTCTGGGTGGCCAGCACCAGGTGGATGCCGGCGGCCCGGGCTTTTTGCGCCAGGCGGGCGATCAGCTCTTCAATCTTCTTGCCGACCACCATCATCAGGTCGGCCAGCTCGTCGATCACCACCACGATGTAAGGCAGGCGTTCCAGCGGCTCGGGTTGCTCGGGCGTGAGGCTGAAGGGGTTGTAGATGAATTCGCCCTTGGCCTTGGCCTCGTCGAGCTTGGCGTTGTAACCGGCCAGGTTGCGCACGCCCAGCTTGCTCATGAGCTTGTAGCGCTTTTCCATTTCGGCCACACACCAGTTCAGGCCGTGGGCGGCCTGGCGCATGTCGGTCACCACCGGCGCCAGCAAATGCGGAATGCCTTCATAGACACTCATTTCCAGCATCTTGGGGTCGATCAGCAGCAGCCGCACGTCACGCGCATCGGCCTTGTAGAGCAGGCTCAGGATCATGGCATTGATGCCGACCGACTTGCCGGAGCCGGTGGTACCGGCCACCAGGCAGTGCGGCATCTTGGCGAGGTCAGCCACCACCGCAGCGCCGCTAATGTCCTTGCCCAGGCCGATGGTGAGCATGGACTTGGCTTCGTTGTAGACCTGCGAGCCCAGGATTTCACTGAGCTTGATGGACTGGCGCTTGGCGTTGGGCAGCTCCAGCGCCATGTAGTTTTTGCCGGGAATGGTTTCGATCACGCGAATGGAAACGAGGCTGAGGGCGCGCGCCAGGTCTTTGGCCAGGTTGACGACCTGCGAGCCCTTCACGCCCGTGGCGGGTTCGATCTCATAACGTGTGATGACGGGGCCGGGAGCGGCGGCCACGACACGCACCTCGACGCCGAAATCCTTCAGCTTTTTCTCGATCAGGCGCGAGGTCATTTCCAGCGTCTCGGGGGCCACGGTCTCCTGGCGTGTCAGCGCACCGTCCAGCAGATCAACCTGCGGGAGCTTGGAGTCGGGCATTTCACTGAAGAGCGGCTTTTGCCGTTCTTTTGCCACGCGCTCGCTTTTGGGAATATCCACGAGCACGGGCTCAATCAGGACCGGCACCGGGTGGTGCTCTTCAATCTCGATGCGCTCGTCGATCAAAGTCTCTTCACGCTCACGCGCGGCCAGTTTGCCGAAGGCGAGGTCTTCGGCAATTTCGCGCTTTTCGCGGCGGGAGTCAATCAGGTTGTCAATCCACGCGCCAACACGCAGGGCCACATGCGCCCAGGAAAAGCCGAACACGGCGGACACGGCGATCACGCCGAGCGCAATAAAAACCAGGCCTGAACCAGCAAAACCCAGCCATTTCTCGCCCTGCGTTCCAGCCAGGTAACCCAGCACGCCGCCAGCGTGGCCGGGCAACCTGAATTCAAAACGATACAGGCGGGACCATTCCAGCGCCGCGCTGGCCAGTAAAAGCAGGAGCAGGCTTAGCCAGAACCGGATCCGGCCGGCGGAATGGGATGAATCGGCAGCAAGGGGCTCGCCGCGAAGCCAGCGCGCCAATGAAGACAACCAGACCTGGGCGCCTGCCGCCAATGCCCACCAGACGGAAAAGCCCAGCAGGAAATAGCTCGCATCTGCCAGCCATGCGCCCAGGCGGCCACCCCAGTTTCGGGACGCAGCTTGGGCGCCACCCAGGACATCAGCGGTACCGGATGTTGACCAGGCAGCGTCTTGCGGAGAATAGCTGAGCAGTGCCGCGAGCCAGAAAATCAGGCCGAGCAGGCCCAGAATCAGGCTGACTTCATGGGCAAAGCGTTTGATGCCGCTGGGCGCGCCCGCGGCTGGGGAATTTCTGGAGTTCAGGGTATCGAGTGAGTAAGTCATGGCCCGGCTAGTACTGCAAGCCGGAAGTAGCGAGACAAAATGAAAGGGATGGATTCGTGCCCAGGGCAAGGCGCGGGCCGCAGCGAAGGCTATATGCCTTCGCAAGGCTTGCAACGCCGCCATGGGTACGAAGACGCGCTTTCATGTTTCGATATTTCCGGGTTGCAGTACCAAGCTTACCGCAGTTGGGTAAGGCCTTTGAGGGCGCCAGAGACGCCAAACCGTACGGCAGGGGTCTGCCAGGGCCCTATCCCAGCGTATGAAGACGCTCTTTCACCAAAAGCGAGCCATCGTCGCGGGTTTCGATGAATCCGCGCTCTTCAAGATCCTTCATCACCCGGCTGACCATTTCGCGCGAAGCGCCGACCATCTTGGCCAGATCCTGCCTTGAAACCTTGTCGCGGATCACGGCATTTCCGCTGCCGTCTTCATTGGCGAATTCGAGCAATGCCCTGGCCACACGGCCATACACATCCATCAGGGCCAGCGACTCAATCTGCCGGTCTGCATGGCGCAGTCGCTGGACCAGCCCCTTCAGCACGGCATAGGCCATTGAGCTGTTTTCCGGAAGGCAACGTGCAAACTCCAAGCGGCCCAGGATCAGGGCATCGGTCTGGATCTCGGCGCGCACCGTGGCGGAGTGAGGTTCGTTGTCGATCAGGCTCATTTCACCCACATAGTCGCCGGGGTGCATGGTGGCCAGAATGACCTCGCGGCCCCGGGAATCCGTGGTGATGACGCGCGCGCGGCCGGTCAGGATGATGGAAAGGGCGTTGGATTTTTTGCCCTGCTCCACGATAGGCTCGCCGCGCTTGAACCGGCGCTTGACCACGGTATCGGCGACCGATGCAGCCTGGCTGGCAGTCAACACGGAAAAAAGAGGGACCCGGCGAATCAGTTCCAGGTTAGACACCATCGTTGTCATAGCAGATATCTCCCAACCTCACATCGGACGGCTAGTCGCGTGAGTTCTTACAATGGCACGTAATCTCATAAGAAATCAAATGCCTGAAAAGTACCAGCAGCTGTTTTTACTTGACGCTGCACTTATGCGGCACGACTCTACATGAGTTCTTACACTTTCCCAATCAGTTTTTCATCATGAAACATTCCAGAGTCCTTATCCTCGGTTCAGGGCCTGCGGGTTACACCGCAGCTGTCTATGCGGCGCGCGCCAATCTCAACCCGGTATTGATCACCGGCATTGCGCAAGGCGGTCAGCTCATGACCACCACCGAGGTCGACAACTGGCCCGCCGACGTGCATGGCGTGCAGGGGCCCGACCTGATGCAGCGCTTTCTGGAGCACGCCGAGCGCTTCAAGACCGAGATTATTTTTGACCACATCAACAAGGTCGACTTCAGCAAACGCCCCTTTACCCTGACGGGCGACAGCGGGACTTACACCTGCGACTCGCTGATCATCGCCACCGGTGCCTCCGCCAAGTACCTGGGCCTGGAGTCGGAGACGGCATTCATGGGCCGTGGCGTTTCCGGCTGCGCCACCTGTGACGGCTTCTTCTACCGCGGAGAAGAGGTCTGCGTGGTGGGTGGCGGCAACACCGCTGTCGAAGAGGCACTGTATTTATCCAACATCGCCAGCAAGGTCACGCTGGTACACCGCCGCGACAAATTCAAGGCCGAAGCCATCCTGATCGACAAACTGCACGAAAAAGTGGCCGCAGGCAAGATCGAGCTCAAACTGCACCACACGCTGGAGCAGGTGCTCGGTGACGCTTCAGGGGTGACCGGTGTCCGCCTGAAGTGCACAAACAGCGATGCCTCGCAGGACATCACCCTCAAAGGCTGTTTTATCGCGATCGGCCATCAGCCGAACACAGACATCTTTGCAGGGCAGCTGGAAATGAAAGACGGCTACATCATCACCAAAACCGGCCTGCAGGGGTTTGCCACCATGACCAGCGTTCCAGGCGTCTTCGCTGCCGGCGATGTGCAGGACCATGTTTACCGTCAGGCGATTACCAGCGCCGGAACAGGCTGCATGGCAGCGCTGGATGCCCAGCGCTTCCTGGAACAAGGCCCCTAATAACCAGAGGAAGCGCTGACTTCCTCTTTTTGTCTCTTTTTTCCAGCTCTTTTGCCGCCCTGCCGAGGCTCTCAATCGCCGGAATTGGAACAAATCAGTTTTCAGGCTATAATCTATGGCTTAGCTGAGCATTTTCAGGTCTGTCTCGTGCAGATTTAACCTTTGCCAGCATCCGATTTCTAATTTTTTACGGAGAGTGCTCATGGCACGCGTCTGTCAGGTAACGGGCAAAGGCCCGATGGTGGGAAACAATGTTTCTCACGCAAACAACAAAACCAAGCGCCGGTTCATGCCTAATCTGCAGTACCGCCGCTTCTGGGTCGAAAGCGAAAACCGCTGGGTGCGCCTGCGCATCACCAGCGCCGGTCTGCGCTTGATCGACAAAAAAGGCATCGATGCAGTCCTGGTGGACCTTCGTGCCCGCGGTGAAGTCTAAGGAGAAGCATCATGGCTAAAGGCGCACGCGAAAAAATCAAGCTGGAATCGACTGCCGGCACGGGTCATTTCTATACGACCACCAAAAACAAGAAAACCACGCCCGACAAGATGCTGATCATGAAATTTGATCCCAAGGCACGCAAGCACGTGGAATACAAAGAAATCAAGCTGAAATAAATAGTTACGAGTCCGTGCGTAGTTAATAACTACCCGCCCGGTCTGCACATTCAGAAAAGGACACTTCGGTGTCCTTTATTTTTTGAGGTTTAGAAAGCAAAACTCCCACCAAATAAGCAGGTTGCTACGCGGCTTGTTTGAATCCTGTCGAAATCTGATCCACATAAGCTCCATCTGTGATTCAAGTCTTTAAAGGCGGGCGCGTCACGCACAGCGCAATCACCCGGCAAGCCACCTCCGCAACCAACTCAGGCTAACTCCAAGAGCAGGGCCACCGACGGAAACTTATAGGCCATCTCCCAAATAGGGCCAGAAGGTTATGACACCGGTTGCCGCTGCTGCGCAAGCCGCAATTAACACGCCGCCGGCAGCAAGATCCTTTGCGCATTTGACCGCCAATGAATATTGTGGCGACACAACATCGCAGAGCGACTCCACTGCAGTGTTCATGGCCTCTGCCATCCAAACCATGGTCATCGCACCAATCAGCCAGCGCCAATCGCCGGCGTCCACTCGGCACCAACCGGCCAGCCCCGTCACTAGTATTGTGGCGATGAGATGCAGCCATGCGTTGTGCTGTGTTTTAAGCATCAAGGCAATCCCCTCGAAGGCATAACCAAAGCTCTTGAGGCGTGCGACCAGAGTGAATCGTTGCGCTGCGCGGGCATGAGGGACTTCTTTCATTTCCCATCCTTCCTGTTTACCAAGCGCCAAGCCTGGGCAACACATGAACGTCGAACAGTGCACACCTGCATAACCTGCAACCCATACAAGCAGCCCCATACCGTGGCCATCAAAATACAGCAACCCATCACAGCGCGCCGGCCGGCTCCAGCGTCAAACAGGTGCGCCCAGCAAGCGGAATCTGCAAGCACACATTTCCCATGTCATCAGCCAGAACCTGCGTCAGGCATGCGCCTGTGACCCGATAAGGTGCCAACGGACGCAAGCCCGACACGCCCAAGCTCTTAATGCCATCACCGGCTCCGCCGTACAGCACCGCCTGCAAAGAGCTGCTCACAGCATCGAAGTGCGCAGCTGCAACCAGCACATCGGGATAGGACAGGGGTTCCAATCTGGGACCTTTTGATGGAAGCGGGTTACTGATCAGGTTTCGAAAGCTGTCGTGCCCTCCCGAGTGCGCCATCAGCTCGACACCATGCGCCCATACCGAGGCCTTATTCCTGTGGGCGACCCCATGACTGAGAGTAGTTGGACACTCGTACTCCAGGGCATCCATGCAGTTTTGATACACACACTCATCGCCCAACTCTACCGCCGCCAAGGCCGTCGCCGCGTAAGCACTCCCTCTTGAGAAACCATAGTTTCCCGTATCGATGGGCCAGAATTCACTGCGTCGAAGTCCCTCACGACTATCGAACAGCTGACGTCTCAACAACAGCCATTGGCGACGCGCCAGGTCAGGTTCCAGCGCATTCAAAAAGTAGCAGGGCATCGCCAGGGGCATTGCACCACCAATGGCCGGCAAGGCCAATCCCGTGTACGTAGAACGGCATGGCACGTAGCGACCCATGCCATCCAGAAACTCCGCGTCCAGATGCCGGCGGAACTCTGGCGCGTGACCGGCCCATTTCATCTGACCGTACTGCGCATCGTGGGCACGCAATGCCGCGGCTCCCATTGTGTTGCACAGGGGATAGACCCAGTTGGGCTCGCAGGCCATCAAATAGAAGGGTGAACGTTCGTATTCTTTTTCCAAACTGGACAGCAAGGACTCAAAACTGTGTTCGTAGCGTTTTCCGTTCGGATGCACCAGCGTAAAGGCACCTTTTTTCGAAAACTCCTGACCTCCTGTGCTGGCCTGGAACAAGGCCATCTGCAGCGCCACGAAGCCCGTGTACATGATGTTTTCACGGGCAGCAGGGTCGGAGTTCCACCGCAAGTTTCCCCATAGATTTTCCAGCGACCAGTAGGCCCATGCACGATGCTGTGTCTGCTTGTTCAGCAACCTGCTTTGCGCGTCGCTCATGTACCCGCCTAACGCAGGCGTGAAGCGTGCCTGCGTCAAGGCAATGCCATAAGCCAGAAAGTTGACTTGATACCGAAGCGCCGCCGTCTGAAATTGATCGCGTTGCTCGAATCCCGAAAATTCATCGAAAGGTTGCAGAGCCCGATCGAGTGCGAACCTCAGACGACGCAGATGCGCCAAAGACATTTCCGGTTTTTGCCTTGATGGTTGGGCTGTGAAGATCACGTCCAATCGAGCCATTTGTCGGACCAGGTAATCGTTATCGATGCGCCTTTGCCGGCCTGAAAACATAAACCAGGCCAGCATCGACAGGCAGCCCGCCGCAGCAAACAGCGCGAGCACGCAGTACACATTAAGAACCACACCTGGCTGAATTGCACCATGGCTCATGCTCGCGGCCCAAAACGCCGAACCGAGCCAAACAAGCGGAGGCAGCAACACATTGCCCGTGCCAAACCAGACCAACAGCGCAAACGCCAAGGCACCAACCGAGCACAGCCAGGCGGCTATATGACCTATGCCACTGCCTGTGCAGATATCGGCGTGCGCCAGAAATCCGCCGCCCGGCACCATCAACCCCAAGCCGAAAATCTGCAAGCCATCCTGATGCCCGAAAAGCAGCAAAGCCGAGCCGCCCGTAACGAGCAGCAGATACAGTATTAAAAGTCGGACAGTCTTTCTTGTCGTTACCGGACCGAAAATTCGTGTGTATGGCGGAAGAGTAGCGACGCTACGGATTGAACTCACAGACCGACCTTTCTTCGAAATGAAAACACCAGGTTGATGCACTCGGCTTTCGATAGGTGCAGTCTGATACGCGCCTGTGAGGTCTTGATGAACTGTATGAAGTGGGTGTGAAGTCGAGATCAATTGCGCTGCATCGACCCAATAGCCCGTTTTGAGTTTCGGGTGTGTGAATCTGCATCAAGTGCGCCGCTGTTTCCRCCATTCTTGCCTCGAGTATTGGCAAACAGCCGGCTTCCTGGAGGAAGAACCTCACGCACTACGACCTGCCGTTGGCAGCGTTTGGCTCGTCAGTGGGCGCGACCACCAGCTGTCGAATGTGGGACAGCGCTTTCACCTCGAGAGCGTGTCAGGTTCAGCGCAATTCACGTGAGAAGGCTCTTCTGTGTGCAGAAGATGACTAATCTCGGACGCCCTGATCAGGGCGCTGGTAGCGACCCTACCATTACCAAATCTTGGGGCGCTCGATCATGGAACTCGTACTTTGCGCCGAACAATAAAAAACCGCTGCTGGATTTCTCCGGAAGCGGCCTTGAAGTTTCGACCGGGTGACCAGGTCGGATATGTAGCGTCAGGTCAGGTGCGGGCAGCCCGCAGCTTCATCGAGAATTCGCGCAAGGCGGCGATACCGCTTTCCTCAGCACGGTGGCACCAGGCCTGCAGGTCCGCAGCCAGCTGCTCACGGGAAGCGGAAGTGGTCAGCCACATCTGGCGCAGTTCTTCCCGCATGGTGACCATCTTGTCCAGCACGGGGTGTTCGGCGCGGGCCTGCGCCAGCTGGGGTTTGGCGGCGGCCGGCACCTTGTCGTCATCGCGGTGCAGCCAGCGATTGGCTGCGCGCAACACGGACACGTCGGCTTTCTTGGCCTTCAGCACTTCGAGTTCGGCCCTGCCGGCGCGGCGCAGTTCGCGCGCGAAACCCGCCATGACTTCGTAGCGATGGGCGATCAGGGCTTCCAGGGTTTTTTCATCTGCCACAGGCTGGATGGAACCCAGCTGGAGCTTGGGGGGGACCTTCTTGACGGAGGCCAGGCCTACTTTTTCCATGGCACGGATATACACCCAGCCGATGTCGAATTCGTAGGGCTTGACCGAGAACTTGGCCGACGTCGGGTAGGTGTGATGGTTGTTGTGCAGCTCTTCGCCGCCAATCATGATGCCCCAGGGCGAAATGTTGGTGCTGGCATCAGGCGCCTCAAAATTGCGATAGCCCCAATAGTGACCAATGCCGTTGATGATACCGGCCGCCGTCACGGGGATCCAGGCCATTTGCACGGCCCAGACAGCCAGGCCTGCAGCACCGAAGAGCGCCAGGTCGATGATCATCATCAGGCCCACGCCCTGCCAGCTATAGCGGGTGTAGACGTTGCGCTCAATCCAGTCATTGGGCGTGCCGTGGCCGAACTTGGCCATAGTTTCCTTGTTTTTGCTTTCGGCACGGTACAGCTCGGCGCCTTCCCAGAAAACCTTCTTGATGCCGTAAGCCTGCGGGCTGTGCGGATCTTCAGAGGTTTCGCACTTGGCGTGGTGCTTGCGGTGAATGGACACCCATTCCTTGGTGACCTGGCCCGTACCCAGCCAGAGCCAGAGACGGAAAAAATGCGAAGGAATCGCGTGCAGGTCCATGGCGCGGTGCGCCTGGTGACGGTGCAGATAGATGGTGACGCTGGCAATGGTGATATGGGTGGTCACCAGCGTGTACAACACGATTTGCCACCAGCTGGCGGCAAGCAACCCATTGGCAAGCCAGTCGAGGGCCGCATCAAACAAGATCATAAAAATCCTTTAAACAATCTGAAGCAGTCGCCCATCCAGATGTGTCTCCAGGCGCTGCAAAAAATAACCGTTTATTGTAAGGCGATCCCCCACAAATACCAAGTCACTTTCAGTACAGGATCCAAGGTCAAAACAGTGCGAAAAATCACGAATGAATATGTAACTTCGGCCTATCTGTCGTCTTTTGTCGCCAAAAATATCACGACTTTTGCCATACTGCTGCGAAAAACCCGTCCGTCTGATGCAGGTAAGGCCAGAGCCGAAGGTAGGGTCCGCGGCAGAGTTTTTCCGCGTGTTCCACCCCCAGATGAGTCAACAAGGGCCCTGTTTCAAGGACGTTGAACTCTTTATTCGCCTCACTAAAGGCTTCAGCGATGGCTTCGTTTTCTTCACGCAAAACGCTGCAAGTCGCGTAAACCAGGCGTCCGCCGGGCTTTAAAAGCCGCGCAGCGCTCTGCAAAATGGCAGTTTGCTTGGCCCTGAGCTCTTCAATCGCCTTGGGCGTCTGCCGCCATTTGAGGTCAGGATTGCGCCGCAAGGTGCCCAAGCCCGAGCACGGGGCGTCCACCAGGACCCGGTCTATCTTGCCGGCCAGGCGCTTGATCCGGTCGTCACGCTCATGGGCAATAGCCACCGGATGAACATTGGAAAGGCCGCTGCGCGCCAGCCGCGGCTTGAGCGCATCCAGCCGGTGTCCCGACGTATCAAACGCGTAAAGGCGCCCGGTATTGCGCATGGAAGCCCCGAGGGCCAGGGTCTTGCCGCCCGCCCCTGCACAAAAGTCGACCACCATCTCACCTCGCTTGGCATCGACCAGCAGGGCCAACAGCTGCGAGCCTTCGTCCTGCACTTCAATGGCGCCACGCGTGAAAGCATCCAGTTTGCCCAGCTGGGGCTTGCCGTCGGCAATGCGCAGGCCCCAGGGCGAATACGGTGTTGCTACGGTTTTGATAGCCGCTTTCGCAAGCTCCTTCTGGACTTCAGCCCGTTTATCCTTGAGCGTGTTGACGCGCAAATCAAGCCCGGCCGGTGCGTTCAGGCTCTCGACCAGCGGCCAGAAATCATCACCAAGCTGCTCTTTCAACGGATCAACCAGCCACTGCGGGAGGTTGTGGCGATGCAGCTCCATCAGGTCCGATGGTTTGACCTGGTCGCAACGCGCCAGCCAGTCTTTTTCCTGGTCGGTCAGCGCACCCAAAAGAAAGTCGCGGTCCGCCGCAAAACCGAGAATCGCAAGACGCCGCTCCGGCGCGCCGCTGCCATGCTGGGCCAGATAGGTATAAAGATTTTTCTTGCGAAGAACACCGTAAATCGTTTCCGCCACGGTGGCACGTTCACGGGGGCCGAGGCGATAGTCGCGGAAATAGCGCGACACCACCATGTCGGCGGGATGATCAAATTTGAGGACCTGCTTGAGAAGCTCGGAACAACTGTCGAGTAAGGCTTTAGGATGCATAGCCTCCATTGTCCCACCGAGCCACCGCGCAATATTTTTAAATCCCTGATTCCTATGCCAGAAGCCACCGCCCACGCATTGCCTCCCCTGATCGAAACCCCACCCGGTCTGTACCGCCACTACAAAGGCATGCTGTATGAGGTGGTCGGCACCGTGCGCCACAGCGAAAGCCTGGAGCCGATGACGCTGTACCGCGCGCTGTATGGCGAAAAAGGCCTGTGGGTACGGCCCGCCGCCATGTTCAATGAAGAGGTCGTGATCGACGGGGTGAAACAACCGCGATTTGCCCGGCAACCTGGTTAAGCACCGCATCCCCAATAAGAGAAACGCCGGCGGCCGCGCCGGGCCGCCCCAAGCAAGGCCAGCCCCTGTCTCATAGGAAAGGGGCAGCGAACGCCGAAGGCACGTAGCGGCGGAGCGTGGGGGCCATCTCACCGATAATCGTGGGTTATGTCCGAATCCACTGAAATCGAAAAACAGGTCAAGCGCCGCCGCACGTTTGCCATCATCTCCCACCCCGACGCGGGTAAAACCACGCTGACCGAAAAGCTGTTGCTGTTCTCGGGCGCGATCCAGATCGCCGGCAGCGTCAAGGCCCGCAAGGCCGCACGCCATGCCACGTCCGACTGGATGGAAATTGAAAAGCAGCGCGGTATCTCTGTGGCCAGCTCGGTCATGCAGATGGAATACCGCGACTGCGTGATCAACCTGCTCGACACACCGGGCCACCAGGACTTCTCGGAAGACACCTACCGCGTGCTGACCGCCGTGGACGCCGCACTGATGGTGATCGACGCGGCCAACGGCGTTGAGCCGCAGACTCGCCGCCTGCTGCAGGTCTGCCGCGCACGCAACACGCCCATCCTGACTTTCGTCAACAAGATGGACCGCGAGGTGCAGGACCCGATGAGCGTGATGGACGAGATCGAGCGCGAGCTCGGCATGACGGTCATTCCCTTCACGTGGCCGGTCGGCATGGGCAAGCTTTTCCATGGTGTCTACGACAGGCGCGAAGACCGCATGCGCGTCTTCAGCCCCGGCGAAGAAAAAGCCGGTGGCGACGATGAAATCCTGGCCGGCCTGGACAACGCCGAAGCCGCCAAGCGTTTTGGCGCCGAATACGCGCAGGCCCAGGGCGAAATCGAACTCGTGGCCGGCGCCACGCCTGAATTCAACCGCGCCGAATTCCTGGCCGGCAAACAGACGCCCATGTTCTTCGGCTCGGCCATCAACAACTTCGGCGTGCAGGAAGTGCTGGACGCGCTGGTCGACCTGGCGCCCGCGCCTGCCGAGCGCGAAGCCATCCAGCGCGTGGTGCACCCCGAAGAGAAAAAATTCTCCGGCGTGGTGTTCAAGATCCAGGCCAACATGGACCCGGCCCACCGGGACCGCATTGCATTTTTACGTGTGGCCAGCGGCGAGTTCACCCGCGGCATGCGCCTGAAGGTGGTGCGCAGCGGCAAAGAGCTGCGGCCCAACACCGTGGTGAGCTTCATGAGCCAGCGCCGCGAACTGCTCGACACCGCCTTTGCCGGCGACATCATCGGCATTCCCAATCACGGCGTGCTGCAGCTCGGCGACACGCTGACCGAAGGCGAAGCGCTGCAGTTCACCGGCCTGCCCTTCTTTGCGCCTGAAATGTTTCGCGCCGTCGAGGTGGCCGATCCGCTGCGCAGCAAGCAGCTGCGCGCCGGCCTCACGCAGCTCGGTGAAGAAGGCGCGATCCAGGTGTTCCGCCCGATTGCCGGCTCATTGCTGCTGCTGGGCGCTGTCGGCCAGCTGCAGTTTGAAGTGGTGGCTCACCGCCTGGAACATGAGTACGGCGTCAAGGCCCGCATCATGGGCAGCAACTTCAACCTGGCCCGCTGGGTGACGTCCGAGGACCCGAACGAACTGAAGAAATTCATGGACGCCAACGCCCACCGCGTGGCGCTGGATGCGGTCGATGCACCCACCTTGCTGGTGGATCACAGCGCCACCCTGCGTGCCGTGGAGCAGCAGTGGCCCAAGATCAAGTTTCATGCGCTGCGCGAGCACGCCGGGCTGGTTTTTCAGTCAAAAATGTAAGTTATTTTTGGCCTGCAGGCCAATCAGGACGTGCGCTAGCAGCTATAAAAGTAATAGCAACTTCGCTCACGCCTGATGCGCGGGCTTACTGCGCCTTGAGGAAATCACCCACTTCCAGCAGGATCAGCTCGTTGTCGTCCGCCTTGTTGGGCTCGCGGCTGCTGGAAAACGGCAGGTTGTTGTCGTTGCCCACCACGATGTGTGTGGCGTCCACCACGTCCACGTTTTCAATCGTGAAGAACGGGAAGGTCAGCACGCCGTTGTTCAGGGGTTTGCGCGCCAGCTTCGCCGGGTCGGCAATGGCCATCAAATCGATGTAGCCGATCTTGCGCAACGCACCACCGGCATTGGCGTCGCTCAACTCCACCTTGTAGACACGCTTGAACTTTGCGATGTCGTGGAAGCAGTCCGTGCGCTTCTGGCCTTCCGGGCAAGCCTTGTCGGCCGTGCCTTCGCCGTTGTCGCGCTCGATGATCAGGCCGGTCGTGCCGTCGATCATGTTGAAGTCGCCGATCGCGTGGCTGTTGCTCTCCAGCATGTATTTCCAGTGGCGGCCGGTCCAGGATTCGCTCTTCACGTCAAACTCCAGCACGCGCAGGTAGTCCTTGCCGCCCACGTTTTCATTGCCTTTGGTGGCGGCGTCATACAGCGCGCCCTCCAGCAGCGCATACAGCTTGCTGCCGTCTTTCGAAGCAGCCATGCCTTCAAACCCCTTGGAGCGACGAACCTGGAAATCCACCGCACCGCCTGGCACGCCGGGAGTCGTCACAGCCGGATGGTCGGGCGAACGCACGGCCTTGCCGTCGACCAGCGTGTCAAACACCGCCAGCACTTTGCCCTTCATGTCGGCCTTGATCAGGAAAGGGCCGAACTCGTCGCCGATCCACAAGGCGCCACCGGCGAACTGGAAGCTTTCGGTGTCAAAGTCGCTGCCCGTGAGGTAGCGCTGCTTCGTGCCTTCATGAACGATGCGGAACGGCACTTTTTTATCGGGATCGTGCAGAAAAATCGTTTCCAGCCGCTTCATGGCGCCAGCCTTGAAATCGACCTTGTAGCGGTTCAGGTACAGCATGGCATCCGGTGAATTGGCTTTGGAGCCAAAGCCGTTGTCGGTCAGGATCCAGAAACTGCCGTCGGGCATTTTCTTGATGCCTGAATGGCCCTGCAAAGGCTGGCCCTTGAAAGGCAGGCTCACACCCGTGGGCCTGCCGGCAGACAGGCCCTCCACCGTGCCCAGCGCTTCCGTGCGCTTGCCATTGGTGAACTTGCCGCTGACCTGCAGGTCCTGCGGCGCATCTTTGGGCGCTGCAATAAACGACCGGGCGGGCGCCACCACATGGCCGGCCAGCGTGGCCGGAAAGGCGGTCTGGGCTTGCAGCGGCGCAGCCAGCGCAACGGTTGCCAGCGCAGGAAGGATGGCTTTGAAGAGAGATTTGAATGCAGGGCGCCGATTGGCGGCAAAACGGGAAGAAGGCATGGGCAATCCACTGTTGAAGAAAGCCGGATGGTGGCCAACGCATGTGACGCCCTGATTACACACAGCGCCCCCGGGTCCGCATCGGGTGTTTGCACGGCAGGGCTAAGGCCTTCCGGGCAGGCCGTTTTTTTGCAATAAGCTATACAGATGTATCGAACGGCAAGCCTGCGTGCTTTTTTCCTGATGTTGCTCTGCGCATTCTTCGGCGCAGCCCATGCACAGGTCTTTGACCGCCTGTACGAAGACAGTCCCACAATCACACTGGCCCAGCCGCTGCAATGGGTCGCGGTGCCCAAGGATTCCATCGAGTCACCTGATGCCTTGACAGCCGGCGATCCCGCAACCGGGTCGTGGACCTTCCAGCCCTATACAGACGACTCCATCCTGCCCACCTCGAACACTCAGGATGTCTGGGCCACTTTTTCACTGCCGGCCACCGAAGCCCTGCAGACCTGGTACATACGGATGCCGGGCCAGGCGATCTTCAAGGCGAGCCTTTTTTCGCGCAACCCGCAAGGCGGCTGGCTGGTCCAGTCAGCAGGCGAAGCGATTGCCCCGGCCGCGTGGGCGCTACGCACCCGTGTGCCGAGTTTTGAACTGCAAACGCGCGGCGACGGCATGCAGACCTACTACCTGCGCTTTGAGCACCGCAGGGCCATCACGGCGCGGCCCATGCTGCTGTCGCCCATTGAGTACATCGACGGCGCGTCCCGGGTTGGCGTGGTGATCGGACTGATGTGGGGCATGTTCAGCCTGCTGGCCTTTCTGTGCCTGGCCGCGTTCGTCATGGCGCGCAACAAGGTATTTTTGTGGTTCGGCGCCGTCGTGGTCACGCTCATGTTCACGCAACTGGTGCTGATCGGCTATGGCGGCTGGCGCATCTGGCCGCACAGCGCACACCTGAACCAGGTCATGGGCTGGGTGTCGGCCTCGGTGAGCATGGCCGCCGGTGCATGGTTTTGCACCCAGGCCAGCTATGCCAAGAGCGGCTACCCGCGCATACACCGGCTGCTGCTCACCGTGACGGCGGGCAGCCTGTTCATGGCCTGCCTGATGGCTGCGAGCCAGAACCTCGTGCCGCGAGATCTTCGCAACCTGTGGCTGGCGTTTTCCACCCTGGCCATCATGGGAAGCCTCTTGTGGATGTCTTTGCGGGGACAGACCTGGAACCTCCTCATCCTGCTGGGCGCCGCGCCCATCGGGCTGGCCGCGCTGGCCCGGCTTTCCTACAACGCGGGCTGGGTCTGGAATGTTGAAGCGGCACAGGCAGCCGGTGTCCTGTCGGCGATGATCGGCCTGCTCTGGGTTTTCCTCGTGCTGGCATGGCGCAGCCGGGCAGCACTGTTTGCCAACCACCGCAGCGCCGCACTGGCGACTTACGACCCGGCCAGCGGGCTGATGTTGCCGCGGGTCATCGACGACAGGCTGCCGCCCATGCTGCTGCGCGCGCGGAGGCAGAAGTCGGCATTCGGCGTATTGATGTTGCGCTGGCTCGACCAGGCTCCGAGCCATGACGAGGCCAGCGACCAGAAGCGCGCCGCCGCACTTTCCCGCATCGGCGAAATCCTGCGCGGGGCAGCACGCGACGTGGACACAGTGGTTCGCTATGGCGAAAACGACTTCATGATGCTGGTGGAAGGCCCGGTCAATCGCACCACCCTGTCCGAAGTTTCAACCAAAATCCTGGCCGACTGCATACGCGCATCTGAAAAGCTGGGCGATGCGAATGCCTTCAACCTGCACGTCGCCCTGTGGCATGACACGCCCAGCGCCCAGACAACCGCGCAGGAGGTGGTTGAAAGGCTCAAGTCCCGACTGCACCAGATGGCCGCCGGAACAAAGCGCTATGTACAATTTGTCGATTCACCGAGCGATACCGTGAGTGCCGCAGGGGAAGACATGAGCCGTCGGGAAGACCTGCTGGCCAAGATCAACGAAATTGAAATTTCGCACCCGGCATTGACCAGCGAACAGGCTTCAGCCCCGGGCCGCTGAGACCCTGGCGGCAGATTCAGGGCGCCCTTGTCACAGGCAAGGGCAAGGCCGTCTTGTACCTGACCTGCTTGAGCGCAAAGCTCGAGCGTATCTTCTCGATGCCCGGAATCGGCGACAGCTGCTCAAGGATGAATTTTTCCAGCGCACCGATGTCGGCCACCGCCACACGAATCAGGTAGTCGCTGTCGCCCGACATCAAATAACACTCCATCACGTCGTCGTGCTCGGCGATGCGCCGCTCGAAGTCGGCCAGCGACTCCTTGCTTTGCGTGCGCAGGCTGATGGAAATGAACACATTCAAGCCCAGACCCAGCGCCGCCGCGTTGGCAATGGCCACATAGCGATCAATAACGCCGGCGGCCTCCAGCGCCTTGACGCGCGCCAGGCACGGTGAAGGGCTCAGATGCACGCGGCGCGCCAGTTCCACGTTGGTCAGCGAGCCATCCCGCTGCAACTCATCCAGAATCTTAAAATCAAGGTTATCGAGCTGCATCATCTTCAAAATTCGTTATTTACAGCATTTTATGCTTTTAAATGGTGTCATACCCCGATATTGAAGCAACACCTTCCGGATGAATCTGCGTACAGTGATCAGTGCCATGAACGACTCCACACCCCACCATTTACTGATGCAGGCCGCTTCTTACACCGATCCTTCCGCTGACCCTGACCCGCAGGAAACCGCCGAATGGCGTGAGGCGTTTGAAGCCCTGGCCCTTACGCAGGGCCCGGCCCGTGCACGCGAAATGCTGCATGAGCTGAGCCGCGTCGCGCGCAAGCAGCGCATCGGCTGGCGGCCCGAACTGGCCACGCCTTACGTCAACACCATTGGCGTAGACGAGCAGCCCGTGTTTCCCGGCGACCTGGCGATGGAAGAGCGCCTGGCCTCGCTGATGCGCTGGAATGCGCTGGCGATGGTCGTGCGCGCCAACCAGGCCGAGACCGGCGGCTCGGCCGAGCTCGGCGGCCACATCGCGAGTTACGCCAGCGCGGCCGATCTGTTTGAAACCGGCTTCAACCATTTCTTTCGCGCACGCGAAGGCACAGGCCCCGGCCAACACCGCGGCGACCTGGTGTTCTTCCAGCCGCACAGCGCACCGGGCGTGTATGCGCGCGCCTACCTGGAAGGCCGGCTGGACGAAAAAGACCTGGGCTTTTACCGCCAGGAGCTGACCGCGCCCAGCCAGGGCGCGCAAGGCCTGTGCAGCTACCCGCACCCGTACCTGATGCCGGACTTCTGGCAGTTCCCGACCGGCTCCATGGGCATAGGCCCGATCAGCTCGATCTACCACGCACGCTTTATGCGCTACCTCACGCACCGGCGTCTGCTCGACTGCACGGGCCGCAAAGTCTGGGGCGTGTTCGGCGATGGCGAGATGGACGAGCCCGAATCGATGAGCGCGCTGACGCTGGCCGCCCGCGAGGGGCTGGACAACATGGTCTGGGTCGTCAACTGCAACCTGCAACGGCTCGACGGCCCGGTGCGCGGCAACGGCCGCATCATCGACGAGCTGGAAAAGCTTTTTGCCGGCGCCGGGTGGAATGTCATCAAGCTGGTCTGGGGCAGCGACTGGGACGGCCTGTTCGCACGTGACCTGACGGACGCGTTGGCCAAAACTTTTGCGCAGACGGTGGACGGCCAGATGCAAACCTTTGCCGCCAAAGACGGGCGCTTTAACCGCGACAACTTCTTCGGCCAGAACGCTGAACTCGCACGCCTGGCCCAGGGCATGACCGATGAGCAGATCGACCGCCTCAAACGCGGCGGCCACGACCTGGTGAAGATCCATGCCGCCTACGCCGCGGCGGCCAGCCACCAGGGCCAGCCCACGGTGATCCTGGCGCACACCAAAAAGGGCTACGGCATGGGAAGCGCCGGCCAGGGCAAAATGACCACGCATTCGCAGAAAAAATTCGACGGCGAAGAGCTGATCGAATTTCGCAACCGCTTCAATTTGCCGCTGTCTGACGAGCAAGCCAAAAACCTGGCCTTCTACAAGCCCGCCGCCGACAGCGCCGAGATGCAATACATGCACGCCAAACGCGCAGCACTGGGCGGCTATTTGCCGCGGCGTGAAACGGCGGCCGACATCGTGAACATCCCAGCCCTGCCCTCTTACGCGCAATTCGCGCTCGCTGCCGACGGCAAAGAGATGAGCACCACCATGGCCTTTGTGCGCATGCTGGGCGGCCTGCTGAAAGACGCGGCGCTGGGCCCGAAGATCGTGCCCATCGTGGCCGACGAGGCGCGCACCTTCGGCATGGCCAACCTGTTCAAGCAGGTGGGCATTTACTCCAGCGTGGGCCAGCGTTATGCGCCGGAAGACATCGGCTCGGTGCTGAGTTACCGCGAGGCGCTCGACGGCCAGATCCTGGAAGAAGGCATCAGCGAAGCCGGCGCCATGGCCAGCTGGACGGCCGCTGCCACCAGCTACAGCGTGCACGGCCTGGCGATGCTGCCCTTCTATATTTATTACTCGATGTTCGGCTTTCAGCGCGTGGGCGACCAGATCTGGGCTGCCGCCGACCAGCGCGCCCGCGGCTTCCTGCTGGGTGCCACCTCGGGCCGTACCACGCTGGGCGGTGAAGGCCTGCAGCACCAGGACGGCACCAGCCACCTGATCGCCGCGACCATCCCAAACTGCAAGGCCTACGACCCGGCCTTCGCGGGCGAGCTCGCCGTGATCCTGGACCGCGGCATGCAGGAGATGATGGTCGAGCAAAAGGACGTCTTCTACTACGTCACGCTGATGAACGAGAACTATGCCCAGCCTGATTTGCAAGCCGGCTCCGAAGCGGACATCATTCGCGGGTGCTATCAATTCAATAGCTGGTCGCGCTCGTCCTTATTGCCCCATAGCCCTAAAACATCTTCAAAAAAGGCTCAAAAAGTCGTTTTAATGGGCTCCGGAGCGATCCTGACCGAGGTAATCAAGGCTGCGCAGCAGCTGGCCACGCAGGGCATTGAGGCCACGGTCTTCAGCGTGACCAGCTGGAGTGAGCTGGCGCGTGATGGTGCAGCTTGCCAGCAAGAGGCGATCAATGACGGCGCTGTGACTGCGCCCTTCATCGCTCAGCAGTTGCAAGGCAGCACCGGCCCCATCGTTGCCGCCACCGACTATGTGCGCGCTGTGCCGGAAAGCATCCGCGCCTTTGTGCCCGAAGGCAGGCACTACCTGACCCTGGGCACCGACGGCTTTGGCCGCAGCGACACGCGCGCCGCGCTGCGTGAATTCTTCAGCGTCGATGCTCAAAGCATCGTGAAGGCGGCGCTGTATATGCTGAACCAGAAGTAGGCCAACGCACGAAAGCCCGCGCGCGGCAGGCCGCGCACGGGCTCGGGAAAGAAGTGCCGGCTTACTTGGGCAGCAGCACCTTATCGACCACGTGGATCACGCCGTTGGACTGGTACACGTCGGCGATGGTCACGGTGGCCCAGCCGCCTTTTTCATCGGTCACCGTGACCTTGCCGCCGGCCGATTTGGCCACCAGCGTGCCACCGGCCACCGTCTTGATGGTGGCCATGCCCTTGCCGTCGGCAATCATCTTGCTGATGGCTGCGGCGTCCCACTTGCCGGGTACGACGTGGTAGGTCAGGATGCCGGTGAGCATGCCCTTGTTTTCGGGCTTGAGCAGGGTGTCGACCGTGCCGGCGGGCAATGCGGCAAAGGCCGCATTGGTGGGCGCAAACACGGTGAACGGGCCCGGGCCCTTGAGCGTATCGACCAGACCCGCTGCCTTGACGGCGGCGACCAGCGTGGTGTGGTCTTTGGAATTGACTGCGTTGTCGATGATGTCCTTGCTGGCGAGCATGGGCGCACCGCCCACCATGACCTGGGCGAAGGAAGATGCGGCAGCCAATGACAGGGCGATGGCCACGCCGACGGATGCCAGTTTGTGTTTTGTCTGCATGTGAATACCTTTGAACTGATGTTGATGAAGTAGATACGCAAGCCGCAACCGGAAGGGTTTTCAAAGCGGCTGACATGAATACGGGGCCGAAGACCGGCTGGATTCAAATCAAACGTATCAATCAGGACGCATCAATGCTTTTCACCGCGCACGCGGGCAAAGCTCAGGCAGCAGGTTCAAAAAACGCGCGCACAGCCTGCGGGAAAATCAGGTGTTCCTGCGTCAGGATGCGGGCAGACAGCGTCCTGGCAGTGTCGCCCGGCAGCACAGGCACCACCGCCTGCGCCAGGATGGCCCCGTGGTCCAGTACTTCCGTGACCTGGTGCACCGTCGCGCCCGCCACCTTGCAGCCCGCATCAATGGCGCGCTGGTAGGTGTCCAGCCCCGTGAAGGCCGGCAGCAGCGAAGGATGAATGTTGATCAAGCGGCCGGCGTAGTGCTGCACAAAGCCCGGCGTCAAAATGCGCATGAAACCGGCCAGCACCACCAGCGCGGGCGAATGCCGGTCAATGCGGGCCATGAGTTCCGCATCAAAAGCCTCCCGGGAATCAAACGACTTGTGCGGCACAACTTCGGTAGCAATTCCCAGGCTTTGGGCCAGGGCCAGCCCCGGGGCATCCGCCTTGTTGCTGATGACAGCGGCTACCTGTACCCCCCATTTGTTGCGCCAGCCCTCTTTTTGAGCGGCGCGGGCGATGGCGGCCATGTTGGAGCCACCGCCCGAAATCAGGATGACGATGTTTTTCTGCGCAGTTGCCATAGCCCTCTAGTTTAGAACGCGGCAGATAACAGCTCACCGCCGCCCCGCCGCACGCATCAAACTCAATGGCACGAATGTCCCAACTGAGACATAAAATTGCGAACGACCGTGCTAAAAATAGAAAATCGACCGTAGACATACCCGCCAACCGGCCTGGAGACATTCGCCATGGATTTAGCTTTCACCCCTGAAGAACAGGCCTTTCGCGAAGAGATACGCGCCTGGGTTCACGCCAACCTGCCCAAGGACATCTCGCACAAGGTGCACAACGCCCTGCGCCTGTCGCGTGACGACATGCAGCGCTGGGCCAAGATCCTCGGCAAAAAAGGCTGGCTGGGCCACGGCTGGCCCAAGGAATTTGGCGGCCCGGGCTGGAATGCCGTGCAAAAGCACTTGTTTGAAGAAGAGTGCGCACTGGCTGGCGCGCCGCGCGTGGTGCCCTTCGGACCGGTGATGGTGGCGCCCGTCATCATGGCCTTTGGCAGCCCCGAGCAGCAAAAGCGCTTCCTGCCAGGCATTGCCAGCGGCGAAGTATGGTGGAGCCAGGGTTACAGCGAACCGGGTTCGGGTTCGGACCTCGCGTCCGTCAAATGCCGGGCCGAACGCCAGGGCGACAAATACATCGTCAACGGCCAGAAGACCTGGACCACGCTGGGCCAGTACGGCGAATGGATTTTCTGCCTGGTCCGCACCAGCAATGAAGGCAAGCCGCAAACCGGCATTTCGTTTTTGCTGATCGACATGAAGTCGCCCGGCGTGACGGTGCGCCCCATCGTGCTGCTGGACGGCGAGGCCGAGGTCAATGAAGTCTGGTTCGACAACGTCGAGGTGCCGGCCAACAACCTGATCGGTGAAGAAAACAAGGGCTGGACCTATGCCAAGCACCTGCTGAGCCACGAACGCACCAACATCGCCGACGTGAACCGCGCCAAACGCGAGCTCGAGCGCTTGAAGCGCATCGCCAAGGCCGAAGGCGTGTATGAAGACCAGCGCTTTCGCGACGAGATCGCCAAGCTCGAGGTCGACGTGGTGGCGCTTGAAATGCTGGTGCTGCGCGTGCTCTCGGCCGAAAAATCAGGCAAGAACTCGCTGGACATCGCCGGCCTGCTCAAGATTCGCGGCAGCGAGATCCAGCAGCGCTACAGCGAGCTCATGATGCTGGCCGCCGGCCCCTTCAGCCTGCCCTTTATTGAAGAAGCCATGGAAGCCGGCTGGCAAGGCGACTTCCCCGGCGGCCTGCCGGGCGACGCGCCGCTGGCATCCACTTACTTCAATATGCGCAAGACCACGATTTACGGCGGCTCCAACGAAGTGCAGCGCAACATCGTCTCGCAAGTCGTTCTCGGCTAAACCCTATCAGTTCATTCCGGTTTAAAGGAAAGCATCATGGATTTCGATTTCACCGACGACCAGGAACAGCTGCGCGACGCCGTGCGCAAATGGGTCGACAAGGGCTACGACTTTGAGCGCCGCCGTGGCATCGCAAAGGCTGGCGGCTTCTCGCGCGAGGCTTATGGGCAGATCGCCGAGCTGGGGCTTACCGGCCTCTACATCCCCGAGGCCGACGGCGGTCTTGGCATGGGCCCGGTCGAAGGCATGGTGGTGATGGAAGAGCTTGGGCGCGGCATTGTGCTGGAGCCTCTGGCGCAGACATTGATTGCCGGCGGCGTGCTGTCCAGCTATGCCCCCGAAGCCGTGAAGGCCAACTGGCTGCCGAAAATCGCCACGGGTGAAAGCCTCATGGTACTGGCCTACCAGGAACGGGCCGCGCGCTACGACTTCAAAAAATGCGAGGCAAATGCGGCTGCAGCCGGCGATGGATGGGCGCTAACAGCTACCAAAAGCATAGTGCCGGCCGGTGACAAAGCCGATGCCTTCATCGTCCCTGCCATGGCCAATGGCAAGCTGGCGCTGTTTCTGGTGGAGCGCAGCGCTGCCGGCGTGACAACCAAGGGCTACAGCACGCAGGACGGCGGCCGGGCTGCTGAACTCACACTTAAAAACGCGCCCGCCACGCTGGTCACGCTGGACGGCCTCACGGCCCTGGCCCACGCTATCGACATCGGCATTGCCGCCACCTGCGCCGAAGCCGTAGGCGTGATGGACAAAACGCTGGCCATCACCGTCGAATACATGAACACCCGCAAGCAGTTCGGCGTAGCCATCAGCAGCTTCCAGGCCCTGCGCCACCGCGTGGCCGACATGAAGATGCAGCTGGAGCTGGCGCGGTCAATGAGTTACTACGCTTCTCTCAAACTTAATGCCCCGGCCGACGAGCGCGCCCGGGCGCTGGCGCGCGCCAAGTACCAATTGGGTGTGTCGATGCGCTTTGTGGGCCAGCAGGCGGTACAACTGCATGGCGGCATCGGCGTGACCGACGAATACATCGTGAGCCATTACTTCAAGAAGCTGACCCAGCTCGAAATGACGTTTGGCGACACGCTGCATCAACTCGGCGAAGTATCGAGCCGGATGCAGGAGACGGCTGGCGTATTTGCCTAGAGCAACACTCACCCCCGATGCGGCCTGCGGCCGCCTCCCCCTCAAGGGGGCGCCACTGGCGGCCCGGCGAAGCCGGTTCCGCGGTGACACTGGACCTCGCACGTGACCGCGTCAGGACGCGTCAGGCGTGCAAGCGTGAGGTCTTGGGAATATGCGCCATCAAGAATTCCATCTGGTCCGCCAGGATGCGGCGGTTGCGCAGGATGAAGTCTTCCCAGAGGCTGGGCACATAAGGCGTGTAAAGAAGCGGCATGTGGGCCTGCTCAGGCGTGCGGCTGCTTTTGCGGTGGTTGCAGGCGCGGCAGGCGGTCACCACGTTCATCCAGGTGTCTATGCCTTTTTGCGCAAACGGAATGATGTGCTCGCGCGTCAGGTCTTCTTCATGGAAATGACCGCCGCAGTAGGCGCACACATTGCGGTCGCGGGCAAACAGCTTGCCGTTGGTCAGGCCCGGTTTCAGGTCAAACGGGTTGATGTTGGGAACGCCCTTGGTGCCGATGATGCTGTTGACGGTGATGATGGACTGCTCGCCCGTGATGGCGTTGTGGCCGCCATGGAAGGTAACGACCCGCGCGCCCATCTCCCAGCGCACCTCATCAGCCGCGTAATGCAACACGGCTTGTTCAAGGCTGATCCAGGATTGCGGCAATCCCTGGGCTGAGAGCTTCAAGACCTTCAAAACGAACCTCCATCATGGTGGATGACGCATGGAAACACGGCGTTCGGCCGACTGTGTATCAATATACAGTGAAATCATGGCAAACAGGTTCAAATCCCCCATAAACCACTTTGAAGCCCCGTTGAGACGGCCTCCAGCGCTATAAAAACGATAATTGCCCCATGAAAATTTTCCGCGGCTACCACCATCCCCAGCTGGCGGCGCAATGCGCCCTGACCATCGGCAATTTCGATGGTGTGCACCGCGGCCACCAGGCCATGCTGGCGCTGCTGAAAAATGAGGCACAGCACCGCGGGGTCCCCAGCTGCGTCATGAGCTTCGAGCCCCATCCGCGCGACTACTTTGCCGGCGTGGCTCGCAAGCCCGAACTGGCACCCGCGCGCATTGCTACCCTGCGCGACAAACTCACCGAGCTGGCGCGCTGCGGCATCGACCAGTGCGTGGTGCTGCCCTTCAACGCCGCGCTGGCTTCACAACCCGCCGAATCGTTTATTGAAGATGTGCTGATCAAAGGCCTGGGCGTGCAATACGTGCTGGTGGGCGACGACTTCCGCTTTGGCGCCAAACGGGTGGGCGACTACGCCATGCTGGACGCCGCTGGCGACCGCCTGGGCTTTGACGTAGCCCGCATGAACAGCTACGAGGTGCGCGGCCTTCGGGTGTCCAGCTCCGCAGTGCGGGAGGCGCTGGCCGAAGGCCGGATGGACCGCGTCGCCAGCCTGCTCGGGCGGCCTTACAGCATCTCCGGCCACGTGGTGCATGGCCGCAAACTGGGTCGCGACCTGGGTTTTCGCACGCTCAATTTACGGTTTTCGCACTGGAAACCAGCGGCCAGCGGGATTTTTGCGGTGCAGGTCTACGGCCTGGCCGATCAGCCCATTCCCGGCGTAGCCAACCTGGGGATCCGGCCCTCACTGGACCCGGCCGATATCAACGGCGGGCGCGTGCTGCTGGAGACGCATTGCCTCGAATGGCCGGCCAGCCTGGGCCCCGAGGGGGCATACGGTAAAATCATCCGAGTGGAACTGCTGCACAAACTGCACGACGAACTGAAGTACGACAGCCTGGACAGCCTGAAAACAGGCATTGCCAAAGACTGCGATGAGGCGCGGGCGTTTTTTGCCTCCATGCACACGGAAACCAGCCGCCAGACCACGCGCGACCGAATTTAGACGATCTCGTCGCCTCTGGCCTCGCCTTTCATTTTTTGGCGACCGGCTTCTTCCCCACCGTATTTCCGGCGGCCCGCCTTTTCAGGCCGCCCTAACAACAGCATTCCAAAAGCATCCCATGTCCGAGACCAAAACCGATTACCGCAGCACCCTGAACCTGCCCGACACACCCTTCCCGATGCGCGGCGACCTGCCCAAGCGCGAAGCCGGCTGGGTCAAGGAATGGGACGAAAAAGGCATCTACAAGAAGCTGCGTGACGTGCGCGCCGGCAAGCCCAGGTTCGTGCTGCACGACGGCCCGCCCTACGCCAACGGCAAGATCCATATCGGCCACGCCGTCAACAAAGTCCTGAAAGACATGATCGTCAAGGCGCGTCAGCTCAATGGGCTGGACGCCATCTACGTGCCAGGCTGGGATTGCCACGGCCTGCCGATCGAAAACGCGATTGAAAAGCTTCATGGGCGCAATCTTCCAAGGGACGAAGTGCAGGCCAAGAGCCGCGCTTTTGCCACCGAACAGATCGCCGGCCAGATGGCCGACTTCAAGCGCCTGGGTGTGCTCGGGGAGTGGGACAACCCCTACCGCACGATGGATTTTGCCAACGAGGCCAATGAAATCCGCGCGCTCAAACGCATCATGGAACGCGGCTTTGTCTACCGGGGCCTCAAGCCCGTGTACTGGTGTTTTGACTGCGGCTCCTCGCTGGCCGAGTTTGAAATCGAGTACGCCGACAAGAAATCGCAGACGCTGGACGTTGGCTTCAAATGCGCTGAGCCGCAAAAGCTTTTGAAAGCCTTTTTCGACACAACAGAACCAGCAGGGCAAGCCAAATATGCTGCTGAAGTGCTTAGGGGTGCGGATATCTTCGCCGTGATCTGGACGACCACCGCCTGGACCATCCCGGCCAATCAGGCCCTGACCGTCAATCCCGAACTCAGCTACGCCTTGGTTGACACTGAACGAGGTTTGTTAATCCTTGCCGAAGAGCTGGTACCGCGATGCCTTGAACGCTATGGCTTAACTGGAACCATCATCGCGACCAAAACGGGCCGAGCACTTACGGGAGGAGATGTCGCATCTTTCCATCATCCTCTCGCTCACGTTGACGAGTACTACAACCGAACGGCGCTGGTATTTGAAGGTGACTATGTCACTGCAGACGATGGAACCRGCATCGTGCACTCTTCACCAGCCTACGGGGTAGACGACTTCAATACCTGCGTAGCCCACGGCATGAAGACCGATCAGATTCTGAATCCTGTGCAAGGAAACGGCCGATATGTCGAAGACATGGCCCTTTTTGGTGGATTAAACATCTGGAAAGCCGCGCCCCTGGTCATAGAGACTTTGCGCGGTGCGGAACGCCTATTCGCAACCAAAGAGATTTCTCATAGCTACCCGCATTGCTGGCGCCACAAGACGCCGGTGATCTATCGCGCTGCCGCTCAGTGGTTTATACGCATGGACGAGGGCGTTGGAGTTTTTGATTCACGGCGTGAGACGGTCGGACGAGTTCCCATGCATGCCGATTCCAAGTGGTGGAAGGATAGGTATGCCGATCTAGGGTTCAAGACCCTGCGCGAACTCGCCTTGGCGGCAATCGAAGAAACCAGCTTCTACCCGGAAAACGGCAAAGTCCGCCTGCGCGACATGATTGCCGGGCGGCCCGACTGGTGCATCAGCCGCCAGCGCAACTGGGGCGTGCCCCTGCCCTTCTTCATCCACACCGCCACCGGCGAGCTGCATCCGCGCACCATGGAAATCATGGACCAGGCGGCAGCCATGGTGGAAGCCGGCGGCATCGAGGCCTGGAGCAAGGCCACGGCCGAATCCATCATCGGCGCCGATGCGCCGGATTACATCAAGAGCACAGACATCCTCGACGTCTGGTTTGACTCCGGCACCACGCACGACCACGTGCTGCGCCACAGCCATGCCGCGCAATCGACCTGGCCGGCTGACCTGTACCTGGAAGGCCACGACCAGCACCGCGGCTGGTTCCATTCGTCACTGCTCACTGCCTGCGCGATGTACGACCATGCGCCTTACAAGGGCCTGCTCACGCACGGCTTCACCGTCGACGGCAAAGGCCGCAAGATGAGCAAGAGCGAAGGCAATGTCGTGGTGCCGCAGGAAGTGAGCGACAAGCTGGGCGCCGAGATCATCCGCCTCTGGTGCGCCTCGACCGATTATTCGGGGGACCTGGGCATCGACGACAAGATCCTGGCCCGCGTGGTGGACGCTTACCGCCGTATCCGCAACACGCTGCGCTTCTTGATGGCCAACGTGAGCGACTTCGACCCGGCCAAAGACGCCGTGCCGTTTGAGCAGATGCTGGAAATCGACCGCTACGCGCTCAGCCGCGCATCGCAACTGCAGGCCGACATCCTGGCGCATTACGAGGTGTATGAATTCCACCCGGTGGTCTCCAAGCTGCAGATCTATTGCAGCGAAGACCTGGGCTCCTTCTACCTGGACATCCTGAAAGACCGGCTGTATACGACCGGCCCCAAATCGCTGGCCCGCCGCAGTGCGCAAACTGCGCTCTGGCAGATCACGCACGCCATGCTGCGCTGGATGGCGCCCTTCCTGAGCTTCACAGCCGAAGAAGCGTGGAAGGTGTTCGGGCAGTCCGAGTCCATCTTCATGGAAACCTATGCCGAGTTCCCCGCGCCCGACGCAGCGCTGCTGGCCAAGTGGTCACGCATCCGCGAAATCCGCGACACGGTCAACAAGGACATCGAAGCCCTGCGCACCGACGGCAAGGTAGGCTCTTCGCTGCAGGCCAATGTCGCGCTGGAAGTGGCCGCGGAAGACCATGCACTGTTGGCATCGCTCGGTGAAGACCTCAAATTTGTCTTCATCACATCCGCTATTGATTTAATAGCTGCTAGCGCAGTATCAACGCGGGTTTCAGCCAGTTCTGACATCAAATGCGAGCGCTGCTGGCACTACCGGAGTGACGTGGGACACGACCCGGCCCACCCGACGATTTGCGGCCGTTGCACCAGCAACCTGTACGGTGCCGGTGAAGACAGGAAGTTCGCCTGATGGCCAAGACGACCTTCATCAAATCAGAGGGCAGCATGCTCCCCTGGCTGGGCCTGGCACTGTTGATCCTGATCGCTGACCAGTTCACCAAGGTATTGATCCTCGGCTATTACCGCCTAGGCGACTCCACCTATGTCACCAGCTTCTTCAACGTCGTGCGCGTGCACAACACCGGTGCGGCGTTTTCCTTCCTGGCCGAAGCCTCTGGCTGGCAGCGCTGGTTCTTCACCGCCATCGGGGTTGCCGCGGCGCTCTTTATTGTGTGGATGCTGCGCTCGCATGCCGGGCAAAAGCTGTTTTCCTTCGCGCTGGCCTGCGTCCTGGGCGGCGCTGTCGGCAATGTCGTTGACCGCACCCTGCATGGCTATGTGGTGGATTTCCTGCAGTTCCACTGGCACGGCTGGTATTTTCCTTCGTTCAATATCGCCGACGCCGCCATCACCGTTGGCGCGGTTTGCCTCATCCTGGATGAGCTGCTTCGGGTTCGGCGTACCCGATAAACCGGGGCCAAACCGCTTGCAGCCACCCGGTTCAAGGGTATAGTGGTTCCGACCTTATGAAGCATTTGTTGAATCTTTTGGCAGCCATTGCGCTGCTCGTGTGGGGCACCCATCTCGTTCGTACCGGCATCCTGCGGGTGTTCGGTGCCAATCTGCGCCACGTGCTGGCGGTCAGCATCAGCAACCGGCTGGCTGCGGCCGTCTCGGGCATTGGGGTGACGGCCCTGGTGCAGTCCAGCACCGCCACCTCCCTCATCGTTTCGTCATTTGTCGGGCAAGGCCTGGTCACCCTGCCGCTGGCGCTGGCCGTCATGCTGGGCGCCGACATCGGCACCAGCCTGATGGCCGTGGTGTTCTCTTTTGACCTGTCCTGGCTGTCGCCGCTCTTTATCTTTGTCGGCGTCGTGCTGTTCATCTCGCGGCAGGACACCAACGTCGGCCGCTTTGGCCGCGTGCTGATCGGCCTGGGCCTGATGCTGCTGGCCCTGCGGCTGGTCACGGCCTCCACCGAAGTTTTGACCCAGGCACCGGCCGTGAAAGCCCTGCTCGGCTCCCTCAGCAGCGACCTGCTGCTCGAAATCACCGCGGGCGCCTTCCTGGCCGTGGTGTCGTATTCCAGCCTGGCGATCGTGCTGCTCACGGCCACGCTGGCCGCCTCGGCCGTCATCCCCATCGATGTGGCGCTAGGCCTGGTCTTGGGCGCCAACCTCGGCAGCGGGCTGCTGGCGGTGCTGACCACACTGCGCTCGGCGGTCGAGGTGCGGCAGGTGCCGCTGGGCAACCTGTTCTTCAAGCTGCTGGGTATCGTCGTCGCAGCGCCCTTCATCGGCCTGTGGCTGCGCCACGTGCGACCCTACCTCGGCGAAGCGGCCACCGTGGTGGTGCTGTTCCATCTCACTTTCAACATGGTGGTAGGCGCCATGTTCATCGGCTGGACACAGGTGATTGCGCGCTGGGTAGAAAAACTTCTGCCCAAACCCGACAAAAACCAGGCCGGCGGCCGTCCCCACCATCTCGACCCTTCGGCATTGGCCACGCCGTCCCTGGCCATCTCATGCGCAGCCCGCGAAGCGCTGCACCAGGCCGACGTGGTGGAAACCATGCTGCTGGGCGTGCTGGCGGTCATCCAGAAGAACGACCTCAAGCTGGCCGAAGACCTGCGCAAGATGGACGATGCCGTCGACGAGCTGTATTCGTCGATCAAGTACTACCTCACCAAGATTTCACGCGAAGCGCTGGCCGAAGAAGAAAGCCGCCGCTGGACCGACATCATCAGCTTCACCATCAACATGGAGCAGATCGGCGACATCATCGAGCGCGTGCTGATTGACATCGAAGACAAAAAGATCAAGCCGGGCCGCAACTTCTCGGACGCCGGCATGGCTGAAATCGTCGAACTGCACGAGCGCCTGGTGGCCAACCTGCGCCTGGGCATGAGCGTGTTCCTCAATGGCACGGTGCGCGACGCGCAAAAGCTGCTGGAAGAAAAAGCCCGCTTTCGCGACCTGGAGCGGGCTTATGCCACCACCCACCTGGGCCGCCTGTCGGCCAATACGGTGCAAAGCCTGGAAACCAGCTCACTGCACATTGACCTGATCAGCGAACTCAAGCGCATCAACTCGCACATCTGCTCGATCGCCTACCCGATCCTGGATTCGGCCGGCGCACTGGCCCCCAACCGCTTGCGCCAGCCAGCCCTGACCGACCAGGCCTGAGTACAAAGGCAAGGCCGGCGAAGCGTCGCCCTAAGGCAAGCCCAGCACGTCGGAAAGAATCAGCGCGGCTTCCGTCGTGAACTCGCCGCGTTGCATGCCATCCACCAGTTGGGCGGCGTCCATCAGCCGGAACTGGGCCACTTCGCCGTCCTGGTTGTCAGGCGTCATGCCTTCGGGCACGGTGCAGCAATACCAGTCAATGTCCTCGACCACATAACCCGCACCGTTACCGTCGGTGGCTGGTCGACGGGTCGTGAGCCGGCCGCCGTAGCGCATCGCCTGCAGCTCGGCCACATGCAGGCCGGCCTCCTCCCAGGTCTCACGCACCAGGGCGGTTTCCACCGTGTCGACGGCAGACACCATGCCGCCCATCAGGGTGTCCCACAGGCCGGGGTCGTTGGACTTGTCAAGGGCACGCTGCTGCACCCAGAAGCGGCCATCAGGCGACTGCCCCACCAGGTGTACCGCCAGTGTGGTGATGCCCAGCGGCCGCACGGCCGCGCGCTCGACCGTGCCTTTGCGGTGGCCAAACTGGTCGGGCACCGCGAGCTGCTCGTCGCGCCAGGCACCGGCGAGGCCCGCTTCATGCAGCGCCACCGCGATCTTGTTCAGGCTGGTCGTGACGTCACCCATCACGCGCCAGCCCAAGGTTGAGGGCCGCTCTTCCTTGAGCAGCGGATGGCCGCCATCGGTCATGGCGTGCAGGGCCAGCTTGTGGAAGAAGCCCGGCTCCACCGATCCGATCACCGATTCACCGGCCCACAGCGGCACGCGTGGGCGCAGCGGCGGCTGGATCGCTCCGGCGCGCAGGGCTTGCAGCCATTGGGCATCAAAAGCAGGCGGCATCATCATGCGTCCTTGGGGCCCGTGCTGGCAGGCCATTGATATGCGAAAAGACCGGGGCAGCGGGCCATCCCGGATTCTGCTGCGCAGTTTACTTCGCCCGTACCAACCGGACATTACAAACCTGCCGGCCAGGCGGGAAGCATCAGCTCCGGAAATTTATTTGCTATTAATTTAATAGCTTCTCGCGCTTACCCCTATTGGATAAAACGGCTAAAACCCTTGAATTCGGGCGCAAACCTGCGAAGCTAGGCTTTGACGAACAAACCGTCCAGTCGCTTGTCCCACCTGGCCCCTGGCAACACATCAGCCAGCTGCGTATCGCCAAACGCAAAAGTCCCCCGCAGCACCTGAGCCAGCACCGCGCGGTAATCGTGATGCGCCGGCAAGTCGCGTCCTTCGTTGAGTTGGGCCAGGCCCGTCCACTGGCCATGCCAGCGTCCGCCGGCGACACGGTTGCCCATGAGCCACATGGCGTTGCCAAAGCCGTGGTCGGTGCCGCGTGTGCCGTTTTCGGCGCTGGTGCGCCCGAATTCGCTCATCACCACGACGACATCGCCGGGTTCGGAAAAATCCTGGCGCAGCTGCGCGATGCCGCGCGCCAGGTTGCCGAGGTTGTTGGCCAGCTGGCCGGTGGCGGCGCCCTGGTTGGCATGCGTGTCCCAACCGCCTGCCGACAAAAAACCGAGGCGCAGTTTGCGGTCATTGCGCATCAGCGTGCCCAGGTGTTGGGCATCGAGTTGCAGGCCCACGGGGTCGGCCGCGCCATTGCTGGCTGCCTGCATTTGCGCGTTCAGCGCCTGCGGATTACCGGGCGTGCCGTCGCGGTCCAGGCGCTTGTCTGCCATGCGCCTGCTGTCTTCCGCCATTTTCTCGGTCCTGGCATTTTTCTGTTCCGTGAGCTCCTGCGCACTCTGCATGCGGCTACCCGCACCCTGGCGGAAGGCTTCGCTGATCTTGTCATCACCGGCATACAGATCCATGAGCGCCTGGCGGGTTCTGTCGTTGGCCAGCACCCCGGTGCGTTCAGCAGACTGGCCACGCGGAATCAACCTGACGGCCGCCTGCCCGCCCAGAATGGCGGGGTTGGCCTCACCCACGCCGAGAGCGGCGGCGCCCGGTGCAGCGGCTTTGCCCAGGCCCGCTGTGGTGTTGAGCCACCCGGGCGCGCTGCTGGTCTTGCCGCCCTGCGCAATCTCCATCTGGTACTGCGCGTCGAAATGCGAACGGTTGGGTGCGGGCAGGCCGGCCGCGGGCACAAAACCCAAAACACCTTGCTGCCACAGCGGCAGCAGCGGGGCCAGCGCGGGATGCAGGGCAAAAGTCCTGTCGAGCTTCAAGGCGGTTTGCGCCGTTCCGTCGGGCGTCGCAATCGCGATGTTCGGGCGCAAAGCGTAGTAGTCCTTGTCTGCGTAGGGCACAAAGGCCGACAGGCCGTCATACGCGCCGCGCAGGAAGACGACGATGAGGCGCCCGCCGTCCAGGCCTGATCGGCTTGCGGGCAAGGCTTGCGCCCACACGCCGGGCGCTGCCAGCGACAAGGCGGACAACGCGCCCAAGCCCACCAGCCGGCGGCGTTGCAGCAGATTCGCCGATGAAGAAAAATTGGAGTTCATAGGAGTCCTCGTTGCGGCATATTCCATGTCCAGATCAAGCGTGAACGCGAAGTCCCGCCGCAGACAGTGCTACAGCACGGCAAGGCGGGCCGACAAAATGCACGTTTGATTTGGACATGGAATTATTTGCGCATGAAGTCAGGGCTGGCGAGCATCAGGCCGGTGCGCATCTGCGCGGGTTCCTGTGCGATGCGCTCGCGCGTCGCGATGCTGAAAAAGGCGTTGAGGTAAGACGGCTCAGCTGTGCGCTGCGCCAGGCCCATGGCGTAATCGGCGCGTCGCGTCAAAGCCTCAGGCGCAAGCCAGGTACCGGCATCGGTTTTGTAGCCGTCGGGCGTTTGCCAGCCGTGCATGGGCTGGCCGGCCTGCGCCAGGAAGCCCAGGGTTTGCACGATATCGCGGCGCTCCTTGACACCCCCGGCCGCAGTGAGCGCCGAACAGGCAAAGTCCAGCGGGGTTTTAAACAACTGGTTGTCTTGCGCCCAGAATTCCGGTGATTCGATCAGGGCGCGCATCACCGCACGGATGTCGCCCTGGGTAGCCGTGAAGGCAGTCGCCAACCGGTTCACCAGCGCGGGCGAGGGTTTGTCGGCCACAAAAAAACTGGCCAGCCGGATGGACACACGCCGCGCCGTCTCGGGCCGGCGTGCCAGGTAGCGAATGGCTTCCTCGCCTTCCGCAACGCCCTCGCTGCCAAACGTACGGCCCAGCAGCACCTTGCCTTCCTTGTCGTGAAGGCGCTCGGCAAAACGAAAACCCTCGCCGTCCTTGAGGTTCACCGTCCAGCCGGTGAGGATGCGGGCCAGTTCGTGCACGTCTTTTTGCGTGTAGCCGCTGTTCACGCCCAGGGTGTGCAACTCCATCAACTCGCGCGCGTAGTTTTCGTTAAGGCCGCGGCTGTTGCTCTGCGCCTGGTCCAGGTAGAACAGCATGGCCGGGTGCCTGGCGCTGGCCAGCAGCAGGTCTTCAAAACGGCCCAGGGCGTTGGCGCGAATCACATTGATCTCGTAGTGGCCGACAAAGGGGCGCACCGGTCCCTTGCCGACGAACACATTGAGGTGGTTGAACCAGAACTCGGTCATGCGGGCCAGCAGCGGATTTTCCAGCGCCGGATCGCTGCAGGACATCAGCCGCCAGGCGGCCGCGCCCTGGGCCATCTCGCGGCTGAATTTTTCGCCACCTGTATCGGCCGCGGCGGCCATACCAGGCTTGGGCGTTTCGCGCGCGGCCTTTCGCGCCTCCCGCTCGGCCTGGAAGCTGCGCGCAATGTCACCGAGCGGTGCGTTGATGCCGGCAAGTTCGGCAGGAAGGTTGGGAGGACGCAGGCTTGCGGCATAGGCCACATCCAGCTGCTGCAACGCCCAGGCGCGGGGTGAGGCCGCAGCGGCCTGCGTCGAGGCCGGCGTGGGTGCATACCCCAGGCGCGAAGCGGCGCGCCATGTGGCGGCAAACTTGGCCGGCGGCGGCGCGGCATCGGCCTGCGCCTGCGCCGCCGGAGCGGCGAGGCAAGCCAGGAAGGCCGCGAGCATGCTGGCCTGGATAGTCACTGTGGGCATGGTGTTCTCCTGCAGCCCTTTGTAACGCATGCGGCACGCCTTGCGTTGAATACCCTCTCCAGCTTTACACAGGTTTACCGCACAAAGGCCTATGCCCTGGGGCAAATTCGCTCTTCTTTTACAGCGTCAGGATGGTGCAGCCCGTGGTCTTGCGGGCTTCAAGCGCACGGTGCGCCTCGGCAACGTCGGCCAGGGCAAAACGCTGGTCTATAGGAATATGGACTTTGCCGCTGATGACCATGGCAAACAATTCATCCGCCATTTCCTGTGTGGTCTCACGCGTCGCAATGTGGGTAAAGAGCGTCGGCCGTGAAACGTAGAGCGAGCCTTTGGCAGCCAGCAGGCCGATGTCCAGCGGCGGCGTCTTGCCCGAGGCATTGCCAAAGTTGGCCAGCAGGCCAAAGGGGCGCAGGCAATCCAGTGACTTGAGGAAGGTGTCCTTGCCGACCGAGTCGTACACCGCCTTCACGCCCTTGCCACCGGTGATCTCCTTGACGCGGGCCACGAAGTCTTCTTTCGCGTAGTTGACGGCAAAGGCCGCGCCCTGCGACAACGCCAACGCGCATTTCTCGTCAGAGCCGGCGGTGCCTATCAATTGCAGGCCCATGGCCCTGGCCCACTGGCAGGCGATCAGGCCCACGCCACCGGCGGCCGCGTGAAACAACACATGGTCGCCGGGCTGCAGGCCGCCTTGCGGCTGCGTGCGGCGCAGCAGGTACTGCGTGGTCAGCCCCTTGAGCATCATGGCCGCGCCGGTTTCAAACGAGATCGCATCGGGCAGCTTGCACACACACTTGGCCGGCATCACGCGCACTTCACAGTAGCTGCCGGGCGGCTGGCTGGCATAGGCCGCGCGGTCACCCGCTTTCAGGTGGGTCACGCCCTCACCAACAGCCTCGACGATGCCGGAAGCTTCCATCCCCAGTTGAAGCGGCATGGCAAGCGGGTAGACACCGCTGCGTTGGTACACGTCGATGTAGTTCAAGCCAACGGCCTTGTGACGGATGCGTATTTCGCCCGGGCCGGGGTCGCCTACCGTCACGTCTACCAGTGTGAGTTCTTCAGGTCCGCCGTGCTGGTTGATGCGTACGGCTTTGGAGGTGATGGAGGCCATGGATTTCCTTGCAAAGGTTGCAGATGGAGAAAGAAAAAGGGGTGGCCGCCATGGTGCCATGAATCGAAATGGGCCGCAGGCGCCGAGGGTTGAACCCCGTATGGCGAGAGGAAAACAGTCATGCTTGATAAAGTCCCCGTCATGACCCAACGCCTCACGCCCGCCACTGCCACGCTGCTGGTGGTCCCTCCCTTGCTCTGGGCCGGCAACGCCGTCGTCGGCCGCCTCGTCACTGGCCTGGTGCCGCCCATGACGCTCAACTTCCTGCGCTGGGCCCTGGCCTTCGTGATCCTGTTGCCGCTGGCCTGGCGCCTGCTCAAACCGCGCAGCAGCCTGTGGCCTCACTGGAAACGTTTCGCGGTGCTGGGCCTGCTGGGTGTGGGTTGCTACAACGCCTTGCAGTATCTGGCCCTGAAAACCTCCACACCGCTCAACGTGACGTTGGTGGCGTCCAGCGTGCCGATCTGGATGCTGATTGTGGGGGCGCTGTTTTTTGGCCAGGCTGTGTCGAAGCGACAGATCGCCGGTGCCGTGCTGTCGATTGCCGGCGTGCTGGTGGTGCTGTCGCGTGGCCAGTGGGAATTGCTCATGCAGGTGCAACCGGTGCCCGGTGACCTGTACGTGCTGCTTGCCACGCTGGCCTGGGCGTTTTACAGCTGGCTGCTGTCGCAACCCAAAGAGCCGGCGGAAATCCGCCGCGACTGGGCCGCCTTCCTGCTCGCGCAAATCGTGTTCGGACTGGCCTGGTCGGGCGCGTTTGCCGCCGGCGAATGGGCGTTGACCGACGCGCACATCCAATGGGGCTGGCCGCTGGCCGCAGCCCTGCTGTACGTGGCCGTGGGACCCGCGGTGATTGCCTATCGTTGCTGGGGCATGGGCGTGCAGCGTGTCGGGCCGGCGATTGCGGGCTTCTTTTCCAACCTCACGCCGCTGTTCGCTGCGCTGCTGTCGGCGGCCTTTCTCGGTGAGTTGCCGCACCTCTACCACGCGCTGGCTTTTGTGCTGATCGTGGGTGGCATCGTGGTGTCGTCGCGGCGCTGAAGCGCGCAGCAATCAGCGCAGCAGCGGTTTGATTTTCACAACACATTGTGAGAAATCGCTGCATAAAACTTGCCAAGCCCGCGCGGGCTCTTCAGAATCCGTTCCTTGCTTTGAGCCACTGCGCAACGAATAACCTTGTGTAGTAAACACCTTGAAGCCCTCAAGACCATGACTTTGTTCACTCACACCTGACGCACCCTCCACTGCCCCCGGCTGGATGTGGTGTCAACCATACCCAGCCCTGCGGGCAGTCGGTGCCGCGCCTTCACGTGTGAAGCGCGCTCCGCGAACCCCAGGCTGATTTTTCGCCGGGGTTTTGCTTTTTCGGAGCGTGCACATGAGTGCCAAAACTTTTTCCCGTGACTTTGCCGCAGGCAAGGTCAAGCATTTGCGGCGCATGAAGCAGCCGCTGGCTTTGACTTTGCCGCCACCCACACCGCGCAATCCCGTGGTGCGGGCCCTCGTCCAGCGTGCCATCACGTCGGGCGCGGGCAAACATATTCGCAGCGCCGGCGCTCACCGCCGGGCTGAAACCGTGGCTTTGCAAAAAGCCCTCAAAAATTTGACTGACTGACATGAAGAACGATATGACAACCGAGACGGCGGCCGCAGCCCGCGTGCCGCCCGAACTCATGCGCGAACGCAGTGCCCACCTGGCCCTCGTCGCCACCGAGCTGAAGACCGAGCTGTTCGGTATTGACGACATCATCGACCGGGTGATCGAGTCGATCCGCGCCTGGTACGTGCTGCCGCACATCATCCGCCGCCCGGTGATCGTGTGCCTGTGGGGCCTGACCGGCACCGGCAAGACCCAGCTCACGCGCCGCCTGGCGCAAAAGCTGGGTTTCTACGACCGCTTTGTCGAAGTACAGATGGACGGCTTCAGCAACGGCAGCAGCTGGCGCAGCGCCGACTCCATCAGCGGCATGCTGGCGGAGTCCGCCGTTGCCGAGAGCGAGCCTGGCATTCTGGTGCTGGATGAATTCCAGCGCTTTCGCACCATCAACGAAAAGGGCGATGAGGTCGCCGTCAAACGCTACCAGGACGTGTGGCAGCTGCTGTCCGACGGGCGCCTGCCGCCGTCGCTGTCTTTTCTGCAGGAGCTGGAATCGTCTCTGGCTTTCTCGCTGTATGACCACGAACGCGAGGAACAGGCTGATGAAAAGCCTGCCAAGGACGGCGTCCAGGCCAAAAAGCTGAAGTTCGCCCTTTCGCCCTACCAGGCTCAGGAATTCAAGCAAAGCCTCAAGCTCAAGGAACCACTACAGGAGGTGATGACCTGGACACCCCAGCAACTGCAGGAGCGCATGCTGGCGTTCAGGGCATCGACCGACTCGTGGGAAACGGATTACAGCCGCTTGCTCATCATCGTTTCGGGCAACCTCGACGAGATGTATGAGGGAACCGCCAAACGCGTGGAAGACTGCGACACCGATGCCGACATCTTTCATGCACTGACGAAAAAACTGTCGGTCATTGACGTCAAGAAGGCCCTGGGAGAGCGCTTCAAGCCCGAGCAGATCGCCCGGCTGGGGAACAACCATGTGATCTACCCCTCGCTGAGCCAGGCCACGTATGAGCGGCTGATCCGCAGCACCTGTGCCAGATACGTTGGTGAAATGCAGGCGAGTGCAGGACTGTCTTTTGATCTGCATGAATCGGTGTACCAGGGAATTTATGCCAATGCGGTCTTCCCGGCCCAGGGCACGCGCCCGCTGTTCTCGTCGATTCACGCCATCCTGAGTGCGCCGCTGGTGAATGCCGTGCTGTGGGCGTTTGAGCATGATGTGCCGGCGGACACCACGCTGCACGTGAGGCTGGACACCGCCACGCAATCCCTGCACGTCAGTCATGGCGATTGCGGGGGCGGGAACATTGCCTACCCCGTGCCGCTGGACCTCAACCAGCTCAAGCAGCGCGCCAGCCCCGACTTTCGGGCCTTGCTGGCCGTGCACGAAGCAGGCCACGGCCTGGCCTACGGCCGCCTGTTCGGCCATGCGCCGCAGGAAGTCAAGATCAACGTGGCATCCTTCGAGGGCGGCTACAACAGCTATGTACGCATGAAGGCCGAATCACGTCAAAGCTGCCTGGACCGCCTCTGCGTGGGCCTGGCCGGCCGCGCCGCCGAGGCGCTGGTGTTCGGCGACGATGCCTGCACCACGGGCAGCGAGAGCGACTTCAAGAACGCCACCGCCCTGGCCGCACGCTTTGTGCGCCACTTCGGTTTCGGCAACCGGCTGAGCCACACCGACGTGACCCACGACATGGACGACAACCTCAACACCGATGTTGAGCCGACCAACGCCGAGATCGAGGCCCTGCTCGCGCAGGCGTACGCGCGCGCACAGGAGATTCTCAAAACCGATTCGGCCTTGCTACTGAGCATCGTGGACGAACTGCTGGAAAACGGCCAGGTGAGCAAAGAGAAAATGGCCAGCCTCCTGGGGGTCGCCATCGCGAAGGAAGAACAGATGCTTGCGCCGTATGCGGAGCAGCTTCAGGTGTTCGGCCTGCAGCACGCGTTGATGCAGCGTGTCGGCGGCATGGCGCCATCGCTGGAGCCCTCACTGGAATGATCCGCGTGGGCAAAAAAAAGCACGGAGAGCAGCCCAGCTGCTTTCCGTGCCCAATTTCCACCAACGGAAATCTTTGCAGGCCCCGGTTCAGTTCATCAAGCCTTGCCCGGATGCTCCTTGACACGGCTGACCAGCTGCGTGGGGTTCACGAAACGCAGCGCAATCAGCAACCACAGCACCGTGATCGCCATGTAGATCATCGCCATCGCGTCGACCGATTGCCCTGCGCGCACGCCGGCGGCAAAGACCGCGTAGTACAGCGCCACCACCAGCGTCTGGGTGTCGGGGCCGGCCACCAGAAAGGTCAACTCGAACATCGCCACCGTCCGCACCAGCACCAGCAGGCCCGCCGCCAGCACACCGGGCGCCAGCAGCGGCACCAGGGTGTAGAGGAACATCTGCCGCGTGTTGGCGCCAAAGACGCGCGCCGCAGATTCGATGTTGGTGTCTATCTGCTCGACAAAAGGCGTCATCACGAGGATCACAAAAGGCAGAGCCGGAATCATGTTGGCGATGATCACGCCCGGCAAGGTTCCGGCCAGGTGCAGTTGGTACATCACGGTGGCCAGCGGAATGCCATAGGTAATCGGCGGCACCATCAGCGGAAGCAGAAACAGCAGCGTGAGCAACTTTTTGCCGCGAAAGTCCTTGCGTGCCAGTGTGTAGGCGGCGGGCACACCGATCAGCAGCGACAAAAAGACCACCGAGAACACCACCACCACCGTGACCACCAGCACATGGCCCAGCTGGAATTCCTTCCACGCCGATACATACCAGCTGAGGGTGTAGGCCTCGGGCAGCCAGGTTCCCAGCCAGCGTGTGGCCACCGAATTGGTGGCCACCGCGACGATCAGCAGGCCGACGTTGACCAGAAAGAAGGAGATGACACCCCAGATCAACGCACGCCAGGCACGATCGCGTAGCGGGCTGGAGTTGCGCGCCGCGGCACTCATCCCTTGCCTCCGGTAACAGGACCGCGGTAGAACAGACGGCGCAGGCCCAGCGCCGCAGCGACGATCGCCAGTTGAGCCAGGCCCATGATCATGGCGACAGCCGAGGCCAGCGAATAGTCGTACTGCTCAAAGGCAGCTTCGTAGGCCGCAATCGCAATCACCCGCGTGGTACCGGCCGGCGAGCCCAGAAGCACTGCAGATGGGAAGACCGAGAAAGCCTGAACAAAACTCAGGCAGAAGGCCATGACCAGCCCGGGCGTCAGCAGCGGCAGATAAATGTAGCGAAAGCGATTCCAGCCGTCTGCGCCCAGCGTCGCTGCCGCACGCGGCAGCGCCGGATCAATACCGGTGATGTAAGAGAGGATCAGCAGATAGGCAAACGGGAAACCGGTGATGACCAGCGAAATCAGCACGCCCCAATAGTTGTGCGTGAGCCGGATCGAACCTTCGTAAAGATGGAGCCAGCGCAGTGTCTGCGCCAGCCAGCCCTGCGGGCCGAAGTAGGTCAGCATGCCTTCGGCGATCAATACTGTGCCCAGCGTCAGCGGCACCACCAGCAAGGTAGACAACAGGCGCTGGTAAGGGCTTTTGGTCCGCGTGGCATAGGCGATCGCCAGTGCGAACCCGATATTGATCAACGTGGCCGGCAGGGCCAGCTGCAGGGTGTTGCCTATGGTCTGCCACAGGTCGCGCGTCTGGAAGAAATGAATGTAGTTCTGCAGCACCCCGCCCTGCGCCGGCTGAAAGGACAGCAGCAGGCCGTAGGCGAAGGGGTAGACAAAAAACATGATCATCACCGCGGCCGCCGGCGCGACCAGCATCACGGCCGGGTCCAGCGGCGGGCGCGAACGGTTACCCGGCGAGGGCGTGGCAAATGTGGCCATCAGGACTCCTCCGCATAAACCAGAACCCGTTCCGGCGCCGCAACCAGCATCACGGTGTCGCCAGGCGAGACCACGCGCGCGGAACGCACGTAGAGCAAATCGTCGAATGCCGTCCTGACCTGGAGAAGCCATTCACGGCCGCCGTACTCCGCGGTTTCCACTGTCCCTGGGAATGCATGCGCGCCCTCGCCGATCACGATCTCATCGGGCCGCACGGCCACCATCACACCGGCGCCGTCAGTCAATGCCTGCATGGCCGTCCCCGCCAGACGCACGCCGCCTACACCTTCGACCGTGACATGGTCACCGTCTGAACGCAGCACGCGGGCCGGCAGAACATTGCGGTAGCCCATGAAGCGCGCCACATCCAGCGTGGCCGGCCGCGCGAACACCTCTTGCGGCGTGCCGACCTGCTGCACCACACCCAGCTTCATCACCACCACACGGTCAGCCATGGCGAGCGCCTCGTCCTGGTCGTGCGTCACATACACCGTGGAGCAGCCCTGAGCGCGATGGATGCGGCGTATTTCAGAGCGCATTTCAATGCGCAGCTTGGCGTCCAGGTTGGACAGCGGCTCATCCATCAGGATCAGCGGCGGTTCGATGACGATGGCACGCGCGATAGCCACGCGCTGCTGCTGCCCGCCCGAGAGCTGCCCGGGCAGCTTGTCCGCGTGTCCCAGCAGTTGCACGGTGTCCAGCGCCGCCGCCACGCGCCTGTCGATTTCTGCCGCCGGCATGCCGCGCATCTTCAGGCCGAAGCCCACATTGCGGCTGACCGAAAGATGTGGGAACAGCGCGTAGTTCTGGAACACCATGCCAAAGCCGCGCCTCTCCGGTGGCAGCGTATCGATGCGTTGCTGGTCCAGCCAGATACTTCCGTCCGACAGCGGCAGCAGCCCCGCCATGCAATTGAGCGCGGTGGACTTGCCGCAGCCCGAAGGGCCCAGCAGCGCGATGAACTCGCCACGCTCTATGGTAAGCGAGAGTTTCTCGAGCGCGTGGGCGCCGCCGAAGCTGCGGCTCACGCCGTCCAGGCGCAGCTGCCTGAACTCGTTTTTTCCCGCGGGCCGTCCCGCGGTGTTGGGCATCACCATGTCAAAAACCTTCTTCACACCCGCAGCGGGCTTGCTTGTTATTCAAGGGCCGCGTTCAGAGCCGTGCACAAAACCCGGCGAAGCGATCCTGGCTAGGCGGCGCAACAACGCCAGGAGGGTTTTGTGTGCGGCTCTTACTTGCCTTTGCCGGAACCGATTTCCTGATCCCACTTCTTGAAGGCGGCGACCATGGCCTTGTCATCCAGCGGCTGGGTGTGCGGCTGCTTGGCGATCCAGTCGGCGTACTCGGGGCGGCCGTATTCCTTGATGATGTCCTGGCTCTTTTGCGGCGCAGCGGTCAGCGGAACGTTTTTCACGGCCGGGCCGGGGTAAAAGTAGCCGGAGTCATAGGTCAGCGCCTGCTGCTCGGGTTTGAGCAGGTAGGCCATCAGTTCCATCACCGCCGCCTGACGGGCGGCGGGCAAGCCCTTGGGCATCGCCATGTAGTGCGCGTCATTAACCCAGGTGAAGCCGTTGAGTGCCGCCACCTTGAACTGCTTGGGCACCACGCCCAGCGCGCGCGGATTGATATCCCAGCCGGTCACCGTGACGGTCATGTCGCGCGAGCCTTCTCCGAGCTCCTTCATCACGGCGCCAGTGCCTGTGGGGTAGTACTCGATGCAGCTGTTGAGCTCCTTCAGGTAAGCCCAGGTCTTGTCCCAGCCGGCCAGGGGTTCCTTGGGATCCTTGTCGCCGAGCAGGTAGGGCAAGCCCATCAGAAAGGTGCGGCCCGGGCCCGAGTTGGCGGGGCGAGCGTAAATCAGCTTGTTGGGGTTGGCCTTGCACCAGGCCAGCAACTCAGCCGGTGTTTTAGGCGGTGCCTTGACCTTGTCGGGGTTGTACTCGAGCAGCGGACCCGCAGGCATATAGGTCACCATGACGGCCTGGCCGTTGGCCAGGTCCTGCATCTTGCGCGCGCTGGGCAGGTAGTTGTCCATCAAATTGGGGAACTTCGCGGCATGCGCAGGCAGCATGGGCTCCCAGAGATTGAGCGCCATGCCGGCAGCCAGCGCATCGGTGCCGGTCAGTACCAGGTCAATGTCGGTGCGGCCAGCGGCCTGCATGGCCCTGATTTTCCCCGGAAGCTCGGGTGCCGGCGCCTTGGTGAAGGTAATGCGCGACACCAGGTTCGGATTTTTCGCGGCAAAACTTTCCAGCGCCTCCTGCGTCAGCGCCAGGTTGCCCGCCACGTCGACGACGTTGAGCGTCACGGGCTCCGCATGGGCCGCGCCGGCCATGAATGCAGACATGCCCGCGAGCGATGTCAGAAAGCCTGCGGCCCACAGGCCCCGGGCCAGGCGGGACTTCAAATACTTGAACTTGCTCATGATCTTGTCTCCTTCGTTGTTGGTGTGAACTGCAAACAGGAAATGGAAAAATGCGAGGCTCCTGCCGGCCTCTTAAAAACGCGGGCTGATGCCGGAAAACCCCGGCTGGTACTTGCGCATCTGCGCGAGGTCGTTGCGGTTGCGGATGCCGCAGTCCAGGTATTGCCGGTGCAGTTCGGCCAATCTGGCCGGATCGAGTTCCACGCCCAGGCCGGGCGCCGTCGGCACCTTGACGGCGCCTTGGTCGAATTGGATCCGCCCGCCCTTGATGACCTCTTCCTCTTGCCACGGGTAATGCGTGTCGCAGGCATAGGTGAGGTTGGGAATCGCGGCGGCAGCGTGCGTCATGGCCATCAGGCTTATGCCGAGGTGCGAGTTCGAATGCATGGACATGCCCATGCCGAAAACGCTGCACATGCGCGCCAGTGAGGCTGTGGCGCGCAGGCCACCCCAGTAATGATGGTCTGACAGCAGGATACTGACTGCATGCGTGGAGGCATTGCGCTTGAACTCCTCCATCGTGGTGACGCACATGTTGGTCGCCAGCGGCATGCGGCAGTGCCGGGCCAGCTCGGCCATGGCCTCCTGGCCGGGTGCCGGGTCTTCGTAGTATTCCAGCAAATTGTCGAGCTCTTTTGCGGCGGCGATGCTGGTCTCCAGCGTCCAGTTGGCGTTCGGGTCCAGCCGCAAGGGCACACCGGGGAAGGCCTTGGACAACGCCTTCATGGCGGCGATTTCTTCAGCCGGTGGGAACACGCCGCCCTTGAGCTTGATGCTCTTGAAGCCATAAAGGCTCACCATCCGCTGCGCCTGCTTCACAACCTGCTCAGGCGTAACGGCTTCGCCCCAGGCGTCGGGTGCATAAGGTTTGTCAGCGTGCTCTGCGTATTTGTAGAACAGATAGGCGCTGTAAGGCACCTCTGCGCGTACGGCACCGCCCAGCAAGTCGCACACGGGCATGCCCAGGATCTGCCCTTGCAGGTCGAGCATGGCGACTTCCATCGCACTGATGACCTTGTCGGCATTTTTGGCAGTGTGCGAGCCCGGTGCAAGCTCGAACTGCACGCTGCCGTCAGTGGCGTGTCCGGGCTTGATGGCTGCGCGTACGCGCTCTTCCATGACGTTCAGCCCAAACGGAGACAAGCCGAGGACCAGGGCACGGGCCTGCTCCAGCACTTTCACCATGGGCTCGTCACCATAGGTTTCAGAGATGCCAACGCGCCCGTCCGAAGTTTCCATCTCGACAATGCTGCGCAGCGCCCAAGGCTCGTGGATACCGCTGGCGTTGAGCAGCGGCGCATCACGAAACGCGATGGGCGTGATTCGGACTGCGCTGATTTTGATACTTTTCATCCGCCCAACCATCATTCAGCCTTGATGCCGGCGACCTTGATGACCCGCGTCCAGCGGTCCAGCTCCCGTGCCACGAACTGTGTGTATTCCGTACTGCCCTGGGCCGGCACCACAAAACCGTTGGCCTCCATCCGCGCGCGGATGGCGGGGGACTGCATCGCGTTGACAGCGGCAGCTTCTATTTTGTCCACAATGGGCTTGGGCGTGCCTTTGGGGAGCGACAGGCCGGACCACGACAGAGCGGAGAAACCGGGGTAACCCGATTCGTGAATGGTGGGCACGTCCGGGTACAGCGGATTGCGCGCCAGGCTGGTCACAGCCAGGGCCCGGAGCTTGCCCGCCTTGATATGCGGCAACGCCACATCCTGGTTGATGAACATCAAGGGTATCTGTCCGCCGAGAATATCCGTCAGCATGGGGCCGCCGCCCCGGTAGGGAATGCCGACCATGAACAGGGGCTTGCAGTTTTCTTTTTTGACGCCCGAGCAGGTGCCGACGGTTTGCTTGAGCAGCTCCATCGCCATGTGCCCCGAGGCCGCAGGCACATAGCCATAGCTCAGTTTGCCGGGATTGGCTTTCCCGTAAGCAATCAGCTCCTGGAAGGTGTTAAAGGGCGCAGAAGGATGGACCACCAGCACGTTCGGTCCTGAATGGACCTGCGTGACGTGGATGAAATCCTTGACAGAGTCGTAGCCGAGCTTGGGGTTGAGACCGTGCGCAACCGCATTCTGGCCAACACCTGTTTGTATCAGCGTATAGCCATCGGGCGCGGCTTTGGCGCCCTTCTCTGTGCCGATGACCCCGCCCGCGCCGCCGAGGTTCTCCACAATCACGGGCTGCTTCAGGGCTTTTGTCAACTCTTCCGCAATCATGCGTCCCATCACATCGCTGGTGCCGCCTGCCGGGAACGGAACAATCAGCTTGATCGCCCTCGACGGGTAGTCGGTCTGGGCCTGAACTGGAAGGGCCAGCAGGCCCACGGCCGCAGCCGCGCACACGAAAGCGGCCCTCGCAGCCTTGGCGCCAATAGCGGTTTTGAGAAACCCGCGCCGCGCACGCATAGTGTTCTGACTCATGTTTGTCTCCTTTTTATTTGCCGGCGGCAAGGTCGGTGGCCTGCATCGCATTAGCAAAACAAGGGGCTGGGGCCGCCTGACAACAGAAAATTAATTGACTATTGCCTCAACCAATTTGTTAGCGCTAACAAATGAATATTAGGATAAAGGCCCGCCGTGCGTCAAGTCAGGCGCTGGCTCTTTTTACTATGAGAAACCCTAGGTCTCGCACCCGCGCGCCGACGTCGCGGTTTTCAGCGACGTCGAGGATGAATCGGGCCGCCTGACGACCTATGGATGTGCCGTCGATACGCACCGTGCTCAGGGAGGGATGGGTAAAAGCAGCAAACGGGAGATCACCAAAACCCATGACCGCCACATCACCCGGAATAGACAGACCCAATGCCTGGGCCTCGGTGATGACGCCGTGGGCAATGACGTCGGAACCACAAAAAACCACATCAATATCAGGATGACGCGCGCGCAGGTCGGCGAAACCGGCCCTGCCGTTGGCCAGCGATGAAGGCGCAGGCACGGTACAGACCGGGATGCCGTGCACGCCCAGCTCGGCCAGCCGCGCCTCGAATCCGGTGCGGCGGCGCATGGCGCGCTGGTCTTCCGCGATGACCACACCGGGCCGGCGAAAGCCCTGGTCGTACAGGTAGTCTGCTACCGCCGCGCCGACTTTCTCGTGGGAGAAACCCACAATCATGTCTATGGGCGTGGGCGTGATGTCCCAGGTCTCGACGATGGGAATACCCGAGGCCAGCAGGCGGCGCCGCCCTTCCGGCGAATGCATGATGCCGGTCAGCACGATGCCGTCGGGCCGTCGGCCCACGATGGCATCGATCAACGCGTCTTCGCGCGCGCCGCCGTAGCCGCTTTGCCCAAGGATCAGCTGGCAGCCGGCCTCGGCCAGTGCGTCGGTCAGCGCCTGTATGGTTTCCAGGAACACCGGGCCGGCGATGGTGGGCACCAGGGCCGCCACCAGGCGGCTGCGATTGGACGCCAGGCCGCCGGCGATGAGGTTAGGCACATAGCCGCTGCGCGAAATCGCACTGCGCACGCGCTCCAGGGTTTCGGGGGACACGGCCGCCGGTGTGTTGAGCGCGCGCGACACCGTGATGGCCGAAACACCGGCCAGGCTGGCCACGTCGCTGAGGGTGATGCCGCCGGTTCCGGGGCGCGGGGCGCGCTTGGCTTTTCGCAGCGTCTCTGTGGGTGACTTCATGCCCGAATGTTAACGCTAACTTGAGTGCCTTCGGCACTCAATCCTGGTCCAGGCCGAAGTGCCGCCTGAACGCATCGCAAAACTCCGCCGTCCCGCTGAACGACAGGGTCAGCGTGTGCCGCGGCTTGCCGGGCGTGCCGGCTTCCACCTTCAGGCGATGCGCTGCCTCGTCATAGCGCAAGGCCTCGGGTGCCGTCATCTCCTGCATGCCATGGAAGTCGTAGTCCCAATCGAAACCATCCTCGAGCGGGCCGCGCCGCCCGGGGAATTCCGCATGCGCCCACGCCAGCACCTGGACGACCTCGGCGTGCGCGGCCTGCACCTGCTCGGGCCAGGTTGACGCTACAGCCTCCAGCGTGCCCGTGCCGTCACCGTCTTCCGCGTAATCGAAGTGGAGGTAGTCCAGGCTCAAGGGCGGGCGCTTAATGCTCAATAGGTGCCCGGATAGGCCCCGCCGTCGGCCAGCACGTTCTGCCCTGTCATGTAGGCGGCATGCATGCTGCACAGGAAAGCGCAGATGGCGCCGAACTCTTCGGGCGTGCCGAAGCGCTGGGCCGGGATGTTCTTGCGGCGCGCGTCCATGATGGCCTCAAGAGGTTGACCGGTTTTTTGCGCCGCGCCGCTCATGGTGCCGCGCAGGCGGTCGGTGTCGAAGGCGCCCGGCAACAGGTTGTTGATGGTGACGCCCTGCGCCGCGAGTTTGGTGCGTGCCACGCCGGCCACGAAGCCGGTCAGCCCGCTGCGCGCGCCGTTGGACAGGCCCAGGATGTCGATGGGCGACTTGACCGAACTGGAAGTGATGTTGACGATGCGCCCGAAGCCGCGTGCCGCCATGCCGTCGACCGTGGCCTTGATCAGTTCAATGGGGGTCAGCATGTTGGCATCCACCGCCTTGAGCCAGGCATCACGGTCCCAGTCGCGGAAGTCGCCGGGCGGGGGACCGCCGGCATTGGTCACCACGATGTCGAAGTCCTTGCGCAGCGCAAAAACCGAGGCGCGGCCTTCGGGCGTGGTGATGTCGGCGGCAACATACTGAACGCTGGTGCCCGCGGGTTTGGCCTTGTCCGCCTTCAGTTTTTCAGCCGCGGCCTTCAGCGTTTCTTCGCCGCGGGCCACGATCTGCACATGCACGCCTTCGCGCACCAGCGCCTCGGCGCAACCCAGACCCAAACCCTTGCTAGCGCCGCAGACCAGCGCCCATTTGCCTGCAATACCCAAATCCATAATAATTCCTCATTACAACCACGGGGGAGAGCGGCTCATGATACTGAGTAAATACAAAATGCAGGCGGGAATGGTTATCGCTCCCCTGCTCACATCCATGCTGGTTTTCAGTGCGGCGGCACAGGCCCAGCCGCAAGGCGAGGCCGTACTGATCAAGCGCGCAGCCCAACTGCGCGAAGGTCCGGGCGAATCGGCCCGCAGCCTGGCCCCGCTGCCGGTTCAAACCTCGGTGACCCGGCTGGGCGAGCGCAACGGCGCGTGGATCAAGGTCCGCACTGCCGACGGCACCAGCGGCTGGGTGCACATGTTTGACATCACGGCCCCCAGCTCGCAGGCCGGTGCCGGCACCGGTGCACTGCGCAGCCTCTCGAGCTTTTTCAACAAGGGCAGCGCACAGGCGCCGGGCGGCGCAGTTGCCACATCCACCGTCGGCATTCGCGGCCTGGGTGCGGAAGACCTGGCCAATGCCGTTCCCAACCTGGCGGCCGTGGCGCAAGCCGACGCCAACCGTGCGAACGCTGCGCAAGCCAGGCAGTTCGCGGGCGGTGCCTCGCTGAACGTCCGGCAGGTCGATCCCCTGCCCACACCCACACCGCCGGCTGCCACACCCAGCACCAGAACCGAACAATACGGCGGCTAAAAACAAGACAAGAGGCAGCGCAATGAATCTTCACACCCTCCAAACACTGGCAACGCCCGCACGCCATGCGGTTTTTGCATTGGCCCTGCTGGCCGGCCTGCTCCCTCTGGGCGCTCATGCCCAGGATGCGGGCAAGGCGCTGGGCGGCCTGTTCCAGTCACTGATACGCCCGAACCAGCCGGCGCAGCCCGCCCCCGCGCAACCCAACTCAGCGGCCGGTCTGGCCGGCGCGTTGCTGGGCGCCAGCCTTACACCGGGCGGACAGCAGGCGGCCCAAGGTGGTGACCTGTTCCAGCTGTTGTCACAGTCGCTGGATCAGATTGACGAACCACGTGAAATCCAGATCGGCCAGCAACTGGCCGCCGTGCTACTGGGCAGCAAACCGCTCTACCCTGACGTGGCCGCGCAGCGCTATATCAACCAGCTGGGCCGCTGGATCAGCCTGCAGTCATCGCGGCCCGACCTGCCCTGGACCTTCGCCATCCTCGACGACCCCGGCTTCAACGCATTTGCCACGCCAGGCGGTTATGTCTTCGTCACCAAGGGCCTGATGGACCGCGTGGCGGACGAAAGCGAACTGGCCGGCATCCTGGCCCATGAAATCACCCATGTCACAGCCAAGCACCACCTGATCGCCATGAACAAGGCGGCACGCGCCGGCCTTCTGACGCAGGTGATCAGCTCTCAGCTGAAGAACGACCTGGGCGGCCTGGTGTCGTCGCAGTTGCTGGCGCTGGGCAAGAACATGTACACCAAGGGGCTGGACCAGCAGGACGAGTTTGACGCCGACCGTACCGGCGTGGCTCTCGCCGCGCGCGCAGGGTTCGATCCCTACGGTCTGGTGGCGGTGCTGCAGCAACTGCGCAGCGCAGCGCCTGACGATGCGCTATTCGCCCTGTCGCTCAGCACCCATCCACCGGCACAGGTTCGCCTGAACCAGCTTGAGCAGGCCATGGGTAACCGGCTCGATGCTTACGCGGGCCAGCCGTCCGTCACGGTAGCGCAGCGAATGAGCGCTTCGAACCGCCGGCCTACCGCGCAGGCACCCGCACCCACGCGCACTACCGGCAAGAAAACGAACTAGGACGTAACGGGCCTACGACGGCGGCACTTCTTCACCAACCGGGGCCGCGGGACTGGCTTTGCCAGACCGCAGGCGCAGCGGCCCCTGGGTAATGAAAAGGGGCAGGGAGAAGCCGCAGGCTACACGAAGTGAGCGACCGTGGGGGCTATCTGGTTCTGGTAAAGACGAATATTCCGGCGATGACTAAAACCGTCCCCGCCGCCACCCAGGCCGTGAACGGCTCACCCAGAATCAGCACACCCATCAGGATGGTGGACATCGGGCCCACCATGCCGGTTTGCGCGGCCATGCTGGCGCCGATGCGCTCGATCGCCATCATCACCATCAGCACGGGTGCAGCCGTGCACAGCGTGGCATTGAGCAGTGACAGCCAGATTACCTCCGGCGCCACGGCTGCCGCGCTCATGGGACGCAGCAACACAAACTGCAGCAGGCAACACAGGCAGGCCACGGTGGTAGCCAGCCCCACCAGGCGCAATGAGCCGAGCCGCCGGACCATCTCACCGCTGTAAACCAGATAAAGCGCGTAGCTCACCGCGCTCAGGAACACCAGCAGCGCACCCCAGGCAGCGTCCGCACCCTGCAGCGTGATCTCGTGACCGAACACCAGCACCACACCGCAATAGCTGATGGCCATGCCGACAATTTGCAGCGCGCCAACTCGGCGCTTGTACAACACCAGACCCAGCAGCAACACCAGCGTGGGATTGAGATAGAGGATCAGCCGCTCCAGCGAGGCACTGATAAATGCCAGGCCAGCGAAGTCCAGGAAGCTGGCGAGGTAGTAGCCGGTAAAACCGAGCCAGAGCACGCCCAGCCAGTCGTTGCGCGTCAGCGGCGCCTTGCCCCGGCTGGCCCACCACGCCATCACCGCAAAGATGGGCAGCGCAAACAGCATGCGGTACATGATCAGCGTGACGGCGTCGACGCCGTAGCGATAGGCCAGCTTGACGATGATGGCTTTACCGCTGAAGGCAATCGCTCCGAAAGTGGCGAGCAGCAAGCCGGGCGCTATGCTTTTGGTAGCTGCTTGCGCATGACCTGCTTGGTCTGCAGGCATTTTTATATCGGATGTGTCGGGCGTATCGGTCAAGGTGGTTGCTTAGAAACCCACGGCCTGGCCGTCACGGCGTGGATCGCTTGCCGCGACATAACCCTCGACCTTGGGATTGCCGGCACGCCAGATGAACTGACCAGCGCCGAAGTCCTGGTAGGAGTCGTTGATGACTTCCATACGGTGGCCACGGTCGGCAAGGCCCTGCACGGTACTCGGGTCCATCGTGGCCTCCACATTGATCTCCAGGCCGGCGTTGTAGCGCCAGCGCGGCGCATCGCAAGCCACCTGTGGGCTCTGGCCGTAGTCCAGCATGCGCACCAGTGTCTGCATGTGGCCCTGCGGCTGCATGTTCGCGCCCATCACGCCATAGCTCATCACGGGTTTGCCGTCCTTGCTGAGGAAGGCCGGAATGATGGTGTGGAAAGGCCGCTTGCCAGGCGCGACCTGGTTGGCGCCCGTCTGCAGGCTGAAGGCGTGTCCGCGGTTCTGCAGGCTGATGCCGAACTCCGGCTCGACGCAGCCCGAACCAAAACCCATGTAGTTGCTCTGGATGAAGCTCACCATCATGCCGTTCTCGTCGGCCGCCGTCAGGTAGATCGTTCCACCCTTGACGGGGTTGCCCGCGCCAAAGTCCTGTGCCTTTTTCATGTCGATGAGTTTGGCACGGGATGCAAGGTACGCGTCATCGAGCATTTGCTCGGCCGTCACCTCCATTGACGAGGGCTCGGCCACGTACCGGTAAATATCGGCAAATGCCAGCTTCATGGCTTCGATCTGCAGGTGCTGCGAATCCACGCCGTCAACCGGCAGCCCGGCCACATCGAACTTATCAAGGATGCCCAGCGCAATCAGCGCCGCAATGCCCTGCCCGTTCGGCGGAATTTCGTGCAGGGTATAGCCCCGGTACTCCTTGCCGATGGGTTTGACCCATTCCGGCTTGTAGCTTTCAAAATCTTTGGCGGTGATGCTGCCGCCGTTTTGTGCGGAGAATTTTTCGATGGCCTGGGCAATGGCGCCACCGTAATACGCCGTGCCCCTGGTTTGCGCAATCGAACGCAGCGCTTTGGCCGCGGCCTTGAACTGGAACAGCTCACCAACATTCGGCGCCCGGCCCCAGGGAAGGAAAGATTGGGAAAAACCTGGCTGCGACTTCAACTCCTCCGTAGCAGCCGCCCACTTCTGCTGCACCACGGGCGGCAACAAATAGCCGCGCTCGGCGATTTCAATCGCAGGCTCCATCAGGTCGGCGAAGGGCAGCTTGCCGAAACGCTCGCTCAAGGCTACCCAGCCGGCCACCGCGCCCGGTACGCTCACGGAATCCATGCCGCGCTTGGGAGGCGTCTGCGCATCGCTGCCGTATTTGCGCTTGAAGTAATCCGGCGTCCAGCTTTGCGGCGCGCGGCCCGATGCATTCAGTCCATGCAGTTCCTTGCCGTCCCAGAGGATGCAGAAAGCATCGCTGCCCAGGCCGTTGCTGACAGGCTCGACGATGGTCATGGCGGCTGCAGCAGCGATCGCGGCATCTACTGCATTGCCGCCCTTGAGCATCATGCGCAAACCGGCCTGTGCGCCCAATGGGTGCGAAGTCGAAACAACGTTGCGGGCAAACAGCGGCAGGCGGGTGGAGGTGTAGGGGTTGCTGTAGTTGAAATTCATGGGTCACCTGTTGAAGGCAAGGCAAAGAAAAAATGGGTGCCGGCGGTCACGGTGTGCAACCGCAGGCGGGAAGTCAAACTGACCGGCATCGTCACGACCAGGCGGCGGGATGCGGTGAGAGGCATCAATCGGCGCTGATTTTCCGCTCGACAATGATTTTCTTCCACCTGGCCGTGTCCGTCTTCACCATGGCCGCAAAGGCCTGCGGCGTGCCACCCGTGGGTTCCGCGCCCAGCCTGGCAAAGCGGTCTTTCACATCGGCATCGGCCAGGGCTGCGTTCACGGCCTGGTTGACCTTGCCTGCCAGGTCTGGCGCCATGCCTTTGGGGCCGTAAACCCCGAACCAGGTGACCGACTCAAAGCCCGGCAGGGTTTCCGCCACCGCTGGCAGATCGGGAGCGAGCGCCGTGCGTTTGAGGCTGGTGACCGCAAGAACCCGCAGCTTTCCATCTTTCACATGCGGCATGCCGGTGACGAAGGAGTCGAACAGCACGTCGATCTTGCCGCTGATCAGGTCCGGCATGGCCAGCGCAGTACCGCGGTAAGGGATGTGCAGGATGAAGGTCCCCGATTGCGCCTTGAAGTACTCGCTCATCAAGTGGATGATGGTGCCGTTGCCACTGGACGCGTAGTTCAAACGCCCGGGGTTCTTGCGCGCATGATCGATGAATTCACCCATGGTCTTTGCCGGCGACGTGTTGGGCACCAGCACCACGTTGGGTGAACTTGCCACATAGGCAATCGGCGTGAAGTCGGTTTCCGCGTTGTAGGGAATCCGGGGGTTGACGGCCGGCCCGATGCTGTGGGTGCTTGAAGTCGCCAGCAGCAGCGTGTAGCCGTCAGCAGGCGATTTGGACGCCGCATCGGCGCCTATCGTGCCGCCGGCGCCCGGCCGGTTTTCGACCACGACCGTCTGGCCGATTTTCTCGCCCAGCTTTTGCGACAGGGCCCGTGCCAGGATGTCCGTCGCACCGCCTGCCGGAAACGGCACAATCATGCGAATGGGTTTGGACGGGTAGTTCTGGGCCATGGCGGGGCCCGCGAGAGTCACGGCGGAAGCCGCAGCCAGGGAAATAATATGTCTACGTTTCATCTGGCCATTGTGCAACGATTTTGAGCGCCGACTATGTGGCAAACAGGCAAAACAAAAGGCACCCGAAGGTGCCTTTTTTCGCATGCGCTTTCGCGCCGGCTCCTGTCGATTATTCCTCGACGAAAGCTTCTTCCCGTTTGTTTTTGATGCTCGGCAGCAACACGATGACCAGCAGCAGCAAGGCAGCTCCCAGCAGCCCGGCCGACAGCGGACGCGTCACAAACACGCTCCAGTCGCCGCGCGAAAGCAGCAGGGCCCGGCGCAGGTTCTCTTCCATCATGGGGCCCAGGATGAAGCCCAGCAGCAAGGGAGCTGGTTCGCAGCCGAGCTTGACGAACATGTAGCCGATCACACCAAAGATGCCCACCATCCAGATGTCGAAGGTGTTGTTGTTGGTGGAATACACGCCAATCGCGCAGAAAAGCACGATGGCCGGGAACAGGTAGCGGTAAGGCACGGTCAGCAGCTTGATCCACATGCCGATCAGCGGCAGGTTCAGGATCACGAGCATCGCGTTGCCGATCCACATTGAGGCGATCAGGCCCCAGAACAGTTCGGGGTTGCTGGTCATGACCTGGGGGCCGGGCTGGATGTTGTGGATCGTCATGGCGCCCACCATCAAGGCCATCACGGCATTGGGTGGAATACCCAAAGTGAGCAACGGAATGAAGGACGTCTGCGCGCCGGCGTTGTTCGCCGACTCGGGTGCGGCCACGCCGCGGATGTTGCCCTGGCCGAAAGGCACCTCGCCCGGCTTCGACTTGATCTTCTTTTCCAGTGCATAGGCAGCGAAGGCCGCGAGCAGCGCGCCACCTCCCGGCAAAATGCCCAGTGCAGAACCCAGGAAGGTACCGCGCAGCACGGCCGGCAACATGTTCTTGAAGTCCTCCTTGGTCGGGAACAGGCCCGACACCTTGGCGGTGAACACCTCGCGCTCATGCTCAGGCTGCGCCAGGTTGCTGATGATTTCGCCGTAACCGAACACACCCATGGCGATGGTCACGAAGCCGATGCCGTCGGTCAGTTCGGGAATGTCAAAACTGAAGCGGGCCACGCCGGAATTCACGTCAGTGCCGACAAGGCCCAGCAGCAGGCCCAGCACGATCATGGCAATCGCCTTGAGCAGCGAGCCGGAAGCCAGCACCACGGCGCCGATCAGGCCCAGAACCATCAGGGCAAAATATTCAGCAGGGCCGAATTTGAAGGCCAATTCGGTCAGCGGCGGCGCAAATGCGGCCAGTATCAAGGTGCCTACGCAACCGGCAAAGAAAGATCCCAGGCCTGCCGCGGCAAGCGCGGGCCCGGCCCGGCCTTTTCTTGCCATCTGGTACCCGTCAATACAGGTCACCACTGAAGAGGATTCCCCCGGCAGGTTCACCAGAATGGCGGTGGTGGAGCCACCGTACTGGGCGCCGTAATAAATACCGGCCAGCATGATCAGCGCCGACACGGGTGGCAGCGCATAGGTGGCCGGCAACAGCATGGCGATCGTAGCCACGGGGCCAATGCCCGGCAGAACCCCAATCAGGGTGCCCAAAATACAGCCGATCAGGCAGTACAACAAATTGATGGGCGTGAATGCCACGCCAAAGCCTATCGACAGGTGAGACAGCAATTCCATTTTTTATTCTCCTTAGCCGATAAAGAATGGCCAGACCGGGAACTGCAACTTGAGCAGAACGACAAAAGCGAGGTAGCTGCCGATGGCCAGCACCGTCGCAAGAATGAAAGTGTTTTTGACCTTCCAGCCTTCTTCAGCCATGCTGGAAATGAAGGTCAACGCATAAATCGCCACGATCATGCCCATGGCTGGAATCTTGATGCTCGGCAAACCGGCCAGCAAAATGCCGAATAGCAGATTGGCCAGGATGATGAAGGAGAGGGGCTTCCAGGCCCATTTGCCGATCTTGTCGCCGCCCACGGTTTCCACGACCAGTGCCTTGAAAGTGATCGCGGCCCCCAGAACAGTCATCAAAATACCCAGCATGAGGGGGAAGTAACCCGGTCCCATACGGGCACCCTCACCCACGTTGTAGGTGGTTGCCCCCCATGCGAACGCCACACCGACGCCCATGAACATGAGGCCGGAGAAAAAGTCTTTCTGACTCTTGATATTCACGGCTGTCTCCTCAATACATATATAAAAGAAAGAATCGGTGGATTGTGCATTCAATCACCCGGCCCCCGCCATGTGGCTTTCACTTACCTTTCGTAATCTTTTGGCTTACCTCTTGCTTACAACGGGCCGGCCGTTGTAAAAGGCCCAAGGACTCAGGCCAAAGGCGGGGTGGAGGCCAAAATTTCCTCGATGGTTGTCAGGCCCTCTGCCACTTTCAACGCGCCGGCCAACCGAAGCGGGCGCATACCTTCACTGACCGCCTGGCGGCGCAGCGCATCGATATTGGGCTCTTTCGAGACTTTTTCCTTGAAGCCTTCCGTGACGGTCAGCAGCTCATAAAGACCCATACGCCCACGGAAACCGGTCATCCGGCAATCCACACAGCCCACCGGCTTGTACGGCCGGTAGCCGCCGCTGATTTGCCAGGGTTTGACCAGGTCGGCGAGCGTTTCGCGTGAGGCGGCCTCATCAGGCTGGCGGCAATTGCTGCACAAGGTGCGTACCAGCCGCTGGGCCAGCACACCCAGCAAGGTGGCGTTGATCAGGTAAGAAGGAACCCCGAGTTCCATCAGGCGGGACACCGCCGACGGGGCGTCATTGGTATGCAGCGTGCTGAAAACCAGGTGGCCGGTCAGCGCGGCTTGCACCGCCATCTCGGCCGTCTGCAGGTCGCGGATTTCGCCCACCATGATGATGTCCGGATCCTGCCGCATCAGCGCGCGCAGCCCCTCGGGGAAATCGAAATCCAGGTGCGGCTGCACCTGCGTCTGGTTAAAAGAGGCCTCGATCATTTCGATCGGGTCTTCAATCGTGCTGACGTTGACTTCTTCAGTCGCAAGCCGCTTGAGCGTGGAATAAAGCGTGGTGGTCTTGCCGGAACCGGTAGGCCCGGTGACCAGCACAATGCCATAGGGCCGCTTGACCAGTTGTTCCCAGCGTTCGGCGTCGTGCTGCGAAAAACCCAGGGCATCCAGGTCCTTGACCGTGGTGTCCGGATCAAAAATACGCATGACCATCTTCTCGCCGAAGGCTGTGGGCAAGGTGGACAGGCGCATCTCAACTTCGTCGCCGCGCGGGTTGCGGGTCTTGATGCGGCCATCCTGCGGTCGGCGCTTTTCCACCACATCCATGCGGCCCAGCAGCTTGATGCGGGCGGTCATGGCGTTGTGCACGCCCATGGGCAGTTGATAAACGGGATGCAGCACGCCGTCGATGCGAAAGCGGATCACGCCCTGCTCGCGCCGCGGCTCGAGGTGGATGTCGCTGGCGCGCTGGTCAAAGGCGTACTGCCAGAGCCAATCCACCACCTGCACCACGCCCTGGTCATTGGCGTCCAGCTGCTTGTTGCTTTTGTTCAGCTCAACCAGTTGTTCAAAGCTCGCCGATGTCGACCCGCCGCCGGCCTTGATCGCTGCCTTGACGGATTTGGCCAGGGCAAAAAATTCGGCGGTGAACTTGGTGATTTCGAGGGGGCTGGCAACCACAAGGCGCACGCTGCGCTTGGCCTGACGTTCGACCTCCTGCACCCAGTCAGTCACGAAAGGCTCCGAAGTGGCAATCACCACCTCGCTGGGGGTCACCTGCACCGGCAGCACCTTGTGCCGCTCGGCATACATGGCCGACATGGTGTCCGCCACCTTGCCCACGTCCACCTTGAGCGGGTCAATCCGCAGGTAAGCAAGGCCGGCCCGTCCGGCCAGCCATTGCGTGATCGTTTCCATGTCCAGGGGTTTGCCGTCGGCCAGGCGTGTCATGCCGACACTGGCAAGCCGCGTCAACGGCGGCTGCGCGCTTTGCACCTGGGAGCAGCGTGCAATCGTGCGCTGGGCTTCAGCGGCACTGATGACGCCGTCTTCGCTGAGCCACTCAACCAGCATGCGCCAGCCCAGCGGCCCGGCAGGGGGCTTTTTCACATGCAGGTCTTTGGGGTGTTTGGGGTGCGTCACGGCGCTCATGGGTCGCACTGTACCCCATCCACCTGGGTCTTTACCATCCGTGCGGCCGCATCATCACGCCGCCGGTGCAAAGAGCCGCAGCCATTTTTTGGCGGGTAGCTTCCAGCACGACTCAATGACACCGGCTTGCTGCAACAGGTCGGACCGCTCGGGACGCGTCGGATCGCGTTGGGCCAGCACCACAGTGTTGCCTTCGCGCGTCGGCCGGAACGCCCAGACCGCTTCGGGCCCGAACGCTTCCGCGATTTTTGTCAGCGACTGCACGTAACTGGAATCGCGGCCAAAAAGATTCACCGTCATCACGCCGTCTTCCGCCAGAAGCCCGCGGCAGTCCTCGTAAAAATCCGCGCTGTCCAGCACCGGTGCCGCCGCCTCGTGGTCATACAGGTCGACATGCAGAAAGTCCACCGTTCCCCGGTGCACAGGTTTTTTGATTTCCAGCGCCGCATCAGCTTCAATGACATGCAGCCTCAGGTCGTCCCGCGGCAGCTTGAACCAGAGCCGGCAGGCCGTGATCACCTGCGGATTGATTTCAATCGCCGTGGTTTTCATGCGCAGCTTTTTGTAGCAAAACTTGGTCAGCGCGGCAGAGCCCAAGCCCAGCTGCATTGCGTGCTTTTTGGACACAGCCGCCGCGTCGGTGAACAGCAGCCCCGCCATCATGCGCTGCACGTATTCCAGCTCGATGTCATACGGTGCATCGCGCAGCATGGAGCCTTGCACCCATTCGGTGCCCAGGTGCAAAAAGCGCACCTCGCCGTAGTCGGAGAAATTGACTTCGGGCAACTCAGCCACCGTTTTTTCTGTTTCTTTTTTCGACATCAAACCAATCCATGCTTTTCAAAAACTTCACGCCAGGCTGCGAGTTTGCGCTCAAAGCTCCATGATGCGTTCGCCGGGCTGGTAGAAGGCAGTTTGTAGACCGGCAGGCCCAGCTGCAAGGTGTGCTTCGAATGCTTGAAACTTTCGCCGCCATTGTGGGCAATCGCTTCCAGCGCCGGACACAGTCGCCGCAGGCTGGCGAGGTCATTGACCTGCGCATTGCGGATCGCGCTGTCCAGGCTGCCCTCGCGTTCACAGGCAGCGTACACGTCCCACAGGCCAAGCCCTTTTGACAAAAGCCATTCGCTACGAATTTGATAGCTGCTACCGCCCGTCCCCATTGGCCCATCGGGCCAAATGGTTTGCAAAATCTTCCAGAAATGGTTTTGCGGGTGGCCGTAATACTGCTGCGCAGCCAGCGAGGCGGCGCCCGGAAAGCTCCCCAGTACCAGCAGGCGGGTGCCGGGAGAAACCAGCGGCGCCAGGCCCGCCAACACAGGTTTCGCGGTGCCCTTTTTCACGCCAGAAGGGCTCCCAGTTTCGGCAGCGCCCGCAATGCGTTGGCAGTCGTTGCGGCCGCCAGCGACGCGAGCGGAATTCCCCGCAAATCCGCCACCTGCTGCGCAATGCGCGGCAACTCGCCCGGCTCATTGCGGCCCTGGGCCTGGCCCGTTTCGCGCTCTGCCGCTGTTTTGTAGATCCAGTGCGGCGGAATGTCGGGCGAATCCGTTTCCATCACCAGCGCCTCCAGGGGCAGTTCCGCCGCCAGGCGCCTGAGTTGCAAGGCAGGCTCAAACGTGACGGCGCCGCCAAAGCCCAGCTTCAGGCCCAGCTTGATAAATTCTCCCGCCTRCTGTTCGCTGCCATTGAATGCGTGGCCGATGCCGTGCCAGCCGCCCTCGGGCGCCAGGTCGCGCAGGTGCTTGAGCAACTTGTCAGCCGATCGCCGCACGTGCAGGATGACCGGCAGGCCGTGCTTGCGCGCCAGCTTGAGTTGTTCACGGTAGAAGTGCTCCTGGCGTTCACGCATAGGGCTTTGCGTCAGGGCAGGCACAAAATAATCAAGGCCGATTTCGCCCACCGCCACCAATCGCGGATCAGACCGCCTCAACGCAAGTTCGTTATCCAGTGTCTGCAGGTCGGCGTCTTGCGCCTGGGGCACACACAGCGGATGGATGCCCAGCGCATAGCTGTCGGAAAACCGGTGCGCCAGCACACGGACTGCCTCGAAATTGAACACGCCCACGGCCGGCAGCACGCAGTGTGCAACGCCTGCAGCGGCCGCCCGCGCACGAACTTCAGCGACATCGGCGGCCAGTTCACCGGCGTCAAGATGGCAGTGTGTGTCTATCCAGAAAGTCATTCAGTCAATGCGGTAGGGTACCCGGGATGCAAAAAGAAAAGGTGCAGGAAAAGGAACAACCTGGCGCAGGCCTTGCTTGCAGAAGATGTTGACACAGAAATGAAATCGGGACACGCTATGCTTTTTTTGAGGAAATGCACGCGCAATTCGTTACCGTTTTTTTGCCGCTGATCTCTTTTCGTCAACCACTGTCTACCACCGTCGACTGATAACACAAGGAAAAGCCAACATGAAATTATCCCGTCTGATGAGCCACATTCTCGGAGCCGGCCTCGTTGTTTCAAGTATGGCCAGCCCCGCCTGGGCACAAGACCAGAAGTTGCGGCTGATTACCTGGGCCGACTATGTGCCGGCTGATGTCGTGGCGCAGTTCAAGAAAGAGACCGGAATCGACGTTGAACTCACGCTGTCCAATAACGAAGAAATGATTTCCAAGCTGCGCGCCACCGGCGGCGCCGGCTTTGACCTGGCCCAGCCCTCGCAGGACCGCATCACCGGCCCGCAGCAGGAGTTCGGCATCTACAAGCCCATGGACCTCAGCAAGATCAAATCCGATCTGTTCATCCCGTCCATGCTGGAAGCCACCAAGAAAAACACCACACTCGATGGCAAGGTTTATGGCCTGCCGCACATCTGGGGCACCGACGGCCTGGTCGTCAACACCAAGCTGGCCAAGATGACCGACTACCCCGACTTGTGCAAAGCCGACGTCAAGGGCAAGACCGCCGTGCGCCTGAAGCGCCCCACCCTGCTGGCCTTCGCCTTTGCGTCCGGCAAAGACCCGTTTGCGCTCTACAAGGACCCGAAAGCCTACGGCGCGCTGATGGATGAAGTCGGCAAGACCATGATTGCCTGCAAGAGCAACATCAAGTTCTACTGGGACAACAAGGACCAGCTGCTCAACGGCATGCGTGCCGGCGAAGTGGTGGGAGCCATGATGTGGGATACCGGCGGCTGGAAGCTCAATGCCGAAAAACCTGAAATCCAATACATCGCACCGAAGTCGGGCGCACTCGGCTGGATCGACACCTTCGCCATCCCGGCCAAAGGCCGCAACGATGCCGCCGCCTACGCCTGGATCAACTTCAATATGCGCCCCGAGATTGCCGCAAAAGTGGCAGGCTCTGCCGGCAACTTCACCGCCTCCAAGGGAGCCGACCAGCTGGCCGATCCCAAGCTGAAAGCCCAGTTCGCCGCCAGCTTCCCTGAAGCCGCGTTGAAAAACGTGAAGTGGTATCCCGCAGTGCCTGCCGGCATCGAGGACATCGAAGGCCGCGTATTAGACCGCGTGAAAGCAGCCCAATAACCGGCCTATCACCGGTGCACGCAGACCTTCAAGCCGAACACGTCGGTAAAACCTACGCCGGCCAGCCCGCAGTCAAGGACTTGTCCTTTTCCGTGGAGCGCGGCAGCTTCTTTTCCATCCTCGGCCCATCGGGCTGCGGAAAGACGACGCTGCTGCGCATGATCGCCGGCTTTCTGTCGCCCGATGCGGGCCAGATCCACATCGGCGGTAAACCCATGAACGGCGTGCCGCCCAACCAGCGGCCCGTCAACATGGTGTTCCAGCACCTGGCACTGTTCCCCATGATGTCGGTCGGTGAAAACGTTGGCTACGGCCTGGCACGGCGCGGCCTCTCGCGCGCCGACATCAGCGCCAAGGTCGGCGCCATGCTCGAACGCGTGAGCCTGCCTGGCATGCAGGACAAGCGCGTCGATCAGCTGTCAGGCGGGCAGCGGCAGCGCGTGGCGATTGCGCGCAGCCTGGTGCTTGAACCCACACTGCTGTTGCTCGACGAACCCCTGGGAGCGCTGGATTTGAAGCTGCGCGAGCATATGAAAGTCGAGCTCAAGCAGCTGCAAGCGGCCTTCGGCACCACCTTTGTCTACATCACGCACGACCAGTCCGAGGCATTGGTACTGTCCGACCATGTCGCGGTCATGAATGCCGGCAGCTTTGAGCAGGTGGGTACACCGCAAGAGCTGTACTACCAGCCGCAAACACCTTTCGTCGCGGGCTTTGTGGGCGCCAACAACAAGCTGCAAGGCAATGCTGCTGCGGGCGCAGAGCCCGGCAACGTGGTGGCGCTGACAACCGGCCAGGGCCTGGCCATGCGGGCCCGCGCAGTCGGGAAAATCCTGACCGGCCAGGCCGTGCAGGCGTTTGTGCGGCCCGAAGCGATTAGCCTGGCCCGCGACGCCGCTGAGCTGCCCGCTGACCACACAGCCTACGCGGGCCAGGTTGAGAGCCTGCTCTTTGATGGCGCCAATTCGGCCGTATTGCTGCGCGAAACCACCAGCCGTACGGAATTTCGTATCGCGCTACCGCAGACCGGCCGCTTTGCCGACTTGCGTGTCGGTGAAACGGTAGCCTTCAGCTTCGACCCCGCGCAAGCCACCTGTTTCGGGACAGCCGGCGCCTAGCGCCTGCAGATCATGCAAGCCGCAGCCGCCATGCCCGCAGCAAATGCCGGACCCGCATCGGCGCAGGCCAAACTTATCCTGCTGCTGTTGCTGGCGCCGGCGCTGATCTGGCTGGTGGGCCTCATCGTGTTGCCGCACATCGACCTGGCCATCCTGTCGCTGCGCGAACGCATCGCACCGCGGCAATATGCACCCAGCATCGCGCAGTACCGCACCTTCATCGACGAACCGCTGTACTGGCACACCTTTGTGCGCACCGCCGTCATGTCCATCCTGGCCACGCTGATCACACTGCTGCTGGCGTTTCCCATCGCCTGGACGATTGCCAAGCTGGTGCGCGGCCGTGCCAAGTCGCTGCTGCTGGTGATGTGCCTGATCCCCTTCTGGGTCAGCGAAACCGTGCGCACCCTGGGCTGGATGATTCTGCTGCGCGAATCGGGCGTGCTGCCCGCCGTGCTGGTGCAGCTGGGCCTCACTGATGCACCTGTAGAGCTGCTCTACCGCGACGCCACCATCCTGGTCGGCCTGGTCTATACCTCCATGCTCTTCATGGTGGTGCCGCTAATCAGCGCCCTTGAAAGCCTGGACGACACGCTGATCGAAGCGGCGTATGACCTGGGCGGCAACGGCCCTTCCATCCTGCGGCAAATCGTCATTCCGCATGCCGCGCCCGGCATCCTCGCCGGCTGCATCGTGGTCTTCATGCTGACCTTGGGCAACTACCTCACGCCCACCTTGCTGGGCGGTAAAAATTCGCTGTGGTTTACCGAGCAGATTTACACCCAGTTCATCACGCGCTTTAACTGGGAGCAAGGCGCGGCGTTTGGATTTTTGCTGCTGGGTTTGTCAACAGCGATCGTCTGGCTTGGCCTTAAATTAACCGGCCAGAAATTCGGCGAAGTCATGCGCCGGTCATGATGAAGGGCACTGCATGATCGCCTCCCTGCCCCGCCCCGCCTGGCTGCGCGCCGGCACCGTGGCTTATGCCCTGGCGTTTTTTGCTTTCCTGTTCCTGCCGCTGGTGGTGGTCGCGGTGTTTGCCTTCAACGACGCACCCTATCCGGCGCCGCCCTGGCGCGGCTTCACGCTCGACTGGTTTTTTGGCAGCAAGTCCGGACGCACAGGCCTTTTTGCCGATCGCCCCATGCTCGCCAGCCTCTGGACCAGCGTGGTGGTGGCCGGCTGGGTCACGCTGCTGGCGGTGCTGGTGGGCACGACCAACGCTTTTTTGATTGAGCGCAGCCGCTTTCCGGGCAAACAAGCGCTGTCGATGCTGATGCTGGCGCCGCTGGTGATTCCCGGCGTCATCCTGGGTATTTCGATCCTGGCCTTTGCCAGCCGCCTGGCGCAGTTTGCCGACGACTGGTGGGGGCTGGAGCTGGATTTCCTGCGACCAGGGCTTCCGCTGGTGGTGCTGGGCCAGTTTTCCTACATCGTGTCCATCGCCACGCTCATCATTTCGGCCCGCCTGAAACGTTTTGACATCACCCTGGAAGAAGCCGCCTACAACCTGGGCGCCTCCCGCGCCGCGGTCTTCGCCACCATCACCCTGCCTTACCTGAAACCCGCGCTGATCGGCGCTGCAGCGATCTCGTTTTTGATGTCCTTCGAGAACTTCAACACCACGCTGATGCTGGTCGGCTCGGACGCGCCGTTGACCGTCATGATGTACGGCCGCATGCGTGAGGGCGCCACGCCGGTGCTCAATGCCGTCAGCCTGTTCCTGATGCTGGCCTCGGCGGCCCTGGCGCTGACCCTGCTGCGCAAGCCCGCCGACAGCCCTGGCGCCTGAAGCGCCTGAAACAGTCCAGGCCGCCCCAAAATCGGGCTCGAATCGAGCCCAGACTGCGCAGTAACAGGCGCTTTACAAAGCCCCCTACGCCTATACCCAAATCACGTGCACGGATGCACAAATCGTGATACGGTGCAACTGTAAATACGGGGCCTGAAGCAGGTTTTCACGCCCGGTGGTATCAGCCCGGTTTTGACATTGACCTCACAGGTGAACGGATGCGCAGGCCAGCCCTTTACAGCAGTTCAAACCGTCCGGCGCAGGGCGCGGGTGATGCCCAGACGCAACCGCCCGAGCAGGCTGCCGGCCCAGACGACGCCATTCCAGCCCCCGCACCTTCCCGCTTCCCCCGCGCCTCCCGCCTGGCCAAACGGCTTGCCCAAAACCAGCTTTACCTGCTCTGGTCGGTCGTCGGCCTGCTGGCCCTGCTGCTGGCCATCAGCTTTGCCTCCCCGCTGCGGCCTGCGGCCCGCAAGCTGACGCAGGAAGACATCAACGCGGCCGTCCTCAAAACGCTGGAGACCACAGTCCTGCCCTCCCCCGGCACCCGGGCTTATGACACCATCATCCCCTCCGTCGTGCGCATCGTGGGGCTGGGTAAAGACAAGGACGGCAAGGAAGATGGCGAGCGCAGCGTGGGCACCGGCGTGGTCATCGTCGACAAGGGCATCATCCTGACCAACCTGCACGTGGTGCAGGGCGCAACAACCATCAAGGTCACATTCGCAGACGGCCTCGAATCCACCGCCAGCATCACCGGCGTGCAGCCCGAGAACGACCTGGCCGTGCTGCAGGCCCACAAGATCCCCGACGACCTGATTGCCGCCACCATGCGCTCCACCGCCGACCTGGCCCCCGGCGACCAGGTCATGGCCGTGGGCTACCCCTTCGGCATAGGCCCCTCGGCCTCGCAGGGCGTGATCTCCGGCCTCAAGCGCAACTTCCGCTCGCCCGAAGGCAAACAGATGATGAGCAACCTGATCCAGTTCGACGCCGCCGCCAACCCCGGCAACTCCGGCGGGCCGCTGGTCACCATGGACGGCGAAGTGGTCGGCATCGTGACCGCCATCTTCAACCCCAACCAGCAACGCACGTTTGTCGGCATCGGTTTTGCGGTGCCGATTGAAAACGCGGCCTCGGCCGCCGGCATGCCCCCCTTCTGAAGACTTTAAGGACATCGACGCATGGAACAGCACACGCCCGAACATTCCGCCACCGGCCATGACGCCACCGCGCTGCTGATGGAGCAGATCCTGTATGAAGTCAAACGCGTGGTGGTGGGGCAAGACCGCTTTCTTGAACGCGTCATGGTCGCCATCCTGGCGCAGGGCCATTTGCTGGTGGAAGGCGTTCCCGGCCTGGCCAAGACGCTGACCATCAAGACGCTGGCCAACACTGTGCAGGGCAACTTCAAGCGCATCCAGTTCACACCCGACCTGGTACCGGCCGATCTGGTGGGCACACGCATCTACAACCAGAAAACCGGCGAGTTCACCACCTCGCTCGGGCCGGTGTTTACCAACCTGTTGCTGGCCGACGAAATCAACCGCGCGCCTGCCAAGGTGCAGAGCGCGCTGCTGGAAGTGATGCAGGAGCGCCAGGTCACGATTGCCGGCATCACCCACAAGGTGCCCGAACCCTTCCTCGTCATGGCCACGCAAAACCCGATTGAAACCGAAGGCACCTACCCGCTACCCGAAGCGCAGGTCGACCGCTTCATGATGAAGGTGCTGGTGGACTACCCGACCGACGAAGAAGAATTCGTCATCGTCCAGCGCGTCACCGGCCCGGCCGTCGCCGTAAGCGCTGTCGCCACCACCGAACAGCTGGCCGCGCTGCAGGCCGAATGCCGCCGCATCTACGTCGACCCCTCGCTGGTGCAGTACGCCGTGCGCCTGGTCTCGGCCACACGTAACCCGACCAAGCATGGCCTCAAGGATTTGCAGCGCTTCATCACCTTCGGTGCCAGCCCGCGCGCCACCATCAACCTGACTGAAGGCGCCCGCGCGCTGGCCATGTTGCGCGGACGCAGCTACGCCCTGCCCGAAGACATGACCGACCTGGTGCCCGACGTGCTGCGCCACCGGCTGGTGCTGTCCTACGAGGCGCTGTCTGAAGGGTTGTCGGCCGACGGCCTCGTCGCGAAGATCATGGCCAAAATCCCGCCTCCAGCAAAACCACTAGAGCATGAAAAACTCGCCGCCTAGAAATGTGAGCCCCCACGCTCCGCCGCTTCGCGGGTCGCTGCCCCCCGAGGGGGCCGCCCGCCTGCGGCCCGGCAAAGCCGGTTCCGCGGCTCATGCTGGTTTCGGAGGATCGCCATGAGCGCACCTTCATCCAACGCAGAGCAGTTGCTGCGCCGGCTGGAGTGGACCGTGCTGCGCCGGCTCGACGGCCTGCTGCAGGGCGACTACCGCACCTTGCTGCGCGGCACCGGCATGGACCTGGCCGACCTGCGTGAATACCAGCACCACGACGACGTGCGTCACATCGACTGGAACGTCACTGCCCGGCTCGAGCAACCCCATGTGCGCGTGTTTACCGAAGACCGCGAAATGAGCGCCTGGTTCCTGCTGGACCTGAGCCCCTCGATGGACTTTGGCTCCAGCGAACTGCGCAAGCGCAATGTGTCCGCTGAATTTGTCGCCGTGCTGGCCCGCATGCTGACGCGCCACGGCAATCGCGTGGGCGCCATGCTCTATGGCTCCGGTGTTGATGCCGTGATTCCCGCGCGCGGCGGCCGCCACCACGTGCTGCATTTGCTGCACACCCTGCAGGCCCGCCCTGAAACCACAGACCTCGGCCCCACACGCCTGCACGAGTTGCTCGAGTCCGCGGCCAGCTTCATACGCAGGCGCTCCACCGTGTTTGTGGTGTCCGACTTCATCAGCGAACCTGGCTGGGAAAAGCCGCTGGGCCAACTCGCCCGCCGGCATGAAGTGGTCGCCGTGCGCCTGCTCGACCCGCTGGAGCTGGACTTGCCCGACCTGGGCCTGATTCCCATCCGTGATGTCGAAACCGGCGAGCAACTGCTGGTCGATACCCACGACGCGGGCTTTCGAAAACGCTTTGCACGCATCGCCGCCCAGCGCGAGGCCGAGCTGCGGCAATCGCTGGCGCGTGCCGGCGTGGACACGCTGGAGCTTTCCACCGACGACAACCTGGTTGACGCCATCCTGCGGTTTACCGAGCTCCGCAAACGGCGCAGCCGTACATCAGGCGCCAACGCAGCAGGCGGCAAGCTGCCCGCCCACCTGAAACACGCCGCCTGAAGAAGCCGCCAAGGAACATCCATGAACTTCAGCTGGTTAACCTCATTCATGTCAAAGCTTCCCCTGCCGACTTTCCTCTGGCCGGAGTTTTTATGGCTGCTGCTGGCCATCCCGTTGCTGGTGGCCGTGTATGTGTGGCTGCTGCGCCGCAAGAAAAAAATGGCGCTGCGCTACGCCAGCCTCTCCATCGTGCGCGAAGCCATGGGCCGCGGCCAAAGCTTTCGCCGGCATGTTCCGCCCCTGCTATTTTTGCTGTCCATCGCCGCCATGCTGGTGGCGGCGTCACGCCCCTTTGCCGTGATCAGCCTGCCGTCGCAGCGCGAGACCATCATCCTCGCGATGGACGTGTCGGGCAGCATGCGCGCCACCGACGTGCAGCCCAACCGCCTGGTCGCCGCCCAGAACGCTGCCAAGGCTTTTCTGGCCGACTTGCCGCGCAATGTGCGCGTCGGCATCGTCGCGTTTGCCGGCACCGCAGCCGTCGTGCAGCAGCCCACCCTCAGCCGTGAAGACCTGACGGCAGCCATTGACAAATTCCAGCTACAGCGCGGCACCGCCATCGGCAACGGCATTGTCGTGTCGCTGGCCGAACTGTTCCCCGACGCAGGCATCGACATCGCCTCCATGCAGTACGGAAGGGAAAAGCCCCGCGGCACATCGCTGGACCAGGCCCTGAACCCCGACAAGAACGCGAAGAAAGAATTCACCCCCGTCGCTCCCGGCTCCTATACCTCGGCCGCCATCATCTTGCTAACCGACGGCCAGCGCACCACGGGGGTGGATTCGATCGATGCCGCCAAGCTCGCAGCAGACCGCGGTGTCCGCATCTACACCGTCGGGGTGGGCACGGTGGATGGCGAAACGATTGGTTTTGAAGGCTGGTCCATGCGCGTCAAGCTCGACGAGGAAACCCTCAAAGGCATTGCCCGCGCAACACAGGCCGAGTACTTCTACGCAGGTACGGCGGCCGACCTGAAGAAGGTATATGAAACCCTCAGTTCACGTCTGGCGATTGAGAAAAAAGAAACCGAGGTCTCGGGGTTGCTGGCGCTTCTTGCCGCCGTGCTGGCGCTGGTGTCGGCGAGTTTGTCGCTGCTTTGGTTTAACCGGATTCTTTAAAGGCTTCGAGCGTTCCCTCAGAGAGGAGAACAGGGAAGCGGCGCCACTTGCATTTGACGTGCAAGCAAGCCACCGCATCCAGGACTTAACTTACCTCTTCGGTTTGGTGACCTCATGCCCGATCACACCGCCGACCGCGGCGCCGCCTACAGTCCCCAAGGCACTGCCACCCGTAAGAGCCGCGCCGGCCACACCGCCTACACCGGCGCCGATGGCGGTATTTTTCTCCTGAGTCGTCATGCCGCTACAGCCCGCCAGACCGGCAAGCACCACCGCACAAAGCGCAGTTTGTTTGATTCCAATCATTTCAGTCTCCTTGAGAACGTTAATGAAAGTGAAGAGAAAATGCCGCTTGATCACGCCGCCAGACCCTCTTCACGTGAATGAATCGCACACGGTTACCGGCTGCACGCCGGGGTGGCTTTTCATTGCTGGTGTCTTCATGCTAGGAGGCTGCGGGTTCGGTGGTGTAGGACGAACTCCCGATATCGGTACGTACTACGCCCGGTACCTCCGGAGGAAATTTCGCATGCAAATCACGTCCGGACCACTTCTCAAGCCTGAACGGGAGCGCACCGCGCAGCGGGACACAAACGCGTCATTCCATCAAGCGTCTCAACCCCGGCGCGCCGCCTCTATCGCGGCGACGTCAATCTTTTTCATGGTCATCATCGCGTCGAACACGCGCTTGGCCACCTTGGGATCGGGGTCGGCTATACCGTCAGTGAGCGCGCGCGGAGTGATCTGCCATGACAGGCCCCACTTGTCCTTGCACCAGCCGCATTCGCTTTCCTGCCCCCCATTGCTGACGATCGCATTCCACAAGCGGTCGGTTTCGGCCTGGTCATCGGTGGCAATCTGAAAAGAGAATGACTCGTTATGCTTGAAGAGCGGGCCACCGTTCAGCCCGATGCAGGGAATGCCGGCGACGGTGAACTCGACCGTTAGCACGTCACCCTGCTTGCCGTCGGGGTAGTCACCCGGCGCATAAAAGAGTTTGCCCACAGTGCTGTCGGGGAAGGTTTTTGCATAAAAGTTTGCGGCCTCAACGGCACCGCCGTCGTACCACAGGCAGATCGTGTTCTTGCTGGTCTTTTTGCTGGCCATGTCGTGTCTCCTGAAGGGTTGGGTATTCGGCACCCGGCGCCCGCCACGGTGCAAACAACCCCCATGGTATCCATCCTGCATACCTGATTTGTCGGATGGGACTGATGCCCTTGTAGGGATACGCCGACGCCCCAATGACAGCTGCGTGTTTGCCTATGCTCGTTCATATTGAGGAGGCGGTTGGCAGACTGGCCGCCTAGAATCAGTTTGCAGGCTCAGGCCCTTCCTTTCTTATCAAACTGAAACCCAAAGAATTCTTCATGCGTTACGCAGTCATCCTGTCAACATTGCTTCTTTGCTCCGCTTGCAGCGAGACATCGTCTCCACCTGCCGCTGTCATCCCGCCCAGGGTGCCCGCCACCACACCCGCCGCTACCACTGCTAATGCCACTGCGCTCGTATTACCCGACGCAAAAGAGGCGACGCAAGCATTCCTTCTGATGATGGAGATGCAAGAGTACAAAACCGCTGAACTCAAGCTCGGCACCTGCATCCCGGCTGTTGATGCCAAGTACTCAGGTCAAATCGCCTGCACGGTGTCACTAAAAATTGGGGCTGGAAGTTCTGAAACCCAGGCAGATTTTTACCGTCGTGGTAATAAATGGGTGGCCCAACCGAGCAGCTCGCAAGATAGGTTGCCGTTTCCGGATCCCAAGCTTTGAACGTGATGACTAACAGTGTCGCTCTGCGGCCGAGTCTGGCCGCCGGCCATCTTCAACGCCACGCCTCAAGATGAAAATTTGCGCCGAATGTCAGTCGCCTGCCCCAGATGCACTTCTGGCGTGTTCCGCCTGTGGCTGCGGCATCTTCGTTGAACCAGATGCCCCGAACACCGAGAAGCGTGCTGATTCAGATTTCGTCGTGTTGCTTAAATGGTCGCTCGGCTACTTCCTATCTGCGGTACTGCTGGGCGTGGTCACATCCATTTTGGCGAACATGCTGTTACGCAGCGGTTTCAGAACGGCCGCGGAGGGAATGGTCACATCGCCCATCATGTTGATTCCTGTTCTCACGATACTGTTCTTTGCGTTCTATTCAAGTCGCTATCACAACCCCATCGCCCGGGCTGGCGCGTTGTACCTGGCAATTTCGGCTCTTGGACTCGCTGTGCACTTGCTAAGCTCCGGGCGCCCGGCCGAGTACATTGCCGCCGCGGCAAGCACCCTTTTCTTTGGACTGATTGGCACTGCCATCGCCTTCTTCTTCAGGCGGAAGGAGCCATAAGGCAAAACCCGCGCTCCCACCACCCCAGGCACAAACCGCCTATTGCACGTGGCATTCCCGCCGCAGTAAGGCCAGCGCGTCGTGTAGCGCATGAGCGGCATCGCTTTGCAGCGTGGCCTGCGCCTCTTCTACAAAGTCATCCCACAAGCTGGCGTAGGCGTCCTGGTGCTGCACCGGCGCGTGGTCCACGATGTACTCGTGGGCCAGCGCGGGCTTGAACCCGGATTTGCGGATCTTGCGCAGCAGGGTCGCGGCGCTTTTCTCGGTCAGCAGGGTCTTGGGCGCGGAGCCGGCGGCCACGCACAGGAACAGGGTCAACAGCGAACCATCGTCCGCATTGCCGCCGGTCACCTTGCTCCACACAGCGGATGCCTGACGGTCATGGTGATCGACCTCGTTCAGGCCGTCTTCAACCCAGAAATACCGGCCCATGAAGGCCGGGCTGCGGTCAAACAGCTGGCGCGGCGGCAAGGTCGCGTCGAGTATTTTTGGCGCGTCGGCCATCACGGACTGACGCACTGCCTCCACCACATCCCGCAGGTGGGCAGGCAGCTTTTTCGGAACGGCGAGCGGTAGCGCCGCCGGATCAGCCTCGTGTTTTTTGCGCAAGGCGGCAATCATCTTCTCGAACGCGACCCAGTCGGGCATCTCGGTGCGGCCCGTCGCCAGCACCAGCAAGGCGGTGCGAATCACCGCTTCGGCATCCTTGCCCGCGTCTTCGAGTTCGGCGGCGTCCATGCCCAGCTCTCCGGCAAGCCAGATGGCCGAATCCACAACCTGCGCCACATGGCTGCGCCTGGCAAGTTCGGCCTGGTAGTCGGCCAGGTTGCGCAGCGACCATTTGGCCAGCAGCGGAATGTGCCCGTCGGTGAAGCCGCCGCGTTCATTCATGCCGAAGTGGCTGTTTTGCGGCATGGCGATCAGGGCTTTGAGCATGTCCGAGCCACCCTTGGAGCGCGACAGCAGCGAGAAATCGCGCAGCGATTCAGCCGCTTGGTGGAGGTCCCCCTGGCAGGAATGTTCGAGGTACAGGCTGATCAGGTTCACCATGCGGTCACGGGCTTTTTCAAGGTCCGGGCGCAGGAACTCATTGCCGAAATAACGCGCAATCTGCACCATGCCCTTGGGGCCTTCGACCCGCATGGCTTCGATTTTTTCGGCACCGATGATGCCGTGCTGCACGCCGTATTGCAGTGCCTTTTCAAAAAAGGCGCGCGTATCGTAGAGCGAGATGACGGAAGGCGACGACATGGGCGTTTGCAAATTCAGATCGCCGATTCCTCGTCGGACTCACGCGCCGTCGGCGTGGCCTTGCCGCGATCGGTGTCGCCGGTCTCAACCTTGCCGTCGTCGTCCTGCACATCGTCCTCATTCTCTTCATTCTCCTCATCGGAAGCCGCCTTGTGCGCACTGCCCTTGGCGCGCAGCACCATCAGCGTTTCAATGAACAGGTCAGGTAGTTCGTAACGCAGCAGCCAGGCGAGCTGCATCCAGTCCTGGTCGGCGATCTCATCCAGCTGGACACGTGGCCTTTCGTAGGCCGAGGCCAGCAGCGCGGACTGGGACAGCATCTTGCCGTACTCGTCGGCCAGCTCAAAGCTGCCGCTGCGCGCAAAGGCCTCGACACGGCTCCACTGGTCCGAAAAATAATCGGCGAGGGCTTCGCTGCCACCGTCTAGGTCACCAATCGCGTTAAGAAATTCCAGCGGGTCCGCGTCCTCCCGGAAGATCACCGCATTGACCATGCCGCGCAGGTGCGTGCGGGTCAGGTCCTTGTAGAGCTTTTCAATCACCACCGCGCGGGCAAACTGCGCGGGCGTGACCAGCAGGCTGACCACCGACTCCCGGGAGTTGTCGTACTCGCGAATGACGGCCAGGACGTCCTTGGGCGGCAACTGCTCCAGCACCACCATCAACGCTGCGTCACCCTCGTCGTCGGCCAGCGCGACCAGCGCAGCCTCGGCGCCGACGATGTCGCCGGCCGCAATCAGGCTTTGGGTTTTTTCAATCAGTGCGAGACGCTTCGTCATCAGGGTTTTACCTTCCAGGGCATGCTTGCTTGCGTCAGTCTTTGGCGTCAAAGCCCTGCTGGACCAGCCAGTCAGAACCTGCCTCGTGGCGTGCCCGGGCATCGGCGCTTTGTTCACGATCGTCATCGCCCTCAAACATCACCAGGGCGCCGTCACCGTTCTCATCACTGTCTTCGTCGTCGTCGCCTTCTTCGGTGCTCACGATGGACGCGGCCACCGGCAGGCCCGCCATGTATTCCAGCCCCGCCGTCAGCGTCAGGAATTTCTCCCCGCCGGGCGCCCGCAGAACGATGTGCGCCAGGTCCTGGGCCCAGGGCGCCAGCACAAAACCACCTGCCAGGCTGCTCCAGGCCGGAAAACCATCGACATCGTGGCTGAGCAGGTGTTCCATCACGGTTTTTCCCGTGAAATCAAACCCCTGGTGAAACACCACCGCCACCATCTCGGGGCTGGTGTCCATCATCTGGACCAGAAAGGCCATCTCCTGGCGTTTGCCAGCCAGGCGCTGGTGAAGCACGTCGCGCCCCTCGGAGTCGAATCGCAGGTCGTCCATCTCGGACTGGTAGGCCGAACGCAGGTCGAGGAAATAGGGGGAGACACTCATGCTGCCGGGTTTTTCATGGGGTGTTCTTCTTTCGGTCAGCGAGGGTCACAGCAGTGGGTTGAAATAATCGGCCCAGATCACACGCGCCGTGTCTATCGGGCTGTCGAGCAGGTTGCGACGGCGGTTGTCGTCATAGGCCTGGCGCTTGTCCGCATCCGACAGCACCTCATAGGCCTGCTGCACCGCCCTGAAACGCTCAGGCGCCTCGGGGTTGGCATTTTTGTCCGGGTGCCAGAAGGAGGCTTTCTGGCGAAAGGCTTTTTTGACATCGGCCAGCGTTGCTGCGCTGTCCAGGCCGAGGGCGGTGTAGTGATCAGTCATGCAAAGGTGGCTGTGTCCTGGACCGCAGACAGGGAGCTGCACGGCATGTTGAAGACTCACGAAGTGAGAGGGAGTCGCCGGCGCGCGCGGCGGAGGGATCAAGGATTATGCCTGTCTGGCGGCGTGCAGGCTGGCGGCGGGAAAATGGCCTTGGTTCGCACTTGCCGCCAGCCCGATCAACATCTATTGCTTATCAATGCAGCCAGCCTCACCTTGGACGCGGCGATGCGGGCCCCGAGCTGCGTCGGATCGGGTATTCTCTGACGGCGTCGAGTCCAGCAACTAGTGTTCTTGTCGAGCGCTGGAATAACGACCACGCAATCCCCACCCGCAAGATGCCCCATACGCAGAAAAATTTTGTGAGGGAAGCTCTTTGAGCGACTATAGACCTGACATTGACGGGCTTCGCGCCATTGCAGTCCTGTCAGTCATCAGCTTTCACGCCTTCCCGACGTGGCTTGAAGGAGGCTTTGTAGGCGTTGACGTTTTTTTCGTCATCTCGGGATACCTGATCTCCCGCATCATCCTCACCTCCCTCCATACGGGGCAATTCAGCATCCTTGGTTTTTATCAACGGCGAGTGCTGCGAATTGTGCCGGCGCTGACGGTCGTCCTGATCGCCGTATTTGCCGTTGGCATAGCCCTGCTGTTGCCCTCCGACCTTCGAGACCTAGGCGCGCACACCCTTGGAGGAGCGGGATTCTTCTCAAACCTCCTGCTCTGGCGGGAGACAGGTTACTTTGACACCTCGTCATCGGCTAAGCCGCTCCTTCACCTTTGGTCGCTCGGCGTGGAAGAACAGTTCTATTTGCTGTGGCCCGTGTTACTTTGGACCGCTTACAAGCGCCGGGGCGGTGTTGTGGCACTCCTGGCCGCAGTCGGACTTGGGTCGTTTGTGCTCAGCGTCATGACGCTTGAATCTAATCCTGCGGCCGCGTTTTATTCGCCTGCAGCCCGGTTCTGGGAGTTGCTTGCCGGAGCAGCTCTCGCGCAATCCAGCTCAAAATCGAATGCTGGTCGCATTCAACGGTGGCAACGCATCGTCAGCGCAGATATGCTATCAACTCTTGGAGGGTTGACCCTTGCGCTGAGCATATTCTTTACTTCGGAGCTCCATGGATTTCCAGGTTGGTGGGCTATTCCTCCGGTTGTCGCGGCCTTTTTACTCATCGCGGCCGGGCCCGTAGCCTGGCTCAACCGACTGGTGCTTTCACAGCCACTATTAGTATGGATCGGCCGGATCAGCTTTCCGCTTTACCTCTGGCACTGGCCGCTCCTCGCATTTCCGCATATTCTTGGTGGCGCCAGCGCATCTATGACAACGCGCGTTGCGGCGGTTGCAGCTAGCTTTGTTCTTGCCTGGCTAACTTTTGCCTTTATTGAGCGCCCAGTCCGCTCGGCCAGAAGGCTTTCTCAACCACGTCTCGCCGGTTTTCTCCTTGCTCCGCTGATCCTGGCCGGCATGGGCGGCTTCCTTGCATTGCAAACGGAAGGCTTGGGCCAGCGTCCCTGGATTCAGTACTGGGCTCGTTTCGATAAGAGCATCGCGATGAGTCCGCAGGCTAAGGACTGCTTCGACCTTCCTTCAGCGCACACGGCAGAAACGTGGATGTGTACCTGGGGCAAATCCGGGCCAGTCTCGACATTCGTCATAGGCGACAGCCACGCGCTCAGCGTGCTGCCCGCGCTTGAGGCGCTATCGACAGAAAATCGTGAGCGGATCGCCTTTGCTGGCGCATCCGGTTGCCCACATTTGCTTGGCATCCAGTCGGTACGCGACAAGGAAGGTGCGGTAGATTGCTTGCTCTTGAACGAGCGCGCTTTCGACTATGTAGTGAAGAATGGCATCCCGGCCGTTTTTCTCTTTGCCAGATGGACTTACTACACCGGGGGCAAGACCCGGCCTTGGGACCTCAACTTTCTATCGACGAACATGCGCTTGCCGAACTCGAAAGCCATGTCACGCGAATCATTTGTCGTCGGGCTTAGTCAAACCGTGGAGCGCTACAAGCGTGCGGGTGTCAAGATTTTCATCTTCAAGGACGTACCACAACAGCTGGTCGATCCAAAGAAAGTGCTACGGCGATTACGCTACAACACTGATTCCATCAATGACGCGGCAGTTCCAACCGATACACATCTTGCAGATCAGCAGTGGGTAAACGCACAGATTGATCGAGAGGCGATGAATGGTGCTGAAGTTTTGTCATTCAACGACCTGCTATGCAATGCTGCTGTCTGCCCTCTGGTCGACCGCGAGATGTTCCGGTATTTTGACGACGACCACCTCAGCGTTCACGGTGCAATGCTTGTGCTGCCGCGTATCCGGCAAGCCTTGCAAGCTGACAGCTTAACGGCTCACCACGCGAAACTGAAGCCCGTCAAAGACTCGCTCGCCATACGAAGCCTACCAGCACCATCGCAGATTGATGCTGCAAATTCCCCCGTCAGATCGGGCAGACCCCGAAGCATCATGGAGTCCGTGGACCAACTACCCAACTAGCCTCGCAATCGACGCGGTCACTTGGCATCGATGCTGTCGCTCAACCCCACTCCGACAAACGCCCCGAGACCAACCTGAAACGCCGCCCGCAACGCGAAGCCAGCGTTTCATCATGCGTGACCAGCACAAAGGCTGTGCCGAAGTCGCGCGCGAGTTGCAGCATCAGTTCAAACACGCCGTCAGCGGTAGAACGATCCAAATTACCGGTGGGCTCATCGGCCAGCACGCAAGCCGGTTGTGTGACGAGGGCACGGGCAATCGCGACGCGCTGGCGCTCACCACCTGAGAGCTCCGCGGGCCGGTGGTGAATGCGGTCTTTCAGTCCCACGGCCGCAAGCATCTTGGTCGCGACCCGCACGCACTCCGCAGGAGACTCGCGGCGAATCCACAGCGGCATGGCGACGTTGTCTAGTGCGCTGAATTCGGGCAACAGGTGGTGGAACTGGTAGACAAAGCCCAGGTGCTTGTTGCGCAGGTCGCCTTGTTGTTGGGGTGACAACGACGACAGCGTTTTGCCTTTGAGTTCGACCTGTCCGCTGGTGGGGGCGTCGAGGCCGCCCATCAAATGCAGCAGTGTGCTTTTGCCGGAGCCTGAGGCGCCGACGATGGCCAGCGTCTCGCCGGCGTGGACCTGCAGGTCTACGCCGTGGAGTACGGTCAGGTCGATCAGGCCTTCGTGGAAGCGTTTGGTGAGGCCGTTGGCTTTGAGCACTACTTCGCCGTTCGCGTTGGTGCTTTGCAGCGTATTCGTCATGTCGTTCTTGAGTTCACTCATAACGGAGGGCCTCCGCGGGGTTCACGCGGCTGGCGCGCCAGCTAGGGTAGATGGTGGCCAGGAAAGACAGCACCAGGGAGATGACGACGATCGGCATGATGTCGGCGTATTGCGGTTCACTCGGCATGCGGCTGATGAGATAAATGTCTTTGGGCAAAAAGCTGGCGTTGAGCGCGCGTTCAATGGCCGGCACGATGACGTCGATGTTGAAGGCAATGCCCAGGCCCAGAACGAGGCCCGAGAGCGTGCCGATGACGCCGACCAGTGCGCCCTGCACCATAAAAATTTTCATGATGCTTTTGGGGCTGGCGCCCAGCGTGCGCAGGATGGCGATGTCGGCGCGCTTGTCGGTCACCGTCATCACCAGCGTGCTGACGAGGTTGAAGGCCGCGACTGCCACGATGAGCGTGAGGATGATGAACATCATGCGTTTTTCAAGCTGCACGGCGGCAAACCAGGTTTTGTTCTGGCGGGTCCAGTCGCGAATCAGCAAATCACCGCTCAGGCTTCTTGACAGCTCAAACGCGACTTCGCGCGCCTGGTGCAGGTCTTTGAGCTTGATGCGGATGCCGGTGGGGCCTTCGAGGCGGAATATCCGCGCGGCGTCGTCCTGGTGCATCATGACCAGCGCCGAGTCGTATTCGAAATGGCCGGAGTCAAAGGTGCCGACCACTGTCATCTGCTTCAGGCGCGGCACCACGCCCGCCGGGGTGACCTGGCCGCTGGGCGCGATCAACGTGACGCTATCGCCCTCACGCACGCCCATGGCGCGGGCCAGCTCGCCGCCCAGCACCACGCCGAAATTGCCGGGCACCAGCTTGGCTAGCGTGGGGCCGGACGTCACGGCGAGGTCGGTGACCTGGCCTTCGAGTGCCGGGTCTATGCCGCGTACGACGGTGCCCTTCATGTCTTCGCCGCGCGCCAGCAGGGCTTGCGCGGCGATGAAGGTGGCGGCGCCGGTGACCTGCGGGTTGGCCTTGATTTCAGCCAGGGTTTTTTCCGGATTGGGCAAGGCAGCGCCGTTGGGGGCGAATACCTCGATGTGCGAGATCACACCCAGCATGCGGTCTCGCACTTCCTTCTGGAAGCCGTTCATCACGCTGAGCACGATGATGAGCGCGGCCACACCGAGCGCAATGCCCAGCATGGACACGCCTGAAATAAAAGAAATAAAGCCGTTGCGCCGGGTGGCGCGGCCGGCGCGGGTGTAGCGCCAGCCCACTATCAGCTCATAAGGAATTTGCATACTCAACCTGGTAGTCGTTGCGGGCCACGGGTGGCCAGCTCGAACGGATTCTTATAGGGTGCGATTTGAGCGCCCAAATTTGAACGCCAATTGTGGCATCCCGGACAATAGCCCCATGTCAGCCAATTCCCCCACTCATTTCACAGGTCCGCACCTGCTGCTTCCCTTTGCGGCCTGCGGTGCGGAAGCCTGGCTGCCGACGATGAAGGCGCTGCCGGCCGACAGCACGCGCAACCTCAAGCAATTGCTCAAGGGCATGAAGTCAGTGCGCACTGATGTGGCGGACGCCCACACGCTGTCGCCGCCGCACGAGCGGGCCTTGAGCCAGGCACTGGGCCTTGCCACTGCGGATACGCCTGACGGGCTGATTCCGTGGGCGGCGCAGGATGCGGCGCAGCACCTGCAGGCCGGCACTGGCAAGGCTTGGGCCTGGGTAACGCCCTGCCACTGGGCCATGGGCCGCGAGCACGCCACGTTGACGGACCCGGCTGCATTGGGACTGACTGAAGCCGAATCCCGCACCTTGCTGGCGGCCATGCAGCCTTACTTTGATGACGACGGCATCACGATTCACTATGTGCCGGCGCTGGGGCCGGCGCGCTGGCTGGCTGAGGGCGAGGTGGTTCGGAACCTGCCCACGGCCTCACTGGATCGCGTGCTGGGCCGCAATGTGGACCCTTGGCTGCCCGGCGGAAAAACGGAGGCCAAGGGCAGCATCGCCCGCAAGATGAAGCTCTTGCAAAACGAAATGCAGATGCTGCTGTACACCCATGCGCTGAACGACGAGCGCGCGGCGCGGCGGCAGTTGCCGGTCAACTCCTTCTGGCTGAGCGGCAGCGGCGCCCTGCCCGCTGGGTATGAACCTGCCAGCCAGGCGCCGACCGCACCACGCAGCCTGGCGCAAGCGGTTTTTGCTGACGACTGGCAAGCCTATGCCCAGGCCTGGGCTGCGCTGGATGCCGGCGAGATTGCACAGCTGCTGGCCCGCCAGCGCGCAGGCGAGGCCGTGCGGCTGACGCTGTGCGGCGAGCGCGGCTGGCAGACGTTTGAGACACAAAAAACCGGTTTTTTGGCCAAAATTTCAAGCCTTTTGATGCCGCAGCCCTTATGGCACTTGCGCGACCAGCTATAAAAAAGATAGTAGACACACATGAAAATACAGGTACGCGATGTGCCCCCGCGCAGCGTCTGGGCGCTGCAGCAGGCCGGCATTCACCCGCTGCTGGCGCAGCTGTATGCCGCGCGCGGCGTGAACGCGGCAGACGAGCTGGACGACGGGCTGGCCCGGCTGCTGCCGCCCGCGTCATTGCACGGCGCCGCTGAGGCGGCACGCCTGCTGGCCGATGCGATGGCCGCCGGCAAAAAGATTTGCGTGGTGGCCGACTACGACTGTGACGGCGCCACCGCCTGCGCCGTGGCGTTGCGGGGCCTCAGGCTGCTGGGCGCGCAGCAAGTCAGCTACCTGGTGCCCGACCGCGTCACCGACGGCTACGGCCTGACGCCGCCCATTGCCGAGCGCGTGAAGGCCGCTGGCGCTGACGTGCTGGTGACGGTGGACAACGGCATCGCCAGCATCGACGGTGTGGCGCGTGCGCGCGCCCTGGGCATGCAGGTGCTGGTGACAGACCACCACCTGCCTGCGCTGAAAGACGGCGAAGTGGTGCTGCCCGAGGCCGACGTGATCGTCAACCCGAACCAGCCCGGCTGCACGTTTGAAAGCAAATCGATTGCCGGCGTGGGCGTGATGTTTTATGTGCTGCTGGCGCTGCGGGCCGAGCTGCGCGAACGTGGTGCCTTTAATGCAGCCACACAACCGAAGCTTGATACGCTGCTGCCGCTCGTCGCGCTGGGCACCGTCGCCGACGTGGTGAAGCTGGACGCCAACAACCGCCGGCTGGTGGCGCAGGGCCTCAAGCGCATACGCACGGGTCATTTGCCCGCAGGCCTGGCGAGTTTGTTCAAGGCCGCGGGCCGGCAGGCGCCGGTCGCCACCACGTTTGACTTTGCCTTTGCGCTGGGCCCGCGCATCAATGCGGCAGGCCGGCTCAGCGACATGACGCTGGGCATTGAATGCCTGCTGACCGACGACCCGGCGCGCGGCGATGAGCTGGCGCAAATGCTGGACGGCATCAACCGCGAACGCCGCGACATTGAAGCCGGCATGCGCGAGCAGGCGCAGCTGGCGGCCGACGCGATGATTGATGAAGACGAGGAGCCGCCGCCAGCGATTGCCATCTTCGACCCTGAGTTCCACGAAGGCGTGGTCGGCATCGTGGCTTCACGCGTCAAAGACAAGCTGCACCGCCCGACGTTCGTGTTTGCCGCCAGCCAGGCCGACGGCAAGGAGCACGAGCTCAAAGGCTCGGGCCGCTCGATTCCCGGCTTTCATCTGCGCGACGCGCTCGATTTGGTGGCCAAGCGCCACCCCGGCGTACTGCTGCGCTTTGGCGGCCACGCCATGGCGGCCGGCTGCACCATTGCCGAAGAGCACTTTGAAGTGTTTGAAAGCGCGCTGCAGCAGGTGGCGCACGAATGGCTGGACGCCGCCACGCTGACGCGCCGCATGGATACCGACGGCCCGCTGCCGGCCGAATACCGCCGCACCGACGTGGTCGACACGCTGCACAAGGAGGTCTGGGGCCAGGGGTTTGCAGCGCCGACTTTCAGCGAAGTGGTGGAAGTCGTGTCGCAGCGGCTGGTGGGTGAAAAACACCTGGCGCTCAAGCTCAAGCATCAGGGCCAGCCGGTCGACGGCATCTGGTTTGGCCACACCGAATCGCTGCCCGCGCGGGTCAAGCTGGCTTTTCGACTGGATGCGGACGAGTGGCAGGGCGTGAAGCGGGTGCGGTTTCTGGTGGAAGCGGCTGAACTCTGACGGCCCACGACCCAAAAGCCCTGCGTTTTTTAAGCGAAAATCGGGGCTTTAACCAATAGGGACGGGCGCAAGCAGCTCCTGAATTAATAGCAAAAAGGATTGCTTCGGGGTTTCATCTGTTTACCCAAAGCGGCATAAATCTTTGCTCCAATTGAGATCAATTCTCATTTAAGATGGGTTTTGCCCTCTCTTTCAGTTACGTATCGGCTGGCTGACGGGGGCGCCTTCATCTTATGGAGCCCCGACATGCAAGGACCCTGTAACGCCCTGCCCGGCCTTGACCGCGAACACCGCGCCCTGCTCGCCCAATACGGCGAAATCCAGAAGCGCTGCAGCACCGTGATTGCCGCACAGGCCGCAGAAATCGCGCGCCTGCAATCCCTGGCGGTGCGCCTGCGTGCGGCGGCGATGGTGCGGGAGACAGCGCTGGCCTGGGAGCGCGAAGACCGCCAGGCCGTGGAAGATGCCATCCCAGGCCTGCCCAAACGGCTGACGCTGGCGCGCCGGGTGGAATGGCTGATGGGCCGCGTGCATGATTTGCAGGGCTTGGTGCGGGAACGCCTGGGCCGGCAAAAGGGCGCGGTGGCCCCGCAGGCCACCGCAGCGCTGGCGGCGGCTTTGACGAATTCGGACGCCACAGCCGCCCTGCATGAAAAGTCGGTGCTGTGCGTGGGCGAGCAAGGCGCCGGCACCACCGCGGCCCGGCGCGTCATTGAAATGGCCGGCGGGCACTTTTTGCACCATGCGGGCGACGACCTGCAGGGCGCGGCCGCACTGGAGGCCAGCCTGGTCGCCGCCGACCTGGTGATCTGCCAGACCGGCTGCGTCAGCCATGACGCCTACTGGCGTGTGCAGGACCACTGCCGGCGCACCGGCAAGCAGTGCGTGCTGGTCGGCCAGCCGCAGGCCCTGCAGTTTGTGCGCAGCAAACAGGCGCCGGGCCTGCCAATCACGCCAGAAACTGGAAACAGCAGGCCAAATAGCAAGCCAAAAACGGCTCCAGCCCTTTAGGAACAGGCGCAAGCAGCTATTGATTTAATAGCGTGCTCGGCAAGTACGGCCAACAATCACTGCAGCTCAAACTCCCCGCCACGCACAATCGCACGCTGGTAAGCGGGCCGGGCATGGATGCGCGCCAGGAAATCCATCAGCTTTGGCCGGCTCTCATTGAGCCCGCCGCGCGCGGCGGCCGCCTCCAGCGGAAAGCTCATCTGGATGTCTGCGCCGCTGAACTCGGCGCCGGCAAACCACTCACTCTGGCCCAGCGACATTTCGAGGAAGTCCAGGTGCTGCCGCAGCTGCGGCTCGATAAACGTCTTCTTGACCTTGCCGGCGATGGCGCGGGCAATCGGCTTGGCAAAAAAAGGCATGGGCGAGTTTTCCACCTTGTCGAACACCAGCTTGAGCAAGAGCGGCGGCATGGCCGAGCCCTCCGCGTAATGCAGCCAGTAGGTGTAGCGCAGATGCTCTGGCGTGCCGGCCTCGGGCGCCAGCCGGCCGGCGCCGTAGCGGGCCACCAGGTATTCAATGATGGCGCCCGACTCAGCCAGCGTGAACTCGCCGTCGGTGATCACCGGCGACTTGCCCAGCGGATGCACCGCGCGCAGTGAAGGCGGCGCCAGCATGGTTTTAGGGTCGCGCTGGTAGCGCTGGATTTCATAAGGCAGGCCCATCTCTTCCATCAGCCAGAGGATGCGTTGCGAGCGGGAATTGTTGAGGTGGTGCAGGGTGATCAAGGACGGCTCCATAAGACGGAAGCGCTGATGGTAGGCCATGGACTGCTGGCTTCAAGCCCCGGCGGCGACAGGAAGAAAACCTGAAAAGAGGACACGGGGCACACCCAAACCTGACAGCCGGAAGTTGCAGGAACTTCTGGTTACAGCATGCACCAGCATGGCAGGCAGGCACGGCTTGCTCGGCACCAGAACCATGCATTTTGTACACAATCTGATCATAAATCGCATACAAAGCTGGCACAGGCCTTGCACAGAGGTTGGCATGAACGCCCTTGCCAGCCCGCCTCCCACCGCCATTGAAGCCATTGCGCTGACCAAACGGTACGCGCAGCAAGACAAGCCGGCCGTCGACGGCATTAACCTGCGCATTGCCAGCGGCAGCTACTGCTGCCTGCTCGGGCCTTCGGGCTGCGGCAAAAGCACCACGCTGCGCATGATGGCGGGTCACGAATCCGTCACCAGCGGCGACATCCTGCTGGAAAACCGCAACATCACCGACCTGCCGGCCGCCGGCCGCGGCACGGCGATGATGTTCCAGAGCTTTGCGCTGTTTCCGCATCTCTCGGCACTCGACAACGTGGCCTTCAGCCTGAAGATGAAAGGCGTGGACAAGGCGGCGCGCCGCCAGCAGGCCAAAGACTTGCTGGAGCGGGTGGCGATGGGCCACCTGGCCGAGCGCAAGCCGGCCGAGCTTTCGGGCGGGCAGCAGCAGCGCGTGGCGCTGGCACGCGCACTGATCACGCAGCCGCGGGTGTTGCTGCTCGATGAGCCGCTGTCGGCGCTGGATCCTTTCCTGCGCATCCAGATGCGCGCCGAGCTGCGGCGCTGGCAAAAAGAGCTGGGGCTCACCTTCATCCACGTCACACACTCGCAGGAAGAGGCCATGGCCCTGGCCGACACCATGGTGGTGATGAACCACGGGCTGATCGAGCAGGTGGGCTCGCCGCACGAAATCTACAACCGTCCCGCGAGTGAGTTTGTGGCGCGCTTCATGGGTGGGCACAACGTGCTCGACACGCCCACCGGCAAGATAGGCGTGCGCACCGACCACATGCAGATCACCCCGGCCGGCGATGCCGCGCCTGACGCGCCGCACAACCGGCGCGCCGTGGTGACCGACGTCGAATACCAGGGCCCGTATGTGCTGTTGGGCCTGCAGAACCCGGGCGTTTCACCGACGGCCCACAGCACCGCCGAGTTGTCGGTGATGGTGCCGGAGGCGGCGTTTGCGGCCCGGCCTTATGCGCCGGGCGACAGCGTGCAACTGTCATGGGCGCCCGAAGCGGCGCACACGCTGCAGGCCGCCCCTCCTGCCGTCATTAGTGCCTGATCCGTAAGGCTCACAGAAATACAGATTTTTCAACCGTCCCTTCGCAAGAAGATTTCCACCCAAGCCACCAGGAGTTTTTCACCATGTCCGACGCTCTTCCTGATCAAAAAGACACCGCCACCGACACCACCGTGGGCGGCGTGCCGCGCCGCGCTTTGCTCAAGGGCACGGCCGGCATTCTGGCCACGGGCCTGTTCCCTGCCGTGCACGCGCAGGAAAAAATCGTGCTGCGCTACCTGGGCACCGCCGTCAACCAGGACAAGGCCATCGCCGAGAAGTTCAAGGCCGACACCGGCATCACGATTCAGTACGTGGCCGTGACCACCGACGACGTGACCAAGCGCGCCGTGACCGCGCCCAACAGCTTTGACCTGATCGACACCGAGTACTTCTCGCTCAAGAAAATCGTGCCCACGGGCAACCTGAAGGGCATTGACACCAAGCGCATCAAGAACGCCGACAAGATCACCACGCTCTTCACCACCGGCACCGTGGCCGGCAAGGCCGTGGGCGACCAGGGCACAGCGCCCAAGAAAGTGATTTACCTGGAAGGCGAAAAGAGCAAGGTCTTCGCCAAGAGCCCGACGCAGTTCATGTCGCTCATTCCCACGGTCTACAACGCCGACACGCTGGGCATTCGCCCCGATTTGATCAAGCGCCCCATCAGCTCCTGGGCCGAGCTGCTGAACCCCGAGTTCAAGGGCAAGGCCGCCATCCTGAACATTCCGTCGATCGGCATCATGGACGCCGCCATGGTGGTAGAGGCCAAGGGCATCTACAAGTACCCGGACAAGGGCAACATGACGAAGAAAGAGATCGACCTGACGATCGCCACGTTGATTGAAGCCAAGAAGGCCGGGCAGTTCCGCGCGCTGTGGAAAGACTTCAATGAGTCGGTCAACCTGATGGCCTCGGGCGAAGTGGTGATCCAGTCGATGTGGAGCCCCGCCGTGACGGCCGTGCGCACCAAGGGCATCGCCTGCAACTTCCAGCCGCTGAAAGAAGGCTACCGCGCCTGGGCCGCCGGCTTTGGCCTGCCCGCTACGCTGTCGGGCAAGAAGCTGGACGGTGCCTATGAGTTCATCAACTGGTTCCTCGACGGCTGGGCCGGCGCGTATCTGAACCGCCAGGGCTATTACAGCGCCGTGCTGGAAACCGCCAAGGCCAAGATGGAAGCGTATGAGTGGGCCTACTGGATGGAAGGCAAGCCGGCTTCGCAGGACATCAAGAGCCCGAATGGCGATGTGCTGGCCAAGACCGGCGCGGTGCGCGACGGCGGCAGCTATGAAGCCCGCATGGGCGGCATCGCCTGCTGGAATGCGGTCATGGACGAGAACAATTACATGGTGCAGAAATGGAATGAGTTCGTCGCTGCATAGGCACACCCCCGTTGACGCTCACTTCGTGTAGCGTCCTCCCCCCTTGCAGGGGGCGCCCGCTGCGGCCCGGCGAAGCCGGTTCCGCGCGGACACTGGGTTGATTCGGCTCCCTTCGCTTGCCCTTGGTAGCTCATTTTTTACTTTTGGATATTTATGAGTGCTCCTGCTGTTGCTGCGCATTCCGCTCCGGCCAAGGCGCCGGGGCGCAGCCTTGCGGCCTGGTGGCAGGCTACGCCGTTGACGGCGGTGTTTGTGGTGTTCTTTCTGGTGCCACTGGCGCTGGTGTTGATGGTGAGCTTTTGGGACTTCAATGAGTATGAGTTGCTGCCCGGCTTTACGCTGAAGAATTACTTCGCCGTCTTTGAAGGTTGCGGCAACACGTCGGAGATGTGTGTCACCTTCAAGACCTATTTGTCGACCTTCAAGTTCAGTTTCCTGGTCTGGCTGATCACGCTGGTGACGGGGTTTTCGGTGTCGTACTTTCTGGCTTTTTATGTGCGCTCGCAAAGCGTGCAAACGCTGCTGTTCGTGCTGTGCACGATTCCGTTCTGGACGTCCAACGTGATCCGCATGATCTCGTGGGTGCCGCTGCTAGGCCGCAATGGCCTGGTGAACCAGAGCCTGACGGGCCTGGGCATCGTGAACCAGCCCGTGGAGTGGCTGCTGTTTTCTGATTTTTCGGTGGTGCTGGCGTTTGTGCACCTCTACACCATGTTCATGATCGTGCCGATCTTCAATTCGATGATGCGCATAGACCGCAGCCTGATCGAAGCGGCGAATGACAGCGGCGCCTCGGCCTGGCAAACGCTGTGGAACGTCATCGTGCCGCTGTCGCGCACGGGCATCATCATCGGCTCGATTTTTGTCATCACCATCGTGATGGGCGACTTCGTGACCATCGGCGTCATGGGCGGCCAGCAGATTGCCTCCATCGGCAAGATCATCCAGGTGCAGACCTCTTACCTGCAATTTCCGCTGGCGGCGGCCAATGCGGTGATCCTGCTGGCCATCGTGCTGATGATCATCTGGGCTTTAACGCGGCTGGTCGACATTCGAAAAGAGCTATGACCCCCACGCTTGTCACTTCGTGTACTGCGCTGCCCCCCGAGGGGGCTGGCCTTGCTTGGGGCGGCCCGGCGCTGCGGCCCCTTCTGCGAAGGTTCTAACTATGTCCGAAAAACGCTCCGCCGGCTTCTGGTTCCTGGCCGCATTCTTTGCGCTGTTTGTGCTGTTCCTGTATGGCCCGATGTTTGTCATCGTGGTGCTGAGTTTTCAGGGGCCTGAAGGCGGGCTGACGTTTCCGCTGCGCGGCGTGTCGCTGCACTGGTTTTACAAGCTGGCCGAAGGGCTGGGCGTGGTCGACATCGGCGCGGCGCTCAAGCGCTCGCTGGGCCTGGGCCTGGCCGTGATGGCTTTCACGGTGCTGCTGTCGGTGCTGGCCGGCCTGGCTTTTCGCAAGAAGCTCGCGGGCGGCAACACGCTGTTTTTTGTGGTGGTGGCCAGCCTGATCATGCCGTCCATCATCGTTTCGCTGGGCATTGGCCTGGAGTTCCGCCTGCTCGACACCGGCGTCAAGAAAGCGCTGGAGGCTTTCGGCATGGCCGATGCACTGGAAGGCTACGGCACGTCGCTGGGGCTGTTCACGTCGGCGCTGGGTGCGCACCTGACCTGGACGCTGCCCTTTGGCCTTTTGATCATGTTCGCGATTTTCAACCGCTTCAACCCGGCCTACGAAGAAGCCGCGCGCGACCTGGGCGCCACGCCGTGGCAGGGCTTCCGGCATGTGGTGCTGCCGCTGATTGCGCCTTCGGTGGTGGGCATCGGCATGTTTGGTTTTACCCTGAGCTGGGACGAAATCGCCCGCACCTCGCAGGCCATCGGCGACGTGAACACCCTGCCGCTGGAGCTGCAGGGACTGACGACCACCGTCACCACGCCGTCCATTTATGCTCTGGGTACCGTCACCACTGTGGTGTCGTTGCTGGTCATGGCGCTGGCCCTGGGCCTGGCCTGGTGGCTGGGCCGCCGGCAAAAGAAAGGCACCCGATGAGCGAGGCAACGACAGCCACTCCCCTGACCGATAGCGAAATGTATGAGCGCGTGATCTCGGCCATCCTGGACCACCGCCTGCCGCCGGGCACCAAGCTGGTCGAAGACAAGCTGGCCGGTGCCTTCGGCGTGTCGCGCACGCGCATACGCCCGGTGCTGGTGCGCCTGGCCAATGAGCAGGTCGTCACCCTCATTCCCAACCGCGGCGCTACTGTGGCCCAGCCTACCGAGCAGGAGGCGCGCGAAGTCTTTGAGGTGCGCCGGCTGATTGAACCCACGCTGGTGGAGCTGTTCATTGCCAAGGCGAGCGAGGCCGACATGCAACAGCTCAAACGCTGCATCGACGACGAAGAAGCCGCGCGCCTGGCCGGCGACATGCACCGCGCCATCCGCCTGTCAGGCGACTTTCACCTGCAGATCGCCGAGCGCGCCGGCCACCAGACGCTGGGCCGCATCCTGCGCGAGCTGACCTCGCGCACGTCGCTGATCCTGATGACCTACAGCACGTCCCACAAGGACAGCCGCGACGAAGCCGCCGCCTGCGGCTGCCGCGAGCACCGCAAGCTGCTGGACGCAATTCGCCTGCGCGACGTCCAGGAAGCCGCGCGCCACATGCGCGAACACCTGACGCGGCTGGAGTCGCAGCTGCAGTTCACGCCGCCGGCCGACGATGCGCCCGACTTGTCCACGCTGTTTAGTTGATGGCCCCCACGCTTTTCACTTCGTGTAATGCGCTGCCCCCCGAGGGGGCCGCCCGCCTGCGGCCCGGCAAAGCCGGTTCCGCGGCTCATGCTGGGTTGAAGATTCAGGGCGTGTGCAATGCGTAAGCTGTTGGTCATCAACCCGAATACGTCGGCTTCGGTCAGTGCGCTGCTGCAGACCCACGTACAGGCCGCCGCCGGGCTGCACGTGCAGGTGCGCACCGTCACTGCGCGTTTCGGTGCGCCCTATATTTCGGACGAAGCCAGCTATGCCGTCGCGTCTCACGCCACGCTGGACGCTTGGGCCGCTGCGCTGGCCAGCACAGGTGAAACAGGTGGCGCACCTGAAACGCCTGATGCGGTGCTGATCGGCTGCTTTGGCGACCCTGGCCTGCTGGCGCTGCGCGAAAGCAGCCCGGTGCCGGTGACCGGCCTGGCCGAGGCGGCCTTCATCGAGGCGGCGCGCCATGGACGCTTTGCCATCGTCACCGGGGGCGAGCGCTGGGGGCCAATGCTGCAGCGGCTGGCCCAGGCGCTGGGCCATGCGCCTTCGCTGGCCGGCATCCACACCGTTGCGCCGACCGGGGCGCAGCTTGCGGCCGACCCTGCCGCCGCGCGCACCCTGCTCGCCCAGGCCTGCCGCGACGCGGTGCGCCAGCTGGGCGCGCAGGCCGTCATTCTGGGTGGTGCAGGCCTGGCAGGCATGGCCGCGACCCTGCAACCCGGGGTGAGCGTGCCGCTGATCGACAGCGTGCTGGCCGGCGCCCACTGGGCCCTGCGCAGCCATGCACCGCCACCGCAGCGCAGCCAGCCAGGCTTTGATGTGCCGTGGGAGAAACTCTCGCCGGAACTCACTGCCTTGGGGCTTTAAGGCTGCAGCCCAACAGGAACGGGCGCAAGTAGCTATATATTTCATAGCAACCGGTCATTTCAAGCGTAGTGACGCATATCCGGCGAGGCAGAGAACGCTATTAAATTTATAGCTGATCGCGCTTGCCTATATTGGGCTGGCGGCCTGAAACATCTCAAAACCGCCTTCAGTGCAAGGGCATCGCGCGCACGCGCAAAGCGAGCCTTCTGGGGTCAGGGAGATTGCAGCCGGCCTGCACCAATACCCTGCAAAGCCTAAAATGGCTCAGTGACTCCCAAAAACATCCTGAATGCCGACCTGCACTGCCACTCTGTGGTGTCAGACGGCACGCTGACACCGGAGGCACTGGCTGAACGGGCCAAGGCCAACGGGGTCGAACTCTGGGCCCTGACAGACCACGACGAAATAGGCGGCCAGCACCGTGCCGCCGCCGCTGCCAAAGCGCAGGGCATGCACTACCTCACGGGCACCGAGGTGTCTGTGACCTTCGCGGGGCAAACGGTCCACATTGTTGGCCTGGGCTTCGACGCCAACGACCCTGCGATGCAACAAGGCCTGCGCAATACGCGCGGCGGCCGTGAACAGCGCGCCATGGAGATGTCGGACTCGCTGGCCAAGGTCGGCATCATGGGCGCTTACGAAGGCGCGCTGAAGTTTGTGGGTAACCCCGAGCTCATTTCACGCACGCACTTTGCCCGCTTCCTGGTGGAATCCGGCGTGTGCCGCGAAACGCCTGAAGTCTTTCGCAAATACCTGACCGAAGGCAAGCCCGGCTATGTGCCGCACCGCTGGGCCAACCTGCGCGACGCCGTCACCTGGATCACCCAGGCCAAGGGCATTGCCGTGATTGCGCACCCGGGCCGCTACAAGTTCACCCCCAACGAGGAATACGCCTTGTTCACCGAGTTCAAGTCCCATGGCGGGCGTGGCGTGGAGGTTGTCACTGGCAGCCACACGCCGCAGGAATACCTCAAATACGCCGAAACGGCCAAAGAGTTCGGCCTGGCCGCTTCGCGCGGCAGCGACTTCCACAGCCCCGACGAAAGCCACACCGACCTGGGTACCCTGCCATTCCTGCCGGGCGAACTGACACCGGTGTGGGAGCTGCTGGTGGACCGCATCCAGTGATGGCCGGCCCCGCGAGAAAAACCTCTCCTGCCCTGACCGGCATTGCGCTTCTGGTAGCCGCCATGGCCTGCTTCGCCGCGCTGGACACCACCACCAAACGGATATCCCTGAGCGTGCCCATCCTGATGGCGCTGTGGTTTCGCTATGCGTTCCAGGCCGTGGCCACGACCGTGGTGATGCTTCCTGCGCGCGGGCGAACGCTGTTTCGAACGGCGCATCCCAGGTTCCAGCTTTTACGCGGCGTACTGCTGCTGACCAGCAGCGGGTTGGCGTTTTTCAGCCTCAAATACATGCCCGTGGGCGAGTTCACGGCCATCATCATGATCACGCCGCTGGTCATCACCCTGCTGGCATCGCTACAGCTGGGTGAGCGCGTACCGGCGTTGCGCTGGGGGCTGGTCCTGGGAGGCTTTGCCGGTGCGCTGATCATCATCCGGCCGGGAAGCTCCGGCTTTGACTGGACGCTGCTGCTACCGTTGAGCCTGGTGGTGTCCAATGCCTGGTTCCAGATTTTGACCAGCCGCCTGGCCCGTACCGAAGACCCGGCAACCATGCACTTCTACACCGGCTGGGTGGGCACGCTCATCGCCTCGCTGGCCCTTCCCTTTGTCTGGACTTCGCTGGATTCCTGGGTGCTTTGGGCCTGCCTTTGCCTGATGGGCTTCCTCGGAGCCGTCGGGCACTTCATGATGATTCTTGCCTATGCGCGAACCACTGCATCAACCCTGACGCCGTTCCTTTACGCCCAAATCGGTTTTGCCATGCTGGGCGGATGGCTGATCTTTTCCCATGTTCCGGATCAGTGGTCGCTGCTCGGCATTGCCATGATTACCGTGTGTGGTGCCACTGGCGCCTGGCTTGCGGTACGCGAGAGCCGGATCATCATTGAACCCACCGAATCCTGAAACCCAAGCCGGCGACAAACCTGTATGTCACAGTTTTTTGAAGTTCACCCCGAGAACCCGCACACCCGCCTGCTCAAACAGGCGGTGGCACTGCTTGAACGCGGCGGCATTGCGGCCGTGCCAACCGACTCCAGCTATGCCCTGGTATGCCACCTCGACGACAAGGCCGCGGCCGACAGCCTGCGCCGTATTCGCGGCGTCGACGACAAGCACCACCTCACCCTGCTGTGCCGCGACCTGAGCGAGCTGGCGAACTACGCGCGGGTGGACAACAAACAATTCCGGCTGCTCAAGGCCGCCACGCCAGGGCCCTACACCTTCATCCTCGAAGCCAGCAAGGAAGTGCCGCGCCGCGTGAGCCACCCGTCGCGCAAGACCATCGGCCTGCGCGTGCCGGAGCACAAGGTTTTGCAGGCGCTGCTGGAGCTGCATGGCGCGCCGCTGCTGGCCACCACGCTGATTCCGCGGGACGGCACCGAGCCGCTGAACGATGCGCACGAGATCCGCGAGCTGCTGGAGCATGAGCTGGCCGCCGTGATCGACGCAGGCGCCTGCCACCAGGAGCCGACCACCGTGATCGACCTGACGGCCATGGGCGACGGCGGCGAGCCTGTCGTGGTGCGACAGGGCCGGGGCGAGCTGGCTGCATTAGGCCTTTAGCGAGCGGACTCCCCTTCAAGCAGGGGCCGCGGAACCGGCTTTGCCGGGCCGCAGGCGCAGCAGCCCCCTTCGGGGGGCAGGGAGCTACACGAAGTGAGCGACCGTGGGGGTCATAATTCGGCATGGATATCGCCAACCTGATTCAAACCGTCGCCATCTACGCGCTGCCAGTGCTCTTCGCCATTACCGTGCACGAAGCTGCGCATGGGTATGTGGCTCGCTATTTCGGTGACAACACCGCCTGGATGCTGGGCCGTGTCACGCTGAACCCCGTAAAGCACATCGACCCCCTCGGCACCATCGTCATGCCGCTGCTACTGTATTTCGCCACCTCAGGCACCTTTCTGTTCGGCTACGCAAAACCGGTACCCGTCAATTTCGGAAATTTGCGCAAACCCAAACGCGACATGATCTGGGTGGCACTTGCGGGCCCCGCCGCCAACTTCATACAGGTCGTACTTTGGGCCGTGTTGTATGCGGTGCTGATCAACGCCGGTGTCCAGGAGCCGTTTTTCCTGGTCATGTGCCAGGCTGGCGTACTGGTCAATCTCGTGATGTGGGCCTTCAATCTTTTTCCTTTGCCTCCGCTTGATGGCGGCCGCATCCTGGTGGGCCTGCTGCCGTGGAAGCAGGCTCAGTTTGTCGCCCGCCTCGAACCATGGGGGTTTTTCATCGTCATGGGGCTCGTTCTCCTTGGCATCGTCAGCGCTTACTGGCTCTGGCCACTGGTGGTGCTGGGATACAGCTTGCTGGATCTGATCAACCTCCCCATTTCATTGCCCCCAAGATTGTCATGAATACACCGTCCCCCACCCGTTTCCTCACCGGCATCACGACCACCGGTACGCCCCACCTGGGCAACTATGTCGGCTCGATCCGGCCGTCGGTTCAGGCCAGCTTTCGCGACGATGTCCGCAGCTTTTACTTCCTGGCCGACTACCACGCACTGATCAAATGCGATGAACCCGCGCGCATCCAGCAGTCCACACTCGAGATCGCGGCGAGCTGGCTGGCCGCCGGGCTGGACCCGGAGCGCGTGACGTTCTATCGCCAGTCCGACATCCCGGAAATCCCTGAACTCACCTGGCTGCTGACCTGCGTCACAGGCAAGGGCGTACTCAACCGTGCCCATGCCTACAAGGCCTCTGTCGACAAGAACGAGGCAGCCGGCGACGACCCGGATGCCGACGTCACCGCCGGCCTCTTCATGTACCCGGTGCTGATGGGCGCAGACATCCTGCTGTTCAAGACGCACAAGGTGCCGGTGGGGCGCGACCAGATCCAGCACATCGAAATGGCGCGCGACATGGCGCAGCGCTACAACCACCTGTACGGTGAGCACCTGGTGCTGCCCGAAGCGGTGATTGAAGAGTCCGTCGCGCTGCTGCCCGGACTGGACGGTCGCAAGATGAGCAAGAGCTACGACAACACGATTCCGCTTTTCACCCCACGCGAGCAGATGCGCAAGCTGATCGCCGGCATCCTCACCGATTCACGCGCACCGGGCGAACCCAAGGAAGTCGAGGGCTCGGCGCTGTTCCAGATTTACCAGGCCTTTGCGAGCGCGGACGAAACCCAGGCCCTGCGCAAGGCCTATGCCGAAGGCATTGCCTGGGGCGATGCCAAACAGTTGCTGTTCGAGCGCATTGACCGTGAAGTAGTGCCCATGCGCGAGCGATACCACGACCTCATCAGCGACCCGGCAAAGATCGAGGCGACCTTGCAGGCGGGTGCGCAGAAGGCGCGCGCGGAGGCCACGCCTTTCATGGGCGAGTTGCGTCGCGCCGTTGGTTTGCGCAACCTCGCGATAAAGCCGGCTGGCACGTCGAAAGGGAAGTCAGTCAAAAGTGTTGCTCCGGCCTTCAAGCAATACCGTGAGAAGGACGGCCAGTTCTATTTCAAGCTGCAGGATGCCGACGCCAAGGTGCTGCTGCAGAGCCATGGCTTTGAATCTCCCCGTGAAGCCGCGCTGATAATTTCCACCCTGCAGAACGAAGGGACCGGTGCGCTTGCTGCACTGCAAGATAAGCTTCAAATCTTGCCCGGTATCGAGGCAGCCGAGGTCGAAACAGCGCTACGTTTTTTTGCACCTGTAACTCCCTGAGTTGCGGGATTAAGCAATTTGGGCCAGGGGCTTTGGCCGTGCGCGGTGGCCTTCGACAGAATCACATTGGTACGAAAGACTTATTCATTGTTGTTTTAGGGTATTACCACCCTGAAAAAATACCGCAATTTCAAGTTTATTAGTGCCCCAAAGTTGACATTCACCAGTTATGCTCGATAGCTGACAGGAACGATACTTCAGACGTGAACTAATGAGTATTTTTGTAATAGATGACCATCCGCTGATGCGCGAAGCGGTTGTCATGTTGATTCGCCGCCTTAGCAGCAAGGCCACTGTGACCGAGCTGGACCGGCTCGCCGCGGTAATGCCTGCCGTGCAGCAACACGGTGTCCCCGAACTCATCTGCCTCGACTTGAGGTTGCCTGACACCAATGGTGTTTCGGGCGTGCGTGAGCTCAAACACCAATTCCCCAACGTGCCCCTGGTGGTGCTGTCGGCCGCGCCGGCCCAGGACTACGAGGACCTGTCCATTGAGGCAGGTGCCGATGCCTACATCCAGAAGTCTGCGGGGGCCACCGAGATATCGAACGTCCTGCGCGTCTTCCTGAGTGAAGAACTCGACCCGGAGCCATCCACCCCAACGGAAAAACTGTCCAAGCGGCAAAAGCAGTTGCTGGTCATGCTCGACAAAGGCATGAGCAACCGCGACATCGCCGAAGAGCTGCAGATCAGCGAGCACACAGTGAAAGTGCATTTGTGGCGGCTGTTCCGGCGCCTGAATGTCAAGAGCCGCTCACAGGCCAGCCACCTGGCGCGCACCCAGGGCTTGCTCTAGCAAGACCGGGCAACACCGGGCCGGGTCACTGGCCTGGCGTGCGCAACTCCACCCAGAAGACACTGCCACGCCCGCTCCTGGAGGCAAGCCTCACAGGATGCCCAAGCGCCTCGCTCAGGCGCGAAACGATGGCCAGGCCCAACCCAAAGCCTTCTTCGGTACCCTGCAGGGGAATCCGGTAGAACTCCTGAAAGATCGCCTTCTGGTGTTCTTTCGCGATGCCCACACCGGTGTCCCATATCTCGATGCATGGCACTCCGCGCCGCCGGCGCACAGCCAGCAGCACACCGCCTCGATGCGTGTTGCGCAGCGCGTTCGACAGCAGGTTGCCGACCAGCCGCTGAAGCAGCACTGGGTCAGACCTTACCTGTCCCACTGCAGGGCGAATCCTGAGGCGCAGGTTGCGCTCCCGCGCGAAGGGTGCGTATTGCGCCTCCAGATCCTGCACCAGCCCCGCCAGGTCTACGGCCTGCAGGTTGACCCGCAGCGGACTGGACTCCAGCCCCGCCAGGTCGAAGAGGGAGTTGAACAGGTCGTTGACCGCCTTGGTGGACCGGACGATCTTGGGCGCTATCTGCGCCACGAATTCTGGCTCGGCAGCCAGCCAGCCGGCGTACAGGTCCAGGGCATGCACCGGCTGACGCAGGTCATGCGCGGCGCTGGCGATAAAACGGTTCTTGATCTCGATGGCCTCAAGGGCGGCACGGCTTTTTTCAGTCAATGATCTGATCAGTTCGGAGTTGTCGTACTGCAGTTCGAGGTTGGCACGCTGCACCTGGTGAAAGCGCTGGCCCGACACGCGAATGACCACCCAGTAAATGACGATCAGCACCACCATGCCCCAGGTATTGAACGTGGAAGAAATTCCTCTTTCCAGCATCAGCTGGTAGAAAAATACCGTCAGGGTGGAAATGCCCAGGCCGTTCACATAGCCTTTGAAGCAGGGAAGCCAGGAGGAAAAGGTGCCCACCGCAAACCCGGCCATTCCGACCAGGACGATCATGCCGAGGAACTGGTCATACACGGGCGCTTTGAGGAAGTACACAAACATCGACGCACCCCAGACCATGGCACTCATGGGCCACGTCCACGTGTAGCGCGCCATGAATGCGCGCAACGCAGGGCCGCTGACGCCCAGCAGCGAACGCTGGTAAATGCCGATGACGCGATACCGCACCAGGGTCACCAGCGTCGCCGCCGTTGCCCAGATGCCCAGACTGAGCAGGTCTACATGGCGGTAGAGAATCACCACCATGGACACGATCAGGACCAGTGCAGAATGCAGGGCCGGGCGGGCATACCGCATGAAGATGTGGATCAACCGCATTTCCACCCAATCCTCGCGCGAGATATCTGGCGCGCCCTGGATAGGCCGGATCGCTGTGGGGTGGTCCATGGAATGCGAGTTTACGTTGCATCCGGGGCCGCAATGCCATCCGCGGCGCACGCCTGTTGCGTTGCGGTCTAGGGACTTACGCTCAGTTAAAAGTCACGCCGGCCCAGCGCACGCGGCCAAGCACGGCAAAATCCCGGTCTGTACTTTCGTAGCCCTGGATGTCAAACGGTTCATACGCCGGGTTGTAGCTGCTGACGCGCAATATCTTGCCGGGCAGGCGCTGCAGTTTTTTGACCAGCAAGGCGCCGTCAAGCCGTACCATGTGCACGCCCTCCGTCAGGGCATCGCGATCCCGCAAGTCAGTCAGCACTGCGTCCCTGGAATGCAGCCACGGCTCCATCGAGGCGCCCGCCACCGTGGACATGACAATGTCGTTATGGTCAATGCCCAGGTCATACCGGATGAACTGCACATCAAAGGGTCGCATCGCCACGACCGACCCAAGGTCGTTGAATACATCCCGGCCCGGCGAAGCGCGGAGGTCAAACAGGGGCGCATAGACAAACGTGCCGGTCTCGACCGCGCGCACGTCGCGCGCCACTGCCGCAGCAGCCCGGGTTTCGTCTGGAGCTTCCCGGCCCAGTAGTTGCCCAGGCGTCAACCGGTATTCCCTGGCGAGTACTTCCAGCTCGAACGCATCCGGCAGGCTGTCGCCACGCTCTATGTTCCAGATGGTGTTGCGGTGAACCCCGACCGTGGCCGCAACCTCATTGATTTCCCTTGTACCCCGGGCCATGCGGCAGCGCTGGCCAAACTGGCGCATGAAAACCGACCTGGCTTCGGTTCGCACAGACCTGGCACCCGCCTTGTCGACGGCTGCTGCGGCCTCATGCAGGTACCACGCAATGGGCTCTTCCGCCTTGACCGGCGTTACGGCGGTAAAGGAATAGTGCTGGAGCTTGCCAGATGAGCCAGATCCCCCCGCCCCTGATGCTGCTTCTTTTGTGTTCATGAACACTATTTTGTTCCCCCCAGCACAAAATGAGCAAACATAACACTCATTTAATTGGTAAAAAATACAATAAAAGTAGCACAAATTGAAACAGGCAGAAAAAAATGTTTGACTTGGCCTGTTTTGTGCTCAAAATATTAGATATGAGCACAATTAAATCGACACCCGCACAGGAAGATATGCACCCCGCCGATGTCATTGCTGCCCTCCGCAAACGCGGTACCAGTCTTCGAAAAATTGCCATGGAAAACGGTTACAGCCACATACAACGCGTGCTGACCAGCCCCTGGCTGGCGGCCGAGCAGCTCGTGGCACGCGCCCTCGACAAAAGGCCCGAGGATCTCTGGCCGTCGCGTTACCTCAATCCCGCCAGCCGGGCGCTGGCCTTTCAGCAGACGCGCAAGATCACGGTCACCATGCCGCATCAGCGCAATCAGGCCCAGCGCAAACTGGCACACGAGCTGACCGCCAACAACGCCCTCACGGATGGGCCTCCGTACTCCCAACCGTAAACGTCGTCAGAGCGCCTGAGCGAGATCGCGACCAATCATGGGCGACCTTATCACCCACGATGTACGTGCCCTGTGGTTGCGGTTGCGCGCCACCGGCGGCTGGTGGACGCTGGCCTCGCTTCACCCTCACTGGAAACCCACGTATGAACCCAACGATGTCCAGCAAGCCATGGACATGCTGGAAGCAGGCGGCTTTGTGGAAAGCCGTCACCAGACGAGCCGGCTGAGCTACGGCGTCACCCCCAATTGCCAAATTCCGCCCGGACTTGAGCCTGTCAACGACCAGGAGCCCGCCAACCAGGCGGTGGCGAAATGGTCCGATTGGCCCATTCGCCGATGGGTTGACTGGCAGGCAGCCAGAAATGAATTCATCGAAAGACGGACGGCCGGCGTCGTGCTATGGCGGCCACCTCCACACCGACACGACATCCAGTCAACCCGATCACAAAGGAATCACATGCTGCTATCCAGCACCGGAATCAAGTTACGCGTTCATCTACGTACCCACGACGGTGAAAACGTCTTCGTAGAACTCGAAAACGAAGACATCGAGAAAGCGGCAATGGCCAAAGCCAGCGTGACCGAAGCCGAAGTTCATCCCATCAGGATGATGTGCGTTGAATTCGTGCAGGCGATGACCAGCCCACTAAACAGCGGTGACCGCCTGAAAGCGTAACCGTAGCCCGGAAAGCCTTCCATCCTTCGCCGGTGCTGTCCTGAGGGAGCGGCCACCGGCGCCGCTGCGGCAGCCGCCTTCCTGGGCGCAGCGGCAGTGCCAGTGACCAGCACTGCGCATCCGTGCCGCCGGCGTGAGCAGCAGCAAACCCAAAATCCACAGCAGCATGAGCGCATGGAACGGTTTCATGGCATCGGCCTTGTCACATATCGTGACATGTGTTCCTGCAAACATCTCCTCTAATTGAAGGATGTGATATTCATCGAAATATAGGAAAGTGCACAGGTAAAGCGTGGTCGGTGCAATATGGCGTGATTTTTTGCACCAATTACTTACGACAAGTCCGCACTGCCACGCTTCAGTAGGGCTCCATGAAATGTCCCATTTGAAGGGGGTACATCATGTCACAAAAATTTCCTGACGCAGACAGCACGACCAACCGCATCAGCCTGACTAATCCGCGCGTCGTGGAGTCGTGGTGCTCCGAGTTGAAATGCACAGAGTATGAATTGCGTGTGGCGGTCTATGCGGTAGGCAGCGAACCCGACGAGATCCGCAGTTATTTTCATCGCAGCAGAGACACCTGCCAGCAATGATTGCGAGCTGAGGCATAGCCGTCAGTATCGGGAGCCGTCCCAGGCTTCAGCCAGCTGGTCAGGTATCCCGGTCTTCATTCTGCGAAACGCAAGGCGATGCTCAACATCTTCGCACCACCGCTGAAATGCCTCGGGAGTCGGCGCAGGTCCAACTCCCTTTTGAAAGGCCGCCATCTTTTGCATAAACGCCATACAACGCCGCGTGCGCTCGAGCTCTTCATGCTGCTCAACTCTTACAGCGGCGCGTAGCGTTTCCATCATTCTGGAGTTAGCCATACGCCCTCCTGGGCAGTTAAGAAAGCGGATCAATACCTCTCCTGGCTCTCTGAGCCCCGCCGAATACCGAGAGAGTATTGAATTTACGACATAAACCAGTCCAAGTATTTATCCGCACCCCAGTGGGTCAGATCTGGACGGAATTCAACAGCTAGGCGTCAGCCTAAGAGTAAAAGCGTGCCCTACACACCTGGGCTATGGATAGACTTTGACGCTCGGCTTGCGGGCGTGCTTACTGCTGGGATCGTCGTCTTCTCTCCAAAGCTCCATCCGCTCTCCGTAGAACCTCAATCGCCAATTTGCAATCTGGTCACTACTCGAAAGCTTTCCCTTCAGTGGAATGATCACTTCTTGAGGCTTTCCCGTTGCTATCCAGGTCACAACCATCTGCTCTGGAATTGGCATTGGTGCATTCCAAAGACTTCCGCTGCCCGGCACTGAAACTCCCGAGAACGGCACCACCACTTTTCCATAAGTAATTTTGAGATCGTCAATCGGAGTTTCATATACCCGAAACGATAGGCCGTGCTCGACAAAGCCGCGGTGTGCACAGGCGGCAACAAGCAGTACCGCCAGGAGAGCAGTGAACAAGATGACGATGCGTTTGACGATGAATTTCATCATTGGAGTTTAGCCATGGGGTCTTCATGATGATTGACGTGCTCAGCCCAACAGAGGCGGATTTCTTTCGCGGCTTATTCCTCAGAGACCACAGAAATGAGGGGTTAGCCACCGACACTTGCCGGCTGCGCCGGTACGCAACAGAGCGGCGGTTTCGCGGGGCTGGGACTAGGTTGATTTTCCCATGTCAAATATATTGCGACGAAAACCGCGGCTTGCGCAAAGAGATGAAACGCTATTACCCCGCAGACAGGCGCTGATTTAACTGTGATGCCCTGCTTTGGTTCGTCCTGCTCGCCAGCCACAGAATTCAAGAGCTTTGCGAATTGCTCACACTCCCGCTGAGTGAGTTGGAGTACCCAAAGATTGGATAAGGAGAACACAAGATAGCTCCCTCCAATAACGAGAAACATTTCTGGTGCCCACGACACCTTATCTTTTCCAATCGTGTACCCAAGCACTGCGAGGCTCACTGCGGAAAAGTACGTCCATAACTTGTGGGCTGAGTCGGTGTGCTTGCTATACAAATCGTAGGCTTCTTTAAGGCCGAGTTTTGTAGGAACTGTGGTCATATGCATGCTCCACGCAGATAGACTGAGGCGAAGCTCCGCGGTCGTTCGTACTTAAGGGTTCACCGGCAGACGTATTGGCCAGAGCTCGTGTAGCCACAGTGTTGCTGCGGGCGGATGGGCGCTGGTGCCGGCGCATAGTTGGGCTGCACTGTGCCGGCCTGGCCAGTGTAGGGATTCGTGTTGCCCTTAGTGCTGTAATTGTCAAGGTTCGTGCTATTCGGCGCGGTGCGAACGTGCCCCTCAACATAGGTGCCGTTCTTAGTGACGTGCGGTTGAACGTAGGTTTGAGCAAAGGCAGTGCCCACTGCAATGGTGGCCACGATAAAAACAATAGCTGATTTCATGTTGTCCCCTTAGAAGTCCCACGGGCCGCGTGGGCGCGGTATCCAACACCAAGCTATTCAGTCGGGGCCCTTTGAGGCGCCGGCGATCCCGAACCAATGCCAACAGGAGCGACCCAGGGTGTTCCCACGGGCGCAGCGTCATTCTTGAGCGAACGTATGGCATCTAGTAATGCTGCTGCATCTTTGATACTCCTAGCTCGGTCGGCGCTGATCTGCAAGCATCGCGAAAACACGTACGGAATGACCGCCAGAGCAATTGCCAGCGCCGTGGCAGCAGCCTCTTGTGGAGCGCTCTGCGCACCACTAAAGCCAAAGATCAAGACAAGAAGCCCGAAGCAGGCACTGATTAAAGTAATGATGTAGCTAATCTGAACCATGGATTCCTCGCTTCGTTGACTTCAACAGCCGGTGTAGTTCTTCCGGCCGCTCTTGGTAATCGTGTACGTCCCACCGCGCGGGCCGACATAGCAGGTAGGTCCACCGCCCTTCGCTGAGGCTACTGGAGCTGCGGCCGGAGCCGTCGGAGCCGCCGCAGCCGTTTTCTTGCCACCGTGACAGTGATGGCCACCGGTCTTGCGGTTCGTGTGGCAGCCCTGCGCATCCGTACCACCCGGGTGAGCGATAGCCAACTCGCATGCCAGTAGCAGCGCGGGGACACAGAACGATTTCATGATGTTCCTTCAGCCCCGTGGCCTAGCCGACCTACTTGCTTATGTTGGGATATCCCTTGCCACCTTTTCCGTCATAAATATGTATCTCCGTCTTTGAGGGTGGAGGTACTTTCTTTGCCGCTTCCGCTGCCCTTTGAGCTGCGACCGCCTGGTCGTTGGCCGCTTTGGCTTTTGCCGCCTTTGCCCAGGCGTCCTCCTGGGCCTCTTTGGTCGTCATTTGGGCATGCGCCAAGGAGACGGTCAAAACCAGAATCATGGTCAGCGCGGTTTTCATGTGGCCTCTTTGGTGTAGTAGAACTTGTAAGAAGCACGTTACATGAGGGAATCAGACTTCACCTCCTCTAAGTGGGGGAGGCAATGCCGCGAAACCGTGGCCCGTCATACAGCCCATGTAGCCCATCCGGTACAAAGCGCCCAGAATGGCGTTGTTACTCACCGGCTTCTCTGGGTCCTGCTCACCGGGCCAGGCCGCGTAACGCCTATATGTCGCCAATACCACTTGAGCCGGCTTGGAAAGCTGCAGGATATGCGGCGTTCGTACCTTCATGCACGCAGCCAGAATGCACCACTCTGTCAAAGACCAATCTGGACGACCAGAAACAAAAAAGCCCCGATTTACGGGGCTTTCAGGGCATTTCTCAGATCAATCTGGATTTCTCTGGATGCAATTTTGGCGGAGAGGGTGGGATTCGAACCCACGGTACCTTGCGGTACGCCTGATTTCGAGTCAGGTACATTCGGCCACTCTGCCACCTCTCCAGTGTGGACTGGCGATTCTAGCAGGCTTGAAAAGGGCCCCCACGGTCGCTCACTTCGTGTAGCTTCCTGCCCCCCCGAGGGGGCCGCCCGCCTGCGGCCTGGCAAAGCCAGTTCCGCGGCTCGGACTGTGCTGAAGATTTATTTCCCCGCCGCCGGGGCCAGCACCTTGATGCCGCCCATGTACGGTTGCAGCACTTCCGGCACGGTGACGCTGCCGTCGGCGAGCTGGTAATTTTCCAACACGGCGACCAGGGTGCGGCCTACGGCCAGGCCGGAGCCATTGAGGGTGTGCACAAACTCGTTCTTGCCTTGCGCGTTCTTGAAGCGGGCCTGCAGGCGGCGGGCCTGGAAGGCTTCGCAGTTGGAGACCGAGCTGATTTCGCGGTAGGTGTTTTGCGCGGGCAGCCACACTTCCAGGTCGTAGGTCTTGGCGGCGCCGAAGCCCATGTCGCCGGTGCACAGCAGCATGACGCGGTACGGCAGGCCGAGCTTTTGCAAAATGGCTTCGGCGTGGCCCGTCATGGCTTCCAGCGCTTCGTAGCTTTTGTCGGGGTGCGTGATCTGCACCATCTCGACCTTGTCGAACTGGTGCTGGCGGATCATGCCTCGGGTGTCGCGGCCGTAGCTGCCGGCTTCTGAGCGAAAGCACGGCGTATGGGCGGTGTACTGAAGCGGCAAGTCAGCCTCGGCGACGATTTCATCGCGCACGAAGTTGGTCAGCGGCACCTCCGACGTGGGGATCAGGTACAGCGCAGTGCTTTCGGCTTCGGCTGCACCCTCTTGCCCGCCCTTTTTGGCGGCAAACAAATCTTCTTCAAACTTGGGCAACTGGCCGGTGCCGCGCAGTGAATCGCCATTGACGATGTAGGGCGTGTAGCACTCGGTGTAACCGTGCTCGGCGGTTTGCACATCAAGCATGAACTGCGCAAGCGCGCGATGCAGGCGCGCCAGCGGGCCTTTCATCACGGTAAAACGCGAACCGGTCAGCTTGGTGCCGAGTTCAAAGTCCAGCCCCAAAGGCTGGCCCACGTCGACGTGGTCTTTCACTTCGAAGGAGAACGCGGCCGGCTCGCCGCCCAGGCCTTCGATCGGGCTCCATTTGCGTACTTCGACATTGCCGGCTTCGCCCGCGCCTTGAGGCACGCTTTCATGCGGCAGGTTGGGCACAGCCAGCAGCAGGGTTTGCATGTCGGTCTGGATCTGATCCAGCCGCGCAGCGGAAGATTCGAGTTCGGCCTTGGAAGCGCTCACCTGCGCCATGATGGCGCTGGCGTCTTCGCCCTTGGACTTGAGCTGACCGATCTGCTTGGACAGCGTGTTGCGCTGGTTCTGCAGCTCTTCGGTGCGGATCTGCAGGGCCTTGCGTTCGGCCTCCAGCGCCTGGAAGGCTTCCACATTGAGGAAGGCTTGCGGGGTTTTACGGGTTTCCAGCCGGGCAATAGCCGAAGGCAGGTCTTTGCGAAGCAGGTTGATATCTAGCATGGGGCCATTGTATTTTGTAGGGCTGCGGTGGACAGGGCCCGTTCAGCTCAGTTCAGGCTGGCCGGGTCCAGGTTGGCACCGCAGATGATGAGGCAGACTTTTTCGTCGGCGCGCGGACGGTAGCGGCCGCTTTGCAGCGCGGCCAGCGGCAGGGCCGCCGCGGGCTCCACCGCCAGTTTCAATTCTTTCCAGAGCCATAGCTGCGCGGCGCGTATCGATTCGTCAGTCAACAGCAATGCATCGCGCACATGTGCCTGGGTGGCGTCCCAGGCCAGGCTGCCGATGCGTTTGGCACCCAGTGAGTCGGCGGCTATACCGCTGACGGCCACGTCCACCGGCTCACCAGCCTCGCGGGCTTTGTACAAGGTGGGCGCCAGCTCAGGCTCCAGCGCCACCACACGGCTGCGCTGCTCAAACCAGCTGGCCACGCCGCCAATCAGGCCGCCGCCGCCCACGCTGACGAGCACGGAATCAGGCACGCCACCCTGCTGCTCAATCTCTGCCGCCATGGTGCCGGCGCCGGCCAGCACTTCTGGCTGGTCATAAGCGTGTGTCAGCAGCGCGCCGGTTTCCTGCTGGCGCGCCAGGCAGGCTTTCAGCGCGTCGGAGTACGCCGCTCCCGTCACCACCACATCGGCACCCAGCGCGGCCAGCTTGGCGCGTTTGGCGGGCGTCGACACTTCAGGCACAAAGACTTCGCAGCGCACACCCAGCTCGCGGGCCGCGGCGGCTGTGGCAATGCCCGCGTTGCCGCCGGAAGCCACGATCACTCCGCTGGCCGGGATGGGATTGGACAGCAGGCGGTTGAGCATGCCGCGCGCCTTGAAGCTGCCGCCGGTTTGCAGGTGTTCGAGCTTGAGCCAGACCTCAGCGCATTCCACGCCCAGCGCCTTGCCAGGCAGCTTCCACAGCGGTGTTTTATGAATAAAGTGGCTGTAGCCCGCTTCGAACGTGCGCAAGCAGCTCTCAATTTGATAGCGATTAGTCATATTGGAAAAAAGAAAAATCAGGTCAGAGTTGATGCAGCTGGCTGTCATTGACTTCCAGCATCTGGCCCTGCGCATCGAGCTTCAGGCCCTTGGGCAGCGGGAACTTGATGGTTTCCTCAATGCCTTCCATCTTGCGCACCGACACGGCGCCCAGCGCCTTGATGCGGTCGATCACCTGCTTGACGAGGATTTCCGGCGCCGAAGCACCGGCCGTCAGGCCGACCCGGCCCTTGCCCTCAAACCAAGACTCCTTTAACTCGCTGGCGTCGTCCACCATGTAGGCCTCGGTGCCCAGCTTGGCGGCCAGCTCGCGCAGGCGGTTGCTGTTGGAGCTGGTCGGGCTGCCGACCACGATGAGGATGTCAACCTGTGGGCTCAACACCTTGACAGCGTCCTGCCGGTTCTGCGTGGCGTAGCAAATATCCTGGTGTTTGGGTTCGCGCACCTGCGGAAAGCGCGCCTTCACGGCTGCGCTGATCTCGGCCGCGTCGTCCACGCTCAGCGTGGTCTGCGTGACGACTGCCAGGCGTTCGGTCTGGGCCGGGCTGATGCGCCAGACGTCGGCCACGTCTTCCACCAGGTGGATGCCGCTGTCGAGTTGGCCCATGGTGCCTTCGACCTCGGGGTGGCCCTTGTGGCCGATCATGATGAACTCGTAGCCTTCTTTGTGCAGCTTGGCCACTTCCACATGCACCTTGGTCACCAGTGGGCAGGTCGCGTCGAAAATCTGGAAGCCGCGGCGCTCGGCCTCTTTCTGGATGGCCTGGCTCACGCCGTGCGCGCTGAACACCAGCGTAGCGCCCGGGGGCACGTCATCGAGCTCTTCAATAAAGATCGCGCCTTTTTGCTTGAGGTCGTTGACGACATAGGTGTTGTGCACGATCTCGTGGCGCACGTAAATCGGCCTGCCGAATTTGGTCAGGGCACGCTCGACGATTTCGATGGCGCGGTCCACACCTGCGCAAAAACCGCGCGGCTCAGCGAGCAGGATTTCCTGAGGAAGCACTTTGGATTCAGTCATAGAACGCCTATTACTTGCACTTCAAACACCACTGGCTGGCCTGCCAGCGGGTGGTTGAAATCAAACTGCACCGCGTCGCCGCCCTCTTTGACCTGCTGAACCGCGCCCGCGTATTGCCCCGCGCCATCCGGCGTGGGGAACTGCACCACATCGCCCACCTTGTACTGTTCATCCGGGTCGCCCAGCTCGTTGAGCAGCTTGCGCGCCACCCACTGCACCAGCTCCGGATTGCGGTCGCCAAAGGCAACGCCTGCGGGCAACTCAAACGTTGTGCGCGTGCCTTCGGGCAGGCCGATCAGCCGCTGCTCAATGGCCGGCGAGAGCTCGCCCGCGCCCAGACTCAGGGTGGCGGGCTTGCCGTCAAAGGTGTTGATGATGTCCGCGCCCGGTTTGCCGTCCACGGAGGGCCCGGCCATGCGGTAATGCAAGGTCAGGAACGAGCCTTGCTGGACGAGGGTAGTGTCGGGGGATTCCACGGTGGACATAAGACTTTCTGCGGCCGGGCTGGCGCCGGGCAAGTGTTTGTAAACTGCCTCTATTGTAGAAAGTACGGCTTGACCGGGCCAAATCAGGCTTAATCCGGTTTTTTAGCCTCACCGGCACCGGCTTTCCTCCCAACACAGACTATCCATGCTCCTGAAAGACCTCCCAGAAGACGCCCGCCCCCGCGAAAAACTGCTGGCCCGCGGCCCCGGCGCGCTCAGCGATGCCGAGCTGCTGGCCCTGCTGCTGCGCACCGGCCTGCCCGGCAAGAATGCGCTGCAGATGGGGCAGGAGCTGGTCGACACCTTTGGCGGCGTGGCCGGGCTGCTGCACACCGGCCCCGAGGCGCTTAAAAGCATCAAGGGCCTGGGCCCGGCCAAACGCGCCGAACTGGTCGCGGTGCTGGAACTTTCCCGGCGGGCGCTTGCCGAAAAGCTCCGTGAAAAAACGCTCTTTGACACGCCGCAGGCCGTGCGCGACTATTTGCAGCTGCAGCTGGGCAGCCGGCCGCACGAGATTTTTGCGGTGCTGTTCCTCGACAGCCAGCACCGGCTGATCGTTCTCGAAGAGCTGTTTCGCGGAACGCTGACACAAACGTCCGTCTACCCGCGCGAGGTGGTGGTGCGCGCCCTTGCGCTCAATGCCGCCAGTGTGGTGCTGGCCCACAACCACCCCAGCGGCACCGCCAAACCCTCACGCGCCGACGAGGCGCTGACGCAAACGCTGAAGTCCGCGCTCGCGCTGGTCGACGTGCGCGTGCTGGACCATTTTGTGGTGACGAGCTCCCAGGCGGTGTCGATGGCCGAGCTGGGCTTGCTGTAGAAGTCGAAACTCTTTCTAGATTGCCTCTTTTTTTACAATTTCCGGATTGATGGAGAGAAAGGGGTTGGACTTCCCGAATGCCTTCACAGCGGCATCGATTTCGGGTTGCCCGAACGCGGACAGGCCCTCCGATTTGGGGTCGAGATAAAACAGCATCGCCAAGGCCCGCCTGCGCTCGGCAGGGTTCCTCGTCAACCTGGCTTCCAGTGCATAAGCCCAGGATTGCCAGGGTTCGAACTTCTGACTCTTCTGGGCCCACTCCAGCGCCAAGGCCCTGATCTTGCTGCTGCCGGTCATTTCCGCCACCAGTTCGGAGATCTCTCCAAAGGTGTACTGCGTCAGCAAGGCCCTTTTCTCAGTGTGCGGACGCAGGTGCCGCGCGCGTTGAAGAAATTGCAACGCTTCCTCGTTWTTGCCGGATGCTGCGGCAAGAATCGCCATGGTCAGCTGATAGTCAAAGTCCTGTCTGGAGACCTCGGTGCCGCTTACCATCTTCTCAATCATTGAGGTGTCTCCCGCCTTGACAGCCGCATAAGCGTAGTAAGGCAAATAGCAGGTCAACGTTGAATTGACCTGGTAATCGGTCAGGTCGTAAAACTTTGCAGACTCGGAGAAAATTGCCTTCGCACCGGCAAAGTCCTTGAGTTTGATGGCCCGGTAAGCCTCCACAAAATACGCGTGCATGGATTTCACGCGCTCTTTCACTGGCGCTTTCAGCAGGATCGAATGCCCTTCATAAACCGGCTTGGGGTATTCGGGTAATTTCCATCGCGGCAAATCCAGTGCGTCTACTGCCTGAGACAAGCCGCTGGAAGGCGTGCGGTCCGTGGTTGCAAAGCGCACAAGGTGAATGGCTGCGGCGATCTTGTCCTCTGTTGTGCCCCCGAATTTCCCCTGTTGCGCCCAACTCACGACCTCCGCTTCAGGCTGTCCGGAAATGTGATGCCCGACCAGCGCGGACTCCCAAATGTGAGGAGCGCGGCTTTGTTTCGCCAGCATTTCAAAGCCGGCCCAGGCCTCTTTGGAATGGCCGCTTGCATGAAGAAGCCCCAGATAGTCCCGGTAAGCATACGACTCCTGGTAACGTTGCGCACGCCGCAAGGTGCCGGCCATCGCGCCCTGAATATCGCCGGCAAGAAGCTTCAGACGCGCATCGCTCGTGATTTCACCGGACGACCCCGACCTCTGAGACGCGGCGATTTGATAAAACGGCCTGGCAAGGTCGAAATAACCCGCCCAGTAAAAATACGACCCGGCCTCATAAGCAAGGTTTGCAGTGGCAACCCGGCCGTCTTCGGACCCCTTCCTGAAGCCCTCGTAAGAATGGAACATCTTGGCGGCGGCCTTGACGTCACCCGCCGCGAACAGCATCCATGCCACATCGCTATAGGAAGTCCACCGCGTGGGTGCCAGCTTGAGGTTGTCCCGATAGTAAGCCTGCGCTTTCCCGGTGTCTCCCTGCCTCGTAGCCTCGGCGCCGAGGATGCTATTGAGTTCCGGGGAGCCCACGAAACGCCCGGCGATTGACGCCAAAAGATCGGTGTCCCGCCCCTGGTCGGGGAAAAACTGACGGTATAGCCCGTGCAGCTGCGAGAAGGTTCCGATTTCCGAAGTGGCATTCTTCAAAGCGGCAATTTCGTTTTCAACATGCGTCTGCAAGTTGCCGCCGTCTGCCCAGGTCCAGTAATAAGGACGGAACGGAACATCGGCATAGTAAAGATTGTCGTAGTGTCCATAGTACTGACCGCCGTCAGCATTGAAATGATTCAGGGCCCTTACTGCGACGAGCGACTGGCCTTGCTCCCAGTAGGCTGCGTCGAACGCGTTTTGGTGCGCGGCCTTGAGCAATTGCTCTTTTTCGGCTCCGGCGGACTTTGCAGCGAGCCTTGCCTCCACTCTTGAGCGCTCATACGCGTAGTACGGGTAACCCTTGTAGGTTGCGTCAATAGTGTTCGCAAAAACCAAGGCCTGATTCGGAATGCCCTGGACGTCGGACAGGAAATTGATGCGGCTCATCAGGTTGTCATGGCCAATAGCCTGGAGCAAGTCCAGATAGTCAAACGGGCCCGGCTTGCCAGGTGTGAGCCCACAGCACAAAATGGCCGTGTTGGCCTCGATGAACATGCGGCCGTGATGAAACACCGACAGATTCACCATGGCCTGAACCTTGTCGGGGTCGGCAAGGGGCAATGCCGCGCGTGCCATGTCCGCCATCGCGTAACCTTTGACCGGCAGTTCATAGTCAAGAAGCATTTTCAGGGAAGCATTATCGTTCTGAACCCACGGGTCTGTTTCTACAAAAACCCGCGTCACGATGAACGGCCATATGGTTCCGGGCAGCTTCAACGCCGCCACTTCGGCGACTGCCTTTTTGGTTGTCATCGTGCCGTAGGCTGTAGCAATCCTGTTCTCATCGATCTTTTGCAACAAGCGTTTTAAGGGATTCTTTTCAAGCGCCGCCATTGCACGCACTTCCAGGATATTTCCGTTCAGCGCGCCAAGCAGTTCTTTTTCCTCGACAGTTTGCGCGTCGCCCAGTGCCTTGATGGCAGCCATACGCAAACCCAATGCCATGTAGGTCCGCGCCCGAAGCGCCCGGTAGTCTGGGGACTGCGGTGACAAGTCCAAAAGCGCCAGATACGCCTTTTCGGCAAATATCTCTTTCGTTCTTTCGACGGTTGTGGGCGCCAGTGCGCTGTACAGCAGAAAAGCATATGCATCCTGCGCCGGGTTGCCGGCCGGTGCCACCAAGCCGAGCGGAGATGACGGCAGCGCTTCCAGCTCCAGCCGGCTGGCTGTCTTTTCGTCAAGCGGCGACGGGGGATAGGCGCCTACGGACTTGAGGATTTCCGGCAACACGGACTCATAGGCCTCGATGGCCGGGACTTCATCGCCAAATGGAATATTCTCAAATTTCTTCGTCTGAACAGGGCCGGTCCAGGCAGCGCCATTGCGCGTGGCGCCTGCGTGGTCCTGGGTCAGGATGGCGATCGCCATTTTTCCTTTCCGGTCATGCCCCGCGTAGCCCCGGACAATGCGTTTTGCACCAATGGCGTCGGCAAGTTTGTAGATTTCTTCCTGCTTGAGCTGGCGCTGTCCCTCACCAAGCGCTTTTGCCACCAGGTAAGGGTCAGGAATTTTCACTTTCTGTGATTTGGCGACGCCTGCGGCGAGCTCCGCTGTCATGATGGACCGGCTTGCCCTGTCGACAGCCCAGCCCCCAACCTGGAACGGCACAACGAGCACATCAAACTTTCCGCCCGACAGCAGCTGGCTGTAGAAGAGCTTTTCCTTGCCCTGCCAATCGGAAGCCTGCGGTGAATAGCGCTGCGGCAGGAACCGGGCCATTGCAATATCCGCAGACCACGGATTCATCTCGATCCTGTTGAACATGTCCACTCGAGCCTTTTCCGGAGAGGCTTCCCATCGAGCCTTTTCCGGAGAGGCTTCCCATTTCGCCCTCGCCTCTTTCTCGGCGACCGCGATGCGAAATTCCTGGATCTTGTTGACAGCCAATACACCCATGCAGAGCAACAGGACTCCGCAAAGCACGGCGGTGGACCGTTTCATTTTTTCTCTCCCTCAATTCAAAATCCGGATCTGGCAGAACGCGCGTCGATGACCTGATACCGCCCAGCAAGTTAGCGGAACATCGTAACGTAGCCATCGCCAGATCCGCCGCTGAATGACCCGACGCGTGGTTTATCTACATCGGTGAGTACTGAAGCACTACGATAAAGTAAGCATCATGAAAGCGCCCGCACTCAAAAGCCTGCAGGACCTCAAGGCCGTCAAGCGGGACATTGAAGCCCGCGCGAAGCTTGAAAAAGAACAGGAAGCCGCGCGCGTGGCAGCAGCCGCCAGGGCCAAGGCCGAGAAAGAACTCTTCTCGCGCGCGGTCGGCCCCGTCAAGGCCCTGCCGGCCAAACACCTGCCGGGCCACAAGGCGGCGTTGCCGGCGACGCAAGCAGCACCCATCCCCGTACAGCAGCAGCGCGATGAACTCGCGGTGATGCGTGAAGCCATCTCGGACGAGTTCGACGTGGAAACGCTGCTGGACACCGATGAAGCACTGAGCTTCAGGCGGCCCGGCATGGGGCCTGACGTGGTGCGCAAGCTGCGCCGCGGCGGCTGGAGCATCCAGGGCCAGCTGGACCTGCATGGCTTGCGCCGCGAGGATGCGCGTGAAGCGCTGGCTCACTTCATCAAGGATGCGCACAAGGTGGGCTGGCGCTGCGTGCGCGTGGTGCATGGCAAAGGCCTGGGATCGCCGGGCAAGACACCGGTGCTCAAGGGCAAGGTGCAGAGCTGGCTGATCCAGAAGCAGGAGGTGCTGGCCTTTGTGCAAGCGCGGCCCGCCGAAGGCGGCGCCGGGGCGCTGGTGGTGTTGTTGGCACAGGGCTAAGGCATGGCGTCGAACACATGGAAAGACTAAAAATGCTTCGGTTAAGAATTTGCATCACCTTGAGCTTGCTTGTGTCCTTTCACATGGGGGCGTTGGCAGCTCCCGCTGACGAGGTATGCGCCGGGCTTTCCGGCTTGCTTAACGCCAAGGCTGCGGGCCGCTTCGTCGACCCTGCCCGGCCGCTGACGAAGGCTGAGACCGCCGCCCTTGACGAGGCAAAACTGGAAATTCTTGGCTTTAATGACTATTCGCAGGGAAGCCAAATTGTTGATGCTGATAACGACGGCGTTGATGATCTCCTTGTCTGGAATATTCAAGGCTCGGGGCGGTTTACCTATGCCGAGGTCTACGACATCAACATGGCGGCCAGTCGACCGTCAGACAAGCTGCGGCTGAAAGCGAACCTGGGCAATATTGGCACCTTGAGCGACCCGCGTTTTGTCAAATACGCAGGCGTGAATTACCTGATCACTGACGATGGTGACCTGGAAAGCCTTGCGGTCCATCGCCTGGAGAAATCCACTTCAGACGGCCATAACTTGCGGACGGCCTGCCGCGCAACGGTTCGTCTGGACCCGATCACCAAATGCCGCCACCCTGCCTGCAAGGCCTTGGCGGGCGACATCGCCAACCCCAGCACGAACGCCCCGTTTGTTCAGGTTGAATGGCCGCACAAATACTTCTTCCCGGCAGGCCTTTCCGTTTTCTTTGGACCCAACGGCGAAGCGAGCGATTTTGACAACACCGGGCTGCCGGCGCGTATCTGGAAATTCGGCCGGGAAGGCTACGCGAACCAGCACATCTACTGGAGCCTGCTGGGGCTGGGAGAAGAAGCGCCTGTTGTCCCGGCCGCGCAAAGAGCCGCGTTTGACGACAGGAAAAACCCCCAAGTGCTTCAAGGGCAGCAGCACGACCGCTTAAGGCGCGCGCTGGGGCAGCAAAGCCAGATGCTGGGCAAGCAACTCAATAAAAACTTATCGCTGCCAGGCGCGGGCCAGTTCTTTTTGCTCCATGCCAACGACAGGACCTACTGGGTCTGGGATTTCGGCGGACCGCCCTACGGTGAAGAAATGCATATCACCTACACAAGAGGACTCAAGTCGGACTACATCGGCGCGGTGGGAATCAGGCGAACCTTGGGTTTGGCCCCCTGCGCATCCCAATGCTCCAGGATCGCCGAGAAATAGTGCTGACGCTGCTCGCACAGGACGGAGGCGCGGGAATTCACATCAGTTGCTATTAATTTAGTAGCTGCTTGCGCTCATCCTGATTGGGCTACAGGCCTATTTAATGCCTGAAATTGGCCCAAAATACCCCCAGCGTGAGCCGTTTTTTTTTCCTGGGACGCGCAAAAAAACCAATTTGATGCTGCAAAGATCCATTTTTTTACGCAAAAAAATGCCTGTAGCCCAATCAGGGATGGCGCCAGCAGCTATATTTTTAATAGCAAGTTGCACATCGAAATTCGCCCCGAAAGCAGCCGCCAAATCGATTTAAAGCCCGAACCCCGCTCGCCCGGCAGCGGCGCATTCATAACCGTGCCTGAACACAAGCTCGTACATCGGCAGCGGCACTTTCTTCAGTGAGGTCGGGTAGGCAGCGGCCGCCCTGACGCTGTTTGCGTCCAGCCATTCGCCGGCCGGGCAGTCGGCGCCGGCGCGTTGGGCGACCTCTTGGGCGGTGGCGCCTATGCGCAGGTAAGCTGCGCGGCCGGGCTGGCGCGCAGCGTAGGCCATGAGCCCCCTGGCGCGCAGCGCGCGGACCTGGTCGGACATGATGTCGGCCACGTGCTTGAGACGAAAGATGCTGAGGGGGCCCATCGCAAAACCCACCGGCAAGGGCGCGCCGGCATCCGACGCGATGATCACGCCGTCGATTTTCGGCTTGGGACCAAAGCCGGCGTCAAAGAACGGCTCCAGCCCGAGGTTGTCGTACACACCGCCATCGTAGAGGTGGATGCGGGCAAAGCGGTCTTCGGCCGGCCGGGCGTCTTCACCGGAGGCAAACATCGGCAGGTTCCAGTCAAAGCTGTCGGTCGGCAGGACATAAGGGCCGATCAGGCCCGGAAACGCCGCCGACACGGCCATTGCGTCACGCAGCGGCAGTTGCTTCAGGCGTGTGGAGCCCAGCATCCAGTCCCGCAGCGCGTCGCCTTCGAGGCTGGCGCGCTTGCCGGTTTCGGCCGTAGTGGCGTTGACCAGCCAGACGGGTGTCGCCGGAACATCCTCCATCAGCGCATCGACACCCCAGGCGCTGCCGATGGCCGATGCCAGCACGTTGGCACGCGACAGCGCAAAGCGCCAGTTGCGCGGGTGCAGCATGGCGCGCATGGCGGCGTTCTGCAGGTCTGTGGTGGTCAGCAGTGTTTTCACGCGCGGCAGCAGCACCTCCAGGCATTCGTTGCTGCCGGGCCAGCGCATCCCATTGAGCTGCAGCAAGAGGCCCACCAGCAGGCTGCCGCCCGAAACAGTAGACACCTTGCTGACCCGCTCCAGCGCCTGGTGTTCCGCCAGGAAGCTCAGCACGCCGCAGTGAAACACCATGGCGCGCGTGCCGCCGCCCGAAAGGGCCAGGTACACCGGCTTCATGCCGCAGCCTTGCAGCGCACATATAGAGGAAGCAGGCGATGCGCAGTGATCGCTGTGGAGAAGCCGTGTTGCATGTTATTTGCCGTGGATGGGTAGCAGGCCCGATTCTCCTATGCTTGCCGACTCGAGTCCTGCGGCGAGTCCGGGCCGGCCGCTGGTGCCAGCGTTTGCAGTCGTTACCCCAGAGCCGAAGTCACCAAGATATCAGAGGGGACCGGTGCAGCCAGGCATCCGCCTGCACCTGATCCAGGACGAAGTCCGCGACGTCCTGTCTCGCAATGGTTCCTCCGTGAAAACCGGACAAGTCCGTCAAGGCGCGGATCTTGCGCCGCGCTGGCTTGTCGTTCAGCACGGAAGGGCGCACCAGAACCCAGTCCAGCCCGCTGGCGCGGACGGCAGCCTCCTGCCGGTTCTTGTCGGCGTAGACCTTGCGCAACAGCACGGGATGGATCAGCCGGTCGAACAGGAACCCGCCATGGCCGGCGCTGTCGCCTGCGCCCATGCCCGTGATGCACACAAGGCGCGAGACCTTCTCCGCTTTCATGGCGCTCACGAGTGCCCGTGTGGCCGAGGAGAGCACAGTCACCTCGCGCAGCGGGCTGACCGGTGTGCCCAGGGCGCTCACGACGGCATCCCGGCCTCGCAGGGCCTCACGCAGCGCACTTTCGTCGAGGGCATCTCCGATGATGATCTCGGCGCCCTCCAGGCCGCTTGCCTTCCCCGGGGAGCGCACGAGCGCGCGAACGTCGAACCCCCGTGCAAGCGCTTGCCTGACGATCAGCCGGCCCGTGCCGCCGGTGGCGCCAAGAACCAGAATCTTCGGGCGAGCCGGCGAGATGCCGTCAGTGTTCAATGTGTTCATGGTCTGGCCTTTAAAGTTCGCCCTGCGCGAGCAGTTCCCGGGTGCGTTTGAGCGTCGAGACGAGTGCGCTTTTGTAGCCTTGCTCGCCGTCCATCCAGGCTTGCTCGGCCCGCTCTTCCGGGCCGCCCGGCGTCTTGCCGCGAAGGCCGAGATAACCGTAGAAGCGCAGCTGGAGCTCTCCGGATTCGTCTTCGAACAACTCGTTGACGACCGCGCCTTCGCGCGGGCCGGTGGCCTGGAAGAAGGTCACCTTGCTCTCGGGCTCGAACGCGATGATCTCGCGCAGGTCGGCGCCGGCGATGGTGGCTTCGCGCACGATATGCGTCGCGCTTTCCTCGACGACTTCGCAGCGCGTGCATAGCGCTGGCGGCAGGAAGCGGCGCGCGTCACGCGCCTTGAGAACCAGGCCGGCCCATGCCTGGGCGCGTGTGAGCCTCACCTCGCCCGCTGGATTGACGGGCACTGTAGCGGTCGAATACATCATGATGAGTTCCTTTTTTGGTGGATTGCTGTACGTGTAGTTCTTATGCCGATGCCGACGCGGCGATCTCGGTAGCGAACTCGCGGTAGGACCGCAGCGGGCGACCGAGCAGCGTCGTCAGGCGCTTGACGTCACCCGATTCGGGAACCATTCCCACCGTGAGGAAACGCTCACTCATGAGGCGCATGTCGTACGCCATCCACGGCGGCATAAAATTCAGCAGGTTCTTCTCAAAGCCAGCGGTGTCGTCTCCGCCATAGGTGATTGGGCGGTCCAGCACGGCCGACCAGATGGCGGCGACATCGTCGCCTGTCAGCGTGTCGGGGCCGACGAGGTTGATGCGCTCCAGCGGCAGCGGCTTCGAAGCCTGCTCGCGGCGCAGCAGTTCGATGGCCGCGATCTCGCCGATGTCGCGCGCGTCGATCATGGCCAGGCCCTTGCTGCCGATGGGCATGGGATAGACGCCGTAACCGGTGACCACGTCCCTGATGGTGAGATCGTTGTTCATGAAATAGGCGGGACGCAGGATGGTGGCGGCAAAACCCATCTCTTCGAGCATCCGCTCGACACCGAATTTGCCCGCGAAATGGGGAACGTTCAGGTAGCGGTCGCTGTGGATCACGGAGAGATAGACGACGCGCTCGACGCCGGCTTCACGCGCCAGATTGAGCGTGAGCAGGGCCTGGGTGAACTCGTCGGGAACCACGGCGTTGAGCAGGAACAGGGTGGACACGCCTGTGAACGCGCTCCGCAGGGCTGGTACGTCGAGCAGGTCGCCTGGAACGACTTCGACGCCGGCCGGGAAGTTCGCCTTTGCCGGGTCACGGACCAGTGCGCGTACTTTGGCGCCACGCTGGACGAGCTGCTGGATAACCTGGCGGCCGACGTTGCCAGTTGCGCCAGTAATGAGGATGGTCATGAAATTACTCCGTTGTGTGTTGAAGGAGCCTCAATCTTGATCGATCCACCCAGTATCCGATAGACGTTATATTTAGACACTTCGTCTCACTGGTGGAACATATGGACTTACTTGCCCTTGCAGACTTCAATCTCGTGGCCCGGTATGGGGGCTTTGGGCGGGCCGCCCGCGAATCAGGGCGCCCCAAGGCGACCCTGTCACGGCGGGTGGCCGACCTGGAGAGCGGCCTCAACCTGCGTCTCTTCGAGCGGGGAGCGCGGATCCTCAAGCTCACCGAGGAGGGACGCTCGCTGTACGAAAAGACCTCTGTTTTGCTGGCCGAACTCGACGAGACGGTCGCCACGATTACCTCTGGCGGTGAGACGCCGCGAGGCACATTGAGGGTGAGTGCGCCACTGCTCTTCTCGCAAGCCGCCATGGGCAAGCTCGCCGCCCGGTTCGCGCTGAAGCACCGCGAGGTCCGGCTTGAGGTCATCCCCGAAGACCGTGCAGTCGATATGGTGGAAGAGGGGTACGACCTGGTGATCCGCGTCAACCCCGACCCGGACGAAAACCTGGTGGGGCGGATCTTCCTGAGAGATCGCCTGGTGGTGGTGGCAAGCCCCCAACTCAGCCCACCCACAGGCAAGGCGCCTGTTCCGGTCGTGATGCGGGCAGGCGGGGCAGGAAACCCGAATGAACCCTGGGAAATGACGGGACCAGGCGGTGAACAACGGTTTGCGGTGGACCCCGTCCTGCGCCTGTCATCGCTGTTCATGGTCCGTGATGCAGTCCGGGCAAATGTCGGGGCGGCGCGCATTCCCCTTTCGCTGATCTCCCACGATCTCACAGCCGGAACCCTGGTCCATTGGGGTGACGTGAAGGGGCCGGAGATTGCCCTCTGGGCGCTCTATCCGTCACGCCGCCTGCTGAGCGCCCGCGTATCCGCTTTCCTGGACTGCCTGAAGGAAGCCTTTCCCAACGGGTCACCGGAGGAGTTGGCGGACTACATCGGGAGATGAGGTCTGCACAAACGCCCGACTCTCTCGATGCAGAGACGAGTCCGACACCGCTCTCGAGCCTGGCAAATCCGGAACGAGCCGCCATGGATGTGAACGAATGCTCATTTCCGTTGGCCTCAGACCACTGGCCTGTGGAATAAACCGCCGACCCCTTCTTTAGTTGTCAGGCGCATCCGCGCAATGCGTCTCATCTCGTTAGAGTCGCCTTACTAAAAACAAAGAGGAGTTGTCTGGATGAATGCGCTGCACAGGAAAAAACTTGGCATTGAAGATGGCCACCGGATCGTCCAGAGGGACATCAAGGTGGAAGCCAGTGAAACCCACGTGACGTCGGTGTACTGGTATGACGAAATTGACGGGCAGGGAGATTTTGTGCGCGGCCATGTGCTCAGGGAAACCAACTTCATCCAGAAAGACAGGCAACCCGAACCCGCCAAGGCAGCAGAAGCCGCGCGCAATCGCGGTGAGGATCACCCGGATGATTTGTCGGCCAACTCGCTACGGGCACACATCCGTGAGCGCATGTGGCTTCACAACGTGCTGCCTCACGGCCGGCGCCGATACGCCATCTAGCGAGTATCAATACCGGCCGCAGCCCTTTGCAGTCGGGCGCGAACAGCTATATTTTTCATAGCATTCGGCGACCCGGCATTGCACCGGGACGCTGCATCATCACTCGCCCCTGTTTCGCATCCAGTCGGCCGTCTGGAAAAACGACGCATTGAGCCGCATGCGCAGCGCTTCATCGACACCGGTTTCACGCATGGCCTGGTCCATGCACGCCAGCCACTGGTCACGCTCGGCAATGCCGATCGAGCCGCCGCCGGTTTGTTGCGGCATGTGGCGCATGCGCAGGCGCGGATGGCCGAAGCGGTCGGTGTAGTACTGCGGCCCGCCCAGCCAGCCGCATAAAAACCAGAAGAGGCGCTGGCGGGCGTTGTCCAGGGTGCTGCCGTGCGCGGCGCGCAGGGCTGTGTAGCCGGACTCCAGGTCCATCAGGTCGTAGAAGCGCTCGACCAATGCCTTGACGCGCTCTTCGCCGCCTATCCAGGCGTAGGGAGTTTCGAAGGGAGGGTTTCCTGGGGGCTTTTCTTCTATCTGCATTTTGGGATTATCGAATGTTGGGGTTTGGGGTTGGTTGAGAGGGGCTTTTTTGGGTTGCTGCTGATTCGATGGGGTGTGGTCGTTGATGAGTTCTGCTGGCCGGGGGTTGCCCGGCATGCAAGTAACTTTCTTTTGCTTCGCCAAAAGAAAGTCACCAAAGAAAAGGCGACCCTGGTTCCTGCGTCCCTACGCTTCGCTGCGGGCAACCTGCGGTGCTCGGTCCAGCCGGGGTCAAAAACAACTCGCTTCGCTCAAACAAGTTTTTGCCCTGGTCCGTCTGGACCTCCGCTCCTCGGCGCATCCACAAGGGCCAATCGGGAACGGGGACCGAATACCAAAGACAAATACCAACCAAGACTCGCCAGGGCGAGTCCTGGTTTCTTCTGGTATTCCGGGTTCTGTCTTCGGCTGTTGGGTATTTCTTCTCCCCACCCCTTCTGTCTGCGCCGAGGAGCGCAGGGTCAGGCGGATCAGGGATCGCGATTGTCTGAGCCGAAGGCGAGTTCGAGCGAGACCCCGCCTGGACCGAGCACCGCAGGTTGCCCGTAGCGAAGCGTAGGGTCGCAGACAGCAGGGTCGCCTTTTCTTTTGCTTACTTTTCTTTTGGCGAAGCAAAAGAAAAGTGAGTAGCTGCCGGGCTACCCCCGGCCAGCAACCCTCAGCAAAAAACACGTCCTGAAAATCAACCCAGCCTCAGCAAAGAGGGGAATTGGAAGAGCCGTTATTGCGCCTTCCGCAAAGTCTCCACCACTGGCGTATTCAAAACCGACCTCAACCCCCACCACCCCGCCGCCAGTGCCAGCAAAGCCCCCGCCAGGCTGCCCACCAAAGGCACCGTCCACGAACCAGTCCAGCTGAAGTCAAACACAAAGCGAGCCAAACCCCAGCCCACCGCCAGCGCAACGATGGAAGCCAGAAAGCCAGCCAGCAAACCAACGCCCGCCAATTCAGCCCGCTGCACCTGCCGCAGCAGCGAAGCACGCGCACCCACGGCCCGCATGATGGCGAATTCACGGGCGCGCTCTTCACGCGTGGCAGTGATGGCGGCGAAGAGCACGACCAGGCCCGCGGCCAGCGTGAAGCCGAACAAAAATTCCACCGCGCGTATCACCTGGTCGAGCACGCGCTGCACCTGCGCCAGGGTGCTGCTCATGTCGACATTGGTAATGTTGGGAAATGCCCTGACCAGCGTGTTGTCAAAACTCTGGGCATGCGGCTGGCCAGGCACGGCGGCTGGCGGCTCGGGTGCGCGAAAAGCGCTGATGAAGGACACAGGCACATCGGCCGGGAGCTGCGCCACCGGGTACATCACAAAGAAATTGACGCGCATGGAGCCCCAGTCGACCTTGCGCAGGCTGGTGATCTTCGCTTCACTGAGCTGGCCGCCGATGTCAAACCGCAGTGAGTCGCCTAGCTTGAGGCCCAGTGTTTTGGCCAGGCCTTCTTCCACGCTCACGGCGTCTTTTTCGCCGCCCGTCCAGCGCCCGCCGGTGACCTGGTTGTGACCGGGCATCTCGGCACTGTTGGACAAATTGAATTCGCGGTCCACCAGGCGCTTGGCGCGGTCGTCTTCAAAGTCGTCGGGCGTGACGGCCTTGCCGTTCACCGCCACCAGGCGGCCGCGGATCATGGGGTACCAGTCGAACTTCTTCACGCCGCCGTCGCGCAGCGCTTTCTGGAAAGCCTCGCCCTGCTCCGGCTGCACGTTGATGACAAAACGGTTGGGCGCATCGGGCGGCGTCGCCTTGCGCCAGCTGCTGATGAGGTCTGTGCGCAGCAGCACCAGCAGCATCAGGGCCAGCAGGCCGACCGCAAGGGCGCTGGTCTGCACCACGGCATACATGGGCCGGGCGGACAGCTGCCGCGTGGCCAGCACCAGCCAGCGCGGGGCGGTAACTTCGTTGACGCTGGTGCGCAGCAGCTTGACGGCGGCAAAACTGGCCGCGGCAAACACCAGCACCGCGCCGGCAAAACCGCCGACGGCAATCAGGCCCAGCTTCAAATCACTGCTGGCGGCGACCAGCAGGGCCGCAAAGCCGGCCACACCCACGCCCAGCACCGCCATTGACGCGGGTTTGAGGTTGCCGACGTCGCGGCGGATGACGCGCAGCGGTGGCACCTGCGCCAGCTGCAGCACCGGCGGCAGGCCAAAGGCCAGCAGCAGCGTCAGGCCCATGCCCATGCCGAACACGACGGGCCACCAGGTGGCCGCCGGCAACGCGGTTTCAACCAGCCCGGCCAGCAGCAGCACAAAGGCGTAATGCACGGCGAAACCCAGCGCCACGCCAAGGGCGCTGGCCAGCATGCCGGCCACGACAAACTCAAAGGTGTAGGCCAGGGCAATAGTGCGCTGGGGCTGGCCCAGCACGCGCAGCATGGCGCAGTCGTCCAGGTGCTTGGTGGCGAAACCGCGCGCGACGATGGCCACCGCCACCGCGCTCAGCAAGGCCGCCAGCAAGGCCACCAGGTTGAGGAATTTTTCCGCGCGGTCCAGCGTCTGCCGCATCTCGGGGCTGCCCGATTCGAGCGACTCCAATCGCACGCCGCGGATGCCCGACTCCGCGCCGGGTTTCTTGATCTCGTCGGCGGCCCACTTCACATAGGCCTTGACGGCCTTGTCGTCGCCGGCCACGGCAAAGCGGTAATTGGTGCGGCTGGCGGGCTGGATCAGGTTGGTGGCGGCCACGTCGGCCTGGTTGATCATCACGCGGGGAGAAAAGCTGATGAACCCGGCGCCGCGGTCGGGCTCCTGCACGATGACGCGGGTGACCTTGAAGCTGGCGTCGCCCATCAACAGGGCCTGGCCGAGCTTGAGGCCCAGCGCATCGAGCAGCGAGGCGTCGGCCCAGGCCGTGCCGGGAGCCGGCACTTCCCGCGTGTCCTCGCCGGGGCCTTCCAGGCTGTCGGCGATTTTCATGCTGCCGCGCAGCGGATAACCTTCCGGCACCCCCTTGAAAGCCACCAGCTTGCTGGCGCCGCCGTCCGCGTCGGTGGCGCGGCCCATGGTGGGAAAGGTGACGGTGGAGATCGCCTTCAGGCCCAGCGCCTGCGCCTTGGCTATGAAGGCTTCCGGTGTGATGCCGTCACTGCGGATCACGGCGTCGCCGCCCAGCAGCTGACGGGCATCGCGTTGCAGGCCGCCCTTGAGGCGATCGGCAAAAAAACCGACCGCGGTGAGCGCAGCAACCGCCAGGGTCACCGCGACGATCAGGAGGCGCAGCTCGCCGGCGCGCAGGTCACGCAACAGGGTTTTCCAGCCGAGCTTGAGGAAAAGGGTGTTCATGCGCAGACCATAACGCAAAGTCCGCATCCCGGCATCATGGCCGGGTTTTGCAAAGGATTTAGTGCAGGGTTACGGAGACGTCTTGAAGCCGGGTCCCGCCACCACCGGGGCTGGAGCTGGAGCCGAAACCGGAGCGCCCGGCAAGGCATCCAGCCGCTGCTCCAGCGCGCGCAGCACGGGCCCGATGCCGGTTCCCGCCCTGATCTGCGGGTTGGAAAAGCCGTCGTCCTTGCCGGCGTCGATTTCGCGCTGCTTGATCACCGGAACGGCACGGGAAAAAGCCTGCTCAAAAGAATGTGTCTTGCGCAGCTGCTCGTCAAACATGGCACGGCCGAAGAACGTGAGTTCGGACAGGCGCCCACAACCGTAAGAGGTATGGGTGGCGTCGGCCGCCGTCATGACCAGGGTGGTATCGCTGGCCAGGGTGTCGATCCAGCCGCCGGAATAGCAGGCCGATATCGCGATCACGCGGTGGCGGATGCCGGCGTTGTCGAGCGCCTCGCGCAGCTCGCCGGGACTGAGCGGCGGTACCTGCAGCGGCCAGTGGGAGGCGGCCAGCTTGAAGTCGCTGGCGCCGTGCGAAGTCATGTAGACCACCAGCACGTCGTTGTCGCGATCCATGCGCTGGGCCAGCGCGTCGATGGCGCGCTGCAAATTCAGCGTGGTGGCCCAGGGATGGGTTTGCACGGTGCTGGCATGGTTGACCAGGTGCATCACGCGGCCTTCGGCATCGAAGCGCTCGGCAAGCACACGGCTGACCATGGTGCTTTCCCGCAGGAACACATCTTCTGCGGCATAAGGGGCAAACACCAGGCCGTAGACGTCGGTGATACCGCGGCGCTGCGGCTCGATGGCGGCCATCGTCTTTTCCATCAGCGCCTGCTGCTCTTCAAAAACCTGCTGGCTCAGCTGCAGGCGGGGCCGGCTGTCTTCAGGGGCCTGGCTCGCGTAGTCCGCCCCCCAGGTACGCACCTCGAATTGCCAGGCGGACACGCCTGTGGTTGCCAGCAGGACCAGCGCAAATACGGCAGTCCGCCAGGTCCATCCGGCGAAACGCACGAAGAGGAAAAGGCTCACGCCAAGCGCCCAGGCTGTCACCGCCGCATACAACGCCCAGTAAAACCAGGGAGCGGAAAACACCGCCGCCTTGATCCAGCCGTGCGCAATCGCAGCAACCACGCCCTGGGCGAGCAGCACATTGGGCAGCCCCGCTGCCAGCCACAGCGCGAAAAAGGCCGCCACACCGCGAGGCGGTTGGTCACCGGGAACCGGCTCGTCCGCTTCAGGGGCAGGCACAACTGCCGAAGCAGGAAAAGCCCACCACGCCAGGCCAACGCCCAACCCGATCGTCCACCATGTCGACAACCAGGCCTGCAGGTTAAACACCGCGGGGCCTGCAATTTCCAGCCGCATCAACGCAACTTCCATGGTTGCGGCCAGCATCACAATGCCCATCACCTGCAATGGCGTCGGCGTTTTCCCCGCCACGCGGACAGATAGGAAAAACGCAGCACGAACTCCCTCCAGTATCCAGCGCAGTGTGCTCAGCCGGCCAGAGGTATCAGGACGGCCGCAGTCCACCGGGCTCAGCAAGGGTTCCGGGATGCCAGGCGAGGTGTGTTGGACGTGGGCGTCGTGCATGGCGGCATCATGCCACGGCAGATTCAGGGCTCAGCGCCCACATTGCGAGGGCGGGGGCCAGCCAGTTCTGGCTGCAGCTTGAGCCGCTGCGGGTTGGCATAACAGACAAAACGCTTGTTGGTGGCGCGGCCAATCGCGCACAGGCCGACTGACTGCGCGACCTGATGGCCCATCTGCGTGATGCCGCTGCGCGAGACCACAATGGGCACCCCCATCTGCGCGGACTTGATGACCATTTCGCTGGTGAGGCGGCCTGTGGTGTAGAAAACTTTGTTCGCCTCATTCACCGATGGGCTGTCTTGCATGGACATCCAGCCAGCGATGGTGTCTATGGCGTTGTGGCGGCCCACGTCTTCCACGAAGAGCAGCATTTCAGGGTCGCCCGCCGTCATCGCAAACAATGCACACGCATGCACCGAGCCGGCGGATTTGTACGTCGTTTCCTTGAGTCGTATGGTGTTGACGAGGGAATACAACTGGGCCTGGGTAATACGTGCATCAGCGGGCAGCACGATGCTGTCGACTTCGTCCATCAGGCCGCCAAACACACTGCCCTGCCCGCAACCCGTGGTGACCACACGGCGCGAGGTTTTCTCTTCAATGTCTTCAATGCCGTGGTGTGTCTTGACGGCAGCCGCGCCCACGTCCCAGTCGACGGTGATGGACTCGATATCGGTCACATCCTTGACCAGCCGCTGGTTGCGCAGGTAGCCGAGCACCAGCAACTCGGGGTGAGCGCCCAATGTCATGAGCGTCACAAGCTCGCGCTTGTCGACATACACCGTGAGGGCGCGCTCGGCGGGGATGGCGACCTTGTGCGCCTCGCCATATTCATTGACGGCATCAACCTCGCAGGTCAGGGGCGCCTGGGCGTTGGTCAGCCGGGGCAGGCTTTGCGGACGTGAAAGAGGGGGTGTCGAGGCGGGCATGAGGGAAGACTACAACAAAAAAGCCGGCCCCTCGCGGGGTCGGCTTTTTGGGAAACGAAACGACTCAGCAGGATGGCTCAAGACTTCTTGGCGGGGTTTCCAACCGCATCGGGCTGCTTGGTACTGGGCGGGCTGGTAGCGTTGCCTGCGGGTGAATGCGCGCCGGCCGCTTCGATCGGCTTTGCTGCAGGCGGGGTGTAGGCGAAGGGGCCGGGGTCCGCGCAAGCAGGTGCAGGCGTCGGCGGTTTGGTCTCTTTGCCGGTGGCCTTGGCCGTTTTGTAATAGCTGGCGGCGACCTTGTCTTGCGATTTGCACAGCTGGTAGGCCTCCAGCTTGCCGGTCCAGGCGGTCTTGGCGGCCGCTTCTGCGGCCTTGGCCTTGGCTTCGTCGCTCAGGGCGGGCAGTTTGGCCAGCGACGCGGCCGATGCGGCGGCCAGCAAGCTCATGATCAGAATTTTTTTCATGGGATTCCTCACTACAACTCTTCGGGGCTTATGCCTGCGCCGTCTGGCCGGGCGGGTCAACAGGCTTGCTGCGTTGGGCCGGAATGTTCCCGGCTTTGACATCGTCATACCAGTATTCGTGGTGCTCACGGGCCCAGGTCTCATCGACGTAACCTGTACGCATGGCCTTGTAGGCGCCCTGCATGCCGATGGTGCCGAGGTAGATATGGCCGAGGAACAAACACATCATGAGCACGGTGGCCACGGCGTGCACCATGTGTGCGACCTGCATCGTCGAGCGCTCATAGATCAGGCCGGGCAGCAGCTTGTCGAGCACAAAGCCCGACGACACCACCACGATGCCCAGGAAGAACACGCCGCCCCAGAAGATGAGTTTTTCGCCGGCGTTGAAACGGTTCGAAGGCGGTTCTTCGCCGCCCGTGATCAGGCCACCGCCTTTGGCCAGCCAGTGCAGATCGCCCTTTTGCGGCCAGTTGTCGCGCAGGAAGGTCAGGAACACGATCACCAGCGACACCGCGAACAGCGGGCCGGCAAAGTTGTGCATGGTCTTGAGGGTCCAGGTCAGCCAGCCGAAGAGCGCGCCACCGATCACGGGCAGCAGAAAGAATTTGCCAAACGCCATGACCAGACCTGAGATGGCCAGGATGCAGAACGCGATCGCGTTGGACCAATGCGCGGCACGCTCAAACGGCGTGAATCGTTCGATCTTGCGGCCGGTGTCGACGCCGTGGATTTTGATCGAACCCTTGCTGAAGTAAAAAATCGCGATGGCCAACAGCACGATCAGGAACAGCGAGCCCCCATAGGGAATGATCCAGTTGTTGCGCACCTGTCGCCAGGCTTCGCCGGCGTTGGTCAGGCGTGAGCCGGGGTACTGCACAAAGGGCTGAATCAGGTTGCCGGCTTCGGGCGCTTCGCTCTTGGGCAGGCTGCTGTAGCCGGTGACGCCCTCGCCCACCTGGCGCCACATGGGCGCGTTGTTGCCCGGTTGCACTTTTGCGCGTTCACCATTGGTCTGCTTGGCGTAGTTGGGGTCGGCGCTGGCCTCGGGCTTGACCTCAAAGATGTTCTGGCCCTGGATGCCGCCGGTGGCGGCGGGAGCGGTAGCAGGCGCGGCGGTGGCCGGCGGAGCCGCAGGCGCCTGCGCGCAGGCAAGTCCCGCCAGGCTGGCCGCTATGAAAAATATAGCTGTTCGCGCACGATACATAAGGCCTCCGGTCACTATTTCGAGCTACCGATCTTGTTGTACTCGTTCTGGCTGTTCTGCGCGCGGGCCTTCAGGCCTTGCTCCCAGCTGGTCTTGTCGCCGGCCTTCCAGCCTGGCGCCGCAAACTGGGTTTGCACGCCCTGGTAGGCGGCGCCGTCGCTTTTCACACCGCTGCCCAGGGTTTGCGGTTTTTCGCCGCAGGCCGACAAAGCCGACAAGGAGAGGGTCCAGACAAGAAGGCGCATCATGATTTGGCTCCTGCGGGCGGCTGACCGGCCTGTTTGGATCCGTAGGCCGTGCCCCAGCCCCAGACTTCGGCGCCCTTGCCGCGTTGCACCACACGGTTGCGGAAGATGTCGGCGACCACATCACCGTCGCCGGCGAGCAGGGCCTTGGTTGAGCACATTTCGGCGCAGGCCGGCAGCTTGCCTTCGGCCAGGCGGTTGCGGCCGTACTTTTCAAACTCGGCCTGGCTGCCGTTGACTTCAGGGCCGCCGGCGCAGAAGGTGCACTTGTCCATCTTGCCGCGCACGCCAAAGGTGCCGGCAGCCGGGAACTGCGGTGCGCCGAACGGGCAGGCGTAGGAGCAGTAGCCACAGCCAATGCAGACGTCCTTGTCATGCAGGACCACGCCTTCGTCGGTGCGGTAAAAGCAGTTGACAGGGCAGACGGCCATGCAGGGGGCGTCGCTACAGTGCATGCAGGCCACCGAGATGGATTTCTCGCCGGGAACACCGTCGTTGAGTGTGACCACGCGGCGGCGGTTCACACCCCACGGGACTTCGTTTTCGTTTTTGCAGGCGGTGACGCAGCCGTTGCATTCGATGCAGCGCTCCGCATCACAAACAAATTTCATGCGTGCCATGACGTCTCCAGAGAAAACCGTTTGATCGGAAGCTTGCGCGGGGCTCTGCCCAAGCAGGGGCCGCGGAACCGGCTTTGCCGGGCCGCAGGCGCAGCGGCCCCCTCGGGGGGCAGCGCATTACACGAAGTGAAAAGCGTGGGGGTCATGTTTATGCCCTTTCGACGTTGCAGACCGTCGTTTTTGTTTCTTGCATCATCGTGACGCTGTCGTAGCCGTATGTTGTTGCCGTGTTGATTGCCTCGCCGCGCACAACCGGTGCCGCGCCATTCGGGTAGTACGCCAGCATGTCGGCGCCTTGCCAGCGGCCCGAGAAGTGGAAAGGCATGAACACGGTGTCAGGCCCCACGCGCTCGGTCACCAGGGCCTGCACATTGAGGCGTGCGCCGGTGGGGGTGCTGACCCAGGCGCGTTCGCCGTTGCGTATGCCTTTTTCGGCTGCGACCTTGGGGTTGATCTCGATGAACATCTCCTGCTGCAGTTCGGCCAGCCAGGGGTTGGAGCGGGTTTCTTCGCCGCCGCCTTCATATTCCACCAGCCGACCGGAGGTCATGACCAACGGGAATTTCTCATGCACCTTGTCGGCGATGTTCTTTTGCTGGATGGTTTTGTACAGCGTGGGCAGGCGCCAGAAGGCTTTCTTGTCGTCGTGCGTCGGGTACTTGGCCATGAGGTCGGCCCGGTTGCCGTAAAGCGGCTCGCGGTGCTGCGGAATGGCGTCGGGGAAGTTCCAGACCACGGCGCGCGCCTTGGCATTGCCGAAGGGATGGCAGCCATGGTTCTTCATGACAACGCGGATGATGCCGCCCGATGAGTCGGTCTTCCAGTTCTTGCCTTCGGCGGCGGTTTTCTCGGCATCGGTCAGCTCGTCCCACCAGCCGAGTTTTTTGACCAGCAGGTGGTCGAACTCGGGGTAGCCGGTCTGGATGTCGGCACCCTTGGAATGGGATCCGTCTTCTGCCAGCAGGTTTTTGCCTTCGCGTTCCACGCCGAAGTTGGCGCGGAAGTTACCGCCGCCTTCCATCACATGTTTGGAGGTGTCATACAGGTTGGGCGAGCCCGGGTGTTTCATCTCGGGCGTGCCGTAGCAGGGCCATGGCAGGCCGAAGTAATCGCCCGTGGTGTCGTAGCCGGTTGCCTTGTCAACGCCGCCTTTGGACTTGAGGGTCTTGACGTCGAACAGGTGCATGTTGCGCATGTGCGCCTTGAGGCGCTCCGGGCTCTGGCCGGTGTAGCCGATGGTCCAGCAGGTCTTGTTGATCTCGCGCAGGATGTCTTCGGGCACGGGCTCGTCCATGCCCTTGACCTTTTGCATCTTGTAGTTCTTGGAAAGCTCTCTGGCAAAGCCGAGCTTTTCGGCGAACTGGTGCATGATCATGTGGTCGGTACGGCTCTCCCAGAGCGGCTCGATCACTTTTTCGCGCCACTGGATGGAACGGTTGGAAGCCGTCACCGAGCCGCTGGTTTCAAACTGCGTGGCGGCCGGCAGCAAATACACCGCGCGGTTGGGGTTGAGGTCTTCGGCCTTGCCGGGCATGGCCGCCATGGCGGCGGTGGCCGATGGATACGGATCCACCACCACCAGCAGGTCCAGCTTGTCCATCGCGCGTTTCATTTCCAGGCCGCGCGTCTGTGAGTTGGGCGCGTGGCCCCAGAAGAAGACGCCGCGCAGGTTGGAGTCCTGGTCGATGAATTCGTTTTTCTCCATCACGCCGTCGATCCAGCGCGAGACCGTGATGCCGGGTTTTCCCATCATGGCGGCGGAGGCATAACGCCCCTTGATCCAGTCGAACTCGACGCCCCAGATCTTTGCGAAGTGCTTCCAGGAGCCCTCGGCCAGGCCGTAGTAGCCGGGCAGCGAATCGGGGTTGGGGCCGACGTCGGTGGCGCCCTGCACGTTGTCGTGACCGCGGAAGATGTTGGTACCGCCGCCGGAAACACCGACATTGCCCAGCGCCAGCTGCAGGATGCACGAAGCACGAACCATGGCGTTGCCGATGGTGTGCTGGGTCTGGCCCATGCACCAGACGATGGTGGACGGCCGGTTCTTGGCCATCATCTCAGCAGCCATGTAGACACGCGCCTCGGGCACGCCACAGGCTTCTTCCACCTTGTCGGGCGTCCATTTGGCCAGCACGTCTTCCTTGACCTTGTCCATGCCGTAGACACGGTCGTTGATGTACTTCTTGTCTTCCCAGCCGTTCTTGAAGATGTGATACAGCATGCCGAACAGGAAGGGGATGTCGGAGCCGGAGCGGATGCGGATGTATTCGTCGGCCTTGGCGGCAGTGCGGGTAAAGCGCGGATCGACCACGATCATCTTGCAGCCGGTTTCCTTGGCGTGCAGCATGTGCAGCAGGCTGACGGGGTGGGCCTCGGCCGCGTTGGAGCCGATGTACAGGGCGACCTTGCTGTTTTGCATGTCGTTGTACGAATTGGTCATGGCGCCGTAGCCCCAGGTGTTGGCGACGCCGGCCACCGTGGTGGAGTGGCAGATGCGGGCCTGGTGGTCGCAGTTGTTGCTGCCCCACAGGCTCATCCACTTGCGCAGCAGGTAGGCCTGCTCGTTGTTGTGTTTGGACGACCCCACCACATACACCGAGTCAGGGCCGCTGGCCTTGCGCAGCTCCAGCATGCGGTCGGTGATTTCCTTCAGGGCGACGTCCCAGCTGATGCGCTCGTATTTTCCGTTCACCAGCTTCATCGGATAGCGCAGGCGGTATTCGCCGTGGCCGTGCTCGCGCAGGGCAGCGCCCTTGGCGCAATGGGCCCCAAGGTTGATGGGCGAATCAAACACCGGCTCCTGGCGGACCCAGACGCCGTTCTCTACTACGGCGTCGACCGCACAGCCGACAGAGCAATGGCTGCAGACGGTGCGCTTGACTTCGATCTTTCCCGTGCCGTCGCCAGCGCCCGGTGTGGCGGCCTTGGCCTTTTTGACCAGGGTTAATTGCGTAGCGGCCAGGCCGACGCCGACACCCAGGCCGGAGCGGCGCAGGAAGGCGCGGCGGTCCATGGTGGGCAGCGCATTGGACAGGCCCCGCGACAGGCTTTGCACAAAGCGCGCGGAACCCGCGCGATGCACGGGATGGACATCAGAAGATTTTTTCGTGAGCAGCATGAAGCTCTCCGTAGAAGGTGAAATCGGGGGGGCCGGTCGGGCGGAACTGGAAGCCAGGGCTATCTAGATGCGGGTGGTCTTGTAGTAGCGCTTGACGTGTTCCGAGAGGCTGTAGCCGCCGCCTTTTTCAGGGGCCGGCTTGGGCTCTGGAAGCTCGGCTTGAAGCGCAGGTGCGCCGGGCAACGCGACGATGGCCGCGGCTGCCGCGCCTGTGGCGGCTGCGCCGAAAAAGAATCCCCTGCGTGAGGGTTTTGGCTGGCTGTCCTGCATGGTGATCTCCAGGGGAAGGCTTGCTGGCTATGTAACCGTTTGCATAGTACTGTAAGGCAGAGCGCTGCGCACCACAATGGTTAGCGCCGCTCAACGTCCAAGTCTAGGGAAAACGATAGGCGATCTTATTGTCAGACTCGGCGGCTCTGGCCGGCTGGCCATTCAAAAGCTGTCTCATTTTGAGAAAAAAAAAGTTCATGCATCCCTCAGGCCAGCATGTCGAAGCCCTGCGCCTCAACGCTGATGAAGGTCTGGGTAAAGGCCGCGAGCGCGGCATAAAAACGCGCCTTGGGATGCGCCGTGATGGCATCGCACATCAGCGGCACCCAGGGCTGGACATGACGCGCGAAAAATTCTCGCTGGCGTGTCAAATTGGCTACCTCGACATCGTCGCCGGCGATCAGGTAGCGCATGACTTCGCACAGGTAGGCCACATGGTCTTCGGTCTCGGGCATGGTCTCGTCACGTGCCAGGCCTAACGCGGCGATGTCGGTGCGCAAGGCCGCCAACGGCTTCTCATTGAGGAAACCGCTGAGGTAGTGCGAACCAAAGAGGTACACCTCGGGTTTGCCGACGCCGCCGAACAGGGCGTCGTGTTCGCGAGTGATGTCGGCCAGGCTGTGTGCGCGGGCGGCTGCGACGAGTTCGCCCCACGAACTTTCGAGCAAGCCTCCTGCGGCGGGTGCCTCAGTCACGGCAACGCGGAGGTTTTCATGCAACTCTGCGGAGGGTGCCGAATAGTAAAGCGCGGCCAGCAAGCCATAGACTTCGGCCCGCGCGGTTTCTTCGTCCAGGGTAGAGGCGGTAAGTTGGGCTTGCGTCATGGTGGCGTCTGGTTCTTTGGGCTCACCGGATGTCGGTGATCTTGAGCTCGTTGTCGGCGGAATAAATGTCGATGACGCGGCAGTCACTGCACATCTTGAGGCGGTCGGCGGCCGCACCCTGGAACATCGCGTGCCCCGCGAGCTTGCCGAGCATGGACTCGATGGCCTTGAGCGTGCCGAAGGGTTTGCTGCAGCGTATGCACTGGTAGGGCTGGCTCTCGTTGAGCACGCGCGCCTCTTTGCGTAGCGGTGTGAGCAACAGGCGCGGCTGCAGCGTGATGGCATCCTCAGGGCATGTGGTGGCGCACAGGCCGCACTGCACGCAGTTTTTTTCGATGAACTTGAGCTGGGGGCGGTCCGGGTTGTCTTGCAGTGCGCTGGCGGGGCAGGCGCTCACGCAGCTCAGGCACAGCGTGCAGGTGTCGGCGTTGACGGTCAGGCTGCCGAAGGGCGAGCCTTTGGCGGGCAGCGCGATCGCCTCGGGCAAGGCGGCGGGCGCCTGGCCCATGAGGTGGTCCAGCGCCATGTCGAGCGTGCTGCGCTTTTCCTGCGCCACAGCAAAACGCGCCGCAGTGGCGGGCACTGTGGGACGGCCTCGCGCCAGCGCCTGAAGGCTGGCATCGAGCCCGGCCACGGCGTCAGCGCCTTCGCCGGCGTGCATCAGATGAAAGTGAACGCCCGCATAGCCCAGGCCATTGAGCAGAGTTTGCGCGACCCGCATTTGATCCGCCAGGCCTTCGAGGTAAGCAGGCGCCTCTTCGCGCGTCACCAGCACGGCGACCTGGGACGCACCAAAGGCAATGGCGCTGAGCCACAAATCCAGGCCCACGCTGGCCGTGTGCCACAACGCCTGCGGGATCACATTGGCCGGAACGCCCCGCACGGTTTTTTGCAGCCGCGCAGTGCGGCCCAGAGCCTCGACCGCCTGCTGGCCGCTGTCCTGGCTGTGAAACAGCAGCACCGGTTGCGTGCCGCCGGCTTTGGCATATGCCGACAGCAGGGTCTTGATGCGCACGCCCTGCTCACTGGCACGCGGGTAGGCGTAAGTGAGCGCCCCCGTCGGGCACACGGTGGTGCAGGCGCCGCAGCCCACGCAGAGATTGGGGTTGACGACGATCTGCTGCCTGCTTTTCTCGCTGCTAACGGCACCTGCCGAGCAAATGTCGATGCAGGCATTGCAGCCCACGGTTTCATTGCGGCTGTGGGCGCAGAGCTTTTGCTTGTAGGCGAAGAATTTGGGCTTTTCAAACTCGCCGACCATGTCGCGCAGCTTGACCACCGTGGCCAGCAGGCCGGGTGAGGCCAGGCCGGCGGATACATTCAGGGCAAAGTAGCCTTGGGGTGGCGCGTGCAGCGCGACCAGGGGTTTAGCAGCAAGGTCGAGCACCAGGTCAAACGCTTCCGTGAGTGTTTGCGATGCGCGGTTGAAGTCAATGGCACCGGCCACCTTGCATACGGCTACGCAATCACGGTGGGATGTGCATTTGGCTGCATCGACCTGGTAGCTCAGGTCGATGGCGCCTTCGGGGCACACGGCGACGCAGGCATTGCATCGTGTGCAAAGGTCCAGGTCGATAGCGTTGGTCTTGTCCCAGCTGGCCTCAAACGCACCCAGCCAGCCTTTGAGCGCGAGCCGCTCACCGCTGATCACAGGATATTTGCGTTCTTGCGAGGGAAACCCGGCCTGCGCCTGGGACGAAACGCCCTGGGCGAAGATGGTCACGTCCAGCGTGTCGGCCACAAGCGCCGCCACCTGCTCTGCCTGGTCGAGTGCGCCCACGATGAGCAGGCGCCCGGCGCTTTTGTAGGTGACGGTGGACACCGGTTCGGCGTCCGGCAGGTGGGCCGCGGCCAGCAGGGCCGCGATTTTCGGCGTGGCGCCGGCGGCGTCTTTGCTCCAGCCGCCGGTCTCGCGGATATTGACGAACTTCACCACCGAGGTGACGCCCTGGGTCTGCTCGCCCACTTCGGCAAACAGCCGCTTCTCCTGGGTACAGGCCACGACGACATCGTCGCCGGACTGCGCGGCCTTCTGGAAGGCGCCCACCTCGCGGCGGCACAGCGCCGAATGCAGCGTCAGGGTCTCGTTAAGTGCCGCGCCCAGCGCCTGGGGCTGGAGCGGCATGGTCTGGTTGCAGTCGCAAATCAGTGTGGGCATGGTCTTCTTGGCTGGCACCGGCCGGGTCGGGCTGGGATTGGCTGGTTGATAAAGCGCCTGGCGCTTGCGACGGGGCTATGTCCGGATTTTCATAGGACTGTGCCACGGTTTCGCCCGTGGGGTTATTGGCGCTTTCCCGTGGCAGGTTGACGGGGTCGTCTTGCGGGTCGGCAGCCTTCGCTTGGTCTTCGCCTGCCGCGTCCTCTGCGCTGCTTTTGTTTTTCTCTTTCTCCTTGTCCTCATCGTCATCAAAGAGATTGAGAAACTTCGCACTCGTCATCTGCCGCAGCATGCCCTCGGGGATGGGGTCGGACTTGGAGTAGTCATCGATGTAGATGTCCAGGCCGTCCATCACATTGAAATGCGGGTCGGCAAAGAGTTGCTTCATGGCCGCGTTGCGCACGTCGGGCGTCACATCGCCGGCCATAAAGGGCTTGAAGTCGGAATCCTTGGTGAGCAGCCTGGCGTCGGCCAGCGTGAGCGCTTTCTTTTCCGGCGGATTTTCCGGTGATTTTTGCGCCGGTTCCTGGGGTGTCTGGACTTGCAGGGCGGGCGCGTTGGCATCCGTTGCCGGTGGTGCAGCCACAACCGGTTCTTCCAGTGGTTTGCCCATCACAGCGTCGGCCTTGCGGCGGGACCATCGCCCCAAAAAGCCCTTCGGTTCGTCAGCCATGCTGGCCTCCGCCGGTTTTCTTTTCCGTGCTGACCCGCGCCGGATTACCGAAGCGGTCCGTCAGCGGCTTAAAGCTCTGCGGGCGCTGCCGGCGCTTGGCCTCCAGCACGTAATGCTGGTCCACAAACTGCTGCAGCCACTGCACGACCTGCGGCGGCGCGGGCACCTGCTCCACCGTTTCCTGCGCATCCAGCCACCGCCCGGCATCGTGGTAACTCAAGGTGACGATCTGCGGAATCGCGATGGGTTCATCGGCCAGCAGGGCCTCTTCTTCCATGCGCCAGACCACCCAGAAGCAGGGCTGCCCGGTGCTGGCATTGAGGTAGTAGCCTTCGGCGTCGTCGGTGAAAAGCTCGACCTTGAAGCCGGGGTGCAGCCAGCGCTCTTCGCGCTCGTCTTTCAGCAAGAGGCGCGGCGCGGCGCCAAAGGCGTCTTCGTGGGGGACGATGTCGGCCAGTTCCCAGCGCCAGGGCTGCCAGCGGTTGTCGATGCGCTCGCGGCGCATGACAACGGCGACCGCGGTGCACGGGCGGTGCAGCATGGCATCTGTTTCAGGGGACTGCAGCAGGAAATCCGACATGCCCGCAGTGTACGGCGGACAAATAAGGCGCTTGTAATAACCTCAATAACCTTCTAAATTAGTAGGGAGCGGTGCTCCAGCGCGGCACGGCGCACCACGTCGCTGATCCCTTCGCCGCCATGGCTCTCGATCAGCTCCAGCAGCGCCTTGCGCATCCGCGGGTCCCAGAATTTCTTGAGGTGCATGGCCAGTTCCTGCAGGGCTTCCGTGCGGTCAGGCATGGTTTCAAAGAATGCGCCGATCTGGTTGACCATGCGGATCAGGTTGTCGTTGTTCACAGGATGTACTCCAGGTTGACACGCTCCTTGTGGCTGTACACGGAAAGATCCTCCCCGCGCACAAAACCCAGAAGCGCCACGCCGGCGGTTTGCGCCACATCAATCGCCAGACCCGTCACGCCCGACACGGCCGCCAGCAACGTCACGCCGGCCATGGCTGTTTTGTGCACCATCTCGTAGCTGGCGCGGCTGGTGACGACGATAAAACCCGCATCGGCCCCTACGCCGTTCATGCGGCGGCGCTGCAGCGCGCCAATCAGCTTGTCCAGCGCGTTGTGCCTGCCGACGTCTTCGCGCAGCACCACGATATCGCCTTCGGCATTGCACCAGGCGGCCGCGTGGGTGGCACCGGTGGCGCTGAGCAGCAATTGCTGCTCGCGCAGGTTGATCAGGGCGCGGGTGATGGCGCCCGCTTCAAACTCCCCGCCGCCCTGCACGCGCGGCGGCAGGCGCACCGCATGCTCGAGGCTTTCCGTACCGCACAGGCCGCAGCCGGTGCGGCCGGTCATGCTGCGGCGACGGTCTTTCAAACGCGCAAAGCACGATGCCGCAATGGTCAGGTGCAGCGTCTCCCCTTGCTCACTGCTGGTCTGTTCAATGTCGTGAATCTGCGTGTAGTCGTCCACGATGCCTTCGGTGACGGAAAAGCCGAAGGCAAAGTCTTCGAGGTCGGAGGGGCTGGCCAGCATCACGGCGTGCGAGATGCCGTTGTACTCCAGCGCCACAGGCACCTCTTCGGCTACCCAGTCCGACCGGTCAAACGGGCGATGTGCCCGCACCCCCGTCACAGGGGCTTCACGGCAACCTTCAACCACCTGCATGAGCTGCCTCCGCTGCACCGGCAAGCGGACCGCCCGCCGGTTGTGACGCCGCATCCAGCAACTGCAGTTGCTGCTTGTTGAAGCGCGAGTAGGATTTTTGCCATTCCGACGGCTGCGCCACCGGCATAACCTGCACCGCAGTGACCTTGTATTCCGGGCAGTTGGTGGCCCAGTCGGAGCTGTCGGTGGTGATGACGTTGGCGCCCGATTCGGGGAAGTGGAAGGTGGTGTAGACCACGCCCGGCTGCATGCGTTCGGTGATCACTGCACGCAATACCGTTTGCCCGGCACGGCTTTCAATGCCCACCCAGTCGTCAGGCTTGATGCCCCGGTCTTCCGCGTCGTGCGGATGAATCTCCAGCCGGTCTTCGCTGTGCCACTGGTTGTTGTCGGTGCGGCGCGTCTGGGCGCCGACGTTGTACTGCGACAGGATGCGGCCGGTGGTGAGCAGCAGCGGGAATTTGCGCGTGACCTTTTCATCCGTGGCGACGTACTGCGTGATGATGAAGCGGCCTTTGCCGCGCACAAACTTGTCCTTATGCATGAACTCGGTGCCGAGCTCTGCCGTGTCTTCGTTGCAAGGCCACTGCACGCTGCCGTGCTTTTCGATCTTGGCAAAGGTCACGCCGCGAAAAGTCGGCGTCAGCGCCGCGATCTCGGCCATGATGTCGCGCGGATGCACGTACTTCATCGGATAGCCCAGCGCATTGGACAGCTTGACGGTGACTTCCCAGTCGGCCAGCCCCGCCTTGGGCGGCATGACCTTGCGCACGCGCGAGATGCGCCGCTCGGCATTGGTGAAGGTGCCGTCTTTTTCCAGGAAGGAAGAACCAGGCAAAAACACATGCGCGTACTTGGCGGTTTCGTTCAGGAAGATGTCCTGCACCACGATGCATTCCATCGAGGTGAGGGCCTTGGCCACGTGCTGGGTGTCGGGGTCGGACTGCACGATGTCTTCGCCCTGGCAATACAGGCCCAGGAAGCTGCCGGCCACGGCCGCGTCAAACATGTTCGGGATGCGCAGGCCGGGCTCTTCGTTCAGCGTCACGCCCCAGGCTGTTTCGAATTCGGCGCGCACCGTGCTGTCGGACACATGGCGGTAGCCCGGCAGTTCATGCGGGAAAGAACCCATGTCGCAGGCGCCCTGCACATTGTTCTGGCCGCGCAGCGGGTTCACACCCACACCTTCGCGGCCCACATTGCCGGTGGCCATGGCCAGGTTGGCAATGCCCATGACCATGGTCGATCCCTGTGCGTGCTCCGTCACGCCCAGGCCGTAGTAAATGGCAGCATTGCCGCCTGTGGCGTAGAGGCGGGCGGCTGCGCGAACGTCTGCCGCGGGCACGCCGGTGACGGCTTCCATGGCTTCAGGAGAATTGTCGGGGCGGGCCACAAACTCGCGCCATTCGCGGAATGACTTTTCGTCGCAGCGCTCGGCAATATAGTCGCCGGCCAGCAGGCCTTCCGTCACCACCACATGGGCCAGCGACGAGATCATGGCCACGTTGGTGCCGGGTCGCAACTGCAGGTGAAACTCAGCCTCCACGTGCGGGGAACGCACGATGTCGATCTGGCGCGGATCCACCACGATCAGCCGTGCGCCTTCTCGCAGGCGCTTTTTCATGCGCGAGGCAAACACCGGGTGGCCGTCGGTCGGGTTGGCGCCGATGATCAGGATCACGTCGGCCTTTTCAACCGACTTGAAGGTCTGTGTGCCGGCGGAGGTGCCATAGGTCTGGCTCAGTCCGTAACCGGTGGGCGAGTGGCAGACGCGGGCGCAGGTGTCGACATTGTTGTTGCCGAAAGCGGCGCGCACCAGCTTTTGCACCAGGTAGGTTTCTTCGTTGGTGCAGCGCGACGAGGTGATGCCGCCAATCGAATCCTTGCCGTGCTCGGCCTGGATGCGGCGGAACTCGCTCGCGGCGTAGTTGATGGCCTCGTCCCAGCTCACTTCCTGCCACGGGTCGCTGATGTTTTTGCGGATCATGGGCTTGGTGATGCGGTCCTTGTGGGTGGCGTAGCCCCAGGCAAAACGGCCCTTGACGCAGGCATGGCCTTCGTTGGCTTTGCCGTCTTTCCACGGCACCATGCGCACCACTTCATTGCCCTTCATCTCGGCCTTGAAGGCACAACCCACGCCGCAGTAAGCGCAGGTGGTGATCTTGTTGTGCTCGGGCTGGCCCAGCATGATGACGGTTTTTTCTTGCAGCGTGGCGGTGGGGCAGGCCTCGACGCAGGCGCCGCAGCTCACGCATTCGGATTCCATGAAGGGCTGGTCTTGTCCCGGCGACACGCGCGACTCAAAGCCGCGGCCGCTGATGGTCAGTGCAAACGTACCCTGGGTTTCTTCGCAGGCGCGCACGCAACGGTTGCACACAATGCATTTGGAGGCGTCGTAGCTGAAGTAGGGGTTGGAATTGTCGATTGCCGGCTTGCTCTCGTTGCGGAAATGGTTGGCGCCCTCCATGCCGTAACGTACTTCGCGCAGCCCGGTCACGCCGGCCATGTCCTGCAGCTCACAGTTGCCGTTGGCCGAACAGGTCAGGCAGTCCAAGGGGTGATCAGAGATGTAGAGCTCCATCACGCCCTTGCGCAGCTCTTGCAGGCGCGGCGACTGGGTACGCACCTTCATGCCGGCTTCTGCCGGTGTGGTGCAAGAGGCCGGAAAGCCCTTGCGTCCATCAATTTCAACCATGCACAAGCGGCAGGAGCCAAAAGGCTCCAGACTGTCGGTGGCGCACAGCTTGGGCACCTGGATGCCTGCATCGACCGCGGCGCGCATGAGCGAAGTGCCAGCGGGAACCGTGACGCTTTCGCCGTCGATCTCCAGCGTGACTTCCTGGGTGGACTCGCGTTTGGGGGTGCCGTAATCGGTTTCTTTGAGGTGTTCGAGCATGGGGGTCTCCTGTGCGTCTTGTTGGGGTGCTGCCGTTGCTGTCGGTTCAGGCGGCTTTGCGATCCGGCACGGTCATGCCGAAGTCCTGCGGGTAATGGTCGAGTGCCGAAAGCACCGGGAAAGGCGTCATGCCGCCCATGGCGCACAGCGAGCCGTGAACCATGGTGTCGCACAGATCGCGCAGCAGCTTGATTTGCTGCGGACGCTGCTCCCCTGGGCCGTTGGCGATGCGGTCTATCACTTCCACGCCGCGGGTGGAGCCGATGCGGCACGGCGTGCACTTGCCGCAGGATTCGATCGCGCAAAACTCCATCGCGTAGCGCGCCAGGCTGGCCATGTCGGCCGTGTCGTCGTGCACCACGATGCCGCCATGGCCCACCACTGCGCCCACGGCCGCATAGGCTTCGTAGTCAAGCGGCGTGTCCCATTGCGATTCAGGCACATAGGCGCCCAGCGGGCCGCCGACCTGCACCGCCTTGATGGGCCGGCCTGAGGCCGAACCGCCACCGTAGTCGTACATCAGCTCGCGCAAGGTCACGCCGAAGGCTTTTTCGACCAGCCCGCCGAATCTGATGTTGCCGGCCAGCTGGATGGGCAGGGTGCCCCTGGAGCGGCCCACACCATAGTCTTTGTAAAACGTGGCGCCGCGCGACAGGATGATGGGCACCGAAGCAAAGGTAATGACGTTGTTGATCACGCTCGGCTTGCCGAACAGGCCCTGGATGGCAGGAATCGGCGGCTTGGCACGCACGATGCCGCGTTTGCCTTCCAGGCTTTCCAGCATGGCGGTTTCTTCGCCGCAGACATACGCGCCCGCAGCCTTGCGCACATGCAGGTGAAAGCTGTGGCCCGAGCCGAGGATGTTGTCGCCCAGAAAGCCGCCCGCCTCGGCGATGGTGATGGCCTCGCGCATGGTCGCCACCGCGTGGGGATATTCAGAGCGGATGTAGACATAACCCTGCGTGGCGCCGGTGGCCACCGCGGCAATCGTCATGCCTTCGATCAGCACGAAGGGGTCACCCTCCATTGTCATGCGGTCGGAATACGTGCCTGAGTCGCCTTCGTCGGCGTTGCAAACCACATATTTCTGGCTGGCTTTCAGGCCCGCCACGGTTTTCCATTTGATGCCAGCCGGAAACGCCGCACCGCCGCGTCCGCGCAGGCCGGCGTCCAGCACCTGCTGCACGATCTCTGTGGCGGGAAGCCCCAGGGCATGGCGCAAGCCGGCATAGCCTTCGTGCGCCTGGTAGTCGGCCAGCGACAGCGGGTCCGTCACGCCCATGCGTGCGAAAGTCAGGCGCTCCTGCCTTTTCAGGTACGGAATCTCTTCGGTCAGGCCCAGCTGCAACACATGCATGCCGCCCAACTGAAAGCCAGCGTCAAAAAGGCCGGCCACGTCCTCAACCTCCACGGGCCCGTAGGCGATGCGGCCTGCACCGGTCTGCACCTCGACCATGGGCTCCAGCCAGAACAGGCCGCGGGAGCCATTGCGCACCAGCTCAATGCCGACACCGCGTTTTGCAGCCTCGGCAGAGATAGCTGCAGCCACCTCATCAGCACCCGCAGCCAGTGCGGCGGAGTCGCGGGGCACGTAAATCTTGATGCTCATGCGGCGCTCCCTGCTTGCGCCACCAGGCGATCGAACTTTTCAATCCCGACGCGAGCATGGACCTTGTCGTCCAGCGTCATCGCGGGGGACTGCGCGCACAAGCCGAGGCAATACACCGGCTCAACCGTGAAGGCGCCATCTTGGGTGGGCCCATGGCCGTCGCTGCCCAGGTGGGAGCAGGCATGCGACCAGAGGGCGTCTGAGCCCATGGCTTTACAGCTCTCGGCGCGGCAGATCCGCACCACATGCCGTCCGGGCGGCTCGGAGCGAAAGTAGTGGTAGTACGTCACCACGCCATGAACCTCAGCACGTGACAGGTTCAAGGCTTCGGCGATGGGCGGGACTGCTTCTGCCGGGATATAACCCAGCGCGTCCTGAATGCCGTGCAGTATGGGCATCAAGGCGCCGGGCACATGCTTGGCCGACGCAATGGCGCGATCGACGGCCTGGCTTGCAACTTCATTCATCGTGTGGGACCCCTATCTCTGTCTATGCACAAAGTATGTGCAAGGGACAGGGGCTACGTCCAATTGAATCGGGACACTGCCCTATTCACGGATTGAATGTATGCAAACGCTTGCCTAGGTTGGCTTGTTTCCCATGCTCTCTGGGTGTGCGCTGTAGTCAGCCGCGTGGCGCAGCCAGGCGGGCTCGGCTGCCAGAGCCATGGCCGCCTCCAGCGTGCGGGAGGGCCGGTCGCTGGCCTGCATCATGAAGCCGACAGGCGTCTCCACATCCGGCGTCAGGGGCAGGGCTTCGAGTTCGCGGTAACCCTGAACGGCGCACACCAGCGCGCCTGCCAGCACGCTGCAAACCTCGCCAACGACGACGGTCAGGGCCAGCGTCAGCATGGAATTGGTTTCCATCACGGGCTTGACGGTGACTCCCGCAGCGGCAAACGCGGCATCCACCCGGGTGCGGCTGTGCATGTCGGGTGTCAGCAGGCACAGCGGCAACTTCGCGGCATCGGCCCAGGTCATGGGCGAGCCGAAGCGTAATACATCCGGGCTGGGTTTGGCAGCACGGCGCACCAGGAAATAGCGCTCGATGTACTGCGGCAAGGTGGTCAGCCGCGTATTGCGCGCGCTCAGACGCTCGGTGTAGCCCAGCGCCATGTCCAGCGACAGGTTTTCCAGCCGGGTTTCGATGTCGTGTGAATTGAGGGACAGCACCACCGGTGTGATGCCCGGATGCCGGACGTGCAGCATGGCGGCAAAACGCGCGGCGATGGAGACCGCCGTGGGAACGACGCCAATCGTCAAATGCCCGCGTGGGCTGTCCACTGAGCTGTCGAGCTGTTGCTTGAGGATTTCGCGCTCATGCAGCATGCGCCGGGCGCTGGCGAGGACGCGTTCACCCTCCTCTGTGAACCCAACAAACGCACGCCCGCGGACCACGATGGCAGCGCCGAACTCGTCTTCCAGCGCGCGCAGGGCGTTGGACAAGGCGGGCTGCGTGATGTTGCAGGCCTGCGCCGCGCGGCCGAAGTGCTTGTGCTCGTCAAGCGCGGCCAGGTAACGCAGGGAGGCCAGCAGGTTCATGGCAAGAACGCCTTAAGTGTTCTTGGAGATCGTGATGGTCGGAAACTTGGCGGAGAAATCCTTAGCCTTCGCGGCCACGGTAATGGCCATCTTGCGCGCCACGGCCTTGTAGATGCCGGCGACCTCGCCGTCGGGATCGGCCACCACGGTGGGACGGCCGTTGTCGGCCTGCAGGCGGATCTGGATGTCCAGCGGCAAAGCGCCCAGGTAGTCCATCTTGTAGTCGGCCGCCATTTTCTTGCCGCCGCCTTCGCCAAAGATATGCTCGGCATGGCCGCAGTTGCTGCAGATGTGCACCGCCATGTTTTCGACGATGCCCAGGATGGGCACGCCGACTTTCTCAAACATCTTGATGCCCTTCTTGGCGTCCAGCAGCGCGATGTCTTGCGGCGTGGTGACGATGACGGCGCCCGTCATGGGCACCCGCTGCGAGAGCGTGAGCTGGATGTCACCGGTGCCGGGCGGCATGTCGACGATCAAATAGTCCAGGTCTTTCCAGTTGGTCTGGCGCAGCAGCTGCTCCAGCGCCTGGGTGGCCATGGGGCCGCGCCAGATCATGGCTTCGTCCTGCGCGACCAGGAAGCCGATGGACATGACCTGGATGCCGTAGTTCTCCATCGGCTCCATGTTCTTGCCGTCCACGCTTTCGGGCCGGCCTTCGATGCCCATCATCATGGGCTGGCTGGGGCCGTAGATGTCGGCGTCGAGCAGGCCGACGGTGGCGCCTTCAGCCGCCAGGGCCAGGGCCAGGTTGACGGCGGTGGTGCTTTTTCCGACGCCGCCCTTGCCCGAGGCCACGGCGATGATGTTCTTGACGTTGGGCAGCAGCTGCACGCCGCGCTGCACGCTGTGGCTGGCGATCTTGAAGGTGACGTTGACCGAGACATTGCCGACACCCGGCACCCCCTTGACGGCGGCGATCAGGCTTTTGCGCAGGCCGGCGATCTGGCTTTTGGCGGGGTAGCCCAGCTCGACATCAAACGAAACGTCGCTGCCGCTGAGCTGCAGGTTTTTCAGGGCCTTGGTGCTGACGAAATCTTTGCCCGTATTCGGGTCCAGCACGGTTTGCACGGCGTTCAAGACGGCCTGTTGGTCCAGGGACATGGGGAAATACTCCGTTGAAACTCGTTGAATCTGGGGGCGGCGGTTGGCATGAAGTCTAACGCCGCGCCGCCAGCCCTGGGGTCATGGGGACTTGCCGGGGCAGCCCCAAGGCTGGGCGACTTAAAATCGCGGGTTACCTCTCCCCTAGCCAAAAAGCACCCTTATGTCCCAGCGCCGCCTGTTTGTCACCACCGCCCTGCCGTATGCCAATGGCAATTTCCATATCGGCCACATCATGGAATACATCCAGGCCGACATCTGGGTGCGGTTCCAGCGCATGCAGGGCCACGCGGTGAACTTTGTGGGCGCGGACGACGCCCACGGTGCACCCATCATGATCGCGGCTGAAAAAGCCGGCAAGACCCCCCAGCAGTTTGTGGCCGACATCGCGGCGGGCCGCAAGCCCTACCTGGACGGTTTTCACATCAGCTTTGACAACTGGCATTCGACCGACGGCCCGGAAAACCACCAGCTGGCGCAGCAGATCTACCTGGACCTCAAAAAGGCCGGGCTGATTGAGACCAAAACGATTGAGCAGTTCTTTGACCCTGAAAAAAACATGTTCCTGCCGGACCGCTACATCAAGGGCACCTGTCCCAAGTGCGGGACCAAAGACCAGTACGGCGACAACTGCGAAAACTGCGGCGCGGTGTATGCGCCCACGGATTTGATCAACCCGTATTCAGCTTTGTCGGGCGCGACGCCCGTCCTCAAAAGCTCCGATCACTTTTTCTTCAAGCTGTCCGACCAGCGCTGTGTGGACTTTCTGGAGAAATGGACGCAAGACGGCAAGCTGCAGCCCGAAGTCGCCAACAAGGTCAAGGAGTGGTTCAGCGTTCGTACCAACCCCGACGGCACCCAAAGCGAAGGCCTGGGCGACTGGGACATCAGCCGTGACGCGCCCTACTTCGGCATTGAAATCCCGGACGCGCCGGGCAAGTATTTTTATGTCTGGCTGGACGCGCCGGTCGGCTACCTCGCGTCGCTGAAAAATCTGCTCGAAAAACGCGGCGAAAACTACGACGCCTACATGGCGACGCCGGGGCTGGAGCAGTACCACTTCATCGGCAAGGACATCGTCACCTTCCACACGCTGTTCTGGCCGGCGATGCTGCACTTCAGCGGCCGCAAGACGCCTGACAACGTGTTTGTGCACGGGTTCCTCACGGTGAACAACGGCGAGAAGATGAGCAAGAGCCGCGGCACCGGGCTGGACCCGCTCAAGTACCTGAGCCTGGGCATGAACCCCGAATGGCTGCGCTACTACCTGGCCGCCAAGCTCAATGCGAAGAATGAAGACATCGACTTCCATGCCGATGATTTCATGGCACGGGTCAACAGCGATTTGGTGGGCAAGTACATCAACATCGCCAGCCGCGCCGCGGGCTTTGTCGCCAAGCGCTTTGCCGGCAAGCTGGGCGAAGTGTCTGCCGACGGCACGGCGCTGCTGGACGCCCTGCGTGCCGCAAAGGAAACGATCGAGCCGCTGTATGAAAGCCGCGAGTTTGCCAAGGCCCTGCGCGAAACCATGCTGCTGACGGACCGCGTGAACGCGTATGTGGACCAGAACAAACCGTGGGAGCTGGCCAAGCAGCAAGGCATGGACACGCGCCTGCAGGATGTCTGCACGGTATGCATCGAAGCCTTCCGCCTGCTCACGATCTACCTGAAGCCGGTGTTGCCTGCGCTGGCGACGCAGGTCGAGGAATTCCTGAAAGTCAAGCCGTTGACGTTCGCGGATGCCGCCTCCAGCCTGGGTGATGGCCATGTGATCGGCGACTACAAACATCTCATGCAGCGCGTCGACATCAAACAACTTGAAGCGCTGTTTGAGCCTCCAGCACAGGCAGAACCAGCGCAAGCAGCTACTGATTTGATAGCAGAAGCAACTGTGCCCGGCGGCGAGGCGATTGCGCCCCTGATCACCATCGACGACTTCGCCAAGGTCGATTTACGCATTGCCAAAATCGTCAATTGCGAACCCGTGGAAGGCTCAACCAAGCTGCTGCGCCTGACGCTGGACGCCGGCGAAGGCCGCATGCGCAACGTGTTCAGCGGTATCGCTTCAGCCTATAAGCCCGAAGACCTGGTCGGCAAACTCACGGTGCTGGTGGCCAACCTGGCGCCGCGAAAAATGAAGTTCGGCATCAGCGAAGGCATGGTGCTGGCCGCCAGCCACGCGGATGAAAAAGCCCAACCCGGTATCTATGTGCTGGAACCCTTGCCGGGCGCTACACCGGGCATGCGCATTCACTGAGTTTGCTGCGCAACGCCGCCTGCGTCAGGCCGGTGCCGAATTCCTGGCATCCGCCGCCCCGGCCGCAAAGCGCAGGCCGGTCCCCGAACGGCTGGAAAGCTCGCCAAGCACAAGGCCCAGCGAGTGCAGCAATTGCGTTGCATCGCCTTCCCTGAAGGGCGCTTCGGCCACCGCGACCTTGAACTGCAGCACAGTGTTGGGCGGCAGGCTGGGGCTGTCGGCCAGTCCGCGGGCAATCAGCCGCTGGCCGATGTCGGTAAGCGCCCCGCGCGTCAGGTGCCCCTGCAGGATCAGCACAAAGTCTCCATCACGATGACGGGCAACCGTATCACCCTCTTGCGCAACACTTGTGACACAGGCGCCGGCCTGGACTACCGCGCTTTGTGCCGTCTCCATGCCGTAGTCCTGCCGGATATCCAGGGCGTTGCCCAGCCGGATGCGCACCACCGCGCCCGCACCGGGGTCGCGCTGCTGGCGGATCAGCAGCGCGTCCAGCCGCTGCAGCAGCACGCGGTGGTTGCCCAGGCCGGTCAGCGGGTCGACGCGTGTCAGCGCACCGACGCGCGCCTGGTTGTCGCGCTTTTCCCGGCTGCGCAGGTACAGGGCCATCAGCAGGAAAAGGATTTCCAGGGCGGCACCGATTTGCGCACCGAACTGCGTGGCCGTGCCCAAGGGCATCATGCCCTGCGTGCGCAGGATGGGGAAGATGGAGCCCACGGTGAGGCACACCATCGCAGCCATGATCCAGATACCCACCGCCGGCCGGCGCCACGTGTACCAGGCCGAAACAAAAAGGTAAACGGCGATGCTTCCGATGTAGTAAGGCGTGGCCAGGTTGAAAGACGACTTGTTCCCCAGAGCCAGGAAGGCCAGCACGATCGCAAAGCCCAGAACGGTCATCGCCAGCAGCCCGCGGGAAAGCCAGGGCACATCGCGGTCAACCACCATCTGGCGCAGCACAAGATGCAGCAATGCGGCAGTGGCCAGCGACAGCCCCACGGGCGCGCAGTCGTTCCACCAGGCATTGCGGGGCCAGAAAAATTCCCCTGCCAGGCCGGTCAGCGACAACTGGCCAAGCGCCACGACCAGCACATAACCGGCATACAACAGGTGGATGGAATCACGCCATGAGACCGCGTGGAAAGCGCTCATCAGCGCCATCAACAGCACCAGGCCGATGTACACCCCCAGCAGGAGGTGCCATTGCTTGGACTGTTCGTGAAAACTGCCCGGATCGGACAGGACCCAGTGCATGCTGATCGGGTAGTTGTGGGTGACCCGAAGGTAAGTGGGCCGCGTCTCACCGGGGCGCAGCAGCATCTCGAACGCTGGTGTCAGGTGGCGCACCGGCCACTCTGCTACGGGGATGGAATCACCTGAGCGCCTGATTTGCCATTGCCCCGCAGCGAGGGGGTCTTGCGAAGGGCGGTACAGCGAGACACTGTCCATGTTGGGATGCGGTGTCGTGAGCATGACCCGGGTGGGCTGGCTCACCGCAGGCAGCGTCAACCGGTACCACAAGGCACGCCCGTCGCCGGTCGGCATGATCTGTTCCGGCCTGGCCGGCTCGCCTTCACCGGCTTCAAAACGGCTGTGGACCTGCTCAAAGGTCAGCGAGCCGGTACTGTCGACCAGCACCAGCCCCTGGCCAACCACGTCGTAGCCCGCGGACGGCACGCTTTGTGCAACAACAGCCGCGACGGGGGAAGGCGGGGCGGCCGTTTCCTGTGCGACAGCCGCAGCGTGGGCCAACAGCAAGGCCGCCAGGCAGGCAGAAAGGCGCGGCGGCATTGCAGACAAAAAACTTAAAAGGCCAAACAATCACTTCCCCAAAAAACCATACGCAGATGATCAAAACGGGACGACACTGATGATTCGGCCCTGAAATCACACGAAAAGTAACTATTTCTACCTAACAAAACCTTCTAATGTACCGAATGTTGAGGCTTCGAACAATGGAAAAAAGTCATACGGGACATTCAATGCCTATGTCGTTGCCCGCACCACCAGCCGCGCAAATCCCACGACCCACGCCCGCCGCATGATGCATTTACCGGCCTATCTCGCCCCATTTCGCCCGCGCCTGTTTTCAGCGCTTGCCGGCTACACCCGCGAGCGTTTTTTCAAGGATGCCGGGGCCGGCGTCACGGTGGGTATTGTGGCTTTGCCCCTGGCCATGGCTTTTGCCATCGCTTCCGGCCTCAAGCCCGAGGCCGGCATCTGGACGGCGATCATCGCAGGCGCATTGATCTCTGCGCTGGGCGGCTCGGCAGTGCAGATAGGCGGCCCGGCCGGCGCCTTCATCGTCATCGTCTACGGCATTCTTGAACGCTACGGCCTGGCCAACCTGCTGATCTCCACCGCCTGCGCCGGTGTGCTGCTCTTTCTGCTGGGTTTTTTCAGAATGGGCACGCTGGTGCGTTACGTGCCGGTGAGCATCGTGGTGGGTTTTACCAACGGCATCGCAGTGCTGATCGTGCTGTCGCAGGTCAGGGACCTGCTGGGGCTGGTGGTGCCCAAGATGCCGGCCGATTTTTTCTCGCAGCTGCGTGTGATCGGCGAACACCTGGACAGCTTCAACCCTTACGCGCTGGGGCTGGGGTTGGCCTGCCTGCTCGGCCTCTTTGTGTGGCCCAAGCTGTTTGCCGTGCACACGCGAAGCGCCGGCGGTTTCACCACGCGGCTGATCAGGCTGATGCAGGCCGTCGAGGGCGTGCAACTCAAGCGGGCCACGCGCATGGCGTCGCGCATGCCGGGGCCGATTGTGGCGCTGGTGACGCTTACCGCGTTTGCCTATTTGCTGAGCCTGCCGGTTGAAACCATCGGCACGCGTTTTGGCGGCATACCCCGTGCCCTGCCTTCCTTTGCGCTGCCTGACTTTTCATGGGAGACGGTGCGGCTGCTGGTGGCACCCACCATCACCATTGCACTGCTGGGTGCGGTGGAATCGCTGCTCTGCGCCCGCGTGTCCGACCAGATTTCCGGCCTGCCGCGTCATGACCCCAACCAGGAGCTGATGGCCCAGGGCGTGGCCAACTTTGTGGTGCCGTTCTTTGGCGGCATGCCCGCCACCGGCACCATTGCCCGCACGGTGACCAACGTGCGCTCGGGCGCCACCTCTCCCGTCTCGGGCGTGGTGCATGCCCTCACGCTAGTGGTGGTGGTGCTGGTAGCCGCCCCGCTGGCCGTCCATGTGCCGCTGGCGGTGCTGGCGGGCATCCTGCTGTATGTGGCCTGGAACATGGGGGAATGGCGCGAATTCGCCCACCTGCGCCAGGCCAGCAGCCATTACCGGCTCATCATGCTCGGCACGTTTTTGCTGACCGTAGTTTTTGACCTGACGGTCGCCCTGCAGGTCGGCCTGATCCTGGCCTGCGTGCTGTTTGTACGACGCATGAGCACCCTGTTCCAGGTGGTGGAGGTCTCACGCAGCGCCGACGGCGCCAGCTTCCAGCTGTACGGCTCGCTGTTTTTTGGCGCCGTCGCCAAGCTCGACCCCATCCTGAACGTGGTGGAAAGCGCGCCCAAAGGCCTGGTGGTGCGGCTGGACGTGCAATCGCTGCAATCGCTGGACACCTCCGGGCTCGATGTGCTGGAGCAGCTGCACAAGGCCATCGTGCTGCGCGGCGGCCGGCTGGTGCTGGCGGGGCTCAATGCCCAGCCGCTGGCCGTGATGGAACGCTCAGGATTTCTTGAAAAGATCGAGCGAGTTTAGGCTGTATAACCTTCTGCGGTCACTATTCCGCGCCATGCGTACTTCGACGACGCTCAGCTACCTGCACCCAGTCCAGGAAGACCATCGACGGATAGTAAAACAGCCCTGCCAGAACAACCAGAAACGCCAAAAAATAAAGATGGGACCGGCGCTCGGCGGCGATTTTTTCCTGTGCGTCCTGTTCAGAAAAAAGGACTTCGCCCGCCACAGCTTCTATCCGCGACGGCCTTTTCACAGAACCCGAAAGATAACCGGAAGGCTGCTCGCTCCAATAAACCTTGACCAACTTTCCGTGATGGGACGACTGACCGGGGAAACAAGCCGTAATGCGGGATGTCAGACTTGGTGAAGCGCAACTAAACGCCAGCGCAATGCCGTCGGCCCGCCTCACTACCATTGGAGCGGTCAATTGAGGACGTAAACACCATCGGCAAGACAAAAAGTCTGTCTTTAACGGCAGGGGCTCGATGGTTCCGACAAAAACACTGGCCTGTCCTCGACCTGGCACCTGCATACCGTGCAATCCCAGCAGGGGAACTCCGACAAAAAGCACGCCCATCGTCAAGATGACCGCGATATACCAAAAGCGATGAGACTTCAGATAATCGACCAATTTACCGCGGCTGACAGCCACCATCACCGCATCCCACCCGCAGGATTGGCGCTTTCATCGTCCACCGAACCCGTGCTGACCACCTTCAGGTCCCGGTCAAACACCACGGTAAAAATACGCGCCGCCGACGGTGGCTCCACATAACGCCAGTCGTAGTGGGTTTCCTGTTTCAGCGCATAGGGTGTGACCTTCATTGGCTTGCCCAGCATTTTGCGCACCTGCTCCATGCGCATACCGGGCTGCACCTTGGCAAAATTTTGCGGTGTCAGCACCTGCCGCAGCGCGCTCATCCTGCCGTCTGCACCTATCGTGATCATGTAGTTGACCTTGCCCTCCGGCTGGCGGTTGTATTCGAAGGTGCGGGCGCCCGGCGCCGCCGCAGCGCCGGGCTGCGGCGTTTCGGCCATGTCGGCCGCTTCCCACACCTTCTCGGGCTCGCCAAAGCGGGCGCGTACATCGGCTTCCGTGGCCACGCCTTCTTCCAGTTCGGCAATGCGCTGCGCGTCGCACGCCACCAGGCCCAGGACAAATGAGAGCAGACCCATACAGATGAACGTCCTGACGGAAAAAAGTGCTGAAAAGCCCGTTCGGGCCGGTGCGAAGGAGGGTGGGAAAGGTGGTAACAAGGAACGCAAGGCAGACCCCGGTAAAATCAGCCAACTATACGATTCAGGCAGTTTAGACCCATGTCCCTCCTCAACTTCTTCCGCCGCTCCGACTACACCTCCGATACCACGCAGTTCATCGACCAGCTGAAGGCCAACAAGCCCACGCTGGAAGCCGAGCAACGCGCCGGGCGCGCGCTGTTGTGGGACAAGAACCTGAACCGCACCGAGCAGGCGGAATACGGCGAGGCCAAGGTTCCCCAGCAGCCTTACGTGTACGGCACCAGCAACCACCCGAACGGAAAATAAGGGCCGAACAGGCTTTCAGCCCTTGCAGGACGAGCGCAAGCAGCTATCTTTTTCATAGCAAATCTTTAACGCGCACCGCTTCGGCCTCTTTCATGTCCCAAACCCCTTTTTCACCGTCCCCCCAGGAGCTGCCGCCGGCCGCCGGGCAGGAGCTGTCCGCAACCCTGAGCCCGGACATGCCCGCCGTGATCGACCAGGTGGCGCTGGCGCGCCTCTATGGCGAGCCGCTGTTTGCCATGCCGCACGACCTGTACATCCCGCCGGATGCGCTGCAGGTCTTCCTGGAGGCGTTTGAAGGACCGCTGGACTTGCTGCTGTACCTGATCCGCAAGCAGAACTTCAACATCCTCGACATCCCGATGGCAGCGGTCACGCGCCAGTACCTCACCTACGTCGACGAAATCCGCAGCACCAACCTGGAACTGGCGGCCGAATACCTGCTGATGGCGGCCATGCTGATTGAAATCAAGTCGCGCATGCTGCTGCCGCCCAAGAAGGTGGCGGAAGGCCAGGAGCCGGAAGACCCGCGCGCCGAGCTGGTGCGTCGCCTGCTCGAGTACGAGCAGATCAAGCTGGCCGCCCACAAGCTCAACGAAGTGCCGCAGTTCGGCCGGGATTTCCTGCGCGCGCAGGTGTATGTCGAGCAATCACTGCAGCCGCGCTTTCCCGATGTGCACATCGTGGACCTGCAGGACGCCTGGCGCGACATTGTCAAACGCGCCCGCCTGGTGCAGCACCACGTCATCTCCAGAGAAGAACTCTCGGTGCGCGAGCACATGAGCATCGTGCTGCGCAAGCTGCAGGGCCGCAAGTTCCTCGAGTTCGAAGACCTGTTCGACGCCACGCGCGGCATGCCGGTGCTGGTGGTGACCTTTATCGCGCTGCTGGAGCTCTCCAAGGAAGGCCTGCTGGAAGTCACGCAGGCCGAGGCTTTCGCACCCATCTATGTGCGGCTGGCTTACACCCCAGCCTAAATATTGCCCCCACGGTTCAATGGAGCCCCACGGTCGCTCACTGCGTGTAGCTCCCTGCCCCCGAGGGGCCGCTCCGCCTGCGGTCTGGCAAAGCCAGTCCCGCGGCTCCTGCTTGGCTGGATAGTCCACTCCGCCAGGACCTGATTTCATTTCAACGATGAATGAGTTTCCATGACCGCTGAGAGCCTGGGTTCACACAACTTCGACGTCCTCATCATCGGCAGTGGCCTGGCGGGCCTGTCTGCCGCGCTGCTGCTGGCACCTGGCCGGCGCGTGGCGGTGGTGACCAAACGTGCGCTTGGCGACGGGGCCAGCGGCTGGGCACAGGGCGGCATGGCTGCCGTGCTGGCCGAAGGTGACACGCTGGAGCAGCATGTGAGCGACACGCTGGTCGCAGGTGCGGGCCTTTGCGACCTGCCCGCCACGCGCGCTGTGGTCGAAGGTGCGCCCGAAGCCATTGCCTGGCTGCGTGCGCTGGGCGTGGCTTTTTCGGAAGACGCCGGCCACCCCGGCGAGCTGCACCTGACCCGCGAGGGCGGCCACAGCCAGCGCCGCATCGTGCATGCGGCCGACGCCACCGGCGCTGCCGTGCAGCGCACGCTGATGGAACAGGTCCGCAAGACGCCCGGCATCACGCTCTATGAGCACCACATGCTGGTCGACGTCATCACCGACCGGCATCTCAAACAACCCGGTAACCGCTGCTACGGCGCCTATGTGCTCGACACCGCCAGCGGCGAGGTGCTGACCTTCAGCGCCGGCCACACGATCCTGGCCACCGGCGGCGCGGGCAAGGTGTATCTCTATTCCACCAACCCCGACACCGCCACCGGCGACGGCATTGCCGCGGCCTGGCGCGCGGGCTGCCGCGTGGGCAACATGGAATTCATCCAGTTCCACCCGACCTGCCTCTACCACCCCGACGCCAAATCGTTTTTGATCACGGAAGCCGTGCGCGGCGAAGGCGGCAAGCTGCTGCTGCCGCCCTCAGCCGGCGGGGGGCGTTTCATGCCCGCGCACGATGCGCGTGCCGAACTCGCACCGCGCGACGTGGTGGCGCGCGCCATCGACTTTGAAATGAAAAAGCACGGCCTCGACTGTGTCTACCTGGACATCTCGCACCAGAGCCCGGCCTTTTTGCAGGAGCACTTCCCCAACATCCTCAAGCGCTGCCTTGAGCTCGGCATCGACATCACGCGCCAGCCCATCCCGGTGGTGCCGGCCGCGCACTACACCTGCGGCGGCGTGGTGACCGACCTGGCCGGACGCACCGATGTGGCGGGCCTCTATGCGGTTGGCGAAACCGCCTGCACCGGCCTGCACGGCGCCAATCGCCTGGCGAGCAATTCACTGGTGGAGTGCGTGGTGCTGGCGCGCGCCACGGCCCACGCCATCGAATCCCTGGCACCCGCCGAAGTCCCCGCCCTGCCCGCCTGGGACGAAAGCCAGGTCACCGATGCCGACGAGGCCGTGGTGATCTCGCACAACTGGGACGAGCTGCGCCGCTTCATGTGGAACTACGTGGGCATCGTGCGCACCACCAAGCGGCTCGAGCGTGCGGCGCACCGCATCGCCCTGCTCAACGCGGAGATCCAGGAGTTCTATGCCAACTTTCGCGTCACACGCGACTTGCTGGAGCTGCGCAACCTGGTGCAGGTGGCGGATCTGATCGTCCGCTCGGCGCACGGCCGGCACGAAAGCCGCGGCCTGCATTTCAGCCGCGACTTCCCAGGCACCGCTGAACAGGCCATTCCTACCGTGCTGGTACCGCCCGGAAGTTAATCTTTCCCGAATCCTCTTTATCCGTTTCTTGCCACTTTTTATTCAGAACCCACATGCCTCACCTGATCGTTGAATACTCCAGCAACCTGGCCGGCTTTCCCAGGGCCGAAGCGCTTCAGGCGCTGAACCAGGCCGTCGCCGGCAGCCCTGAAATACAGGATGAATCCGACCTGAAGACCCGGCTGGTCGCGCTGGACGATTTTGAAATCGGCACGGCACCGGCCTCACGCGCTTTTGTTCATGCCCAGCTACGATTGCTGTCGGGCCGCACGCCGGAAGCCAAGAAGGACCTGGGCGCGCGCATCGCTGACGTGCTGCGCCGCCTGACCCCGCGGCCAGCGGGCGTGATGGTGCAGCTGAGCGTGGAGATGGTGGACATGGACCGCGCTTCCTACGTCAAGGAAAAGCTTTAACGGTTTTATACGAGCCGGGCTCAGACAAGGGTCGCGCCTATCCAGCCCCTGAGGCTGTTCACAAAAGCCCAGGCCTCCACCGTTGCCAAGGCGTCGATCCGCACGACAGCTTCGCTGAGTCGGCCTTCCTGCAAGGCCAGCGCGCGCCCCACGCCCGGCAGCAGCCCGCAGGCCAGCGGCGGCGTGACCCAGCGGCCCGCCACCCGCATCGCGATGTTGCCGCGTGTGCATTCGGTGATCTCGCCCTCAGCATTCCAAAGCACGCTGTCAAACACGTCAGGTGCTGCGGGCGTGAAGGCGTCGTAATGCGCGCGGCGTGTTGTTTTAAAGCGCACAAATTCGCCGTGAGCCACCTCCAGCGGGCGGCGGGCCAGTTGCAGGCGCACCTGGGGCGGCGACGGCTCCATGGCATAAGCCTGGCCAGTGAAATTTCCACTGGCACCGAGCAGTAGCCGCACGCGCCAGAGGCCCTGCGGGTGCGCCTCGGCCAAGGCCTGCAGGCACGCATGGGCTTGCGTCGCATCCCATCGGTGGCCAAAGTGGGCAGCAGAAGCGGCCATGCGCGCCAGGTGCACATCCCTGTGGCGTAACTGGCCCACCTCCAGCGCCAGGGTTTCCAGAATGTCGAAGGGCAAGCTGGCGCGCTCCAGGAAAGCCTGCTTGTGGCGCCACTCCTGCCATTCTCCTTCAGCCACGGAGCCCGAGGTGATGCCGCTTCCGATGCCGCAGCGGGCCTGGGCGCCGCGCAGGCTGACGGTGCGGATCGGCACGTTGAAAGTCGCCGCGCCGCCGGGCTGCACCACGCCGATGGCCCCGCAATACACACCGCGCGGCCCGGCTTCCAGCTCACGAATCGCTTGCATGGCCCGTACCTTCGGTGCGCCGGTGATGGACCCGCAGGGGAACAGCGCAGCGAACACCTCGGCCAGGCTACAGCCGGGCCGCGTGCGCGCCTCGACGTCGGAGGTCATCTGCCATACCGCAGGCAGCGCCTCGGTGTGAAACAGGCGCGGAACGCGTACGCTGAAGGGTTCGGCGATGCGCGACAGGTCATTGCGCAGCAGGTCCACGATCATCACGTTCTCGGCACGCTCCTTGACTGAGGCGCGCAGCGTTTCGGCCTGGGCCGCATCGCTTTCGGGCGTCGTGCCGCGCGGCGCCGTACCCTTCATCGGCCGGGTCAGAAGCTGGCCGCCGCGCCAATCAAAAAACAGCTCGGGCGACACCGACAAAAACTGCTCATCACCAGTATCCAGAAAGGCCGCGTAACCACCGGGCTGCGCGCGCTGCAGGGCGCCAAACAGGGCGTGGGCCGGTGCGGCTTCCTGGCCCGGCAGCAACCGGCCGGTCATCTGGGCCGTGAAGTTAACCTGGTAGTACGCGCCGTTGGCAATCGCCCGATGCAACGAGCCGAGCGCCTCGTCAAAAGCCGGGCGATCCAGCCCCGGCTGCCACTGCACCTGCACATCGGCACCTGGTACGGTTCGCGGCCAGGGCAAGGCTTCGTCGTGCACCGCAAACCAGGCCAGCGGCCCATCCGCATCGTGCACAGCCAGCGCGGCATCAAAAGCCGGTGCGGCTTCATAGCGCAGGTAACCCACACACCAGGCGCCCTGTGCGGCAGCGGCCTGCACGGCATCCAGCACCGTCCATACTTCATCGAGCGTGCGCGCCACCAGCACCGCACGCGGCGCACCAAAGGCACGGCGCAGGCGCGGCGCTGTATTGTCATGCGGGTCTGAAAAATCAATGCATGCGGCAATAGGGGTCATTCAGGCCTCTAACGCATACCTGGCGGGCGCAAGCAGCTATCAAAACAGTAGCATCTAGGTGCCGGAACCCGGCGTCAGGCCGCACCGATATGCGGCACCAGGCCTGCGGTGGGCTGGCCGTTTTTCAGGGCGGCGGTGAAAGCCAGCATGCGGTCTATCGGCAACCGGGCACGCAGGCCCAGCGCGGGGTCTATCGTCACTTCATGCGCACCGGTTTCCAGCACATGGGCCAGCCCGGCCAGGCCGTTCATGGCCATCCACGGGCAGTGCGCGCAGCTTTTGCAGGTAGCGCTGTTGCCGGCGGTGGGGGCTTCAATAAACACTTTGCCGGGGTTAAGCGTGCGCAGCTTGTGCAGCATGCCGTTGTCGGTCGCCACAATGAATTCGCGCGCGTCCATCTCATGCGCCGCCTTCAAAATTCCCGAAGTTGAGCCCACCGCATCGGCCAGCGCCACCACATCCGCAGGGGACTCGGGGTGCACCAGCACTTTTGCGCCGGGGTGCTCTTTTTTCAGGGCCTGCAGTTCAAAGGCCTTGAATTCGTCGTGCACGATGCAGGCGCCATTCCAGAACACCATGTCGGCACCGGTTTCGCGCTGGATGTAGCTGCCCAAGTGCCGGTCGGGTGCCCAGAGGATTTTCTGGCCCTGGTCTTTGAGCGCACGCACGATGTCGAGCGCGCAGCTGGATGTCACCACCCAGTCTGCCCGCGCCTTCACAGCGGCACTGGTGTTGGCATACACCACCACCGCGCGGTCCGGGTGGGCATCGCAAAACGCGCTGAATTCATCCACCGGGCAGCCCAAATCAAGCGAACAGGTCGCGTCGGGGTCAGGCATCAGCACGCGTTTTTCAGGTGAAAGTATTTTCGCCGTCTCGCCCATAAAGCGCACACCCGATACCACCAGCGTCTGTGCCGCATGGTCACGACCAAAGCGCGCCATCTCCAGCGAGTCCGACACCAGGCCGCCGGTTTCTTCGGCCAGGTCCTGCAGGTCGGGGTGTACGTAGTAGTGCGATACCATGACGGCGTTGCGGGCCTTGAGCAGTTCGCGGATGCGGGCCTTCAGCACGGTGCGCTCGGCCTGCGTGGGCTCGGCCGGCACACGGGCCCAAGCCTGGTGCGTGCTGCAAGCCGCGCCCTCGGGCTGCTCGTAGTCCACACGGATGACGGGCAAAACCACGCTCATGCCGCCACCGTGCTCTCGGCGTCAAAGCGCATGGAAAAATCAATCGCCCGCACATCCTTGGTCAGGGTGCCGATGGAAATCCGGTCTACACCGGTTTCGGCCAGGGTGCGCAGGCCCTCCAGGGTGACACCGCCCGAAATTTCCAGAATCGCTCGCCCGTTGTTGATGCGCACGGCTTCTTTCAGGTCGGGCAGGCTCATGTTGTCGAGCAGCACCATGCGCGCACCGGCATTCAGCGCCTGCGCCAGCTCGTCCAGGTTCTCGACCTCAATCTCCACAAAATCGGCCTGCGCGGCGACATCAGCGGCGCGTGCCAGCACCTGCGCAATGCCGCCCGCGGCCGCGATGTGGTTTTCCTTGATGAGCACGGCGTCGTACAAACCCACCCGGTGGTTGGTTCCGCCGCCCGCGGCAACCGCGTACTTCTGCGCCAGCCGCAGGCCGGGAAGAGTTTTGCGCGTGTCCACGATAGCGGCCCGCGTGCCTTTCACGATGTCAACATAAACAGCCGTTTTACTCGCAACGGCGCTTAACAGCTGTAAAAAATTGAGGGCTGTGCGTTCAGCCGACAGCAGGGCACGGGCCAGCCCGCGCACCTCAAACACCACCTGGCCGGCTTCGCAGCGCTCGCCGTCCTTGACGTGCCAGATCAGTTGGGCCTGTGGGTCCAGTTGCAGCATCGTCGCCTCAACCCAGGCGCTGCCACACACCACCGCGCTTTCACGCGCCACCACCTGCGCCCGTGCCTGGCGGGCCGGGTCAATTAGTGCGGCGGTCAGGTCGCCGCTGCCGATGTCCTCGGCCAGCGCGCGTGCCGCATCCGCCCGGGCCAGGGCGCCCAGCGCTTCAGTCGTGAAATCAAATGACTTTTTCATAAGTAATCTAAGAAAGAAACCGCGCAGTACCCTGCACTAAACTATTGAGTAGACCTCAAAACTGCCGCGAATGTTACAGCGCCACCTGCCGCTGCCCGCCGCCGGCCCCCTTTCGCCCACCCCGGCGTTTTCCTTTTGCCTGAGTACACCCTCCACACACCATGTTCAGAACACTGCTCAAGTCCAAGATTCACCGCGCTGCGGTGACCCACTGCGAACTCAACTACGAAGGCTCCTGCGCCATCGACGAAGACCTGCTGGATGCCGCCAACATCGCCGAGAACGAACAGGTGCACATCTGGAACATCAACAACGGTGAACGCTTTATCACCTACGCCATCCGCGCTGAGCGCGGCAGCCGCATCATCTCGGTCAATGGTTCCGCCGCGCGGCGGGCTGCCGTGGGCGACCTGGTCATCATTGCGGCGTTTGCGCAGGTGCATGAAGAGCATGTCGCGGGCTTCAGCCCCAAGCTGGTGTTCGTCAATCCGGACAACCGCATCAAGGAGGAGCGCTCGACCATTCCGGTCCAGAAGCCCTGACCCGCACCCGACTCGCGCTTTAGCACCGGCTTGCAGCGCACGCCTGAGCTTTCGCCCTCCACTCTTCACCACGGGTCTTCATGGACAACCTCTCAATGATCCAGCGCAGCCTGCGCCATGTGTGGCACCCCTGCACGCAGATGAAGCTGCACGAGTCGCATCCCCCGGTACCCATCGCCAGGGCCGAAGGGGTCTGGCTGTACGACTTTGAAGGCCGGCGCTACCTGGACGGCATCAGTTCCTGGTGGGTCAACCTGTTCGGCCACGGCCATCCGCACATCAAGGCGGCGCTGCGCGACCAGCTGGACCGGCTTGACCACGTCATGCTGGCCGGTTTCACGCACCAGCCGGTGGTGGAGCTGTCTGAGCGGCTGGGCGCATTGACCGGGCTGGGCCATGCTTTTTACGGCAGCGACGGCGCCAGCGCCACAGAGATCGCGCTGAAGATGAGTGCGCATTACTGGCGCAACACCGGAAAGCCTGAAAAGTGCCGCTTCATCGGGCTGGCAGGCGGTTACCACGGCGAAACCGTGGGCGCACTGGCCGTGACGGACATTGCCATTTTTCGTGAAGCCTATGCGCCGCTGGTGCGGCTGGCAGCCACCGTGCCCAGCCCCGACGCACGCGGCGCGCAGCCCAGTGAAAGCGCTGCAGACGTAGCACGTCACGCAGCCGCAGACCTGCAAAGCTGGCTGGAGCAGCATCATGCACAAACCGCCGCGCTCATCCTGGAGCCCATGGTGCAATGCGCGGCCGGCATGGCCATGCACGATGCCGCCTACCTGCGCGAAGCGCGCGCACTGTGCGACCGCTATGAAGTGCATTTGATTGCCGATGAAATTGCCACCGGATTTGGCCGCACCGGCACCATGTTCGCGCATCAGCACGCAGGCATACGGCCTGACTTCATCTGTCTATCGAAAGGCCTCACGGGCGGCACGCTACCACTGTCGGCCGTGCTGACCACCGATACCGTCTACGAAGCGTTTTACGACGACGACGTGGCGCGCGGCTTTTTGCATTCGCATTCCTACACCGGCAACCCGCTGGCCTGCCGCGCCGCGCTGGCCACGCTGGAGCTGTTCGGGCAAACCGATGTACTGGCAGACAACGCAGTCCTGGCCAACACCCTGGACCTGGCCTTCACACCGCTGACTCAGCACTCTGCTGTACGGAACGCGCGCAGGCTGGGCATGATCTGGGCTTGGGACATCGAGCCCACGACGGCGCCCCACTTCGCACGCCGCTACACGCAGCACGCCATGGCCAACGGTGTCTTGCTGCGCCCAATCGGCCACACGGTCTACGCCATGCCTCCGTATGTGATGGACGAAGAGGCGATGGATCACCTGGCGCGCGGCGCCCTGGCAGCGCTTGATGCGACCCTCGCCGAAGAAGAGGGTGCCCATGGCTGAAGCGGCGCACAGGACGGTTTCGATGTTTGTGACCGGCACCGACACCGGCGTAGGCAAAACGCTGGCCAGCACTGCACTGTTGCATGCGCTGGCCCGCCGGCATCTGCGTGTGGTGGGCATGAAACCCGTGGCGGCAGGTACGATGCAGATTGACGGTGTCGACGCCAATGAAGACGTGCTGGCCCTGCGCGCCGCCTCCACCTGCCGCGTACCGCCCGAACTCGACAACCCGGTTCTGCTGGCCGACCCGATGTCACCGCACATCGCCGCGGCGCGCGTCGGTGCACACATTGACATTGCCCACCTGGCGGGCTGCCACCGCCGGCTCGCACAATTGGCCGACGCCGTGGTGGTGGAGGGTGCGGGAGGTTTTCATGTGCCGCTCTCGCCGACCGAAACCGGTGCAGACCTGGCCGAAGCACTGGGCCTGCCCGTGGTGCTGGTGGTGGGATTGCGGCTGGGATGCCTGAACCACGCACTGCTCACTGCGGATGCCATACGCGCACGCTGCCTTACGCTGGCCGGCTGGGTGGCCAACCACATTGATCCCGCCATGCTGGCGCAGGATGACAACATTGCTTTTTTACAGCGGCAATTGCAGGCGCCCCTGCTGGCCACCATCGGCTGGCAGCCCGGCATAGACGCGCGCACAGTCGCCATCAACCTTCCCGACGAATGGCAATAAACATCACTACCACCTTGTCTTCCGCCTCCTGGCTCGACGAATTTCCGGCACGTGTGGCTGAACTCGACCGCGCCCACCTGCGCCGCCAGCGCCGCGTCGTCATGCCTGAAAGCGGCGCACACCTCTCGATTGACGGGCAAAGCATGCTGGCCTTTTGCAGCAACGACTACCTGGGTCTGGCCACACACCCGGCCCTGGTGCAGGCGGCTTGCACCGGCGCACAAGCCTACGGTGTCGGGTCGGGCGCGTCGCCACTGGTCAGCGGCCACAGCGCCGCCAACGAGGCGCTGGAACGCGAACTCGCGGCCTTCGTCGGCCTGCCGCGCGCGTTGTATTTTTACGCGGGCTACGCCACCAACATCGGCATCGTGCCGGCGCTGGTGGGCGCAAGCGACGCGATCTTTTCGGATGCGCTGAATCACGCCTGCCTGATTGACGGCGCAAGGCTGTCGCGCGCAAAAATCCACCGCTACGCACACACCGACCTGGACGCGCTGGATCGCGAACTTGCGCAAAGCGACGCGCCGCGCAAGCTGGTGATCAGCGACGCGGTGTTCAGCATGGACGGAGATAGCGCCGACATTCCCGCCCTGCTGGTGCTGTGTGAGCGCCATGACGCCCTGCTGCTGCTGGACGATGCACATGGCTTTGGCGTGCTGGGCCCGCAAGGGCGCGGCAGCCTGGCCGCCGCGGGGTTGTATGGCGCCAAGGCCTCGCGCCGCGTGCTCTACATGGCCACGCTGGGCAAGGCGGCTGGTGTGGCGGGCGCGTTTGTGGCGGGCGACGAGGCCCTGGTTGAATGGCTGCTGCAAAAAACCCGAAGTTATATTTTTGCGACTGCCGCGCCGGCGCTGCTGGCCAGCGCGCTGCGTGCCAGCCTTGCGCTGATTGAACAGGATGACTGGCGCCGCACGCATTTGCAGCAACTCATTGTGCGGTTGCGCAGCGGCTTGCTGGCGGGCCTGAAAGGCAGCCACTGGCAACTGCCGCCCTCGCAGACGGCCATCCAGCCGCTGCTGATCGGCCGCAACGACGAAGCCCTGGCCGTGATGGAGGGCCTGCGCGCACGCGGCATCTGGGTGCCGGCGATTCGCCCGCCTACCGTGCCCGAAGGCACGGCACGCCTTCGCATTGCGCTGTCGGCCGCGCACACCGAAGCCGATATCGACCTGCTGGTCGAAGCCCTGACGGCCCTGGCAAAGCATCCGCTGCCAGGCTGAAGCAGGCTTCAGAAAAACGCATCAGATAGACTCAAAAACCATTCCCCGAAAGGAAAGAGAACCATGTCCCACGTTGCAGAACAAACCATCACGCTCCACCGCCCGCGCCCTCAGCCATCGCCAGCTGAAAAGGCCGGCGCCGAACGCTGGAGCGTAGACGCCATCGAAGCGCTGTTCAATCTGCCTTTTCCGGAACTGATGCACCGCGCCCAAACGGTGCACCGCGAAAACTTCGACCCCACGCACATCGAATTCGCCACGCTGCTGTCCGTGAAAACCGGCGGCTGCGCCGAAGACTGCGGCTACTGCCCGCAGGCCGCGCGCTACGACACCGGCGTGGAAGCCAGCAAGCTGATGGAGCCGGCCGAGGTGCTGGCCGCCGCCCAACGTGCGCAGGCCGCGGGCGCCACACGTTTTTGCATGGGCGCCGCGTGGCGCTCGCCCAAAGACCGCGACATTGAAAAAGTCGCCGAGCTGGTGCGCACCGTGAAAGCGCTGGGCCTGGAGACCTGCGCCACGCTGGGCATGCTGGAAGACGGCCACGCGCAAACACTGCAAAGCGCGGGCCTGGACTACTACAACCACAACCTCGACAGCGCGCCTGATTTTTACGGCGACATCATCACCACGCGCGACTACCAGGACCGCCTGGACACACTGGCGCGCGTGCGCAGCGCCGGCGTCAAGGTCTGCTGCGGCGGCATCGTCGGCATGGGTGAGACGCGCCGCCAGCGCGCCGGCCTGGTGGCCGAACTCGCCAACCTCACGCCCTACCCCGAGTCAGTGCCCATCAACAATCTGGTGAAAATTGAAGGCACGCCGCTGGCCAACCAGGCCGACCTGGACCCGTTTGAATTCGTGCGCACGATTGCCGTGGCCCGCATCACCATGCCGACCGCACGTGTGCGCCTGTCGGCCGGCCGCCAGCAGATGGGTGACGGCGTGCAGGCGCTGTGCTTCCTGGCCGGCGCCAATTCAATTTTTTACGGCGACAAGCTGCTGACCACCGGCAACCCCGATACCGACGCCGATGTAAAGCTGCTGGAACGCCTGGGCATGAGCCGGTCTGCGCCCGAAGTGCGCTAATTCGTTCGCGAAACCATCCGTTTCCCGGCCTTTGTCCGGCCTCTCTAAACCGCCGGCAAAAAAGCACGGCGAAGCTGGTTAGACTCTCGCTAAATTCCGGACCTGCCCCATGACGACACCTGCCAATACTTCCGTCACGCCCTACGGCACGCTGCCGCCTTCGTCTACGCCTGCCACGCCGCCTGCGCGCAAGCCGGTCAGCCTGCCGCGCCTGCGCGAAATGCAGGCGCATGGCGAAAAGATCACCATGCTGACCGCCTACGACGCCACCTTTGCCGCCGTGGCCGATGCGGCGGGCGTGGAATGCATCCTGGTGGGCGACTCGCTGGGCATGGTCTGCCAGGGCCTGACCAGCACCGTCGGCGTGACCCTGGAGACCATGCGCCACCACACCGAATGCGTGGCCAACGGCCTGCGCCGCTCGCAGGCCACGGCCTGGCTGATCGGCGATTTGCCGTTTGGCAGTTACCACGAGTCCAAAGAGCAGGCGCTGCGCAGTGCCGCGGTGCTGATGCAGGCCGGCGCCCACATGGTCAAGCTCGAAGGCGGCGGCTGGACGGCCGAGACGACGCGTTTTCTGGTCGAGCGCGGCATCCCGGTCTGCGCCCACCTGGGGCTGACACCGCAAACCGTGCACGCGCTGGGCGGCTACCGCGTGCAGGGCAAGGGAGACGAAGCCGCTGCCGCGATGACGCGCCACGCGCGCGAGCTGCAGGACGCAGGCGCCGCCATGATGGTGCTGGAAATGGTGCCCGCAGCCCTGTCGGCCACGCTCACTCAGGAGCTCACGCATTGCGCCACCATCGGCATTGGTGCGGGCAACGGCACTGCCGGCCAGGTGCTGGTGCTTCACGACATGCTGGGCATGAACCTGGGCAAGATGCCGAAGTTTGTACGCAACTTCATGGAAGGCCCGGACAACAAGACCGCCAGTGTGCGCGGCGCCATGGAAGCCTATGTACGCGCCGTGAAAGACGGCAGCTTTCCGGTGAACGCCACCCACGCCTGGTAGCCCCACGCGCCCCTTTCAGGAGACAAGATGCAGATCGTCCACACCATCCCGGAGCTGCGCGAGGCCCTCAGCCCGTTCAAACGCCCTTCCTTCGTGCCCACCATGGGCAATCTGCACGACGGCCACATCGCGCTCGTCAAGCAGGCCAAGCCGCTGGGCGACGTGAGCGTCTCCAGCATCTTCGTGAACCGCCTGCAGTTCGCGCCGCATGAAGACTTCGACAGCTACCCACGCACGCTGGACGCCGATGCCGAGCGCCTGAAAGAGGCCGGCTGCAACGTGCTGTTTGCCCCGCTGGAAAAACACCTTTACCCCGAGCCGCAAAGCTACAAGGTGCATCCGGCCACCGACTTGAGCGACATCCTTGAAGGCCACTTCAGGCCCGGTTTTTTCATCGGTGTGAGCACCGTGGTGCTCAAGCTGTTTTCCTGCGTGTTTGCCGGCATGCCCACGGGCGTGGCGGCTTTCGGCAAGAAGGATTACCAGCAGGTGATGGTGGTGCGGCGCATGGTGCAGCAGTTTGCGTTGCCGATCGAGATCCTGGCCGGTGAAACCCAGCGCGCCGAAGACGGCCTGGCGCTGTCGTCACGCAACGGCTACCTGAACGCCACCCAGCGCGCCGAAGCGGTGGAGCTGTCCAAAGCGATACGCGCATTGGGCGAGGCCGCCCGCGCCAGCGGCACGCCTGACCTGCCAGCCCTGGAAGCGCAGGCCATGCAGGCGCTGGCCCGGCGCGGCTGGAAGCCCGACTACCTCACCGTGCGCCGCCGCGCCGACCTGCTGGCACCGCAAGGCCCGCTGGCCGATGTGCCGCTGGTGGTGCTGGGTGCGGCCAAGCTGGGCAGCACCCGGTTGATTGACAACCTGGAAATCTAGGCACGGGCCAAACCCCGGCCAACCCCGGCCACCGCCGGAGGCAACCCGGCGGGCTGCCACGTTGCTCCATTTTTGATAGCTGCTTGCGCTCGCCCCGCCTGAGCTGCAGCCATTTTTCTCTAACAAAACCGGTTCGCCACCTGACGGCGGATCTTTTGGCTTTTTTAACAGCTCAACATGAACACCCCTTCCGTACGCCTTGCCACTTTGGACGACCAGCCTGCCGTGGCTGCGCTGTTTGACGCCTACCGCCAGTTTTACGAACAGCCCGCCGATGCCGCGCTGGCGCTGGACTTCATCGGCAACCGGATGCGAAACCGCGAATCGGTCATCCTGGTGGCCGAGCCGGAAGGTGCGCCCGGCACCGGCGCGCTCGCCGGCTTCTGCCAGCTGTATCCCGGTTTCTGCTCAGTGATCGCCCAGCCCATCTACACGCTGTATGACCTGTATGTTGCGCCCGCATCACGCAAGAGCGGCGCCGGCCGCGCGCTGATGCAGGCCGCCCACGTGCACGCAAAACAGCACGGCTTTGCGCGGCTGGACCTCACCACCGCCAGGACCAACCACACCGCGCAGGCGCTGTATGAGTCCCTGGGTTGGGTTCGCGACGACATCTTCCTGGCGTACAACAAGGTGGTCTAGGGCCCAGGCGGGCCTTGGGGTATAACGCTTTCAGCTGGTTCAGGCACATGCCGCCACCTTTGCAGGAGTTTCACCATGGCCATTCCCCACGCCGCCTCCGGGCAACTCATCGACGTCCAGCCGCTTGCGGGCAAGCTCCTGGAGGCCCGAACCGTCGCGCTGTTCAAAAGCGATGAGCTGGAAGTCATGCGCCTCATCGTGCCGGCCGGCAAGCTGGTGCCCTCGCACCGGGTCAAGGGCGAAATCACCGTGCAATGCCTGGAAGGTGAAGTGGCCTTCACGGCAGAGGGGCAAACCCAGCGCATGAAGGCAGGCCAGCTGCTGTGGCTTGCGGGCGGCGTGGAACACGGCCTGACTGCCGTGCAGGATGCATCGCTGCTGGTGACGCTGCATTTGCGAAAGTAGGTCGGCCCCTGCTTCGCGGATTAATGATGCTTTAGGGATTTAGACCAATAGGGACCAGCGCAAGCAGCTATTAATTCGATAGCAAAAACGGGAACTGGAAAAATTGATCGCGTGGTCAGGCCAGTTCAGCAGTCGGATCGCGCCCCATCAGCGCCGCCACAGCCTCAGCCGGCCTGAGCTTGCCGTCCAGCAAGGCCACCACGCTTTGTGCAATCGGCATCTCGATGCCCAAACCGGCCGCGCGCTGCACCACGGTGCGGGCGCAATACACGCCCTCGGCCACGTGCCCCAGCGAGTCCACCGCTTGCGCCAGCGTCTTGCCCTCGGCCAGCAACAGGCCCACCTTGCGGTTGCGGCTCAGGTCGCCGGTGGCCGTCAATACCAGATCGCCCAGGCCCGAAAGACCTGTGAAGGTTTCGGCCCGCGCGCCCAGCGCGACACCCAGCCGGGTCATTTCGGCCAGGCCGCGGGTGATCAGCGCAGCGCGGGCGTTCAGCCCCAGCTGCAATCCGTCGCAAAGCCCCGTGGCGATGGCCAGCACGTTCTTGACGGCGCCGCCCACCTCTACCCCCACGACATCGTCATTGGCGTAAACACGCAGGGTGGCGCTGTGAAAGGCGGCCACCAGCGCTTCGCGTACTTCGGGATGTTCACTGGCGGCCACCAGCGCGGTCGGCTGGCCGCGGGCGACTTCGAGGGCGAAGCTGGGCCCGCTGAGCACGCCCGCTCTTAAATTGATAGCAGCTTGCGCCCGTATTTCATGGACCATCAGGCCAAATGATGCTGAAGGAGGGGCAGAGTCGAGCGGCGCCTCAAAACCTTTGCTCAGCCAGGCCACTGGAACGCTGGCGTGCTGCAGGGACTGCAGCATGCTGCGCGCCGCCGAGACGGGCGTTGCAAGGATGATGAGGTCCTGCCCTTGAATCGCCTCTGCCAGAGGTACATCGCCGCCTTGCAGCTGCAGGCCGGCAGGCAGGGGAACGCCAGGCAGGTAGCGGGTATTGACGCGGCTGGCCTGCAAGGCTTTGGCCAGCGCAGCATCGCGCGCCCACAGGGTGACATCGTGCCGGGAGGCGCTGCTCACGGCTACAGCCGTGCCCCAGGCGCCGGCTCCGATGACCAGGATTTTCATGCGTGGATGAGCGAGAAAACAGACGCCGGGAAGCCCCGGCAGCCCATCAAACGATGATCTGGGGAGCGGCCGATTCGGCAGCGGCCTGGACTTGCTGCTGTTCGTACATGGCCTGGAAGTTGATTTCAGCCATGTGCACAGGCGGGAAGCCGCCGCGCTGGATCACGTCAGCGACATTGCCGCGCAGGTAGGGGTAGACGATTTGCGGGCAGGCAATGCCCAGGATGGCGCCCATCTGGTCTTCGGGCACATTGCGGATTTCAAAAATGCCGGCCTGCTTGGCTTCCACCAGAAACACGGTTTTGTCGCCGATTTTCGTCTGCACGGTGGCCGTCACGGAAACCTCAAAAAGGCCGTCTGCCACGGGGGTGGCGCCCACGCCCAGCTGGATGTCCACCGCAGGCTGCTCCGGGCTCAGCAGGATTTCGGGCGAATTGGGCTGCTCCAGTGACACGTCCTTGAGGTAAACGCGCTGGATCTGGAATACGGGGTCAAGATTGGCTTCAGCCATGGTGCTCTTTCGGGTGCTTGGAGGGAAATCGGATGATTATAGGGAGCCGTGGACGTGGCCCCCACGGTCGCTCACTTCGTGTAGCTCCCTGCCCCCGAGGGGGCCGCCCGCCTGCGGTCTGGCAAAGCCAGTCCCGCGGCTCATGCTGGCTTGAAGAGTTCTGTGGGTGCGACCAGTGATGGAAGTATTTCACCAGTGGGGGCCGCGGGTCCGGCTTTGCCGGCCCCAGGCGCCGCCCCCTGGAAGGGGGGAGCAGGCTACACGAAGTGAGCCTGAACGGGGGTTAGCGGTCCAGCAACGGCATCAGGCCGCCACGGCTGTCCAGGGCCATGAGGTCATCACAGCCACCAACATGGGTATCGCCGATAAAAATCTGCGGCACGGTGCGCCGGCCAGTGATGTCCATCATTTTCTGGCGTTCACCAGGCACCATGTCCACACGGATTTCGTCAAGCTCGGTGACGCCGCGCTGCTTCAATATCTGCTTGGCCTGGATGCAATAAGGGCAGGTACCTGTGGTGTAAATTTTGACGGTTTGCATGGTTCCTCCGGAAGAGCTGGTCTACGCGCAGCGCAGGAAAAATGGATGGCCAGGGCGAAAGCCGGGCCAAAGCCCGGTAGCCTCGGCGTTGCAGCTTTCGTGCCTGCCAAAAACCGGATCGGGAAACTGGTCAGAACTGAACTGATCAGGCCTTCTCAAGTGGCAGGTTAGCTTCTTTCCACGCTTTCAGCCCGCCGCCCAGTGATTGGGCCTGCTCGTAGCCGAGCTTTTTGGCGACGGCGACGGCGCGGCCGGCGCGGGCACCCGTGGCGCACACCAAAATCAGCGGCAAAGCCTTGTTTTTGACGGTGGCGGGGAGTTTTCCTTCCAGCTCGCTGAAGGGCACGTTTTTGGCGCCGGTGACATGGCCGGCAGCGAATTCTTCGGCCTCGCTGACGTCCACCACCACCGCTTTTTCGCGGTTGATCAGCTGTACGGCGCCGCTCGCCGTGAGCGCGCCAGCGTTCATGGCGCCGGAAATCATGGGCCAAACCAGCATGCCGCCCGAGGCGACCGCTATCGAAATCAGCATCCAGTTATCGATCAGAAATTTCACGTTGTACCCTTTGTGTGTCTTGGAGCGCTTTTTCAGCGAACCCATGATTTTAGAGCCTGTCTACGATCTAAACGGGTCGCGTTGGGGTGCAATCGGGATGAGTGAGCCGACCGGGCACGCCGCATGGGCTAATGCCCATGCAAGGGGCTGGGGGGCTCAATCGCCCGATTTCACCCCCAACCCGGAGGGCAAGCACCTTCTCGGGCGGTCTGCGGCGTTGCGGCGCTAACCCATAGCTAAGCTATGGGCAGCACACCGCGCCTTGCATCCCATCCCGAGAAGATGCTTGCGCGGCCCTTTTAGATCGTAGACAGGCTCTTAAAATAGAGGGAGAAAACGCCCTGCCGGCGGCCCTCCTTATTCCCTTTTTTCCACTCCTCACCCTTCCCACCATGTACAAACTCGTGCTCATCCGCCACGGCGAATCGATCTGGAACCTTGAAAACCGCTTCACCGGCTGGGCCGACGTTGACCTCACCGAAACCGGCATCGAACAGGCCAAAAACGCCGGCAAACTGCTCAAAACCGAAGGTTATGACTTTGACGTGGCCTATACCAGCGTGCTCAAGCGCGCGACCCGCACGCTCTGGCACACGCTGGACGAAATGGACCGTACCTGGCTGCCCGTAGTGCACAGCTGGCGTCTCAACGAACGGCATTACGGTGCCCTGCAGGGGTTGAACAAGGCCGAAACAGCGAAAAAATTCGGCGACGAGCAGGTGCTGATCTGGCGCCGCAGCTATGACACGCCGCCCCCGGCGCTTGATGCCGCCGACGAGCGCTGCGAACGCAACGACCCGCGCTACGCCAGGCTGCAGCCCGGTCAGGTGCCGCTGACTGAATGCCTCAAAGACACGGTGAACCGCGTCCTGCCATTCTGGAATGAGTCCATGGCGCCGGCCATCAAGGCAGGCAAGCGTATTGTGGTGGCGGCCCACGGCAATTCCATCCGCGCCCTGGTGAAGTATCTGGACAACATCTCCGACAGTGACATCGTGGGACTCAACATTCCCAATGGCATCCCGCTGGTCTATGAGCTGGACGCCGAATTGCGGCCCTTGCGCCATTACTACCTCGGTGATAGTGAGGCCGCTGCCAAGGCGGCAGCGGCCGTGGGTGCGCAAGGCAAGGCTTGAGGGGCAATTCAGTGACTCCCGGCAGTCCTGCGGGAGCCATTCTTGTAAAAGTCCTGTAAAAGCTGGCTGATTTGGCTCTTTTGCGGCGCCAGGCCGCACGAATGGCGGAACTGTGGCGACCGGCCTTTCTCCAAGGTGTATATTGCTTCACATAGGGGGAGCAGGGGCTCTTCAACAGGTTTACGAAGGTATTTTCTATGGGTCAGAAGCTCAAGATAGCAGGCTGGATTTCAATTGGTGCCGTGGCTGGAGCCCTCACCACCGTACAGCTGCAAGCCGTGGCCCGTGGCGGCCTGGCACCCCTTCCGCTGGAAGAACTGCAGCAACTCGCAGCCGTTTTTGGCATGGTCAAGACGGACTACGTGGAACCGGTGGACGAGAAAAAACTCATCACCGACGCCATTTCCGGCATGGTGGCCAGTCTTGATCCGCACTCGGTTTACTTCGACAAAAAGTCGTTCAAGGAATTCCGGGAAGGCACCACAGGCCGTTTTGTCGGTGTCGGCATCGAAATCAGCCAGGAAGACGGCCTTGTCAAGGTGGTGTCTCCCATCGAAGGCTCCCCTGCGGACCGCGCCGGCCTCAAGCCGAACGACCTGATCACACGTATCGATGACACGGCAGTCAAGGGCCTGAGCCTCAACGACGCGGTCAAGAAAATGCGCGGCGAACCCAAGACCAAGGTGCTGTTAACCATTTTTCGCAAGGACGAAAACCGCACCTTCCCGGTCACCATCACGCGCGAAGAAATCCGTACCCAGTCGGTTCGCAGCAAAGTGGTGGAGCCCGGCTATGCGTGGATTCGCCTGAGCCAGTTCCAGGAACGCACGGTCGACGACTTCGTGACCAAGCTTGAGCAGATTTACAAGCAGGAGCCCAACCTCAAGGGCCTGGTGCTGGACCTGCGCAATGACCCGGGTGGCCTGCTGGATGCGGCAGTCGCTGTCTCGTCAGCTTTCCTGCCTGAAAACGTCACTGTGGTGTCCACCAACGGCCAGCTGGCCGAAAGCAAATTCACCTACAAGGCTGCGCCGGAGTTCTACCAGCGACGCAACGGCGCCGACCCGCTCAAGCGCCTGCCGGCTGCCCTCAAGAACGTGCCGCTGGTGGTGCTGGTCAATGAAGGCTCGGCCTCTGCCAGCGAAATCGTCGCGGGTGCTTTGCAGGACCACAAGCGTGCCACCATCATGGGCAACCAGACTTTCGGCAAGGGATCGGTGCAAACCGTCCGCCCCCTGGGGCCGGATACGGGTCTGAAGCTCACCACGGCACGTTACTTTACGCCCAGCGGGAAATCCATCCAGGCGCGCGGCATCGTGCCTGACGTCATGGTCGATGAAACCGCTGAAGGCAGTCCTTTTGCCGCATTGCGCACCCGCGAAGCCGATCTTGAGAAACACCTCAACAGTGGCCAGGGCGCTGAAGTGAAAGACGCCGGCCGCGAGAAGGCTCGCGAAGAGGCCCTGAAGCGCCTTGAAGAAGAAGCCAAGAAGACACCTGAGCAGCGTCGCCCGCCTGAACTGGGTAGCGACAAGGACTTCCAGCTGGCCCAGGCGATCAACAAGCTCAAGGGACGTCCCGTGCTGGTCAGCAAGACAGCCGTGGTCGAACCGAAAAACGAGAAAAAAGACAACTAGGCCGATGCGCAGAGCGGAGCCGGCTTGCGCCGGATCCCGCCCTGCCCCTTCCGGGCCAGCCCGTCCTGCAGCTTGAACGGTTTCCCATCATGAACGACGAACAGCTGCTTCGTTACTCGCGGCACATCCTGCTCGACGAGATCGGCATCGAAGGTCAGGAAAAAATCCTCCAGTCGCATGTGCTGATCGTCGGTGCGGGCGGACTGGGCTCGCCCGTCGCGCTTTATCTGGGCAGCGCCGGTGTCGGCCACATCACCATCGCCGACCATGACCGGGTGGATGCCACCAACCTGCAACGGCAAATCGCCCACAACCTGTCTCGCATCGGAACGTTCAAGGCAGAATCCGTTGCCCAGTCCATCGCGGCCATCAACCCCGACGTCGTGGTCACCCCGGTTACCCGGCGCGCAGAAGGCGCGCTGCTCGATCAGCTGGTCCGGGACGCCGATGTTGTGCTGGACTGCACGGACAACTTCTCCACGCGCCATGCCATCAACCGCGCTTGCGTCAAACACCGCAAGCCATTGGTATCGGGTGCAGCCATCCGCTTTGACGGCCAGATCGCCGTCTACGATTCGCGACGCGAAGATTCACCGTGCTATGCCTGCGTGTTTCCCGAATCAGACCAGCTGGAAGAAGCCCTTTGCGCGACGATGGGCGTTTTCGCGCCGATGGTCGGCATCATGGGCAGCACGCAGGCTGCCGAAGCCCTGAAGCTGATCTGCGGCATCAGCGGGTCGTTGACCGGGCGGCTGTTGATGCTGGACGGCAAACACATGGAATGGAGCGAAATGAAAATTGCGCCCCATGCGGCATGCGCAGTGTGCGGCGGCGGGGCCAAAAAAATTCCCTGAAAGAATCCGGCTGAAAGGCCGCGGGAAAACCTTATCTGGTGGCCGATGCCGGCATCCGCGAGCCGGCAGCAGACGCTGCGGCCTTCGCAAGAATCGCTGCACAGTTTTCATCCTGGCCCGGTCCGGTTTCAATGGTAGCGGCCAATGCCAGCAAGGGATTGATCACACCCAGTCCGATAGCAACGGCTGCACGTCCCGCGAGGGCTCCCTTGTCAGGGCCGGCCGATAGGGAGGCGAAGGTACCGCCAATCTTCAGGGGAGACCGCAAGCTCAGTATGCTGCGGTCTTTGGGCGCCGGATCCAGAACAAGGTCCAATGTCTCATCGGCAAGGTTGATCGTGCCGCGACCGTTGATGACCGTATCTGCCGTATCCAGCACAATCGTTTTGGTGGTCATCAGGCCTTTGTTCACTTCAAAAGCCGCAGCAGCACAGCGCAACTGCACATTGCGGTCACCACGAACCAGGAACTTGATCACCTCTCCGCCGTCCAGGCCCATGAACTCGAGCAGGATATTGCTGATCTCGCCCTTACCCATCAGCACGGCGACGTCGCCGGATGCCGATCCCAGCATTTGCGCCAGTGAATTTCCGCGCCCTTTCAGGTCCAGCTGGCCGCTAACCTTGCCCAGGCTGCTCCTGGTCGTTTCAACGGCAGGAAAGAGCTGGTTGAGCTGCACGGCCCGCAGGTCCAACCGTGTCGTGAAAACCGCGGGCACAGGGTTGGAGTCGATGCGGATACTCCCTGCCACCGTACCGCCTGCAATGCCCAGCGAGATCGGGTCGAGTTGCAAAACACCGGATTTCAGCTGGACATGAACGCTGCCCTTGTCGAGCGGCAGTACTTTCACATGCCGTATATCAGCCGCAGAATAAATCACGTCGGCGTTCATCGCCTGCAGCCGCGTCACATCAAGCGCTGCGACAGGCAGAACCTTGCGCGCAGTGGGCACCGTTTTTCTGCCTGGCGCCGCCGCCGCCGAATCGCTGTCAGTCCTGGCAACAGGTGTGTCGGCACTGGCAGGCGTGGCTTTCCCTGATGGAGCCAGGCCGATCACGGGGGCGAGGTCGGCGAAATCAAGCAGCCTGGACTGGACCTTGCCGGTCAGAAGCGGCACGGCAGCAGACTGGTCAAAACTGAGCGCCCCATTGATATCCGAACCTCCAAGAACGCCCTGCATCTGGGTGGCCGCCCACACCTTGCCGTGCCTGGCCAGCTTGCCCCGGACTTTGTAGGGTGGTGTTGAAGGCAGCACAACGCCCACCAGCTTGTAGAGTTCTTCCAGGTTGCGTCCCTGCAGGTCAAAGGTCGCGTTGATGCCGGCCAGCTCTGCGAGATTGGAGACCGAGCCTTTGGCCTTGAGGCTGGTCTTGCCGGCTACGGCGTTCACTTCTACCGGAAACGGCGCTTCGAGGTCTTTACTCAGCTGGAGTACGCCGCCGGTGCGGCCAGTCGCATTGAAGGACTCGTTTTTCCATTTGCCGGTGGCCTTGTAGCTCAGGGGCAACTGCTCATTTGCTTCTTGTGCCAGTGAGAACTGAACATGGATATTGGCGCCTTGCGCTGCAGCCTGGTAGTCAACCGTGCCGCGGTCAATGACCAGCGCGTCGATCCGTGGAACGGATCCTTCGTCGGACGTATCCCGCGACAAGGCCCAGGTCCGGCGGCCATCGGGCTCTATTTGGAGCCCTATCTGCGGCTCGGTCAGCACAATCCGGGGCAACTCTACCCGGCCAAAAAGAAGCGGCAACAGCCGGATATCAAATTCTGCGGCGGTTGCCGTCACCAGATAGGGTTTGCTGGCCCATTCGGGGTTGGCTATTTCCACCCCGTCGGCCTTGACCGTGGCAGTACGTCCGAGCTGCACCGACAGGTGCCGGGTAATTTCAAAACGCCTTCCGAGTTGCTCGGATACGTGACGATTGATCGGGCCACGAAGCACGTCCCAAGGGAAAAACACCGCAACCAGCACCAGAATCACCGCCAATACGGCAATGCCGATGAGTGTTCTACGCAGAAGAGGCGATGAGGACAAGACGTTGTTCATGTGCTGGAGAGGAATCGTTCAAACCATTGCAAGGGCAGTCTGTAATGGCCAACAATGCGCGGCTGCCAGCAATGTCCATCACCCTTACAAGCGCGTTGAACTACAGTGAATCAAATGTGCGTCAGCTCACCCCACAGGACAGTCGGCAAGCGCCATAAGACGCTGTGGGCATGTGCCTACAGTTTTTTCGAGCGGGTCGTAGGAAACCTCCTACAGGCACTGCCCTTGGTCACTGGCAGAATGGGCCACAATAAAAAGATACATTAGGAAACAAGGACACCGCGTTCTTGAGCCTTTTGTAATATTTCCGAGAAGCACGTAGCCTTCCCACCTGGACCCGAGCAGTGAGACTGAAAACGTACATCGTAGAAGACAATCCCACCATTCGAGAGAATCTGATCGGGACGCTTGAGGAATTGGCAGGCATTGACGCGGTAGGCACCGCCGAAACTGAAAACGAAGGCAAGGCCTGGCTTGTCGAGAACAGCGGCGATTGGGATTTGGCGATTGTTGACCTGTTTCTGAAACAGGGAAGCGGTTTGGGTGTGCTGGCTGCCTGCCGTGACCGCCCCGCCACGCAAAAAGTCGTCGTCCTCAGCAATTACGCCACTGCAGACATCCGCCAGAGATGTGCCCAGCTCGGTGTCGATGCCGTTTTTGACAAGTCCAACGAAATCGATGCCCTGGTGGACTATTGCATCCAGCAGAGCACCATTTCAGATTGAACTCAATCGATCAGCTTGTTCTTGAGCGCGTAGTAGGTCAGGTCGCTGTTGGAGGACAGGCTCATTTTTTCCATGACACGCGTCCTGTAGGTGCTCACGGTTTTCACGCTCAGCGAAAGCGCCTTGGCAATGTCGCCTGCGGTTTCACCCTTGGCCAGCTTGAGAAAAACCTGGAACTCCCGCTCGGACAATTGTTCGTGGGAAGCCACGTCGTTGGGCCGGTTCAGCTGCTGCGCAAGGAGCTCTGCCACCGCCGGGGTAATGTAGCGTTTGCCAAGAGAAATCACACGAATCGCATCCACAATCTCGGATGGATCGCATTCCTTGTTCAGGTAGCCGCTGGCGCCCTGGCGAATCAGGTTGACCGCATAGTGCTCTTCAGGATAGCCGCTCAGAATGAGGATGCCGACATCAGGCGCCTTGGCGCGAATCATGGCCAGCGCATCGATGCCGCTTTGCCCAGGCATGGACAAGTCCATGACCAGAATATCCAGCTCAACGTTACGCACCAGATCAATTGCCTCACGGCCACTGCCGGCTTCTCCCACGACACGCAGGTCCACCTGGTCGGAAAAAAACTGTTTGAGTCCAGAACGCACAATGGCATGGTCGTCCACAATTCCAATTTTGATCATGTCGCTGTCTTTCTATAAGGTCTGCGCAAGCGGGCAACGCAATGAAAAAGATGGCCTGCAGGACATCCGCATTGATTTTCAGTGTTCATTATTGACGAAATTTTCACCAAATGACTGAACGGAGTTTGCCGTGAAACGATTTGCGATCCCAAAAATGGCCATCAGCCTGCCCCTGGCGGTGCTGGCTGCCGCCATTCTCATCTTCATTAACGAGGCAAGCTTCCAGAAATCCACAGAGGCGGCCGCCAGTATTGAAGAGGCCCAGCAAACCCGCGGCGCCATCAACCGGTTGATGCAGCACATGCTGGATGCGGAAACCGGGCAGCGCGGCTACCTGCTGACCGGCGACGTTCGATATCTCGAGCCCTACAACTCCGCCCTGGCCGATATCGACCAGAACCTGGATGCCTTGCGCCGGCTGTTCACCCCTTACCAGGATCAACTTTCAGAGTTCGGCGTCATGTCCAGGCATGTTTCGCGCAAGCTGGCCGAAATGGACCTGAGCGTGCGCATGCGCAAGGAAGGCAACGAGGACGCCTGGAAATTTGTCCTGACCACGGACGTAGGGAAAGAGCATATGGAGGCGATTCGCGCGCAGTCCGCGAAACTGGCCTCCAACAGCGTCAGCAAAATGGAGCAGGGGCAGGTTCAGATCAAGAAGGCGCTGGAGCTCTCCCGAATCGGCATTGCGGCCATGGCTTTGGCGGGCTTGCTGGCTTTTTACATGTACCTCCTTCAAACCAAGGCGCTGCTTGCTTCCGGCCGGCGCGAGCAGGAATCCCTGCAACGCGAGCGCGACTTCCTCGAAATACAGGTACGTGAAAGAACCGCCAACCTGGCCGAGCTGGCTACCCACCTGCAAAATGTGCGCGAGGACGAACGCGGCCACCTCGCGCGTGAACTGCATGACGAACTGGGCGCGCTTTTGACCGCCGCGAAACTGGATGTGGCCCGATTGAAATCCCGCCTGGCAGGCAATCTGCCGGAAGCGGCTGAGCGGCTGACGCACCTGACCAACACGCTGAACAGCGGCATTGCGCTGAAACGCCGCATTGTCGAAGACCTCCGGCCGTCCTCGCTGTCGCATCTGGGCCTGGTCGCCTCTCTCGAGATCCTCGCACGCGAGTTTGAAGAACGCTCCGGACTCTCCATCACCACCGATCTGGAGCCTGTGGAACTCGGCGGCTCGGCGCAGCTGACCATCTACCGGCTGGTGCAGGAGTCACTGACAAACATCGGCAAATACGCAGAAGCCAGGCAAGCCGAGATCAGCCTTCACAACTTCGACAGCTACATCACGGTAGAAGTCAAAGATAACGGCAAAGGCTTCAAGCTTGAGAGCGTGGGCCCGGGAAGCCATGGCCTTGCCGGCATGCGCCATCGCGTCGAAGCCGCAGGCGGACGGCTGACGGTGTCCAGCACCGAAGGCGATGGCACGCGCATTTCAGCGGTGCTGCCCAAAACACTTTGACCGGTCTCTGAACGTGGCGCGGGGCAGGTCACCTGCTGCTGCGCCCTGCCCGCCAAAGGGCTCAACACCCCTCAGCTTTTCGAGGCATGCGCTGCGCTGCCAGCGTAACAAAATGTCGGCCACCTCCTACAGGGCATGGCCGCTCGAACTGACAGGGGCACACGCTGGCAGCCGATGAAGGAAATTGAAGGCACTCATTAACCTTGCTGAAGGCGTTTCAAAAAGAAGCACCACCCCTTTTAGCCAAGCAAGGAGCCCGAGATGCTGCACTACTCCGTCGTTTTCCTGATCATCGCGTTGATCGCTGCCGTGTTCGGTTTTGGTGGCATCGCCGCAGGTGCCGTCGAGATCGCCAAGATCCTCTTTTTCATCTTCGCCGTCATGGCCATCGTGAGCTTTGTCATCAGCTTGCTCCGAAAGAATTGATCCAGCCATTCCGAGAGTGCCGAACGCTTTTTACGAGCGAGCGGCACTCTCTCCTCGCATCTCCATCGTCATTCACTCAACTCACCAAGGACCTGACATGAATACCCAAACCGCCACCAAGACTGCCCGCCAAAGCTCGGATGAGTTGCTGCAGAACGCAGAAAAAGCCGTTGACTCCACCCGCAGCTATGCCAACGAGGCATTCGACAAAGCCGAAACCAAAGTGCGCGAACTGCGCGGCAGCGTGGATCCCGTCGTTGACATGCTGGCGTCCAAGGCCCAGCACCTTGCCCGTCAGAGCCTCGATATCGCCTCTGAAGCCAAGCATCGCGCACAGCAGTCGCTGTCCAATGCCGCAGGTGCAACCACCCGTTATGTTGCCGAGCAACCCCTGCGTTCGGTGCTGATTGCCGCCGCCGTCGGCGCCGGCATCGCGCTGCTGGTGTCGTCTGCACGCCATCGCAACCAAAACCGTTACTGATCGCCAGGCTCCCGCCCGCTTTTCCCCGGTACCGACCACTGCACGCAGATTCGCCCCATCCAATGCTTCACCCCCTGTTCTCCACCATCGTGCAACGGCCTGACCTCGTCATGGACCATGTCTCTGCTTACGCGGCGCTCTTTCATGAAGAGGCTTCCGATGCGGGTGCCGAGCTGGTTGCACGGGCTGTGGCGTGGGTGATTGCGGTACTGGCGGCCGCCGTATTTTTGGGGCTCGCAGGAACGGCCGTCATGCTGGGGGCGCTTCAAAACCAGTTTCACTGGGCACTGGTGGCGGTTCCGGGCATTGCACTGGCCATCGCCATCGGGGCCGCATTGCGCGCGAGAAAACCTTTCGCGAATGAACGCTTTCCCGAGTTGAAAGCCCAGATTGACAGCGACGCGCGCGCATTGCGCATGGCCGCCTGAACCGATGTCCACCCTCACCGCCCCAACGCCGCAGGAAAGGCTGGCCAGCAGCCGCAAGGCCATTGTCCGGCACATGAGCCGGGAAAAGCTGGACCATGAAGAAAACCCGGGCAATCCAGAGGCCGGCCCGGAGAATGATCCGGCGCACTTTCTCGACCGCGGAACCTGGGGCGTTCTCAAACATGCTTTGGGGAGCTGGTGGCGGCATCACCCCGTGAGCGTGGCAGTTGACATTGCCCGGCCGATGATTGACAGGTACGCCGAAGAAAAGCCGTTGCAGCTATTGGGTATTGCAGCCGCGGCAGGCGCTGCGGCGGTCGTACTACGGCCCTGGCGACTGGTATCACTTGGCGGCTTGCTGCTGGCCGCCCTCAAGACGTCCGAACTCCCAGGCACCTTGCTGTCCATGCTGTCTGGCGCACCGCACAAGCCTGAAAAAACACCCTACACACGATGAACACCTCCACGCTTTCCCGCACCGCCCCCGACGAGCTGGTGCTAGATGAAACAGCGCTGAATGCAGCCCGCAACAGTCTCAATGACGGCGCGATCACGCCGGCCTACGGGCCGCACCGCGATGCGATCGTCAAGCTGCTGAATGACGCACTGGCAACAGAACTGGTTTGCGTATTGCGCTACAAGCGGCACTACTTCATGGCCAGCGGTGTGTCGTCGCCGCCCATTGCCGACGAGTTCCTGGTCCACGCCAATGAAGAATCCGGACATGCGGACCGCATTGCCCGGCGCATTGTGCAGCTGGGCGGCGAGCCGGACTTTTCGCCGGCCACACTGTTGCAGCGCAGCCATGCGGATTACGACGAATCGAACGACCTCAAAACCATGGTGCGGGTCAACCTGATCGCCGAACGCATCGCGGTTGAAACCTATCGCCAGATGATTGCGCTGATTGGCGACAAGGATCCCACGACACGCCGCCTGCTCGAAGATGTTCTTGCCGATGAGGAAGAGCATGCCGACGAGCTCAAGGACTGGCTGGAGAAATAACGATTACCGCAGGTCGGCCGGCGTGGTGCCGCCAGTCGACAGGCCTTTTTAACCATGCACCAGACGATTAAACCAACTTAGAGGAAAACAATATGAAATACGCTCGCGCAATTGCATTCGCCGCACTGGCAGGCATCACCATCATCGGCAGCGGCTGCGCCGTTGGGCGTGGTCAGGAAACTGCTGGCGCTTATGTTGACGATGCTGCCATCACCACATCAGTCAAGGCCAAGTTCGTCGAGGACAAAACCGTTGCCGCGTCCTCCATCAAGGTGGAAACGCTCAATGGCACGGTTCAGCTGTCCGGTTTTGCCAAGTCCAGCGCTGAAAAAGCCCAGGCCGAAAACATTGCCCGCAATGTGAAGAACGTCAAGGGTGTGCGTAACGACATCGTCGTTCGTCCTTGAGCGTAAGCGGCTGAACAAGCCGGGCCACCGCGCAGGTGGCTAAAAAAAGCAGGCTACAGATAATCTGTGCCTGCTTTTTTCGTTGTGACCGGGCGGCGATGCAGCCACCGCGGCGCCTGGATCCTGCAGCAGTCTTTGCAGACCCCCACGGATCCTTTCAGTGGCAGCTTCCATGCTGCTTGCGGAACAGCGCCGGATACACAGGCGGCGCGCCTTTTGTCGATGCAAACAGTCCCAGCTTTGCGGCCTGGGCACGTTTTTCCGCCCGGGCATAGGGACCTGCATTGCCGCGGCTGCGGTAGGACCAGGCCATACCGTTTGCGACCATCCATTTGCCGGCATCTTCTCCGCTGAACCCCACCCTGGCCAGGAGGCGGCCGTAGTCGTCGTGGTATTGGCCATGCACCGCCGCACGCTTGCCCAGAAGCCGGCGCATCAGCGCATCACGCGCGAGGGCCCCGCCCGGCTGGCAGATTTCCGGCGCATCAATACCCTGGATACGAATGCTGACCGGTTTACCCCCCGCTATCGGACGCACCCGGACGGTGTCGCCATCAACCACATAGGTGACGATTCCGGGCCAGGCCGCGATGGGAGGCGAGGCCGTGCGCGCCGACACACCCCCATGCATGAGTGCCACCAGAAAGAACACGCCCACGGACTTGACTGCGGAATTTTTCGTCACGTTAATTTGCTACTAAATTAATAGCTGCTTGCGCCCGCCAATATTGACCTGGAGGCAGAAATCTTGATAAACATTGAAGATCGTCAGCTTCGTTTTTTCTGCTGTCGTCGCCAGCGCGCATTAAAGAGGAGCAGAGAAGCTCTGAATATACTGTACAAATAAACAGCCTCGTTCCTGCCCTGATCACGCTGTAACGATCCATCCTTCCAGCGTGTCCATGTCCACCGGCAAGCCGTAGCGGGGAGCGCCCTGCTGGGCCGCCCAGGCCGCCTGCATCAGGCACAGCACGGCATCGAGGCTGTCGCCGCTGGCGTCGTCGGCCAGCAGGTCGCGCTGCGCGTGGCTGACCTTGAGGCGCAGCCCCAGACGCGTTTGGCCGTTCTCCAGCGCGGTGATCAGGTCCTTGCGTGCAATCAGCCGCTCGGGCGTCTGCCTGGCTTTGTCGTCGCTTTTGTAAGAGCGGCTGCCCAGCACCTCGCGCGCGAGCAGGCCCGGGTAAGCTTCGAGCGCCACACGTTGGGTGTCGCCGTCATGCAGGCCGGGCAAGTGCACGCCCGCCGCGAGCAAACGCGGCACACCGGCGTGCAGCATGTAGGCCACGGGTGGGTTGACCCATTTCATCGAGGGGCTGGAGCCGGCCGGGCCGTCGGCGGCACGATGGGCGAACTTGCCGCCCACTGGCCGCGCGTCGCAGAAGGCGGCAAAGGTGCTCCGGATGTCTTCGCGGCTCAAGGCCGCATAGTGGCGCATGCAGGCTTCCCACTGCAGCGGCCAGCCCAGGTGCGCCACCAGTTCACGCGGCAGGCCAAATGGAAAATCAAACGCGCCCAGCCAGGGCTGGGGCTGTTGCAGCCAGTGCCCGAACGCCGCCAGGGACTCCAGCCGCTCTATTTTTGATAGCACGCAGCGCCCATGAAACATAGACCCGAGGGCTAAAACAATGGGTTTTTTCTTGGTCGGGCTGCTGGAGAAATCGCAGCCAAGCAACAAGGGCACTGTCATCGCTGCCTCAATCACGGTCTCAGCCCAGCGCCAGCGCCATCACGCCCGCCGCAATGCAGGCGGCGCCGATCAGACGTAAGGCACGGTCGCCCTCACCCAGCAGATGGCCGCCTATCAGCGCGGCAAACAACATGGACACCTCGCGCGCAGGCGCCACATGCGAAAGCGGCGCTGTCTGCATGGCGTACAGCACCAGCACATAGGACACGGGGCTGACGACGCCGACAAACACCGCGTACTTCCATTGCTGCTTCCACAACACCCTGGCCGCAGCGGGGTCGCGCAGCAAGGCGGGTGCCAGCACCACCATGCGCAGCAGGCAGCCCATGTAATCCACCAGGATCGGCGACATCAGCAGGATCTTGACCGCATAGCCATCGACGACGGTATAGCTGGCGATAAAGGCGCCGCTCAGCAAGCCATAGACCATGCCCTTGCGCACCCGCTGGCGCTGCGCCGGGTCGTGCGAGGCGCGCCATAGGCCCGGCCCACCGGCGACCAGAAACACGCCGCCCACGACACCCGCGATACCGGCAACACCGAGCGCGGAAATCTGCTCGCCCAGCAGCAAGATGGCGGCCAGCGACGACAGCAGCGGCCCCGAGCCCCGCGCCAGCGGATAGACCACGGTGAGGTCCGCCTTGCGGTAGCCACGCAACAGGACGATGTAATAGACGGTGTGCAGCACGGCGCTGGCACACAGCAGCAGCCATTGCGCCCAACCCCAGCGCGGCAGCTCGGCAATGCCGAACCAGATGCCCAGCGGCGCCCACGCCACCAGCAGCACCAGGCCGGTAAAAGCGGCAAAGCGGGCATCACCGCCCGCCTTCTTGGCGGCGATGTTCCAGCTGGCGTGAATCAGTCCGGCGAGGAGTACGAGGGCCAAGGCGCCTAAAGACACGCGTCAGGCCTGGCGGTACGCAGGCCTCAAACCCTGCCGCAGATGGAGGCGGTGGCCATCAGGTCTTCGAGCAGCGCGAACGACACCTTGCCCGACACCGAGTAAGGATCCAGCTCGGCTTTTTCGGAGTATTTAAGCAGGATGGAATGGTTGAGCTTGGACAGGTTGACCTGGCCCATGGTCCAGCCGCCAAAACGGCGCTCGGAAATTTCCTCGAAGTGCAGGAGGATCACATCCTTGTGGCGGGCGTCCTGCTGGATGTGGCCGAACAGTTCGCTGACCGCCATGCGGCCGCCTTCGATGGCCTGCAGGAAGATGCCACCGCCGTAGCAGAGGATGCCGGTGATGCCTGACGAGGGGTTGTGCTGGCGCGATTGCGAGAGGATGCCTTCGATGGCCTCGGGGCTCGTGTCGACCGCGCGGCTTGCGTAAAGTAAACGTACCAACATGGTTAGCCTTTCTGCGGGATCAATGCGAGGAACTCGCGGCGCAATGTCGAATCTTTCAGGAAGACGCCGCGCATCACCGAATTGATCATCTTGCTGTCCATGTCTTTGACGCCGCGCCAGGCCATGCAGTAGTGGCTGGCCTCCATCACGATGGCCAGGCCGTCGGGCTGGGTTTTTTCCATGATGAGGTCGGCCAGTTGCACCACCGCCTCTTCCTGGATCTGCGGGCGGCCCATGACCCATTCGGCCAGGCGCGCGTACTTTGAGAGGCCGATCACATTGGTGTGCTCATTGGGCAGCACGCCGATCCATATCTTGCCGATGACGGGGCAGAAATGGTGGGAGCAGGCGCTGCGAACCGTGATCGGCCCGACGATCATCAGCTCGTTGAGGTGCTCGGCGTTAGGGAATTCGGTGATGGTGGGAGGCGCTACATAGCGGCCCTTGAACACCTCGTTGAGGTACATCTTGGCCACGCGGCGCGCGGTGTTGTTGGTGTTGTGATCGCCGTCAGTGTCGATCACCAGGCTGTCAAGCACGCCCTGCATCTTGCCGGTCACTTCATCGAGCAGCTTTTCCAGCTCGCCCGGTTCAATGAACTTGGCGATGTTGTCGTTGGCGTGAAAGCGCTTGCGAGCCTGGGCCAGGCGTTCGCGGATCTTGACGGAGACGGGTGTGCCCTCGTCGGTCGCGTCCTGGGGGGGCGTATCGGATTTCATAAGCATGCCAGATATTACCAGTCCGCCCTTAAACCGTCTTGTCCGGAATTTGATAAGGTTTTTGGCCTCCAGCCCTTTCCTCATGAGCGCAAGCAGCTATCAAATTAATAGCTAACGACATGAAGGCCGGGCTGGCGCAGGACGCCTCAATAGCGCTGGCCTGCCACCAGCAGCGCCAGCCGCACCAGGGCATAGGCTATCCAGCCTCGCAGCCGCAGGCCAAAGGGGCGATGGCTGTGGTCGGCCGGCTCCATGCGCCGCCCCTGTTTCACCATGGCCTCGCGCACAATACCCGCCAGGCTTTCGGCAAAGGCCTTGTCCTCAACCACCACATTGGCCTCGCGGGCCAGCAGCAGGCTCAGGGGATCCAGGTTGGAGGAGCCCACGGTGGCCCAATGCCCGTCCACCACAGCCACCTTGGCGTGCAGGAAACCGGCCTCGTATTCATGGATTTCCACGCCGGCCTCCAGCAAGGCGCCATAGAAGGGCCGGGCCGCATGGTATTGCATGAAGTACTCGTAGCGCCCCTGCAGCAGCAAGGTGACACGCACACCGCGCCTGGCCGCCCCGATGAGGGCGCGCCGCAGCTTGCCGCCCGGCAGAAAATAGGCGTTGGCAATGATGATTTCCCGGTGTGCCTTGCCAATGGCCCTGCGATAGGCGCGCTCGATGCTGCTACGGTTACGCAAGTTGTCGCGCAGGATCAGCGCCGCCTTGGGGCCGGCAACGCCAGACCCGTTACCCACCACGAGCGATGTGGTGCCAGTGCGCCCGCCGTACCCCGCCGCCCTGAACTTTTCCCATGCGGCAGCCATGTGGCGCTGCCGCGCGCTGTAACCGGCCTGCACACGCCACCACAGCAGCGCCATGGCATCGGCGGCCTCCTCCGCCAGCGGGCCGGTGGCAGCCACGGCGAAATCGACGCGCGGAGTCTGGAGCTCCCCGTGGTTGGGATCGTAGAAATCATCGAGCACATTGATGCCGCCGCAAAACACCGTGTGCTGGTCCACCACGCAGAGCTTGCGGTGCAGCCGGCGCCAGCGCTCGGGCAGCAGCAGGCCCAGACGGCTCAGGCCCGTCCCCAAGGGCGAGTACACGCACCAGTCGACTTTCGACGCCGCGAATTTTTCGCGCCACTCGGCAGGAAGAGGACCGGTGCCTATGCCGTCGACCAGCACCTGCACTGTGACGCCGCGCAGGGCCGCGCGAACCAGGGCTTCAGCGACATCCGCGCCGGCGCCGTTGAAATCAAAAATATAGGTTTCCAGCTGAATCCAGGTCTGCGCCGCGTCCAGGGCCTTGACGAGTGCGGGGAAAAAATCCCGGCCGCCCTGGAGCAACTGCAACGCACCGGACTTGTGGAGTGGAAACATGGCCAGCGGCTTTTTTTCCTGGAAGTATGGAGAGTTGACGGGAAGGTCCATTCCATTTGAACCGACTGGCCGGTGTTTGCCAATCCAGTGAGACGCCAAACTCACAAAGTGTTGCGCCTGCGCGCTGCGCGGCTCAAGCCATGAATTTCGGCAGGAGGAGCACCGCTTCCGCATTCGAAGGGGAAAAACACAGGTCGGCAGCGGCGTAGTGCGGCAGCCATTGCCAGGCGGTGTGCTCCCTGGGGCTGAGCTTTACATCGCAGGCCTGGGGCAAACACAGGCTGAGGACATGTTCGGTGTTGTGGGTGATGCCGGGCGCATACCTGGCTCGCCAAACTGGATAAATCTCGTAGACGTTGGACAGGCCCCAGTCGCGAAACTGGCCGGGCGCGGCTGCGATGCCGGTCTCTTCCAGCACCTCGCGCACCGCGGTCTGCAGCAAGGGTTCGCCCGCCGTGTCTTTGGAGCCCGTGACGCTCTGCCAGAACCCAGGGTTGTCGGTGCGCTCGATCAGCAGCACGTCCAGCTGCGGTGTGTGAATAACGACCAGCACAGACTCGGGGATCTTGAAAGGTTTCAAGGTGTCCCCCTTCCGGCTGGCGGGCATAGCGCGCCGTTTTAGACGGGCTGTGGATTACGCAGGCGGATGTGCAGTTCGCGCAACTGCTTTTCGTCCACCGGGCTCGGGGCATGCGTGAGCAAATCCTGGGCGCGCTGGGTTTTCGGAAAAGCGATCACGTCGCGGATCGAGTCGGCGCCTGTCATCATGGTGACGATGCGATCCAGGCCGAAGGCCAGGCCGCCGTGGGGCGGTGCGCCGTACTGCAATGCGTCCAGCAGGAAGCCGAACTTCTGCTGCGCTTCCTCCGGTCCGATCTTCAGGGCATTGAAGACCTTGCTCTGCACGACCGCCTGGTGGATACGGACCGAGCCACCACCCAGCTCCCAGCCATTGAGAACCATGTCGTATGCCTTGGCAATACAACGGCCCGGGTCGGTGTCCATCCAGTCTTCGTGCCCGTCTTTGGGTGCGGTAAACGGATGATGCACGGCGCTCCAGCGCTGGCCTTCCTCGTCAAATTCAAACATCGGGAAATCCACCACCCACAGCGGCTTCCAGCCCTTGGTGAATAGACCCGTTTTCTTGCCGAATTCGCTGTGGCCGACTTTGAGGCGCAACGCGCCGATGCTGTCGTTGACGACCTTGGCCTTGTCGGCGCCGAAGAAAAGGATGTCGCCGTTCTGGGCCCCGGTGCGCTTGAGGATTTCCGCAATCGCCGCGTCATGGATGTTCTTGACGATGGGGCTTTGCAAGCCGTCGCGGCCCTTGGTGATGTCATTGACCTTGATCCAGGCCAGGCCCTTGGCACCGTAGATCTTGACGAACTCGGTGTAGCCGTCGATCTCGCCGCGGCTCATTTCGGACCCGCCGGGAACGCGCAGGGCAACCACACGGCCGCCGACAGTGGTGGCAGGCGTGCTGAAAACCTTGAAGTCCACGGTCGCCATGACTTCGGTGAGTTCCGTGAACTCCAGGTTCACGCGCAAATCGGGTTTGTCGGAACCGAAGCGGTGCATGGCTTCGCCATAGGCCATCACCGGAAATTCGCCCAGGTCGGTGTTGAGCACGGTCTTGAAAATGTTGCTGATCATGCCCTGGAACAGGTCACGGATGTCCTGCTCGCCCATGAAGGACGTCTCGATATCGATCTGTGTGAATTCGGGCTGGCGATCGGCACGCAGGTCTTCGTCACGGAAGCACTTGGTGATCTGGTAGTAGCGGTCGAAGCCTGCGACCATGAGCAACTGCTTGAACAGCTGCGGGCTTTGCGGCAGCGCGAAAAACATGCCTTCGTTGACGCGGCTGGGCACCAGGTAGTCGCGCGCGCCTTCGGGCGTGCTCTTGGTCAGCATCGGGGTTTCGATGTCGATGAAGCCGTTGGCGTCGAGGAACTTGCGCGTTTCCATGGCCACGCGGTAGCGCAGCATCAGGTTGTTCTGCATGTAGGGACGGCGCAAATCCAGCACGCGGTGCGTGAGGCGCGTCGTCTCAGACAGGTTGTCGTCGTCAAGCTGGAACGGCGGCGTCACGCTCGGGTTCAGCACGATCAGTTCGTGGCACAGCACCTCGACCTTGCCGCTTTTGAGGTTGTCGTTGGTCGTGCCTTCAGGGCGGGCCCGCACTACGCCTTTGACCTGCACGCAGAATTCGTTGCGCACGCCCTCGGCGGTTTTGAACATGTCGGCGCGGTCCGGGTCGCAGACCACCTGGACATAGCCTTCGCGGTCGCGTAAGTCGATGAAGATCACACCGCCATGGTCGCGGCGACGATTGACCCAGCCGCACAGGCTCACGGTTTGGCCCAGCAAGGCCTCGGTCACCAGACCGCAATAGTTCGAACGCATTTGGGAAACGATAGCCATAAAAATCTCGGACTTTCAGCGCCTCGCGCGCAGTGTTGCAATTTTCGCCGTTTACAGGGGAGGGGTCAGCGGCCGCGGTACAGGTTTGGAGGGCACCACGACGCCCATGGAAATCACGTAGGTCAAAGCCTCATCGACGCTCATCTGGAGCTCAATGCAGTCGCTTCTTTTCAGCATCACAAAATAGCCACCGGTGGGATTGGGCGTGGTGGGTACATAAACACTCAGGTAGTCGCCCTGCAGGTGATTGACCACATCGCCGCCGGGCAGCCCCGTCAGAAAGCCGATGGTCCAGACACCTTCACGCGGCCACTGCACCAGCAAGGCCTTGCGAAAGGCATTGCCATTTTCCGAGAACACCGTATCGGAGACCTGCTTTACGCTGGAATAAATGGAGCGGACGATGGGAATGCGGCTCAGGAATGAGTTGCCCCAGCGCACCAGTTTCTTGCCGAAGAAATTGCTGGCAACCGCGCCCATCAGCAGCACGATCAGCAGCGTCAGCAGCACGCCGAAACCGGGGATATGGAAACCCAGCAGCTTGTCGGGGTGCCAGGCGCCAGGAAGAATCAGCAGCGTCTGGTCCAGCGTGCCGACGATCCAGTCGAGCACCCACAGCGTGATGGCCAGGGGCACCAGCACCAACAGTCCGGCCAGAAGCCATCGGCGGATCGAAGCCATCACGAGGAAGTCTTGGAAGAGGAGTCGGTGGCCGAAGCCTTGGCGGGCGCGGCCGGCGCGGGAGCTGCTGCCGTGCTTGCCGGCGCGGCTGCGCCGGAATCGGCCGGCTTGCTGTCCGCACCGTTGCTGCTGGAAGCGCCGGCTTCGCCGCCGTCAGTCTTGGGCGCGGGCACGCCTGTGCTGTTGCCGCCGCGGAAGTCCGTCACGTACCAGCCCGAGCCCTTGAGCTGGAAACCCGCAGCCGTGACCTGCTTTTTGAATGCGGGTTCGCCGCATTGCGGACACACTGAGAGGGGCGCATCGGAGATTTTTTGCAGAACGTCCTTGGCATGCCCACAGGACTCGCATTTATAGGCGTAGATTGGCATAGTGCTTAAGGCTTTGAGGGGCTGTCCCCGGGGTATTCCCGGGAATATCCCGGGGAATTTGCCTGGAAAAGGCTCCCAGATGCAAAGCCTTCAATTATAGGCCGTTGAGACCTTCCCCGGCCGGCCCTAAAACACCCGCACCCGCAGGACAAACTGCATGGCAATCAACCCCAATACAAAGCCCAGACCGCCATAAATCAGGCTTTGCAGCAGTTTGTTGGTGCGCTTTTGCTCATACAGCAGTTCCTCAAGCTCCCGCCGGTTGATTCCAGGGGGTGATTTCAGGTACTGGGACAGCAGGCGCGGCAAACCGGGTAGCAGCTTGGCATAAGCAGGCGCCTCCGCCTTGAGCTGCGCCAGCAATTTTTCCGGGCCCACCTGCTCGAGCATCCATTTCTCGAGAAAAGGCTTGGCGGTGCTCCAGAGGTCCAGGTCGGGGTCCAGCTCACGCCCCAGTCCCTCGATGTTCAACAGGGTTTTTTGCAGCAGCACCAGCTGGGGCTGGATTTCGACATGGAAACGGCGCGAGGTCTGAAACAGACGCATCAGCACCAGCCCCAACGAAATTTCCCTGAGCGGCCGATCAAAGTAGGGTTCGCAGCACGCACGAATGGCGGCTTCCAGTTCGTCCACCCGAGTCTCGGGCGGAACCCAGCCGGATTCCAGGTGCAACTCGGCCACCCGTTTGTAGTCGCGCTGGAAAAACGCGCTGAAATTCTGTGCGAGGTATTCCTTGTCAACCTCGGTCAGGGTGCCCACGATTCCGAAGTCCAGCGAGATGTAGCGGCCGAATGTTTCCGGCGCCAGACTGACCTGGATATTGCCGGGATGCATGTCGGCATGGAAGAAACCGTCGCGGAATACCTGGGTGAAGAAGATGGTGACGCCGTCGCGCGCCAGTTTTTTCATGTCGACACCGGCATCGCGCAGGCGCTGGGCCTGGCTGATGGGAACGCCTTTCATGCGCTCCATCACCATGACGTCGGGCATGCAGAAGTCCCAGACCATTTCAGGGATCATCACCAGGTCAAGGTTTTGCATGTTGCGGCGCAGCTGGGCCGCATTGGCCGCCTCACGCAGAAGGTCCAGCTCGTCGTGCAGGTATTTGTCGAATTCGGCCACTACCTCGCGGGGCTTGAGGCGTTTGCCATCAGCCGACGCGCCTTCCACCCAGCCGGCCATCATGTGCATCAGCGCCAGGTCTTTCTCGATCGCCGGCAGCATATTGGGCCGCAGCACCTTGACGGCCACTTCGCGGCCACTTGGCAAGATGGCGAAGTGCACCTGGGCAATCGAGGCGCTAGCTACGGGGATTTGTTCGAAGCTGGCAAAGATGCGGTCCAGCGGCCGGCCAAAGGCTTTTTCGATGATGGCGACGGCGACGGCGGACTCAAAAGGCGGCACCCGGTCCTGCAGGCGCGCAAGCTCGTCGGCGATGTCGGGCGGAAGCAGGTCGCGCCGTGTCGACATCACCTGGCCGAACTTGACAAAGATGGGCCCCAGGCTTTCAAGCGCTTCGCGCAGGCGCTCGCCGCGCGGTGCCTTCAGGTTGCGGCCCAGCGAAACGATGCGGGTCAGCAAACGGATCCAGGGACGCTCGAAACTGGAGAGCACCAGCTCATCCAGGCCAAACCGGAGCACGGTCCAGACGATAAAAACACCTCGGAAGAGGCGACTCATGCAGCAGGTGCTTTCACTGGCTCGGCATCGCCGCCTGTCGCAGAAGGACCCGCCTTGGGCGCCGTTTCAGGGGGTTGGGCACCGGTGGTTGCTGCCGCAGAGGAAGGAGGAACCGACGCAAGAGGTGTACTTGCCAAAAACTGCTTGAGCCCCGCAAAAATTCGCCGCCCGGCGTCGGCCACTGCATGTGCAGGAGCGTCACCGATCAGCCGCGAAAGGTCCTCTTCGGCATCCCAGCGCAGGTTTTCAGCCAGCCAGCCCAGTTCGGCGGCCAACTGCACGTCACCCTCGATTTTCACCGGCGGCGGCTTGCCGGCCAGCACAGACTGCATCACGGTCAGCGGCGATTCAGTAGCCACAGCCAGCAGCAGGTCCGGCTTGGCAGCAGGCTGGGCCCGGTCCACCAGGCCCGCCGGTGTAACCACCAGGTCAATCGCAAACAGGCCCCAGCGCAGATGCACCACGCGCCCCTTTTGCCGCAGCAGACGGTCCTGCGCCTGCTTTTCCTGCATCAGGACATGGTTCAGGAAGAGCACCAGCCGTTGCTGCCCCTCATCCACCACCCAGGCGGGCGGCTGAAAGCGGGTGGCAATGGATTCCAGAAATGAAAAAGGGGACGTGGTATTCATACGTCCCCCGATTCTGACATGGCCCCCACGGTCACGCACTTCGTGGCGTAACCCAGTGGAAAGAGTATTTCACCAGCAGGCGCCGCGGAACCGGCTTTGCCGGGCCGCAGGCGCCGCCCCCTGAAAGGGGGGAACAGGCTACATGAAGTGAGCCTGGACGGGGGTTATTGGAGAGCCTGTACACCGGCGACCAGCCAGCCGCTGCCGCCGCTGCGTGGCTTGGTCATGTTCCAGACTTCGCGGAAGGGGCTGGCGCCTGCGGAGGCGTCTTCGCGGATCATGCCGGAAAACTCCACGCTGGCCATGTAGACATCGCTCAGTTCCTCGATGCCCAGCAATTGCGCATCCAGCATCACGACCTCGGTCTTGTTGACCTGGCCGCCGGTATGCGATTCGCGGTCGGCAAGCTGGGTCTTGATCTGCTCGAGCATGTCGTCCGTCATCATGGCGCGCAGGTTCTGGATGTCGGAGCGGTCCCAGGCATCCTGCAGCGTGACGAAGTTGGCCTTGCTGGCCTTGAGGAAGCCTTCGGCGTCAAAACCGGCCGGAACGCCCCAGGACTGCACACCCAGCAAGGCCGAGCCGATCATGGAACCGCCTGCGGGCGCTGCCGCATCGTATTTGTTGGCATCAAAAGCCATGCTACTGCGTTCCCAAGGGCGCGCGGATGCATCGTTGCCGACGTTCTCAGGGCTGTAGTTCTTGGGGGTGGTGGCGTTGCCCGCACCCTGGAAGGCAAAAGGCGCCTGCCCGGGCGCAGAGCCTTGCGCGCCAGCCGCTCCGCCCTTGAATTTGCGCATGATGAAGCCGATCACCAGCATGACCACCAGCGCCAGCAAGGCAAACATGATGATCTGGCCGAAGGCGCCGCCCAGGCCCAGCGATGAAGCCAGCCAGGCCAGGCCCAGACCTGCGGCCAGGCCGCCCAGCATGGCGCCCCAGGGTTTTTTGGGCGCAACAGGCGCCGGCGTTGCCGCAGGGGCTGCCGGTTTGGCGGCATTGGCACCACCAGGCGCCGCCTCACGCTTGGTCACGTTGGACGACTGCTTGCCAAATGACGAACCACCGCCCAGTCGTTTGGCGTCAGCAACCGTTCCCCCCAAAGTCAGGGTTAACGCAAGCGCTGCGGAAAAAATTGCCGACCAGATTTTCATATCGTCTCCTTGATCACGGTTTTGAGGCCGTTTGACTTTTCAACACTTGATTCCAACATGCAATGCCACAACTCCGCCTGTCATGTTGTGATAGTCCACATGGCCGAAACCACTTTTATGCATAAGGGCTTTCAGTTCGTCCTGGCCGGGGTGCATGCGAATTGATTCGGCGAGGTACTGGTAGCTTGAATCGTCATTGGCCACCAGCTTGCCCAACCGCGGCAACACCTTGAAGGAATACCAGTCGTAAATCTTTTCCAGCGGCTTGGCGACTTTGGAGAACTCCAGCACCAGCAGCTTGCCACCGGGCTTGAGCACGCGGTTCATCTCGCGCAACGCATCTTCCTTGTGCGTCATGTTGCGCAGCCCGAAGGCGACCGTCACCACGTCGAAGCTCGCATCGGGAAATGGTAGATGTTCGGCGTCGCACACCAGGGTGGGCAAGCTGACACCAGCATCCAGCAGGCGGTTCCGGCCTTCGCGGAGCATCGCCTCGTTGATATCGGTATGCACCACGCGGCCGGTGCTGCCCACCTTGGGGGCAAAGGCCAGCGCCAGGTCGCCCGTGCCGCCGGCGATGTCCAGCACCTGGTAGCCCTCTTTGACGTTGGCCACCAGCACTGTGTAGGCCTTCCACGCCCGATGCAGCCCCATCGACATCAGGTCGTTCATCACGTCGTATTTGGGCGCCACGGAGTCAAACACCCCGCGCACGCGGCGTGCCTTGTCTTGCTCGTCAACGGATTCAAAACCGAAATGGGTACTGCTCATACCATCAATGCTAGAGGGCAAAGGAGTAATTGCTCTCGACAACCCTGAGCTGACATGGGGCATTGCGGCTTATTGCCCGCTTTTATGCTGGAAAAACAACAGTGGCGCGAAATGCCCATTCGCCGCCGCGCCGCGGCGCGCACCGCTCGCGCGGAATCAGTGGCTTGCACAGCCGTGGCCGCCGGGCGCGGCCATGGGTGCATCGCGCTCAACACCGGCCGCCTGCAGGCGCCTCCGGTACTCGTCCCATAACTGGGCCTGATCGGCGCCCAGTTTGTAGAGATAGTCCCACGAGAATATTCCGCTCTCATGGCCATCGGAAAACACGGGCTTGACCGCGTAATTGCCAATAGGCTCGAGCTCCACCACATTCACTTCGCGTTTGCCGGTTTGCAAAATTTCCTGGCCAGGGCCATGGCCCTGCACCTCTGCCGAGGGCGAATAGACGCGCATGAGTTCAAACGGAATCCTGAACTCGGCGCCGTCGGAGAACGCGATTTCAAGAATGCGCGACTGGCTGTGAACCGTCAATGCGGTGGGCGTGGGTGAACCGGGTTGAAGGCCTGCCATGGGAAATCGCTTTCTGAAAAGAAAAGGCCGGACGCATCAGGCCTTCGTGAGGATTCGGCATTCTGGCAATAAGCCCGTTGACATCAAAGCCAGAAATTGCCCTAGACCAGCACCCGTTCGATGCCGCCGTGGTTGGCCGCCTCCACATACGTGGGCAGCCACTCCTTGCCCAGGATCTGATTGGCCATTTCCACCACGATGTAGTCCGCCTCGAGCAGGCCGTTTTGCAGGTCATTGCCGTAGCGCGAGAGCCCTTGCAGGCAACTCGGGCAGCTGGTGAGTATTTTGACGTTTCCCGCCTCGGCAACGGCACCCGCCTCGCGAAGCTGGGCTTCGCCCTTGCGCAGCTCTTCTTCCTTGCGAAAACGGATCTGCGTGGAAATGTCCGGCCGGGTAACGCCCAGCGTGCCCGACTCACCGCAGCAACGGTCATTCTTGAGCACGTTGTCACCCAGCAGCGCCTTGACGGTCTTCATTGGCTCCTGCAGCTTCATCGGGCTGTGGCAGGGGTCGTGATAGAGGTAGCCAGCGCCGGGCTGGTCGGTGCGCAGGGTGATGCCTTTTTCAAGCAGGTATTCGTGGATGTCGATGATGCGGCAGCCCGGGAATATCTTGTCGAATTCGTAACCCTGCAGCTGGTCATAGCAGGTGCCGCAGCTCACCACCACCGTCTTGATATCCAGGTAGTTCAGCGTGTTGGCGACGCGGTGGAACAGCACCCGGTTGTCGGTGATGATTTTCTCGGCTTTGTCGAACTGGCCGCTGCCGCGCTGCGGATAACCGCAGCAGAGGTAACCCGGCGGCAGCACAGTTTGCACCCCCGCATGCCAGAGCATGGCCTGCGTCGCCAGGCCCACCTGGCTGAAAAGGCGCTCGGAGCCGCAGCCGGGAAAATAAAACACCGCCTCGGTTTCCGACGTGGTGCTCTTGGGGTTGCGAATGATCGGGACGTAGTCCTTGTCTTCGATGTCCAGCAACGCACGTGCGGTCTTCTTGGGCAGGCCGCCCGGCATCTTCTTGTTGATGAAGTGGATCACCTGCTCTTTCACAGGCGCCTTGCCGACCGTGGCCGGCGGCAGCGCCGTCTGCTTGCGTGCCAGCCGGCGCATCAGGTCGTTGGCCAGGCGCTGGGCCTTGAAGCCCACGTCCACCATGGCGCTGCGCATGAACTTGATGGTCTGCGGGCTGGTGGCGTTCAGGAAGATCATGGCGGCAGCGTTGCCGGGCCGGAAAGACTTCTGCCCCATCTTGCGCAGCAGGTTGCGCATGTTCATGGAGACTTCGCCGAAATCGATGTCCACCGGGCAAGGCGTCAGGCACTTGTGGCACACGGTGCAGTGGTCGGCCACGTCTTCGAACTCTTCCCAGTGCTTGATGCTCACGCCGCGCCGGGTCTGCTCTTCATACAGAAAAGCTTCCACCAGCAGCGAGGTGGCCAGAATCTTGTTGCGCGGGCTGTACAGCAGGTTGGCGCGCGGCACATGGGTGGCGCACACCGGTTTGCATTTGCCGCAACGCAGGCAATCCTTCACGCTGTCGGCAATGGCGCCAATGTCCGACTGCTGCATGATCAGCGACTCATGCCCCATCAAGCCGAAGCTGGGGGTATAGGCATTGGTCAAGTCGGCATGCAATATCGGTTTAGCATCGTTTTTGGCCTGAAGACCGCTCCCATCTTGCGCGAGCAGCTCCTGATTTCGTAGCAGCTTGCCTTTGTTGAAGCGCCCTTCCGGATCGACTTTTTGCTTGTATTCGGTAAAGGGCCGCAGCTCTTCGTCGGTCAGGAACTCCAGCTTGGTGATGCCAATGCCGTGTTCGCCCGAGATCACGCCGTCCAGCGAACGAGCCAGCACCATGATGCGCGCCACCGCCACATGCGCGGTCTGCAGCATCTCGTAGTCGTCGCTGTTGACGGGCAGGTTGGTGTGCACGTTACCGTCGCCGGCGTGCATGTGCAGCGCCGCCCAGACACGGCCCTTGAGCACACGCTTGTGGATGGCATTGCATTCTTCGATGATCGGCAAAAACGCGCCGCCCGAGAAAATCGCCTGAAGCTGGGCCCGGATATCGGTTTTCCAGCTGGCGCGCAGCGAATGGTCTTGCAACTGCGGGAACAAGGTCGCTACACCCGCCAGCCAGCCGGACCATAGCGCGCGTACCTCAGCTATCAGCGCCAGCGCCTGGCCCACACGGTCTTCCAGCAGTTCTGCCGAAGGAATATCGTTGGCATCGTCCGATTTGCCCAAAGGCAGGTTGCCCTTGAGGAAAAAAGCCTCCAGCTCGTCGCACAGCCGTATCTTGTTGGCCAGGCTGAGCTCGATATTGATCTGCTCGATGCCGTCGGTATATTCGGCCATGCGGGGCAGCGGAATCACCACGTCTTCATTGATCTTGAAGGCATTGGTGTGCTTGGAGATCGCGGCGGTGCGCTTGCGGTCCAGCCAGAATTTCTTGCGGGCGTCGGGGCTGATGGCGATAAAACCTTCGCCGTGGCGCGAGTTGGCAATGCGCACAACTTCCGAGGTGGCACGCGCCACCACATCGGCGTCGTCGCCGGCAATGTCGCCAAAGAGCACCATCTTCGGCAGGCCGCCGTGCTTTTTCGATTTGGTCGCATAGCCGACCGCCTTCAGGTAGCGATCGTCCAGGTGTTCCAGCCCCGCCAGGATGGCGCCGCCGCGCTTTTGCTCGGCGAACATGAAATCCTTGATCTCGACGATGCTGGGCACCGCGTCCTTGGCATTGCCGAAAAATTCGAGGCAAACCGTGCGGGTATGTGCCGGCATGCGGTGCACGATCCAGCGCGCGCTGGTGATGAGGCCGTCGCAACCCTCTTTCTGGATGCCGGGCAAGCCGCTGAGGAATTTGTCGGTAACGTCTTTGCCCAGGCCCTCCTTGCGGAAAGTCTTGCCGGGAATATCCAGCCGCTCGGTGCGAATGGGGGTTTTGCCGTCGGCTTGGAAATACTGGAGGTCGAAGCTGGCCATTTCGGCGTCGTGGATCTTGCCGAGGTTGTGACCCACGCGCGTGACTTCCAGCCACTCGGCCTGCGGCGTGACCATGCGCCACGAAGCCAGGTTGTCCAGCGCCGTGCCCCACAGCACGGCCTTCTTGCCGCCCGCGTTCATCGCGATGTTGCCGCCTATGCAGGAGGCTTCGGCAGAGGTCGGGTCGACCGCGAAGACGAAGCCGCCGCGCTCGGCCGCGTCGGCCACACGCTGGGTGACCACGCCGGCTTCAGTCCATACGGTAGCCACTGGCTTGTCAACGCCGGGCAACGAAACCATTTCGACCTCGGTCATGGCTTCGAGTTTTTCGGTATTGATGACAGCCGACTTCCAGGTCAACGGAATCGCCCCGCCGGTGTAGCCGGTGCCGCCACCACGCGGCACGATTGTCAGGCCAAGCTCGATACAGGCCTTGACCAGGCCGGCCATTTCGACTTCAGTGTCGGGCGTGAGCACCACAAAGGGGTATTCGACACGCCAGTCAGTCGCATCGGTGACATGCGACACCCGCGAAAGGCCGTCGAACTTGATGTTGTCCTTGAGGGTCAGCTTGCGCAGCTTGCGTTCCGTCAGGCGGCGAAGGTCGTACATCTCGCTGAAGGAGGTGTAGAAGCGGGCGACGGCGCCGCGAGCGGCGTCCAGCAGTTCGCCCACGATGGCGTCGCGCTGTTGATCTGCATCCGGGGTGCGGCGTTTTTCGACTTCGGTCAGCCGGTGCTGCAAGGCGTCGACCAGCAGCTTGCGCCGCTTGGGGTTGTCCAGCAGGTCGTCCTGCAAATAGGGGTTGCGCTGCACGACCCAGACATCGCCCAGCACTTCATACAGCATGCGCGCGGAGCGGCCGGTGCGGCGCTCGTCGCGCAGACGGTTCAGCAAGTCCCAGGCACGCTCGCCGAGCAGGCGGATGACTACCTCCCGATCGGAAAATGAGGTGTAGTTATAGGGAATCTCGCGGATGCGGGCTTCGCCAGCCTTTGCGTCATCGGCAAAGACGTTCAATTCTTGGAGGGTAGTAGGGGCGTTCATCGTGAAAAGCCAGCGGCTTCGGACCCGTGTCCAGCGCTGTTGCCCTATATTACCGCAGCGCAACATTTACCCGTGGCGCCATGGAAGTCGTATGTGTCCTTATGGAAATCCCGCTTGTCGGGAAGCCCGCAAATCGATTAAATCGCGTGTCACAAACAGTTTTTACACTGTCCCGTTTAACGTGGCGCGCCCCGGTGCGCGTCCAATCCCAGGAGTTTTAATGAAAAACCGTCTCTCAGCATTCGCCTTCGCGGCCCTCGGCCTGTGCGCGCCGCTGGCCAGCCAGGCCCAGACCGAGATCCAGTGGTGGCATTCAATGACGGCCGTCAACGGCGAATGGGTCAATGACCTGGCCAAGCAATTCAATGAGAGCCAGAAGGAATACAAGGTAGTGCCCACCTTCAAGGGCACGTACGATGAGTCCATGACGGCCTCCATCGCGGCCTTCCGCGCCGGCAATGCGCCGCATATCCTTCAGGTTTTTGAAGTGGGCACCGCCACGATGCAGGCCAGCAAAGGAGCCATCGTCCCGGTCGGCAAGATCATGCAGGACGCCGGAGAAAAATTCGATCCGAAAGCCTACATCCCCGCTGTTGCCGGCTACTACACCGCGCCAAACGGCCAGATGTTGAGCTTCCCGTTCAACAGCTCCACCACCATCTTCTATTTCAACAAGGACGCATTCAAGGCTGCGGGCCTGCCGACCGACAAGGCCCCCGTCACTTGGCCTGAAGTCGTCAACGCCGCCGCCAAACTGAAGGCCTCCGGTCACAAATGTCCCTTCACGACCGCCTGGCAGAACTGGACACAGGTGGAAAGTTTCTCGGCCTGGCACAACGTCGAGTTCGCCACCAAAGCCAACGGCCTGCAAGGCATGGATGCGCGCCTGAAGGTGGATTCGCCGCTGCACGTGCGCCACATCGAGAACCTGGCCAACATGGCCAAACAGGGCCTCTTTATCTACAAGGGCCGCGGTAACGTGCCGGAAGCCAGTTTCGTGTCGGGCGAGTGCGCCATGATCAACACGTCTTCGGGCTTTTACGGCAATGTGGCCAAAAACGCCAAGTTCGCCTACGGCCTGGCTCCGCTGCCTTACTACCAGGACGTTCCCGGCGCGCCGCAAAACACCGTCATCGGCGGCGCCAGTCTGTGGGTCATGTCGGGCAAAAAGCCGGCCGAATACAAGGGCGTCGCCAAGTTCTTCAGCTTCATATCCACGCCTGAAGTGCAGTCGGCCAGCCACAAGCGCACCGGTTACCTGCCCGTGACGATGGCATCGTACGACCTGACCGAAAAGTCCGGCTTCTACAAACAGAACCCGGGCACCGACGTCGCGGTGACGCAAATGATCCGCAAGGTCACGGACAAGAGCCGCGGCATCCGTCTGGGCAACTATGTGCAGATTCGCGCGATCGAGGACGAAGAACTCGAGCAGGTCTGGAACGGCAAGAAGACGGCCAAAGAAGCGTTGGGCTCCATCGTCAAGCGCGGCAATGAGCAGCTTGAGCGCTTCCAGAAGGCCAACAAGGGCTGATCGCCCAAGAGACAGAGCAGGCCCGCACGGCGGGCTAAACTCGGCCCGCTGCGCCCTCTCCCCCTCATCGGGGAAGGCCAGGCGGGTTTTTATGTTTTAGCACTCACAGGTTTTTGCCCACCGAAGGCCCTATGGAAAAACGCGTTGTCTTCCGATCCAGCTGGCTGCCCTGGTTGCTGCTGCTGCCGCAAATGGCGGTCATTTTGGTGTTCTTCTTCTGGCCAGCGGCGCAGGCGCTTCTGCAGTCGCTGCAACAGCAAGACCCTTTCGGCACCTCCATCGAATTCGTCGGCCTGGCCAATTTTCGGCAATTGCTGGACGACCCGAGCTATGTGGAGTCGTTCAAGACGACCGCGTTTTTCTCAGTGATGGTGGCCGGCATCGGCATCAGCCTGTCACTGTTGCTGGCGGTGTTTGCCGACCGCATCGTGCGCGGCGGCATGTTCTACAAAACCATGCTCGTGTTGCCCTACGCGGTTGCCCCGGMTGTGGCGGCCGTGCTGTGGGTGTTCATGTTTTCTCCCTCGCTGGGCGTGGTCGCCTACGCGCTGGGCAAGATAGGCATCAACTGGAATCATCTGCTCGACTCCGGCCATGCCATGACGCTGATCGTGATGGCCTCGGTGTGGAAGCAGATTTCTTATAACTTCCTGTTTTTTCTGGCGGGCCTGCAGTCCATACCGAAATCGCTGATCGAGGCCGCTGCGATTGACGGTGCCCGACCCTGGCGCCGCTTCTGGACCATCCAGTTCCCGCTGCTGTCGCCCACCACCTTCTTCCTGCTGGTGATCAACGTGGTCTATGCCTTCTTCGACACGTTTGCCATCGTCGACGCCGCCACGCAGGGCGGGCCAGGCAAGGACACAGCCATCCTGGTCTACAAGGTGTATTACGACGGCTTCAAGGCCATGGACCTGGGCGGCTCGGCTGCGCAGTCGGTCGTGCTGATGGTGATCGTGGTGGCGCTCACCGTCATCCAGTTCCGCTACGTCGAGAAAAAGGTTCAATACTGATGAAAACGATAACAAAAAATACGACGGGAGCCCATCATGGTTGAAAAACGCGGCACGCATGGCATCCTCGCGCATGTGATCGTGATATTGGGCGTCTTCATCGTCGCCTTCCCCCTCTACCTGGCCTTTGTGGCCTCGACCCACACGGCGCAGGAAATCGTGCAGGCGCCCATGCCGATGCTGCCGGGCACCAACATGCTCGACAGCTACAAGGCCGCGCTGTTCGGGCGTGAATCCGCAGCCGGCTCCAACGCACCCGTGGCGCACATGATGTGGGTCAGCTTCGTCACGGCGATGGTGATCGCCATCGGCAAGATCACCATCTCGCTGCTGTCGGCATTTGCCATCGTGTACTTCCGCTTTCCGTTCAAGAAGACCTGCTTCTGGGCCATCTTCGTGACGCTGATGCTGCCGGTGGAGGTGCGCATTCTGCCCACCTACAAGGTGCTGTCGGACTTGAACATGCTCAACACGTATGCAGGCCTCACGGTGCCGCTGATTGCCTCGGCCACGGCAACCTTTTTGTTCCGCCAGTTTTTCCTGACGGTGCCAGAAGAACTGACCGAAGCATCGCGCATGGACGGCGCCAGCCCCATGCGTTTTTTCTTTGACGTGCTGCTTCCGCTGTCGAAGACCTCCATCGCGGCGCTCTTTGTCATCCAGTTCATCTACGGCTGGAACCAGTACCTCTGGCCGCTGCTGGCCACGACCAGTGAAGACATGTACCCGGTGGTCGTTGGCATCAAGCGCATGATCGCCGGCGGCGACGGCCAGAACGAATGGAATGTGGTCATGGCCACCGCGATTCTGGCGATGCTGCCGCCCGCCCTGGTGGTGGTGCTGATGCAGAAATGGTTCGTCAAGGGCCTGGTCGACACCGAGAAATAACAGCTGCAGCCCAGAGCGGCCCAGACTGCCAAGAACAACCAAGACACAACGGAAATACAGACATGGCATCCCTCTCATTCAACAACATCATCAAGCGCTACGGCTCCGGCAAAGACATGCTGCAGGTTTTGCACGGCGTGAACGCCGAGATCAATGACCACGAGTTCATCGTCATCGTCGGGCCCTCTGGCTGCGGCAAGTCCACCCTGCTGCGCATGGTGGCCGGGCTGGAAGAAGTCAGCGACGGGCAAATCTCCATCGGCGGCAAGGTCGTCAACGAGCTGGAGCCTTCGGAGCGGGACATCGCCATGGTGTTCCAGAACTACGCGCTTTACCCGCACATGAGCGTGTTCGACAACATGGCTTACGGCCTGAAGATCGCCAAAGTGCCCAAGGACGAAATCAAGACGCGCGTCGACAAGGCCGCCAAGATCCTCGAGCTGGGCCACCTGCTGGACCGCAAGCCCCGCGCGCTCTCGGGCGGGCAGCGCCAGCGCGTGGCCATGGGCCGCGCCATCGTGCGCCAGCCACAGGTGTTTTTGTTTGACGAGCCGCTGTCCAATCTGGACGCCAAGCTGCGCGTGCAGACCCGCCTGGAGATCCAGAAGTTGCACCGCGAACTCGGCATCACCTCGCTTTTCGTCACCCACGACCAGGTCGAGGCCATGACACTGGCCCAGCGCATGATGGTGATGAACGCCGGCCGCATGGAGCAGTTCGGCACGCCCGAAGAGGTTTACAACCGGCCGGCTACCACCTTTGTGGCCAGCTTCATGGGCTCGCCGCCCATGAATTTGCTCAAGCAGGCGCCGAACACCGATTTCGGCGGCAAGCCCGGCGCCATTCTGGGCATACGGCCTGAACACTTGACGGTGGGCACCACGGGTTGGCCCGTGCAGGTCGACACGATTGAAATGCTGGGCGCCGAGCGCCTGCTGTACTGCCGCATGGGCAGCGAAGCCATCATCGTGCGCACCGACGAAAGCCTGTCAATCGCGCCCGAGATCGGCGCGACCATCCATGTCACGCCGCGCGCAGATCGCCTGCACTGGTTTGACTCGGAAACGGGCAAACGGATCTAATTTCCGGCTTTCGTCTCGTCTCCACAGGTCCTGAGCACACCCATGACAAACCCCGTATCAGCTGCCAACTGGCCCTACCCGCGCTGGGTAGCGCATCGCGGCGCCGGCAAGCTGGCGCCCGAAAACACCCTGGCCTCCTTCATGCTGGGCGCCAGCCATGGCTACCGCATGTTCGAGTGCGACGTGAAACTGAGCGCCGACGACGTTCCCTTTTTGCTGCACGACGCCACGCTGGAGCGCACCAGCAACGGCAAAGGTGTGGCTGGCGAGTTGAGCTGGGAGGCGCTGGCCAAGCTTGACGCCGGCGGCTGGCATTCCCCGGCGTTTGCCGCGGAGGGCCTCGCCAGCTTTGAGCGCATCGCCCGCTTTTGCCTGGACAAGGGCTACTTCCTCAATATCGAGATCAAGCCCACACCGGGCATCGAGAGTCACACCGGCACTGTGGTGGCCAACGAAGCGGCCCGGCTGTGGCAGGACCAAGCCATTCCCCCACTGCTGACGTCCTTCCAGCCGCTGTCCCTTGAGGCGGCCAGGCGCGCCCAGCCGCAGTTGCCACGCGGCCTGCTGCTCGACCAACTCCCGGCCAACTGGCTGGAAACGGCGACCGGCCTGGACTGCGTGGCCATCGTCTGCAACCACAAGCTCTGGAACGCCGATACGGTGGCCCAGGCCAAAAAAGCCGGGTTCAAGTTGCTGAGCTATACGGTGAATGACGAAGCGAACGTGCAGCGGCTGCTGGCCCTGGGCACCGACGGCATCATCACGGACGCAGTGAACGTCTTCAAGCCCGATTTGTAGTCGGTATTCGAAGGGACTTTAGAAATTCAATTACCGGATGCAGGGCAAGGCGCACGGAGCGCAGGACACCGGAATGCACTTGGGTGCATGAGGATTCCGAGCACCGCGCAACGCAGCCATGCGCCCGGCCATTGGATTTACAAGCCCCTTCAGGCCCGCCAGGCGCCCAGCAAAACCCACTGGCAGACGGCCGCGCCGACCACCATGGCGGCATACGTCAGCATCTTCCCGTCATGGCCGAAGAACACCAGCCCGGCCACCAGCACCACCACGTTTACTACAAAAACAATAGCTGCTTGCGCATACCAGGTCTGGGCTAAAGGCATTTTTGATCTAAATAATCCACCCATAAGCTGAGTTGCCAACACCAGCAGCAGGGCCACCGCGGCGGCCGGCAGGACAAGATTGAGCAGGTGATTGGCCAGCAGGTAAAAGGTCATGCGCGTAGGGGTAGTTAAAAACTCGCCTGGCTTCAGAGCAGATCCAGAACAAGCTTCAAAACGGCCAAAAAAAGGACTATCAGGGCGATTGTCCGGCCTTTGTACCGGCCTGACCGCTTCAATTTTATAATCGAAGGATGTCAGTCTGGGCCCTTGGGCTAAACCACAACACCGCACCGCTCGATTTGCGCGGCCGGTTCGCCTACGCCCTGGACCAGGTCGAGCCCACTTTGCGCGGTTTGCGCGAGTCCCTGGCCCGCCAGCCCGAGGCCACGCTGCTCTCTACCTGCAATCGCACTGAAATCTACTGCGCTGGCGAAAAGAACGACCTGGACCACACGCTGGACTGGCTGGCACACAACGGCGGCGTCTCGCCCGCCCTGCTGCGCTCACATGCCTATACCCTGCACGACGATGCAGCGGCCCGTCATGCGTTTCGCGTGGCCAGCGGGCTCGATTCCATGGTGCTGGGCGAACCGCAAATTCTGGGCCAGATGAAAGACGCCGTGCGCGCCGCCGAAGACGCAGGCGCCATGGGCACCACCCTGCACCAGCTCTTTCAGCGCTCCTTTGCCGTGGCCAAGGAAGTGCGCAGCAGCACCGAAATCGGCGCGCACAGCATCAGCATGGCAGCGGCCAGCGTGCGGCTGGCCGGCCAGCTGTTTGAAGATTTGAGCGACATCAAAGTGCTGTTTGTCGGCGCCGGCGAGATGATCGACCTGGCGGCCACCCACTTTGCCGCCAAAAACCCCAAAGCCATGGCAATCGCCAACCGCACGCTGGAGCGCGGCGAGAAGCTGGCCGGCCGCTTCGGCGCCGAGGTGATGCGCCTGGCCGATTTGCCCAGCCGCCTGCATGAGTTTGACGCCGTGATCAGCTGCACCGCCAGCACGCTGCCCATCATCGGCCTGGGCGCGGTCGAGCGCGCCGTCAAGCTGCGCAAACATCGCCCGATGTTCATGGTCGACCTGGCCGTGCCGCGCGACATCGAACCCGAAGTCAAGGCGCTGCCCGACATCTACCTCTACACGGTGGACGACCTGGCCCACGTGGTGCAGACCGGCAAGGACAACCGCAAGGCCGCCGTGGCGCAGGCCGAGGTCATCATCGACGCCGGTGTGCAGAACTTCATGCACTGGCTGGGCCAGCGCCGCAGCGTGCCGCTGATCCAGCAGCTCAATGCGCAGACCGACGAGTGGCGCGCTGCCGAAATCGTGCGAGCAAAAAAGCTGCTGGCCCGGGGCGAGCCCATCGACACGGTGCTGGACGCACTGACCCGCGGCCTCACCCAGAAAATGCTGCACGGCGCGCTGGCCGAGCTGCATGCGGGCGACGCCAACAGCCGCGAAGCCACGGCACAGACCGTATCCAGGCTGTTTTTGCGCGGCCAGCTGCCCAAAATCCAGTCCGACGACAAAGAGCGTTAGCGGCCGCCAACGCACTGACTTCCTGTGCCGGCGCAAGCCGGTGGCTCCGCTGGCGGAGCGTCGTTGTTGACGGCCTTCTGGCCCCCTTTTTCCAGTCCTCCATTTCCATGAAACCTTTTCTTCGCCAAACCCTGGACCGCCAGCTGCTGCGGCTGCACGAGCTGGACGCATTGCTGTCTGCCAGCGACGTGGTCAGCGACCTGGACCGCTTCCGTTCGCTGACCCGGGAGCACGCCGAAGCCAGCGTGATCGCCGACCAGTACTTGCGGCTCACCAGTCGCGAGGCCGACCTCAGCAGTGCTGAAGGCATGCTGGCTGAAGCCAAAGATGACCCGGAAATGGCTGCGATGGCGGAGGAAGAAATCGCCGCGGCCAAAGCCGATATCGCGCAGATCGACGAGGCCCTGCAGCTGATGCTGATTCCGAAGGACCCGGACGACGCGCGCGCGGCTTTCATCGAAATCCGGGCCGGCACCGGGGGGGATGAATCGGCGCTGTTTGCAGGTGACCTGTTCCGCATGTACACCCGCTTTGCCGAACGCAACCGCTGGCAAGTGGAAATCATCAGTGAATCCTCCAGCGAACTGGGTGGCTACAAGGAAGTCGTGCTGCGCATTGACGGCGCCACGGATTCCCTGGGCGTCGGCGTGTATGGCAAGCTGCGCTTTGAGTCGGGCGGTCACCGTGTGCAGCGCGTTCCCGCCACTGAAACGCAAGGCCGCATCCATACCAGCGCCTGCACGGTGGCCGTGATGCCGGAGCCCGACGAAGCCGTGGCCATCCAGATCAACCCAGCCGACCTGCGCATCGATACCTACCGCGCCAGCGGCGCCGGCGGCCAGCACATCAACAAGACGGATTCGGCCGTGCGCATCACGCACATCCCGACCGGTATCGTCGCGGAATGCCAGGAAGGGCGAAGCCAGCACAGCAATAAGGCCCAGGCGCTCAAGGTACTCACCGCACGCATCCACGAAAAAGACCGCTCCGAGCGCGCCGCCAAGGACGCAGCCCTGCGCAAGGGGCTGGTGGGCACGGGCGACCGCAGCGACCGCATCCGCACCTACAACTTCCCGCAGGGGCGGCTGACCGACCACCGCATCAACCTGACGCTGTACAAGCTCCTGGCCATCATGGAAGGCGACCTGGGCGATGTGGTCACGGCCCTGCAGGTGGCGCGCGGCGCCGAGCTGCTGGCGGAGCTCGAGACCGCCAACAATGGCGCCTGAACATCAGAAGTTGAATAACAAAAAAGGCCTCTAGCCCAATCAGGATGTGCGCAAGCAGCTACTATTTTCATAGCACTTCAAGGAGGTTCAGTTGAGCGGACTTACCTGCGCGCAAGCCCTGGCTGCCGCTCAGGCATTGGGGCTGGACCGCCTGGATGCCCAGTTGTTATTGCTGCATGCGCTGGGCAAACCGGAGCATGCCCGCGCCTGGCTGCTGGCCCACGATACGGACGAACTGGCAGAAGATGTCGCGCAGCGTTTCCAGGCGCTGTGCCTGCGCCGCGCCAGCGGAGAACCGCTGGCTTACATCGTAGGCAGCAAGGAGTTTTTCGGCCTGACGCTTCAGGTGGATGCCCGTGTGCTGGTGCCGCGCCCCGACACCGAAACGCTGGTGAGCTGGGCGCTTGAGCTGCTGCAGGCCCCCGGCACGCCGCCAGAGCCGGGAATTCTGGACCTTGGCACCGGCAGCGGGGCCATTGCCCTGGCCATTGCCCACAGCCTGCAGACAACCGGCCGTCAGGGCCGCGTGACAGCCGTAGATGTGAGTGCATACTCACTCGATGTCGCCAGAGACAATGCGGCCCGCCTGAACCTGGATATCGATTTCATTCAAAGTCACTGGCTGCGGGAAGTCAGCGGGCACCTTCACCTGATCGTGAGCAACCCGCCCTACATTGCCAGCGCTGACCCACATCTGGCTGCCCTGGTTCACGAGCCCCTGGCAGCCTTGACCGCCGGCCCGGACGGGCTGGAGGACATCCGGGAGATCACCCGGGAGGCGCCCGCCAGCCTGCTGCCAGGCGGCTGGCTGCTGCTGGAGCATGGCTACGACCAGGCTGAAGCCGCGCGGTCACTGCTGGCGCAGGAGGGCTTTGTACAGGTTCAGAGCCGGCGGGACCTGGCGGGCATTGAACGCTGCTCTGGCGGGCTGTGGCCGGGCGAACGATGAATCCACACGGGAAATCAAACGGCAGGATAATCGGCGGGTTGAATTCTGGTTTCCAGATTCCATGTATTTGAAACAGCCTCGCCGAAGCGCATTTTTCGGCCCGGCACGGGCGCTTCGGCCCACACCCCAAAAGGATTCACCATGAGCACTACAGACCCTACCCAGCAACGCATCGCCGAAATCGTCAAATCGAGCGATGTGGTCCTTTTCATGAAAGGCACGGCCCAATTCCCGATGTGCGGTTTTTCCGGCCGTGCCATCCAGGTGCTGAAGGCCTGCGGCGTGAACAAGCCCGCCACCGTGAACGTGCTGGAAGATGAGGAAATCCGCCACGGCATCAAGGAGTTCAGCAACTGGCCAACTATTCCACAGCTCTACGTGAAAGGCGAATTCATCGGCGGCTCGGACATCATGATGGAGATGTACCAGAACGGCGAGCTGCAACAGGTGCTGGGAACCCCCACCACCAACTGAGCATTGCAGGCGTTGTGCCGGCTTCGCACCGGCGCCATCGATGGATCAGCGCGTGTAGCCCGCGCAGGCGCCTGCATCTACCGCGCCCTTGCATTCGCGTTTGAGCCGGGCATCGCGCTGGCCGGCTGTCTCGCCGGACCCTGAGATGAATTTGACTTTGCCGCCTGAATTTACCGCACCGGATTGAGCGGCGGTCTTCCTGGTTTTTTTGGCCTTGGCGGGCTTTACCCCATCCTGGGCCGATTGAGCCTGCACATTACCGCCCAGCAGCGCCATGGCCAAAACGGCAGCCAGCGCATTGCAAAAATTCCTGTTCATACTTTTTCCTCCCTTTTTATTCTTTCGCAAACGCAGGTGACACCGCGTTTCGCCTCAAGCTTTATTGCAGCTTGGGGTCTCCAAATTGTTCATCATCCGGTGGCACATCCGCCGGCAGGCGGAACCCTTCGCTGGCCCAGGCGCCCAAGTCTATGTTCTTGCAACGCTCGCTGCAAAATGGGCGAAAAGGGTTGCTGGGTGCGTAAATGCTTTCACCGCCGCAGCCAGGACATATGACCCGTTTGAGAGGCGGAGAATCTTTCTTCATCGCAGGCATGTTTGTAGACAGGTCTGGGGATCAATCGGGTGTGATGGCGATGAGGCAGCAAGTCCTGAAATCAGGAGCAAAGCGTCAGCTCAAACGCAGAATCTTCGGTGCTGGCGTGCAGCCGGTCGTCACTGCCGTGGCGCATGAGGCGCACCGACACAATCAGCCGGTTACCGCTGATTTCGGGAATCAACCCCAGAGCCGGGTCTATCCGCAGGCGCAACAGCTGAAAGGTGCGCCCCTGCGGCAACGTCTGCTGGTATTGCCCGCCGGGCGCCACCACTTTTTGAGGCGCCCCGGAGTCACGCAACAGCGTTAGCAGTACACGTATGGATTCGGCCAGCGGCACCAGCGGCGTGATCCAGCGCTGCAGGTCTTGCTGGCGTGTTTCGGTGTCAAGGTGCTGCCACGCATAGTAGGCCGGCAAATCAAACTCACAGGTCCCGCCCGGGATGCCGACACGGCTGCGAATGCTCATCAGCCAGTCGTTCTCCGTCAGGGAATGACCGGCTTTGCCCGGCAGGTTGTTCAAGGCGGAAAAACAGCCCTCAAGCTGGCCGGTCACCTCGTCCAGAACGGCTTCGGAAATGGCCGGGTTGCCGCGGTAGCCGTTGAGGACATGTTTTTGTTTCTCAAGGTCCTTGAGCACATCGGTCTTCAGGTCGGCACGCGCGCCGACATCCATGATTTCAAAAATGGTCGTGATCGCGTAATGATGATCCGTCGGGCTCTCACGCTCCACCAATTCACCGAGACGGCGAAACAGGTGTTCAAGTCGCAGATAAGTGCGTATGCGTTCGTGAAAAGGATACTCGTAAAGGATCACAGCGCTAGATTTCGTCGGCTTTAAATGAGGAGGTTTGTTTGCGCATCATAGCCCGAAGCGCCAGGCAAGCTGTCGGACCAGGGCTTCCAGGCTCGCCAGAGACAAGCCATCGTTATAGAGGCATATGTCAGCCGCAGACAGGCGCTGCGCGCGGCTTGCTTGGCCAGCCATGATTTTCTCCACCACCTCCCGTGGCCAGCCGTTTCGGGCCATCACGCGGTCAATCTGGGTCTTTTCACTGCAATCCACAATCAGAACCTGGTCAAGCTGCTGCCGCCATCGCCCCGACTCCACCAGCAACGGGACGTCAAAAATGACACAAGCACTGCCGCCCGCGACCGCCTGCTCATATTGATGCAGGGTTTCCCGGCTTACCCAGGGGTGCACGATGGACTCAAGCCTGCGCCGTGCAGATGGGTCGTCAAAGACCAGCTGCCGCATCCGTTCCCTGTGCATGGCTCCTTCGGGGGTGATCAGTTCTCCGCCGAACAGCGCTGCAATTTCCGGCACAGCCGCCCCACCGGCTGCCGTGACCGCACGGGAAATGGCATCAGCATCCACCAACGCCGCGCCGTGGGCAACCAGAATACCGGCAATCGTGCTTTTACCGCTGCCTATGCCACCGGTCAGTCCAATACGCAGGGCTGCACGGGACATGGCATCACAGGCCCACAAATCGCAAAATGGATTGCGGCCCAAAAATCATGGCCGTGAAACCCGCACCGGCCAGGAAAGGCCCAAAGGGCACATAACCGCCCTCGCGCAAGCCGGTGGAGAACTTCAACGCAATACCTATGACAGCACCAATCACCGAAGCCATCAGGATCATGGGAACCAGCGCAGGCCAGCCGAACCAGGCACCGAGTGCGGCGAAAAGCTTGAAGTCGCCATAGCCCATGCCTTCCTTGCCGGTGGCCAGCTTGAAGGCCCAGTACACCAGCCACAGAGACAGGTAGCCAGCGACGGCACCCCATAAGGCCGTTGGCAGGCTAACCGAAGGGTTCCACTGCAGGGCGGCGACGATCAGGCCGGCCCACAGCAAAGGCAAGGTGATATCGTCCGGCAGAAGCGTGGTATCCCAGTCGATCATCGCCAGGGCCAGCAGTGCGGCGGAAAAGCCGCACCAGCCCAGCGCAGTCAGCGACCAGCCCCAACGCCACACACAAAAGAAGAACAAGGCGCCCGTCACTGCCTCCACGACGGGGTAGCGCATACCGTAGGGCGAGCCGCATACCGAACACTTGCCTCGCAGGAACACGTAACTGACTACCGGAATGTTCTCGTACCAGCGGATGGCATGGCCGCAACTGGAGCAGCGTGAGCGCGGCACCACCAGATTGAACTTGTCGGAAGGCTCTGCTGGCTGCCCGGCCAGCTCCGCGCATTCCTGCGCCCATTGCCGCTCCATCATTTTGGGGAGGCGGTAAATCACAACATTCAGGAAACTGCCAATCAGCAGGCCCAGGATGCCGGCCAGCGACGCATCAAACGCCGGGCCCATACCCGTCCCCATCAAACGACTTGACCCAGCTTGAAAATGGGCAGGTACATCGATACCACGATGCCGCCAATAAGGGTACCCAAAAACACGATGATGATGGGCTCCATCAGACTCGAAAGGCCGGCCACCATCTCGTCGACTTCCGCTTCATAAAAGTCGGCGGCCTTACCGAGCATGTGATCGACGGAGCCGGATTCCTCACCGATGGCGCACATCTGCAACACCATGGTCGGGAACAGATTCGCATTGCCCATCGCAGCCGTCAGGCTGGTGCCCGTGGAGACCTCCTGCTGGATTTTCTCGGTGGCATCGGCATAGAGGGAATTGCCCGACGCTCCGCCCACGGAATCCAGTGCTTCAACCAATGGAACGCCGGCGGCAAACATGGTGGACAAGGTACGGGTCCATCGGGCAATGCACGACTTTTCAATCAGGGAACCAAAGACGGGTACCTTGAGCAACAGCCGGTCCATGAACTTTTGCATCTTTTCATTTCGCTTCCAGGCCTGGAAGAAGAAATAAAGGCCTCCACCAATTCCGCCAAAAATAAGCCACCAATAGGCCACAAAAAACTCGCTGATGGCGATCACGAACAGCGTCGGTGCTGGCAAGTCAGCGCCAAAGGATTTAAACACCTCCTTGAAAGCCGGGATCACAAAAATCATGATCACCGCGACCACCACAAAGGCCACAATCACCACCGAAATGGGATACATCAGGGCCGATTTGATTTTCGACTTGATGGCCTCTGTTTTTTCCATGTAAACCGCGAGGCGATCCAACAGGGACTCGAGAATACCTGCAGCTTCACCGGCCTCGACCAGATTGCAATACAGCGCATTGAAATACATCGGGTATTTGCGAAAAGCCGCACTCAAGGAAGTACCGGTTTCCACGTCCGTGCGCACATCGTTGAGAAGCTTGGTGACGCTGGCATTCGCATTGCCGCGACCCACAATATCAAACGACTGCAAAAGTGGAACGCCCGCCTTCATCATGGTAGCCAGCTGGCGGGTAAAAATGGCGATGTCCCTCGGCTTGATCTTCTTGCCGGAGCGCATGCTGCGCTTTTTGATCTTGGTGGGCAAAACGCCTTGGCGGCGCAGGGAAGCCTTGACCTGGTTTTCTCCGGCGGCCCGGGTTTCGCCCCGAACCTGTTTGCCGCCGCGGTCCTTGCCCTCCCACTCAAAAACAAATTCCTTGACGCCTTTGACAGATGCTGCAGTTGCCATGATGGTTTTCTCGTTTTATCGATGGCCCAAGCCACCTTTCGCTACAGACGCCGATTAATCAGCACTTTGCGTGAGCAAATTTAAACATTCGTGCAACCCAAAACCTCTTCCAGTGAGGTCATTCCGAGTTTAACTTTTTGCAATCCGGACTGGCGCAGGCTTCGGACCCCTTCGAGTTCAGCCTGCGCAGCGATTTCAAGCGCACTTCCGTCGCGAAGGACAATACGCTGGATTTCCTCGGAAATCGGCATCACCTGATAAATACCGACACGCCCCTTGTAACCATTTGTGCACATGGAGCAACCCACAGGCCGATACGGCGTCCACGAGCCGTCGACATCATCCTCTTTGAAACCGGCCTCCAGCAATGTCTCGCGAGGGATATCAGCAGGAGACTTGCAGTTAGGGCAAAGCCGGCGAGCAAGGCGCTGGGCCGTGATCAGAATCACGCTTGAAGCAATATTAAAAGGAGCAATGCCCATGTTGCGCATACGCGTCAACGTGGTGGGTGCGTCGTTCGTATGCAGCGTGGACATGACCATGTGGCCGGTCTGCGCGGCCTTGATGGCGATATCAGCCGTTTCAAGATCGCGAATCTCACCGACCATGATAATGTCCGGATCCTGCCGCAAAAAAGCTTTGAGCGCGACAGAAAAAGTCATGCCAGCCTTGTCATTCATGCTGACCTGGTTGACACCGGGCAATGTGATTTCGGCGGGATCCTCAGCGGTGGCAATGTTGACACCCGGCTTGTTCAGAATATTCAGGCAGGTGTACAGCGACACGGTTTTACCGGAACCCGTGGGCCCCGTCACCAGCACCATGCCGTAGGGTCGCTGAATCGCGGCCATCAGGCGCTCTTTTTCAATCGTTTCATACCCCAGTGCATCAATGCCCAGTTTGGCGCTACTCGGATCCAGAATACGGATAACGATTTTTTCGCCATACATGGTCGGCAAGGTGCTCACCCGGAAATCGATGACCCGATCGGGGCCGATCTTGAGCTTCATTTTGCCGTCTTGCGGTACGCGTTTTTCCGAGATATCCAGCTTGGAGATAACCTTGATGCGCGCGGCAAGCTTTTCCTTGATGGCGACCGGTGGTGACGCGATTTCGCGCAATTCGCCGTCCACCCGGAAGCGCACCCTGTAGGTATGTTCAAACGGCTCGAAATGCAGGTCGGAAGCGCGCATGCTGAAAGCATCAAGCAGCATCTTCTGGAGAAATTTGACGACCGGAGCGTCCTCAACTTCGGAGACACCCGCTTCATCTTCGGTTGCGCCAGTATCCACACTGGTTTCATCAAACTCAAAGTCATCGCCGATGATGCTTTCCATCGCCTCAGAGGCGCTGGTGTTGGACACTTCCGACAGCTTGGACAGCTTGTCGTATTCGGCGATGACCCAGTCGACCCCCATCTGGGTGGAAAACTTGATTTTTTCAGCCGCCTCCTGGTCAGATGGATCTGCCGTTGCAACAATCAGCCGGTTATTGCGTTTGCTCAGAACAACGATACGGTACGTTGCACAGATTTTGGAATCGAGCAGTCCCTTGGGCAGGCGCTGTATGTCTATGGCGTCCAGGTCAAGCAAAGGCGCCGCAAAGGCGGTCGACATGGTGTGCGCCAAGTCAGACGCGGAAACCGCTCCGGAGCCTGTCAGTTCGGCGATGAAGCTGGTGCGCCCCGTTTGGGCTTTGCGAAAGATGTCTTCAGCAGCCTTTTGACCCAGCTTCCCCGCAACCACCAAGGCCCGACCCAGACCTGGCAATGCCATGGATGGTGGTTGGTTAATAGCGGTGTCAACAGCGGCCATGGATTCTCTGGATAGGCTTAAATAGGTATCATCGCTTATAGATTACAAGGTGTAAATCGAAAACGCGCCAGAGGCCTGCCCGGCGTTGGAAGTATGCGAAGAAACGCACACATACGGCCAAGGCCAGGATATTTTTGGTCGGGGTGAGAGGATTCGAACCTCCGGCCTCTACGTCCCGAACGTAGCGCTCTACCAGGCTAAGCTACACCCCGATCCGGCAGCCGTCAGAAACGCCTTTCCAGCAATTGGGAGGCCAGCTGCATCAGGGCATTACTGTAAATGTTTTGGGGCAGGGCCTGCAAGGCATTCAGCGCGCGCTGTGCTTCTACAGCCGCAGCATCCCGGGTGGCCTGCAGCGCTCCGGTCTGTTGCACGATGGCGATGATCTGTGTCATCTGGTCCGTGCCACCCGTCTCAATTGCCTGCCGGATGGTCGTACGCTCAGCCTCGGTACCTCGCTGCATGGCGATGATCAGCGGAAGTGTCGCCTTGCCTTCGCGTAAATCGTCGCCCAGGTTCTTCCCCATTTCAGACACATCCCCGTCGTAGTCCAGCACGTCGTCGATCACCTGGAATGCGGTGCCCAGTGCCTGGCCGTAGTCTGCGCAGCTTTGCTCAATGGCTGGCGGCGACTGGGCCAGCAAGGCCGCCAGGCGGGCGCTGGCTTCGAACAGCTTGGCCGTCTTGGAACGAATCACCCGGAGGTAGCCCTCCTCCGACAGTGTCGCGTCGTGCATGTTCATAAGTTGAAGCACCTCGCCCTCGGCGATCACGTTGGTCGCCTCGGCAAGTGTCTGCATGACACGCATATCGCCGGCTTCGACCATCATCTGGAACGCCCGGGAATAGAGGAAGTCACCCACCAGAACGCTGGCAGGGTTGCCGAAGGCCTCGTTGGCGGTCGTGCGGCCCCGGCGCAAGGTGGATTCGTCCACCACGTCGTCATGCAGCAAAGTTGCCGTATGGATAAATTCCACCACGGCCGCGAGGTTGTGGCGTTGTTCCCCCCGGTACCCCAGCACACCGCACAGCAGCAGCAGCAGGGCGGGACGAAGTCGCTTGCCGCCAGCTGCCACGATGTACTGCGACACCTGGCTGACCAGCGGCACCTCGGATTTGAGCCGCCGCTCGATGACCGCGTCCATTCCACGCATGTCGTCGGCAATCAGGGCTAGGGCTGCGGCAGTGCTTGAAGAGTTGACGGACAAAGGGGATCCAGATGTTGAGAGATGGTAAGTTTGGGCAGATTATAGGAAGCCCCCTCTGTCCGGAGGCGCTGCCGCAGCCCGCAACCACCACCTGAAAGCGCTAAAACGGCACTTCTGGCCAATTTGGCCCCGTCATGCTAGAATATTGGGCTCTGCGGAAATCCGTCTGCAGAACTCAATAAAGAGGTCTTACATGTACGCGGTCATAAAAACCGGTGGCAAACAATACAAGGTTGCTACTGGAGAAAAAATTAAAGTAGAACAGATTGCTGCGGACGTAGGCCAAGAGATCGTTATTGACCAGGTATTGGCTGTCGGCACCGGCAGCACAATCACGGTTGGTACGCCCTTGGTGTCCGGCGCCACTGTTACAGTCACTGTCCTTTCCCAGGGTAGGCACGACAAGGTTCGCATTTTCAAAATGCGCCGTCGCAAGCACTACCAAAAGCGTCAGGGCCACCGGCAAAACTACACGGAACTGCAAATCGGCGCCATCGCCGGTTAAGCAGGGACGTACCAGGAGTAACGAAAAATGGCACAGAAAAAAGGCGGCGGCTCTACGCGAAACGGGCGTGATTCACAGCCCAAAATGCTCGGCGTCAAGAAATTTGGCGGTGAAGTCATTAACGCAGGCAGCATCATTGTGCGCCAGCGTGGCACCAAGTTCCACCCAGGCGTCAATGTCGGCATCGGCAAAGACCACACGCTGTTCGCGCTGGTTGACGGCTCGGTCTCGTTTTCCATCAAGGGTGCGCTGAACAAGCACACCGTGAATGTGACCCCGGCGTAAGCTGATCACTTCGATAAGTCACTTCGACTGAAACGAAGCCCCGACCTGTCGGGGCTTTTTTGTTTGTAAACTTGATCTCCGGCCCCTGACGCCCCCTGTTTTAACCGCAGCACTCCATCATGAAATTTGTTGACGAAGCCTTTATTGACATTGCCGCAGGCGATGGCGGGAGTGGCTGCGTCTCCTTCAGCCACGAAAAGTACAAGGAGTTCGGCGGCCCAAACGGTGGCGACGGCGGACGCGGCGGTCATGTGTACGCGGTGGCCGACATCAACCTGAACACGCTGGTGGACTTCCGGTTTTCACGCCGCCACGAGGCCCGTAACGGCCAGCATGGCATGGGTTCCGACATGTTCGGCGCCAAGGGCGACGACATCATCCTGAAGATGCCGGTAGGAACCATCCTGACCGACGGCGAAACCGGGGAAGTACTTTACGAATTGCTGGTTCCCGGTGAACAGGTGCTGATCGCCAAGGGCGGCGACGGCGGCTTCGGCAACCTGCGCTTCAAAAGCTCGACCAACCGCGCGCCACGCAGCAAGACACCCGGCTGGCCCGGCGAGCGAAAAAGCCTCAAGCTCGAACTCAAGGTACTGGCCGACGTCGGCTTGCTGGGCATGCCCAATGCCGGCAAGTCCACCTTCATTTCGGCCGTGTCGAACGCGCGCCCGCGCATTGCAGACTACCCTTTCACCACCCTGCATCCCAACCTCGGCGTGGTACGCGTGGGCCCGGAACAAAGCTTCGTGGTGGCAGATCTTCCCGGCCTGATCGAGGGTGCTTCGGAAGGCGCCGGCCTGGGCCACCTGTTCCTCCGGCATCTGCAGCGCACCCGCCTGCTGTTGCATATTGTCGACATGGCGCCTTTCGATGAAGGCGTGGACCCGGTGGCGCAAGCCAAGGCGATTGTGGGCGAACTCAAGAAATACGACGAAGCCCTTTACGACAAACCACGCTGGCTCGTCCTCAACAAGCTCGACATGGTGGACAAGGACAAACGTGCCGCGCTCGTGAAGGACTTCGTCAAACGCTTCAAGTTCAAGGGCCCCGTCTTCGAAATCTCGGCCTTGACGCGCGAGGGTTGCGAGCAGCTGGTCAAAACCATTTACCAGCATGTGAAGAGCGTCCAGAAAAGCGAGCAGCCGGTGGAAGAGGTTGATCCGCGATTTGCCGAACTGCCGCCGGAATCCCCGTAACGGCCTTTCCCCGCTGATTTTCGGGCAAACGCCGCCGGCATTTGCTATATAAACGATAGCTGCTTGCGCCCGCCCTGATTGGGCTAGAGCCCTAAAATACACTTAAATGCAAGAACAAACCGGCTCCTTGGTCCTGCGCAACGCCAAACGCATCGTGGTGAAGGTGGGCTCCAGCCTGGTCACCAACGAAGGGCGCGGGCTGGATTCCGTGGCCATCGGCCAGTGGTGCGAGCAGCTGGCAGCCCTCGTGAAGGACGGCCGGGAGGTCATCATGGTCAGCAGCGGCGCCATTGCCGAGGGCATGAAACGCCTGGGCTGGGCAACGCGGCCCAAGGCCATCCATGAGCTGCAGGCAGCCGCCGCCGTGGGCCAGATGGGTCTGGTACAGGTTTATGAAACCAAGCTGCGCGAAAACGGCATCGGCAGCGCCCAGGTCCTGCTGACGCACGCCGACCTGGCTGACCGCGAACGCTACCTCAATGCGCGCTCCACCCTGCTGGCGCTGTTGCAGCTTGGCGTAGTACCCGTCATCAACGAAAACGACACCGTCGTCAATGACGAGATCAAGTTTGGCGACAACGACACACTGGGCGCACTGGTCGCCAACCTGGTGGAAGCCGACGCGCTGGTCATCCTCACAGACCAGCGCGGCCTCTACACCGCCGATCCGCGCAAGGACCCGGCCGCACAGTTTGTGCATGAGGCCAAGGCCGGCGACGCAGCGCTGGAGACCATGGCGGGAGGCGCAGGTTCCAGCATTGGCAAGGGCGGCATGATCACCAAGATCCTGGCCGCCAAACGCGCCGCGGGCTCAGGCGCATCGACAGTTATCGCCTGGGGCCGCGAGCCGCAAGCGCTGGTCCGGCTCACCCGGGGCGAGCCCATCGGCACGCTGCTGGTGGCGCAAACCCAGAAGATGCAGGCCCGCAAGCAATGGATGGCCGATCACCTGCAAATGCGGGGCTCAGTCACCGTGGACGCAGGCGCCGTGGGCAAGGTGCGCGATGAGGGAAAAAGCCTGCTGCCCATCGGCATGACGGCCGTTCAGGGGGAGTTTTCACGCGGCGATGTCATCGCCATCAGGGATCCCGGAGGCGCCGAGATCGCGCGCGGCCTGGCCAATTACTCAAGCGCCGAAGCCCGCATGATCTGCCGCAAGGCATCGTCAGAGTTCGAAAAACTGCTGGGCTACACGGGCGAACCCGAAATGGTTCACCGCACCAACCTGGTATTGAGCCGCTAGGTTTGCCGGGCGCCACGCTGCGGCGTCGCAGCCGCGAGCCCTCGCCTATTCCCGGGTCCTGAAATTCGGGTTCTTCAGCCGCGACACCATCAGGTCCACTGTTTGCACAGGTGCCGCGCTGTCGCAGGCGCCGGCCCTGGCCAAACGGAAAGCATGCTTGGACGGCATATTGCCGAACACCGACTTCCACTCCGGATTGCTGACGTTGGTCCATTTGCCGTCTGAATAGCGGGCATAGGTCTTGAATTCGCCGGTGCTGCAGCGTATGCCTTCGTACATCACATTGCGTGCGCCGCTGGCATTCGAGGCCACGATCACGTAGCGCACGACGCTGTCCTTGTTCGAAATCTGGATGGTCGCAGGGTCCACGCCGTACACCAGCTGGGAATTGGGCGACACCTCAAACGTGACGAGTTTGGTGAGGTCGAAGGCCGGCGGCGCCGAAACGCTGTCTTCTTTCCACTCTTCGGGATCATCCGCCGGGGCCACGGCCCATGATGTACAGCTGATCCCCAGCAAAAGCGCGGCGGCCACAAGGGCGGGTTTGAGATTCATGGTTTGGTTGGTTGGCTGTTCGCATCCAGGCTGGTCTGCGGATCGGGTTCAAAAGTGGCGCCGGGCGGCAATTCAAAAGACGCCCCCAGCCGTGTCAGTGGTGCATGAAAGGGCTCGCCAGCGGGCGGAAAACCGCCCTCGCCGGCCTGGCCCGCGTGGTCACGCTGATGCAAGCCCCCGCGCAAATAACGGTTGCGGTGGTCGGGGCGCTGCTCGAAACGCGCGTCCGTGCGCGGAACGAACCGCGACAGCTCGGTCAGGGCCATTTCGTACACGCCGCGCTTGAACTCAACCACCACGTCCAGCGGCACCCAGTAGTCGTTCCAGCGCCAGGCATCGAACTCCGGATGGTCTGTGGCGCGCAGGTTCAAGTCCCAGTCGTGGCCGACCAGTTGCAGCAGGAACCAGATTTGTTTCTGGCCTTTGTAATGTCCGCGCGCATCGCGGCGGATGAACCGGTCAGGCACCTCATAGCGCAACCAGTCTCGGGTTCGGGCCAGCACATTCACATGCTGCGGCATCAGCCCCACTTCTTCATGCAACTCGCGGTACATGGCCTGCTCGGGATTTTCGCCCCGGTCAATGCCACCCTGCGGAAACTGCCACGAGTGGGTACGGATACGTTTGCCCCAAAATACCTGACTTCTCTGGTTGAGCAAGATGATGCCGACGTTGGGCCTAAAGCCGTCCCGGTCAAGCATAATCAAACCTCAATTTTTTAAACTGAGTCCATTATGCACAGCGAAGGCCCCAGCGCCAAGCGCACGGCGGGCTGCAGCACCCCTTTCCCGTTCCCTTTTCGTTCCTTTTTCGACTCTTTTCCATCCTTTTTTCCAACCCCGGAATTCCCGAAAACCGCCCATGAAAGCCTCCCAGTTCTTTATTTCCACCCTCAAGGAAGCGCCTGCCGACGCGGAAGTCGTCAGCCACCAGCTCATGATGCGGGCCGGCATGATCAAGAAACTGGGCGCCGGCGTGTACAACTACATGCCGATGGGCCTGCGCGTGATCCGCAAGGTCGAGGCCATCGTGCGCGAGGAAATGAACCGCGCCGGCGCGATCGAAATGACCATGCCGGTGATCCAGCCGGCCGAGCTCTGGCAGGAAACCGGCCGCTTTGAAAAAATGGGCCCCGAACTGCTGCGCATCAAGGACCGCCACGGCCGCGACTTTGTCGTCCAGCCGACCAGCGAGGAAGTCGTCACCGACGTGATGCGCCAGGACATCAAGAGCTACAAGCAGCTGCCCAAAAACCTGTACCAGATCCAGACGAAATTTCGCGACGAAYGCCGGCCGCGCTTCGGCCTGATGCGCGGGCGCGAGTTCATCATGAAGGACGCTTACAGCTTTGACCGCGACCAGGCGAGCGCCAAGGCCAGCTACCAGGTCATGGCCGCGGCTTACCGCAAGATTTTTGACCGCTTCGGCCTGACCTACCGCGCCGTCGCGGCGGACAGCGGCGCCATTGGCGGCGACCTCAGCGAAGAGTTCCAGGTGATCGCCGCCACCGGCGAAGACGCCATCGTGTATTGCCCCGGCAGCGACTACGCCGCCAACATGGAAAAAGCCGAAGCGCTGGCGCCCCAGGGCGCACGCAAGGCCGCTTCCCAGGCGCTGACCAAAACCGCCACGCCCGGCAAGGCCACCTGCGCCGACGTGGCCGAGCTGCTGGGCATCCCGCTCGCTTCCACCGTCAAGTCGCTGGTACTGGCCACCGACCAGGTTGATGAGACCGGCAAGATCGTCAAGACACAGGTCTGGCTGCTGCTGCTGCGCGGCGACCACGACATGAACGAGGTCAAGGTTGGCAAGGTGCCGGGCCTGGCGGACTTCCGCTTTGCCACCCTGCCGGAGATTGAAGACCATTTCGGCTGCAAGCCCGGCTACCTCGGCCCGCTCAACCTGAAGAAGCCCGTCAAGCTGGTGGTTGACCGCGAAGTCGCGGCCATGGCCGACTGGGTGTGCGGCGCCAACGAAGTGGACTTCCACGTTACCGGCGTCAACTGGGGCCGCGACCTGCCCGAGCCCGAACTGGTGGCCGACATCCGCAACGTGGTCGCGGGCGACCCTTCGCCCGACGGCAAGGGCGCGCTGGTGATCGAGCGCGGCATCGAGGTCGGCCACGTGTTCTACCTCGGCACCAAATACAGCCAGGCCATGAACGCCACCTTCCTCGGCGAAAACGGCAAGCCACAGTTCCTAGAAATGGGTTGCTATGGCATCGGCATCACGCGCCTGCCGGCCGCCGCCATTGAGCAGAACCACGACGAACGCGGCATCATCTGGCCCGACGCGATTGCGCCCTTCACCGTGGTGCTGTGCCCCATCAGCCCTGACCGCTTTCCCGAAGTTGAAGCAGCCGCCAACAAGCTTTACGCCGAACTGCTTGCTGCCGGCGTGGACGTGATCCTGGACGACCGCGGCGAGCGGCCCGGCGCCATGTTTGCCGACTGGGAACTGATTGGCGTGCCGCACCGCGTCACCATCGGCGACCGCGGCCTGAAAGACGGCCAGCTCGAATACCAGCACCGGCGCGATGCGGCTTCCAGCAAGATCGACGTTGCCGGCGCCTTTGATTTCCTCAAGGGAAAGCTGGCGCTTTGACGCTCCAATGGTTTCCGTGCGCTCATTGACCCTGTCCGCATCCGAAGCTGCCGCCCAGGCCGGGGCACAGGGGATTTCCAGGCGAAGCTGCCTGCAGGCCCTGCCCATCGCCCTCAGCCCGCTGCTGCTGGCGCAGCAGGCGCATGCCGGTGCGCAGGTGGAAGAGCCGCTGATCGACTCGGTGCGGACCGCGCTGAGCTCTGCCATCGCCAACCAGGCGCCGCCCGTGCCCGAGTTCAAGGACACCGAAAGCCGGCTCGCCTACCTGCGCTGGCTGGGCGCCATGAGCGAGCGGCTGAAGAAGAAAAAACCCGAGTGGCAAATCCGCAAGGAGTTTTTGCAGACCGTCTGGTACGAAAGCCGCCGCGCCGGACTGGACACCACGCTGGTGCTGGGCCTGATCCAGGTCGAGAGCAACTTCCGCAAGTTCGCCGTGAGCAACGTCGGCGCGCGCGGCTACATGCAGGTCATGCCCTTCTGGACACGCGTGATCGGCGACGGGGATCCGTCCAAGCTCTTTCACATGCAGACCAACCTGCGCTTTGGCTGCGTGATCCTGCGCCACTACCTGGACCGCGAACGCGGCGACCTCTTCATGGGCCTGGGCCGCTACAACGGATCGCGGGGCAAGTCGCCCTATCCCAATGCCGTGATGGGTGCCAGCAAAGCCTGGGAATATTAGGCACACCCCCGTTCAGGCTCACTGCGTGTAGCCTGCTCCCCCCTTGCAGGGGGCGGCGCCTGCGGCCTGGCAAAGCCAGTTCCGCAGCCCCAGCTTGATACAGCATGGCGCTATCAATTCAATAGCTACTCGCGCACGCCAATATTGGGCTGAGGCCCTATTTGATGCCTGAAAATCGGGTTTTGACGCTGTTTTTCGGCCGAGACAACAGATTTTGAAGGTGTTTTGGCGCCCAAAAAGGGCTTTTGAGCCTCTTTTTACCCATGAATAGTGCCTCTAGACCAATACTGGCGAGCGCAAGCAGCTATAAATTTAATAGCGGTCGGCTGCCTTGCCAGCAGGGGCCGCGGAACTGGCTCTGCCAGTCCGCAGGCGCCGCCCCCTGCAAGGGGGGAGCAGGCTACACGCAGTGAGCCTGAACGGGGGTGTTCTATTTTTCTGCAGCAAACCAGTCAAGTACAGGCACCGTGCCCGGCAGCACCGGCTGCACTGTCACCGGCAGGTTTTGCCAGGCATACGACTGGCCTTCGTGCATATGCAGCTCGCCGGTCCAGTCGAAGACCTTGCAGAAATTGAGGCGGACCAAGGCGTGCGGGTAGTCGACCATTTCGACTTTCCAGGGCTGGGCGGCGCCTATGGTGACGCCGATTTCTTCCTGCAGTTCGCGTCGCAGGGCCTGCTCGACGGTTTCACCGGCTTCGAGCTTGCCGCCAGGGAATTCCCAGTAACCTTCGTACACCTTGCCTGGGGGGCGTGAGGTCAGAAGGAAATCGCCATCCGGCCGTATCAGCACGCCGACGGCTACGTCGACTACCTTGCGGTCCACACCGCCCTCGCGCGGGCGCTCGCCGTCGGCGACCAGCACGCTCATGTGGAGTGGTCTGGGGCTTGGTCAGATGGAGCCGCAGCAGCCGCACCCGGCCGCTCATACGCCGCGATGGGCGCAGCCGCCACGGGCCGGCTGGCGCTGTCGCGTCCGGCGTAGTCGCGGGCGAACTGGTAGGCCACGCGGCCGCTGCGCGAGCCACGCTCCAGCGCCCAGACCAGTGATGCGGGCCTCGCGGCCGCGATCGCATCGGGGCCCACGCCGAAGGACGACAGCCACTGCGCGACGATGGTCAGGTATTCGTCCTGGGTGAACGGGTAAAAACTGACCCACAAGCCGAAGCGCTCAGACAGCGAAATCTTTTCTTCAACCACTTCACCGGGATGCACCTCGCCATCGTCGCCGTGTGTGTAGGTGAGGTTTTCGGTCATGTACTCGGGCAGCAGGTGGCGCCGGTTGCTGGTCGCGTAGATCAGCACGTTGGGCGTAGCCGCTGCGACAGAGCCATCGAGGATGGACTTGAGCGCCTTGTAGCCGGGCTCGCCTTCCTCAAAACTCAGGTCGTCGCAAAAGACGATGAATTTTTCAGGCAGCCCGGACACCACGTCGACGATGTCCGGCAGGTCGGTCAGGTCGGCCTTGTCGACCTCGATCAGCCGCAGGCCGCGCGCCGCATACTCATTGAGGCAGGCTTTGATCAGCGAGGACTTGCCGGTGCCGCGGGCGCCGGTGAGCAGCACGTTGTTGGCGGGCTTGCCGCTGACAAACTGCTCGGTGTTGCGCCGGATTTTTTCCTTCTGGTCCTCGATTTCCTTGAGATCGCCCAGGCTCATGTTGCCGATGTGGCGCACCGGCTCCAGCGAGCCGTGGCCGGAGCTGCGCTTGCGGTAGCGGTAGGCAATCGAAGCGCTCCAGTCGGGCGCGGTGAGCGGTTGCGGCAACACGGATTCAATCCGCGCCATCAGGGACTCGACGCGGGTGATCAGGCGTTCAAACTGCTCGTTCATGCTCGGCCGGACTAGCTGCGGTAATCCGCGTTGATTTTGACGTAGTCGTAGGAGAGGTCGCAGGTCCAGACGGTGTCGGCTGCATCGCCCCGGCCCAGCACCACGCGCACGGTGATCTCGCTTTGTTTCATCACGCGCTGGCCGTCGGCCTCCACATAGGCAGGGTGGCGGCCGCCGTTTTTGGCGACCAGCACATCGTCCAGGTACAGATCGATCTTTGTCTGGTCCAGGTCATCGATGCCGGCATAACCGACGGCCGCCAGGATGCGGCCGAGGTTGGGGTCGCTGGCGAAGAAAGCGGTTTTCACCAGCGGCGAATGCGCAATCGCATAGGCGACCTTGCGGCACTCTTCGCCGGTCTTGCCGCCTTCGACGGCGATGGTGATGAACTTGGTCGCGCCTTCGCCATCACGAACAATGGCTTGTGCCAGCTTCTTCGCGATGCCCAGCATGGCAGCGCGCAGGGCCTTGCCTTCCGCGCTGTCCAGCGAGGTGATGGGCGGGTGTTTCGCCTTGTTGGTGGCCATCACAACGAACGAGTCGTTGGTCGAGGTGTCGCCGTCGACCGTCACGCGGTTGAAGGAGCCTTCGGCAAGCTCCGTGGCCAGCTGCGCCATGAGCGGCTGGGCAACGCAGGCATCCGTCGCCATGAAGCCGAGCATGGTGGCCATGTTGGGCCGGATCATGCCGGCGCCCTTGCTGATGCCCGTGATGGTGACGTCGGCGCCTGCGATCTTCACGCGCGCGGAGAAAGCCTTGGCGACGGTATCCGTCGTCATGATGGCTTCGGCGGCGTTGCCCCAGTTGTCGGCCTTGGCGGCTTCCAGCGCGGCCGGCAGGCCCGCCGCGATGCGGTCGTTGGGCAGCGGCTCCATGATGACGCCGGTGGAAAACGGCAGGATCTGCTCGGGCGCAATATCCAGCAGGCGGGCCAGCGCAATGCAGCTGGCATGCGCGCGGTTCAGGCCGTCGTCACCGGTGCCGGCGTTCGCATTGCCGGTGTTGATGAGCATGGCGCGTATGCCCGCCGTCTTGCCGTCATTTTTGGCCAGGTGCTCGCGGCAGATCTGCACGGGCGCCGCACAAAAGCGGTTTTGCGTGAAGACGGCACCTACGGACGCGCCTTCGTCGAGCAGCAGCACCGACAGGTCTTTGCGATTGGCCTTGCGGATGCCCGCCTCGGTAATGCCCCAGCGCACGCCGGGTACAGGGTAAAGATCCGCAGCGGGCGTAGCAACCAGATTGACGGGCATGTTCCAGGACTCCGGAAAATCAGGGTTAAGTCGGGCAGTGTTCAGCGCAGCGCGGTGCTCAGTTCAGTCGGCCGTGGCAGTTTTTGTACTTCTTGCCCGAGCCGCAAGGGCAAGGGTCGTTGCGGCCCACACGCGGCACTTCGTCGGCCGGTATGGACGACGCACGGCGCTGCGATTCGCTGTCCAGCGTCGTTTCCACCTCACCGGTTTCAGTGGGCGCGGTGTAGGTGACGTTGGTGATGTTCTCGGCCCGGTTTTCCAGTTCCTCGGCGGCCTGCTCCAGCTGTTCGCCCGACTGGACCTTGACCGTCATCAGCACCTTGGTGACCTCGTTCTTCACGCTGTCCAGCAACTGGCCGAAGAGTTCAAAGGCTTCGCGCTTGTATTCCTGCTTGGGCTGCTTCTGCGCATAGCCGCGCAGGTGAATGCCCTGGCGCAGGTAGTCAAGGGCGCTCAGGTGTTCACGCCAGTGGCTGTCGATGCTTTGCAGCAGGACGATGCGTTCGAACTGCGTGAAGTTTTCTTCGCCGATCTTTTCGACCTTGTCGGCGAATGCGACGTTGGCCGCGGCGATGACTTTTTCCACGACTTCGTCGTCGGTGATGGCGGTCGCTGCCTCCAGCTCCTGGCGCAGGGGCAACTCGATCTGCCACTCGTCGCGCAGCACATTCTCGAGGCCGGCGATGTCCCACTGCTCTTCAACGCTTTCAACCGGCACGTACTGCCGCGCCAGGTCGGTGAAACAGCCCTCGCGCAGTGAAGCGATTTGCGCCTGCAGGTTGGCCGCATCCATGATGTCGTTGCGCTGCTGGTAAATCACCTTGCGCTGGTCATTGGCCACGTCGTCATATTCCAGCAACTGCTTGCGGATGTCGAAGTTGCGCGCCTCGACCTTGCGCTGGGCCGACTCGATGCTGCGGGTCACGATGCCCGCCTCAATCGCCTCGCCGTCGGGCATCTTGAGCCGCTCCATGATGGCCTTGACGCGGTCGCCCGCGAAGATGCGCATCAGCGGGTCGTCCAGGCTCAGGTAAAAGCGCGATGAACCGGGGTCGCCCTGGCGGCCCGAACGGCCGCGCAGCTGGTTGTCGATACGGCGCGATTCATGACGTTCGGTCGCGATGATGCGCAAGCCGCCCAGGGAGGTAACCTGCTCGTGCTCTTCTTTCCAGACCGTGCGCAGACGGGTGATTTCCGCCTCCCTGGCCGCTACATCGAGCGACTCGTCCGTTTCAACCGCTTCAATCAATTTTTCAACATTACCGCCCAGCACGATGTCGGTGCCGCGGCCCGCCATGTTGGTGGCAATGGTGATCATTTTCGGCCGCCCGGCCTGGGCAATGATGTCGGCTTCGCGGGCATGCTGCTTGGCGTTGAGCACCTGGTGCGGCAGGTTTTCCTTGATCAGCAACTGGTCGATGATTTCGGAGTTCTCAATCGACGTCGTGCCGACCAGCACGGGCTGGCCGCGCTCATAGCATTCACGGATGTCCTTGATCGCAGCTTCGTACTTCTCGCGGGTAGTCTTGTAGACGCGGTCCAGCTGGTCGTCGCGGCGGCTGACGCGGTTGGGCGGGATGACAGTGGTTTCGAGGCCGTAGATTTCCTGGAATTCGTAGGCTTCGGTGTCGGCCGTTCCGGTCATGCCGGCCAGCTTGCTGTACAGGCGGAAATAGTTCTGGAAGGTGATGGAGGCCAGCGTCTGGTTCTCAGCCTGGATCTGCACGCCTTCCTTGGCTTCGACAGCCTGGTGCAGGCCGTCGCTCCAGCGGCGGCCCGACATCAGGCGGCCGGTGAATTCGTCAACGATCACGACCTCGCCGTCCTGCACCACATAGTGCTGGTCGCGGTGGTAGAGCAGGTTGGCGCGCAGCGCTGCATACAGGTGATGCATCAGCGAAATATTGGCCGGATCGTACAGCGTGGCGCCTTCCGGAATCAGGCCCAGGTTGAACAGCAGGCGTTCGGCGTTCTCATGACCCTGCTCGGTCAGGAAGACCTGATGGGTTTTCTCGTCGATGGTGTAGTCACCGGGCTTGGTCACGCCTTCGCCGGTGCGCGGATCGGCTTCGCCTTCCTGGCGCGTCAGCAAGGGCACGACCTTGTTCATCGCCAGGTACATCTCGGTGTGGTCTTCAGCCTGGCCGCTGATGATGAGCGGCGTGCGGGCTTCGTCGATCAGGATCGAATCGACCTCGTCAACGATGGCGTAATTCAGGCCGCGCTGCACGCGGTCTGCCACCTCGTAGACCATGTTGTCGCGCAGGTAGTCAAAGCCGTATTCGTTGTTGGTGCCGTAGGTGATGTCGGAGCCGTAGGCCGCCTGCTTTTCCTCGCGCGACATGTTGGGCAGGTTGATGCCGACGGTGAGGCCCAGAAAGTTGTAGAGCTTGCCCATCCAGCGCGCGTCGCGGCTGGCCAGGTAGTCATTGACTGTCACCACATGCACGCCTTTTCCGGTCAGCGCGTTGAGGTAGACCGGCAGCGTGGCGGTGAGGGTCTTGCCCTCGCCGGTGCGCATTTCGGAAATCTTGCCGTTGTGCAGCGACATGCCGCCCAGCAGTTGCACATCAAAGTGACGCATCTTCATGACGCGTTTGCTGCCCTCCCGGACCACGGCAAAAGCTTCAGGAAGAATGGCATCGAGTTCTTCGCCTGCGGTCACCCGGTCTTTGAATTCCTGGGTTTTGGTGCGCAGCTGGTCGTCGCTCAGCTTCTCATACTCGAGTTCCAGCGCATTGATGCGTTCTACGGTTTTGCGGTAGGTTTTGAGCAGGCGGTCGTTGCGGCTGCCGAAAATTTTGGTCAGGATGTTGGAAGCCATAAATGCGAGGCCGCCTTTGACCGCTCCCGCGAGCTAGGCAATGCGGCCGAAATCCCTTTTTGTGTACGGAACCTAGGTGTGGGCGCCAACAGTTACTTCAACTGGGCCCAAACCCCTGATTTTAACTCTGCCAAGGGAGTCGCATGGCCCGCCGCCGTAAAACCGCAGCGGCAAGCCAAAAGCCGTGCACGTGGCACGGCAGCGGCAAGCGCCTAGTGGGGGCGCGGCAGCTGGGGAGCCGGCACAGCCGGCCGCGGAGAAACCGCTGCCACCGTGGGCCCGGGCAGTTTTTGCCCTGCGGTCAGGAATTTTTGCGGGTCCTGAAAGACGCCCTGGACCAGCACCTCGAAATGCAGGTGCGGACCGGTGGAACGGCCCGTGGTGCCCACTTCTGCAATCTTCTGGCCGCGCTTGATCAGGTCGCCTTTTTTGACCAGCACGCGGGACGCATGGGCGTAGCGTGTGACGAGTTCGTTGCCGTGGTCGATTTCCACCATGTTGCCGTAGGCGGGGTGGTATTCCTGCGTGACGACCACACCGCCTGCGGCGGCAAGAATCGCGGTACCCGGCTCGGACGGGAAATCCAGGCCGGTGTGCAAGGCGGAGCGTCCGTTCATCGGGTCAATGCGCCAGCCGAAAGGTGAGCCCAGATTGCCACCGGCCACCGGCTCCTGGGTGGGAACCATCATTTTCTTGATCTTCTGGTCGAAGAGGCGCGACTCCATCACGGTCATGAGATCCACGCGCTGGTCGGTCAGTTTGTCCAGGTCAGCCAGGGTAGCTTGCAGCTCTTCCATGGTCAGCGAAGGACCCGCCACCAGCACGCCGCCGCGGCCAGGCGTCACCTTGATGTCATTCGGGCTGACCCCTGCCAGGCCCGACACCCGCTCGCCGAGCGCTTCGAGCTGCATCATCTTGGCCTGCATTTCACCGACCCGCCTGGCCATGACATCGAGGTTTTCACGCATAAAGCGGTCACGCTGGTCGAATTCGTCCTTGACCATGAGCTTGACCAGCGAGCCGACGACCGGCCAGCCTTCCCGCGCTCCCTTGAGGAACACCCAGTGATAGAGACCCGCAGCCACGAGCATGAGCGCCAGGGCGGCGACAAAGCCGGCCAGCACCAGTTTGGTACCGCTTAAATAAATGGCCCGGCTTTTCGCCAGCCACGCATCCGTGATAATCAAATGCACTTGTCTACCTCTTTTTTTTCAGCTTGCGCTTGCCAGGCTGCTATCTGCCCATCATGACCACTGACCGGCGCCTTCCCCAGGCGCTTTCCGTTTACCAGGCGGCCGGGAATTCACCTTCCCTGGCACGGCTGACGGAACTCGTTCAGGAGTCCGGCGAAAGGCTCAAGGCCATTGAATCGCTGCTTCCTGAAGCCCTGCGGCCCGCCGTTCAGGCCGGACCGATTGACGGTGAAACCTGGTGCCTGCTGGTGAATGGCAATGCGGCTGCTGCAAAAATCCGGCAGTTGCTCCCCCTGATCCAGGCGCGCCTTCTCGGCAAAGGTTGGAAGGTTACATCAATTCGGCTCAAGATACTAATAGCCAAAAAGTAGTCGTCCAGACCGGCTCACAGAAGCCTCAATACGTCGTGGCCCGCATGTTGATCACATTGCCTGCTACCAATTTCGTAGCGTATGGTACCCATATGGCATGGGGAAGGCAACAGGAAAGGGAAAATGGTGCCGCTTGTCGGAATCGAACTGACGACCTACCGCTTACAAGGCGGTTGCTCTACCAACTGAGCTAAAGCGGCACAAAGCTATTTTACTTGACCCGTTTCAGTGAAGGCCGTGTGCGCGGCGACTTGGGCGGATCCGGCGGCTCGGAACCGTCATCGGCTTGCGAATCTGCGCTGCTTTCGGGCACCAGCTGCATGATCTTTTCCGGGCCTTCCGCCGGATTGTGCGGATGCGCAGCCGGCGCGGCAGCCACCGGAGGTGCGCCATGAGGGTCTTCGGCGCCCGCCTCAGCGCCGGAAACCGGACCGGCGGAAGCCGCAACCATGGGAAAGGCCATGCCTTGCCCGTTTTCGCGGGCATAGATCGCAATCACGTGGCTGATGGGCACCATGATTTCCCGGGCACTGCCGGCAAACCGCGCCTTGAACTCGATGAAATCGTTGCCGAGCTTGAGTGACGAGGTCGCGTCAAAACTGATGTTGAGCACGATCTCGTTGTTCTTGACGTACTCGCGCGGCACCTGCACGGTGTCGTCCACCGACACGGCCACATAAGGCGTGAAGCCGTTGTCAGTGCACCACTCGTACAAAGCCCGTATCAGATACGGTCGCGTTGACGTGGAGTCCAGGGCGTTCATGAATTCAGCCAAGTTAAACCCGAACCATCATATGGGCACCCTCTTCACCGGCCGTGAGAGATCTCTCTTCGCCAGCCAGGGCCGCGGATCCGGCTTCGCCGGGCCGCAGGCGCAGCGCCCCTCTTCTTCTTGCAAGGGGCAGCGCACAGCCGAAGGTACACGCAGTGGCAAGCGTGGGGGCCATTATTTCCGCATGACCTTTTCGGAAGGCGTCAGCGCTTCGATATAGGCGGGGCGCGAAAAGATGCGTTCCGCATACTTGAGCAGCGGTGCGGCATTTTTCGACAGGTCAATGTCGTAGTAGTCCAGGCGCCACAGCAGCGGGGCAATCGCCACGTCCAGCATGGAAAAGTTATCGCCGAGCATGAACTTGTTTTTCAGGAAGATCGGTGCGAGCTGCGTCAGGCGGTCGCGGATATGCGAACGGGCTTTTTCAAGCGCCTTTTCGTTGCCTTTGGAGGCGCGCGATTCCAGCGTGCTGACGTGGACGAACAGTTCTTTTTCGAAGTTCAGCAGGAAGAGGCGAACGCGCGCGCGGTCAACCGGGTCGCCGGGCATGAGTTGCGGGTGCGGAAAGCGCTCGTCGATGTACTCGTTGATGATGTTCGATTCGTACAGGATCAGGTCGCGCTCGACCAGGATAGGTACCTGTCCGTATGGGTTCATCACATTGATGTCTTCCGGCTTGTTGTACAGGTCAACATCGCGAATTTCGAAGTCCATGCCCTTTTCAAACAGCACAAAACGGCAGCGGTGCGAGAAGGGGCAGGTCGTGCCTGAATAAAGGACCATCATGGTGCGGAACTCCTAAATGCAAAGGAGTGGATACATTGAAAGCATCCACTCCAGAAGGTGCCGGGAGCTTAGCCCCGGCGAAAAATTACTTGACGTCTTTCCAGAACGCCGCATTCAGGCGCCAGGCAACAAAGGTCAAGCCGAGAAGGAAAATCAGCACCCAGACGCCGACGCGAATACGGGTGTTCTGGGCCGGCTCGCCCATCCATTGCAGGTAGCCCACGAGGTCGCCCATCGCCTGGTCATACTGCAACTGCGTCATGGTGCCGGGGGTGAGCTGCTTCCAACCCTTAAAAATCTCCACTTTATGGCCGTGCTCTTCCTTGTAGTCGTACTGCGGCTCGCGCGTGCCCTGCAGTTCCCACAACACATGCGGCATGGCCACACTCGGGAAAGCGCGGTTGTTCCAGCCCGTGGCTTTGGTGTTGTCGGGGTAGTAGCTGCGCAGGTAAGTGTAAAGATAGTCGGCACCCGTGCCGCCGGCACCCGATCGCGAACGTGCAATCACGGTCAGGTCGGGCGGATTGCCGCCGAACCAGTCCTTCGCCTGCTTGGGATCAATCGCAGCCTTCATGGTGTCGCCGACCTTTTCGGTCGTGAACAGCAGGTTGTCCTTGATTTGTTGCTCGGTCAGGCCGATGTCTTTCAGGCGGTTGAAGCGCATGAAAGCAGCGGAGTGGCAGTTCAGGCAGTAATTGACGAACAGCTTGGCACCGTTTTGCAGCGAGCCCAGGTCATTCGTGTTGTTCGGTGCCTTGTCCCAGGCAATACCGCCTTCGGAAGCGTGTGCACCGGCAACCAGGCCGAGGGCCGCGATCAGGGAAAAAATCAGTTTTTTCATTGTTGTTATCTCCTGCTTAGTGACCGTGGAAAATAATACGGTCAGGCGGCGTTTTAGGCGTACCCAGGCGGCTCCACCACGGCATCAAAAGGAAGAAACCAAAATAGAACAGGGTGCCGAGCTGGGACACGCGCTCACCGATGGCCGATGGCGGTTGAACACCCAGGTAACCGAGTACCAGGAAATTCACGACAAAAATGCCGTAGAGGTATTTGTGCCAGTCAGGGCGGTAGCGGATGGACTTGACCGGGCTGTGGTCCAGCCATGGCAGGAAGAACAGGATGATGACCGCACCACCCATCACGACCACGCCCCAGAACTTGGCGTCGATACCCTTGATCATCATGCCCCAGAGCTCGCCCAGGAAAGGCACGCCGGCCAGCGGTTTGGCCAGCGCATCCAGGCCTTGCGCGATGCCTGCGCCGGCGGAAGGAATGACCAGGCCGATCCAGTTGGCGATGGAAGGCAGCAAGCCCAGCAGCAAGGCCGCGCCGACGGCAATCACCAGCACGGCTGGCTTGAAGATGCCGGAGAGTTTGCGGGCGGCAAGCACTGCGGCGACGATCGCGATGATGCCCAGTGCACCGGCCATTTCACCGGTGATGGCGCGCAGCATCGAGTAGTAAGGCGTGAAGTACCAGACCGGTGCGATGTGCGCAGGCGTCTTCAGCGGGTCGGCCGGGATGAAGTTGTTGTACTCCAGGAAGTAGCCGCCGAACTCGGGCGCGAAAAAGATGATCGCCGTGAAGATCATCAGGAAGACGCTCACACCGAAGATGTCGTGCACCGTGTAGTAAGGGTGGAAGGGTATGCCGTCCAGCGGGTGGCCTGCGGCGTCCTTCGGCGCATTCGGGCCCTTGATTTCAACGCCGTCGGGATTGTTGGAGCCGACTTCATGCAGCGCGATGATGTGCGCGGCCACCAGGCCCAGCAGCACCAGCGGCACGGCAATGACGTGGAAAGCAAAGAAGCGGTTCAGCGTCGCGTCACCGACCACATAGTCGCCGCGGATCAGCAGCGCGAGGTCAGGGCCGATGAAAGGGATGGCGGCAAACAGGTTGACGATCACCTGGGCGCCCCAGTAGCTCATCTGGCCCCATGGCAGCAGGTAGCCCATGAAGGCCTCGGCCATCAGGCACAGGAAAATCGCGCAGCCGAAGATCCAGACCAGCTCGCGCGGCTTGCGGTAGCTGCCGTAGAGCAGGCCGCGGAACATGTGCAGGTAAACCACCACGAAGAAAGCGGAAGCGCCGGTGGAGTGCATGTAACGGATCAGCCAGCCCCAGGGGACGTCGCGCATGATGTATTCGACAGAGCCGAAAGCCAGTGCGGCGTCGGGCTTGTAATTCATCGTGAGGAAGATGCCGGTGACGATCTGGATGACCAGCACCAGCATGGCCAGCGAGCCGAAGATGTACCAGAAGTTGAAGTTCTTCGGTGCGTAGTACTCGCTCATGTGCTCTTTGTAGAGCTTGCTGGCGGGAAACCGGTTGTCGACCCAGTTCATCGCCTTGACGGCGAGCGGGGCATCGGGGGAAATTTCTTTGAATTCAGCCATAACTGATCCTGGTTCGGTGGGATTCTTTGGCAAGCACCTGGTACGCGGCAGAAAGGTCGGCGGGTATCAGGTGCTGGCTACAGGGTCTTGTGAAGGAGCTTGGTTAACGCGGGTTAAGGCAAGCGCCTCAGGCCTTCTTGTCTTCACCAATCAGCAGACGGGTGTCCGAAAGGTACATGTGCGGCGGCACTTCCAGGTTGTCCGGCGCCGGCTTGTTCTTGTACACACGGCCGGCCATGTCGAAGGTCGAGCCATGGCAGGGGCACAGGAAGCCGCCGGCCCAGTCGTTGGGCAGCGAAGGCTGTGCGCCGGGCTGGAACTTGTCAGAGGGCGAGCAGCCCAGGTGCGAGCAAATGCCCACCACCACCAGCGTTTCGGGCTTGATGGAGCGGTTTTCGTTGCGGGCGTATTCGGGGGTCAGTTCGTCGGGCTTGCGCTCGGATTTGGGGTCGGCCAGGAGGGCATCGACCTTGGGCAGCTCGGCGAGCTGCTCGGGCGTGCGTTTGATGATCCAGACGGGCTTGCCGCGCCATTCCACCGTGATCTTTTCGCCGGGTTTCACGCCGGAGATATCGACCTCGACGGCCGCACCGGCAGCCTTGGCTTTTTCGGAGGGCTGGAAAGTGCTGACAAAGGGGATTGCGGTGGCTGCAACGCCTGCGCCGCCTACAGCGCAGGTGGCCACGAGCCAGTTTCTTTTATCTTTATCGACGGGGGCGCCGTGGGGCACACCGTTCGCGCTTGCTTCGCTTGCTTGGGTCATGAGAGTCCTTCAAGAACTGGCTTGAAATAGGCTTGGTGGGAGGCTTAGTGGGGTCAACCCGCAATTGTAGCGGAGCGCGATGTCGTTTTTCAAGGCGGAGGGCCCGGCCCGGGCGGCGGCAGCCCGCATGGCTGGGCCGGAAGTGCCCGTTTTTAAGGCAGCCGGCCGCCTTCGCATACTTTGTTGCAAGCCGCGCCTTTCGCACCGCCCGAAAACACGGCCAGCCTTCATAATCATTTTTTGCAGAACGCCGGTACGGCCGGCAACCGCTACCAATAACAGGAGAGACTCATGGGAATGATGCAGGAATTCAAGGAATTTGCCGTCAAGGGCAATGTGATCGATCTGGCCGTAGGCGTGATCATTGGCGCCGCTTTCGGCAAGATCGTCGACGCCGTGGTGAGCGACCTGATCATGCCGCTGGTGGGCCTGGTCTTCGGCAAGCTGGACTTTTCCAGCATGTACGTATTGCTGGGCACTGTGCCGCCGGGCACCGACATGTCGCTTGAAGCCCTCAAAAAGGCTGGGGTCCCGGTCTTTGCCTATGGCCACTTCCTGACGGTGAGCGTCAACTTCGTCATCCTGGCTTTCATCATTTTCCTGATGGTCAAGCAGATCAACCGGCTCAAGCGTCACCACGAAGCCGCACCACCGCCCGCCGCGCCACCTGAAGACATCGTGCTGCTGCGCGAAATCCGCGACAGTCTAAAAAAGTAACCCCCCTGTTGCCCGCTCACTTCGTGTAGCGGGCCTCTCCCCTACAGGGGACGGCGCCTTGCGGCTGGCAAAGCCAGACCGCGGCCCCCGCTTGCGAAGGCATGGCTATGCTATTGATTTAATAGCTGCTTGCGCAGGCTCCTATTGGGCCAGGGCCCGATTTCGCTTGAATTTTCAGCCGGCAACAAGCTGGCGCGCCATGCGAACAGCCGCCAGCAAGCTGGATGCGTCCGCGCGCCCCGTGCCGGCGATGTCAAACGCCGTGCCGTGGTCGGGGCTCGTGCGCACCAGCGGCAGCCCCAGCGTCACGTTAACGCCCTGCTCCACGCCCAGGTATTTGACCGGGATCAACCCCTGGTCGTGGTACATCGCCACCACCACGTCAAACTCGCCGGGTTTGCCGACAGCATGGCGTGCACGCATGAACACCGTGTCGGGTGCGAAGGGACCGCTCACATCCAGCCCTTGCGCGCGGGCGGCAGCGATGGCCGGCGCGATGATGGCCTGCTCTTCGCTGCCGAACAGTCCGCCTTCACCGGCGTGCGGATTCAGCCCCGCCACCGCGATGCGCGGTGCCCGGCCCAGGCTGGCAGCCACCGCGCTGTGCGTGATGCGCAAGGTCTGCAACACGTTGTCAAAGGTGACGGCCTCAATGGCGCGCCGCAGTGACATGTGAATGCTTACCAACACGGTCTTGAGTTCATCGTTGGCCAGCATCATGCGCACCGGCACGTCCGCCGCCGATTTACCCAGAAAAGCGGCCGCCTCGGCCTGAAGCATTTCGGTGTGGCCCGGAAAAGCGGCCACCCAGCCACCGGCCGCCGCCAGTGCCTCCTTGTGGATGGGCGCCGTCACCATGGCGCATGCCTCGCCACCCAGCACGCTGCGCGCCGCCCAGACGATGCAGTCAGCCGCAGCCTGGCCCGCCCGCGCATTGACCTGGCCGTAAGGCACGGTCTCCAACTCGCATTTTTGCAACACCCCGATGCAATGGGGCGGCACCCCCGCCGCATCGGCCAGGGCGTCCAGCCGGGCCACCGGCAGCGCCAGCGGGGACGCTGTCAGCGCGGCAGCGCGGCGCATCGTGGCGACATCGCCTACCACGGCGCAGCCCGCCATTTCAACGGGCGCGTCGCGAAAAGCCCTGGCGATGATCTCCGGGCCGATGCCGGCGGCGTCACCCATGGTGATGAGCAGCGGCTTGTTCACAAGCCGGGCGCCGCCGCGGTGAATTGCGGCCACAGGGTGCATTTGGTTACAGGAAACCCCATAATCACAAAGAAACAGGTCAACACACCGGCTGCACAGCGCAGCGCCGGATCAATGAATTCAGGGGGGTCGGTCAGATGCATGCTGGGGGTATTTTGGCGCAAACCACATCGCAGCGGCAGCTCGCCGGCGCACAGGACATCAGCCTGCCATGAATGCTGCCATGCCCGTCCTGATGTCCGACGGTGAAATGATGCTGTGGAGTGCTGCGGCCGGCGCACTTGGCCTGGTGCTGCTGCTGGCCCTGGCCGATGCCCTTTACAGCCGCACCCGCGCTGCCTGGCAGACCCTGGCTTACCTCGCGCTTTGCTGGCTGGTGGTGATGCTGCTGAGCGGCCTGCCCATGGAGCTCTGGCCGGACGGCAAGGAGTCGCTGGGCATTGCGCAACTGCTTGTCGGGCCGGCTTGCGCGTCGATGGGCAGCTTCGGCGCCAGCAAATGGCTGTCGGCCCACCAGCGCGACCACCTGATGAAGGTCAGCCTGCTAACCATCACGCTGGTCTGCATCGCCGGCGGGCCGCTCTGCCTGCTGCTGGAGCCGCAGTGGGCCCTGCCCGCCTCGGCAACACTCGCCGTCGTCAATCTTTCCGTAGTGCTGTGGCTGTCGGTTCGCGCCACGCAACTCGGTGACCGGCTGGCCTGGGGCCTGGCGCTGGGCTGCCTGCTGACGCTGCCCGCGCAGATCGGTCTGTACGGCCTGGCGCTGAGCCCCACCCGGTTTTCACTGCCGCTGCAGGCCGGCGTGGCTATGGCAGCCTTGCTCAGTGTGGTCATCACGGCCGCCATGCTGTGGCTGCGCAACCGGCAGACCCGGCAGTTGAAGCACGGCGAAGCGTCGGGGCATGACCCGATCACCCAGCTCTATGACGGCGTGGCGATGGTGCAGAAAATCATCCGTGCGCAGCGCCGGCGTCTGCGCACGCGGCGCGACGGCGCGCTGATGGCCGTGCTGCTGTTCGAGCCCGAAGGCCTGCTGCCCCAGATTGGCCAGGCCGGCCTGAACGAAATCTACATCCAGATGGCGCGCCGCATTCAGCGCCACACCGGCGCCGTCAACCCGGCCGGCCGCTACTATGACCGCTGCTTTGTCGTGCTGCTGGAAACCATGCATTCGCCGCGCTGGATACGCACACTGGGCCTGCGCGTGGCCTCCGACCTGCGCCGGCCGATGGACGTGACGGCCCTGGGCGGGGGGCGCGCCCGGATCAAGCCGGACATTGCCGTCGGCATCGTTCATCTGTCGGTCGCCGGCAAGGACGTCGCCCAGCTGCTGCACGAAGCGCAGTCTGTGGCGCAGGCTGCCCGCGCCATGCGCTCCCGCGCCGCCCTGCTGGACCCGGAAACCCGCACCGCCGTGCCGGTGGAGCATGCCGAGCTGGGCTCCAGCTGGCATGCGCTGCGAAACGCCGCGCCGCAAACCCCGCTGCGGGCCAAACCCGCCGGCCCTAACGCCAGCCCCAACGCCAGCCGAACCGGGCGGCAGCGCCACAAGCCGGCCTGATCCCCGCAAGAAACGCTTCAGGCCGGGTTGTCGATGTCGATGAACTGGTGGGCCAGGCCGAGCTGCGTGGCAACCTGCGCCGCCACGGCCGGCGCGCCGTAGCGCTCGGAGGCGTGGTGCCCGCAGGCAATAAAGACCACGCCCATCTCGCGCGCGTAGTGCGCCTGGGGTTCGGAAATCTCGCCGGTGATGAAGGCGTCGGCGCCTGCGGCAATCGCCGCCTCAAAATACCCCTGCGCGCCGCCTGTGCACCATGCTATGTTTTTGATAGCTGCTTGCGCTGGTCCTGCTTTGGTTACAGCCCGATCAAGCACTTTTTCCACATGTGTTGCCAGTGCGCCGGCATCTGAAAACTGCCCTCCGTCGACACGCCCACCGATAAAACCCAGGTCCTGTTCGCCGAATCGCCCCGTCGCCGTGAGGCCCAGTTGCAAGCCCAGCTGGGCGTTGTTGCCGAGCTCGGGATGCGCGTCCAGTGGCAGGTGGTAGGCATAGAGGTTGATGTCGTGCGCCAGCAACATGGCCAGGCGCTGCTTCATCCAGCCCGTGACGCGGCCGTCCTGGCCGCGCCAGAACAGGCCGTGGTGCACAAAGACGGCGTCAGCCTGCGCCGCAATCGCCGCTTCGATCAGCGCCAGGCTGGCGGTAACGCCGGAGACGATCTTGCCGACCAAGGGTTTGCCTTCGACCTGCAGGCCGTTGGGGCCGTAGTCCTTGAAACGCGCGGGCTGCAAAAGCGTGTCAAAGGCCTGCAGCAAGTCCTGTCGTGTGGTGCTCATGGCCCCATTGTCTCAGGGCGCTGCCTCAGGACGATCAGCTTTTCTCGAGGCCCAGCAAGGCGTCCTTGAGCATGAAGTCGGCCGGAACGGACCCCAGCCAGATGCCCAGCACCATGCGAAAGAACTCCGCATCACCGACCGCTGCGCCCTGCGGCTGCTCGGCGATGAAAAAGCTGGTGCCCTTGCCCGGCATGAACTCCATCGCGAACGAATCGCCGGGCATCAGCTTGCTGCGGCCCGAGAAGATATCGATCAAACGGTTGCTCGACACCGAGTGGCGGCTGACAGCGTCGCGGCTTGAATTGTCGGCCATGCCTCGCAGGAAGAGCCGGCCCAGGTCGGTGCCGGAGACTTCGCGCAGCGCCACAAAAGCCAGGCGGATGGGCGTGCCCAGCTTCATCGCCTCGTCGGCCGACGAGACCTTGCGGCTCGTGTACAGGGCCATGTCATAGACCTTGAAAATGGCCTTGAAGCGGGTGCCGGCGCCATTGAGCTGCAGTGTGGTGCCCTGCGCCACCACACTGGCCGGAAATTTCGTCGCCGTGGGTGCGGCCAGAACCGGCAATGCCAGTCCCGCCGAACCCGCTGTCAATGCGGCCGCGCCACGCGCGAGCCAGGTCCGCCTTGAACACTGATGCATGTTGTCACCTCCGTTATGGTTGTTGACCGCGGGCAGCGGTTCAGGCTGCCCGCGGCTGCGGCCTTGCGGCAGCCGGGAACATGGTACCGGAGCCAGCCGGCGTGCTTCCTTACAGCGAGCGGGAACCCGAAGCGATAAACTCCATCAGTTGGCGCCGCGCCCCTTCCGGCCCTGTGCCGCCCCGGATTCCCGCCCCATTTCGTCTTCCGCACCTTCGTACCGGCACGCCGACCTTCACGCCTCATGAAACGCACCTGGCTTCTTTTTTCCCAAACCGTCACCGTCCTGCTGGCGGCCTACTTCGTGGTGGCCACGCTCAAGCCGCAGTGGCTGGACCGCGGCAATATGCCGGGCGTGTCCGTCATCGAGGCCCCGGCCGGCAGCGCGCCGCGCAGCGGCGGCGCCGGAAGCGGCTTCGCGTCGGCGGCCAAAATTGCCTCGGCGGCTGTGGTCAGCATCAACACCAGCAAGGCCGCTGCCAAAAACCCGCATGCCGAAGACCCGTGGTTCAAGTTTTTCTTCGGCGACCAGAGCCCCAATGAACCGCAGGGCGGACTGGGCAGCGGCGTCATCATCAGCGCCAGCGGCTACATCCTGACCAACAACCACGTGGTGGAAGGCGCCGACGAGATCGAAGTCATCCTCAACGACACGCGCAAGGCAAAAGCACAGGTCATAGGCACCGACCCGGACACCGACCTGGCCATCCTCAAGATCGACCTGGACAAGCTGCCCGTCATCGTGCTGGGCAACTCCGACGCCTTGCAGGTGGGCGACGCCGTGCTGGCCATCGGCAACCCGTTTGGCGTGGGCCAGACGGTCACCGGCGGTATCGTGAGCGCACTGGGGCGCAACCAGCTGGGCATCAACACCTTTGAAAATTTCATCCAGACCGACGCCGCCATCAACCCCGGCAACTCGGGCGGCGCGCTGGTCGACGTGAACGGCAACCTGATGGGCATCAACACCGCGATTTATTCGCGCTCGGGCGGCTCCATGGGCATTGGTTTTGCCATCCCGGTGTCGACCGCCAAGCTGGTGCTCGACGGCATCGTGAAGGACGGCCAGGTCACACGGGGCTGGATCGGTGTGGAGCCGCAGGACCTCAACCCCGAACTCGCTGAAACATTCGGCCTTCCGGCGGCTGCGGCCAAAGAGGGTGGTGTCATCATCACCGGCGTGCTGCAGAACGGCCCGGCCGCGCAGGCCGGCCTTCTGCCCGGCGACGTGATCACCGCCGTGAACGGCAAGGGCGTGCGCAACGTGAGCCAGTTGTTGACCGCTGTGGCAGCCCTCAAGCCCGGTACGCCGGCGCCGTTGACGGTGCTGCGCAAGGACAAGCAGACCGAGATCCCGGTGACGCCCGGCAAGCGCCAGCGGCCCAAGGTTCAGCAGCGCTGACCGGCCGGGGCGGCGGGGAGCCCGCAGCCATCAATGCGAAGGTGCTATTGAGTTAATAGCTGCTTGCGCCCGGCCATATTGGGCTGCAGCCATTTTTATCCAAGGTTTTTTGAACAGCCCCGGCGGAAAATCAGGGCTTGGCCGCTTCGGTGTCACTGTCGGTCTCTGGCACCTTGGTGTGCTTGACGAACAACAGGGCCGCCAGGATGCCGACCTCATACAGCCCGCCCACCACCATCAGCAGCATGATCATGGAACCGGCGTCGGGCGGCGTGACCAGGGCGGTGCCGATGGCGGCAATCACCCAGAAATAGCCGCGGTATTGGCGCAGCTGGGCCACGGTGAGTATGCCCATGCGCACCAGCAAAATGACCGCAATCGGCACTTCAAAGGCCAGCCCGAACGCCAGGAACATGCCCAGCACGAAGCTCAGGTATTCCTCGATGTCCGGCGTAGCCGTGATGGACTTGGGCGCAAAGCTCTGGATGAAGGCAAACACCTGGCCAAACACGAAGTAATAACAAAACGCCACGCCGATGAAAAACAGCAGGGTGCTGGAAACCACCAGCGGCATGACCAGTTTTTTCTCATGCGAATACAGGCCCGGCGCGACGAAGGCCCACACCTGGTACAGCACCACCGGCAGTGCGATCATGAAGGCGGCCATGAAGAGTATCTTGATGGGTACCACGAACGGCGTGATCACGCTGATGGCGATCAGCGTGGCGCCCTTGGGAAGCGTAGCCACCAGCGGTGCGGCCATCAGGTCATAGAGGGCGCTGGCGCCGGGGTACACCGCCAGCACGGCGGCCGCAATGCCGATGGCAATCACCGCCTTGATCATCCGGTCGCGCAGCTCCACGAGGTGCTGCACAAAAGGCTGTTCGGTGCCCGCGAGTTCGTCGGGCTTGTCGGTGTGGGGATCGCTCATGAGGGGAATTTGCGCTGGTGGGGCTGCGCGGGGAGGCACGCAAACAGGAAGGAATCAGCAGAAAAGCAGCTCAAGGCATGCGGCCCGGCTGCGGACGGAAGCGCGCCACGCGGGCCGCGCCGGACTGGGCCTTGGTACGCACGCCCGAACGGGCCTTGTACCACTGCGGTGTCGCGCCCTGCTTGAGCCGCCACTTCTTTTTCGGGTGCCTGTACTCGGGGAAGATTTCCATGCCCGGCAAAGCGCCGGAGGACGACTCTCCCGTGGCCTCGGCCCAGGATTTTTCGAAATCGCTGGCGTTGGTCTGGATGGAGTTCTCGACGTCGCGGGCGGCTCCCTCGACGGTTTCTTTCATTTTCTTGAGCTCGTCCAGCTCCATGGAGCGGTTGACCTCGTTTTTGACGTCGGCCACATAACGCTGCGCCTTACCAAGCAACGTACCCACGGTGCGCGCCACGCGCGGCAGTTTCTCCGGGCCGATAACGATCAGCGCCACGGCGCCGATGAGCGCCATTTTGGAGATGCCTAGATCAATCACTGCAGAAGGTGTCGCTGGAAGGTTGCGTCAGATGATTGCGCTCAAGACTTCTGCTTGGCTTCGACGTCGATTGTCGTTTTGTCAGCGGCCTGAGCGTTGGTCACGCTGGCGGGCGGCACGGGCACGTCGGCGGGCGTCTGGCTGCCGTCCTTCATGCCGTCTTTAAAACCCTTGACGGCGCCGCCGAGATCGCTGCCCATGTTTTTCAGCTTTTTGGTGCCGAAAACCATCACCACGATCAACAGCACGATCAGCCAGTGCCAGATGGAAAATGAACCCATGATTTGCTCCTAATCTGTAAATACAGGTGTAAATGCAACATTGCCGGTTTGGGGCGGTTTGCACGTAATTGCGTTGATTCTAAAGGCCCTGTCTGCCGGAAAACCGATTACACACATTGGCCTACCGGTTTAGTGTGGTTGTGGGCACCGGGGTTCCCTTTGGCTTGTAACCCTTCTAGCCCTTCAGCCATGGACGAGGGCCGCCGATCACGTGAAAGTGCAGGTGATGCACTTCTTGTCCGCCTTCGGCGCCGGTATTGGTCACGATCCGGTAGCCGCCCTCCGGATAAGGGTTACAGCCCTGCTCTATCGCCAGCTTGGGGGCCAGCACCATCATGCGCCCCAGCAGGGCGGCGTGTTCGGGGCCAACCTGGGCCATGGACGGAATGTGGTCCTTGGGAATGATCAGGAAATGCACGGGCGCCCACGGGTTGATGTCGTGAAAAGCGTACAGCTCGTCATCTTCGTACACCTTCCGGCTTGGAATGGTGCCCGCAGCGATCTTGCAGAAAATGCAGGTGTCGGAATGGTTCATGGCTGGGTCGTGACTCAAGGAAATTACGCAGGACGGTGGCTGCTAAAACGCATCCAGCCACGCACGCAGCGGTACAGGTACCAGAGGCAGACAATGCCATAGGCCACCCACCCCGGCACAATCAACAGCCACAGCGGCGACAGCAGCACCAGCCACGCAAGCGTCCACCAGAAGGTGCGAATCATGTAGTTGTGGTGGTCGATGTAGAGCGCATCGGTTTCATCCGCGCGGCGAATGTAGTTGATGATGACGGCGATCACCGCAAACACACCGCCGCTGAACCAGGCCAGCGTGTGCAGGCCGTACAGCACATGCATGATGGTGCGGTCGGCGGGATTCTTGCCTTCGAATTCGGCCAGGTCGGTTTCCATGCGTTCAGGTTCCAGTCAAAGCGATATCAGGGAGAAGAAAAATCAGCCACGGTGATGGGGGCCATGAAACGCCCGTCTCAGGGCTTTTCGGCCGCATCACGGTGCTGGGCCTTGCGCAAGGCTTTTTCCTCGATGCCGCTGGTGCCTTCGCGGCGCTCCAGCTCGGCGATCACGTCCAGTGGGCTGAGGCCATAGTGCGCCAGCGCGATGAGGCTGTGAAACCACAGGTCGGCCACTTCGCCGACCAGCTTGCCCTTCAGCTCCGCCGTGGGGCCCCCGCGGTCGATGTCCTTGGCGGCCATCACGGTTTCGGTGGCTTCTTCACCGATTTTTTTCAGGAAGGCGTCGGGGCCTTTGTGCAGCAGGCGAGCCACATAGCTGGTGTCCGGGTCACCGCCGTTGGCCGCCTTGCGGCTTTCAATGATCTGCGCCAGGCGCTGGAGGGAGTCATTCGTGGTCATGTTTGCCGGAGTCTGTTGATGCTTTTTTATACATGGTTGTCGGGTCTTTCAGGACCGGCTCGGTCACCACCCACTGGCCGTCTTTATACACACTGAAAAAGCAGCTGTGGCGGCCCGTGTGGCAGGCGATGCCCGGCGTGTGGCCCAGCTGCGTCACCTTGAGCAGGATCACGTCGTTGTCGCAATCCAGGCGAATTTCATGCACTGTTTGCTGGTTGCCGGATTCTTCACCCTTGTGCCAGAGGCGCCCGCGTGAGCGGCTGTAGTACACCGCCTGGCCCAGCTCGGCGGTTTTTTGCAGCGCCTCGCGGTTCATCCAGGCGAACATGAGCACATCGCCGCTGGAAGCTTCCTGCGCAATGACAGGGATCAGGCCTTTGTCATCCCAGCTGACTTCATCTAACCAGTTCATAAAAGTATTATCGCCCCCACGGTCGCTCACTGCGTTTAGCTCCCTGCCCCCCGAGGGGGCCGCCCGCCTGCGGTCTGGCAAAGCCAGTCCCGCGGCTCATGCTGGTTTGGGGGAGCAGGGGCGGCTTGCAAGTAGTCACTATCAAATCGATAGCTGCTTGCGCATGCGGGGTAAGGGCTGGATGCCGAAACTCTAAAAACTACAACCTCACAGGAATACCGCGCGCTGCCATGTGCTGCTTGGCCTGCTGAACGGTGTATTCGCCGTAATGAAAGATGCTGGCAGCCAGCACCGCGTCGGCGCCGCCGTTTTGTATGCCGTCGGCCAGGTGCTCCAGGTTGCCGACGCCGCCCGAGGCGATCACCGGCACGCTGATGGCGTCGCTCACCGCGCGGGTCAGCGCCAGGTCAAAGCCCGACTTGGTGCCGTCGCGGTCCATGCTGGTCAGCAAAATCTCGCCGGCGCCGCGGCGCGCCATCTCGGTGGCCCAAGCCACGGCGTCCAGGCCGGTGTTCTTGCGCCCGCCGTGGCTGTAGACATCCCAGCCCGGGCCGACCGGTTCGCCGGTGGGTGTGAGGCGCTTTTCGTCTTCCGCGCCGCGGCGCTTGGCGTCGATCGCCACCACGATGCACTGCGAGCCGTATTTGGCGGAAGCGTCGGCGATCACCTGCGGGTTGGCGATGGCGGCCGAGTTGAAGCTGGTCTTGTCGGCGCCGGAGTTGAGCAGGCGGCGCACGTCCTCAACGGTGCGAACACCGCCGCCCACGGTAAGAGGGATAAAGACCTGGGATGCAACCGCCTCGATGATCGGCAGGATCAGGTCACGCCCATCGCTGGTGGCCGTGATGTCGAGGAAGGTGAGCTCATCCGCGCCCTGCTCGTTGTAGCGCGCGGCGATTTCCACCGGGTCGCCTGCGTCACGCAGCTGGGTGAAGTTGACGCCCTTCACGACGCGGCCGCCGGTGACGTCGAGGCAGGGAATGATTCGTTTAGCGAGCATGGAAATCTATGAAGAAGGCGTTGGAACGCCACAGAAGGTGAATGAGAAGTGTGGCCGGCTACAAGGCGGAATCCAGAACAAGGTAAATCACGGCAGGAAGAGTCAGTACGGTGAAAACAGCATATCTGTAAGCCTCGTTCTTTTGCCAGTAGTCGTCAATGTGCTGATGAATATGCCAGTAAACAAAAATCGAGACTGCCAACGCGGCTAATGCGCACAATCCCACAAGACAAGACGCGGTATCAAGCCCGAACCAGATGACGAAACCGGCCACAAACATGAGAGGAGCGGCAGCCAATAGTGAGACTCCCCAAATAGCCCAAAACCAGTTGGGAGTAACAGGCTTCTCCAATGAAGAAAGTCCTGTCTCAGCCGTTCAGTTCATCGGCCCTGGCCTGGGCTTTCTCAAAATCGAGATCACCGCTGTAGATAGAGCGGCCGCAAATCACGCCCTCCACGCCCTCTTCCTCGACTTCGCAGAGTTTTTCGATGTCAGCCATGTTCGAAAGGCCGCCCGAAGCGATCACGGGAATCGTCAGCGCCTGGGCGAGCTTGACGGTGGCGTCGATGTTGATGCCGGTCAGCATGCCGTCGCGGCCGATATCGGTGTAGATGATGGATTCGACGCCGTAGTCCTGGAATTTCTTGCCGAGATCGATGACCTCGTGGCCGGTCATCTTGCTCCAGCCGTCGGTGGCTACTTTGCCGTCCTTGGCGTCGAGGCCAACGATGATGTGGCCGCCGAACGCGGTGCAGGCGTCCTGCAGGAAGCCGGGGTTCTTTACAGCGGCCGTGCCGATGATGACGTAGCGCAGGCCAGCATCGAGGTAGCGCTCGATGGTGTCCAGGTCACGGATGCCGCCACCCAGCTGCACATCGATCTCGCTGCCGACTTCCGCCAGGATCTGCTTGATGGCTGCCTCGTTGCGGGGCTTGCCTGCGAACGCACCATTCAGGTCCACCAGGTGCAGGCGCCGCGCGCCCTTGTCGACCCAGCTGCGCGCCATGGCGGCCGGGTCTTCGCTGAAGATGGTGGATTGATCCATGTCGCCCTGTTTGAGGCGGACGCAGTGACCGTCTTTCAGGTCAATCGCGGGGATAAGTAGCATGTGCGGTTAAAGACGGTAAAACGGTAAAGTACAAAACGGACGCTCAGGGTAACAAAAAGCCGGACGCCCCGGTACCGGGTCTGACCCAAGGTATTCAGGGATTCCAGTGCAGGAAATTGCGGTACAGGGCCAGCCCATGGTCGGCACTCTTTTCGGGGTGGAACTGGGTGGCAAAAATATTATCGCGTGCAATCGCCGCCGTAAAGCGCGCGCCGTAGTCGGCCTCCCCCGCGATGTGGTGTGCATCCGACGGCCGGGCATAAAAGCTGTGTACAAAATAAAAGTACGCGCCGTCGGGCACGCCAGCCCAGACCGGGTGGGCCCTGGCCGTGCCCGCACCATTTTGGTAAACCTGGTTCCAGCCCATCTGCGGCACCTTGTAACGGCTGCCGTCGGGCTGGATTTTGCCGGCCAGCTCGAATTTGGTGACCTCCCCAGGGATTAATCCGAGGCCGGTGGTACCCACGCCGCCGTCGCCGGGCTGGCCTTCGTCGCTGTGGCTCAGCAGCATCTGCATGCCAACACAAACACCGAACAGCGGCTTGTTGGCCGCAGCGTGCAGCACCGACTCCAGCATGCCGGAATCTGCGAGCTCGCGCATGCAGTCGGCAATGGCGCCCTGGCCAGGCAGCACGATGCGTTCGGCCGACATCACATCTTCGGCCCGGGAGGTGACCAGCACGTCAAAGCCGCTGCCGCCCGCCACATGGCGAACAGCCTGTGACACGGAGTGCAGGTTGCCCATGCCGTAGTCGACCACGGCGACTGTTTTGGGTTTTGCCATTGAAAGTCGAAAGGTAGTTTGCTACGAATTTAATAGCTGCTTGCGCCCGTCACCATTGGTCTGGAGGCAAAAACAGGCATTAAAACAAGGATTGGACGTGTTCCCGGCGTTGAGTGCGAAGGGGTTACAGCGAACCCTTGGTCGATGGAATCACGCCTGCGGCGCGCGGATCGATCTCCAGCGCCATGCGCAGCGCGCGGGCAAATGCCTTGAACACGGTTTCGGCCTGGTGGTGGGCGTTCTCGCCCTTGAGGTTGTCGATGTGCAAGGTCACAAAGGCGTGGTTCACAAAGCCCTGGAAGAATTCGTAGGCGAGCTGGCTGTCGAAGGTGCCGATCATGCCGCTCTTGAAAGGAACATGCATCTCGAGGCCCGGACGGCCCGAAAAATCGACCACCACGCGCGACAGCGCCTCGTCGAGCGGCACATAGGCGTGGCCGTAGCGGCGCAGGCCTTTTTTGTCTCCCACAGCCTTGGCCACGGCCTGGCCCAGCGTAATGCCCACGTCTTCCACCGTGTGGTGGCCGTCAATGTGCAAATCGCCCTTGGCCTGGATGTCGAGGTCGATCAGGCCGTGGCGGGCGATCTGGTCCAGCATGTGGTCGAAAAAGCCTATGCCCGTGGAAAGGCTGGCTTTACCGGTGCCGTCCAGGTTGAGCTTGACGATGATCTGGGTTTCGGCGGTGTTGCGTGAAACCTCGGCAATGCGGGGAGCGTGGGTAGGGGTGGTCATAGGGATTTTTCAAGCGCCGCCAGCATTTGCACGTTCTCGTCCGCGGTGCCGACCGTCAGGCGCAAACAATTGGCCAGCAATGGGTGCATTTTAGAAACGTTTTTGACCAGGACCTTGCGCGATTTCATGCCCTCAAAGGTTTTGGCCGCATCGGGCACCCGCACCAGGATCATGTTGGCGTCGCTTTTCCAGGCTTTGACGCCCTTTGCCTCCATGCCGGCCAGGGCCTCCAGCAACACAGCACGTTGGGCCACCAGCTCCGCGGCCTGCGCGGCGAATTCACCCTGGTGCTCCAGCGCGAACAGCGCGCATTCGTAGTTGAGCACGCTGATGTTGTAGGGCGGGCGCACCTTGTCGATCTCGGCAATCAGCGCTTTCGGGCCCATCATGTAGCCGATGCGCACGCCGGCGAGGCCGAGCTTGCTCAGGGTGCGCATCAGCAGCACATGGCCGTGCCTGGCGATGCGGTCGATGTAGCTTTTGCTGGCAAAGGGCTGGTAGGCCTCGTCCATCACGACCAGGCCACCTTGCTCGCCTACGGCTTCGATGATCTTTTCAATCACCGCGTCGTCCCACAGGTTGGCCGTCGGGTTGTTCGGGTAGGCCAGGTAAATGATCGACGGCTGGTGCTCGGCAATGGCGGCCAGCATGGCGGCTTCGTCGAGCTCGAAGTCGGCCGTCAGCGGCACGTCGATGAATTTGAGGCCCTGCAGCTGCGCGCTCATGGCGTACATCACAAAGCCCGGCAGCGGCGCCAATATGGAGCCCCCTTCCACATCGCAGGCCATGGCCAGCAGCGAGATCAACTCGTCCGAGCCATTGCCCAGCATGATGTCGAAGCCCTCAGGCATCTGCGCATAGTCAGCCAGGGCCTTGCGCAGATCATTCACGCGGCCATCCGGGTAGCGGTTCAACGCCAGCGCGCCCAGTCGCTGGCCCAGATGGGCCTGCAGCGATGCCGGCAGGCGGTGCGGATTTTCCATCGCATCGAGCTTGACCATGCCGGCCGATTCCTGAATCGCATAGGCGTGCATGGACTGCACGTCCTGGCGGATCAGTTTTTTGAGCTTGGGAGCCAGTGAGGCGTCTGACTGTTTCATGATGGGTGAATTGACTCTGTCTGGCGGTATTGTGAGTGCCGGTTCGCTCAGCAGCTGCTTTTCTGCACGAAAGCGGAGCCCGTGGGCATGCTCCTGTTGGCCACGTCTTTGCGGTTCAGCAGCTCCCTGAACATGGGATCTACAAAAAGCTTCACGCATTCGCCGGACCGGAAAGTACCACTCACAGGAAGCGTCAGCGACAAGATGTTTGAAACGGTCACCACGATGGAGCTGACGTCGCGATTGCCCTGCTGCGCACCAATGGCGTTGGCCAGCATGACGCCAGCAGAGCCCCCTGCAAGCGTCGCGCTACTTTGCTGAACCGAACTCAAACCATAGTAGGGCGAGGCAGACACTTCGGAGACCACTCCTGAAAGCTCAATCGCATTGGGAGGTTTCTCTGAGGGTTGCACCACGGACGCGCAGCCCTGCAATCCTGCCAGCGCAATGCAAGCAGCAACGACAAGATTCAGCGATCTGAAAATGCGGGTCATTTACGATTCAATCGGGTTTGGAAAGCCGCATTTCGGCGGCGCGGGCATGCGCCTGCAGGCCCTCGCCATAAGCAAGTTCTGCGGCGATCTTGCCGAGGACCTGCGCACCGGCTTCGCTGACCTCAATAAGGCTGGAGCGTTTCTGGAAGTCGTAGACACCCAGTGGCGAACTGAAGCGCGCCGTGCCGCTGGTGGGCAGCACGTGGTTGGGGCCGGCGCAGTAGTCGCCCAGCGATTCGCTGGTGTAGGCGCCCAGGAAGATGGCGCCGGCGTGCTTGAGCAAGGGCTCCCACTTGTGCGGGTCGCGGCTGGAGACTTCGAGGTGTTCGGGTGCGATGCGGTTGCTGATCTCGCAGGCCTCTTCCATGCTGCGGGTGTGGATCAGTGCACCGCGGCCGGTGAGGGACTTGGCGATGATTTCGGCGCGCGGCATTTCGGACAAAAGGCGGTCGATAGCGGCCTGCACTTCATCGATATACGCGGCGTCGGGGCACAGCAGGATGCTTTGCGCGAGTTCGTCGTGCTCGGCCTGGCTGAACAAGTCCATGGCCACCCAGTCGGCCGACGTGCTGCCGTCAGCCAGCACCAGGATTTCAGACGGGCCGGCAATCATGTCGATGCCCACCGTGCCAAAAACGCGCTTTTTGGCGCTGGCAACATAGGCGTTGCCGGGGCCGGTGATCTTGTCGACCTTGGGCACGGTCTGCGTGCCGTAGGCCAGCGCAGCCACGGCCTGCGCGCCGCCGATGGTGAAGGCGCGGGTGACGCCGGCCACGTAGGCGGCGGCCAGCACGAGCTCATTGCGCTCGCCTTTGCTCGACGCCGCCTGGTCGCCCGAGCCGCCCGTGGCCACGCTGCCGCGCACGGGCGTTGGCACCACCATGATGATCTCTTGCACACCAGCCACGTGGGCGGGGATGGCGTTCATGAGCAAGCTGGAGGGGTAGGCAGCCTTGCCGCCCGGAACGTAAATGCCCACCCGGTCCAGCGGCGTGACCTTCTGGCCCAGCAGCGTGCCGTCTTCGTCGCGATAACTCCAGCTCTCTCCCGATGCCTTCTTCTGTGCCTCGTGGTACTTGCGCACCCGGGCGGCTGCGGCCTGCAGGGCCTCGCGCTGGGCAGCGGGAATGGCATCAAATGCGGCCTTGAAATCCGCCTGCGTCAGTTCCAGCCCAGCCATCGACGCAGCTGACAGGCCATCAAACCGCGCGGTGTATTCCAGCACCGCCGCATCGCCGCGCTGTTGCACATCGGCCAGGATGTCGGCCACGCGCTGCTCGATGGCCGCGTCAGTGTCGGCGGACCAATGCAGCCGCGCCTTGAAATCAGCATCAAAAGTTGCCGAGACCGTTGACAGTCGTGCGGGAGAAGCTATTAATTTCATAGCATCAAGACTCAAGGTGTGGCCGTGGCGGCGGCGAAGGCATCGATCAGCTTGCGGATGGGCTCTTGCTTGAGCTTGAGCGCGGTCTGGTTCACGACGAGGTGCGAGCTGATGTCCATGATGCGTTCGACCTCGACCAGGTGGTTGGCCTTGAGCGTGCTGCCGGTGGAGACCAGATCGACGATCGCGTCGGCCAGGCCTGTAAGCGGTGCGAGCTCCATGCTGCCATAGAGCTTGATCAGGTCGACGTGCACCCCCTTGGTGGCGAAAAAGTCGCGGGCAATCGCCACGTACTTGGTGGCCACTTTCAGGCGCGAGCCCTGGCGCACGGCGGCGGCGTAGTCAAAACCTTCGCGCACCGCCACGCTGATGCGGCATTTGGCGATTTGCAGGTCGAGCGGCTGGTACAGGCCCTGGCTGCCGGATTCGAGCAAAGTGTCTTTGCCGACCACGCCGAGGTCGGCGCCGCCGTACTGCACATAGGTGGGCACGTCGGTGGCACGCACCAGCACCACACGCAGGCCGGGTTGGTTGGTGTCCAGAATCAGCTTGCGGGATTTTTCCGGGTCGTCGAGTACCTCGATGCCGGCGCTTCGCAGCAGCGGCAGGATGTCGTCGAAGATGCGGCCTTTGGATAACGCCAGGGTGATCATGCTTTGACTCGTTCTATGTCGGCACCGATTCCGCGCAGCTTGGCTTCCATCTGGTCATAGCCGCGGTCCAGGTGGTAAATGCGGTCCACCATGGTTTCGCCCTCGGCCACCAGGCCGGCAATTACCAGGCTGGCGGAGGCGCGCAAATCAGTGGCCATCACGGTGGCGCCCGACAGCTTTTCAACACCCTCCATGACCGCGACCTTGCCTTCGATCTGGATCTTGGCGCCCAGGCGCACCATCTCGTTGACGTGCATGAAACGGTTTTCAAAGATTGTCTCCGTCACCGTGCTGCTGCCCTGTGCAATGGCGTTCAGCGCCATGAACTGGGCCTGCATGTCGGTCGGGAAGCCGGGGTATTCAGTCGTGCGGAAGGATTGCGCCTTCATTCGGCCGCTGGCCTGGATGCGGATAAAACCCTCACCCGCAGTCACCACGGCACCGGCTTCACGCAGCTTGTCGATCACGGCATCGAGGTGGTCGGCTCGGCCATGCTTCAAGACAACGTCGCCGCCGGCAGCGGCCACCGCGCACAAAAAGGTCCCGGTTTCAATGCGGTCGGCCACCACCTGGTGGGTGCAGCCATGCAGGCGCTCCACGCCCTGGATACGGATACGGCGCGTGCCGTGACCTTCAATCTTCGCGCCCATCTTGATGAGCATTTCAGCCAGGTCGCCAATCTCGGGCTCCTGTGCGGCGTTCTCCAGGATGGTTTCACCTTCTGCCAGGCTGGCGGCCATCAGGAAGTTTTCAGTGCCGGTCACCGTCACCATGTCGGTGGTGATGCTGGTGCCCTTGAGCCGCTTCTGACCAGCCGGCAGCTTGGCGATCATGTAGCCATGCTCCACGGCGATTTCAGCGCCCATGGCCTGCATGCCCTTGATGTGCTGGTCGACCGGCCGCGAACCAATGGCGCAGCCGCCGGGCAGTGACACAGTCGCTTCGCCAAAGCGCGCCAGCAGCGGGCCGAGGGCCAGCACGGAAGCGCGCATGGTCTTGACGAGCTCATAAGGGGCTTCCGGTGAGCTCAGGCCGCCGGCATTGAGCACCACGGTGCTGGGCACGTCCTGGCTGCGTTCGGCCTGCACGCCCATGTTGCGCACCAGCTTGAGCATGGTGGCCACGTCCTGCAGGCGCGGCACGTTCTGCAGCGTCACCGTGTCGGCCGTCAGCAGGGCTGCACAAAGCTCCGGGAGCGCGGCATTCTTGGCGCCGGAAATTTCGACCGTGCCGGCGAGTGATTTGCCGCCCCTGATGAGTAATTTGTCCATGTTCTTTTATTGCGTGTTGTTGTTGGCCCATTCGGTGGGCGTATACGTTTTCATCGACAGCGCATGCACTTCGTCGGTCTGCATGCGGCCACCCAGCGTGGCGTACACCTTCTGGTGGCGCTGGATCAAGCGCAGGCCCTCAAAGGTGCTGGAGATGATTGTCGCGTACCAATGGCGCCCGTCGCCCGACAGCTCGATATGTTCGCACGGCAGGCCTGCGGTGATGATGGATTGAAGTTCTTCGCTGGTCATATGTTTTGGTTTCAGTCAGTGTCTTATTTTGTAGCCGGTGCGCAGCATGTTCACGGCAACGGAGCTAACGACAAGCAAGGCCGTCAAAACAATCCCCAGGCTCAGCCAGGGCGAAACATCGCTGACGCCAAAGAATCCGTAGCGAAAACCGTCGATCATGTAGAAAAACGGGTTCAGGTGGCTGACCTTTTGCCAAAACGGCGGCAGCGAGTGGATCGAATAAAACACGCCGCTCAGGAAGGTCATGGGCATGATGACGAAATTCTGGAAGGCTGCCATCTGGTCGAACTTTTCAGACCACAGCCCGGCGATGACGCCCAGTGCGCCCAGCATGGCGGCGCCCAGCACCGCAAACAGCACAATCCACAGCGGCGCCACAAAGGCGGGTTGGCCAAAGAACACGGTGACGGCAAATACGCCCGCTCCCACCAGCAGGCCACGTGCGACGGACGAGCCGACGTACGCAAAAAACCAGTGCCAGTGCGACAGCGGCGTGAGCAGCACAAACACCAGGCTGCCCATGATCTTGCTCTGGATCAGCGAGGAAGAGCTGTTGGCGAACGCGTTCTGCAACACGCTCATCATCACGAGGCCCGGCACCAGGAAGGCGGTGTAGCTGACCTGGTCGTAGACCTTCACTTGATCCTGCAGCACGTGACCAAAGATCAGCATGTAGAGCACGGCGGTCAACACCGGGGCTCCGACCGTCTGGAAACCCACTTTCCAGAAGCGCAAGGTTTCTTTATAAAGCAGTGTTTGCCAGCCAGTCATTCAAAAGCCCCCACGCTTGTCGCTTCGCGTACTACGCAGCCCCCCGAGGGGGCTGTGCTTGCTTGGGGCGGCCCGGCGCGGCGCACGGCCCTTCCCCGGATGAACGCGATCATGTTGCCACTCCCATTAAATTCAGTTCGGTGGCTTCTCGGGCCGGCTTTTTGTTCATGACATCCAGGAACACATCTTCCAGGTCGGCCTTGCGGATTTCAACGTCTTCCGCAACCAGCCCCGCTTCGCGGATGGCCGCCAGGTATTGTTCGATTTCATGGGCGTTGTGCGCCGGAAACTGCACGATGCGCCCGGTGATACGGGCCTGCGCGGCCAGGTGCACCGGCAATTCGCTGTCGATCTTGAAGCGCAGCACATTGGAGGACGCCGCCTTGAGCAGCTCGGAAGTCTGGGCCAACGCCACCACCCGCCCCTGCTTGAGCATGGCGATGCGGCTGCACAGGGCCTCAGCTTCTTCGAGGTAGTGCGTGGTGAGCAGCACCGTGCTGCCCTGCTTGTTGAGTTTGGCGATGAACTGCCACAGCGTCTGGCGCAGTTCGACATCAACGCCAGCAGTGGGCTCGTCCAGCACGATGACCTGCGGCTTGTGCACCAGCGCCTGCGCCACCAGCACGCGGCGCTTCATGCCGCCGGAGAGCTGGCGCATGTTGGCATTGGCTTTGTCGGCCAGCCCCAGGCTGACGAGCAGCTCGTCGATCCAGTCGTCGTTGCGTTTGATGCCGAAATAGCCGGACTGGATGCGCAGCGCCTCGCGCACGGAGAAAAAGGGGTCGAACACCAGTTCCTGGGGTACGACGCCGAGCTTTCGCCTTGCATTGGCATAGTCGGTGAGCACGTCGCTGCCATGCACCAGGACCTGGCCGCTGCTGGCGCGCGAAAGGCCGGCGAGTATGCTGATGAGAGAGGTTTTGCCGGCGCCGTTAGGGCCCAGCAAGCCAAAAAATTCACCTTGCCGGATATCAAAACTGACGTCGTCCAGCGCCTTGACAGCAGGCCCCGTCTGATTTCGCGTGGATGAGTAGGTTTTGGAGACGGACTGAAATGAGATCGCTGGCATGAGCCCGCCATTTTAAGGGCGGATGCTGTTTTTATCCGGGTCGGCGGCTGAATGCCCTGCGTCAGGACCCCGATGGGCGAAGAAACCCGAAAGCGGCGTCTCAGGCCGCCGGGGCGGCAGCGGCGGGAATCAGCTCTGCCACGCCATACAGGCCTGCCAACTGACGCAGGCGAGCCGGCAAGCCGGCCACCGAAAACGCCTTGCCGGCAGCCAGCGCTTCACGCCGGCATTCCAGCAGCACCGCCAGCGCGGAGGAGTCAAACTCCTTCAGCGCGCCTGCATCGGCCACCACGCCGGCCGGCTGGGACAGCACGGCCTGCTTGAGGCCGAGAGCAAACCCGGCAGCCTCGGCATGCGTGAGGACAGAAGGAAGCGTCAGCACTGGCGATGCCTGCTCAGGGCTTCTTGGCAACAGCTGCGCCTGCGCCGGTGTTGGACTGGTTGCGCTGAACCAGGGAAGCGATCAGGCCATCGACGCCCTTGGCGCTGATTTCCTGGGCGAACTGGGTACGGTAGGTTTCCACCAGCCAGACGCCCAGCACGTTGAGGTCATAGATCTTCCAGCCCGTAGCGGTTTTTTCCATGCGGTAATCCAGCTGGATTGGATCGCCCCGGCCCAGAACTTCGGTGCGTACGACGACTTCAGTGTCTTCCGGAGCCGCACGCAGCGGTTTGACATTGACGCTCTGGTCGCTGACCTGTGCCAATGCGCCGGAATAGGTGCGGATCAGCAGGGTCTTGAACTCGTCCTGAAGCTTCTTTTGCTGCTCAGGCGTGGCCTGGCGCCAGTTGCGGCCCACGGCAGAGGCCGTCATGCGTGTGAAGTTCACGTTAGGCATGATCTTGCTGTCGACGAGCGCGAGCACCCGGGTGAGGTCACCGGCTTTTACAGCCTTGTCCGTCTTGATGTTGTCCAGCACATCGGCCGAGACGCGCTTGATCAGGGCATCGGGTGCCTCATCGGCTGCGCGAACGAACGGCGCAGACCCCATCAGGGCCAGGCTGAGGGCGGCGGTGAATAAATGGCCAAGTGTTCTGCGTTTCATGATTTTCCTTCTATGACGAAGCATGCGGCTGCGAAAATTGCAGTACCCCTATGGATACGTCGCTGCTGCAACCGATGGTTCGATGGTTATTCTGCGGGATGGTTTCCGGGCTGTGAATGAAGTTTTACGGCAGTCTTGTAAATATTGTTTGCAATCAACAGCCTTTTGACCCCTGTTCAAACCCGGGATGACACTATTTGGCGGCGGAGGCTGGTGCCGCCGGGGCGGCCGATGTGCCTTCCGGCAAATCGTAACGTTCCTCTTTTTCCACCGAAGTCCCGCCTATCAGGCTACGGCGGCGCTGCAGGTAGATTTCGCGGGTGAAGCTGTATTTGTCGAGTGCGGCCTGGTCCAGGACATCACCGGCCCCGAGCACGTTGGCCCTGGCGTTCACCAGGCGCAAAGTCGTCAGGGAATTGCGGGCACGGACATTGTCGATCCGGCTTACCAGGTCGCCCTGGTAATCAACCAGCGAACCTACCGAATCACGCGCGGAAGAAGGGCCCAGCAAAGGCAGCACGAGGTAGGGGCCCGAGCCCACACCCCAAACGCCGAGCGTCTGGCCAAAATCTTCCGAGTGTTTGGGAATCTTCAGATCGCTGGCAACGTCAAAAATGCCACCCACGCCCCAGAGGGTATTGGTCGTGACACGGAAAAAACTTTCGATAGAAGCCTGGCCTTTACCCTGGAGCAGGTTGTTGACGGTGGACCACACGTCGGAAATGTTGCCGAAGAAATTGGTGACACCGGTGCGCACAGGCGCAGGCGTGATATCCCGGTACGCGGTTGCCACGGGTTTGACGACGGCGCGGTCCACGCCGTCATTGAAACTGAACATGGTCCGGTTGAACGGCTCCAGCGGATCGGATGGGCTCGCATTGGGACCGGTAGCACACCCCTGGAGAAGTGCCAGTGCAAGCACTGCCGCAGCCCAGCCGGCCGGTTTTTTCATCGTGATTTCTGCTGTCATTTTTTTTCTGGCGTCCCTGATGGCGGCGCAGACCCTGATCCGGAACTGCTGTCTGCCGCCTTGCTGTATAAAAACTGGCTGATCAGATTCTCAAGCACCACGGCGGACTGCGTGTTTTTGACCACGTCCCCTGCGGCAAGATTTTTCTCGTCCCCACCGGCCTCCACGCCGATGTACTGCTCGCCCAGCAATCCGCTGGTCAAAATCTTCAGCGAGCTGTCTTTCGGGAACACGTAACGGCTTTCCATCGCCAGATTGACGCTGGCCTGGTAGGACTTGTCGTCGAAAGTGATATTTTCAACCCTGCCCACTACCACGCCAGCGCTTTTGACAGCGGCTCGCGGCTTGAGGCCACCAATGTTGTCGAATTTCGCCGTCACCTTGTAGGAGGTATCGAAATTCAGGCTGAGCAAATTCGCGGACTTGAGCGCCAGAAACAGGATGGCGGCGCCGCCAATCAACACGAACAAACCCACCCACAAATCATTTTTGGAACGTTGCATCGTTTTCTTTCAGTGGCCTGGTCCGGCGTTTTCGCCATTCCGGGCTGTTTTGTCCTTGCGGGGTTCACCCAAGGCAAACACTGGGAAGCAGGATTTTCTCATGGGCGAATTAAAAATGTATGAAGACGGTTTTAAAGGCTGAACATCGAGGCGGTCAGCAGGAAATCCAGCCCCAGCACGGCCAGCGACGCAACCACCACGGTCCGCGTGGTCGCGCGCGACACGCCCTCAGGCGTCGGCTGGGCCTCGAAACCCTGGTGCAAGGCCACAAAAGTGACCGTGACGCCAAACACAAAACTCTTGATGATGCCGTTGCCTACGTCGCGCCAGACATCGACACCGGACTGCATCTGGCTCCAGAAGGAGCCCGCATCAATACCGATCATGACCACACCCACCAGCCAGCCACCCATGATGCCCACAGCGCTGAACACGGCAGCCAGCAGGGGCATGGCGATGATGCCGCCCCAGAAGCGGGGCGCCAGGATGCGCCGCACCGGGTCTACCGCCATCATTTCCATGGCTGAGAGCTGTTCGCCGGCTTTCATCAGGCCGATTTCGGCCGTCAACGCCGTGCCGGCGCGGCCGGCAAACAGCAAAGCAGTGACCACCGGCCCGAGTTCGCGCACGAGGCTGAGCGCCACCAGCAAGCCCAGCGCTTCTGCCGAGCCATAGCGCTGCAGCGTGTAGTAGCCCTGCAGGCCCAGCACAAAGCCGACAAACAGACCCGACACGGCAATGATGGCCAGCGAGTAGTTGCCCAAAAAGAAAATCTGGTCGCGCACCAGGCCAAAGCGGGCCAGGGCCGGGCCGGTGAGGGCCACCAGCCGGGACATCAACCGCGCGGCGTAGCCCAGCTCGGCCAGCTGGCTGCGCACGGAAAAACCGAGGCCGGAAATCAGCGCGACAGGGCTATAGCGGCTCATGCGCGCTTCCCTGATTTGGCCGCCGGGTCGCCGAAATCGGCATCCACAGTGGGGCCCGGATAGTGGAATTTCACGGGGCCTTCGCTTTCGGCATTGACGAACTGGTGCACCAGCGGATCGGTGGAGCGACGCACCTCGTCAGGTGTGCCCTGCGCCGCAATGCCACCATTGGCCAGGATGATGACCTTGTCGGCAATGCGGAAGGTTTCTTCCAGATCATGCGACACCACCACGCTGGTAATGCCCAGCGTATCGTTGAGCTGGCGTATGAGCTGCGCGGCGGTACCGAGCGAGATCGGATCGAGCCCGGAGAACGGTTCGTCGTACATGATGAGTTCCGGGTCCAGCACAATGGCCCGCGCCAGCGCAACCCGGCGGGCCATGCCGCCCGAAATCTCGCTGGGCAGCAGGTCCCGCGCGCCGCGCAGGCCCACCGCATTGAGTTTCATCAGCACGATATCGCGGATCAGGGCTTCACCCAATTCGGTGTGCTCGCGCAAGGGAAACGCCACATTGTCGAAAACACTCAGATCGGTGAACAACGCACCGAACTGGAACAGCATGCCCATGCGACGGCGCGCGGCATAGAGTTCCGCCTGGGCCAGCTTGCCGACGTCCTTGCCGTCGAACAGCACAGCGCCGCTGACAGCCTTTTGCTGCCCGCCGATGAGGCGCAGCACGGTGGTTTTGCCGCCTCCCGAAGCGCCCATCAGCGCGGTAACCTTGCCGCGAGGCACGGACAGCGTGACCTTGTCCAGGATGACGCGATCACCGGCGGAGCCGGGGTAGGAAAACGTCACATCCTTGAACTCAACCAATGATGAAGCGGAAATGTCGGGCATTGAAGGAGAAAAGACAGGCCAGCAGGTGTGTTGGCTTGGGTAAGTAATACCGAATGATACGGGGTTTGCCCTTATACAGCCCCTGACCGGAAACCAAAAACCTTGGGCTGAGCGGCCTAAAGCAGCGAGGGTGGCCCAAAAAAGCGGCCGCCTTATCGGGCCGATAGTGGCCGCAAGCCACAACTATCCGGCGCAAGCAGCTATTTTTTTGATAGCACCCGGGGTTTTCGGTGTTATTTGCCAACCAGGCAGGTGTGCGCAAAGCGCAACGGACCGTCACGCCAATTGGGTGATTTCTGGAGGTTTGGCACCATTTCACGCAACCCGGGCACCAGCTTGGGCCTCACAATCGCCCCTTTTTGGCGATTTGAGAAGGCCGGCGCGGCGCTTAGCGAGGCAGGTCGCTAAAGCCCATCAGAAACTCGTCGACCRCGCGCGCGGCCTGGCGGCCTACGCGCACCCCAAGCGCRAGCTTGGGGTTTATTTAACCGCCCCTTGGGGCGATTTGMGAAGGCCGGGCGCGGCGCTTAGCGAGGCAGGTCGCTAAAGCCCATCAGAAACTCGTCGACSGCGCGCGCGGCCTGGCGGCCTTCGCGAATCGCCCATACCACCAGGCTCTGGCCGCGGCGGATGTCGCCGGCGGCAAACACCTTGGGCACGTTGGTGGCGTAGCCACCGGTGAAGTCAGTATGGGCCTTGGCATTGCCACGGTTGTCTTTTTCGATGCCGAACGCGTCCAGAACCGACGCCACCGGTGAAACAAATCCCATGGCCAGCAGCACCAGGTCGGCCTTGAGGGTTTGCTCGGAGCCAGGCACTTCCACCATCTTGCCGTCTTTCCATTCGACACGAACGGTCTTCAGGCCGGTGACCTTGCCTTTTTCGCCAATCAGTTCCTTGGTGGAGATGGCGAACTCGCGCTCGCAGCCTTCTTCGTGGCTGGAAGAGGTGCGCAGCTTGATCGGCCAGTAAGGCCAGGTCATGGGGCGGTTTTCTTCCTCGGGCGGCTGGGGCATCAGTTCAAACTGGGTGACGCTGACCGCGCCGTGGCGGTTGCTGGTGCCCACGCAGTCGGAGCCGGTGTCGCCGCCGCCAATCACGATGACGTGCTTGCCGTCGGCGCGCAGCTGGCCTTTGACCTTGTCACCGGCATTGATCTTGTTTTGCTGGGGCAAAAACTCCATCGCGAAGTGAACGCCGTCCAGGTCGCGGCCGGGGACGGGCAGGTCGCGCGATTGTTCGGCGCCGCCGGTCAGGATGACGGCATCGAAGTCTTTCTGGAGTTGCTCAGGGGTAATGCTTTCTTTCGCCCAGTTGGTGACTTTGGAGTCCTTAGGCAGGCTGCCCACCATCACGCCGGTGCGGAAGTTCACGCCTTCGGCCTTCATTTGCTCGACGCGGCGGTCGATATGGACCTTTTCCATCTTGAAGTCAGGGATGCCGTAGCGCAGCAGGCCGCCGACGCGGTCGTTCTTCTCGAACAGCGTCACCTCATGGCCGGCGCGCGCCAACTGCTGCGCGGCGGCCATGCCGGCGGGACCGGAGCCGACCACGGCAACCTTCTTGCCGGTCTTGTGCTTGGGCATCACAGGCTTGACCCAGCCTTCGGACCAGGCGCGGTCGATGATGGCGTGCTCGATGGACTTGATGCCGACGGCGTCGTCGTTCACGTTCAGCGTGCAGGCGGCTTCGCAGGGTGCCGGGCAGATGCGGCCGGTGAACTCGGGGAAGTTGTTGGTGCTGTGCAGCGTGTCGATCGCGTTTTTCCAGTCGGCGCGAAACACCATGTCGTTGAAGTCAGGAATGATGTTGTTGACCGGGCAGCCGCTGTTGCAAAACGGCGTGCCGCAGTCCATGCAGCGCGCGGCCTGCTTGTTGGCCTGCGCGTCGTCCAGCCCGATGACAAATTCCTTGTAGTTCTTCAGGCGCTCCGGCACGGGCTTGTAGCCCTCTTCGATGCGCTCGTATTCCATGAAGCCGGTGATTTTTCCCATGATGCGTCCTGTGCAATTCTTTTAAGCGTTTTATGCCGCCAGCCCTTTAAGGATGAGCGCAAGCAGCTATAAATTTAATAGCAAACGTAAGGTGGCGTGAGAGCTTCAGCAGCCTTACTTGGCCGCCACCGCTTCCTGGTTGGTGGCGACCTGAGCCCTTGTGGTCTCGGTCGCGGCTTCCAGGCGGCGTTCCTTGCGCTCAATCAGCGCCTTCTTGTATTCGTTCGGGAAGACCTTCACAAACTTCAGGCGTGACTCGCTCCAGTTGTCGAGCAGCTCGCGCGCGCGCTTGCTGCCGGTCCAGCGGTTGTGGTCTTGCAAGAGGCGCTTGAGCAATTCCTCATCGCTTTGTTCGGCATGCCAGTCGGCCTTGTCATGGGTGTGCTGCTCGGCCGTGGTGACGATGCGGTCCATCGACACCATCGACGTGTTGCAGCGCGTGGCAAACAAACCGTCTTCGTCATACACATAAGCCACCCCACCACTCATGCCGGCGGCGAAGTTGCGGCCGGTCTTGCCCAGCACCGCGACGGTGCCGCCCGTCATGTATTCGCAGCCGTGGTCGCCCGTGCCTTCAACGACCGCCGTGGCGCCCGAGAGCCGCACGGCAAAACGTTCGCCGGCCACGCCGCTGAAGAAGGCTTCGCCGGTGGTTGCGCCGTAGAGCACGGTGTTGCCGACGATGGTGTTCTTCACCGCATCACCGCGGAAGTCGATACTCGGGCGCACGACGATACGGCCGCCCGACAGGCCCTTGCCGGTGTAGTCGTTGGCGTCACCGATCAGGTACATGGTGATGCCCTTGGCCAGGAAGGCGCCGAAAGATTGGCCGCCCGTGCCTTCGAGTTGGATGCGCAGCGTGTCGTCGGGCAGGCCTTGCGGGTGGTGGCGTGTCAGCTCGCCCGACAGCATCGCGCCGACGGTGCGGTTGACGTTGCGCGCCACTTCGATGAACTGGACTTTTTCGCCCTTTTCAATTGCGGCTTTCGATTTTTCGATCAGACGCACGTCCAGCGCTTTTTCGAGCGCGTGGTCTTGTTCCATCACGTGCATGCGCGGCACGTCGGCCGGCACATTCGGCTGGTAGAAAAGGCGGGCGAAATCGAGGCCGCTGGCTTTCCAGTGCTCGATGCCTTTTTGCGTGTCGAGCAGGTCGGCGCGGCCGATCAGGTCGTCAAACTTGCGCACGCCGAGCTGCGCCATCAGCTGGCGCGCCTCTTCGGCGACGAAGAAGAAGTAATTGACCACATGCTCGGGCTTGCCGCTGAATTTCTGGCGCAGCACAGGGTCTTGTGTGGCCACACCAACAGGGCAGGTGTTGAGGTGGCACTTGCGCATCATGATGCAGCCCTCAACGACCAGCGGCGCGGTGGCAAAACCGAATTCATCAGCGCCCAACAGCGCGCCGATGATGACGTCTCGGCCGGTTTTCATCTGGCCGTCAGCCTGCACGCGGATGCGGCCGCGCAGGCGGTTGAGCACCAGGGTCTGCTGGGTTTCGGCCAGGCCAATTTCCCAGGGCGAGCCGGCATGCTTGATGGACGACCAGGGCGAAGCACCCGTGCCGCCGTCGTGGCCGGCAATTACCACGTGGTCGGACTTGGCCTTGGCCACGCCCGCTGCAATGGTGCCAACGCCGACTTCACTCACCAGCTTGACGCTGATGCTGGCGCGCGGGTTCACGTTCTTCAGATCGTGGATCAGCTGGGCCAGATCTTCGATGGAGTAGATGTCGTGGTGCGGCGGCGGCGAGATCAAACCGACGCCGGGCACCGAGTAGCGCAGGTGGCCGATGTATTCGCTGACTTTTCCGCCGGGCAGCTGGCCGCCCTCGCCGGGCTTGGCGCCCTGGGCCATCTTGATCTGGATCTGGTCCGCCGACACCAGGTATTCGGCCGTGACACCAAAACGCCCCGACGCGACCTGCTTGATGCGCGAGCGCAGCGAATCGCCGTCCTGCAGCGGCAAATCAACCTCGACCTGTTTAGGGCCGATCACGCTTTTCAGCGTCTCGCCCTTCTTGATGGGGATGCCCTTGAGTTCTTGCCGGTAGCGGTTCGGGTCTTCACCGCCCTCGCCCGTGTTGCTCTTGCCGCCGATGCGGTTCATGGCCACAGCCAGCGTGGCGTGGGCTTCGGTGCTGATGGAGCCCAGCGACATGGCGCCGGTAGCAAAACGCTTGACAATCTCTTTGGCCGGCTCGACTTCATCGATCGGGATGGCTTTGGACGGGTCGATCTTGAACTCGAACAGGCCGCGCAGCGTCATGTGGCGGCGGTTCTGGTCGTTGATCAGCTGGGCGTATTCCTTGTAGGTGTTCCAGTTGTTGGAGCGCGTGGAATGCTGCAGCTTGGCGATTGCATCGGGCGTCCACATGTGGTCTTCGCCGCGCACGCGCCAGGCGTATTCGCCGCCGGCGTCCAGCATGTTGGCCAGCACCGGGTCGTCGCTGAAGGCGGCGCGGTGCATGCGCAGCGCTTCTTCAGCGATCTCAAACACACCCATGCCTTCAACCTGGCTGGCGGTGCCAGTGAAGAACTTGGCCACGGTGTCACGGCTCAGGCCGATGGCTTCGAACAGTTGCGCGCCGCAGTAGCTCATGTAGGTCGACACGCCCATCTTGGACATGATCTTGGACAGGCCCTTGCCGATGGCCTTGGTGTAGTTGTAGACCGCCTTGTCGGTGCTGAGGTCACCCGGCAGGCCCTTGGACAGCTCAGCCAGCGTTTCCATCGCGAGGTAGGGGTGAACGGCTTCAGCGCCGTAGCCGGCCAGCACGGCAAAGTGATGCACTTCGCGGGCAGAGCCGGTTTCAACCACCAGGCCGGCGGTCGTGCGCAAGCCTTCTTTCACCAGGTGCTGGTGAATCGCCGACAGCGCCAGCAGGGCCGGGATGGCCACCTGCGTGGCGGTGATGCCGCGGTCGCTGATGATCAGGATGTTTTTGCCGTCCTTGATCGCGTCGACCGCTTCAGCGCACAGCGAAGCCAGCTTGGCCTCGACGCCTTCGTGGCCCCAGGCCAGCGGGTAGGTGATGTCCAGGGTATAGCTCTTGAACTTGCCCTGTGTGTGCGCTTCGATGTCGCGCAGCTTTTGCATGTCGGCCACGTTGAGCACGGGCTGGCTCACTTCAAGCCGCATCGGCGGGTTGACCTGGTTGATGTCCAGCAGGTTGGGCTTGGGGCCGATGAAGGACACCAGCGACATCACGATGGCTTCGCGGATCGGGTCGATGGGTGGGTTGGTCACCTGCGCGAACAACTGCTTGAAGTAGTTGTAGAGCGGCTTGTTCTTGTTGGACAGCACAGCCAGCGGGCTGTCGTTGCCCATGGAGCCGGTGGCTTCTTCGCCGTTGGCGGCCATGGGGGACATCAGGAACTTGATGTCTTCCTGTGTGTAGCCAAAGGCCTGCTGGCGATCAAGCAATGCAATGCCCGATACAGCGGGGGTGGTGACCGGAGCCGCCTTTGCCGCCTTGCCGGCCACGTCGTCCAGCTTGATGCGCAGGTTTTCAATCCATTGCTTGTAAGGCTTGCTGTGGGCCAGCGTGGCCTTGATTTCTTCGTCGTCGACCATGCGGCCTTGTTCGAGGTCGATCAGGAACATCTTGCCGGGCTGCAGGCGCCATTTGCGCACGATCTTGTGCTCAGGAATCGGCAGCACGCCGGATTCGGAGGCCATGATGACCAGGTCGTCATCGGTCACGCAGTAGCGCGAGGGGCGCAGGCCGTTGCGGTCCAGCGTGGCGCCGATCTGGCGGCCGTCGGTGAACACGATGGAGGCCGGGCCGTCCCAGGGCTCAAGCATGGCGGCGTGGTACTCATAGAAGGCCTTGCGGCGCTCGTCCATGGTGGTGTGCTGTTCCCAAGGCTCGGGGATCATCATCATCACGGCCTGGCTGATGGGGTAGCCGGCCATGGTCAGCAACTCGAGGCAGTTGTCGAAGGTCGCGGTGTCGGACTGGCTGGCAAAGCTGATCGGGTAGAGCTTTTGCAGGTCGGCACCCAGCACCGGCGAAGACATCACGCCTTCACGTGCCTTCATCCAGTTGTAGTTGCCTTTGACGGTGTTGATTTCGCCGTTGTGCGCCACATAGCGGTACGGGTGGGCCAGCGGCCACTCCGGGAAGGTGTTGGTCGAGAAGCGCTGATGCACCAATCCGAGTGCCGAGACGCAGCGCGGGTCGGTCAAGTCACGGTAGTAGGTGCCCACCTGGTCGGCCAGCAGCAGGCCTTTGTAGACCACCGTGCGGCTGGACATGCTGGGCACGTAATATTCTTTGCTGTGCGTCAGGCGCAGGTTCTGGATGGCGGCGCTGGCGGTTTTGCGAATGACATACAGCTTGCGCTCCAGCGCGTCCTGCACGATGACGTCGTTGCCGCGACCGATGAAGATCTGGCGCAGGATGGGTTCTTTTTCGCGCACGGTGGGCGACATGGGCATGTCGCGGTTGACCGGCACGTCGCGCCAGCCCAGCAGCACCTGGCCTTCGGCCTTGACGGCGCGCTCGAGCGCCTGTTCGCAGGCCAGGCGGGAAGCGTGCTCTTTCGGCAGGAAGACCATGCCGACGCCGTATTCTCCGGGTGGCGGCAGCTGCACGCCCTGGCCGGCCATTTCTTCACGGTACAGCGCATCGGGCAGCTGGATCAGGATACCGGCGCCGTCGCCCATGAGCTTGTCAGCGCCCACTGCGCCCCGGTGGTCGAGGTTCTCGAGGATCTTCAGGCCTTGCTGGACGATGGCGTGGCTTTTGTGCCCCTTGATGTGCGCCACGAAACCGACGCCGCAGGCGTCATGTTCGTTTGCACCGGAGTACAAACCGTTTTCTTCAAAATGCTTGATTTCAGCAGCCGTGGTCATGGCAATTCCTCGTCAGTTGGGGATGACGGCGATGCCCGAACGACCGTTAAAGGCCCTGGCAACGCTTCCATCCGCAAGGTTCATAATTTTTCGCAGGGAATGGGAGCATATTGCATTGCAACAACAATGCCAAGCGCTTTAAATGGGGTCAGATTCTAATTAAATGTCGATCAATTTAATCAACAATCAATTGGGGACATATTAAACTCAAGCGCGCCAAGCCTTGATAAATATGAAGTTATTCATCATCCGGGCCCTCAGCTACGCGTAGGGGTGGGCGCCCCGCCTGGTTCCTGGTGACACGGCGCTCCGTGCGCTTTTGCAACTCCGCCAAAAAGCCATCTCCACCCAGGGCCCAGCCACTCAGGGCGGATCGGGTCAGCTGGTCTTGCTGCTCCAGCGTGATGCCGGCGCGCACCAGTTCGGCGTAGGCCACTTCACGGGCGAAGGGCGTGTTGCCCAGCGCCCAGACCAGCGGGTGCGGCGTGAGCAGGCCGTCGACCCGCAGGCCTGCGTAGTGGCCGTAGCTGGACCACGGATAGTCTTTGACCTCGGCCACCAGTCCCGCGCGGACCGGATTGAGGTCCATATAGGCCATGCAGGCCAGCAGGTAGCGCTCGGCCTCGATCACGGTGGCCCGGTAACGCCCTTCCCACAAGGTGCCGGAGCGGCCCTGGTTGTCGTTGAAGTAACGCACATAGCGCCGCCCGGCAGCCTGCATCATCTGCGGCAGGCTGTCCGCTGTGGAAGGCGTCGCCAGTAAGTGGAAATGGTTGTCCATCAGCACGTAAGCATGCAGGGCAACGCCGAACTTGCGGGCGCTTTCTTCAAGCAACGCCAAAAACACCTGGTGGTCGGCGGCCGAAGAAAAGACAGTTTGCCGGTTATTCCCCCGCTGGATGATGTGGTGCGGGTAACCGGGGAGCGTCAGCCGGGGAAGACGGGCCATGGGATGCAATGCCTGAAGTTTGCATCATGATATTTGATCTGACCCTGATTTCCTGCTCCGCACTGAGTCCATTGGGCGCCGTTGAAACGACGGGAAAGAAGACGCTTAACGGACAACTTTGCCGTCAGGCGTGATGGTGACCAGGTCAATCGCACGCACCGATTCGTATTTCTTGGGGCGCAGGTTCACACGAAAGCCGCCCACGTCGTAGTCCGTCATGGTTTCAAACGCCTTTTGCAGACCTGCCCTGTCGGGTTTGCCGCTGCCGGCCGCACTGCGGCGTACGCCTTCGGCAAAAGTACGGGCAGCAATATAACCCTCCACACTCTCGTAACTCGGCGTCTGGTCCGTCTGGTTCAGTACATCCAGGTATTCCTTGATGATGGGCGTACCCGTGCTGCGTGGCGACGGCACCACCTGCGAGATCACCACACCGCCTATCTCCTTGCCCAAGGCACTGAACAGCGGATCGATACCCACGACGGAGAAATTGAGGAACTGCCCGCCGAAGCCGGCCTGGCGCATCTTGCGGATGAACGCTGCCGATGAATTGAACAGGCTGACCTGGATCACGGCCTGAGGTTGCGCCTTCATCAGCTGCGCCACTGCGGCATCGACCTTGTCGCTGTTGACCGGCGACAGGGCGCTGCCAACGATGGCCGGGCGCTTCAGGTCGATCAGGGCCTGGTTCACCGCTGCAAGGCCGCCCCGCCCCATGGCGTCATCTTCGGCAAATACACCGATACGGTCCTGGTTGAGGGTGGCACAGTGGCGCGCAATTTTGTAGGCCTCATCGGCCAGCGCCGGACGCACATGAAATATGTTTGCCAGCGCAGGATCATGCAATGCGTCCGACGCCGCAAAAGGTGCGAAAAAGAGCGCCCCGGATGCCTTGGAAGCGGCAAACGCGGCATCACAGCTGGCTGTACCGGCAAAGCCGAACAGCGCATCGACGCCTTCGTCGATCAACTGCTTGGCATTGGCGGCAGCCTTGGCCGGGTTGTAGCCGTCGTCGAGTGTCTTGACTTCTATCTTGTGGCCGCCGGCACCGCCCTTTGCATTGATGGCATCGAAATAAATCTTTGCTCCATTCAGATACGCCAGACCGATCTGGTCGGCTGCACCTGTCAGGGGAACCGATTGGCCAAGAAGAATCTTGCGGCTGGTTTTGCTTTGAGCCCAGAGCGCAGGGCTTGCTACCGCAGCGCCCGCGGAAACCCCACGCAGAATTAGTTGACGTCGATTGAAACCCATGAGAACACCTTTTGAGAGACGAAATAGCCAAAGCAGGTTTGATGCCCGTACCTCAGCATGCGCTCAATATTCCGAAGAAATGTCACAAATTGTGCGCAGACCCTCAGCGTAATCGGTGCAACCCTCAAAAACCACCGTGGAAATGCCAACACGTCATAAGCCTATGCGCATGGGGCGCCAACATACGCCCGTTCAAGTGCGTTGGCGGGCAGATCCAGGCAGACGATCAAGCAAGATCGCCAACACGAGGGCGATGGCGCAGCCGGCCGTCGCAAGCCAACCCGTCCATTGCCATCCTCCCGCAGTGCTGGCCACCCAGGCAACCAGCGGAGGACCGGCAAATTGCCCCAGCGCCGACCACTGCTGGACCCAGCCAACGGTGGTCGACACGGCATCACGGCGGGGCGCAAGCTGGATGGCCAGGCTAAACAGCGTTGCGGGGATCAGGCCACCCACCATCGAGAAGACCAGTATGGCCACGTACTGTATTTCCGGGCGCAGTTGCACGGCAAATGCGAGCTGTGCGCCTCCAGCCATCGACAGGAAGCCTGCCCCAAGCAGAACCACCGGTCGTACACCACGCTCCAGCAGCCTGCCTGCCGCGACGTTGCCGATGATATTGACGGCAGCAGCAAGCGCCGTAAGCCATGCCACCCACACACCGCTCACGCCAGCCTGGGTGTAGATGGACGGCAGGAAACCGACCACAGCAAGCCACTGTCCCGAGTACATCGCAAAAGCAACAGCCATGTACCAGGCTGCGCGCGACCGCAGCGTCGCGCGGACAATATCTCCGCCACGGAAATGAGGAGCCGGCGATTGCCGGGGGGAGATGCCATCATGCAGATGCCCCTGTGCAGGAACTTGCCACGCGACCAGCAAAGCCAGCACTGCGGCCAGCGCGGCCAGAAGCCACCACAAGATTCGCCAACCCCAGTCAGGTGCGGCCAGGCCGATGATCATGGGGCCTCCCAGCAAGGCCAGAGAGGCGCCCAGCGGCATGTAGGCGCCCCATACTCCCAGCATGCCATTGAGCCGCTCTTGTGGCACCAGCTGGCGGATCAGGGCTGGGGCCGGTAACACCACCCAGAGGAATCCCAGCCCTTCGAATACACGTGCGGCGAGCAGCCAATGCACATCGGGAGACACGCCGCCCAACAGACCGGCACCGGACAACACCAGCAACCCGGCCACCATGCTGCGCTTGAGGCCGGCACGCTGCACAACAAGCCCGATGAGCAGCCCGAGCACCATACCCGCCAGCTGCACCAGCGACAGCAGAAATCCGGCCTGCAGCAATGTCACGCCCAATACCTTTCCCAGTACAGGCAGCGCAGGCGGTAGTTTTCCCACGTAAAGGGCGGCCACCACACCGGCAGCCATCACGTACCAGGCCGCGTTCGGGCTCGGGGTTGTTGTTGGCCGGGGCTCCGTCACGCTTGCTGCCTATGGGCCGCTACAACTCCACCTAAACCGGAAAAGCTGCGCGCCCCTTAAGGCGCTCATGCTCTTTGGCGGCGAAGCGGTCTGTCATGCCGGCAATGTAGTCGGCGACCACCCTCTCGGGTTTTGCGCCCGCCGCATGGGGGGCATCAATGCCGTCAAACCGGTCGATGTGAGCCTGCGGCATCTGGGCCGGGTCGGCCATATAGGCTTCGAACAGGTCACGGACTACCTGCTTGGCAGCCTGCGTGGTTTCCACCACTTTCGGGTGGCGGTACAGGTTTCGCAGCAAAAAACGTTTGAGGGATGCAGACTGCATCGCCATTTCTTCGGTAAAACACACCAGCGCCGGATGCCTGCGAACTTCGTCCACGCTGGCAGGTGCAACCTTGTGAATCGCAAGCGATGTCGCATCCATCACGTTATAGACCTGGGCACTGAGCATGCGCCGTATGGTCTCAAACAGCAGCCGCCGGCCTTTCAACGCCCGGTGCGCCAGTTGCGTTTCCCGGCAGTGTTGCGCGAACAGCTCGACACCCTCCAGTTGCTCCAGGGTTAACAGGCCGGAGCGCACGCCGTCGTCAATATCGTGCGCGTTGTAGGCTATTTCGTCCGCAAGATTGGCCAGTTGTGCCTCCAGACCGGGTTGCTGCCAGCGCGGCCCGTCAGCGGGCTCCACGAACCGGCGGGCAACACCGTCCGGCTCGCGGGCTTCAATATGGCGTGCATTGCGCCTGGAACAATGCTTCAGGATTCCTTCTCGCGTCTCAAAGGTCAGGTTCAGCCCGTTGTAGGCCGGATAGCGCTCCTCAAGGGAATCCACCACGCGCAGGCTTTGCAGGTTGTGCTCAAAGCCTGCGCTGTCTGGGTTACAGGCTTTCAGACACGCGTTCAAGGCATCCTGACCGGCATGACCGAACGGCGTATGGCCCAGGTCATGCGCCAGCGCAATGGCTTCCACGAGGTCTTCGTTGAGCTGAAGCGTGCGGGCGATGGACCTTCCCAGCTGGGCGACCTCCAGCGAATGAGTCAGACGGGTGCGAAACAAATCACCTTCGTGATTCAGAAACACCTGGGTTTTGTACACCAGGCGCCGAAAAGCGGTGGAGTGCACGATACGGTCGCGGTCGCGCTGAAACTCGGACCGGGTTGGCGCAGCAGGCTCGGCAAAGCGGCGGCCGCGCGAACGCGACGGGTCACAGGCGTAGGGCTGGAGATTCATGGATTAAGCATAAAAATGACCGAAATCCCATACCGTATAAGCGCAAACAGCTCCTGAATTGATAGCAATTTCAGGTACTTCTTCCATATTTTCCGCCGCTTATTCACAGCACATATCTATGACAGTGCGCACCATGGCATCCGGTGCACTGCGAACGGCTGCCTTCCCGGGGCCGTCGATCACAACAAACCTTATCTCACCCGCTTCGGATTTTTTGTCGATGCGCATCAGTTCGAGATAGCGGCCGGCATTGTCGGTGGTTGACAGCACAGGTCCTCGCACCGGCAGGCCGCATCGTCGGACAAGATTGGTCAGGCGTTCCGTAAAAGGCTTGTCAACCAGGCCCAGACGCTCTGACAGATGCGCGGCCATCACCATGCCGCAGCCCACACCTTCGCCATGCAGCCATTCCCCATAGCCCAGGCCGGATTCAATCGCGTGGCCGAAGGTGTGACCGAAATTCAGGATGGCCCGCAAGCCCGACTCCCGCTCGTCCTGGCTTACAACCCACGCCTTGATCTCACAACTGCGCCGGATGGCGTGGGCCAAGGCCACGGGCTCCCTGGCGAGCAGGTCCTGCAAGTTGGTCTCGATCCATTCAAGGAATGCCATGTCGGCAATGGGGCCGTATTTAATGATCTCGGCCAGGCCCGCACTCAGTTCGCGAAAAGGCAGCGTCGCCAGGACATCCAGGTCGCACACCACCTGCAAGGGCTGGTAGAACGCACCGATCATGTTTTTGCCCAGCGGGTGGTTGATCGCCGTCTTGCCGCCTACCGAGGAATCCACCTGGGCCAGCAATGTCGTGGGCACCTGCACAAATGGTACGCCGCGCATGTAGCTGGCCGCGGCAAAGCCGGTCATGTCGCCGACCACGCCACCGCCCAAGGCAAACAGCACCGTCTTTCGGTCGCAGCCGTTTTCCAGCAGCGCATCAAAAATCAATTGCAGGGTTGGCCAGTCCTTGTGGACTTCACCATCCGGCAAGGTGACCAGCAGCACCTTGTCATAGCGTTGCTGCAAGGCCCGGGTGAGTTGCACGGCATACAGCGGGGCCACGGTGGTGTTTGACACCACCAGCGCCGTCGCCGCTTTGGGCACGTCCTGATAGGTATTGCTGCTTCCCAGAAGCCCGCTGCCAATGACGATCGGATAGCTGCGTTCGGCCAGATCAATCCGGATTGTCGCAACGGCGGAAGAGGAATTTTCTTGCATGGAAGAAGTGTAGAGGCTTCCACCCTTTCCAAGGCTTGCCAATGGTTATGGCCGGTCGGGAGGCGGAGCCATCACGCCTGCCAGCTCCAGCTGCATCAGGATCATGTTGACCAGCGTAGAGACTGAAGGGCGGCCTGTTTCAATGACATAGTGTGCCGTTTCCCGATAGAGGGCGTCACGGGCGGCGTAAAGATCCCTGAGCCGCGCCAGCGGATCGGCCACCTGAAGCAAAGGGCGGTTCTGGTCATGCCGCAAACGGCGAAAAACCTCTTCGGGGATGGAATGCAGGTAAACCACCTGCGCCCGCTCCCTAAGATGTTGCCGGTTGGCGGGGCGCAGCACAGCCCCGCCGCCGCTGGAGAGTACGCAAACCTCACCCTGAGTCAACTCATCGATGACCAGCTGCTCGATGTCGCGAAATGCGTCTTCACCTTCGCGCTCAAAAAACTCACGGATAGAGCAACCGATACGTTGTTCTATCACCTGATCCGAGTCAATGAACCGCAACCCCATTCTTCGGGCAAGATGCCTGCCGACGGTGGATTTCCCCGACCCAGGCAAGCCCACGCAGGCGATTCTCAACGGATGTGCATTCAATTGATATGGAGGAAAGGTTGCCCAGAAGCATGCCAAGCAACTACACAGAGGACTGGCAGTCCCACGCGCAGTCCTTCAGCACGACGCCTTCTTTACCTACCGCCCTCGAACTCGCCCAAGGCGATCAGACGGGTGGTCGGAATTAACGCAGGGCAGATCCGTTAGTCAGCATTTTGGGTGTGATGAACACCAGCAATTCAGACTTCGTGGCAGATCGCGTTCTTTGTTTGAACAAATTGCCAACACCGGGGATGTCGCCCAAAAGCGGGACTTTGGTTTCATTGTCACGATCATTTTGCTCAAAAATGCCGCCAATGACCACGGTTCCACCATTTTCCACCAGTACCTGCGTTTGAATATGCTTGGTATCAATCGCGAATCCGTTCGCTGTTTCACGTCCCACGCTATCCTTGTTCACGTCCACTTGAAGGATGATGTTCCCCTCCGGCGTTATTTGCGGAGTGACTTCGAGCTTCAAGTTTGCCTTTCGAAAGGCAATAGCGGTGGCACCACTGGAAGTCGCCTGTTGATAGGGAAGCTCTGTACCCTGTTCAATCAGAGCCTTCACCTGATCAGCAGTCACGACACGTGGACTGGAAACAATTTTCGTCTTGCCATCTGCTTCAGATGCAGAAATCTCAAGATTAAGGAATCGTGTCTTTGCGGCATTGAACAAAGAAATGGCAAACGTACTTGCGTTGAATCCGTTTTGGCCTACACCAGGCAAGCTCACGAATTCACCTGCAGTAGTTCCTGCAACCGTCGCGTTATACGACCCGCCAAAAGCGGTGTTATTACCCTGGGTGAAGGGTCGACCCCCTAACCGCACGCCCAGAGATTTACCGAAGGAATCCGATGCTTCAACGATACGAGCTTCAATCAACACTTGACGGACTGCGACGTCTAATTTCGCTATCAGCGCCTGCACCTGTTCAAGTCGCGATGGTATGTCGGTAACGAACAATTGATTGGTGCGCGCCTCCGATATCACACTACCTCGCGCAGACAGTATCTTTGTAGCGCCAGCGCCGGAGCCCAACAGCCCTGCCGCAATGTCTGCAGCCTTTGCATAGTTAAGCTTGAAATCCTGGGTCCGGAGCGTTTCCAGACTTTGAATCGCATTCTTTGACTCCAGTTCCAGCTTGTCTTTGGCTGCAAGTTCGTCTTTGGGTGCGATCAACAAGACGTTGCCTGTTTTGCGCATGCCCAGTCCCTTGGCCTGAAGAATAATGTCCAGTGCCTGATCCCAGGGAACATCTTTCAGACGCAACGTTACCGCACCGGTAACCGAGTCCGACGTCACGATATTGAAGTTCGTAAAGTCTGCAATCACCTGCAGAAGGGAGCGAATTTCAATGTTCTGAAAATTCAGGGATAGCTTCTCACCGTTATAACCAGGTCCTTGCGTCAGCTTGCTTGGGTCAATTTTTTGCTGGCGCACTTCCAGAACAAACTGGTTATCACTTTGATACGCACTGTGTTCCCAGGCGCCCTTGGGCTCAACCACCATACGGACCTTATCCCCCGTTTGAAATGTGGTGACGGTTTGCACTGGTGTTCCGAAATCGCCCACATCCAGACGACGGCGAAGTCCTTCTGGCAATGCGGTTTTCAGGAACTCAACCACCAAAGTCTGGCCTTGCTGGCGTATATCCACGCCAACCTGGTTATTGGGCAGATCCACAACGATACGGCCAGAACCCTCAACGCCACGACGGAAATCGATGTCCTTCAAAGGCAATGTGTCGGTGTTGCGATTTTCGGCAAACACTGGTGGTGTAGTGGCGGAGGGCGTAGCCGCCGCCACTGAATCGAGGGTAATCAACAACGATTTCCCTTGAATCTCAGCTTTATACGCCGTTGGCACCTTTAGATTCAGTACTACACGGGTTCTTTCACCCGCCTGCACGACATTCGCCGAGCGCAGATTTCCCAAGTTGAGGTCCACTGCAGATCGTCCCATGGAGTTACCAACCCCGGGAAAATCAAGTGCTATACGCGCCGGCGTCTGGATACTAAAACCCGTCGGTACCGCAGCCAAAGGTTCCGCCAAATCGATTCGAATGACCTCTGCACCGCCCTGAACTGATCCGGAAACAGCCTGGATGGCATTCTGTGCCTGCGCCAGCAAGGGAGCGGCAGTTACAGAAAATGCCAGACTGAGCGAAGCACAACGCAACACACGCCCAAACAAAAGCTGCAGGCGGCCCTTTTTTTCCTGCGTCTCTAGTGCCGGTGTCTGCTTGTTCATTTTGATCCCTCTAATAACTGTAAAGTCGCGGTCCGCTCTATCCATTCACCCGCGGCGTCTTGCACTATCTCGCGCAAGGCGAGATCTGTTTCAGTGACCTTGGTGATCCGGCCGTAGTTTTGCCCCAGGTAATTCCCTACCCGGGCTTGATAAATCAGGTTGTCAACTCGTACCAGCGCGACTGGCTGGCCAACCTTGATCAGGCTACCCACCATGGCAATAGCGTCCAGGGGATATGCCTCCAGTGGTTCTTTTCGTCGGCTCAGTTCAGGTGCGATCAAGGCGGCGTTGGCCGTCGACTGATTGGATTCGCGTTTCAGCGCCTGTGTCAGTTTTTGAATGCTGAAAGGCTCTATTGAACCTTCCTGGCCATACAACTGAGGTGAAAATTTAGTAGGCTCTGGCAACGGCTCTACTTTCGGCTTGGTTGCGTTCCGTTGCTGGGTCATCCATTCCTGCAACTCCTCCTGTTCAGAGGAACCACAGCCGGACAGGCCCAATAAAATCCCTGCCAAACCGCAAAAAATTACCGCATATTTTCCTGCACTCATTTTTTGGCTCCAGGAGCGCTCTTGCGCTGCAAGGCTACTTCATCATTGTCCAGATAGCGGAACGTTTTGGCTGTGGTATCCATAACCAAGGTACTATCTTTGCCTGGCGTTATGCTCAGATTATTCAGAGTGACAATGCGGGAAAGATTGGCAATATCAGCTGCAAAAGCACCGATATCGTGATATCTGCCAGTGACTCGAACAGCGATCGGCAATTCCGCGTAATACTCCCTCACGCTCACCTGACCTGGACGAAACAATTCGAACTGCAGACTACGCCCCAAACCCGCCTGATTAATATCAGAAAGCAGTGCGTCCATTTCGGCCTTGCTCGGTAGTTGCTTTTCAAGCTGGGTTACATATTGTTGAACCTGTTCGCGCTGCTTCTTCAGCGCATCCAGATTGACAGCCTGTGCAAGCTTCTTTGTGTAATCTTCCTTGAGCTTGACTTCCTTGGCTTTCTCCGCCGTCAACTCTTCATCGGACGCGCTGAGCCATACAAACCAGAGAGCCACGACAACAAAAATCGTTACGGCCAAACAAAGGAGGTAACGTGGAAGTGCTGGCCATGAAGGTGGATCATTGGGATCCAGTCCCGTAAACTGGGACTTCAGACTGCTTTGAATTGCTGCAAAGTCGATGGAATTTTTAGAGATTTTTGCCATGGTCAAACTCGTTCATTCCGCCTCATACCTTGGCCGGCGCCGAGGCGGCAGAAGCTGGCTTGGCAGCCGCCCCCGACACCACCGGTACTGTCCCTGAGCTTGCTGGTGTGGCGCCAACAGTTTTCGGATCGCTGGCCCGCTTCAAACCGATCTTCATTGAAAAATTGGATACCCTGCGCTGGTCACGCGCACTGAGTGACACCGTGCCGGCGGTGATTTCTACAAGTTCCGGCCGGGTTAACCACGCACTGTTGTTAGCCAGGTTGCGCAACAATTCCGAAACACGTTCGTTTGACTGTGCGACGCCGGTGATCATCACGGCCTGGTTGTCTTGTTTCATGCTGGTGATATACACCCCATCGGGCAACTGCTTGACCAGTTCGCTCAGCAAATACACCGGCAGATTGCGGTTTCCCTGCAGATCTTCCACGGCATTCTGACGAGCCCTGAGAGCGGAAATCTCCGCCTGCAGCGTGGCGATATCCTTGATCTGCCCTTCCAACCGGGTAATTTCCGTTTTCAGAAAATTGTTCTTTCCCCGCTGGCCCTCAATCTGGGCCAGGTACCAGGAATAAACAGCACCGCAAATAAGACCGCCGACCAAGGCCGCGATACCCAGCGTGGCAAAAAATACTTCGCGCCTGCGCTTGCGCGCAGCTTCGCGGTGGGGAAGCAGATTGACGAGAATCACTGCAGAAACCTCCGCAAAGCCAGACCGCAAGAGGTCAGGTAGGACGCCGCTTCGCGCCGCATTTTCTTTTCACGTACCCCATCACCGAGTTCCATTCCTTCGAAAGGATTGGCAAGCACGCAGGCAAACGAAGTCTGCTGGGTGACGGAATCTGTCAGACCTGGCAGGGCGGACGAGCCGCCGGCCAACATCACATAGTCAACCTTGTTGTGCGGAGTGCTGGTGAAGAAGAACTGCAAGGCCCTTCCGATTTCCTGCGCCATGCTCTCGACAAAAGGCTTCAGCACGCCGGATTCATAGTCTTCCGGTAAATCGCCACTGCGCTTTTTGCTTTCTGCTTCTTCAGGGGAAAAACCGTACTGCCGAATGATGAGCTGCGTCAGCTGGGCTCCACCAAAGGCCTGATCACGCTCATAAAGTACTTCGTCGTTTTTGATGACCTGCATGCTGGTCGTCAATGCACCCACTTCAAACAGGGCCACCATGGTGTCCACGCCCTTGTTGGGAAGGCTCTCAATGAGGCGGGCGGTGGCCAGGCGGGAGGCATACGACTCCACATCTATAACAATGGGCTTGAGCCCGGCGGCTTCCGCAAGACCCTGCCTGTCCTGCACTTTTTCCTTGCGCGAAGCGGCAATCAGCACTTCGACGTCGCCACTGGAGGTAGCACTCGGGCCTACCACGCAGAAATCGAGACTGACTTCATCCAGCGAGAACGGAATGTATTGATTGGCTTCGGATTCGACCTGAATTTCCAGCTCTGCGTCGCTGAGGCCGCCCGGGAGAATGATTTTTTTGGTAATGACCGCCGAAGCCGGCAGGGCCATCGCCACATTCTTGGTGCGGGTTCCGCTTTTTTTGACGAGCCGGCGCACGGCATCGGCCACTTCGTCAAACTTTTCGACGTTACCATCGGTAATCCAGCCTCGTTCCAGCGGTTCGATCGCACAGCGATCCAACACCAGATTACCGGCCTTGTCACGGCTCAACTCCACCAGCTTGACACTGGATGAGCTGATATCTAAACCCAGCAAAGCGGGTTGTTGGCGGTTGAATAACGATCCCAGAGAGATCAAGGCGGTCCCCAAATGACGGCTAATATGTAGCCCTGCATACTTAAGAAATCACTTGAATAGTAGCAGTAAGCTCTTTGTGCAGTAAGGATTTTTCCTGTTTTGGACGTCTGGAACGTTGTCAAAAGCAGACGGTCGTATCGGACCAGGAGTTTGCAATGTTCCCTAAAACGTTGTCTGCAAACGTAAAAGTATGGCCCTTGCCCTGACACCCCGCACAACCCGCTTCCCGGGATTTTTATAATGGTGACGCGACTTTACGATTGTCTACATGCCCTCCACACCCACGTCTTCTGATTCAAACTCTGCCCCGGTCAAGCAAGGTCGCGCAAAGTCCCTTGTCCCCCGCTGGCTGGTCATGTTCTTTTTGTGGAGTGGTGGCCTGTTGCTGGCTGGTGTTGCCGCCGTCTTGCTGTTTGTGGCTGTGGCGCTGTCGGTTGCCTACCCCAACCTGCCGGATATCTCTGACTTGTCCGACTACCGGCCAAAGTTGCCATTGCGGGTTTACTCCGCCGATGGGGTGGTTATTGGAGAGTTCGGGGAAGAACGCCGCAGCCTCACCCCGATCAAGGACATCCCGCAGGTCATGAAGGACGCGGTGCTGGCCATTGAAGACGCCCGCTTTTTCTCACATGGCGGCGTGGATTACCTGGGCGTGATCCGGGCCGGCTTTGCCAATGTGGGCCGGGCCAAGAGCCAGGGCGCCTCCACCATCACCATGCAGGTGGCCCGCAATGTCTATCTGTCAGCCGAGAAAAGCTATACCCGCAAGATCTATGAAATCCTGCTGACCTTCAAGCTGGAGCACCTGCTGACCAAGGACCAGATCCTTGAGATCTATATGAACCAGATTTTTCTGGGAAACCGGGCTTATGGCTTTGCCGCGGCCTCAGAGGCCTATTTCGGCAAGCCCCTGAAGAACATCTCCATCTCCGAGGCGGCCATGCTGGCGGGCCTGCCCAAGGCACCTTCGGCCTACAACCCCATCATCAATCCCAAGCGAGCCCGGGCCCGGCAGCTCTACATCATCGAGCGCATGGAAGAAAACGGCTTCATTACCGCCGAACAGGCCAAGGCCGCAAAAGAAGAAGAACTCAAGGTCAGGACCGGGCCCGATGCAGGCCGGGTACACGCGGAATACGTCGCTGAAACCGTGCGCCAGCTGGTTTACAACCAGTACGGGGACGAAACCTACACCCGCGGGCTGAATGTCTATACCACCCTGCGTGCCACCGACCAGACCGTCGCCTACAAAGCCTTGCGCAAGGGCATCATGGATTATGAGCGCCGGCAAATTTACCGGGGCCCCGAGAAGTTCATCGATCTGCCGGCCAATGCACAGGAAACGGAAGATGCGATTGACGACGCACTGACCGACAACCCCGACAACGGAGATGTGATGTCGGCCATCGTGCTGGAAGCCAATCCCAAACGAATTCTGGCCATGCGCCAGAACAGCGAAACGGTTGAAATTACCGGCGACGGCCTGAAACCCGCCCAATCCGGGCTGACTGACAAGGCCGGGCCCAACATCAAGATTCGCCGCGGCGCCTTAATCCGCGTGGCGAAAACACCGAAAAACACCTGGGAAATTACCCAGCTGCCTGAGGTGGAAGGCGCTTTTGTGGCCCTTGATCCGCGCGACGGTTCCATCCGGGCACTGGTGGGCGGGTTCGATTTCGAAAAAAACAAGTTCAACCATGTGACCCAGGCATGGCGCCAGCCGGGTTCCAGCTTCAAGCCCTTTATTTACTCCGCCGCCCTCGAGAAGGGCTTTACCCCAGCGACCGTGGTGAATGACGCCCCGCTGTTTTTCGACGCGGGCGTCACTGGCGGCCAGCCTTGGGAGCCCAAAAACTACGACGGCACTTTCGACGGTCCCATGAGTCTGCGGACCGGCCTGAAGAAATCCAAGAACATGATTTCCATCCGCATACTGCAGGCTATCGGCGCCCCGTATGCGCAGGACTGGATCACCCACTTTGGCTTTGAGGCCGAAAAACATCCCGCCTACCTGACAATGGCGCTGGGCGCCGGATCGGTCACCCCGATACAAATGGCCACCGCTTATTCGGTATTTGCCAACGGCGGTTTCCGCGTCAATCCCTACCTGGTCACCAAAATCACCGACCAGCGCGGCAAAGTCCTGCTGGAAAGCAAGCCCCCCGTGCTGGACGAATCAGCCCGGGCCATCGATGCGCGCAATGCGTTCATCATGGACAGCCTGCTGCAGGAAGTCGCACGCTCAGGTACGGCGGCCAAAGCGCAAGCCACGCTCAAACGCCCCGACCTTTTCGGCAAGACCGGTACCACCAATGACTCGATCGACACCTGGTTCGTGGGGTTCCAGCCTACGCTGACAGCGGCGGTCTGGATGGGTTACGACACGCCGAAAAAACTCGGCGACCGTGAAACCGGTGGCGGCCTGAGCCTGCCCATCTGGATCAACTTCATGGAATACGCACTCAAGGGCGTGCCGGTCACCGAATACCCACCGCCCGAAGGTGTCGTCAACGTTGGCGGGGAGTGGTATTACAGCGAATATGCCAAAGGTTCCGGAGTCAGCACAGTCGGTATACAACAGGACCCGGCAGCCGCCGGCACCCCGGCTACGCCAGGGGCGATCCAGGTGCTGCCGCCTTCAGACGAGAAAAAGCGCATCCTGGATCTGTTCAAGAACTGAGATGAAACGCATCAAAAAAGGGCTCCACGGAGCCCTTTTTTGTTTCAACGCCCATCACCGCACACCTGCAAGCTTCGGCTGCTACGCTTTATTTGCTTCCACGGGGGCCGCGAACACCAACGTCTGGCCGGCCTGCTCACTGGCATAGCGAGACAAATTGGCAAAAAACTCGCTCGAGTCCTTGGTATCAGCCCATTGCCCGCCACTGAATTTATAGTGGAACCCGCCGGCCTTGGCCGCCATCCATATTTCCTGCAAAGGCTTCTGGAGGTTGATGATGATCTGGCTGCGGTTGGAGAAAGTCAGCGTGACCATGCCGCCGGTGCGCTGGTTATCAATGTCCGCGTCGGTCTCATCATTGATACGGTCACAGGCGGTTTCAACGGCCCTGAGTGCACTCTCGGCCAGATCCTGGTATTCAAGGTCCGTCATTACAATCCCATCATGGTTTCTTCAGCTCAAATTTTAGGCCGCATCCGCCCTTCGGCCTCCCGCTATGGCCTTGCTGCAATTGTGGTCGGCGCGGCCTTGCTGGGCGGTTGCGGACAAAAAGGCGCACTTTACCTGCCAGTTCCCCCGAAGGTGCCGGCCACGGCCACCACAGCGCCGCCGGCTGCCGCGCCTGCAACGCCGGCGTCAGCCGCTCGCTGACCAGCAACCTGGCCGATTCATTGAAGATTCAGGCCATCCGGTGGCTGGGCCTTCAATCTAAAGGCGCCCGGCCGTTCATGCCGTCAATCGATCATGGCGCGCAAGCCCTGCGCTCCTTAAGATAGTTGCCAATAACTCCAACCGCTTCAAAGCCCATTCTTCATGACCCGCCAACCTCTCCCCGGCCACCCCCATTTTGCTTACCGCGATACCGAGCTGTTTGTTGAAAATGTCCGGCTTGGCGATCTGGCCGCGGCACACGGCACGCCGCTGTTTGTGTATTCCAAGGCAGCCATGCTTTCGGCGCTGGCGGCTTACCAGCGTGGCTTTTCAGGGCGCAACGCGCAAATTTGCTATGCCATGAAGGCCAATTCGTCACTCGGCATCCTGCAGGCATTTGCCCGGGCGGGTTGCGGCTTTGACATCGTTTCGGGCGGAGAACTCACCCGCGTACTGGCCGCTGGTGGCGAGGCCCGGAAGATCATTTTTTCAGGCGTAGGCAAAACCTGCAGCGAAATGCGCCAGGCCCTGAGCGCCGGCATCGGCTGCTTCAATGTCGAAAGCGAAGCCGAGCTGGATGTGCTGTCCGGGGTAGCTCTCGCCATGGACATGCGTGCGCCCGTCAGCATTCGCGTCAATCCCGATGTCGACCCCAAGACGCACCCCTACATTTCCACGGGCCTGAAAGACAACAAGTTCGGCGTGGCACACCAAGACGCGCTGCGCATCTACCGGCACGCGGCTTCGCTGAAAGGCTTGCAGGTCGTCGGCATCGACTGCCACATCGGCTCGCAAATCACCGACACCACACCGTACCTTGACGCCATGGACCGGGTGCTCGACCTGGTGGCAGCCATTGAAGCCGCGGGCATCCCGCTGGAACATATCGATTTCGGCGGTGGCCTGGGCATCAACTACAACAACGACACCCCGCCCGAAGCCGACGCACTCTGGCAGCAGTTGCTCGCGAAGATCGACGCGCGCGGCTACGGCAGTAAAAAATTGATGATCGAGCCGGGCCGCTCACTGGTCGGCAACGCAGGGGTTTGCCTGACGGAAGTGCTCTACGTCAAGCCGGGCGAGCACAAGAACTTCTGCATCGTCGATGCGGCGATGAACGACCTGCCACGTCCTGCGATGTACCAGGCTTTCCACGCCATCGTCCCCGTATTGGCCGAAGGCAAGACCGCCGAAGCGACGTATGACGTCGTGGGCCCGGTCTGCGAGAGCGGCGACTGGATAGGCCGCGACCGCGTGTTGTCTGTCGCGGCGGGTGACCAGTTGGCTGTGATGTCGGCAGGTGCGTATTGCATGAGCATGGCCAGCAACTACAACACACGTGGCCGGGCCGCTGAACTGCTGGTTGACGGTGTCGAAGTGCACCTCATACGCCGGCGGGAAACCGCTGAAGACCAGATGCGGCAGGAACAGCTGGTAGCGGGCTAATCCGGAACCACGCCCGGGGCAAGCGCGCGCCTCATCGGATCAGTGTCGATCAGCGCACATCGCTATCATTATGATAGCTGGTTGCGCACGTCGTATATGGGTTTCAGCCTCTTTTTCCTCAAGAACTGCTGCACACGCCAGCCGAGCAGTACGGCGATGATCGCAGCGTAAACGAACACTTCGGCAAAATTGTTCTTGCCGGCGCGCATCCAGAAAAAATGCAGCAGCCCCAGCCCGGCGATCATGTAGACCAGCTTGTGCAGCCACTGCCAGCGTTTGGCACCCATGGCTTTGATGGCCGCATTGAAGGACGTTGCCGCCAGGGGCGTCAGTAACACAAAGGCCGAAAACCCCACGAGGATGAAAGGCCGCTTGGCAATGTCTTTGGCAATATCGGCAAAGTCAAAGCCCATGTCGAACCAGCTGTAGCTCAGCAGGTGGACGACGACATAAAAATACGCGAACAGCCCCAGCATGCGCCGAAAGCGCGCCAGTGCAGGCGTGCTGGTGATGACCCGAAGCGGCGTGACCGTCAGGACGATGCAGATAAAGCGTAACGTCCAGTCGCCGGTGGCGCGTATCAACGCCTCGGCCGGGTTGGCGCCCAGCTGGTTGGTGAAGGCGCCGTAGAACAGCCAGACAAAGGGCAGCAGACAGACGAGGAACAGCACCGGTTTGGCGGCAGGGTGCAGCAACCATTTTTGCGCTGTCGACATCACAGCAATCCACCGCCGGGTCGACCTACATCGAAACACAGCGCAGCGTGCGTCCCAACCCAGCAGGGGCCGCGGAACCGGCTTTGCCGGGCCGCAGGCGCAGCGGCCCCCTCGGGGGGCAGCGCAGTACGCGAAGCGACAAGCGTGGGGGCCATATCTTTTAGAAGTTCTTCTTGAGGTCCATGCCCGCGTAGAGCTGGCCCACTTGCGCTTCATAGCCATTGAACATCAGCGTTTTGCGCTTCTTGGCAAAGAGGCCGTCTTCACCGATACGCCGTTCGGTGGCCTGGCTCCAGCGAGGGTGGTCGACGTCCGGGTTCACATTGGAATAAAAGCCGTATTCCTGCGCCGCGGCCTTGTTCCAGGCGGTGCGCGGCTCCTTGTCGGTAAAGCGGATCTTGACGATGCTCTTGCCGCTCTTGAAGCCGTACTTCCAGGGCAGCACCATGCGCACCGGTGCGCCGTTCTGGTTGGGGAGCACTTCACCATACATGCCGAAAGCCAGCAGCGCCAGCGGGTGCATGGCTTCGTCCATGCGCAGGGCTTCCACATAAGGCCAGTCGAGCACGCGGGAGCCCACAAACGGCATGGTCTTGGGATCGGCCAGGGTGATGAATTCAACGTATTTCGCGCTGCCCAGCGGCTCGACCTTCTTGATGAGCTCCGACAGCGAATACCCCACCCACGGGATCACCATGGACCAGCCCTCGACACAACGCAGGCGGTAAATACGCTCTTCCTGCGGCGCCAGCTTGATCAGGTCTTCGAGCGTGAAGGTCTTGGGTTGCTTGACCAGGCCTTCGACGGCCACCGACCAGGGCTTGGTCACCAGCGTGTGGGCGTTCTTGGCCGGGTCGGCCTTGTCGGTGCCGAACTCGTAGTAATTGTTGTAGGTAGAGGCGTCTTTGTAGTCGGTGATCTTTTCCATGGTCACCGCACCGGCCACCGCCGATTTGCCGCCGGCCAGCGCCGCCAGCTTGCCGGGTTTTTGTACCGTCTGCGCCATCGCCTGGCGGCCCGCCCAGCTGGCCATGGCCACGCCCGCGGCACCTGTGGCCATCAGTTTGATCAGGTCGCGACGACCATGGTAGATGCCGCGCGGCGTAATCTCGCTGGGAACGAGGTGGTCGAAACCATCGGCATGGGTCTTGATGAGCATATGAGTCCTTGAAATCCGTTGAGGGTTAGTCTGAATACGCAGCAACTTCTTACAGGGATTCAGCCAGGGCTTCTAAAAGACTCGCAGGCAGTTACAAGGTTCCGTAACTGTGCAGCCCCGACAGGAACATGTTGACGCCCAGGAAAGCAAACGAGGTAACTGCCAGCCCGACCAGCGCCCACCAGGCGGCGACGGTGCCGCGCAGGCCCTTCATGAGCCGCATATGCAGCCAGGCCGCGTAGTTGAGCCAGACAATCAGCGCCCAGGTTTCCTTGGGGTCCCAGCTCCAGTAGCCGCCCCAGGCCTCGGCCGCCCACAAGGCGCCGAGTACGGTGGCAATGGTGAAAAAGGCAAAGCCGACGGCAATCGCCTTGTACATCACGTCGTCCAGCACTTCAAAGCTGGGCAGGCGCGCGGCAATGCGCTTGCGGCCCAGCAGGATGCCGGCGGCGATCAGCCCCGACACGGCCAGGTAACCTACCCAGTAGTAGCTGCCGCCCACTTCGGCCGGCGACTTGCTGCGAAACACGACAGGGACAAAACACAGCACCACGCCCAGCAGCCACAGCGGCGTGAGCCGGTGCCAGCGCGTCTCGTTGGCCTGCTGCTTGATGAGATAGGACAGCGACACCATGGCAGCCAGCGAGAACATGCCGTAGCCGATGAAATTGGCCGGCACATGCAGCTTCATCCACCAGCTTTTGAGGGCAGGCACCAGCGGCTGGATTTCATGGGCTTCGCGTATCACGGTGTACCAGAGCAAAAAACCGACCGCGGCACTGACCACCAGCATCACGAAAGCGCCGAGCGCGCGGGTGTTGTACTGCGATTCAAAGTAGAGGTAGAAGGCCGCCGTCATCCAGCAGAACAGCACGAACACCTCGTACAGGTTGCTGACCGGGATGTGCCCGACGTCTGCGCCAATCAGGTAGCTTTCGTACCAGCGCACCAGCGTGCCGATCAGCGCCATGCCGATCGCCACCCACGCAATTTTGGAGCCCAGCGACTCCAACGTGCTGCTCTGGCCTTTGGCAAACATGCCCAGCCAGTAAAAAATCGTGCTCATGAAGAACAGCACGCTCATCCACAAAATGGCCGACTGGCTGGAGAGAAAGTATTTGAGCCAGAACACCTGCTCGGCGCGCGCCAGGTCACCCTGGTACGACGCAATGCCCAGCAGCGCGAAGGCGCTGACCACCATCATCAGTACCCGCAGCGGCCGCCAGAACCAGCCCATGGCGATAGCCGCCGGAATGGCCGCGAACAGGATGCCTTTTTCATAGACATCCATGAAATCACTGTAGCGGGCGAAGGCATACAGAAAGCCGCCGGCGACCAGCGCAGCAAACACCCAATCCAGCACATTACGCCGGGCGAAATAGCCCTCGTTCAGGCTCAGCGTGCTGTCGCCGCCCGCCTTCAGCGTGGTGGTGTTCACCGCGGTGTTGTTGATCGTGGAGGTATTCATAAAGGCGCCTGCAACAGTTTCGTTTTCAACATCTCAAACTCCTTGTCGCCGTCCATGGTCTTGCGGTTGGTCGACAAGGCCATGGTGGCCTGACTGTGGCCTTCGGCCGATTCTGGCATTGAACCCACAACATTGCCATCTTCTGCCTGACCGCCCCCTGCGCCGCGCGGCGCCAGCCAGACCCAGACGCGGCGTTCGCGCACGTAAAGCATGGCGAACACCCCCAGGATCAGGAAGGCGCAACCCAGGTAGACGATGGTCTTGCCCGGTGCACGCGCCACCTGGAACACACTGGCCTGGACCTGGGTGAAGTCTTTCAGCTCAAACGCCATGGGCGCGGGGTAAAAATTGGCGTCCGACAGGCTCAGCACCATTTGCGACATGAAAGCCCGCGTCTTTTCATCCTGACCCAACGGCTTGAGCCCGGCCTGCTCACGCGTCATCTGCGTCAGCTCAAACAAGGCACCGTTGAGGATGCGGATCAGCACCTCGCCGGCACGGTTGCGCTCGGCTTCGGGCACATTGGCTTCCATAAAGTCAGAGATGGCCTGCAGGCCTGCAGCGGTTTTGGGCTTGCCCGTCGAACCTTGCGCGGCGCCCGCTGCGTCTGCAACGTCACCGGCAAAAAGAGCCAGCGCCCGCGATGTCGACGCGGCGAGCTGTTGCATCAGCTCCGGCCGTTCCCGGCCAATGGCCTGGCTTGCGTAGCGCCTGACCGCCAGCTCACGCTGCGCCGGATTGGCGAGCGCGGCACGCAGCCGCAAAAAGGTTTCCATGCCGCCTTCGGCGTCCACCGGAATCCGGAGGTACTGGAAGGGTGCAGACGGTGTCTCGCGAACACCCATCAGGTAGACCGCAGGGCTGTCTTCCGCCGGGTCCGTCTTGACCGGCAACATGTAGTTGTGAAATTCACGGGCCTGTCCGGACGCATCGCGCAACTTGTAGCTCACGCTGGGGCCCACGTTGCGCAGCTCTTTTTGCGTCACGGTCTTGTTCGCCGCGCCGAGCCGTGTGTCAATCGCCTGGTGCAGGTCGACCTTGCGCACATCGGCGCCGGAACCCATGCTTCCGCCCGACGCAAAATTTTCCACGTTGATGACCCGCAGCGCGGTGTATTCCAGCGTCAGCTTTTCGGCGCCATCGCCCTGCCCGTTGGTCAGGCCGCTGGAGCCGCCGATCGTGCCCTGAATTTCAAACGGCTTGCTGGCCGCGGCCATCGGAATGGCCTTGAGCGTCACGCTGGAGCCGCCGTCGTCGAAGCTCGACTGGTAAATCTCGATACCGCGGTGATTGGCCGGGTGATTGACCTCCACCCGCACCGGAATCTTTTCGCCAGTTTCCTTGTCGTGGATGATGATGTCGCTGGCAAAGAGCTTGGGCATGCCGGTCGAGTAATACTCAACGATGAATTTTTTGAGCTCAATGGAAAACGGCAGTTCCTGCAGCAATACGCCGCCCGGCTGGTTCAGGATGGCGGTGCTGGACTGCGTGCCTTCAGCCACCAGCAGGTTGGCGCGAAACGTCGGGTTTTTGTCGCTGAGCCGGTGCTGGGCCGGCACGTCGGCAATCAGTCCGCCGCCGGCATAAATCGACTTGCCGTTCAGCCACATCTGCGCGCGTACGATCATGTCGCCGTCGAGCAGGCCGCCCACGCAGACCAGCACGATGGCGCTGTGCGCTGCGATGTAGCCCAGTTTGTTGGCCGCGCCTTTTTTGGCCGCCACCATCCAGCCGTTGCCGGCGCGCTGCTGCAGCTTCACTTTCCAGCCGCTTTGCACCAGCGTCTGGCCAATGCGGCGCGCAGCCGTTTCGGGTGACTCGGCCAATGCGGCCTCGGCACGGTGGCCAAAGGCCTTGAGGCTTTGCTCCCGGACGTTTTCCTTGAGCTGGTTCAGGTCCGCGAAGATCTTGGGGGCGTTGCGCGCAATGCACAAAGAAGTAGAGACCACCAGAAAAGCCAGGATCAGCAGGAACCACCAGGCGCTGTACACGGTGTTGAGGCTGAGCAGGCTGAACACCTGCGCCCAGAACGGACCGAACTGGTTCACGTAGTTGCCCAGCGGCTCTGCCTGCTTGAGCACCGTGCCGATGATCGACGCGATGCAGATCACCGTCAGCAGCGAAATGGAAAACCGCATGGACGACAGCAGTTCCACCGCCGCCCGCCAGCTGCGGGAGCCCCAATTGACCTTCATACCCTCGGTGGAAACTGTCATGCTTGAAATGGAACCTGCGGTTGGCTCAGGAAAGCCTGCGAACCAGAAAAAGAAGGGAAAAAGAAAAAAGGCGGGCTTTCATCAGAAAGACCCGCCTTGGTGTGATTGGTTTTGGAGGCTTGGGTTCAATACTGCAGGCAGCCTGCGGGTACTTTCAGCAAAAAAACGCTCGCCTGCCAGTCCTTTGCTGTACTTTGCTTAACGCAGGCCGGCAATGTAGTCGGCCAGCGCACGGATTTCACGGTCGTTCAGCTTGGCAGCCACCTGGCTCATGGGCAGGCTGTTGCCGCGGCCGCCGTCACGGAAAGCCGTCAACTGCGTCACCGTGTACTCAGAATGCTGGCCGCTCAGGCGGGGATATTGGGAAGGAATGCCGGCGCCCGTGGGGCTGTGGCAGCCTGCGCAGGCTGCGATCTGGCGGTCCTGCACGCCGCCGCGGTAGATACGCTCGCCGAGTGCAACCAGTTCCTTGTCTTTGGCAAAGCCGGTTTTGGCTTTCTTGGACGTCGCCCAGTAAGCGATGTTTTTCATGTCGTCTTCAGACAGCGCGGACGCAAAGCCTTGCATGATGGGGTTCTTGCGCTTGCCGGCCTTGAACTCCTGCAGCTGCTTGACCAGGTATTCGGGGTGCTGCTGCGCCAGCTTGGGGTTGGCGGGGGTGCCGGAATTTCCGTCGGCGCCGTGGCAGCTGGCGCAAACTGCGGTGAAGCTGGCCTCGCCCTTGACCAGATCAGGCTTGGCAATCTTGGCCGGGGCTGCTGCTGCTGCGGGAGCCGAAGCGGCGCCATGTGCAGGTGCGGCTTCGCCGGCAGCATAAGACGACACGGCAGGCACGGCCAGCAAGGCGGCCAGGAGAGAAGTAACGAACAGCTTCATATCGGGGGTTTTAATTGGTTGGCGCACAAAACTTATAACTTTCTGATTTTACAATGGCTTCAGGGCACCCCCGATTATTCGGGTCTTGCCGCGGCAACGGGCCAGCAGCTCCGCACCGCCTCAGCGCTTCCCGGGTTCCGTCCCCGAAGCCATTGCTCCCTCCAACGCATGCCGGTAGCGTGCAACCGATCTCCAGGGACCGCCCGATCATGACCTCACCCTCTCCGTCCAAACCACCCTTAGCCGCAACTGGCGCGCCCGATCCCAAAATCGCGATGGGCTGGCTGCACACCGCCAAATTCCTGACCACAGCGCCTGAGCTCAAGCACCTGCCCCGTGTCGACGTGCCTGAAATCGCCTTTGTCGGCCGTTCCAACGCCGGCAAATCCACCTGTATCAACACGCTGACGCAGCAACACCGGCTGGCATTTGCCTCCAAGACGCCGGGCCGCACGCAGAGCATCAACCTGTTCAGCCTGGGCAAGCAGGGCGTGACGGACGCCGTACTGGCCGACCTGCCGGGCTACGGCTATGCGGCCGTGCCCAAGGAAGCCAAGTACCGCTGGCAGCAGGTGATGGGCAACTATTTGCAGACGCGCGACAACCTCAAGGCCGTGGTGCTGCTGTGCGACCCGCGCCTGGGCCTGACCGAGCTCGACGAGATCCTGCTGGACGTGATCCGGCCGCGGGTGGAAGACGGCCTCAAGTTCCTGGTGCTGCTGACCAAGTCCGACAAGCTCAACAAGACCGAAGCGGCCAAGGCGCTGTCCATTGTGCGACTGCAGGCCGGCGGCGGAGACGTCAAACTCTTTTCTTCGCTGAAGCGCCGCGGTGTCGAGGAAGTAGCCCAGCATTTGTGGGACTGGGCCCATCCGGCCGAAAAACCGGCAAAGCCTGCCAAAGCGGCGCCTGAAGAGCTGCCCGAGATCAATGACTGAGGCAGCTCTCCAGCGCTGAAATTTCAGGCAAATACCGGCTCCAACCCAACTGGGACAAGCGCAAACAGCTATAAAAAGTGTAGCAACATGATCGCCACCCGCTTGTATGCATTGCCCCACGGCATCACCCTGTCCTGCCGGATTGCGGGCGAAACGGGCCGCCCTGTCCTGATGTTCCTGCACGGCTTTCCGGAAGCCGCTTTTGTCTGGGACGGCTTGCTGGAACACTTCGCGCGGCCTGAAAACGGCGGCTTTCGCTGTGTGGCGCCCAACCTGCGCGGCTTTGAACATTCCAGCGCGCCGCTGGAGGCAACCGCCTACCGGCCCAAACACCTGGTGCAGGACATTGCAGCGCTGATTGCGCTGGAAGGTGGCCAACTGGAATGCCTTGTGGCCCATGACTGGGGCGGCGCGGTGGCCTGGAACCTGGCTGCGGGCCATCCCGCGTTGATGAAAAAGCTGGCCATCATCAACTCGCCGCACCCCGGCACTTTTCTGCGCGAACTGCAGCATTCGCCGGCGCAGCAAGCCGCCAGCGCCTACATGAACTTCCTGATTCGCCCCGACGCCGAAGCCTTGCTGGCCGAAGATGACTTTCGGCGGCTCTGGGATTTTTTTGCCAACATGGGCGCGGTCGATGGGCCGCACGCGTGGCTGACCGACGCCATCAAGGACCAATACCGCGAAATCTGGCGCAAGGGCCTGACAGGCCCCTGCAATTACTACCGGGCTTCGCCCTTGCGCCCGCCCCGGCCCGGGCCGCCGCACAACGACCCGGCCGCCGCGGCAGTGAGCATTCCACGGGACATGCTGGAAGTTCACCTGCCGACGCTGGTGCTCTGGGCACTGGACGATACGGCCTTGCCGCCCGCACTGCTGGAAGGCTTGGGCGACTACGTGCCGCAGATGGATTTACGCCGCATCGAAGGCGCAACCCACTGGATCGTGCACGAGCAGCCCGCATTGGTGGCGGCACACCTGCAGGATTTTCTGCGCTAGATTGCTATTGATTTAATAGCCGCTTGCGCTCATTCCGCCTGGCCCGGAGGACTATTCCCCTAAAATTTCGGCCCAACCCGCCCGCCGTCAATACAGGGACGGCTCGCCTTCTGGTCGGGTTTTAAAGCGCTTGTGCACCCAGTAGTACTGGGCGGGCATGGTGTTGATGTAGTCCTGCAGCTGCGCGTTCATGCGTGCGGTGTCGGCCACCGGGTCGTCGCTGGGGAAATCCGCCCAGGCCGGCAACACCTCCACCTCATAGCCCGTCGGAGTGATTCGGGGCAACAGGGGCAGCACCTTGGCGCGGCCCAGGCGTGCAAATCGAGAGAGAGACGGGACCGTTGCGGTGGGTATGCCGTAAAAAGGCACGAACACTGAATCGTCAGGGCCGAAGTCCATGTCGGGCAACAGGTAAAGCGGCTGCCCTTCCCGAAGCGCGGCCACAATGGGCTTGACGCCATCACCCCGCCCAAAAAGCCGCAGGTTGCCAAACCGCCGCCGGCCCCGCAGTATCCAGCGGTCGACCAGTTTGTTCGACTGGTCGGTGTAAATGGTGGTCGAAGGCCGCGGCATCTGCAGCGCCACACCGGCCCATGCCGCATCCAGGCCGACGAAATGCGGCAGGAATATCACCGTGGGCTCATTGCCCTCCAGTTCCTGCACAGCCCCCGTCACCTGAACGCGCCGCTGCACCCAGGCCTGGGGCGCGTGCCACAGCCAGGCGCGGTCCAGCCAGGCCTGGGCAAAAAATACAAATGTCAGCACCGTGAGGCGGCGCCGCTCTGCGGTCGGGTAACCGGGAAAGCACAACGCGAAATTGGTGGCCACCACGCGCCGGCGCGAGCCTACCATCGCATACAACATCCAGCCGAGCAGCACGCCCAGGCCACGCGTCCAGGAAAGCGGCAGCAGCGCCAGCACCCGCATAAAGAAAATGCCGCCGCGGGTCACGATTCGGCTGGCCAACTGGCGGGGAGTCTTCAAAGGGGAGTTTCCTTGCGAGGTGTCTTGTAGCGTGCATAGCCCCACAAATACTGGCCAGGCTGGCTCAGCACAATGGCTTCGATCGCCCGGTTGATCTGTGTCACCCCATGCAGCAGGTCGGCGCGCGCGCCGGAATCTGAGGCGTCCATCCCCTGCACCGGAGGCCATATCTTGAGGAAATACCCTTTGCCGCGGGCCAGGCGCTCGCAACTGACGGGCAGCAGCACCGCACCGCTTTGCAACGCCAGCCGCGCAGCCAGTGTCATCGTGTAGGCCGGCTTGCCAAAAAAAGGCGCCCACACGCCCAGGCCTTCGGGCGGCACCTGGTCCGTCAGCAAAGCCACGGCCTGATTGGCTTTGAGGGTTTTATGCATGAGGCGGATGCCGCTTAAGGAAGCGGGCACGACGGTGAGATTGGCCCGGTCACGCGCCAGGCGTTCCAGCCGGGCCAGCCAGGCCTTGCGCGCGGGCCGGTAAATCGCGGTAATGGGCCCATACAGCTCGGCCAGCGCTTGCGGGCCCAGCTCGAAGCTGCCGCAATGGGGACCAAAAAAAATCACCCCGCGGCCTTCGGCGAAGGCCTGCTCCGCATGCACCTGGCCTTCGATGCGGACATTACCCAGGCAGGACTCCGAAGCCGGCCGCATCCACAGCTTGGGTAGTTCGGCAATAAAGCGCCCAGCCTCGGCAATCGCCGGGCGGGCGACCGCGAACGGCAGTCCGGCCTGCGCCACATGTGCCCTGAACTGGGCGCGGTAGCGCGGACTCAAGCCCCACACCAGCCAGCCCAGCATGCCGCCCAGCGCATGCAGGGCGGCCAGCGGCCAGAGGGAAAAGAAGCGAAACAACCAGGGCATGAATCAGGTGAAAGGGGTATCGAAAGGTTACGCCGGCCAAAAACCAGCCGTCATATAATGCAGTCTGTCGCCGAGTTACTGAACTACTTGCAGGGCGACATTAAACCAAACTGCTAAAGCGTTCGCCGAGGCATTCCAGCCGGCAACGCGCCGACAAACTTCATGGAGTGTACGCAATGGCGAACGATTTTCTCTTTACATCCGAATCCGTCTCTGAAGGCCATCCCGACAAGGTCGCCGACCAGATTTCCGACGCGATCCTCGACGCAATTTTCAAGCAGGACCCACGCAGCCGCGTCGCCGCCGAAACCCTGACCAACACCGGCCTCGTCGTGCTGGCCGGCGAGATCACCACCAACGCGCATGTCGACTACATCCAGGTCGCGCGCGACACCATCAAGCGCATCGGCTACGACAACACCGAGTACGGCATCGACTACAAGGGTTGCGCCGTCATGGTTTGCTATGACAAGCAGTCCAACGACATCGCCCAGGGCGTAGACCATGCCAGTGACGACCACCTGAACATCGGCGCCGGCGACCAGGGCCTCATGTTCGGCTACGCCTGCGACGAAACGCCCGATCTGATGCCCGCGCCGATTTACTACGCACACCGCCTCGTCGAGCGCCAGGCCCAGCTGCGCAAGGACGGCCGCCTGCCTTTCCTGCGCCCCGACGCCAAGAGCCAGGTCACCATGCGCTATGTGGACGGCAAGCCGCACAGCATCGACACCGTGGTGCTGTCGACCCAGCACAGCCCCGACCAGAGCGAAACTGCCCACAAGATGAAGGCCTCGTTCACCGAAGCCATCATTGAAGAGATCATCAAGCCCGTGCTGCCCAAAGAGTGGCTCAAGGACACCAAGTACCTGATCAACCCGACCGGCCGCTTCGTCATCGGCGGCCCGCAGGGCGACTGCGGCCTGACCGGCCGCAAGATCATCGTCGACACCTACGGCGGCGCCTGCCCGCACGGCGGCGGCGCGTTCAGCGGCAAAGACCCCAGCAAGGTGGACCGCTCAGCTGCCTACGCAGCCCGTTATGTGGCCAAAAATATTGTGGCCGCGGGCCTGGCACGCCAATGCCAGATCCAGGTGGCTTATGCCATCGGCGTAGCCCGCCCCATGAACGTCACGGTCTATACCGAAGGCACCGGCGTGATCTCCGACGAGAAACTCTCGGCTCTCGTCAATGAACACTTTGACTTGCGCCCCAAGGGCATCATCCAGATGCTGGACCTGCTGCGCCCCATCTACGAAAAGACGGCAGCCTATGGCCACTTCGGCCGCGACGAGCCGGAATTTACCTGGGAACGTACCGATAAAGCTGCTGCGCTGCGCGCTGCAGCCGGCCTGTAAGGCCGCCGGGCGGACAGCCCGGTATCAGTTCTTCAGCGCAGGCTCACTTCGCGCAGCGAAGTTAAGGGCCCAAGAGGTCCCTCCCCTCGCTAATCCAGAAGATCAACCCCGCGATTCAACCGCGCGTGTAGGGGCTTTTCCCGACATGCGGGGTATTGCCCAATTCTTCGGACGGCGCATTGTCGGCTTTGGGCTGCGCGATGGTCTTGTTGGTGCCCTCTCTGCCGTATTCCTCGGCAGATATGGCGTCAGGCTGTGCGGCTGACCCGTTCTTGCGGTCACGATCACTCTTTGGATCAATACGTTTTTTCAGGCCCATCTCGTGTCCTTCGTGTCGCTGAACGTCACGTAACAAAGCTGCCGGGATCCGCGGCGGGAAATGCGGATGCCGACATTGAGGGCATTCCCCCCCGGGAATCACGGGCAGCATGCGTTACACCAAAACCGTTGCCGGTGACGATGAACGGCCAGGCACTGCGGGATTTCCCCGCTTCCATGGCGACTTCGCGCACAGGCCGGGTTGCCCGGATTTCTGGTTCATGCAGGGGAAAGCTGTCTAGAAACATGGCGGCGCCAATGAAGGCTTTGAGTGGCTGGGCTTTGACTGTAGGTTCACGCCTGGCCACGATGCGTCAGCGGGATAGGAAATGCGTGTAGGACAAGCTCGAATCAGGCACCACTTCCCTGGTTGGAGCTTTAATTCCCGGAATTCCGGCCGCTGCTTTTTACCCACATCAGGCAACGAGGCAGGACATCAGGCTTTCGTAATCCACCGGTTTGACCAGGTGATGGTTAAACCCGGCCAGACTGGCAAGGGCTTTGTCTGTTGTCTGCCCCCAGCCAGTGAGCGCAATAAGGACCATATTTTCAGTGGCCGGCTGCTGGCGGATCAAGCGTGCTGCGTCGTACCCGTTCATGCCGGGCATTCCGATGTCCATGACGATAACGTCCGGCCTGTGAGCCTTGGCGGCGGCAACGGCGGCCAGACCGTCATACGCCGTTGTCACTGCAAAACCATCCATGCCAAGCAAAGCTCCCAAGGTATTGGCCGCGTCCACGTTGTCGTCCACCACCAGGATTTTTTTGGCGTTTCCGGACCAGGCGGGGCCCGCCACTTGCACAGGCGATATAGGATGCCCGCCCTCCAGAACCACCGGCAGCGCCAGGACGAACTCACTGCCATGACCAAGGCCTTCACTGCTGGCATGCAGAGTGCCGCCGTGCATCTCGGCAAACTGTCTGGCCAGGCTCAGACCGATTCCCAGACCGGTCGGCGCTTCGCCAGGCACGGGCGTCTGGGCAAACAGGTCAAAGATCTTTGCCAGAGAAGATGCCTCAAGCCCGATCCCGTTGTCGGCGACACGGAAAGTCACCACAGGCCCCTCGACTTCCGCGCGCAGCACGATATGCCCGCCTGGATGCGTGAACTTGGCGGCGTTGACAAGAAGGTTGGCGACGCTTTGCACCAGGCGCGCGTGATCGGCATCCAGCAGATACGGTGTGTCCGGCTCCTGCACGTCCAACCGGTGCTGCTTGCTTTCCATGGCGGAGCCGGAAATCTCCACCGCATGGTTGATCACTGATTGCAGTGTGATCTGCCCCCTTTTCAGGGTGACCTTGCCGCTGGTGATGCGGGCTACGTCCAACAGGTCATCCACCAATCGCGTCAGGTGAGCCACCTGGCGGTCCACGACATTGCGCAGCTGCGTGATCTGGTCCGAATCCGGGTAAAGATGCCTGAGGATTCCCATGGACGTACGGATCGGCGCCAGCGGATTGCGCAGTTCATGCGCAAGCGTAGCCAGGAACTCGTCCTTGCGCTTGTCGGCATCGCGCACCTGGTATTGCCTTTCGCGGGCCCGCACGGCCGAACGGGTGGCGGTAATCAGGGCAATGGTGCGCACGGGCCGCTCCACCAGCGTGACGTTACCCAGATGCTCGACCGCCCGCTGCACATCCAGCGAATCGGCGCCGCTGCGTGTCAAAAGCAGGATGGGGATGTCCGACCAGGTGGGCTGTGAGGCCACGTATTCGGCCAGTGGCCGCATGGCGGCACCACTGACAACCTCTTCCACCAGCAAGAGGGCGCCGGCACCCAGCGGGAGTTGCGTCATAAGCTCATCGCTGTTTGCACACACAATGCTGTGGATACCCACGGACCGGAGCACTTTGGCAGTCAGCGCCGCGTCCCGCCCTGTAGGTGCACAAATGACGATTCGCCGCTCCACCTATCTCGCTCCGCGGGCAGCACCCACTTCAGGATCATTGCCGATGTAGACAGGCACCCCCGTCAGAATGCCGCGGAAGCCGCGCAGGGGTGCGCCCACATGGATGCCCTTGCGGGACATGGAAAATTCGCGGATGGTGCGTTCGTGCAGGCTGCCTCGCTTTTTAAACACCGACACGGCCTGCTTGACCTCGCCGTCATGCTCGAAGTAGCGCAGCATGAGCACGTTGTCGGCCAGATAGCTGGCGTCCACCGTGGTGGACATCTGGCCGCCCAGCATGCCCTGCTGAACGCCCACCAGGATGGTTACCACACCGCGCTGGCCCAGGTACGTCAGCAGTTCGTGCAAATGCGTGGTAAGGAAGCGCTCATCCGGCATGGCGTTGAGATAGCCGTTGATGCTGTCGATGACGACGACTTTGCAGCCGCGGTCGGCAGCCTGGCACACCACCGACGCGAACTCCCCGGGGGACAGTTCGGCCGGGTCGATCTGCTGAATGCTCAGCACACCCACTTCGTAGGGTTCGCGGATTTTCATCCCCAGGCCGTCCGCCCGGTTCAACAGGTTGTTGGCCGCCTCTTCAAACAGGAACATCGCGCTGGTCTGCCCGCGCTGCGCCGCGGCAGTGACAAACTGGGCCGCCAGCGACGACTTGCCGGTGCCGGGAGGCCCGGCGATGAGGGTGCTCGTGCCCTCTTCCAGGCCGCCGCCAAGGAGGGTATCGAGCTCGGTAAGGCCGCTTTTGAGCTGCTCGCGCTTGCCCATCACCCGCGACTCGGCCGCCACCAGGCGCGGGTACACGCACAGGCCCCCGTACTGGATGTCGTAGTCATGCAGGCCGCCGCGAAAGGCAATGCCGCGGTACTTCACCACGCGCACGCGGCGCCGCTCGGCCCCATAGTCCTTCACGGACTGATCCAGCGTAATCACGCCATGGGCAATGGAGCGCACCTGAAGGTCTATGCCGGCGGCCGTGCGATCGTCGAGCAGCATCACGGTGCAGGACCGGCTGGCAAAGAATTGCTTGAGCGCCAGCACCTGGCGGCGATAGCGCAGCGGCGTATCGGCCAGCAATTGCAATTCGGAGAGGGAATCAATCACCACCCGGGTCGGTTTTCGCTCTTCAATCACGGACAGAATCATCTGTGTGGTGGTACCCATCTCCACCTCCGAAGGGTGGAACATGGTGTATTCGGCCTCCGGCATCAGCAGGTTTTCAGACGGCAGGACTTCATGAATGTGAATACCCTTCATGTTCCAGCCATGGGATTCGGCCACGCCGGTCAGCTCCGCGGCTGTTTCGGCCAGTGTGATGTACACAACGGACTCACACTGCCGGGCGCCTTCCACCAGAAATTGCAGGCCGGTGGTGGTCTTGCCGGTGCCAGGCTCACCTTCGATCAGGTAAATGCGGTCCTTGATGAGGCCGCCTCCAAGGATGTTGTCCAGGCCTGGGATGCCGGTTGAAAGGAACTGAAGCTCGGTTGAGGTCTTTGTGGTCATGGTTACAGGGATGCGGTTGTGAGCCAACATGGCACGGAAAGAACAATCCGCAACACCCCGTTAAAGAACGAAGCGGCTTGTAACACCTGGATAAATAGTAGCCAGCAGCCTCCAAAATCCCCGGTTTGCGGAGCCTGAGTTGAGCGTAGGACGACACGCCGTCCCTTCGTCTCCCGTCAGCGTTTCTCCACTCGCTCCCCCTCCGGGATGCCGCCGGACGGCCAGGGTGGGAACCCGAGAATCGATCCGGGTCACAGCTAAAGCACCAAAACAGCAGTTTTCAGCGGCGCCACCTTGAAAACAGGCCTGATTGCCTCTATGATTAGCACTCGATGGTATTGAGTGCTAACAAAGCCCAGTCAATCCACCAAGTTAACAGGCACTCACTTTTACGCGGGTGCTTTTTGATTCCCAAAACCATTGTTCTCAAACAAGGAGCTCTCATGAAACTTCGTCCTTTGCACGACCGCGTGATCGTCAAACGCGTGGAAAACGAAACCAAAACCGCTTCCGGCATCGTCATTCCTGACAGCGCCGCTGAAAAGCCTGATCAGGGCGAAGTGCTGGCCGTTGGCCCAGGCAAGAAGAACGACAAGGGCGAATTGAGCCCCGTGGGCGTGAAAGTTGGCGACCGCGTGCTGTTCGGCAAATACAGCGGCCAGACCGTCAAGGTCGACGGCGACGAACTGCTCGTCATGAAAGAAGAAGACCTGTTTGCAGTGGTCGAGAAGTAACCTCTCTTCTGCTATTTATTTGATAGCTGCTGGCGCATCTCCTACTTGGGCTAGCAGGCGATTTCATCCATAAACTTTAAGGAATCTGCATCATGGCAGCAAAAGACGTAATTTTCGGCGGCGAAGCCCGCGCACGCATGGTCGAGGGTGTGAACATCCTGGCCAACGCCGTCAAGGTAACCCTGGGCCCCAAAGGTCGTAACGTGGTTCTGGAGCGCTCGTTCGGCGCCCCCACGGTGACCAAGGACGGTGTGTCCGTCGCCAAGGAAATCGAACTGAAGGACAAGCTGCAGAACATGGGCGCGCAGATGGTCAAGGAAGTCGCTTCCAAGACCTCCGACAACGCCGGCGACGGCACCACCACCGCTACCGTTCTGGCCCAAGCCATCGTCCGCGAAGGCATGAAATACGTGGCCGCCGGCATGAACCCGATGGACCTCAAGCGCGGTATCGACAAGGCCGTGCTGGCCCTGACCGAAGAGCTCAAGAAGGCTTCCAAGCCCACCACGACTTCGAAAGAAATCGCCCAGGTCGGCTCCATCTCCGCCAACTCCGACGAATCCATCGGCAAGATCATTGCCGACGCAATGGACAAGGTTGGTAAAGAAGGCGTGATCACCGTAGAAGACGGCAAGTCCCTGCAAAATGAACTCGACGTCGTCGAAGGCATGCAGTTCGACCGCGGCTACCTCTCCCCTTACTTCATCAACAACCCTGAAAAGCAGTCCGCACTGCTGGACAACCCGTTTGTTCTGCTCTACGACAAGAAGATCAGCAACATCCGTGACCTGCTGCCCACCCTGGAGCAAGTCGCCAAGGCCGGTCGTCCGCTGCTGATCATTGCCGAAGAAGTCGAGGGCGAAGCCCTGGCAACTCTGGTGGTGAACACCCTGCGCGGCATCCTGAAGGTTGTGGCTGTGAAGGCCCCTGGCTTCGGCGACCGCCGCAAAGCCATGCTGGAAGACATCGCCTGCCTGACCGGCGGCAAGGTCATCGCTGAAGAAGTCGGCATGTCGCTCGAAAAAGTGACGCTGGCTGACCTCGGCCAAGCCAAGCGCATCGAAGTGGGCAAAGAAAACACCATCATCATCGACGGCTCCGGCGCCGCTGCCGACATCGAAGCACGCGTCAAGCAAGTGCGCGTCCAGATCGAAGAAGCGACCAGCGACTACGACCGTGAAAAACTGCAAGAGCGCGTGGCCAAGCTGGCCGGCGGTGTTGCCGTGATCAAGGTTGGCGCTGCCACCGAAGTCGAAATGAAGGAAAAGAAGGCCCGCGTGGAAGACGCGCTGCACGCTACCCGCGCTGCCGTGGAAGAAGGCATTGTGGCCGGCGGTGGCGTCGCCCTGCTGCGCGCCAAGCAAGCTGCTGGCAAGATCGCCGGCGACAATCCTGACCAGGATGCTGGTATCAAGCTGGTGCTGCGCGCCATCGAAGCCCCCCTGCGCGAAATCGTTTACAACGCAGGCGGCGAAGCCTCTGTGGTGGTCAACGCGGTTCTGGCCGGCAAGGGCAACTACGGCTTCAATGCAGCCAACGACACCTACGGCGACATGATCGAAATGGGTATCCTGGATCCCACGAAGGTCACCCGCACCGCACTGCAGAATGCAGCCTCCGTCGCATCCCTGATGCTGACGACCGAAGCCATGATTGCCGAAGCTCCGAAAGAAGAGTCCGGCGCCGGCGGCGGCATGCCAGGCGGCATGGGTGGAATGGGCGGCATGGGCGACATGGGCATGTAATGCCTGCCTGAGCTTTTCGCTCCATCAAAAAAGGGCCGCTTTCGCGGCCCTTTTTTTATTGCTCGTCCACTTTGTACGAAAAACGTTTTCACACAGCAAGGCCTTTCGTCTGCGGCGCCACAGTCTCTTCACAAAAACGGGGAGGAAGATGCTGCACGTTGGCGCCTGCCGCTACCATGATTTCTCATGAGCCACCGGATGACTTCCCTCGCCCCGTGCGATGGCGCGAATACCGCCGGCACAAACAATGACGCCATAGCAACCCGAACACATCCCGCATTCGCACTTGCCCATGAATCCCTCCCAGAAACTCTTCATAGCGGCCGCCCTGGCGGTTTCTTCCGTATACGGCTTTGCACAACAGGCAGGCACATGGTCCGTGTCGGCCGGCGTCACGCGGATTGCGCCTTCCGTGAACAGCGGCAGCCTTTCGGCGCCGTCCGGAACTGGCGTAATTCAGGGCGCGAAAGTCGACGTCAGCAACAGTTCCAGGTTAACGGCCGCCGTAAACTACATGGTCACCGACCACATCAGCCTGCACCTGCCGCTCGGTTTGGGCTTCAGGCATGACGTCAGCGGCGCAGGTGTGCTCGCTGGCGTTGGCACAGTGGCCGACACCCGGGCCTTGCCCATCACGCTGATCGCGCAATACCGGTTTCTTGATGCCGACGCCCGGTTTCGTCCTAACCTGGGTGCGGGCCTCTCCTACGTGAAGTTCTACAAGGAACGCGGCACAGCCCTGCTGACCGCGTTGACCAACCCAGGCGGTCCCGCCACAAGCGTATCCTTCAAGTCGAAATTTGCCCCCGCGTTGCAACTGGGCGGTATTTTCAACCTCGACAAAAAATGGTTTGTAGAAGCCAGCTATACCAAGACTTTCCTGAAAACCCGCGGCACGCTCAGTACCAACCAGACCATCGATGTGGGCCTTGACCCTGATTGCTTCACCTTGCAACTGGGGTACAAGTTTTAATTTCACGCTACAGGACCATCAGGATAATCGGCCAAAACGGTCGTCTGTCTGCCGCCTGAACTCGGTAGGCGTCATGCCCTTGATCTCCAGGAAACGCCGGTTGAAGTTTGCGACATTGTTGAAACCGACCTGATAGCAGATGTCGGTGACGTTGTGGTCGGTCTGCATCAGCAGGTGGCACGCGCTGTTGATGCGCACACGGTTGACGAAGTCGGTAAAGCTGTTGCCGGTGGAGCGCTGGAAGAAGCGGCTGAAGCGGCTCTCGCTCATGCCGAGCTCGGCCGCCACGACCGACATCGAGATCGGCTCCGCCATGTTGGCGGTAATGCGGTTGACGATGCCGTTGATCTGGTCAACCTGCGCGTCGCCATCAGCGCCCTGTGTGCCCTGCATCTGTACGCTCGACAGCAGCCGGTAGTCCGTCCATTGCGCCAGGTCGGCCATGAATTCAAAAAAGTGGCCGAGACGGCGCACTCCACGCGCGGCCTTGATGTTGTCCCAGTGCGTCTGCGCCTGCTGCGACATGCCGAAGAACTCGATGCCATGGCGTGCCCGTTCGAGCAGCTGCATCACTTCGCGCAATTCAGGAATTCCGGTTGCCGCGCGCTCGATGGGCTCGTGATGGAACTGGATCACCCGGTCGCGTCCCGCGGCACCGCCTTCGGGCACGTCAAGCGAAATCCAGTTGTGCGGCAGGCGCGGGCCGCACAACACCAGATGACCGGGCTGGAACGGTCCGATCCAGTCGCCGACAAACGCCTTGCCCGAGGTCTCGGTGATCAGGTGCAGTTCATACTCTTCATGAAAATGCCAGCGTACCAGCGGGCTCGGGAAGCCGTGTGCAAGACAGCGCACCAGACCGGTTTCAGGTGCCTCGTAACCGAGCGATGGGGAGCGCGCAATATCGCGCTCCAGCTCGGGTTGGCGCTGACGGGGGATCGAGCGTTTGGATGTGGACGTTGTCATGGCAGTCTGGGTCAGGACCGTGAAGCAACCGTCTCATTGTCCTCCCGCACGAGCGCAGCGTGAACGGCCTCCAGCGTAGGCGGATCAGCGCCTTCACGGGTGCAGTTCAGTGCGGCGGCCGTGGCGGCGAAGCGCATCACTGCGCGCCAGGCGTCGCCGCTCAGCTCGCCAAGCTGGGCCGGGTGTTCGACGCCATGCGCAAGCAGCGAGACTGAAAGCCCGGCCGTAAAAGTGTCACCCGCGCCGATGGTGTCGACCACCTTCACACGCGGTGCCGCCACAGTCAACGGCTCGTGCCCCGTGCGCCAGAGCGTGGCACCGCCGGCGCCGCGCGTGACGATGACCGCTCGCGCACCGGCGTGCAGGCAACCCGCTGCCAACGCATCGACAGGCCTGCCGGGCGCCAGCAGTCCGGCATCTTCGTCGCTGAGCTTGACCAGATCGGCCATCGCAAACCAGCTCATGACGCGCGCGCGGTAGGCTGCCATATCGGAAATCAGGCTGGGCCGCACGTTGGGATCGAACACGATCACACGGCGCCCGGCGTTGGCAGTCATCAGCCCGGTGATGCGCGTGGCCGCAGGTTCCTGCAGGAGCGCGATCGAACCGAAATGAAGAAAGCGGCATTCAGCCGGCAACTGCGGCAGCGGCTCGGGTGCCCAGGTCGCATCGGCGCTGCCGTGCGTGTAGAAGGCATAGCGGTTGGTCTGCGGTGTGCGCTCAACGAAGGCCAGGGTCGACGGCGCATGGCTGCGCAGGATAAAACGGGTGTCCACGCCGTTGCGTTCGAGAAAACGCATCAAGCGTTCGCCGAACAGGTCGGTCGACAGCTGCGTGAGGAAGCCAGTGGGCTGTCCGAGGCGCGCGCAGGCGACAGCCGTGTTGAGCGGCGAGCCGCCCTCGTGGCCCAGGAACGCCAGCGTGCCCGCCTCGTCGGCGGTGAAATCGATCAGGGCTTCGCCCGTGAGTGCAATGCGCATGGTTTCCGGATTGTCCTCTGTCAGGGCAAGGCGCGGGCGTCGGCCAGGAACCCGCGCTCGGCAGCCAGCGTGGCGGGATGATCGAGCAATTCTGCAAAGAGGCGCGGCGCAATTGTGATGGCGCCCACACCTAATCGGAGCAAGGAAAGACAGGCCTCGCGGGAGCGGATGCTCGCCACCAGAAGTCGGGTGCCGGACGAAGGCCGCTGCGCTACCAGCGCCTGCATTTGCGCGATCAGCGCCAGCCCGTCCACACCAGCGTCCTCAAGCCGTCCCAGGTAGGGTGCCGCATAAGCCGCGCCCAGTTGGGCGGCAAAGTGCGCCTGCTCAGGCGCGTAGACAGCCGTCCACGTGACCGGCACACCTTGCGCGACAAGCCGGGCGCCGGCATCGAAGCCCTGGCGCGTGGCGGGGATTTTCACGACCAGCTGACCCCGCTCGAAGTGCGGCAAAAGATCCTGCGCGTCTTCAAGCATGCCATCGACTTCGCTGGAATACACCTGCGCCTGCACCTGCCGCGCACCCAGTTCGATACAGCGCGCCAGGAGGCCGGGCACCGCGGCGCGCCCGACACCCGCTCGCCGCAGCAGCGTGGGGTTGGTGGTCACGCCGTGCACCACCGGATGCGGCAGGCACGCCTGCAGCTCAGCCAGGTCGGCACTGTCGAGGTACAGATGGAAGTCTTCATTCATCGCGCTCCACCCCTAAAAATCAGCTCATGACGTTGCCGCCATCGACATTCAGGGTCTGCGCCGTGATGTAACGCGCCTCATCGCTGGCCAGAAATACGGCCGCTCCCGCGATGTCGGCCGGTACACCCATGCGGCCGAGCGGCACTTCCAGGCCCACACGCCGCTTCTTTTCTCCCGGGGGCAACCCCTCTGCCCTGGCGAAGAGGCTGTCGACGTGGTCCCACATCGGTGTATCGACCACACCGGGTGCGATGCCGTTGACGCGAATGCCATGCGGCGCCATGGCCAATGCGGCACTCTGGGTGTAGCTGATGACCGCGGCCTTGGTGGCGCAGTAGTGCGACACCAGCGCTTCGCCACGCCGCCCGGCCTGCGAGGCCATGTTGATGACTGACGCGCCCTGCGTGCCGGCTTCGACCATGTGGCGAAGCACGGCCTGCATGACAAAGAACATGCCTTTCACATTGACGGCAAAAAGCCTGTCGAAAGAAGCCTCATCACTGTCAAGCAGGGGCGCGAGATCGAACACGGCCGCGTTGTTGAACAGAGTATGAATGGGGCCAAAAGCGGCCTGTGCCTGCGCCAGCAGGTGCGCAATCGCCCGGGCGTCCGTCACGTCCGCCGCGATGTAGACCAGGCGGCCGGGATGGCGTTTTTGCAGTGCCTGCACGACTTCAGGCGTCACCACGGCCCGGTCGACCACGCTGCAGTGCGCGCCCTCGGCGATGCAGGCTTCAGCCACCGCCAGACCGATGCCGCCACCGGCACCCGTCAGAAGCACATGACGGTCCTTCAGACGTTCGCTCATGTTCTTTTTACCCCTGAATTGACAAAGCCGGCTACCCGCCCGATCGCGCCGCGCACGGCATCCGTCAGCCGTGTATCGCCTGCGGCACTGCCCCATAGCCCCGCGTCGGAGCACAGCGCGCGCACAGGATCGACAGCGTCACAGATCGCGCGGGCCACGGCCTCGTCCATACCCTGGTCCTGGTAGACATAGGGCAGCGCTCCCCGGTGCCAGCGCCGCAGGAAAACAAGGAACAGCGCAGGCAGCATTGCGACGCTGTCGATTGGCTGTCCCGCGGCGAGCCGCTCCCGTACCGTGGGCGCGATAAACCCTGGAATCTTTGAGAAACCGTCCGCCGCCACGCGTTGGTTGGTGTCGCGGATCGCAGGATTTCCAAAGCGCTCGAGCACCACATCGCGGTACGCTGTGAGGTCGATCGGCCCGGGAGAGTCGGGAGAACTCAGGCAGGGAATCACGTCGTCGGTCACATAGTCGTAGGCCATCTTCCGGATTGCCGCGTGGTGTGTTCCTTCGTGGATGAAATCGAGCCCGACCAATGTGCCGGCCCAGGCAATGCAGCTGTGCGTGGCATTGAGGATGCGGATCTTGGCCTCCTCGTAGGGCTGCACCGACTCGACCAGTTCCACGCCCACACGGCCCCAGTCGGGGCGCCCGGCCGCGAAGTTGTCTTCGATCACCCATTGAATGAAACTCTCGCCAGTGATCGCAGCCGCATCATCCCGCCCCGTGGCGGCCTTGACGCGAGCGCGCAGCTCGGGTGGCGGACGCGGCGTGATACGGTCGACCATCGTGTTGGGGCAGCGGGTGTTCCCCGCGACCCACGAAAGCAGCCCGGTGTCGCCTGTGAGTTCAATGAATTCGCGCAGCCCGTCACGAAAGCGGTCGCCGTTGTGGCGCAGGTTGTCGCAGTTGAGCAGGGTCACGGGGCCGGCCTGCGCCGCCTTGCGCGCACGCAGGATCGCGCAGACGGCGCCGTAGATGGTCACGCCCTCCCCGCCCGCCTCGCCGCGGCGTGCGCGCTCAAGGTCTGCCGCGAGATCATTGAAAGACAAGTCCAGCTTGCCTTTCGTGTCGAGGTAGTAGCCTGCCTCGGTCACGGTGAATGAAACGATGCGCGTGGACGGCGCCGCGCCGCGAGAGATCACCGCAGCCAGCGAGTCTTCCCAGGGAAGCACTTCGCGGATGGCCTCAATCTGTTCATAGCGGTATTCGCCGGCCGGCGATACGGTTTCCAGCGTGTAACGCCCGCCCTGTGCCTGCAAGGCCGCGACGACCTCGGCCATGTCGGGCCGGATGTTGGCGCCCACGATGGACCAACGGGTGTCGCCCGCGTCGATCAACCGCTGAAGATAAACGGCCTGGTGGGCTCGATGAAATGAACCCAGTCCAAGGTGAAGCACCGTGAATTCCGAAGGCGCCAATGGCGTTTTCGCAGGAAGCGCTGTTGCGAGAGTCAAGGGGAATGTCCGAAGAAAAAAGAAAAATCAGGCCGGAACCGCACGGCCTTCACGGTTAAACAGATGAAGCACCGAGGAGTCGAGCTCGACCGCTACATCGTCACCGGCATGCAGCGGTGTCCGTTCGTTCTGGCGCGCTATCAGCGGCACGCCGCCGACGTCGACGTGAATCAGGGTGTCGGCACCGAGTGCCTCGATCAGCTCCACGCGGCCTTGCACACCCAAAGCAACGGCCTGCCTCGGATGCACGCGCAAGCCTTCCGGCCGCACACCCAGGAAACCATCGCTCGGCAGGCGCCCGCCAGTGGCCGCCGAGAAGCTCGGAATCGCGCTTGCCGCCACCATGTTCATCGACGGCATGCCGATGAACTGCGCGACAAACCGGTTCGCCGGGTGGTCGTAGAGCTCGAGCGGCGTGCCGACCTGCTCGATCAGCCCGTCCCTGAGAACCACCACGCGGTCGGCCAGCGTCATGGCCTCGACCTGGTCGTGCGTGACGTAAATGGTCGTCGCGCCGAGCGCGCGGTGCAGCTTGTGGATTTCGACGCGCGTGTTGCCGCGCAGCGCGGCATCCAGGTTGGACAAGGGCTCGTCGAACAGGAACACCTTGGGTGCACGCACGATGGCGCGGCCAATCGCCACCCGCTGCCGCTGTCCACCCGACAGGTCTTTCGGTGTGCGGCCCAGGTACTGGGTGAGGTTGAGCGTTTTGGCCGCGTACTCGACCTTGGCCTGGATCTCGTCCTTCGGCACGCCCGCAAGCTTGAGCGCAAAGGACATGTTGTCGTACACACTCATGTGCGGGTAGAGCGCGTAGCTCTGGAACACCATCGCCAGGTCACGCTTGCCCGAAGGCGTCCAGGTGATGTCCTTGCCGTCCAGCAGCAAGTTGCCTTGGGTGATGGGCTCCAGCCCCGCGATGAGGCGCAGCAGTGTCGATTTACCGCAACCCGAAGGTCCGACGAAGACGATGAACTCGCCCTTGTTGATTTCAAGATCAACACCGCGGATGATTTGGGTTTCCCCGAAACTTTTCTCGATGTTCTTGAGTTCCAGATAAGCCATGGGTCAATTCCTTTCACTTCACCGCACCGAATGTCAGGCCTTGCACCAGCTGTTTCTGGCTGAACCAGCCGAACACGACGATCGGTGCGATCGCCATCAGCGAGGCGGCTGACAATTTGGCCCAGAACAGCCCTTCGGGGCTGGAGTACGAGGCGATCAATGTCGCCAGCGTGCCGGCCTTGGCCGAACTGAGGTTGAGCGCCCAGAAGGCCTCGTTCCAGCTCAGCACCAGGCACAGCAGGCCGGTCGAAGCGAGACCGCCCACCGACAGCGGCAGCACAACATGGCGAAATTCGGTCCAGAGGCTCGCACCGTCCATGCGTGCGGCTTCCAGGATCTCGTTCGGAATGTCCTTGTAGGCGCTGTAGAGCATCCACACCATGATCGGCAGGTTCGCCAGCGTGAACACAATGGTCAGCGCGGTGAGCGAATCCAGCAGGCCCGCGGTCTGCGCGAGAACGTAGATCGGCACCAGCGCACCCACCGCCGGCATCATCTTGGTGGAAAGCATCCACATCAGGATGTCGCGCGTCCTCTTCGTACGGAAGAAGGCCATCGAGTACGCGGCAGGTGCCGCGATCAACAGGCCGATGAGGGTTGAGCCAAGGCTGGTAATGAGCGAGTTGCGCGCGTACAGCAAGTAGTCGCTGCGGCGCTGCACTTCACTGAAGTTGTCTAGCGTGGGCTCGAAAATAAAGAGCGGCGGCACATGAATCGCCTGCAGTTCAGTCTTGAAGGCCGTGAGAAACAGCCAGCCGAGCGGAAAGAACAGCAGCAGCGCCACTGCCCACGCACCCACGGTGCGCAGCAGTTGCGGAAGAAAATTGCTGGGTTGCACAGTCGTTCCCTTAGTCGAGGTTCTTGCCGACGATACGGATGAGGAACACCGCCACGATGTTGGCCACCACCACTGCAAACAAAGCACCTGCCGATGCCACACCCACGTCAAAGTTCATGAGCGACTGCTTGAAGATCATGTAAGTGAGATTGGTGCTCTCGTTGCCCGGGCCGCCATTGGTGGTGATGGCGATCTCGGCGAACACGCTGAGCAGAAAGATCATTTCGATCATGATCACCACCGCCATCGGCCGGCCAAGATGCGGAATGATGAGATAGAAGAAGCGCTGGAACGAACTTGCACCGTCCATGCGTGCCGCTTCCATCTGCTCGCGGTCGAGCGACTGCAGCGAGGTAATGAAGATCAGGCAGGCAAAGGGCAGCCATTGCCAGGCCACCATGATGATCACCGACAACAGCGGCACATCGGTGAGCCAGTCGACCGGTTGCGCACCGAAAAAACGCCAGAGATCGGCAAGCACGCCGTAGATCGGGTTCATCATCATGTGCTTCCACAGCAATGCGTTCACTGCGGGCATGACAAAAAAAGGCGAGATAAGCAGCACGCGGACGATGCCTCGCCCCGGAAAGGGCTCGTTCACCAGCAGCGCGAGCAGCACGCCGAACACCACCGTGATGACGATCACGCTGCCGATGAGCAGCAGCGTGTTCCAGGTCGCGGGCCAGAAGTCCGGATCGGTGATGAAGTACTGGAAGTTCTCGATGCCGACGAACGGATGGTCGCCGGGCTGCATGAGGTTGTAGCTCACGAACGAGAAGTACAGGGTCATCACGAGCGGCACGATCATCCAGAGGAAGAGCGTGAGCACTGCGGGCGCCATGAGCGCGCGAGGCAGGAGGCGGTTCATGTTGTGGGTCCCGGGCGTCGGGGCAGAACTGCCGCGGATCCGGCTTCACCGGTCCGCGGGCAGGGCATGCTGCCTGTGGGTTTACTTGTAATACCCGGCCTTTTTCATCTCGCGCTCGGCGGCTGTCTGTGATGTCTTCAGGGCCTGGTCCACTGTGACCTTGCCCGACAGCGCTGCGCTCATCTGCTGCCCCACCGCCACGCCGATGGCCTGGAACTCGGGAATGGCCGCGTACTGCACGCCGACGTAAGGCGACTTGGGCAGCGTGCTGTCGCTGAGGTTGGCGCTGTCGATGGCTTTCTTCTCGGCGGCAGCAAACTTCGCAACCTTCTGGAACTCTGGGTTTGCGTAGGTCGACTTGCGCGTGCCGGTGGGTACCGTCCCCCAGCCATGTTCTTTGGCGACCAGATTGATGTACTCCCTGGAGGTAGCCCACTTCACGAAGGTCTGGGCAGCCGCGCCCTTGGTCGAGCTGGCCGGAATGGCCAGGTTCCACGTCCACAGCCAGTTGGCGCCCTTGGGCGTGACGGCAACAGGGGCCTGGGCAAAGGCCACCTTGTCGGCCACCTTCGACTGCTTCGGATCACTGATAAACGAGGCGGCGATGGTTGCGTCCACCCACATGCCGCACTTTCCTTCGTTGAAGAGTGCGAGGTTCTCGTTGAAGCTGTTGGCCGAGGCGCCGGGCGGGCCGTAGGCTTTCATCAGGTCCACGTAGAAGCCGATCGCGTCCTTCCACGGCTTGGTGTCGATCTGCGGTTTCCACTGCATGTCGAACCACTGGCCGCCGTTGGTATTGACCAGCGTGGTCAGGAAGGCCATGTTGTCGCCCCAGCCCGGCTTGCCGCGCAGGCACATGCCATACACACCGGCCTTCGGATCATGGATCTTGCCGGCCAGTTCCTTCACCTGTGTCCAGGTGGGCTGCTCGGGCATCTTGAAGCCGACCTTGTCGGCGAGGTCCTTGCGGTACATGAGCATCGAGCTCTCGCCATAGAACGGCGCGGCGTAGAGCTTGCCTTCGTACGACAGGCCGGCGCGGATGGCCGGCAACAGGTCGTCGACGTCATAGGCGGCATCGGTGGCAATGGGCTGCAGCCAGCCCTTCTTCGACCAGATCGGCGCTTCGTACAGGCCGATGGTCATCACGTCGAACTGCCCGCCCTTGGTGGCGATGTCGGTGGTGACGCGCTGACGCAACGTACCTTCTTCGAGCGTGACCCACTTGAGCTTGATGTCGGGATGGGCCTTCTCGAAAACCGGCGTGAGCTTCTGCATTTCGATCATGTGGCCGTTATTCACCGTCGCCACCACCAGTTCGGTCACAGCATGGGCCATGCCGGCGCCCGAGAGTGCAAGCACCAGGCCTGCCTGGATAAAACGCTTCATAAGGTGTCTCCTTCGTTATGTCAGTCAAAACGGCCGCTTTGCCGTTCACTGCATTTTGAAGAAAGGTCCTTGCGGGTTTGATACCAGATAAGAGAACTTCAATACTTTGTTGCATTGAAGGAGTGGTAATTTCCCTAAACTTTGCATTATTAGATGCAACAAATTGTCAAGGCCAACGTGACGCGCTCTGCCAATACAGGCCGCTAGCCGGCGTTGCTTGCTCAAGAGGCAGAAAAATGAAATCTGTCGGCGTAGGCACGCCGACCGGTCGCGGCGCTATTTGCGCGCGACAGCCGAAGCCGGCACCAGCTTGAGTGGCCCGTAGAAGGCCTGCAGCTGGCCCTCGTTTTTTTCGCCTTCGGTGAAGACAGCGAAGCTCAGCAAAGCGCCCGGATCTTCGCCAAAGGCCTTGCGGTAGTCGGCGCGGATGTCACGCTCGTAGCTGCGCCATTCGTTGTAGCCGTGGTCGCCCGAGTCGACAATGATCTTGCGGATACGGTCGGTGCGGTCGTTGACGACCACTTCGCCTGGCCGGTTGACACGCGACCACGAATAAACCAGTGTCGCGAACGGCATTTCTTCGCCGGTCAGCAGCCGGCTCAACTCGGACAACAGGGAGTTCTTCATCGACAGCCGCGAGCGGTCGCCTTCGAACGCGAGCACTACCCGCACCGGCACATCCTCGAGTTGCGGCAGTGCAAGGTTGGTGCCCGCACCGGCGTACGGCACGTTCCAGGAAAAGCGCACGAGCCCAAGCTGGTCGGGCTCGATGCGGTGGCGATGGCGCAGGATGCTGCCGGACGCCTCGACCTTTGCGAGCACCGCGTCGCGGCCCTCATGACGCACATAGCTGTAGCTGGCCGGCTGCTTGCCCGGCACGCGGAAGATTTCCCACCTGAGGTCGTCTGGCTTGAGCTCACCGGCCTTGGGCGGCGCCGACATCTCGGCCCAGGCGGTGCCAGTCACCCCCTCCGCCGGCCCCAGCGTGCCGCCGCGGCTGACCGGCTCATCGACATCGGTGTCCTCGTCGGGCGCCGGGCGTGTCGCGCAGCCGGAGACCAGAGCCAGCGTGAGAAACGCTGCAGCGAACATCGAAAAACGGGGGAAAAGGCGGCGAAGCGGAAGGGAAAAAGACATGATGCGAAGCCATCGAAAAATCGGCGAAGTGGCAAGTTGACCACGGAAGCGCGCGCTCCCGCAATGGAAAAACGCACACTTTTGCGGTATTCAGCCGGCAATCTTGCGTAGCAGGCCGGCGGTCGAGCCATCAAGGCCAAAGACGTCCCCGCTGTGCAGGCGTGGCTCGATGTCTTTGGCCAGCACCTTCCCGAGCTCGACGCCCCACTGGTCAAAACTGTTGATGCCCCAGATCGCACCGCTGACAAACACACGATGCTCCTGCAGGGCAATCAGCGCGCCCAGGCTGGCTGGGGTGAGCCGCTCAAGCAACAGGAAAGTACTGGGACGATTGCCGGGAAAATGCCTGTGGCCTCCGACCTCTTCTTTGCCGGTCATCAAGGCTTGCGCCTGGGCCAGAACGTTGGCCAACAATTTGGCGTGATGCCCCGGCAGGTCGTGCGGTACGTGCGCGGCTGTTTTCACCGCCACAAACTCGACCGGCACCACCGACGTCCCCTGGTGCAGCATTTGAAAGTAGGCGTGCTGGCCGTTGGTGCCGGGTTCGCCCCACAGCACCGGGGACGTTTCAAACGGCAAAGCCTTGCCGTCCGCATCCACGCGTTTGCCGTTGCTCTCCATCTCCAGCTGCTGCAGGTAGGCCGGCAGGCGGCGCAGCGCGCTGCTGTAGGGCGCGATGCTGCGGCTGGTAAAGCCATGAAAGTTGCGGTACCAGACGTCGAGCAGACCCAGGCGCACCGGCAGGTTGCGCTCCAGGGGTGCGGTGCGAAAGTGCTCATCCATGGCGTGCGCGCCGGCCAGCAGCTCGCGAAAGCCGGCTGCGCCAATGGCGATGGCTACCGGCAAGCCGATGGCCGACCACAGCGAATAACGCCCGCCCACCCAGTCCCAGAAACCAAAGGTGGTGCTGATGCCGAATTCGTTGGCTGCCGCGACGTTGGTCGTCAGTGCGGCGAAATGCCGGCTGATGTCGCGTCCGCCTTGCGCCTCAAACCAGCGCCGGGCCGAATGCGCGTTGGTCATGGTCTCGGTGGTGGTGAAGGTTTTGGACGCGATCAGGAACAGCGTGCTTTGCGGCTTGAGCCCCTTGAGCACGGTAGCCAGCTCGTCCCCATCCACATTGGAGACAAAGTGAACGCGCTTGCCGGTGGCGGCGAATTCGCCGAGCGCCAACACCGCCATTTGGGGTCCCAGGTCGGAGCCGCCTATGCCGATATTGACAACGTCGGTGATGGCGGCATCCGCGCGCACCTGTTCGGCATACGCCAGCATCGCGTCCAGCGTGGTGTGAACCTGGGCCAACTCGGTTGCTATATTTTTAATAGCTGCTGGCGCACGTTCATATTGGGCTACGGCCGGATTTCGCAGTAAAAAATGCATCACGGCGCGCTTTTCGGTGCCGTTGATCAGTTCCCCGGCAAACATCGCGTCGCGGTGCTGCTCCAGCCCGCACGCGCGCGCAAGGTCAAATAGCAAGGCCTGGCTGGCGGCATCGATCAGGTTTTTGGAAAGATCCGCAAAAACGTGGGGAGCGTCCTGGCTGAAGCTGGCGAAGCGATCCGGATCGGCAGCAAATGCAGCCTTCAGGTCGAAATCTTTGCCGGAAGCGGCATACAGCGCCTGCAGCGCAGGCCATGCGGAAGTCTGGTCGCAACGCGGTCGGTTCATGACGTGTCCTGTGCGGGAGGTTATGCGGCCAGCATCAGCTGCTCAAGTTTCACGGCATCGGCCGCGAAAGCGCGAATGCCTTCGGCCAGCTTCTCGGTGGCCATGGCGTCTTCGTTGAGCGCGTAACGGAATCCGGCTTCGTCAAAGTTCACTGGGGGCAAATCCAGCGCCGCTGCGGCTTTGGCATCGAGTGCGCGCGGCAACGCGACATCGCTGGCGGCAAGCTGGGCCAGCAGTTCCGGGCTGATGGTCAGGAGGTCGCAGCCGGCCAGTGCAGTGATCTGGCCCACGTTGCGAAAGCTCGCGCCCATCACCTCGGTGGCAATGCCGAAGTGCTTGTAATGGTTGTAGATCTCGCGCACCGACTTCACGCCGGGATCGTTGGCGCCGGACATGGCGGCTTCGTCCCAGGCGGCGCCGGCAGATTTTTTGTACCAGTCATAGATACGGCCCACAAAAGGTGAGATCAGCTGGACCTTGGCCTGGCCGCAGGCGATGGCCTGGCAGAACGAAAACAGCAGCGTGAGGTTGGTGTGGATGCCGCGCTGCTCCAGCTTTTCAGCCGCCTGTATGCCTTCCCAGGTGGCGGCGACCTTGATCAGCACGCGGTCAATGTGAATGCCTTCGGCCTGGTAGAGCTCGATGATGCGTTCGCCGCGTGTATACGTGGCGTTGGCGTCAAAGCTCAGGCGGGCATCAACCTCCGTCGAGACCCGACCCGGAATGATGGAAAGGATTTCGCAGCCAAAACGCACCAGCAGACGGTCCATGACTTCGTCAAGCGCCCGGCCCTTGAAGCGGCTCACGGTGTCTTTCAGCAGGGGCTGGTAGTCGGCCTTCTGCACCGCCTTGAGGATGAGGGAAGGATTGGTGGTGGCGTCCTGCGGCTTGAACTGCCCCAGTTGCTTGAAGTCACCGGTGTCAGCGACTACGGTGGTGAACTGTTTCAGGGCGTCAAGTTGGGTCATGGCTAGGTGGCTGGTCAAAACGCGGAGTGGTCCGGATGAAACACCGTGCTGTGCCTGGATGCAGGCATTTCACGGGTTCGATGTCGAGTTACCATTATGCCCATAGAATATGAAACTTTATTACCAAGACAATTTTTTACCATGAGTTTTGACCTCATCCTGTTTGGCGGCACCGGCGACCTGGTGTGGCGCAAGATCATGCCGGCCCTGTTCCAGGCCTTCCGCCACGGCTCGTTGCCGGAGGGCGGGCGCATTGTGGGCGTGGCACGCGACGATTTGTCGGACGACCAGTACCGCGCGCTGATCAAGTCCCGGTTTGACAATGTCGAGCTGGCCAAGCGGCCGAGCGAAGAGGAGTTCTCGCGCTTCGCGGCGATGTTGGGCTACCTGCGCATGGACCTTTCCAACCCGGCCGACTATGCCGCGCTGGCTGCGAAACTGCAGCAGCGGCCCGCCGACGTGGTGGTGATGTACGTGGCCACCGCGCCCAGCCTCTTCACCACGGTCTGCGAGCAGATCGCCGCCGCGGGCCTCAATGGCCCGCAGACGCGCGTGGTGCTGGAAAAGCCGCTGGGCCACGACTTGGCGTCCAACCGCGCCATCAACAAGACGGTACGCAGTGTTTTGAGCGAGCAGCAGATCTTTCGCATCGACCACTACCTGGGCAAGCCGTCGGTGCAGAACCTGTTTGCGCTGCGCTTTGGCAATTCGCTCTTTGAACCGCTGTGGCGCCGCGAGACGATTGCCAACATCCAGATCACCATCGCCGAAGACCTGGGCGTGGAAAAGCGCGGTGCGTTTTACGACAGCACCGGCGCGCTGCGCGACATGGTGCAAAACCATGCGCTGCAGCTGCTGTGCGCCATCGGCATGGAACCACCCATCAACTCGCACGCCGATGCCATCCGTGACGAAAAGCTCAAGGTATTGCGATCGCTGAAGGCCTGGACGCCTGAAACGCTGAGCCAGCATGTGGTGCGCGGCCAGTACGCGGCCGGCAACATCGACGGCGAAGCCGTGCCCGGCTACCGCGACGAAAAAGGCGTGCCCCCTGACAGCAGGACCGAAACCTTTGTGGCCCTGCGCACCGAGATCGCCAACTGGCGCTGGGCCGGTGTACCGTTTTACATCCGCACCGGCAAGCGCCTGGCCGGCCGCGATGCGCACATCGAGGTGAACTTTCGCCCCGCGCCGCACGCGATTTTCAAGTCGGCGCTGGCCGGCTCCAATGTGGCCAACCGGCTGGTGATCAACCTGCAACCCAAGGACGGCCTGGAGCTGCACCTGCTTGCGCAGGGTGCCGACCAGCGCACGGGAGGCCGCGGCACGCCTTCGCTGGCGCCGGTGCAACTGGACCTGGATTTTGACAAACGCTTTGGCTCCGAGCGCGTGGGCGCTTATGAACGGCTGCTGCTGGATGTGATCGACGGGCGCTTGAATCTTTTCGTGCGCAGCGACGAGCAGGAAGAAGCCTGGCGCTGGGTCGAGCCCATCATGGACAGCTGGAGCAGCCAGGCGAGTGCGCCACGGCCTTATGCCGCCGGCACCTGGGGGCCCAGCGCTGCGAGCGCGATGATTGCCAGAGACGGCTATTGCTGGTCCGAAGAATGTTAGCCCCCACGCTCCCCACTGCGTGTGGTTCGCTGCCCCCCGAGGGGGCGCCCCGCCCGCGGCCCGGCAAAGCCGGTTCCGCGGCTCGGACTGGTATTTGGCAGACCTGTGAGATCTTGCAGCGTAGGGAGGACAGTTCCCGTGCTTGATCGAATAAAGGCTTCATTGCCGTCACTGGCGCCAGCGGAGCAACGCGTGGGCCGGTTGGTGCTGGCCGATCCGCGGGCATTTGCCAATTTGCCGATCACGGAGCTGGCGAGCCGCTCGCATGTGAGCAAGCCGACTGTGGTGCGGTTTTGCCGCAGCATGGGTTATGACGGGCTGTCGGACTTCAAGCTCAAGCTGGCGGGCAGCGTGAGTGAGGGCGTACCTTTCATCCACCGCAGCGTGGACGCGGACGACAAGACCGGCGACGTGATGGTCAAAGTGATCGACAACACGGTGGCGGCGTTTTTGAAATACCGCAACGACGCGAGTTCCGTAGCCGTTGAACGGGCCGCCGACGCGTTGCTGGCCACTTACAACACAGGCAAGCGGATTGAGTTCTTCGGCGTGGGCAATTCGGGCATCGTGGCGCAGGATGCGCAGCACAAGTTCTTTCGCCTGGGCATCACCAGCATCGCCTACAGCGACGGCCACATGCAGGTGATGAGCGCCTCGCTGCTGGGGCCGGGCGACTGCGTGGTGGTGATCTCCAACTCTGGCCGCACGCGCGATTTGATGGACGCCTGCGACATCGCCCGCAAGAACGGCGCGACCACGATCGTCATCACGGTCACCGGTTCGCCGTTGGCCGCGGCCGGCAACATCCACCTGGCAGCCGACCACCCCGAGGGCTACGACCGCTACAGCCCCATGGTGTCACGCCTGATGCACCTGATGATCATCGACATCCTGGCAACCTGTGTGGCACTGCGCATCGGCAGCAAGCTACAGCCGCTGCTCAAGGAAATGAAAAACAACCTGCGCAATAAGCGTTATGCCTGAGACGGGCACAGACAGGTGAGGCGCAGACGTAGCTTGCGTCGCCCCGCCTGTGATGGCGGCCCCCTGGAGTATCAAGAAGAATTCACCCGCAGCCCATAAGGGGTGTGCGCGAGCAGCTATTAAATTAATAGCAAATCAGCGCAACGGCAGCGAACGTTCGACAATTCCTGCAAACAGCGCGGAGCCCAGCGGCAGAACGCTGTCATTGAAGTCATAGCAGCTGTTATGCAAAAAGCGGCTGCCCACGCCGCCCATGGTTCCGCCTTTGCCATCGGGCAACTGTTCGCCCTGGCCCAGGCGCAAGTAGGCACCCGGCTTGACCCTGAGCATGAAGGAAAAGTCTTCCGAGCCCATGCTGGGCTCAAGGTTGCGCACAACGTTCTCTGCACCCACGAGTTGTTCGGCGACGCTGGTGGCCAGCTCGTATTCGACCGGTGAGTTGATGGTGGCCGGGTAGATCCGCTCGTACTTGACGGTGGCCGTGGCGCCAAAGCCCTGCGCCACTGCGGCGCACAACTCCTTGAGGCGCCGCTCGACCAGGTCCTGCACTTCCGGTTTGAAGGTACGTACCGTGCCGACCAGTGTGGCATTGCCAGGCACCACACTCATCGCGCCCAGGTCGCCTGCCTGGATGGCACAAATGCTGATCACGGCGTTGTCCATGGCCTTGACGTTGCGCGAGACGATGCCTTGCACCGCGGTGATGATGTGAGCGGCCACCAGCACCGGATCGACCGTGAGATAGGCGTGTGCCCCGTGACCGCCCTTGCCGGTAATCTCGATGGTGATGCGGTCGGCTGCGGCCATCATGGGGCCGGGATTGATCCCGATGGTGCCAGGCTGCATCGCGGGCCAGTTGTGCATGGCGTAAATGGCTTGCACGGGAAAACGCTCGAACAAGCCGTCCTTGATCATCGCATCAGCACCGCCACGGCCTTCTTCCGCGGGCTGGAAAACCAGCACGGCATCGCCGGAAAAATTGCGCGTCTCTGCGAGGTAACGGGCAGCACCCACCAACATGGTGGTGTGCCCGTCATGTCCACATCCATGCATCAACCCGGCCTTGGCGGACTTCCAGCCAAATTCGTTGTGCTCTGTCATGGGAAGCGCATCCATGTCAGCGCGCAATCCGATCATGGGCTTAAAACCGGGTTGACCGGAAGCCTTGGCTGGCTGTTGACCCTTGATGACGGCCACAACACCTGTTTTACCGACACCGGTGTGCACCTCGTCTACGCCACATAACTTGAGCGCGTGCACTACCCGGCTGGAGGTGTAAACCTCTTCAAACCCGAGTTCCGGGTGGGCATGCAGGTCGCGCCGGAAGGCGGTCAGTTCGGGGTGGTACTGCGCTATTTGCGCAAAGGCCCGGCCGGAGGCGCGAAGCGGAGAGGGGCGGTCGGGGTTTGCAATATCTCCCGCTGCAGCAGGCTGAATGGATGAAGCACTTGGAAGATTGGCCGGAGCGCGCATGTCAGTGGGGTCCCGAGTTCAGCAGGTTAAATACTAGTCCTGAAGGGATAGCGGTGCAAATCCAGGGGTTTGTGAAACCTGCAGCAATTCCGGCGCCATTGCGGGCCTGGCCACCATGCTTGCAGTTTTGCTTTTGAAGCTGACGGGGCCGTACCATGCCTTGGTGATTTGGCGCGTGTTGTCGCTGTCAGTCATGATGGCGACACCGACCAAAGCGCCGGGCGGCTCGCCGAAGGCCTTTTGGTAGTCGGCACGAATGTCACGCTGGTAATCGAGCCAGCGATCAAGGCGGCCGGGACCGGATTCGATCACCACTTTGCGGATCCGGTCGGTCCGTGTATTGATGATCACGCTTTCTGGCGCGCTGTGAGAGCCCCAGACATACATGAGAGTCGCATAAGGCAGCGGCTCGCCTGTCAGTGCCAATGCAAGCTCTGAAAGCATGGCGTTCTTGGCGGAAAACTTCGACCTGTCACCTTCAAAGGCCAGGACCACACGCACGGGTGAATCATCGCTGTCGCGTTGCGTCATGTCCGCACCCGTAATCATCTTCGGCACCTTCCAGGAAAAGCCCAGGGTTCCAAGTTCTGCGGGCTCTATACGCAGGTTTTGCCGCAGCATGCTGGCGGCGCTGTCGGATTCACCGAGGATGGCATTGCGCCCGTCCATGCGCACAGCACGGTAGCGTGTCGACTTCTTGCCCGGAAATGTGCAGTGCTGCCACTTGATGGCATCTGCGGTAGTGCTTGTGGACGACGCCGAAGTCCAGTCGACGTTCGTGCCTGCTGCAGGTGCGGAAGGTGCGAATCCCGCACAACCCGCGATAAGGAGCACGCAACCGGCAGCCAGCAAACGCAACGTGCACAGGAAAAAGTGGCGATGTAGCAATGGCATTGAGAGATTGGGGCTGACGACGATGAACCGTAGTATCTATTGCGAGTTGACTCAAATAGCAGAACCTGCGCATTTAACGCGGCAGATGCGGAAAAGTTTCACCAATTTCAACGACTCACGGCATCAAACGTGTACATGTGTCTTTCTTCACGAAAAAAGCCGCCCCGGGTTACCCCGAGACGGCTTTCAGATTCTCATCAAAAACTGGCTTAAGCCAGCTTCAGATTAGAACGTGTGGCGAACACCAGCAGCGAACAAGGTTTTCTTGTCGGTACGGGTCAGGTCCGTTGCGGACTCGCCCTTGACATTGGTGTAACCGGTGTACAGCGTGGTGCGCTTGGACAGGTCATAGGTACCCAGCAGGCTGTAGCCGGTGCCTTTGCGGCTGATACCGGCGAACTCGCTCTTGGTACGGGTATAACCAGCAGCAATGGAAGCGGCGCCAAACGGAACGCTCACGCCCACTTGGTATTCCTTGTCCTTGGCATCCACACCAGCGGCGATCAGGCCCTTGGCGGTGTTGTAGCTACCGACGAGCTTGGCAACGCCGAAGTCATACGTAGCGCCCAGCAAGTTGTACTTGCGGGTAGTCACGAGCGGAGATGGGGTACCTGCGTTGCTGGCAGCGGAAGCGATGCTGTTGGCGCCAAGGCCGTTCGCGCCGGAGAACATCGTGCTGATGCCGTTGGACTTTTCAGCCTGGTAGCCGTAACCGACCAGCAGAGGGCCATTGGCGTACTTGATGTGGGCGCTGGCGCTGCTGGAAGCAGAAACCGTTGCCGACTTGTCTTCACCAAATGCGTACATCACCGAACCGCTGAAGCCAGAGAAAACTGGGGAGTCATAACGGATGGAATTGTTGGCACGGTTGCTGTAGTCTTGCAGACCAACGCCCCACACGGTGCCGRTGGTGGCGAACGTGTTGGAGTCATACGTGTTGTTGGTAGCGCCGCGCAGCGAGTCGTAAGCGGTGTACTGGCGACCGAGGCGAACTTCACCGAAGCTGCCTTTCAGGCCCACGGAAGCGGTACGGCCAAACAGGACGCTGGCCGAAGCGGTTGCGCTGCTGCCGCCGGCATTGGCCAACGCACCGCTGTCAATGCCGAAGCCGCCTTCGAGGGTGAACACAGCAGCCATGCCGCCGCCGAGGTCTTCGCTACCGCGCATGCCCCAACGCGAGCTGCTCAAGCCGCTACCGTCGACCTTGCTGTTGCTGATGCTGGTGTTGGTGGTAGCCGATTGAACTTTAACGTTCTCTTGACCAACGAATGCATCGGCAACGCCGTACAGGGTCACAGAGGATTGGGCATGTGCGACGCCAGCGGTTGCAGCGAGTGCAGCCAGGGCGATAAGAGTCTTTTTCATTGAGAGTTTCTCCAAGGTTAAACATAGGGCTCCGGCACGGGGACCATTTCAGACTTTCGCCTTTATGGCACCACCAGAGACCCGGGCCAACCCCCGTTTCGGGAAGTTGGGTCTATTGCACCAGACTGGGCTTCAATTCGCAAAGGAATGCCCGAAAAAACAGTCAAGCCGTTGTGCTCAAGCCACAAATAGGCGGGGACCCGTGGAAAAGAAACAACGCCAGCGAAAACCCAGGATTTCTGCTTGCCAGAATCGGCTTTTTAGCCAGATTTCAATCGACCCAAAGAAAAAAGCCGTTTCACTGAAACGGCTTTTGAGAGAACCCAGGCAAGCCCGGGTTTAGATCCAACCTGGATTAGAACGTGTGGCGAACGCCAACACCGTAGGTGCTGGTCTTGCGATCGGTCACACCGGCACCGGTTTCCTTGCCGCTCTGAACACCAGCGTACAGGTTCGTACGCTTGGAGAGCGCATACAGACCAGCCAGGCTATAGCCGGTACGCTTCAGCTCGGAAGCACCAGCTGGGCGGGTGCTCTTGGAGCGGGCATAACCGCCGGACAGGGTGAACGTGCTGTTGACTGGGAAGTCAAGGCCAATTTGATACTCTGTCGCTTTGTCCTGTGCCAAACCGGTCACGGGGGTGGTGCCGTTCTTCACAGTACCGTAAGCGCCGAGCAGCTTGACCACGCCGAAGTCATACGAACCGTTCAACTGCGTGTACTTGATGGCAGTGCTGGCACCAGTGGCTTTTTCGGTCTGATAGGCCAAAGAAGCGCCGATGGGGCCGTTTGCATAAGCAACGTTAAAGCTGGCGATCTTGCCGGCGCTGACAGTAGCGGTTTTGTTTTCGCCGAAGCTGTACATCGCAGCAGCAGAGAAACCAGCCAGATCGGGGGTCTGGTAGTACACGGAATTGCCTGGACGATCCTGGTAGCTGTTGCTGGCCCACACGCTGGTGGAAGGCGCGAACAGGAGCGAGTCAAAGCCAGCGGCACCGGAGCCCTTGACCATGTCGTACGGGGTCCACATTTTGCCGAGCTTCAGCTCACCGAAGCCACCAGACAGACCAACCCAGGACTGACGGCCAAAGATTGCATTGGAAGTCGCGGCGGTATAGGGGTTGGTGTAGTTGTTTGCAGCACCGGTGCTGGGATCAAAGCCGGCTTCCAGCAGGAAGTTGGCTTTCAGGCCGCCGCCGAGGTCCTCAGAACCCTTCAGGCCGAAACGGCTGGTCTGCAGACCACCACCGCTACCGGAAAAAGGATGGGCAACGTTCACGCCGGACTGGCTGATGTTGTTGTCCTTGACGGTACCAACCCAAGCGTCCACGAGGCCATAAACGGTCACGGTGGACTGGGCAGAAGCCATGCCGGAAACTGCCAGCACAGCCAAAGCAACTAGGCTTTTCTTCATCATTAGAAAATCTCCAAAAAGGTGGAAAACAAAACACTGCTACGAAACAAACATTTATAAGGGCTCAGTGACTACCCTTAGACCGATTTAACCAAAGAGTCACAAATCACACCAAGCCTTATCTCTACTATTAGCAACGTTCATACCCGAGTTGTTGGTCCCTAACAACGCATCGCATTTTGCGCACGCTGGAGGTGCGCGCACGAATGCGCCGGCCGGGCGATGCCGTACGAGGGAAGCTTCCAGGCAGCCGAGGCAGGCCGCCCCAAAGCAGGGCACCCGCCCCCAGATGCCCTGCCTTGGTGAAAAACACAAACCCAAGTCGTTTTTTGTCTCCGGGAAGCGTTATGGCTCAAAAAAACAGGCAGGAAAGGGGACAGGCTGGCGCAATGTGGCATGAACCGTTGTAAACGCGAGTCACTCTGCTGCCGCCAACCCGCCAGACGCCCCGGATTAGAGGTCAAACCCTAGCCACCGGTTGCGCATGACTGCGTCGTTCTCCAGCCTCGCTTAAAACGATCTTCAGCATCAGAATTTGAGAGGGGAAACACAATTTCCTGGCAGCCTCCCAAGGTTTGCCGCCAACATCAACCGGGGCAGGAAAACATCGGGTTTTCCCCTGTCGCAAAAGTGATACCCCCCGTATTGCCTCTCTTTACGGGCCGCCGCATCCCCACTAATCTTTGCTCCATCGAGTCAAGCCGGTGTGTGCATTTACGGCAATGACTGCGAAGGTTTTCCCTCAATTAAAACTCTCTGGAGACTCCATGAAAAAACTGACCCTCGTTGCAACTGCGATCATGGGACTTTTGTCCACTTCCGCCGCCATGGCACAAAGCACTGTGACCGTGTATGGCATTGTTGATGGCGGCGTCAACCATGTCACCGGCCTGCGAAGCGGGGCGATCACCCACATTGCCAGTGGCATCATGGAAGGTTCACGCTTCGGCCTGCGCGGGACCGAAGACATCGGCGGCGGCTACAAGGCCATTTTTACGCTTGAGAACCGTTTTGAAGTCGACACGGGAGCCATGTCGAATTCAGCAGCCTCTGGTACTCAAATGCCGGATCGCATGTCTACCGCCGCAGGACTTGGCTTGACCACGCTTCCCATTCCGGCAGCTTCTACGGCCGCGCTGATCACTGCTGTAAATTCATCGATCGGAAGCACGATTGGCGTGAACCTGCCTGGTACCACAGGCAGCCGGCTGTTCGACCGTCAGTCATTCGTGGGCCTGATCACGCCGGTCGGCGCGTTCACACTCGGCCGCCAGTACACGCCTGGCTACCTGGTTGGCGCCACCTTTGACGCGTCCCAGACCCAGTCCAGCCTGGCAGCCGGCCAGATTGCCAGCTTCCCGCCGGCTTTCGACATTCGCCTGAGCAATACGCTGCAATACGGCATTCAGACAGGCGGCGTCACCGCAGCGTTGATGTATGGCGCTGGAGAGGCATCTACCGCGACGGTCGGCAACTCCGCCAGCCGTTTCTTCGGCGGCATGGTCATCTACAAAGGCAATGGATTCTCCCTCGGTTTTGGCCGCAACCAGCGCAACAATGAGCTCGGTCAGAAGTCACTGGAAAACAATGTACTGGGCGGAACGGTTGACGTAGGCCCCGGTACCCTGTACGGCCAGTACGCCACGATCAAGGATGACAACCCAAGCGGCCTCTCCACCATCGGCGCAACCGTTACCACCGCTAGCGGTAGCGCAGCTGTAGGCGCAGCCTTTCAAGCCGCCTACAACAATGCCTTCCGGCAGGACGCCAACCTGGCGCACATCGGTTACCGCATGACCAGCGGCCCACACACGTGGGTTGTGGCGTACAACCGCCTTGATGACAAGCGTCCAGCAGATGCCGACACAAGCTCATACGGCGTGACCTACACCTATGCGCTGTCCAAGCGCACCAACCTGAATGCCGTGCTGACCCGCTTCGACAACAAGGGCTCAGGCCAGGCAGCCCCTGGTGGCAATGGCTTCCTCGGCGGCGTGACGTCTGCTGCAGGCGTTGGCTCCACCAACATCGCCTTGGGTATTCGCCACACGTTCTAAAGATCAAGGTTGCGTCCGGATCCCGATCCGGCCTTCCTTTCATAAAAGCCCCCGCATGGGGGCTTTTTTGTGGCCGTTTCCATTCCACCGGACGAGGGATAACATGGAACCATTCCGTCCCTAAGAACCGAAGCACCATGACCACCGCACTCGATACCGCACTCAATGCCGCCGACGGCGCCCTTCGCACGCTTTTTGCCGCCCCGCGCGCCAGCCGTACCTGCCCAACCGTACCCGGTGAGAAAACCGAGCTTGCCGCGCAGGACAAGGTGCGTTCAGGCGCACTGATGCGCGTCAACCACGTGGGTGAAGTCTGTGCGCAGGCCCTTTACGCCGCGCAGGCCCTGGGTACCCGCGACCCGGCCCTGCGAGAGCACTTCCTGCAGGCCAGCCGTGAAGAGGGTGACCACCTCGCCTGGACAAAAACCCGGCTCGACGAACTCGGCGCCCGGCCTTCCCTGCTCAATCCGCTCTGGTATGCCGGCGCCTTCGGCCTGGGCCTGGTCGCGAGCCGGCTCGGTGATCGCCTGAGCCTGGGTTTTGTCGTGGAGACAGAGCGCCAGGTTGAAGCGCACCTGGCAAGCCACCTGGAGCGCCTGCCGGCAGGCGACCATGAGTCGCGCGCCATCGTGGCGCAAATGAAAGACGATGAAGCGCTGCATGCACGCGATGCCGAGCAGGCCGGCGCGCTGCAGTTACCCGAGCCGGTCAAGGCCCTGATGCGCTCTGCGGCGCGTGTCATGACAACAACGGCGCACTACATCTGAGGTTTCTGTCGCTGCAGCGCAAGCCGGCACAACCACTTGCTATAAATTTAATAGCTGCTTGCGCTTATCTACAAAGGGACAGAGGCCAAAATAATCTCAAGCTTCGATGACCTCGAAGCTGGTCGTGATCTCTGCTGTTTTCGCCAGCATGATGGTGGCCGAGCAGTATTTGTCGTGACTCATGGCGACCGCGCGTTCCACTGCGCTGGTGGCCAAGCCACGGCCTGTCACGACAAAATGCATGTGGATTTTGGTAAACACCTTGGGGTCGACAGGCGCCCTTTCGGCACTCAATTTGACCGAGCAACCCCGAACATCCTGGCGGCCACGCTTGAGGATCAGCACCACGTCGTAGGCCGTACAGCCACCGGTCCCGGCCAGCAAGGTTTCCATGGGCCGGGGTGCCAGGTTGACGCCGCCGTTTTCCGGTTTGTCGGCATCGGGCGCGCCGTCCATCACCAGGGTGTGGCCGCTGCCGGTCTCAGCCAGAAAACTCATTCCGGAGCGCGATCCTGTGACCGCCGTCGGGCCCGTCCAACTCACCGTGCATTCCATGAATCTCTCTCCTCATGCATAAAATTTATGATTAAACCGTGAAAAATGTCGAATTTACGCCACAAGATATTGTGCAGCGCAACATCGGCCCGCTATACTGAAATCATCGCATCAAGATCAGTTGTCCGGCAACTCAGGGTCTTTTTGCACCGGTTGTCTCCTCCACCTCCTCTAAGGGTGGATTTACAGGCCCAGACTGCAAAGTCTGGGCCTTTTTTCTTGCCCACTATGATGTCAGGCTGCGAGAAAAACATGCCAACCCACACCAAACAAGCCATCCGCCCTGTTCCCAAAGTCATCAAGGCAGTCAAAGCTCCGGGGAAACCTTCCGGCAAAACGTCGAAGCCCGCGCTGAAACCAGCCGACTACCTGAAAAAGATCCTGACAGCCCGGGTTTATGACGTGGCAGTGGAGTCCGCGCTGGAGCCCGCCAAAAACCTGAGCCTGCGCCTGAAAAACACCGTGCTGCTCAAACGCGAAGACCAGCAGGCGGTGTTCAGCTTCAAGCTGCGGGGCGCCTACAACAAGATGGCTCACCTGAGCCCCGAACAGCTCAAAAAAGGCGTGATTTGCGCCTCGGCCGGCAACCATGCCCAAGGCGTCGCACTCAGCGCGCAAAAGCTCGGCACACGCGCCGTCATCGTCATGCCCACCACCACACCGCAGCTCAAGGTCGACGCCGTCAGGGCCTGGGGCGGCAATGTCGTGCTGCACGGAGAAAGCTACTCCGACGCCTACGCCCACGCCGTGGTGCTCGAGAAAAAGCAGGGCCTGACTTTCGTGCATCCGTTTGACGACCCGGACGTCATCGCCGGTCAGGGCACGATCGCGATGGAAATCCTCATGCAGCTGCAAAGCCTCGGCTCCAGCCGGCTCGACGCCGTGTTTGTTGCCATCGGCGGCGGCGGGCTCATCTCCGGCGTGGCCAACTACATCAAGGCGGTGCGGCCCGAGATCAAAGTCATCGGCGTGCAGATGAACGACTCCGACGCGATGCTGCAGTCAGTCAACGCCAAAAAGCGCGTGACCCTGAGCGACGTCGGCCTCTTCGCCGACGGCACGGCCGTCAAGCTGGTGGGTGAAGAAACCTTCCGTATCAGCCGCGAACTGGTCGATGAATTCATCACCGTCGACACCGACGCCGTCTGCGCCGCTATCAAGGACGTGTTCGTCGACACCCGCAGCATCGTCGAGCCGTCCGGCGCAATGGCCGTGGCAGCTGTCAAGCAGTATGTGGCCACCCACAAGACCAAGGGTGAAACCTACGCGGCCATCTTGTGCGGTGCCAACATGAATTTCGACCGCCTGCGTTTCGTCGCCGAGCGCGCCGAAGTCGGCGAGGAGCGCGAAGCGCTGTTCGCCGTGACGATTCCCGAAGAGCGCGGCAGCTTCCGGCGCTTTTGCGAAGTGATTGGCGAGCTGCCCGGCGGGCCGCGCAGCGTAACGGAATTCAACTATCGCATCAACGACGACGCGAAAGCCCATGTCTTTGTGGGCTTGACCACGTCGGCCAAGGGCGAGAGCAGCAAGATCGCCGCCAATTTCTCGCGCCACGGCTTCAAGACGCTGGACCTCACCCACGACGAGCTCGCCAAGGAACACATCCGCCACATGGTGGGCGGGCACAGTGCGCTGTCCAAAGACGAGCGCCTGCTGCGCTTCGTCTTCCCCGAGCGGCCGGGCGCGCTGATGAAGTTCCTCTCCAGCATGCGGCCGGGCTGGAACATCAGCCTCTTTCACTACCGCAACCAGGGCGCCGACTACGGCCGCATCCTGGTCGGCCTGCAGGTGCCCAAGGCCGACAACAAGGCCTTCAAGGATTTCCTGGACACGCTGGGCTACCCTCACGTCGAGGAAACCGCCAACCCTGTTTACCGGCTGTTCTTGCAGAGCTGACCGCAAAACTGACCGTAGAGCCGACAAGCCCATCCGCCATGAGCCCACAGGCCGCACCCCCGCCAACACCCGCCGCAGCGCAGGCCGACACCTCGGTGTGCCCCCGCTGCGGCGCCGGCCTGCGCTGCGGCATGGCGGCAGGAGATGCTGAATGCTGGTGCGTGCAACTGCCGCACATCATGCCCGTACCCTCCGAACGAACTCCGCAACCGGAAGGCAGCGCATTGTCGTGCTTCTGCCCCGCCTGCCTTAAACAAATCACCGATGAACGCACCCGACTTTCCACCCCTCCTCCTGCCCGCGATTGAGCCGACTGCCGACCTCCCGCTGGAGGCCAGGCTGCGGCACAAGATCGACCACAAGACCAAGCCGCAGGGCGCGCTCGGCCTGCTCGAAAGTGTGGCGCTACAGCTGGGCCTGATCCAGCAGAGCGAGAACGTCACGCTGCAAGCTCCCCAAATGGTGGTTTTCGCGGCCGACCACGGCATCGCCGCCGAAGGCGTTTCGGCCTTTCCGCAGGATGTCACGGTGCAGATGGTCGGCAACATGCTGGCCGGCGGCGCCGCCATCAACGTCTTCGCGCGCCAGCACGGCTTTGCCCTGCACGTAGTGGATGCCGGCGTGGCGGCGGACTTGCCCGCGCACCCGCAGCTGCTGCAGTGCAAGATCGCCCACGGCACCCAAAACATCTGCAGCGGGCCCGCGATGTCGCAACTGCAAACCCACACCGCACTCACCGCGGGCATGGACATCCTGCAATCGCTGCCCGGCAACGTGGTGGCGTTTGGCGAAATGGGCATTGCCAACACCTCGCCTGCCGCCCTGCTGCTGGCACGCCTTGCCGGCATCAGCATCGACGAAGCCACCGGTCGCGGCACCGGCCTGGACGACCAGCAACTGCAACGCAAGCGCGCCGTGCTGGCGCGCGCGCTGGCAGGCCACGCCGGCGCAACGCAGCCTCTGGATGCATTGGCCGCCCTGGGCGGTTTTGAAATCGCCATGATGGCCGGCGCCATGTTGCAGGCCGCCAGCGAGCGCCGCGTGGTGCTGGTCGACGGCTTTATCGCCGGGGCGGCAGCACTGGTGGCCCGCTCGCTCGCTCCCGCGGTGCAGAACTACATGGTGTTTTGCCACCGTTCCGACGAGCACGGCCATCGCCTGCTGTTGGCGCACCTGAAAGCCCAACCGCTATTGGAGCTGGGCCTTCGCCTCGGCGAAGGTACGGGCGCGCTGTTGGCCTGGCCCCTGGTGCAATCTGCAGCCGGCTTTCTCAATGAAATGGCGAGCTTTGACTCCGCCGGCGTGAGCGGGCGGGAAGACGCATAAACCATCATGGGCCTCGCATGACATCCATCACCCTGTTTGTCCGCGAGTTCCTGCTCGCCGTCCAGTTCTTCACGCGCATCCCCATCACGGGGCGTCTGGCGGCCTGGGTGGGCTACAGCCCCGAGTTGCTGCGCGCCAGCGCCGGCCACTTCCCCGGCGTCGGCATTCTGGTGGGCCTGTTTGCCGCTGCCGTGTACGCGCTGTTTCAGGCAGTTCTGCCCGACACCACGTTCTCGCCGCTGGTGGCCGCGGCGTTTTCCACCGCCGCCACCGTGCTGCTGACGGGCGGCTTCCACGAAGACGGCCTTGCCGATGTAGCCGACGGCCTGGGCGGCAGCCACGACAAGGGCCGCGCACTCGAAATCATGAAGGATTCGCGCGTGGGTGCCTTTGGCGCCATGGCGCTGGTGCTCGCCTTGCTGTGCAAGGTCTCGCTGTTGGCCATCCTCGGCTCGGTCGAAGGCGCGCCCGCCGGCTGGGGTGACTGGGAAGAGGCGCCCTTTGGCAGCTGGTATGCCTGTGCCGCGCTATGCACAGGCCACATCATGTCGCGCGGCCTGCCGCTGCTGCTGATTTACCTGCTGCCACACGTGGGCGACACCGCCCTGTCCAAATCCAAGCCTCTGGCCGACCAGATCTCCCCCGGCAGCCTGCTGGTGGGGTTTTCCTGGTGCCTCGCCGCGCTGGCCCTGGCTACCTTCGTGCTTGACGTCATGAACCTCATCGTGGCCTGCAGCTTCGCCGTGCTGGCGTTGCTGTGGATGGGCCGCTTCTTCAAGCGCAGGCTGCAAGGATTCACCGGCGATTGCCTGGGTGCCACCCAGCAGGTTTGCGAAATCGCTTTTTACCTGGGCCTGGCCATCAGTCTATGACCATGGCTGCCGCTGTTGCCACAGCACGTCCAGGACATGCTGCGTCGCCTGCTCCACCGGGCCCATCCGGTGCGCAACCCCCAGCGACCGCCACAGCGCGGGGCGCAACGGAAGCATGCGGATGCGCGGGTCAAGCGGCGTGGTGGATGATGCCTCGTGCGGCAGCAGCGTGGCGCCGTAACCGGCGGCCACCAGACTCTTGATGGCGTCGTTGTAGTTGAGCTGGATGCGCGCCTTGGGGTGCTCCCCCGCCAGCGCGAACCACTCAGCGGTCAACCGCGACAGGCTGGTGCCCAAATCGTTAAGAATCAAGGGCTGAGCCGCCAACCACTTCGGCGTAACACGCTGGGGTACAGCCCAGGGCGACGGCACGAAGGCCATCATCGGATCCCGACGCCAGGGCTGCACCTTCACCCCTTGCACCGTCGCCTGCGGCAGCGCCACCAGGCCCACGTCGAGCGATCCATTCGCCAGGCGCGTCATGGTGTCCTGCGAAGTGAGCACTGCCACCTGCACGTCGATGCCGGGATGATTCCGGCCCAGCACCTCCAGGGCCTGCGGCAGCAAGTGGGCAATCGCGCCCGTGGAGGCGCCCAGCCGCACACGGCCCGCCAACCCCTGCACCTGCCGCTGAACTACATCCATTGCCTCGTCCGCATCGGCCAACAGGCGCCGCGCCCGTTCAATCAGTGCCTCGCCCACGCCCGAGGGACGCACTTCACCGCGCTTGCGCACCAGCAGGGGGGCGCCACACAGCGCTTCCAGGTCGGCTACGTGCAGGCTCACCGTGGGCGCCGCCAGATGCAGCACGCGCGCGGCTTCGGCGAACGAGCCCAGGTGTGCGATGGTGACCAGCGTGCGCAGCCGGTCCAGGTTGAGTTCGCGCATGACGTTCAGTAAATCTGATGCTGATGTTTATGAAATTCAACTTTTCAAATTCTAAGGTGTCGCTGAAGATTCGTCATTCTTCTTTCTTTGGCTCGAGCCATTCATCCCACCAGGAGCACCGCATGAGCGCACCCCTTGTCTTCATCGATGGCGATCAGGGCACCACCGGCCTGCAGATCCACGAACGCCTGCAGGGCCGCAACGACCTGACCCTCCTCACGCTGCCCGAGCAGGACCGTAAGGACCCGGCGCGCCGTGCAGAAGCCATTAATGCCTGCAATATCGCGCTGCTGTGCCTGCCCGACGGGCCTGCACGCGAAGCAGCGGCCTCCATCGTGAACCCGGCCGTGCGCGTGATCGATGCCAGCTCCGCGCACCGCACGGATCCGCAGTGGGTCTACGGACTCCCGGAAATGGGCTCGGAACAGTCCCGGCGCATCGCCAACGCGCGGCGCGTCACCAACCCCGGCTGCTATCCCACGGGCGCCATCGCCCTGCTGCTGCCACTCGTGAAGGCCGGCCTCGTGCCCGCCGACCACCCGCTGGCGATCCATGCGGTGTCGGGCTACTCCGGCGGCGGCCGCGCGCGGGTGGATGCGCATGAAGGTGCGGGTGCATCGCATGCGCCCATGTTCCAGGTGTACGGTCTGGGGCTGGCCCACAAGCACATCCCCGAGATCCAGAAACACGCAGGCCTGATACAGCGGCCCTTCTTCCTGCCGGCTTACGGCTCGTTCCGCCAGGGCATCGTGCTCACGATCCCGTTGCTGTTGCGGCGGTTGCCAGCGGGCGTCACTCCCGGTCGCTTGCAAGCCTGTCTACAGCAGCACTACGAAGGCGCCGTGCACGTGGAGGTGATGGCGCAAAAGGACGTTCAGGCCACGCAGCACCTGGACCCGCAGGCGCTCAACGGCACCAACCTGCTGCGGCTGGCCGTGTTCGCCAACCCGCAGCATGGGCAGGTGCTTCTGGCCGCCGTGTTCGACAACCTGGGCAAAGGCGCCTCGGGTGCGGCGGTGCAGAACCTTGACCTGATGCTGCAGCACGCCGCTTAGCGGCTTGACGGCACAGCAAGTTCGGCGAGGGGTGTCACAGATAGCCGGTTCTTGCAAGCAGTTCCAGAGATGGCCCCACGGTGGCGCAGAGGCTCGCCGCGCCGGCGCCTGTGCCGCTCTAGAATAGACCATGGGGCATGGCGGACCCTTCCTTATCGCACGGATCGCACAGCGTGCACTCCGCCATTCTCCAGCCACCGCAGCAGCCCCTCTCCATGATCACCGCATCACTTCCGTCCACCGCCACCACGGTCCCCGTGCAGGAGCAGCAGATCACCTGCACCGACCTGCAGGCGCTGCCCGACCAAGGCAGTCAGTAAGCCATGAAGCTCTGGCTGGCCCGCCACGCAACACCGCTGGTTGAAGCCGGCATTTGCTACGGCCGGCAGGACGTAGCGGCCGATGCGGCGGCCACCGCCGAATGCGCGCAAGCGCTAGCCACGCTGCTTCCCGCCGGCACACGGGTCGCCCACTCCCCTTTGCAGCGATGCGTGCAGCTGGCGCAAGCATTGCGCGAACTGCGCCCCGACCTGGCTTGCACCAGCGACCCGCGGTTGCAGGAGATGGACTTTGGTGCCTGGGAAGGCCGCGCCTGGCAGGACATCACGCCCGCCGAACTGCAGGCCTGGACGGACGGCTTTGCCCAATATGCCGTGGGCGGCAGCGGCGAAAGCACCCACCAGGTCATGGCACGCGTCGCTTCGGCCTTTGACGAGTTGCAAGGCCAGGCCGACACACTGTGGATTACCCATGCGGGCGTCATACGCGCCGTGGAACTGATTGGCCTTGGCGTGCGTCAGATCATGCACGCCAGCGACTGGCCTCTAAAAGCTCCGGCCTACGGCCAATGGTGCACACTCGAACTGCAAACCCACTCCTAAAAACCGGATAAGGTACAAAAAATGGCAGCAACTCTGGATGGTCAGCTCGTGGTGGCGATCTCGTCACGCGCGCTGTTTGACTTTGAAGAAGAAAACCAGGTTTTTGAAACCGGCATGACGGCCGAGCCCGTGCCAGGCGCCAAAAAGGATGCCGCCTATATGAAGCTGCAGCTCGAGCGGCTGGACGTGCCGGCCAAGCCTGGCGTGGCGTTTTCGCTGGTCAAAAAGCTGTTGGCCTTCAACGAGGTACCCGAAAGCGCCGGGGAAGCGGCCAGCCCGACAGCACCCACCCAGCGCGTTGAAGTCGTGATCCTCTCGCGCAATGACCCCGTCTCCGGCATGCGGGTTTTTCGCTCAGCCCAGCACTACGGCCTCAAGATAGAACGAGGCACTTTCAACCGTGGCGAGGCGCCCTGGCGTTACCTCAAGCCCCTGCACGCCAATCTTTTCCTGTCCGCCCATCTGAGCGACGTACGCGACGCCCTGCTGGCCGGCGTGCCCGCTGCGCAGGTCTATCCGCATTCAGTGCGTGCCAGCGACGCGCACCCCAACGAAGTGCGCATCGCCTTCGACGGTGACGCGGTGCTGTTTTCGGACGAAGCCGAGCGCGTCTTCCAGGCGCAGGGCCTGTCCGCCTTCCAGCAGCACGAACGCGACAAGGCCACACAGCCGCTGCTGGCCGGCCCGTTCAAACCCCTGCTTGAAGCGCTGCACCGCCTGCAGCAGGTCGGCACCTCGCACATGCGCATACGCACCGCCCTGGTCACCGCCCGCAGCGCGCCCGCGCATGAACGCGCCATCCGCACGCTGATGGACTGGAACATCGAGGTCGATGAAGCCATGTTCCTGGGGGGTCTCGCCAAAGGCGAGTTCCTGCGCGAATTCGAGCCCGACTTTTTCTTCGACGACCAGACCGGTCACGTGCACTCCGCCTCGCAACATGTGCCCTCGGGCCACGTGGCCAGCGGTGTTTCCAACCAGCTTTCCTGAGCCGCGAAAGGGCTTTCATGAATCCGTCCAGTCTTTTCGCAAAATTTACCGCATTCAGTCTTTTTGCCAGGCGGATAGCCGCACTGGCCGCCCCTTACTTCCGGTCCGAAGAAAAATGGAAGGCTCGCCTGCTGCTGGTGGCCATCGTGCTGCTCAACCTCGGCACGGTTTACATGGCAGTGCAGTTCAACGACTGGTACCGCGTGTTTTATGACGCACTTGAAAAACGCGACCAGGTCGTCTTCTGGCAGCAGATGGGCCGGTTCAGCTATCTGGCCTTTGGCGCGATCATCATCGCCGTCTACAAGTTCTACCTGACCCAGTTGCTGCAAATGCGCTGGCGCGCCTGGATGACACGCGACTACCTGCGCCGCTGGCTGTCGCACCACGCCTTCTACAAGATGGAGCTCGCGCGTTATTCGGCGACAACCGACATCAACGCCAGCCCGGACAACCCGGACCAGCGGATTCAGGAAGACGTGCAGTCTTTCACCACCTCCACGATCAAACTGAGCATGGGCCTGCTCAATGCGGTCGTGACGCTGGTCAGTTTTGTCGGCCTTCTCTGGGTTCAGTCGGGTCCGCTGGACTTCACCCTGGGCGGAAGCAGCTATTTCATACCGGGTTACATGGTCTGGGCCGCGGTGGCCTATTGCCTGGTCGGCAGCGTGCTGGCGCATTACATCGGTCGGCCACTGATCAAACTCAACTTCTTGCAGCAGCGCTACGAAGCCAATTTTCGCCACCACATGGTACGGGCGCGTGAATACAGCGAATCCATTGCGCTGGACCATGGCGAGGCGGTGGAGCGCAGCCAGCTCGATGGTCGTTTCACGACGGTGCTGGCGAACTACCTGAACCTGATACGCGCCAACAAAAAACTCATCTGGTTCCAGAGCTTCTTCGGCCAGGCTGCCTTGATTTTTCCGTTCCTTGTTGCGGCACCTCGCTTCTTCGGCGGAGCAATCCAGCTTGGCCAGCTGATTCAGATTTCCTCGACCTTCGGCAAGGTTCAGGACTCACTCAGCTGGTTTGTGGATAACTACGACAATCTCGCCAGCTGGCGCGCGACAACAGATCGCCTGACAAGCTTCGAAGACAGCATGATTGCGCAGGCAAAAGACAACGTCGGCCTGGTCACCAGTGCGTCCACATCGCTCACGTCGAGCGACCTCAATCTGGCCCTGCCGACCGGAACCGTTCTCCTGACAGGCGTCGAACTGCATGCCGACGCCGGCGACCACATTCTGCTCAGGGGTCCTTCCGGCAGCGGAAAGTCCACCCTTTTTCGCGCTTTGGCGGGTATCTGGCCGTTTGCCACCGGCCGTATCGCCCGACCTGAAAACGCCATGTTCATCCCGCAGCGCCCGTATTTCCCGAACGGCTCCCTGCGCGATGCACTGGCTTACCCCGAACTGGCGGCAAGCTACACCGACGATGCGCTGAAGCAAGCCCTGAACGAAGCCCTGCTGCCCGAACTCGCCGCGCGGCTGGACGAAGAAGACGCCTGGAGCCAAAAGCTTTCGGGAGGGGAGCAGCAGCGCCTTTCCATCGCTCGGGTATTGCTGAAGAAACCCAAATGGATTTTTGCGGACGAAGCCACCAGCGCGCTCGATGAGGCGGCTGAAAAAACGCTGTATGAACGTTTGCTGGCGCTCGTCAAAACATCGGGAGGCGCGATCATCTCGATCGCCCATCGGCCCAACGTGGCGGCCTTTCACAACAAGACCTGGGCTTTCGAAAAGCTGCCCGAAGGCTCACCCGCGCTGTTCACGCTGAACCAGCGTGCCGCACAGGAAGCGCCCTGAATGCCCGAGGAAGCCGCAAGAACCCCCGAGCCGGTAACGGCTGAATCCCTCTCCGCCTGGGCGCCCATCAAGCGCCCCGTGTTCCGCATGCTGTGGAGCACCTGGCTGGTCGCCAACATCTGCATGTGGATGAACGATGTGGCGGCCGCCTGGATGATGACCTCGATGACCACCTCGCCCCTCTGGGTGGCGCTGGTGCAGTCGGCCTCCACGCTGCCGGTGTTTTTGCTGGGGCTGCCCAGCGGCGCACTGGCCGACATCCTGGACAGGCGCCGCTACTTCATCATGACGCAGTTCTGGGTGGCGGTGGTGGCCACGCTGCTGTGCATCGCCGTGATCTCGGATGTCATGACGCCGCCCCTGCTGCTGGCGCTGACCTTTGCCAACGGCGTGGGCCTGGCCATGCGCTGGCCGGTGTTTGCCGCCATCGTGCCGGAGCTGGTTCCCCGCGTGCAGTTGCCCGCCGCGCTGGCGCTCAACGGTGTTTCGATGAACGCCTCGCGCATCGTCGGCCCGCTGGTCGCCGGCGCTTTGATTGCCGGGGCCGGCACCGAATACGTGTTTGTGCTCAACGCCGTGCTGTCGGTCATTTCGGGCTTTGTCATCATGCGCTGGCGGCGCGACCACGCGCCCAGCCCGCTGGGGCGCGAGCGCCTGGTCAGCGCCATGCGCGTCGGCCTGCAGTTTGTGAGCCAGTCGGCGCGCCTGCGTGCGGTGCTGCTGCGCGTAGCGATTTTCTTTTTTCACTCCACCGCCCTGCTGGCTTTGCTGCCGCTGGTGGCGCGCGGCCTGCACGGCGGCGACGCCGGCACCTTCACGCTGCTGCTGGCGTCCATGGGAACGGGCGCCATCATCGCGGCGCTGAACCTGGCGCGGCTGCGCCAGATGATGCCGCGCGATGTGCTGGTGATGCGCTCCACACTGCTGCAGACGGCGTCCACCGCCGCCATGGCCTTCGCGCCCAATGTGTATGTGGCCGTGCCCGCCATGCTGCTCAACGGCATGGCCTGGATCACCTGTGCCAATTCGCTCAGCGTGTCGGCCCAGCTGTCATTGCCCGACTGGGTGCGCGCGCGCGGCATGTCGATGTACCAGATGGCCATCATGGGCGCCAGCGCAGCGGGTGCGGCGCTCTGGGGCCATGTGGCGGGCCTCACCAGCGTGTCCACCGGCCTGCTGATGGCCGCCGCCAGCGGCTCGATCGTGATGATGGTGGCGCAGTACCTCGTGTCGGACCTCAGCATTGAAGAAGACCTGACCCCGTCGCGCCAGTTCAAGGCGCCGGTGGCCGAAGAGCCACCCGGTGCAGGCCGCGTGGTGGTGAGGATTCACTACCAGATAGACATGGCGCGCGCCGACGATTTTCGCGCGCTGATGCAGGAAAGCCGCCGCAGCCGCCTGCGCCAGGGTGCACTTGAGTGGGAACTGCTGCGCGACGTCAACAAGCCCGGCCATTACATCGAGCAGATCATTGACGAGTCATGGACCGAGCACCTGCGCCGCTTTGACCGCGTGACGGCCAGCGACGTGGCGCTGCGCGAACGCAAACTCGGATTTCACCTGGGTGAAGAACCCCCGCTTGTCACCCGCAGCATCGTCGAGCCACCCGGCAGAAGCTAGCGGCATTTTTTAGCCACCAACCACGGAGTATTTTTGTGATTGCAGCCACACCCCCAGCCCCTTACTACGCCGTGATCTTCACGTCATTACGAACCGAAGGCGACAAGGGCTACGGCGACATGGCCGACCGCATGGTGGCGCTGGCCACGCAGCAACCGGGCTTTCTGGGCGTCGAATCAGCCCGCGAAGGCCTGGGCATCACGGTGAGCTATTGGCAAGACCTGGCGTCCATCAAGACCTGGAAAATGAATGCCGAGCACCTGGTGGCGCAGCAAACGGGTCGCAGCGACTGGTACACGCATTACAAGACCCGAATCGCAAAGGTAGAACGCGACTACGGTTTCGAAAGCCCGTCCACATAGCCTGCGAAACCTCTGGCCCGCAATTCGCAGGCCGGGCAGGTGCCGCAGCCATAGCCCCAGGCATGCCGGTGCACACGATCACCGAGGTAGCATGTGTGCGTGTGTTCCACGATCAGGTTCACCAGCGCTTCACCGCCGTTGGGCTCGCCTGATTTTTCACCGATGTCATGCGCCAGCCGCCAGGTGTCGGCCTTGTCGATCCACATCAACGGCGTCTCGATCAGAAAGCGTTTGTCCATGCCCAGCGACAGCGCCAGCTGCATGGCCTTGATGGTGTCGTCGCGGCAATCGGGGTAGCCTGAAAAATCGGTTTCGCAAACGCCGGTGACCAGCACCTGCAAATCTCGCCGGTAAGCCAGCGCCGCTGCGAGCGTGAGGAACAGCAGGTTGCGCCCCGGCACAAAAGTGTTGGGCAGGCCCGAGCTTTCCATCTTGAAGGCCACGTCGCGCGTCAATGAGGTGTCGCTGACCTGCCCGAGCACCGCCAGGTCCAGCAGGTGGTCTTCACCGATCTTGTGGGCCCACTGTGGGAACTGCTGTTTGATTTCGCGCAGCACATTGAGCCGCGCTTCCAGCTCTACCTTGTGGCGCTGGCCGTAGTCAAAAGCCACCGTCTCGACACGTTCGTATTTCGACAACGCCTGCGCCAGGCAGGTGGTCGAATCCTGGCCGCCGGAAAACAGCACCAATGCAGAGGTATGCATCCGCCCTCTCCTTTTTTACGGCAGCTTGCGCTTGGCCAGGCTTTTCATCAGCGCCGAAATGCCGAAGGTCCACGGCGCAGCCTTGTCGGAAGTCGTGACCCGGTTCACCAGGCTGCCCAGCTGCGGCGTGGCCACCGTCACCACATCACCCACCACGTGGGTAAAGCCCTGGCCCGGGCCGTGCCGGTCTTGCGTGGGGGCAAACATGGTGCCCAGGAAGAGCATGAAACCGTCGGGGTACTGGTGGTTGGCGCCAATGGCTTGCGCCACCAGGTCCAGCGGGTCGCGGCTGATCTTCTTCAACGAGCTGCCGCCCTTCATCACAAAGCCTTCAGGCCCCGTCACGGTGATGCTCAGGTCGCTGCTGCGCACATGGTCGATGGTGAAGCGCTCGTCGAGCAGGCGGATGAAAGGGCCGATCGCGCACGATGCGTTGTTGTCTTTGGCTTTGCCCAGCAGCAGTGCGCTGCGGCCTTCAAAGTCGCGCAGGTTCACGTCGTTGCCCAACGCGGCGCCAACCGTCTCGCCGCGCGAGTTCACGGCCAGCACGACTTCAGGTTCGGGGTTGTTCCAGTCGCTGCCAGGGTGTATGCCCACTTCGGCGCCCGTGCCCACCGCGCTCATCGGCTGGCTCTTGGTAAAGATTTCCGCGTCGGGGCCGATGCCCACTTCCAGGTACTGCGACCACATGCCCTGGGCGATCAGCACATCTTTGAGCTGGGCCGCTTCGGGCGAACCGGGCTTGATGCTGCCCAGGTTCTCGCCGATCACGGCGATCACCGCCTTGCGCGCTCCATCGGCCTTGCTGGCGTCGCCGCCCGCCTGTTCTTCAATCACGCGCTCCAGCATCGATTCGACAAACGTCACACCCGAGGCTTTCAGCGCCTGCAGGTCGCATGGCGCCAACAGCCAGGGCAGCCTGGTGTCATGCGCATCCTCCGCGGAATTAGCCAGCACTTCGGCCGTGCCCGCCAGCCGCGGCAGCTTCGCCGCAGCGGCCCGCACAACCTTGGCGACACCCGGCAATTCCAGCAGTTGGCTGGCGGTCGGCGCGACGCTGGAAAGGTCGTACACGCCGTCGGGTGTGACCAAGGCCAGCACCGGGCCAGTGCCTTCTATCCAGACACGCCCCACCAGCAAGGCATCAGCGGCGTCAACAGGCAGGGTGGAAGCAGGGCTCAGGGAGTTTTTCATGATGTTGGAAGGGAAGAACGGGAAGGGCAGCACACAAAAGCGTATGAAGCTGTCAATAGTACAAGGAAGTACGAGGCGCCCAATCACCCCGCTGAGGGTTGAGGAAAAGCGCACGCACACGTCTCGGCCCCAGGCAAGCGCCGCTACACTGAAACGCACCCGCTTGCGGGACACTGCCTTCATGCCACCCGGGAGGCAGCCAAACCTTCACACCCCTGATTTTTAAGCGAAATATGCCTCTAGCCCCCGAAAAACTTGCGCAAGCAGCTATCGAATTAATAGCAAGGCGAACCACGGGAAAGGCGGGCCCACGCTTGCCCGGCAGCAGCCGCCCTGTCGACCTGGAAGACGGCTGGCTGATACAGCAGGAAGTCACCCGCCGGCTGGGCCAGCCGGTGGCTGGCTGGAAGGCCTCACCGCCCAGCCCCGGCAAGCTGGTGGCCGCGCCCATTTACCAGCCCGCCCTTTGCCGCGCAGCGATCTGCTCTGTCCCCTTTCCCCTGGGTGCCACCGCCGTGGTGGTTGAACCAGAGCTGGCTTTTGTGATGGCCAAAGACCTGCCTTCGCGCGGGCAGGCCTACACCGAGACCGAGGTGGATGCGGCGATTGGCTCGGTCCATGCCGCGCTGGAAATCTGCGCAAGCCGCTACACCGACCACAGCAGCCTGCCTTTTCCCGAACTGCTGGCTGACGGCGTGGTCAACAACGGCCTGTGGCTGGGGCCTGAATTGGGCGGGCCCGATGTCTCGGCATTTGAATTGACCTGGCAAGTCGCCGGGGAACCGGCGCAAACCGCCGAAGCCACGCACCCGAACGGCGACCCGCGCACACCGCTGTACTGGCTGGCCAATTTCCTGAGCGAACGCGGCATCGGCCTGCTGGCCGGCCAAGCGGTGATCACCGGCTCCTATGCCGGTGTACTGACGTTGCCCCTCGGAAAGCGCACGCAGTTTGACTACGCGGGCCTGGCCCGTTTTGAGGTGGAATTTCGCAACCCGTAACCTGAAGTAAATAGGGCAGGAAAGGTCCGGAAACGGCCAACCGCTTCAGCCCGGCTTGCTAAGCTGTGCGCCTCGATTCTCCAATCACACCAACAACGACGGAGCCGCCATGCAAGTCCTTCACCACCAACATTTCGCCCAACTTCACCAGGCGCCCCACGGCGTTTTGCTGCTGCCCAATGCCTGGGACGCTGCCAGCGCCAAAATCTTTGAGGGTTCCGGCGCCAAAGCCGTGGCCACCAGCAGCGCATCGCTCGCCTGGGCCTGCGGCTATGCCGACGGCGGCGCCTTGCCGCCCGACGAGTTGCTCGATGCCGTCGCCCGCATCACCCGCGTCTTGAGCCTGCCGCTGACCGTCGACATGGAAGACGGCTACAGCGAAAGCCCCGCCGAGGTGGGCCGCCTGGCCGCCGAGCTGGTCGCCGTAGGTGCGGCGGGCATCAACCTCGAAGACAGCAGCGGTGCGCCCGAGCTACTGGCGGAAAAAATCCGCGCCATCCGTGCAGCGCTCAAAGGCGCATCACTGTTTATCAACGCCCGCACCGATGTCTACCTGCGCAAGCTGAAAGTCGAAGGCACACCGGCCCAGGCCAGCATCACCCGCCTCAAGCTGTACCAGCAAGCCGGGGCAGACGGCTCCTTTGTGCCCGGCCTCACGGCCTTGCCTGACGTGCGGGAAATCTGCGAAGCCGTCAGCCTGCCGCTGAACCTGATGGCCATGCCCGGGCTGCCGGCCATTGCCGACTTGCAGGCCGCCGGTGTGCGGCGCGTCAGCGTAGGGCCGGCGCCTTTCCAGGTGGCTTATGAACACGCCCGAACCAGCGTTGAAGCCTTGCTGAAACAGGACCTGTCGCCGTTGCTCGGCCCCAAGCTGGACTATTCGGCGATGAACACCTTGTTGAACACGCCACGCTAGAGCGCACAGGCGTTTGCCCGCTATCGCCTGTATTCCTTTGGGGATCAGGCGATTTTTCATTTATTTCATCTTTTTTGTCTTTTTTGTCTTTTTTGGAAGAGGCGCGTCACAAACGGCAAAGCTCAATCGTCAATACGGTGTGACACCCAACTTTTAAACTCTTTTTTAAAGGAAACACCATGACTGCCCCTACCGCTAACACCGCCGCCAACACCGCCCCCGTCCGTATTGACCTCGCGATTCCCGACGTTTACCCCGCCTTGCTCAAGGTCAGTGAAACCATTGGCGCCCAGGGCCTGGACAAAAAACTGCACCACCTGATTCACCTGCGCGCCTCGCAGATCAACGGCTGCGCCTTCTGCGTGAAGATGCACCTGCGCGAAGCCCGTGAAGACGGTGAAACCCAGGACAGACTGGACCGCCTCGTCGTCTGGGCCCACGTCAACGACTTCAGCGAAGCCGAGAAAGCGGCACTGGCCTGGACGGAAGCACTGACCACGCTAGACCACAAGACCGACTACGCCAGCCTGCGCGGTCGCCTGCGCCAATCGTTCAGCGACAAGGAAATCGGCGCGCTGACCGCTACCATCGGCATGATCAACCTCTGGAACCGCATCCAGGTCTCGGCACACTGAGCAAAGCAAGGCAAGGCGCGCGCAATGCAAAACATCGACCCCACCGCCGTGTTTGAAGAAAGGCGCAGGCATTTGTTTGGCCTGGCCTACCGCATCCTCGGTTCACGGGCTGATGCCGAAGACGCCGTGCAGGACGTCTTCATCAAATGGCTGGCGGCCGACTACGCGAGCATCGCCACGCCGGCTGCCTGGCTCACCGCCATCTGCACGCGCCACTGCATCGACATGCTGCGCGACGCCCAGCGCAGCCGGGTCGACTATGTCGGCACCTGGCTGCCCGAACCCATCCACACGCAAACCGAAGACACGCCCGAAACACATGCCCTGCTGGCCTCATCGCTGAGCATGGCCTTTTTGCTGCTGCTCGAACGCCTCACGCCCAAAGAGCGCGCTGCCTACCTGCTGCATGAGATTTTTGAGACACCTTACGCCGAAGTGGCCGAGATGCTGGACATGGAAGAAGCTGCCTGCCGCAAGCTGGTCTCGCGCGCCAGCACCAGCATCGCCCAGGGAAAAGTCCGGCACGTAACACCGCCCAAGGTGCAGGACGACCTGCTCACCGCTTTTCGCGAAGCCATCACCGCCGGCAGCACCGAATCGCTCGCCAGCCTGCTCTCGGACGACATCGCACTGAGCACCGACAGCGGCGGCAAGGTCAGCTCGGTTGAAGGCATCTTCCAGGGCAAGGGCAGCGTGCTCACCCTGCTGACGACGCAACTGGCCCGCTACTGGGCCCACTACGAATGGGTGCCCTGCGAGATCAACGGCGGCCGCGCCATCCAGCTGCGGTCGAGCACCGGCGAGATCGCCGCCGCCATCACCTTCGCCTACAACGACGACGGCAAGGCCAACAACATCTTCATCATGCGCAACCCGGACAAGCTCGACGGGCTGGCCTTCGGGCCCGAGGCGCTGGAATGAACAGCACCTCAAGCAACACATCAGGCACCGCTCCCACAGGCTGGATGGCTCTGCTGACCGGCGTCAACGCCATCCGCACGCTGGCGCTGGTCGGCGGCGTCGCGCTGCATGCCATCAACCTCTACATCGGCACCACCATCCTGCCGTCCGTCGTGCGCGACATTGGCGGGCTGGAGTTCTACGCCTGGAACACCGCCCTCTTTGTAGTGGCCTCCATCATCAGCGCCGCCATGGCGACGCAGGTGCTGGGCAAGCTCGGGCCGCGCTTTGCCTATGTGCTCGGCGCTGCGATCTTTGCTGTGGGCTCGCTCGCCTGCTCGCTGGCGCCTTCCATGCCCGTCATGCTGGCCGGTCGTGTGGTGCAAGGCTTTGGCGGCGGGCTGTTGCTGGCCCTGCCCTACGCGATGATCCGCCTGCTGTACGACGAAGCCTTGTGGTCCAGGGCCATCGGCCTGTTGTCGGGCATGTGGGGCGTGGCCACCCTGGTCGGGCCGGCCATAGGGGGCGTGTTTGCCCAGATGGATGCCTGGCGATGGGCGTTTGGCGCGCTTATTCCCGCAGCGGCACTGTTCACCGTGCTCGCCGTCTGCGTGATTCCCCGGCACAACACGGCCAGCAGCCCGCCGACATCCGTGCCGTGGATGCAGTTGTTCCTGCTGGCCGGTGCGGTCTTCGCCGTTTCAGCTGGCAGCGTCAGCACACAAGTCATGTGGAATGCGGCCGGTGTGGGTGCAGCGGTTGCGCTCAGCGCCTTGCTGGTCATCGTCGACAAGCGCGCCGCCAACCGCCTGCTGCCGCAGGATGCGTTTCGCCCCGGAGTGCTGGGCGCCCTTTACCTCGCCATGGGGCTGCTGGGCATGACGGTCACCAGCACGGAGATTTTTTCACCCTTGTTTTTTCAGGTCCTGCATGCCCAGACACCGCTTGTCTCAGGCTACCTCGCCGCCATCATGTCGGCAGGCTGGACGCTGGGCTCACTCATCAGCTCAAGCGCCACCGGCACCCGGGCCAGCCTGGCCATCCGCGTTGCACCAGTGCTGGCACTGGCGGGCCTGGTGGGCATGGCAGTGCTGATGCCCGCACCCAGTAATGGCGGCTGGCCCGTGCTGGCGCCAATCTGCGCCGCCATGGTGGCTGTGGGTTTTGCCGTCGGTATCGCCTGGCCGCACCTGAGCACGCGTGTGCTGCAGATTGCGCCATCTGGCGAAGAAGACCTGGCTGCCTCTTCCATCATGACGGTAGAGCTGTTTGCCACCGCCATGGGCGCCGCCCTGGCCGGCATGGTCGCCAACCTCGGGGGCCTGACCAACCCCGGTGGTGTACCCGGAACGGCGGGCGCGGCTCAGTGGCTTTTCGCCGTGTTCGCCCTGGCACCCGCGCTGTGCCTGCTGACTTCACGGAAAACGGCGAAGCCAGACCCGCCTGCCCTCAGGCAGACAGCCAACAGCGCCGCATAAGGTGTGAGGCGTGAAAAAGCCGGCGCACCCGCAAAGGATGCACCGGCTTTACACCGAGGTTGGCGTCTTGCTTACTTCCGCGAACGCAGCGCGTCAACGCTCCATGCACCACCGCCGGCAGCGGCAAAGAACAAAAACACAAAGCAGAACAACACGGCCGACTCGCCGCCATTCAGCATCGGCGCCGCCACAAAGCCTTTAGACGCATGGCCAATGAAATAGGCAAATGCCAGCAAGCCCGACAACACAAACGCCACAGGCCGCGTGAACAGCCCAATCAACAGCAACGCACCGCCAAAGAGCTCCAGAATGCCGGCAAAGCCGATCAGCGACAACACCTGCAGCCCGTCGAAATAGGCCACGTGGGGAAAGCCCAGCAGCTTGGCTGTGCCATGCTGAATAAGCAAATAAGCAGAAACAATGCGAAGCACCGAGAGTGCGCGTGAAGTCAGTTGGTCGTTTTGGGCAAAGGCCATGAGATTCCCTCCGTTAAAAGGGTGTCTGACAGGCCTGTAGCAAAAAAGTTCAGTGCCGCTGCGCAAGTTTCTGCCGGGACTTGGGGCCACCCGATGCGGGGCTTGCGATGCTCGCCGAACTTTTCTCGGTCAGCAGTTGAACCAGGTGCTGCCGGATCACCGAGGTGATGTGCTCGCGCTTGCCCTGCTCCAGCATGCCGATCAGCCGTGTCGGTGGCCGGCCCGGCAGCGGCAGCACACGCAGAAGCGCATCGTTGGCCCAGTCGGCGTTCTTGACATGCGGCACGATGGTGACGCCGACGTTCTGGCGCACCAGGTCGATGATGGCCGAGAGCGAGCTGAGCTCCAGAAAGTCCTGCGGCACCAGGCCCAGCTTGCGCAAGGTCTGCTCTATGCGGATGCCGCTGGGCGTGCGCCGGTCAAAGCGCAGGAAGGGTTGCTCACGCAGCAGTTTTTTGAAGTCGGTGCCCGGCGGCGCTGCCTGGGAGCTCGCGACCACTGTCAGCGGCTCGGTGTACAGCGGCGTCCAGCGCATGCCCTTTCGCTCCTGCGGCGAGTCGTCGACGAAGACCGCCGCGTCGAGTTCACCGCTCTTGACACTGCGCGCCAGGCCGCTGGACTCCTGCATGACCAGCCGCACATTAAGACGCGGGTAGAGCGGCTTCATCCTGACGACGGTGTTTGAGAGCAGCCCCATCGCCGTGACGATGGAGCCCACCGTCACGGTGCCGGCGATCTCTCCCTCGCCGTCCAGGCCTTCGCGCATCTCGTCGTAGTACCCGACGATTTTTTCCGCATGCGCCACCAGCGCGCGGCCCCCGTCCGAAAGCACCACACCGCGCCCCGAACGCTCGAAAAGCACGGTCTTGAGCTCGGTCTCCAGCGCGCGCATCTGCAGCCCCACCGCGGCCTGTGTCAGCGCGACGCGATCGGACGCTGCGGCGAACGAGCCGCCCTGTGCGACAACCAGAAAGGTCTTCAAAAACCGGATCGTGCTCATGCGCGCACCGCCCCAATACAAAAGAATAACTTTAGCATCTCAAAACATAATATAGATATATTTTTCAAACCGGATGGAGAACAATCCGCCTTAACAGGGTTGTGTGACGGACACATGTCTCCCGCCGCAACGGCGCATCTCCCTCGAAACGCGCGGCTTTTCCGGGCTTCTGCAGCAGCAGCCCGGCCGCTTGGATGGCTTGTTTTTTGGGGCGATGATTTATGTCTGATGCACTCCTGGCGAATACCGGCACGGCTTCACCACTCTCATTTGGGGAGAAACGGGCGGCAGCCATTTACGACCTGGGCCACAGCACGATATTTGCATCGCGCACCGACCCGCGCTTTTCCTATTGCACCTATGCCCCGCCGCACCTGGGTGAGTCCAGGCAGCCCATGCAGCTGGTGGTCGTGGTGCACGGCACCGGCCGCGCTTTCACCGAATACCGCGATGCCTTCGCCGCATTCGCCAAGTGGAACGACTGCATCGTGCTGTGCCCGCTGTTCCCGGCCGGCCCACAGGGAGACGGCAACCGCGACGGCTTCAAGCACCTGCGCGAAGCCGACATCCGCTACGACCAGATCCTGCTCAGCATGGTCGACGAGGTAGCCCTCAAGTTCGGTTGCGACTTTTCAAAGTTCGCGCTCTTTGGCTATTCCGGCGGCGGTCAGTTCGTCAACCGCTTCGGCCTGCTGCACCCCGAGCGCCTCTGGGCTCTCTCCATAGGCGCGCCAGGCTCGGTGACTCTCATCGACCACCAGCAGGACTGGTGGGTGGGCGTGCGCGACTTCGAAAAACGCTTCGGCAAACCGCTGAACCTTGCGGCCCTCAAAGCCTTGCCGGTGCACATGGTGGCCGGCAAGGCCGACATGGAAACCTGGGAGATCACCCACCGCGAAGGCGGCAAGTTCTACATGGCCGGCGCCAATGACGCGGGGCGCACGCGCCCCGAGCGGCTGGAGACCTTGCGCCAGTCCTTTGTGCAGGCCGGCGTCAACGTCACGCTGGACCTGATCGACAACGTTCCCCACGACGGCCTGGCCTGCGTCGACACGGTGCAGGACTTCCTCGCGACCGTGCTGCGCGACGTCCGGAAAAAAGCGGCGGGCCGGGCCCAGTGATGTCACGCCAACCTCAAACCTGAAGACTGACCATGCTGCGTTTTGCGCTGTCCCGTCTTTTCATGGCCATACCGACGCTGCTGATCGTCGCGGTGGCGGTCTTTGTGCTGATCCGGCTTATCCCCGGCGACCCGGCGCAGCTGCTGTTGGGTGACCTCGCCGACCCGGTGCGCCTGGCCGACTTGCGCGCCCAGCTCGGGCTCGACAAAAGCTGGCCGGTGCAGTTCGGCATCTGGGGCCGGCACGTGCTGGGCGGCGACCTGGGCGTGTCCATCAACACCGGCGAGCCCGTGTTGCACCTGGTGTTGAGCCGTTTCCTGGTCAGCGCACAGATTGTGCTCATTGCCGTGCTCTTCGCCACCCTGGTCGCGGTGCCCGCCGGCATGATCGCCGCGTGGAAGCAAAACCGCCTGCCCGACCTGATGCTGGTCGGCACCGCCACCCTGCTGGTGTCCATCCCTACCTTCTGGCTCGGCCTGTTGCTGCTGCTCTTCTTTGGCCTGAAGCTCGAATGGCTGCCCGTGGTCGGCTATGTCTCGATCATGAGCGACTGGAAGTCGGGCCTGCTGTACCTGCTGATGCCCATCCTCACGCTGTTCCTGCATGAAATCGGCGTGCTGATCCGCATGGCCAGGGCCAGCACACTGGAAGTGCTGCGGCTGGACTACATCACGCATGCGCGCGCCAAGGGCCTGTCGGAGCGTGCTGTGCTGGTGCACCATGCGTTCCGCAACTCCTTCGGCCCGACCTGGACTTTGATCGGCCTCGTCCTGGGCAACCTGCTGGGCGGCGTGGCGGTTGTTGAAACCGTGTTCACGATTCCCGGCCTGGGCCGCCTGCTGGTCGACGCGATCTTCGCGCGCGACTACCCGGTGATCCAGGGTTGCCTGCTGCTGGTTGCCGTGATCTATGTCATCACCAACCTGGTCATCGACCTCTGCTATCCGATCTTCGACCCCAGGGTGCTGGCCGAATGAAAAAATTCCTTACCCCTCAGGCCCTGATCGGCCTCGTCATCGTGGGCCTGATCCTCGCGGCGGCCGTGCTGGCCTTCTTCTGGACGCCGCACGAGCCGCTCAAGATCAACTTCCTGGCGCGCCTCAAACCACCCAGCGCCACCTATTGGCTGGGCACCGACGAGTTCGGCCGCGACGAACTCTCGCGCCTCATGGCCGGGGCCTCCAACAGCGTCTGGATCAGTTTTCTCACGGTGCTGCTCTCTATCACCGCAGGCACCGCCATCGGCGTGCTGACGGGCTTTGTGCGCGGCTGGACCGACCGCATCATCATGGCCTTTGTCAACGCCCTGCTGGCCTTCCCCGGCCTGTTGCTGGCGCTGGCGCTGCTGGCCGTCTTCGGCGCCAACAAGTACGGCATCATCCTGGCGCTGGGCCTGGCCTACACGCCCTCGGTCACCCGCATCGTGCGCGGCACGGTGATGTCGCTGCGTGAAAAAGAATTCATCGAATCCTCGCGTGTGCTTGGCAATTCGGAGCTCTACACCATGTTCCGCCATGTGCTGCCCAACTGCGTGGCGCCACTCACGGTGCTGGCCACTTCGATGTTCGGCTGGGTCATCCTGGCGGAGAGTTCCCTCTCCTTCCTGGGCCTGGGCGTGCCGCCGCCCGCGCCCACCTGGGGCAATATGCTGGCCGCCGCCCGGCCCTTTATGGCGCAGGCAACTTACCTTTCCATCTTCCCGGGCCTGTGCATTGCGCTCACGCTACTGGGCATCAACTTCCTGGGCGACGCGGTGCGTGACCTGCTGGATCCGCGCATGAGGGGCGTCGAATGAACCACCTTGTAGATGTCTCGGCCTTAAGCCTTTCCATCGGCAAGGGCGGCCGCGAAATCGTGCGCAATGTGTCCTTCACCGTCGCGCCCGGCGAGATCGTCGGCATCGTCGGTGAATCCGGCAGTGGCAAGACCCAGGCGGCGCGCGCCATCATGGGCCTCACGCCGCTGCCGCTGGTGCGCAGCGCAGGCCGTATTCTGTTTGAAGGCGAGGACATGGCGGCGGCCGGCGATGCGCGTTTGCGCCAGCTGCGGGGCGCGCGCATAGGCATGGTGTTCCAGGAGCCCATGACTTCGCTCAATCCGTCAATGACGATTGGCCGGCAGCTTGACGAAGGCCTGGCGCTGCACCGGCCCGAGCTCTCGCCGGCCGCGCGCCGCGACAAGGCTTTGGCCATGCTCGCGCGCGTCGGCATCACCGACCCGCAGGCCGCGCTCGCCGCATGGCCACATGAATTTTCAGGCGGCATGCGCCAGCGCATGATGCTGGCCTCTGTCATGCTGCTGGAGCCCGCGCTGCTGATCGCCGACGAACCGACTACTGCCCTGGACGCGCTGGTGCAGCGTGACGTGCTGGAGCTGATGGTTGGCCTCACGCGCGAACACAACACCGCCGTGCTGCTGATCAGCCACGACCTGCCCATGGTTGCGCGCTACACCCAGCGCATGATCGTCATGCAGCAGGGTGAAGTCGTTGAGGCCGGCGACACCGCTGCCTTGCTGGCCGGCCCGAAGCAGGACTACACCCGCAAGCTGCTGGAAGCCATCCCGCGCCGGCAAGCCGCGCGCACGATTGCCGACGAACAGCCCGTCATCGAAGTGCGCAAGCTCGTATTCGACTACCCCGGAAAGCGCAAGTTGTTCGCCAAATCCACGGCCAAGCGCGTACTGCACGGCATCGACCTGGTGGTGCGCCCGCGCGAGATCGTCGCAGTGGTGGGCGGCTCCGGCTCGGGCAAAACCACGCTGGGCCGCGCGATTGCCGGCTTGCTCAAGCCGACCGAAGGCGACATTCGTTTTCGCGGCCGTTCGATTGCGCGCAGCGACGCGGGCTGGCTGGACTACCGGCTCAACTGCCAGATGGTGTTCCAGGACCCGTACTCGTCATTGAATCCGCGCATGAGCATTGGCCAGCTGGTCGGTGAAGGGCTGCGGCTGGTGCCCGGTCTTTCATCCGCCGAGCGGCAAACACGCGTAGCGAAGATGCTGGACGAAGTCGGCCTGGAGCCGCGGCATGCGGCGCGTTACGCACATGAACTCTCGGGTGGCCAGCGCCAGCGCGTGGCGATTGCCCGCGCGCTGATACGCGAGCCGGCTTTTGTGATTGCCGACGAGCCGGTGTCGGCACTCGACGTGACCGTGCGCGCCCAGGTGCTGGCGCTGCTGGCCGAGCTGCAGGAGCGCCATGGCTTTGCCTGCCTTTTCATCAGCCACGACCTCGGCGTGGTCGAGCAGGTGGCCGACCGCGTGATCGTGATGCAGGCCGGCCAGATCATCGAGCAGGGCAGCCGCGACGAGGTGTTCGACAAGCCGCAGCACGCCTATACACGCAAGCTGCTCTCCGCGATTCCTGCGCTCACGCCCACAGGCCAGGGCGGCATGCAGCTCAAGTGGCGCTTTGACGAACCCGATACGCCGGCAGGCGCCCTGAACCCCTTACACCCTCTTCCGGTCTGATCTTTAAGGAGCTTTTCATGCTTTCCCTTCGATTGAAATTTCTGGCCGCCGCCATGCTCGCGGCCTGTTCCGCGGCCCAGGCCCAGACCCCACAAATCGTGGTCGCGCAGCCGGCAGACATCCGCTCGACCAACCCCGGCGTGAACCGCGACAACACCACCGACGGTGTGGTGCTCAACATCGTCGAAGGCCTGGTCGCGTACCACGAGAACGGCACCGTCGGCCCGCTGCTGGCGCGCTCCATCGTCACCAGCCCCGACGGCCTGACCTATATCTTCAAGCTGCGCACCAACGTGAAGTTCCACAATGGCGAGCCCATGACTTCGGCCGACGTGCTGTGGAGCTGGAAGCGCTACATGGACCCCAAGACCGACTGGCGCTGCCTCAGCGAATTTGACGGCCGCTCCGGCGTCAAGGTGACTTCTGTCACGGCCCCCGACGCACAGACCGTGGTCATGCAGTTGGACAAACCCTCGGCCGTGTTCCTCGACAACCTGGCCCGCACCGACTGCGGCATGACGGCCGTCCTGAACAAAAAGTCCGTCAAGGAAGACGGCAGCTGGGACAAGCCCATCGGCACCGGCCCCTTCAAGTTTGAAGAATGGAAGCGCGGAGAGTACGTCACGCTCAGCGCATTTGCCGACTACCAGTCGCCCCCCGGCACCAAGCCCGACGGCTACCTCGGCCTCAAGAAGCCGCTGGTTGGGCAGGTCAAATTTTTGACCGTGCCCGACATGTCGACCTCCAAGGCCGGCCTGCAGTCCGGCGCCATCGACGCGGGCCAGATCACCTCGTCCGACGTGCAGGAGCTCAAGGCGAATAAAAATCTCAGCGTTGTCGCCGCAGTGGACGCGGGCAAGAACACGCTGCTGATGCAGACCAACGACCCGCTGCTCAAAGACGAGCGCATCCGCCAGGCCATCGCGCTCTCGCTTGACATGAACCAGCTTGTCGCGGCCGCGTCCGAAGGCCTGGCCCGCGTCAACAACTCGGCCATCCAGGACACTTCGGCCTTCTACACAGCGGCCCAGAAAAAAGGCTACCGCCACGACCCGGCCAAGGCCAAGCAGCTGCTGAAGGAAGCCGGCTACAAGGGCCAGCCCATCGTGATCCAGGCCAACAAGCGCGCGCACGTGCCCAGCTTCTCGGTCGCGGTGATGAGCCAGGCCATGATGCAGGCCGTGGGCATCAACGCCCAGATCGAGGTGCTCGAATGGGCAACCCAGCTGGACCGTTACAACAGCGGCAACTACCAGATGAGCTCCTTCACCTATTCGTCGCGCCTGGACCCGGCCCTGAGCTATGAGCAGTTCTCAGGCAACAAGGCCAAGCAGCCGCGCAAGGTGTGGGACGACCCGGCCGCGCAAAAGCTGATCGACCAGAGCTTCGCCGAAGCGGACCCCAAGAAACGCCAGGCCTTGTTTGACCAGCTGCACGCGTTGATGATCGCCAAGACGCCGCTGGTCATCCTCTACAACGTGACCGATTCGTGGGCTGTGCGCAAGCGCGTGAACGGGTTCACGGTGTGGGAAGGCAAGCCGCTGCTCTGGAATACAAAGCTGGCCGCCAAGTAAGTCATTCCAGCATCACCTCTCGGTCGCCTTGCACGCAGGCCCGCGCGCAAGGCATGGACAGGCACGCCTTGCGGCGGTCGTCATCTCTCTTCACGCAACTTCTTACGGCAGCCCAGCATGGCAAACATCAAACAATTCCCCTTTATCTCCGTCTCCGGCAGCCCGCATGAACGCGGCCTGCAGTACGGGCGGCAGGCCGCCGACCGGGTACGTGGCAGCGCGCGCCTGTACGGCCAGACGCTGGTCAACCTGGGCTACAGCGAACAGGCACGCGCGCGCTTGATCGACTTCTTCGCCAAGGAAATCGGCAACTTCGCACCCCACTACATCGACGAGATGCGCGGCATCGCCGAGGGCGCAGGCGTGGACTTCCAGGACATCGTGATGATCAACGCCCGCACCGAGGTGCTGGCCAAGGCCCGCGCCGAGAAGGTCACACAGGCCGACCAGGAGCCGGGCGACGGCTGCACCGGCGCCCTCATCCTGCCCGAGCGTTCGGCCAACGGCAACCTGCTGCATGGCCAGAACTGGGACTGGCGCGCCGAGTGCGTCGAGACCTCCGTCGTGCTGCGCGTGCGCAACGACAACGGCCCCGACTTCCTGACCTTTGTCGAGGCCGGCGGGCTCGCCCGCAGCGGCTTCAACAGCGCGGGCGTGTCCATCACCGCCAACTACCTCGAGTCAGACCGCGACTTCAAGCAGCTGGGCGTGCCGCTCTCGCTTATCCGCCGCAAGGTGCTGGAGCAGGAGATTTTCTCGCTGGCCATGAAGGCCGTCGCCGCCACACCCAAGTCCTGCTCCAACAACATCATGCTGGGCATGTCGCAGGGCTTTGGCATCGACTTTGAATGCACCACCAATGAATCGTTTCCAATTTACCCCGGCGCCGACAACCTGATCGTGCACGCCAACCACTGGATGAGCCCGGTCGCCCTGAGCAAGCTGGTGGACATGGGCATTTCCCAATCACCCGACAGCCACTACCGCGACTGGCGCGTACGCAAGCTGCTGAACCAGCAAGACAAGCTGGGCCGCCAGGAATTGAAGAACGCGTTTTTCGACAACTTCGGCCTGCCCTACTCCGTCTGCCGCCCGCCCCGCATCGGCAGCCACGACAACCTGTCGGCCACGGTCGCCATGGTCATCATGGAACCCGCAGTGGGGGAAATGGAAGTGGCGCCCCTGCCGGCCCTGAACAAGGTGTTCACCTGCTACAGCCTGACGGAAGAGCCCAGGATTTCTGCCTGAGCGCATCGCGCAGCCCCTTTGCAGGATTGCTGCTGCCAACGGATCGAGGTACTGAGCGGTCGGGTTCAAGGCTTTGGCTCGCTTGACAACTTGTCTGCAAAGTAAGGCAAAAGAAATAGGAGGAGGCATAGGCGTGCTTCCTGCCCTTGGCGCGGCGCGGCAGTGGCGGCAACCGACTCTCCACCAAGCCTGTTTCCTACAGCGCAATCGGCCCTGCTCCGGGATGCTGGCGGTTTACTTCGCCACTCCCCACTCCCTCCTTCCTAAAGGACAAAGGCAGAAGCCATGGAAAGCCCCACCGATGCACTCACCATCTCCCGGCGAGGTATCCTGATCGCTAGCGCCGCTTCAGCGGCTGTGACCACTATGCCATCAGACGCCACCGCAGCCCCCTCTTCACCGCTCGCCGCACCTGGCTCCGTCCCTCAGGGGCGCGTGACCATCGAGGTCAACGGCACGGCCCACACCCTGAACCTGGACACACGCACCACGCTGCTCGATGCCTTGCGCGAGCATCTGCACCTTACCGGCACCAAAAAAGGCTGCGACCATGGGCAGTGCGGCGCCTGCACCGTGCTGCTCGACGGCCAGCGCATCAATTCCTGCCTGACGCTGGCCGTGATGCATGAGGGCAGCAAGGTGACCACCATCGAAGGGCTGGGAACCTTGCAGCGCATGCACCCGCTGCAGACAGCCTTCGTCAAGCATGACGGCTATCAATGCGGTTACTGCACGCCGGGCCAGATCTGCTCCGCCGTCGGCGCACTCGACGAGCTGCGCCGGGGCGTCCCCAGCCACGTCAGCGCGGACATCACCGCTCGGCCGCTGCTCTCGCCCGACGAGCTTCGGGAGCGCATGAGCGGCAACATCTGCCGCTGCGGCGCCTACTCCAACATCGTTGAAGCCATCACTGAAGTGGCGGGGGCGCAGGCATGAAACCCTTCACGTATGAACGCGCCAGCTCGCCGGCGCAAGCCGCCGCGGCGGTGGCCCGCAACCCGGCAGCAAAGTTCATCGCAGGCGGTACCAACCTGCTTGATTTGATGAAGTTGCAGATCGAAGCGCCTGCGCACCTGGTCGACGTGAATGGCCTGGCGCTGGACAAGATTGAGGCAACGCCCGAGGGCGGCCTGCGTGTGGGCGCGATGGTTCGCAACACCGCGCTGGCCTCAGACGAGCGCGTGCGGCGCGACTACGGCGTGCTGTCGCGGGCCTTGCTCGCCGGTGCCTCGGGCCAGCTGCGCAACAAGGCGACCACCGCCGGCAACCTGCTGCAGCGCACACGTTGCCCCTACTTTTACGACACCGACCAGCCCTGCAACAAGCGCCGGCCAGGCAGCGGCTGCAGCGCCATCGGGGGCGTGAACCGCCAGCACGGCATCATCGGCACCAGCCAGGCCTGCATCGCCACCCACCCGAGTGATATGGCCGTTGCCATGCGGGTGCTGGACGCATCGGTAGAAACCGTGCGGGCCGACGGGCGTGCGCGCGTCATTCCGATTGCCGACTTTCACCGGCTGCCAGGCGATACGCCACACATCGAAACCACGCTGGAGCCCGGTGAGCTGATCACCGCTGTGACACTGCCGCGCCCGGCCGGCGGCGTGCACATCTACCGCAAGGTGCGTGACCGCGCCTCTTACGCCTTCGCGCTCGTTTCCGTGGCGGCCATCGTGCAGCGTGATGGCTCCGGCAAGGTCGCCCTGGGCGGCGTAGCACACAAGCCCTGGCGCGTTGAAGCCGCGGAGGCCGCCATGCCGCAAGATGCGCGGGCTCTTGCGGCCGGCGTGCTGGCCGGCGCAACGCCGACACATGACAACGCCTTCAAATTGCCACTGGCAGAGCGAACCATCGCCGCCGTGCTGGCCCAGGCGAGGAGCGCATCGTGAAATTCGACACCCCTGCCACCACCAACCCCATTGACCAGCTCAAGGTCATCGGCAAGCCCACCGACCGCATTGACGGCCCGCTCAAAACCACCGGCACCGCACCCTATGCCTACGAGCGCCACGACGCCGCACCGGACGCGGCTTACGGCTACGTCGTAGGCGCCGGCATCGCCAAGGGCCGCATCGCGTCGATGGATTTGCGCGCGGCCCGCACCGCGCCGGGCGTGCTGGCCATCATTACCGCAGAGAACGCTGGCAAGCTCACCAAAGGCAGCTTCAACACCGCCAGGCTGCTGGGCGGGCCGGAGATTGAGCACTACCACCAGGCCGTGGCGCTGGTGGTGGCCAACACGTTTGAGCAGGCGCGCGCCGCCGCGCAACTGGTACGCATCGTCTATGAGAGCATGCCAGGCAAGTTCAACCTGGCGTCTGAAAAAGACGGCGCGCCACTGGCCAAGGCGTCTGATTTTTCGGGTGAACCTGAAACCAAGGTGGGCGATTTCGCGGGCGCCTTTGCCACCGCGCCTGTGCAGCTGGACGCCACCTACACCACGCCCGACCAGTCGCACGCCATGATGGAGCCGCACGCCACCATCGCAGCGTGGACGGGCGACAAGCTCACGGTCTGGACAGCCAACCAGATGATCGACTGGGGCGTGGGCGATCTGGCCAAAACGCTGGATATTCCCAAAGCCAACGTCAGGCTGGTGTCGCCCTTTATCGGCGGGGGCTTCGGCGGCAAGCTTTTCCTGCGTGCCGATGTGCTGCTGGCCGCGCTGGGCGCGCGCGCGGCGGGGCGGCCGGTCAAGGTTGCGCTGCAGCGGCCGCTGATGATGAACAACACCACCCACCGGCCGGCCACCATCCAGCGCATACGCCTGGGGGCGGGACGCGACGGCAAGCTCACTTCCATCGGCCATGAGGGCTGGTCAGGCGACCTGCCAGGCGGCGGGCCCGAGACCGCAGTGAACCAGACGCGCCTGCTTTACGCCGGCGCCAACCGGATGACCGCCACACGGCTGGCCGTGCTGGACCTGCCCGAGGGCAATGCGATGCGCGCACCGGGCGAGGCGCCCGGCCTGATGGCGCTCGAGATCGCGATGGATGAAATGGCCGGGAAGCTGGGCATGGACCCGGTGGAGTTCCGTGTCCTCAACGACACGCAGGTAGACCCTGAAAAACCCGACCGTGCTTACTCCCAGCGCCAGTTGATCCAATGCCTGAGAACCGGCGCGCAAACCTTCGGCTGGAACCGGCGCGTAGCCAAACCGGGCCAGCTGCGTGAAGGGCGCTGGCTGGTGGGCCTGGGTGTCGCCTCGGCTTTTCGCAACAACCTGACGATGACGTCTGGTGCACGCGTGCGGCTGGACAACACCGGCCTTGTCACTGTTGAAACGGACATGACCGATATCGGCACCGGCACCTACACCGTCATTGCGCAGACCGCCGCTGAAGTCATGGGCGTGCCGCTGCAAAAGGTGTTTGTGCGGCTGGGCGACTCCGCCTTTCCCGTGTCGGCCGGCTCGGGCGGGCAATGGGGCGCCAACAGCTCCACGTCGGGCGTGTACGCCGCCTGCATGAAGCTGCGCGAAGCCGTCGCCAACAAGCTGGGAATGTCCCAGGGCGACATCACGTTTGCCGACGGCATGGTCAGCGCGGGTGGCCGCACCGTTCCACTGGCTGAAGCTGCCGGCGCTGCGGGCCTCGTCGCCGAAGACACCATAGAGTTCGGCGACCTTTCCAGGAAAGTCCAGCAGTCGACCTTCGGCGCGCACTTTGTGGAAGTGGGCGTTGACATCTACACCGGCGAGATTCGCGTGCGGCGCATGCTGGCCGTCTGCGCCGCGGGCCGCATCCTCAACCCCAAGAGCGCGCGCAGCCAGGTGATAGGCGCGATGACCATGGGCGTGGGCGCGGCGTTGATGGAAGAACTCGCCGTCGACAAGCGTCACGGCTTTTTCGTGAACCACGACCTGGCGGGCTACGAGGTGCCGGTGCATGCCGACATTCCGCACCAGGACGTGATCTTCCTGGAAGAGACCGACCCGACCTCATCGCCGATGAAGGCCAAGGGCGTGGGTGAACTCGGTATCTGCGGCGTTGGCGCGGCGGTGGCCAATGCGGTCTACAACGCCACCGGCGCGCGGGTGCGCCACTACCCGATCACACTGGACAAAGTGCTGGACAGCCTGCCGGCGCTGGTGTGAGCGCCGGCGCGCCTCATCACGCCGGCGGTGGGTGTGGAAAACACCTTAAAAACGCCTGTTTCAGGCATAAAAAGTGCCTGAAACCCAATCAGGACGGGCGCAAGCAGCTCCTGATTTAATAGCGCCTCTGTTCAACCCCGAACCCCCTTGCGCAAGCCCACCGGCGAGCGGAACGGTGGCCCGCCGCACGGCTGGAACAAGTCCTACACAGCTGCGTGTTCGCGCGCACTAGGATCGGTTTTACCTGTGAATCCGTTCCGTACTGACGGTGCCATGTCAACCCGCTCTTTTCGCCTCGCCACACGGCTGATCCTGGCGTCAGCCCTGGCCGCTGCCTGCCTGGGCACCGTTGCGCAGGACAAAGCCGCAGGCACGCTGCCGCAAGTCACCATCGCCGCCAAGGCAAACCGCGACCCCGTCGAAAAGTCCTACCGCAAGATGATCCGCGGCATGGACCTTTTCGAGAAGCAGCGCGCCGCCATGGCGCCCAACGCGTCGCTTCGCTTCAAACTCTTGCCGCGCAAGCGCGAAACGGAGATGGACCGTATCGAGATGGAGGTCATCGGGACGACCGTGGCGTTTGATGTGGCGGTGGCGCCGGACCATACCTTTACGCTGGAGCGTGACCCCAAGGCGTTTGACGAGAACGCACAGGTGATTCCGAACCGGAAGGCGCAGACCATGACGTGGCGCACGGAGATACGCACGCCGGGCCTGCCGCCCAACACGCGGCGGCTGGGAGACTTGCGGCTGGAGTGCCAGGTGGGCATGGAGGCGGGCCTGGTGTCGAACACCACCAACGTGATCGGCCGGCTGGCGCGGGTGATTCTGGACACACCCGCCTATTGCGACAGGAAGGCGCCGCTTTATCTTTTCTTTGCAGACCGGCCCTTGTTCAGCGTGGCCATGGTGAACGGCGCGCGGCGGGAGATTCTTTCCATCGACAAGCTGTATGCCGCCGCCAGCGACGACCCCAACCTGAACAGCGACCTGCCGTATTGCGACTGCGAGGTGCTGGTAGACCGCACTTACGTGCTGCCGCTGGGCGACCGGAGCTGGCCGGACGACACGCTGGTGGAGTTTGAGTACATGGATGGGCCGTGATGAAAACCCTGCCCCGTCAAACGTTGCGGCATGCCGGTGCGATGCTGCTTGCCTGCCTGTGGCTGGCCGGCTGCGCGGGCCCGGGGGGATTGTTCGGCTCGCAAGAGGCGCCGCCGCCTTTTCGCGACCCGGCGATGACGATGGAAAGCGCGCAGGGCGCCATCGTGGCCGGGCAGTCCACCAAGGCCGATGTGGTGGCAGCACTGGGCGACGCCGCCACGTCGGTGAAGTTCGACAGCGGATTCGAGGTGTGGGTCTACCGGAAAAAAACGCCGCAACCCACTGCGGCCAACCCGGAGCTGGTGATTCTGTTCACACCGGGCGGCGTTGTGAAAAAGACGCGGATTCGCCCGGTGTATTCGGCCGACGCGGCTTACGAAGAGCGCAAGGAGTGACTGCGCAATTGATCCCGGGCCCAGCCCGCCACCTCAGACCGGAATCACGGTCGTCTCGAACACTTCCTTGAGGCACACAAAGGTGCGCACCTGCCGCACGCCTGGCAGGGCTACAAGCTGGGCGCTGTGCATCTCGTTGAACGAGTCGATGCTTTTGATGCGCAGCTTCACAAAATAATCAAACTCGCCGGTCACCAGTTGCACCTCAAGGCAACCCGTGAGGCCGGCGGCGGCTTTTTCAAACGCGGCGAATGAGTCGGTGGTGGAGCGGTCGAGCACGACACCGATGATGACCAGGCCGTTGTAGCCCAGCGCACGCGGGTTGACCAGCACCACGGTCTTGCGGATCAGCCCCAGCTCCTTGAGCCTGGCCACCCGCCTGGAGCAGGCCGGTGCGCTGAGGTTGGTTTTTTCGGCCAGCTGCATGTTGGGCAATGAGGCGTCCTGCTGCAGCAGCTTCAGGAGCTTGCGGTCTACCCGGTCAAGTTCTTTTTCCATTGGGAGATTGTACAAATCTTGCATTGAATGGCAATTCAGCAAAATAAATTGTGCATTTATTCGATTCAAAGATTCCTGAGTCGATTTATTCGCTGAAGTATGCAATTCATTCCACGGCCCGGGCGATACGATTTGATTCAGGACTGCACCCAAACCTTTACCCACATGCCCTCCTTCTTTGCGGCCATTTCAGTCTACGCACAAGGGCTTCAACCGAGAAACACTGCCATGTCTACCCCGCTTCAGTATCCGCTCCAGCTTCAGAAATTTGCAAAACACTCCCTGACCTTCGGGCCCAGCCCGATACAGCCGCTCAAGCGCCTGAGCGCCCACCTGGGCGGCAAGGTCGAGCTGTTTGCCAAGCGCGAAGACTGCAACAGCGGCCTGGCGTTCGGCGGCAACAAGACGCGCAAGATGGAATACCTGATCCCCGAGGCGCTAGAGCAGGGCTGCGACACGCTGGTGTCGATCGGTGGCATCCAGTCCAACCAGACGCGCCAGGTCGCGGCGGTGGCGGCGCACCTGGGCATGAAGTGCGTGCTGGTGCAGGAGAACTGGGTCAACTACTCCGACGCGGTGTATGACCGCGTGGGCAATATCGAGATGTCGCGCATCATGGGCGCCGACGTGCGCCTGGACGCGGCCGGTTTTGACATCGGCATCCGCCCGAGCTGGGAGCAGGCGATGGAAGACGTGCGCAAGAAGGGCGGCAAGCCCTTCCCGATTCCGGCGGGCTGTTCAGAGCACCCGTATGGCGGCCTGGGTTTTGTCGGCTTCGCCGAAGAAGTGCGCGCGCAAGAGGCCGAGCTGGGCTTCAAGTTTGATTACATCGTGGTGTGCTCCGTCACCGGCAGCACGCAGGCCGGCATGGTGGTGGGCTTTGCGGCAGACGGCCGCGCCGACCGCGTGATCGGCATCGATGCGTCGGCCAAGCCCGCACAAACCCACGCGCAGATTTTGCGCATTGCGCAGAACACCGCCAAGCTGGTGGAGCTGGGCCGCCCCATCACCGAAAAAGACGTCGTGCTCGACACCCGCTACGGCGGCCCTGAGTATGGCCTGCCATCCGAAGGCACGCTGGAGGCGATACGGCTGTGCGCCCGCCAGGAGGGCATGCTGACCGACCCGGTGTACGAAGGCAAGTCGATGCAGGGCATGATCGACATGGTGCGGCGCGGGGAGTTTCCGGCCGGCTCACGCGTGCTGTATGCGCACCTGGGCGGCGTGCCGGCGCTCAATGCCTACAGCTTCCTGTTCCGCAACGGTTGAACATGGAACGGCCTGCAGCATTGACCGTGGCGCTGGCAACCCGGCTGATGGAAGCCTTGTGCGCAGCGCCGCGTGACGCGGAGGCACCCGAGAGCGCCGGCATGCCCCTGCTGCGCGCGGCACTGAATGACCCTGCCGTGCACACCGTGGTGCTGGCCATCAGCAAAAACGGGCCGGCTGCCAGCCTGGTGCAGGTGATACGGCAGCCGGACACGCTGCATCAATGGGTGGAACTGGCCTGCATCTGAGCGTGACGTCAGCGTTTTGCTATCAATTAAATAGCTGCTCGCGCATGACTCTATTGGGTTACAGGCCTTTTTTATGCATCAAAAGCGGGCTCCGGAGGCCTTTTTCCGCGGCCCAGCGCCTGCCTCCACACGCTAAAACCGCTTGAAAAAGACCATTTTCAAGCATAAAAAGTGGCTGTATCCCAATAGAGTCATGCGCGAGCAGCTATGTTTTTAATAGCATTCGTCGGCTAACGACCTCTAGATCCGGTCCTTCCAGCGCTGCATTTCCCATGAGGGCAAACCTCGGAGGTCGCCGACCTTCGCGCTCTGGAATTCCGTGATGGCGGGTTTGGCGCCCAGCCGCTCGTAGGCCTGTTTGGCGATCGGTGCGGTTTGCACGAACACACTTTTCACCTGCGCCCAGCTCAGGGGTTGCGGGATGATTTTTGCGCCTGCAATCATTTTTCCTGTGGCAAACAGCGACAACGCGTCGCCTTCGGTCGACCACACCCAGCCCCGGCGAAACACCACGTCATCGCGAACCACCCTGGCGCCATCCGCCGGAGACAGGCCCCAGTAGGACTTGACCAGCTGCGACACCGCCTCCGGGTCGGCCTCACTGAGTGCATGCACAGCTTCCTGTTGCGCCAGCAGGAAAGCCTGCACAAGGTTCGGGTGCTTTTCCACAAGGCTGTTATGCACGATGCGGAAGGACCGGTGCAGGTAGTAGCCGTCCGGATAGAAAGGCGAATTCTTCACCGAGGGCAACAAGATGCCGGCGCCCATGCCGGCCGGCCCCTCGTAATGGGCTTCTGTGTAGCCGTGGGAGTTCATGATGGCCACCGTGCCCGTTCCGGTGGCCTGCGCCTTCAGAAAGGCCGGGTACACCGCCAGCGTGGCGTCCACCCCGCTGGGCACCTGCGCCGCTTCGGGCAAGGTCGGCAAGTGCACCATGCGAATGCCGTGGGCGGCAGGGTCGGGGTTGCCCAGCTCATAGCGCAGGATTTGCGTCAGCGCGTTGTAGGGGTCGCCGCCCAGCACGGTACCAACTGTCTTGCCCTTGAGGTCTTGCACATTGCGGATGGGCGAGTCCTTGCGCGTGCACAGCACAAAGCGCAACCGCCCTTCCGCCACCGACGCCAGGCTGAACGGAAGCCTGGCCAGGATGCCGCCCAGCGTTGCTGTGTTGCCCCACAGCGCCATGTCGAGCTGGCCGGCGGTGAGTGCGTCTACCTGCGGAGCGCCCGTCTGGTAGATGCGGTAGTCCACCGTGAGGTCGTAGCCGAACTCCGCGGCATATTTTTCAAACAGCTTTTTGCCGATCATGTATTGCGTTGTCGGCGAATTGCCAGCCGCCCACGGCACCCAGCCAAATGACAGCGTGAATGGCTTGCCCGCCTGGGCGCGAACAATGCCCGCGGCCCCCAGTGCGCTGCCGGCCAGGCCGGCGCTTTGGCGCAACCAGTGCCTGCGCGTCAACATTGATCTGCCGGTCATCGGCTCTCCTTTTGGTTGGGGGTTGCCCGCGAAAGGCACGGCGCCGGGCCGCGGATTTCCGCCTGAAACAAAAATCAACGCCCCCGGGTTGGCAAGCTCCGGGTTCGCTAGGTCCGGTCCTTCCAGCGCTGCATTTCCCATGAGGGCAGGCCGCGAAGGTCGCCGACCTTCGCGCTCTGGAATTCCGTGATGGCGGGTTTGGCACCCAGCCGCTCGTAAGCCTGTTTGGCGAGCGGTGCAGTTTGCACGAACACACTTTTCACCTGCGCCCAGCTCAGGGGTTGCGGAATGATTTTTGCGCCCGCAATCATTTTGGAGGTGGCGAACAAAGCCAGCGCGTCGCCTTCGGTGGACCAGGCCCAGCCGCGGCGGAACACGACTTCGTCACGAACCACCTTGGCGCCATCCGCCGGCGACAGGCCCCAGTAGGACTTGACCAGCTGCGAGACGGCTTCCGGGTCGGCTTCGCTGAGAACGCTCACGGCCTCCTGCTGCGCCAGCAGAAAGGCCAGCACGAGGCTGGGGTGTTTTTCCACGATGTTGCTATGCACGATGCGGAAGGAACGATGCAGGTAATAGCCGTCTGGATAGAAAGGCGAATTCTTCACCGAGGGCAGCAGGATGCCGGCGCCCTTGCCGGCTGGCCCGTCGTAATGCCCTTCGGTGTAGCCGTAGGAGTTCATCACAGCCACCGTGCCCGTGGCCTGCGCTTTCAGGAAGGCCGGGTACACGGCCAATGTGGCGTCCACGCCGCTGGGCACCTGCGCCGCTTCGGGCAAGGTGGGCAGGTGCACCATGCGGATGCCATGGGCGGCCGGGTCGGGGTTGCCCAGCTCATAGCGCAGGATTTGCGTGAACGCGTTGTACGGGTCAGCGCCTACCAGTGTGCCGACCGTCTTTCCCTTGAGGTCCTGCACGTTGCGGATGGGCGAGTCCTTGCGCGTGCACAGCAAAAAGCGCAGCCGCCCTTCCGCCACCGACACCAGGCTGAAAGGAAGCTTTGCCACGATGGCGCGCAGCGTCGGCGTGTTGCCCCACATGGCCATGTCGAGCTGGCCGGCGGCCAGGGCCTCGACCTGCGGCGCTGCCGCGGGGTAGGCGCGGTAGTCCATGGTGAGGTCGTAGCCAAATTGCGCCGCGTGTTTTTCGATCAGCTTTTTGTTGATCATGTGCTGCGTGATCGGCGAGTTGCCCGCCGCCCACGGAACCCAGCCATAGGACATCGTGAGCGGCTTGCCTGCCTGCGCGCGGGCAAGCTGCGCCAGCCCCACCGTCGCTGCGCCGGCCAGGCCGGCACCCTGGCGCAGCCAGTGCCTGCGCGTCAACATTGATCTGCCGGCCATAAAGACCCCTCTTTCACATGAAGAACAGCCACGCGGACCCGACGGTGCAAACCTGCAGCTCACACGGCCGGCAGGCTCACGCCCTCGTGTTTCGCAGGGTGTTCGTGGTCTATTCTTTCCAGGAGCTCATACACCTCGCACAGCTCATCCTTCGGGCCTAGCGGTACTGTGGCCACCAGCCTGAAACGGAAAAACCGCGCGGCCGCAAGCGCCACCGCGCGGCTGGCGGCGATGTTCACGCCCAGCGCATTGGCCTGCCGCGCCAGCGCCCGGGCCCGGTCCAGCGGTGCGCCCACTGCGGTGAAAGTCAGGTGATCCCAGGTGCCGAAGTTGCCGACTGTGGCATTGCCAAAATCCAGGCCAAAGCGCGGTGGCTTGACCGGCACGTCCAGGCCTTCGGCCAGCGCCTGCATGGAGTCCACCGCGCGCAGGGCCGCCTCGCAGGCATAACCGGCCGGGTTAGACACATTGAGCGGCGTGTTCCACAGCGCGACGGCGGTGCAGCTTTCGTAGCGGTCCATCATGCCCTTGCCCTGCGCCACTTCCACCGCCAGGATCTGCAGGTAGTGGTCGGCATTCGGCGACCAGGTCATGGCCGTGGCGTGGTCGTCGTCCAGCGCGGCGCACAGCACCGCCAGCTCGCGTTGCTCGACGCCGGCCTGCGGCGTCAGGCGGTTGGCAATGAAATGCTGCACCAGCGGCCGCGGCACGTAACGCGAAAAGCCCTGCAACGCGATGCGTGCCAGCGCCAGCGATTCCTGCAGCCGGCGCACCTCGGCGATGTCGCTGTCCTGGGGAATGTCGCTGTCGAATTCAAATTGCCGGATGTGCCTGGCCGAGCGCACCAGGTTCTTCAGGGGCCTGGCCAGCCGGTTGGCCATCCAGAACAGCATGGGCATCAGCAGTACCAGCCCGGCCACGCCCACCCCCAGCAGCATCCACCGCATACGCCGCACCTGCGCCAGCAGCAGGTTCTGGTCAGACACCAGGGCCACATAGGCCTTGCGGCTGAACACGCCTTCGATCGGCATCACCACCGCGGCAAAACGCTGGCCGTCGGCGCCATCGATCGAATGAATCGGCGTATCTTTCAGAGAGGCCTGTGTCATCAGCGGCGGCAACGCGGCATACAAGGGGTCATTCAGCGCGGCAAGGCTCACGGGCCGCCCGGACGCCAGCAGACGGCGAAGGCGGTCTGCATCGGACCAGCCCCAGACGCGGCCCTGCTCATCAAAGAGGATCAGCTCGGCATGGCTCTCCTGACTGCGCGCACGCAGAAAATCCGAGAGGCCCGCGACCGTGAACGTTACTGCCGCGACGCCGCCCTTCGGCCCGCTGAGCGGCCGCGACAACGCCATGCCGAACTCCGCCGGAAGCTGCAGCATAAAAGGATCGGTGGCCTGGAAGGTGCCCAGGTTCAACTCGCTCACCCCCTCGTACCAGGGCCTGCTGCGGGGGTCATAGCGGTTGCCCCAGGGACGCCGTTCGCTGGCGATGGCGGTCATTTGCTGGTCGTAAAAAACCCATTCCTCCACCCGCTTTTCGTGTTCGTCGACCCGGATGATCTGCTCCGCGTAGCGGGCTTCCGGCAGCGATTTAGCCCAGGCCCGGTCGCGTTCGGTGCGCAGCACCATGCTCTGCAGGTAACTGCCGTCCGGATAACCGAACACCAGCGAGGCGATCTGGGGATAGCGGTTTTGCATCGACATCTGCATGCGCTGCACTGAAATGTCGTTCTCGCCTTCGAGGCCGGCGTGCGGGTCATTGGTAGTGGCTTCCAGCCAGGCGCGGGCCGGTTCCTGAAAGCGCAGCAGCTGCTCCTGCGTGCGGCGGCCCAGTTGCTCCAGCTCGCGCTGCGCGCCGTCCAGCACGATGCGGCTTGCGGCCAGCTCGGCCAGCACCATGAGCGCCACAACAAGCACCGTGCCCAGCGCGGCGTAGGTCCAGAACAGGTGGGAGCGAATCGACCTGGCGTGAAAAGTCAGCAACTTCAACTTTTTCAAGCGTGTCCCCCTGCTGTGCTTGTTTGATCGCAAGATACGCTGCAGTAATACCTTTGACAAGGCGGTTGCTACTGCCCTGCCGGGTATCTTTTCGCTTTCCACATTTTGTGACGTTTGTCAGAATTTTCAGCGTGACGGCATACAGAGGGAGCATCTTCAAAAATGCAAATTTTTGGGCGCCAACATGGATACAGATGGTGACATCGGTGCGGCCTGTTTGCGACGTGTACTGCTGGAGTACACGACCAGGGCTATAACGGAAGCGCTACATGCGAGCGGCGGCCTTGCCGATTTGTCGATTGCCGCTTTTGCTTTGTATTGCACTGTATCGAGAGGCCTGTGCGATCAGCTGCCCTCAGCGGGGGCGCGGAAAGCCTACGCCCGCTTCTTGAACAGCGCCGAAGCCCCGCTGGCTGCCCGGATCTCATCGGCAGTTGCCCGCAACGCCTCGGACAACTCTTCCATCCTGGCTTCTGTCAACCGCACCAGCGGCCCCGCAATCGTGACCACACCGATCGCGCCCGAGGGCGACAGCACGGGCGCGGCCATGGCGGACATGGAGGGCGCGAACACTTCGCTGATGGTGCTGAAGCCGCGCTTGCGTGCCGCGTGCACAAAACCGAGCAGCGCCTTCACGGTCGTGGGGGCCTTGGGCCCGAAGTCTTTGGGTGGGCCGAAGCCTTGTTGGGCCACCAGGCGCAATGCCTCTTCATCGCTCATGGTGGAAAGCCAGGCATGCCCGGCGGCGCTGCAAGACAGGCGAACCGACAGGCCCATGTCGGGGTCGTAGCGCAGGCCACGGCGTGCACCCTGCGCTTTGGCGACGAAGGTCAGGTCGTCGCCATCAACAACGGCCAGACGCACCAGTTCGCCGGATTCTTCGGCCAGATGGTCGAGCAGGGGCTGCGCGACATCGACGATGCCTGAGGCGCTCAAAAACCCCAGGCCCAGCGAGACCAGTTTGATGGTGAGAACGTATTCGCCCTGCTCACGCACCTGGCGCACATAACCGCAGCGGCACAGCTCTGCCAGCAGGCGGTGGGTAGCGCTGAGCGGCATGTCCAGGCGGGCTGCAATCATGGACACGGTTTGGCCTTCGGGGTGCGCGGCCAGTTGCTCCAGGGTGTTGAAGCTTCTTTCGAGAAGGGTGCTCATGCGGTTTGACTCTCTGGTTTCGCCGGTTTGCCGTTTGCCGTTTGCCGTTTGCCGTTTGCCGACATTTAGCCATGGCTTGGAAACTGGTTGCACTTCAAATAATAATGGTTTTCCATTATGGAAAGACTTTCCACTTTATCGGATGATTCGCCGGTCTGGGGTGCGATCTGGCCGAACAGCCTTGCCCCGCCCCTTTACCCTCCCCCTCTTTCTCCGCAATAAAAGGACATCCAGATGCAGTTCAATCGCAGGTCACTGACCCTGGCAGCCGCGCTGCTGGCGCTTTCATCCGCCCCGGCGTTGGCCCAGGACATCCAGGAGCGCACCATCAAGTTCGGCCACCTCAACAATGCCGACCACCCGGTAAGTTTTGGCGTCAAGCGTTTCAGTGAACTGCTGGCAGCCAAGAGCGGCGGCAAGATGAAGGTGCAGGAATTTCCGGCTTCAACGCTGGGCAATGAGCTGCAGCAACAGTCCGCCCTGCAAGGCGGCGTGCAGGAAATGTCGGCGCCGGCCACCACCTCTCTGGCGGGCATCGTCAAGGAATTCGGCCTGGTCGATTTTCCTTTTTCAGTCGCAAACTTTGCGCAGGCGGACGCGCTTCTTGACGGCCCGCTGGGCCAGGCGCTCATCGCAAAACTTCCGGAGAAGGGACTGATCGCACTGGGTTATTGGGACCTGGGCTTTCGCAATGTCACCAACAGCAAACGCCCCATCACCAGGCCGGAAGATCTGGACGGCCTGAAAATCCGTGTGATTCCCAATCCGGTGTTCCTGGAGACCTTCAAGGCCTTCAAGGCCAACCCGGTGCCCATGCCGTTTGCCGAGCTCTACGGCGCGCTGGAATCCAAAGCCGTCGACGGCCAGGAAAATCCTTTTGCCGTGATCCAGTCCAACAAGTTCTACGAAATCCAGAAGTACGTCAGCGCCACCAACCATGTGTATGCAGCCAATATCGTGCTGGTGAGCAAACGCTTTTGGGACAAGCTCTCACCGGCCGAGAAAAAGATCATGAACGATGCGGCCGCCGAAACGCGCGACTACCAGCGCCAGGTCAGCCGCGCCGCGGCGCAAAAAGCCGTGGGCGAGCTGCAGGCCAGGGGCATGCAATACAACGAGCTGAGCCCGGCTGAGCAGGGCCGCATGCGGCAAGTGGCCAAACCAGTCGTTGAACGGTTCATGAACGCTTACGACCCGGTGACCACGAAGCTCTACACCTCCGAACTTGCACGCATCCGCAAGTAAACCAGCAGTCATTATGAAAATTCTTGTCCTGCACGGGCCCAACCTCAACCTTTTCGGCCGCCGTGAACCGCATATTTACGGCACGACCACGCTGGCCGAAATCAACGCCAGCCTTCAATCGCTGGCCGCCGAGCTTGGGGTTGAACTGGAAATATTCCAGTCCAACCACGAAGGTGCGCTGATCGATAAATTTCACGAGAACATCGACAGCGCGCAGGGCGCCCTGCTGAACCCTGCAGGCCTGACCCAGCACGGCGTGCCGCTGCATGACGCGATCAAGGCCATGCCCTTCCCGGTGCTGGAGATTCATATGAGCAACATCGCCGCGCGCGAAGCGTGGCGCAGCCACTCCATCATTTCGCCCGCGGTAAAGGCGACCATCCAGGGCCTCGGCTGGCGGTCCTATACCGCCGGCTTGCGGGCACTGGTTGAAACGCTGAAGGATGTGAAGGCGGGCTGACCGGCAAGCGGGACGGTTGCCGATCGCAGCGGTGGCGCTGGGCCGAGTTCCGCGGTGAGTAGTTTGCGCAGAGGCTACAACCGCGGCGGGACAAGCCAGATCCACAAGGCCGCGGCGAATCCGATCCAGACCAGCACGATCACGACCGCAGCAACCCGGCTGCGCGGCTTTGAGCCCTGCGTCTTCACCCACTCATCGGCCCGGTTACGGCAATCGGTGAGCACCTCTGGGGGCAGGAGCCTGATGGTCAACCAGATCAATCCGGGGAGCAACAAGACATCGTCCAGATATCCAAGCACCGGGATGAAATCGGGGATGAGGTCGATGGGGCTCAGCGCATAGCCCACGACGAAGAGCCCAAGCGCCTTCGCATACCAGGGCGTTGCCGGGTGCTTGCCGGCGAACCAGAGCGTCAATCCATCGCGCTTGATCCGTCTGGCCCAATTGTCGAGTTTGCCGCGCACTGTCATGCGCACAAGCATGCCACAGCGATTGGAATGATCACATCGATTGCACCGATTCCGTCGGTTTGCAGACTGTCGTTTATCAGGGCCCGTCGAAGGTCTGTGAAGAAATGTTGAGTTTTGCGAGCCGATCCGTGTATGCCCTACCTGTCAGTTCTGACAGGGGGATGAGGGTTGTGAGCGGAGCGATTTGAAAGGTCGCAGGCCTTGGGTATTTCCAAAAAACCCGGTGCTCATTCGCGAGTTTGTAAGGCGGAATAGGTATCGACGATCAGACAAGAGCAGTCATCGCCACACAAGGTTTTTCAGCACTGGCAAGCTCCAGCCATATTGGCGAAAGGCTGTCCGGTTGACCGTGAAAATAGGCAAAAAATTCCTGGGTGCATCCCCGCACCTCGAATGCAATTCACACATTCTGCTTACAGAAGTTTGAAGCTGGAATTCAGTGAATAGTTGCGTCAGCCTTCAGTGCAGTTCAGCAGCCAGGTCAATCAAGAATTTTCGGTACTAATTGCTCCTGCAATTGGAGGATGTGAGGGGGTGGCAATTCTCTTATGTTTGCGCTTCCAGGCACTCGGTTTCTTCTTGCTTCCTCGCGAAAGCAGGCAGAAGCCCCTGAAGTAGCCGCAATAAAACGGGGGATGTTGATGAGTGCAAGATTCGGCTTCCAGTTGCTGGGATCCTCAGAATCCCTGGCGAAAGTGCGCACGCAGATCGAGCGTGTCGCCAGAGTTGATGCGGCGGTTCTCGTCGAGGGAGAGACAGGCACCGGAAAGGAAATGGTGGCACGGGCCATTCACTACGGCAGCAAGAGGGCCGACCGCGCTTTTGTTCCGGTCAATTGCGGGGCGCTGGCCGAAACCCTGGTTGAAAGTGAGCTCTTCGGTCACGAGCGTGGGGCTTTCACTGACGCAAAAGTTGCCTCGCTCGGACTTGTCAGCGAAGCCGGCGGCGGCACACTTTTTCTTGACGAGGTCGACGCGCTCAGCCTCAAGGCCCAAGCCGCGCTGCTGCGTTTTCTGCAAGATGGCAGTTACCGCCGCGTCGGCGGGAGTTCGACCAAACAGTCTGACGTTCGTATCGTCGTGGCCAGCAACGCCAACCTCAACGAGCTTGCCGAAGCACGCCGTTTTCGCAAGGACTTGCTGTATCGCATCAACGTGTTATCGGTCTATCTGCCAACGCTGCGCGAGCGCGGCGACGACGGGATCGAACTTGCCAGGATTTTCCTGACGCGGCTCGGCCACCATCATGGAAGGCCGCAGGTTCGCCTGACGCCGGCATCGATCGCATTTATCCAGAGCTACACGTGGCCGGGTAATGTGCGTGAGCTCGAGAATGTTGTCCAGCGAGCTTTCTTGCTCTGCGACAGCAACGAAGTCGATATCAGCCAGGCAATGTCACAGCCCCGCGGCGAGCGTCCCGCTGCCGAACCGGCGGTCTTTCGCACAGCCAAGCAGCAGGCCGTCAAGGAGTTCGAGCGGCTGTATGTGAGCCGCTTGCTGATGCAAACCAACGGCAACCTGACTCAGGCGGCACTGATCGCGGGACAGGATCGCAGCGCTTTCGGACGGCTGGTGCGCAAACACAGCCTGAGCCCCAGCCGGGCCCAGGCCGCCACCGCTACCCGCGCCGGTGAAGCCTGAGTCCGAGCGTGCTTGCGAAGTACGGCCTTGTCCTGTTAACCCTGGTATTCGGCATGGTGGTCTTCGCCGCCGGGTTGCTTGCGCCTTCCTCATTCAAGGAAGGTGTGGCAAAAATAGCGCAACAAATCGGAGCGAAAATCCCGGGCCGTGCCACTCCAGGTACAGGGGCGGCTTCCACACCAACCGCAACACCTGGCAGCACACCAGCCGCCGCTGCCGCTTCTACAGTCGCTGCGGCCCCGGCAAGCGCGCCGGCCGTCGCGGCATCGTCACCCCTGCCTGCGGCCAGCCTGATATTGCCGACGGTGGCCACGGCTTCTCCCAGCTTCGCGCTGCAGGCGGCACAGTTTTCGACGGCGCAGCCTGCCAGCCAGCTGGCTTCGTCAATACAGGCACAAGGTGTCACCAGCACGGTCGTCCTGATGGGCGAGCCCGCGGGCGGTTCATGGTCAGTGGTCACCGTCGGGCGTTTTGGCAGCGCGGACGAGGCATTGTCCCAACGCAACTACCTCTCGCTCAAGCTCGGGCTGCCACCCAATATGGGCACCATCGCATTGCCGCCCCCACCCAAATAACAACTCAGCGCAGCAAGTGCGCTACCGGGTGCCGCTGCTGTTTGTTGACCCAACCAGCCTGGCCGTAGGTGTCGACATAGCAGACCGCGAGCTGTGCCATGCCAAGCGAGCAAAAGTAAACGTACAGGTTCGCATCCTGCTTGGGGGCCATGTACCAAAGCCACGGGCGGGTGGCCAGGCCCCAGCTGCCAACCCGGTGCACGAGAAGGTCGGCCTGGCCGAGGTCACTGACGAGCGCGACACGGATGTCGGCGTCACCCATCGTGGGGGATTCATAGATGCGCGGCATATATTTCTTTGTGATCGGGGTTTTCCTGCTGCCGCCGGCGAGCGGTCTGCCGGATCGGGGTCATTTGTGTTTCAGACCGCCGGCGACTTCGGCACGGCACTTCACACAATACGCCATGGCGTCACCCGCGCTGACCTCGCTGGTGGCGTGGTGGTGCACATCGGACAGCGCACCGTGCTGCTGGATGTCGTTCCAGGCCATGAACGACGACTCCTTCGCCGCGTACTCGTGCCAGCTGTCCATGCCGGTCATGCTTTTGGCAAGGCCGTCGAGCGTAGCCTGGCGTTGCTGCACGAGCGTGCCATGTTCCGCAACGCGTGTCGCCTCGGCCGCCTGGTACTTGCTCATGAGCAGGTTCTTGCGCGCATTTTTTGTGTTGGCGCCGAAGGTCGGTGCAGCTGCCGGCACATAAGCCGGCACGGCTGGTACCAGCCCGGCCGTGAACGCGTCGAGGTGTGCCGCCGCATGGGTGTTGCCGCGCTGGTTAAGTTCCTGGTGCGCAGCGAGAAGGCTGTGGCCCTCTGCACAGGACAGTCCGCGCTTGTCCTCAGCCGGAGTCTGCTGGACATGCCGGTCCATGAGTTTTTGTGCAAGCGGATGGTCCGCGTGGTTGGCCTTCATATAGGCCACGCGGGCCTGGTATTTCGGCACGCCGGCGCCTCCGTCCGGGACCGGTTTTTTGGCCCAGGCGGTGTTTTTTCCCGTCACAGAAAGCGAATCACTGCCGCCGGTCAGGCGCCCTCCGCCTGGCGCTGTGACCGTCATCGTCGCATGTACGAGATCTCGCGGCGGAGCAGCGGTGGAAGGCGATGCCGTACGCGTCGTCTTCGGGCCTGACTGCGCTGTGACCGGCTTGGACAGCGCTGGCGTTTGTCGTTTGGATGCCATGGTTTACTCCCTCTGAAAACGTGCATATTTTTTCCCGGGTGACACGACCGGTATCTGTAACCTGGCTCCGGACTGCGAAAATTGCCGCATGCCGGGCTCGTGCCCTGCAGCGCAACGGCCGCGCAGCCGCCCGCACGGCCAGCGTGCCGGTTGCGCTGTGTTTGAGACGGCCTGAATCCCCGTTTCTCCCCGCCATCTACATGCCGACGCCGCGGCCGGTGTCGAGTTGTGCCGCAACAAGGCGGCGCCGGTCTTCTTCAACCGCAGACAGATGGCCACCTGGATCAGTCACTTCAGCCGCCTGCTTCCTGAATTTTTTGGCAGTGGACTGCAACTGTGGGCCCTGCAGTGCAGGCAGCCGCGGATGACTCAATATCTCCGACCCGTAGGCCTCCATTTCCCGTTGCGGGCTGGTCGTGGCCTTCATGACTGCCGGGCTTTTACGTTGCGCGACGTGTGTCATCTCATGACCAACAGTGCGAACGAGCTTGCGAAAGCTGTCCGTGTTCTCGTCACGAGTGATCTCTTCCAGCGCACGTTTTCCGTAACCTTTTTTCATCGTCAGCGTGATCGGCTTCGTCCTGTCCTTTTTGGCGCTGTAGCCGCCACCGGTCGAAGCATGACCGGCATCGTCCCTCACCTTGACCTTGTCGGGCATCGGCAGTGTGCCGTCAGTGGCCCGATGGACTTCAGTCGCGGTGGCTTTTGTAACCGCACGTAGCGACAGGTGGCTCGGATGCGATTTCGGCAACGCATTGCGCGTGGCCATAACGTTGGCAAACATGTCCCAATGGTCGAGCGGCGCTCGGCCCTGCGCCGCTCGCTGCTTGACCGCCAGCTGGGTCTTTGTCGGTGGTTTCACGGCTGGCGGCACGCCCACGCCCTGCTGCGGACCCGGGTTTTGCGCAGAGGCATTTTTCTTTCTGAGTAGCATGATGTTTCCTTTCAGGTTCAGAATGTGAAGCCCGGGCCAGCCACCCACCGGACAGGGCTCAGCGGCGGTTCGGTCAGGGTCTTGTCATTGGCCATTTCGCGCAGGCTGCTGAGGTCAAGCCGGGGAGTCGCGCCGCGCCAGCGCCAACGGCGGCAGCAGGCAGCGAGCCGAGATAGCGACGTGTCGACGGCTTGAAGGCGGCGTCCCTCGCAAAATTGGCGCGACGCGCCATCCTGGCCCATACCATGCTTTACCTGCCCGGCGCGATGCGCGCTCTCATTTTCCTGCCTGCTTGTACATGTCGGCGAGGCCGGCGCGCTGTTCGGTGACAACGTCCTTCAGATGGTTTTCATGCGTGGCATCGATATGTCCGGTGCTCCGGATGCGCGTGAGCATCTCAAGCTGGCGGTCCATACCCCACTCTGCGTCCTTTTTAGGCACCACGCCCTGCTGCGAAGGGTTATCGAAGGGACGGGCATCGTGAATCGTCGGTTTGCCGAAGAGCGTCGCGGGTGTGGCTGTTGACCGGAACTCGACCTCAAGCGTTGCCGCGTAGTGGTCCTGCGTCGTGCCCATCGGGCCGGCGAAAGGTACCTGGCCATGATGAGCGTTCAGCAGGTAGGCGCGGTGGTGCTCGACCACTGCACCGCTTCCGGTCGTGAGCTTGCGCCGGTGTTGCGTTTTATTCATCGCCGAAGCCGGCAGGCGTTTGCTCAGAGAAGCACCGGCGCCGCTTTTCCTCGAACTGCCGGCTGCCTGGTGCAGGGAGTCGGGACTCATGTGGTCGACCTCAACCGGTGCCTTCGATGGGGTCTTTTTGTAGACCGACTGCTGCGCGTGCGTGCCGATGACTTTTTTGGGGCCGCGTATCGGCCCATAATTGCTGGGCGCCGGGCCCAGCCTGTCCTTGGCGGTCTGGTCCGCTGTGTACCGTCTCGATGCCATGGTCAAACTCCTGGTGGGTTAAGAAAAAACGCGGGGTTATCCGCGCCACGTGTCAAAAGCCGTGCGTTTTATAGAGATCAGCCAGTTCACTACGCTGCTCGGTCACCACATCCATCAGGTGCTGTTCGTGCTCGCCCGTGATGTGCCCGGTGTTCTGGATGCGCTTGAGCATGTCGAGCTGCCGGTCCATACCCCATTCGGCATCGAGTTTCGACACCACTCCCTGCTGCGACGGCTTATCGAACGGCCGCGGATCGTGAATCGTCGGTTGACCGAACAAGGTGGACGGCGTCGCGGTCGAACGGAACTCGACCTCAAGCGCCGCCGCGTAGTGGTCCTGGGTTGTGTTCATGGGGCCGGCGAACGGTACCTGCCCGTGATGCGCATTGAGCAGATAGGCCCGATGCGCCTCGACCGCGTTGCCGCTACCGGTTGTGAGCTTGCGCCTGTGCTGGGTCTTGTTCATCGCAGCGGCCGGCAGCCGCTTGCTCAACGATGCACCGCCACCGCTCTTGCGCGAGCTGCCAAGGGCCTGGTGCAGCGAGTCGGGACTCATATGGTCGACCTCGACCGACGCTTTCGACGGTGTTTTTTTATAAGTCGACTGCTGCGTGTACGTGCCGAGCTCCTGCTTCACGCGTTTGATCGGCGGGAAGTTGCTAGGAGCAGGACCAAGCAGGTCCTTGCTGATCTGGTCGGCTTTGCGTTTGCGGCTGGCTGCCATGGTCGATCTCCAGTTAGGGTTGAAAATGCTTCAGGAAGGTCCAGGCGGCGCCGCCCTTCATCGAGTAACCGATTGCCTGATGCAACGAGCCGGGGCTCATATGGTCGACCTCCACCAATGCGCCCGATGACGCCTTCTTGCAGGTCAATTGCCGCGCATGGCTACCGATCTCGAGCTTGGGCTGCTTGACTTTCGGGTGACAGCTTCGCGCCGGTTCGAGCTTGCTTTTGCCGATCTCTCCAACCCTTCCTTTGCATTCCATGGTTTCTTCTCCTTCGGTTGAAAACAGAGTCAACGCACCAGCGGCTCCCCGATGCATTCGCACACGGCCGCGAGCCGGCGCTCGAGTTCGTCGTGAGTGCAGGCAAGCGCGCCAGGCAGCGCGAGGTGCATGAACCGGTAACCCACATCGTCGCCGCGCGACTCGTGCCCGAGCGTGTCAAAACCGGCTTTTTCAAGCAGCCGGTGCGAGCGCGTGTTGCCCTCGTGTACCGAGGTGAACAGGTGCCGCACCGGGCCACCGGCGAGGCTTGCCGTCAGCAGCCGCACCGCACGCGCACCAAAGCCAGTGCCTTGATGCTCGACACCTATCCAGAAATGGATATGCGCCATATCGGCCTCGCGGCGCAAACCGACGGCACCGACAAAACCTAAATTCCGGTGAACCACTGCATATTCGGTCCCCTCGCTGCCGCCTACATGGGCAAGATAGGTTTGCGCCTCTGCTTCACACGTAATTGGCGGCAATCCGGCCACCACGGCGATGTTCGGGTCCCGGTATTGATGCAGCCATGCCGGGATATGCAGGACATCAAGTGGCTCGAGCGAGAGCTCATCGTCGCGCAGCGCGTCGGCTTCATACCAGTTGCTGGCCTGCCAATTGGCCAGCCGGCGCTCCAGCAGCTCATGCATGCCTTGTGCCTCAGGATGACCGGCATCCAGGCGCAGACATTCCCGTACGACGCGCAATGCAGTGGCGCTGCGCCCGGTTTCCGCCTCCAGCCGCGCACGCAGCAGCAGCTGATCGATGCGAGAAGCCGTCGGCGAATCGCTGTCGGGAGTTTCGGCGAGCACATCACGCGCCAGCGCCCACTGACCCACATGCACCAGCAGGCGTGCCAGGCCTGTCCCGGCATCACAACGCTGACGCTGTGTCATGTGCTGCCACGTGCGTGTCAGGCTGCGGTGCAGTGTTTGCAGTGCACCTTCGTCCGCAGCGTCCAGCAGGCGAAGATCAAGGCTGTCGAGGATGGATTGGAGAGCCCAGGGATCATGACCCGAGCAGCGAAGGCGAAAATTGATTTCGTCAACGCTCTCCACAGGACTGTGGGGAGCCCCGTGCCACCAGCGCTCCGCTGGATGGTCTTCATCTACCGTCTCGACCAGACTGCTCCAGCTTGCGGCATCCATGCCGATGGCATCGTCGCGGCAGGCCATATGCTGAATGCATCCCGATGCGCCCCACTCCAGATGCGCAACATGTGCGCCGGCGCTTTCCTGATGCATGCCAAGCGCATGGAAATTGACCGGCAGTCCCAGTTCACCAGGAGCGAGTTGTTCAGGAAGCGCCATGCAGTTAAGCCTGATCTGCCGCTCATCGGCGACTCCCTGGTCTGCCGCCAGCAGCAAATAGCGTCCGGCAGAAAAATCGGCAAGCGCATCCAGCAGGGACAGTGCGGCGTTTGAAAGCAGAACAGTGGCACTGATCAGGCTGGCGCGGTAATGGCCCAGCAGCGCGGAAGCGGCTGAGGCAAGCTCATCCTCCGCCAAAGCCTGCCATTCGGAAACCAGCGCAAAACGGCCTTCGCTGCCTGGCTGCGCCTGAACCCGCGCCTGCAATAGTTCGCCGTAGTGCACACCGTACAGTTCTGCCGGCAATGCGGAGAACCCGCCTGCCGTCATCGCGACCACCGGGTTGCGTGACCCGAACAGGGCAAAGCGGTTCGCACCGAGCAAAAGCGGGTGGCCGCGCCGAGCCTGCCAGCTCGCCTGGTCAAGCCAGCCGCGCGCGACAAAAGGCTGAAGTGCCGGCTGTTTGAGCAGCGCCAGTGCCGGTTCTTCACCGGCCAGCGGGCACAGCACATACCGGACGGGCCAGCCGAGCATGCCGCAGGCATGCATCTCATCGCGCAAAGTGGTCAACACCATCGCAGCCAGGGCGCCGTCATCCGGACCCACGTTCAGGATGTAGAGTGGTTGCGACAAATCCAGGCTGCCCAGGCGTTCAAGCCTGCTCCAGTACATAACTACGGCACGCGCCCAGGCGCGCCCCAAGCGCGGGCCGGTCAGGGCGGCAGCAATGCCCGAACGCTCCTTAAATAGAAGGGACGGCAGTTCGCAAAGGTTTTTCCAGACCGAAGCGGCGATATCCATCGCCACTGACGGGGTCGACGGATCAGTCCCCAGGGAAACCGGTACGAGAAGCCCTTGGGGTTCAGATGATGCGATCATGTTTCCTCCCGCGCTGCGGGTGTTTCAAGCCCTACCAATTCGAAGATATTGAGTTGGCCGCCAAGACGGATAAACACTTCCTTGTAGAGCTCTGCGGTGTTGAGCCGTCCCCATTCGATCGCACGGCGTATCAGGTAAGGCGCCGGGCTGTGCGGATCCATCTTCAGCAACGCCTCCACCAGTTGCTCCAACATTGCGTAAACCTGGCGCCGGTCATCGATGGCCCACATCTGGTCACCCACAATGACCGTTTCGTCGGACCCCGCAACGGTGCCAGGCCCCGGCTCGGAATCCCCGCTCACCGTCGCCAGCTTTATCCCGCGCCGCTGCAGCTCAGATTCGGCCAATGCGTGCAGTTGAGCCAGCAAGCCGGCCAGCGCCGACAGACTCGGTCCGTCCACCGCGAAATGGCGGTCGATGCTGTCCCTGAGCAGTTGCATCGCTCCCAGCGCATCATTCAACTGCTGGTGCAGCGCCTGATACCAGGCCAGGGGCGTCGCGGCCATCGCTGCAGTGATCGTTTCCGTGCTGGCATGCTCCTCCTCATCAGCGCTGCTAGCTGCGGCCGCGGCGGCCGGGGCCAGTCGTTCGCGGTGCATGGCAACTTCCCAATCGGCGAGGTTGTAATTGCGATGCATGCCCGTTGAAGTCATGGCGAGCTGCTTGAGCACAAACGGCAAACGGTTGTTGAGCGAACGCAGGATGTTGGCTCGGTGTTCGCCGCCGGAATCAGCGTCCTGGGGGTAGAGATCGTCCCAGTAATCACGCAACAAGCCATCAAGCAGCAAAAGGCTGGGAGCTATCGCAGAAAACCCATGCTGGTTCACTTCGGCCTCAAGCAGCCAGGCAGCGACCTGCAGGTCCTTGGATTTGGAACAAAGGGCCTCGGTGGCGACACGGCTCACCACTGGCCAGTCCGCTCGCTTGAGCTTGTGCTCCCACGGACCCAACGGCAAACTCGCATCGTCCTCGCGTCTGGCGTTCTGGATGGTGTTGTAGACACCATTGCCTTTGACCGAATAACCGGCGGGATTGCCCGCGTCGATCGGGTCGAGCAGGGTCTCGAGCGAACATCCAAGCCGTTCGCCGAAGTAACGCTGTGATCGGGTCATCAATTCAGTGTTCATGGTTTTGCTCGCTTTTGCGTGGAAACATCTTGCCGCTGCGGTGCAGACTTGGGGAAAGGTCCCGGCCAGACCAGGCTGGTACTGGCCTGGGATTTCGGATCGGTGCCAGACAGGGTCAAGCCGAGGTAGAACGTGGCCTGGCCCGTCGTGACAACCGGGGCTGCTGTGGGTGTCGCCTGGGTCGTGCGCTGTATCGGCACGCTGAATTCGAGCAATGCCTTGCCGGGCTTGAGGGGATCGGCCGGTCGTGCCGGCGCAGGCTGGTAGCGCTGCAGCATGCGCAGCAGCGCCCAGTTGCCGCTTTCAGTAAACGAAGCTGTGCTGCCTTCGGCCCGGTAGCCGCTTTGCGCCGGGTAAGCAGCCGGTCGCCAAACAGACAGCTCGGCCCAATTCAGATCAAGCGCGAGCACCTGGCCGTAGCTCCAATCCACGGTTGACGGCTTTCCACCCGGATAGCTCGCCACCCGTGAACCTGAGCTCACAACCCAGCTCACGACCTGTTCACTGCCAGGCGACTCCTGGGGTAGCGCACGGAAAGTGATGTCGAGCTTTAGAGGCTGCGGTGCTGCGCCTATACCCAAGCCTGGCCGCAGAAACTGATCGGCTGCATCAAGTTCACTGAGGAACCCGCGTGCCGAAACGACCCAGCCAGGGCTGCTCAGGCTTGACAGCGACTGTTGCAGCGATTCACGTTGTGCCGCGTAGTCACTGAAGAAGGTCTGTACCTCAGCCAGCGAGGCGTCCGGACTGCTGGTCTCGCCGAACGGAAACCGCCCCTTGAGCCGGCTGTTGAACCGTTTGGCCAGGGCATCGTAGGCAGTGGTTGCCTGTTCGGTACGACGATCGACACAGCGCAGATTCAGTTGCGCAATCAGGTCGCGCCGCCTCTCCGAGAACATGTCGTTGCCGTAGTCGGCTGGCTGGTAGGCCGCCAGCACCTTGCCACAGTTCGCATAGGTGAGATCGGCAATGGTCTTGAGGAAAAGCGTGTCGAGCGCGCCGACTTGCTTGCCCGGATCCTTGAACTGCACGTAACTGGTGACCTCATTGATCGTATTACTCCAGTACGGCAAGGTTTGCGCGTTGTCGCGCTGCGCATCGTTGACGCCGTCAGTGTTGCGCAACAGATTCACGAAAGGATCAGCGTAGCCAGCGAGTACCTGCGCGCGCGCAACCTGCCGCGCGAGGTAGTCGCGTATCACCGGTGTGGTGCCCAGGTTCACGAGCAGGCCGTCGGCAGGACCGGCCTCGGGGTCATAAAGCCGGCTGCCACTCACAAGGCCTGAGACGCGGCCCAGAGCATCCGATGAAAAGTCCCGCGCGCACTGTGAAACGCGTCCTGCGCTCGCTGTAAAGCCGAACTGGGTATAGAGCCGCAGGTTGCCGATCAGCGGATCCAGTGCGCGCGAAAAATCACCACTCTGCTGCAAAAGCTGCTGGTCTGCCGCCGAGACCGCGTCAAGTCCCTGAAGCACGAACGACTCAGTTGCCGCCGACTGCGCCGAGCGCATCGCGTCATTCATGACCTGCTCAAGCTGCGCCCTCGCAAGCCGGTCGAACAGCGGCCTGCTGGTTGCCGGCGCACCGAGAGGCGGCAGTCCCTGGCCTGCTGCGAATCGCTGGTAATCAGCAGCGTAATTCATGGACCGGCCGAGGTCTGCCAGGCGCCAGCCCGGCGCTGAACTCACGCAGGCGAAGGCCTGCGGGTTCCGGACCTGCATGAAAGTCTGCTGTAGCAGGCTTTCGAGGCCGCGTACCTCTGCCGACAGTGCCGGATTCATGACGAGACTCTGGCCCTGTGCGATGAGCAGAGGCCCGTAGGGCGAAAGCTGCATGCCGCGCAGCACCTGCATGGCCGGGTTGTAGCACCTTGCCTCATCAAAACCGCCGTCACCTGCCAACAGGTCTTTCGGATAGCTGTACTGCGTCACGAGGGGCGACAGCAGTTGCCGCAGTTCCTTCGCGTCATCGGCGCAAGGGTTGTTGTTCGGGTCCGATGGCACCCATGATTTGGCGACCCAGACCAGCCATGAGGTGAACCGCCTGGTGTTGTCAACAAGCGGCCCTTTTGCCGGATCAACCTTGGCCAGGAGGCTGGGGCCCATCGAGGCCTCAGCAAGCAAATCGACATGCAGTTGCCGGCTGGAATTCGCCAACTGGCGCGCCCAGTTGCCGCGCGAACGCTCGGGCACATTCACCACGCCGCTGTAAGGCACTTGCTCGAGCGAAGCGGCAACCACGCCGCCGGGCCGCGCCGCAGCAAGGGGCAAGCCCGCTCCGTAGACGTAGAGATAAATCAGGTTGAGATCATCCAGCTTGCGGACGGTGGATTCGGCGGGTATGGCAGTCAAGCGTGCGAAACGCTGGAGCTTGTCTTCCAGGTTGTTCACCTCCAGCGCAAGCACCTTCAGGTTGGCACGGGTTTTGGCATACGCCGAGTTGTTGACTGTGATACCGGCAAGCGTCGGCTCGGACGCCGCGACCAGACCAGCGTCGAGCCGCGCGACCCGCGCCTGCAGGCCGCAAGCCAGTGCCGGAAACACCGTGCGCGCCATCACGGTACTGGAGACAGCCTGCACCGCGTTGTTGCTGGCACGCCGATCTACCCAGGACAACGGCATCGTCGCGAACACCAGGTCGATATCGAGGGCCGAGGCCCGGGACAGCGCATCGTCAATCAATGGGCGGCCGGCGCAGCTCTCCTGTGCATCTGCCAGCGCCTGCGACTGGTAGAGAGCGGCGATGCTGCGACCCAGACCATCAACCTGGCGCTGCAGCCGCCAGCCCGATAACACCAGCGCCAACAGCAGCAACCCGGCCAGCACGATGCAGGCTTGCTGAAGCCGCAGCAGCCCCGGCTCACGCGACCAGAATGATGCCAGCGTGGCGCGCGCCAGCCCGCATTCCCCCAACGCCTTCTGCGTCAGGACGTCTTCGGAAAACGAGATATCGGCACGCGGCATGCCTGCTGGCGCGCCGGTGTCTTCGATGCAGCCCGTGAAATAGACACCTCGGCACAGTGCAGGCTGCGTCGTCGCCGTGTCGTGAAAGACCTCGGCCAGGTAATCGCGCAAGGGCGCATGCAAACGCTCGAAATGCCTCGGAAACAGAAAAAATGCATCAGCGTCGGCAATCTGCTCCTGGGCCGCAGCGGCCTCTACCTGGATTTCCTTGAGTCGTTCACCGATGTCAACAAATGCCTCGTCAATCCACTGGACCGGGCCGGACTGCAACAGGCCGTCGCGCGCCGACCAGCCAAACATGCCTGCCCTCTGCGAACGCCCCTGCAGACGCCAGTACGGAGCAAATCCATCGACCGCGTCGCACTGGCTGACGATCACGTAGACCGGCAAGGCCAGGCTGGTGGCGGCACGCAGGTCATCGAGCTGTCGCCGGGCATCGAGCGCGAGTTGAAGCACACTCTCACGGCCCATGCCCAGCAAGTTGCGGGAGGAAACCACCAATAGTGCCCCGTCAAGTGCACGTTCGGGGCGCAGGTGGACGAGTCCGCGCAGCACGGTTTGCCAATCTGCCGCGTCGGGCCCGGTTTGACCGGCAGCGCTGAGCTTGCCTTGCGGGTCTATGAGTTCACCCTGTGCCAGGCTATGCCAGGCTGTGTGGGGCACGCCGGCGATCATCGCCGCCTGTGCGTCTGGCCGTTGCTGGACCTGGTGCAACGAAGCGATCAAGCTGCTTTTACCAGCGCCGGCCTGTCCAATCAGGATGACCCAGGTTTGCTGGTAGCGCTCCCGTGCGGTTCTGGACAGCACGGTACGCAGCCCGCGCAACCAGGCCAGGAACGACTGCCAGCACGTTCGCCAGAAACTCCCCGCCAAAACCGGCTTGATGGCGCCGGTGGCCACGATCAATTTGGCCCGGCGCGAGCGCACGATCAGCCACAACACCAGAATGCCGAATACTGCCGCGACCGCAGCAAGCACGCCAAACCAGGTACTGCTGTTCATGCTGCTCATCTCAGACACCCGCAACCTTGACCAGCGGCTGGATCAGCCATAGCCAGAGCGCCGACGACACCAGCACAAAGCCAAATGCATAGCCCATCGCCAGACGCAACCACGGGCGAAGGGGCGCGACCCGTGCATCGGCAGTCGACTTGACCGTGTGTTCATAGGCTTGCACAAACAGCCTGCCGTCAGACTCTGCCGGTCGGCCGTTGACAAAACGGTACAGTCGCTGGCGCAGCGTGTCCAGGAACAGCTGGCCCTGCGCTCCCCGGTGCATTCCCTTGAACCCAAGCTGCAGCGCGAGCAGAAAGCAGGCGGCGAGATCGCGATGCAGATTGGATCGGGACACCACAGCCAGCACCTGCTCCGCCATGTCGAAGAAGCGTCGCCCGGCCTGGCGCGAACCGAACTGCCGGTGCTCAAGCAAAACCTCGAGCCAGGCGTCCTGCGCCGGCCACGAGAGTTCAAGGATGAATATCTCGTCAGCCAGCACCACCATCACATAGCTGGCTGCCGTATAGGCGCGTTGCTGCGCCTCACTCGCGGTAGCCCGCATATCGCGTGCCTGGCCGGCCAGAAGGTCGGCCAGGCGCAGGCTCACACGGCCCGCGAGTTCGGCCGGCTCGGCCGGTGCCGCACCGGAGACCCCCAGGTAGGCTTGCAGCGACCCGCGTTCGCTTTCCTGCCGCACGCGCGCAACCTCCTCATAGAACTGCGCAAAGCAGCTCAGGAGCGGCATTTCGGGCAAAGCGACCGGCTGCATGGCTGCGTCTTTCAGGTCCGCGTGCCTGCGGCGCGCGGACGATAAAGCAGAATCATTGCGGGCGGGGTTCCCGGTGACTTCTTGTCACCGCTAATGACGAGGTTTTGTCCCGGGCCGAACAGTCTGGTCTCGCCCTCCTTGAGCTGCAGCACCTGGTTGTCGACTGCAAACAAGGCGGCCCCCGAGCGAAGGTTGCGCTTCGCAAGTTCCTCGGCGGTCAAAAGGCGTGGCCTTGCAGTCACGCGCAGCCGGGCTGCGGCAGGCAGCAACGCCTCGCTCGCAATGCAGGCGTCAAGCAACCAGCGTTCCAGTGACGCGCGGCCATCGGCCCCCAGGCCCTGGCCGCCTTGCGGCCTGAGCTCGACAAGCAGTTGTTCACCCGCGTCAGGAGGCAACACATGTGTAAATGTGCCGTCGGCATGGCGTTCAAACGGCTGCAGCTCGAAACTGGTATTGATATAGCTGAGCTTGCGCACCACATAGTCCAGCGCACGCCGGAACTGCGGCGAACAGTCATCGTGCTGATAAGCGTCCAGCACCGGCGGGATGGGATTGGCGCCGAACGATGCCATCGCGCCAAGCAGGAGCGCCAGGCTGTCGTAGACCGCGCGCGGGCTCGACTCGGGGCGCTGCACGATGAGGCTGAACTGAGGCAGCACGGCAGCCAGCCGCCGGGCCATCTCCAGGTGCTTGCGGAAATGGGCACCCTGCAATTCATCGTCCTCGGGGCCGTCGCTTTCCCGGTTGGCGCCCAATTCGCGCAGCTTGAGCCACAGCGCTTCATTGAGCAGCTGAAGCCGGTGCCGCAAGCCGGTTGCCTTGAGAAAATCGCCGGCCTGCCAGCACAGCATGGGTGGGTGGTAGGGCTTGAATTCGACATGCCTGTTTTCTTCGCGCCGGAACAACTCGAACAAGGGGCACACCTCGTAGCCGGCCGGGGCTGCGACTTCGGCTGACAGCGATATCGCCGGCCGCAGGCGGTCGACCGGCACCGATCCGGTCAGGGTGTTCTCGTCAAGCGATACCAGGCCGTGCACAACCTCATTGCGTGCCGGTGTCGTATTCCAGTGATTGGAGGCGTTGCCCCTCACGGGCATGATCAGCGACAACCGCACCCCATCCGGCGTGCGCTGCAACTGCGCGGTGACATCAAGTTCGAGCGCTTTTCCGGTGTACGAGCCAGGAAACACAACCGGCGTGCCGTCGGGCATGATGCATTCAAGCCGTTTGATTGCGACGATACCGGCCTTGAGCTTCACCATATCCAGCTGCAGCAGGCTCAATCCCCAGAAATCCGGCGCGACGCACGACAGCCGGTACCTCAACTGCTCCTGCCAGTAAACATCGCTTTGCTGGAAATGCTGGGGTGACAGCAGCATCCCTTCGATCCACTGGACACTGTCGGGCAAGGCCGGGCCAGCCGCAGCTGAGAACAGTTTCGCCGCAGGCTGGGCGGCTTTAGGCGCTGAAATGGTTTCGGGCATGGGTTCTCCAATCATGAAAGGCAGCTCGTATAGCTGATCTGCGTGCTACGCAGTGTGATCAAAGCGCATTTGTAGGCAGTGATGTTGGCGACAGCCTGACCGCCGGCGCTCACATAGCTTGCGTAGCTGTAGACATAGACGGCCTTGCCATAACCACTGGGCAGGGGCTGGTTGGTGACCGTGCTGCCAGGGACAACCTGCACACCAAGCACTGCGATGCCGCTGGCCAGACCGGCTTGCAGCGCGTCGCGATTGGCAAACCAGTCGGGTGAGGTCTTCGGCAAGACGGCCGCCGCGTTCTTGTCGAAGACAAACACCAGGTCGACCTCGGTTCCCATATTCTGATTGGCATCGAATTCAGCGACGATGTTCAGCGTCTTTAGCGGCGTAGTGGGGCTGTAGTCCAGCGCGTAGCTGATAAAACCGCAGCCGGAAACAGCCAGCAATGCCGCTGTGCCGAGAAAAGCGTTGACGATGCGCATGATCATCCCAGCACCATCACGCATACCTGCGAAGGTGTGATCGACATACCGATCGCGTTGCCTATCATGCCGTTCTGCCCGACCACACTGGTCAGCCGTGTCGCAAACACACCGCCCATCGCGACCTTGAAGCTACCCATGAGGTATCGGTCCGGCCCAATTTCCATGCCCGAAACCACGCCCAGGTTGACGCCAGGCTCGTCGCCGTTGCTCAACGTGCCCTGCGTCACCAGGTTTTCAGCGAGTCCGCCGCCGATGATCACGCAGGCTTGCGAAGGAATGTGCGAAATCGTGATGACGATATTGGGAAACGGAATGGGCACCGGCCCCACCGGCGTAGGCACCAGACAGACGTCGGGAAACGCGAAATTGATGACGCAGAGGTTCGTATTGGCGAACATGGTTCATCCCAGGCTGATGCGTTCAGCATCGAGCTTGATGTCTTCTTCGGCCGTGACCAATGCCTGCCGCCCATGGAGCCGCAGCAGCGCCGAGGCCTGCATGATCCCGTGCTCGACACGCGTTACGAGATGGCGTGCCGACTGCACCATGGTCTCACTGACGGATGCCAGAAAATCCCTTGCATTGACGCTGACGGAGCCGCTGGCCGACGTCAGCTCGACGTCACCAAGACAACGCAGTGCGATTTGACGGGTGCAGGCCAACTCAAAAGCTGGTTGGGTGATCGCCATAAGCTCTGCACCCGGCACGGAAAGCTCGGCACGGCCTGCGCCCGGCGTGTCCGCGGCCGACTGTGGGCGCAGCAAAATATGGGTCACGAACAAGCCCGAAGCACTTTGCAGCACGGCCACCGTATCACCGGGCAGCGGTGTGAGCAGACAGGAAACCGCTTGCAACGCAAGCCGGCCGTCTGCCAGCCGCCACTGCGCTTGTCCGAGCGATCGGCCTATGCTCGCCTCTCCCCAGCCGTGCACGGTTGCGGCGCGCGCGGGAAGGTCAAGCTGTTGTGTTGCCTGTTTCATGCGGCTTCCATTTCAAGTGAACGTTTTTCGGCGGCAGCGCGCGCCTCCTGGGTGCCCAGGGCGGCGGCTACGTTGGCACCGGTGAAATCGGCACCGGTCCAGACCGCACAGTGAAAACTCGTACGGTCGAGCTTGCAGTACCGGAAATCCATTGCCCGGCCATTCGCATGCGCGAACTGGGCAAACTGCAAGTCCGATCCCGCGAAAACGACACTGTCAAGCCTGCTGTGATCCCAGATCGTTTTCACCAGTCCGGCTCCGCGCAGCGAAACTCCGTTGAGTTGGGCTTTTTGCAATACCGCACCCTCGAGTTGGGCGCCGTCAAGATTTACCCGGTCAAACTTCGCTTTTACGAACTGGCAGCGTGTCGCGTCAATGCCGTTCATCAGTGTTGCACTGAAGCGGGCTTCGGCACAATTCGATTCACGGATGCTGGCGCGGCTCAGGTCAGCACCTGAAAAATCGACACCCTGCAAAGTACAGCGCAACAAGCTGGCGCCGGCCAGTTTCTGCCCGGCGAAGCTGGCTTTGATAAACAGGCTGGTGCTGGCACGCATGCCGGCGAGCCTGGCTTCCTGCAGTTGTGCTTCGTTCAGGCTTACCTGCTGCAATTCGGCACCCTGCCAGTCGCTGCCGCCCCACTGGCAATCTGCAAATGCGCTGCGCAGCAAGCGCGCCTCAATCCAGAAAGAGCCGCCGATATCGCACTTCGTCAACATGGATTTCTCAAGGCGCGCACCGTCCCAACGGCTTTGACGGAGGTCACACTGACTGAAGGCCAGCATAGTGCCGGCCGTACCACGCCAATCGCTGCCGGCAAGGCGGCTCTGGCAAAAAGCGGTGCGGCGCAACCCGGCATCGCAAAAGTCGGCCGCGCCGAGTTCGCAATCAATAAAGGACGCTCCCTCCAGCTGGGCACCGGCCCAATGCGAACCCGCCAGCTGGCAGCCGCTGAAAACCGCACCGGTGAAATCGTGACCGCTTGCATCCAGTCCGGCCAGCATCTGGCCACGCACCGGACGGCCAAGCCGCACCAGGCGCTGAATCTCGGCCCAATCCTGAGCGGAGGCCTGGCTGTAAGTCCTGTTCATGCGAGCCTCCTGCGCGCATCCAGACGTACACCGCGTGTGTCCGCATCAACCAGGCAGACCTCGGTGAGTTCGGCTTCATACAGGCTGGCGTCGCGCAGGTCGGCTTTTCCAAAGTCAGCCTTTCGCAACAACGCCTGGTAGAAATCGGTGCCCACGGCACTCGCACCGGGCAGCTGAGCCTTCATCATGAGAGTGCGCGGCAGGCAGGCACCGTCAAGGCTGGCGGCACTAAGGTCAGCCCGACTCATGTCGCACGCCATAATGAAAGCGCCGTCGAGCCGCGCACCCTGCAACTGGCTTTGCGTCCAGCTTCCGCGTTCAGCGCGCAATCCGGACAGGTCGGCGCCACGCCAGTCGCTGTCATTCCCCTGGACTTGCACCAGCCGGGCCTCTCTCCATTGACTGGTCGACAGGTCGGAACCGATCAGTGCACTTCTCTGCCATCGCGAACCCGAAAAATCGGCCCCCCGGGCTTGCAGCTTCCAGGCAACGCATTTGTTGAACGAGGCACCGCACCAGCTGCTTCCAGCCAGTTTGGCCTGGTTGAAAATTGTTGTGTCCAGCGTCGCGCGATCGAAGTTTGCGCCGCAAAGATCTGCATCGTCGAGTTGAGCGGCTGACAGGTCGCAATCGGAGCCGCAAGCTTGCGTCCATGTCGCCCTGGAAGCACGAGCCGAACAAAGACTCGCCCCGCGAAAACTCGCTTTGCATGCATGGCTGCTGCAGAGATTGGCCTCATCAAGGTTGGCCTCATCAAGTAGTGCGCCATTGAGTCGCGCCTGCGTCAGTACAGCGCGGCGCAGGTTGCAGCCGCGCAGATCGGCACCGCTGAGGTCGGCGTACTCCAGCATGCATCCGTCAAGGTCAAGGCCCGCAAGTACGGCTCCGCGCAGGTCCGCGCCGGCAAGGTCGCGGCCGGCAAGCTTTTCTCCCGCCTTCGCCCAGGCCAGCACCTGCGCCCCCAGCAGCGACGCGACAGCGGGCGACAGCACCTGCGCGGGCGACAGCGGGACGGGAGACGCATGGCGGGCTTTGTTGTTGAGTTGCGCGGCAGCCATGAGGTCGGCATGTTCGGATGGCGTCGCGGCCAGTGCAAGCGGCGCCAGTGCCTCTCGCGTCGCCGTACCATCGGCGCGCTGCAACACCTCCGTCCAGAGCGGCCCGGACTCCGGAGCATTTCCATGCTCCCCAACGGGAACATCCGTCTGCCCCGTCAGCACCTGTAGCTCTGCGAGCTGGTGAGTAAGTGCTGCCTGCTGAGCGGCCGCGTTTTCGCGGGTACTGGCCACCAGCTTTTCCACACTGTGCATCAGGCCGGTCAAGTCCATGTCGCCATCGGCCAGGGCCTTCGCCGACGGTGTCTGGAGCAGGGGCGGCCCGGCTTTTGGCGGCTCGTAGCCTGCGGGCGGCGTCATGCCGCTTTGCTGCCAAAATTCGCGCGTCACTTCGTCAAGCACGTCCTGGCGTTTTTTCAGTGCCGCCTCGGCTTCGGTGGCAGCCAGCGCGGGATCGACCGGATCGAGCCGCGGCGCGAGCTGCGACTCGTTGAGCGCATGCAACGGTGCAGTCTTGGGGTCCAGGCGCAGCGTGAGCACTTCTGCGTAATAGTTCAAGGTACGCTGCGCCTCGGTCGCGCCTTCGTAAGCCAGCATCAATACCCCAATGTCCAGTGCATCGCTGTCAGTGATCTGCATCTCGCCCCGCCACGCCGCAATACCGAGTTGCTGCTCGGGGAGGAACCAGACCGTGTCCATACGCAGCCCGATTTCAGCCAGCGAAGCGGGAGAAGCGTCCTTTTTGAGCGCGAAAGCCTTGACGCGCTGCTCAGGCAGTGCGCCCCGGATGGTCTCAATCTTCGGATGCATCCCCTGTAACAGGTAGGCTTCGCCGCCCGCGAAAGGATTCGCGATGCGCTGGTCGGCGGCAGCCTGGTTATAAAGCCGCCAGTCAAGATCTCGCGGCAAGCCGGGATAATCTTCGCGCAGCCAGCGTTCATCGTAAGTACCGGCATAGCGCTTGCGAGGCACCCAATCGACAGGCATGGGCCCAAGTCCGGCAGGGGGATAGCGACGCCCATGGCATTCAACGGGCTGAGCGGCGTACTCGATGTTCGGCATGACCCCTTCGTTCGCACCGGCCATTGCGGCGAACCGGTTGCCGTCATGGCCACAGCCAACCGGATTGTCTTCGTAGCCCGGACCACCGAAGGCATGTGCGAAATCAAGCGGCATGTGTACAAATTCCGCAGGCTGCGAGATGCCAAAGAGCGGCAAGACGCCATAGCGCCATTGCCTGTCGCCAAAAACCGCCAGACGCTTGTCGATGGGACCGACTTGCAGCCGCGCTTCCATGCGCCTCACCGGACGGTTTCCCGGCGCGCAAGCGCGACCCAGCACCAGGGCTTCGGCCCCGGTCTTGGGCATCGCCTCGTCCAGCGCCTGGCCCAGCGGCAATGCGGCCAGTACCCGTGCCCATTGCGGGCCCTCCATGAGAAAGCGCTGCGGCCTGACTTCACCCAGCGGAAAAAAACCCAGCGCCGTCACCACCAGGCGGTTTATGCCGGATTGCCGGTATGTCTTGTAGAGCAGGCCTAGGCTCAAGGGCTTGATGATCTTCATGGCGGCCTAGAGATAGATCTTCAGCTCGGTGATCGTCAGGCTCAGGCCCGTGATCTGCATCGTCGCCTGCAACGCGGTGAGTTGCACCAGGATGCCGGCCCCGGTCATTTCAATCGAGGTTGATGCGCCTTTCATCGAGATCGCCGTGGTGTCGCCCGACAGCGAGATGTCAGTACTCGACCCCAGAACTGAAACACTGTTGCTCTGGCCCGTGAGGCTGACCCGGCTGGACAGGCCGGTCAGGCTGACCTCGTTGTGAGCGCCAACCAGGTTCATCGCCGTACTGGCACCGGTCAGAGAGGTGCTGTTGCTGACGCCAACCAGATTGGTGCCCGTATCGACCAGCGTCATCGAGACATGATCCGAAGCAAGCGTCACCGCAACGTTGTTGCTTGAACCGGTTGCGCTGGTCTGCATGCTCATGCCAACAACCGAGTCACTGTCGCTGAGGCCGACCATGCTGCTGCTGCTGCTCATTCCCTCCATCGAGCCCGACAGCCGCACTCCGGTCGCGCTTGCGCTGACAGCCATACCGACCGCCGAGGTCGAGATGTGCTGACCGGTTACGTCGAGGTTGACGCCGCTAACCGTGAACGACTCGCTGGTTTGGCTCGCGGTCGTGGTTGTATTGAACACGACGTTTTGCGACGTCGTGTTACTGATCGTGCCCTGATTCGTACTGGTGTTGGTGGCGTCGCCGGTCACAATCGAGTGGTTGGTGGTCGTACCAAACTCGGTGCTGCTCCAGCTTTCCGCTCCCTTATGCGTGCTGTAGGTCGAACCGAAGGAATCTGACTGGCTCAGCAGGCCGCTCGCGCCGTCTTCGGAGGTCGAATAGCCATAACTCGCGCCCTGCGAATACGATGATTCGCGGAACTTTCCACTGTCGTATTGCTGGCTAACGATGGCAACCGCGTTGTCCAGGTCAGCATCGGAGTGCAAGCCGAAACGGATGCTCTTGCCGTCGCCGTAGGCCGTCGAATAGCTGCTGCCAACGTTGGTATTGGCCGTCCAGCCTGACGGCATGATGACCTTGGTGCCATTAGCCTGGATGATGCTCTGGATTTCAGGCAGCTCGGATTGATCCTGCGCGCGCGTAATGATGACCGTCGCACCGATCTCCGGCACGGTCTGCATGTGCGCAGCCAGTTTGACCCAGACCGGCTCCGCCGGGTCGGCACCGTCCGGTGAAAAGATGTCCTGGCCTGTCGAGAACCGCACATAGACACCCTGCGCCTCAAGCACCGGAGAAATTCCCTCGCTGTCGACAATGCGGCTGGTCTCCGGGTCAAAGTTATCCTTCTGCATATAGCGCCAACCCACCGGCGCAACACCCTGGTTTCCACCCGAGACGACACTGGCGAGTACGCTGCCTTGCTGGGTCTCCTGGATGGAGAACGGCGTGACCAGCCCCTGGGCGTCTGTCGCCTGGAACTTGTTGCTGTAGCTGCCGTCGAGTGTTGCCTCATGCTGAACCTGCGTCGCGACAAAGCTCCTTCCCTCCAGCTGAGGTCTGACCTGCAACGGCCATTGCCCTGAACGCACTTCCTGCGTCACCGAGAAGCGGTGGCCGCAATGCAGGTAGGGACAATAGCTCGAACCACTGAATTGCCGGCTACCCGTATCCAGGGTGTCCTGCGTTGCATGGGCATAGTGATCGACCTCAACGTCGCTGCAGCCGTATTGGTAGATCTGGTATTGGTTGAATGGCAAGGCGCCAGGTGCCGGCTTGGTCTGTGCATGGAAGCTCTGGAACCCGGCCACTGCGTCCGATTCCCAAGCCGCCTCCTCGCGCGTGAACACCGAGGTCACCGCGCTGCTGGCCAGGCTCTGCTGAAACCGGTAGTCACCGATCATGTCGGGCTGAGCCAGGCCGAGAGTATCTTCCTGGGTGCCGCAGTAGCGTAGCGGCTTGCCTCCGGGCAGGGCCTCCGGATAAACAGGCCGGTTGGCGAAAACCGCTGTGTGACTGGTGCCGGTGGTCACGTAGAAATAGTAGATGTGCGCTTTCGACATGAGCCGCCGCACGAACTCATAGTCGGTTTCGCCGGCCTGCAGCCAGTCCTGCTGCCTCGCGACTGCCAGATTGCCTGAGCCAACCAGCGCCGCGACCGAAAAGTCAATGTTGTGCTTGCGCAGGACGCCCGCAATAGCATCACGCACATTCAGCTGGCGATGGATGCAGTAGTTGTTCGTGAGCGTAAGCTTCCAAAGTGCCGGCCGCATGGTCGCGCGATAGACGCCTGGCTGTTCCATTGAGAAGGATGCGACGATGCCATTGAACAGGGACAACCGCACGCCTTCGTCCTGGCCGTGTACGGCCTGGTCAAACCACTCGTTGGCTTCCTCGCGCGTCGGCTGCTGCTGGCCATCCAACACAGGGTAGTGAACCCCCACAGTGACCGGTCGCCCGAGCAGGTCATCAAAGGCCAGCTCAAGGCCGCTCTCGGGGTCCGAGTTTCCGTGCAACTCCAGTTCGTACTCAAAATGATCAGAAATGCTTTCCTGCCCTTTAAAACTGACCAGCCGAAAGCTACCGTCACCCAGGATGACGCCCGTTTCCAGGAACAGCGCGACATGCAGGTAGACGACCGGCGCCGGCGACAGCAGAGCCAGCGCGGTCGTCATGCCAGTTACGCGGTCGTTCATGTCATGGCTCCCGACTCATAGGCGGGGACCAGAAAGCGCGCAACACAAACACCCGAAACGCCAGCGGTGCCATCCGTCGGCCGCGACTTCAGCCATGCGTTAAAGCCCAGACGCATACCGGAGAAACCGGAGGCCTGAGTCGATACCAGCCGCGCCAGCGGCACCTCTGCGGCAAGCACCGAAAGTTCGATCTCGGCATCGTGGCGACGGTCAAGCATCAACCGTAGCAAGCCTTGCAGTTCCTCATACGAGCTGTGCACGGCAGGTGCTTCACTGCCTATATCGACCTGGCGTTGCAGGCGTTGCCATTGACGCAGCGAACGCTTTGGTTCTGTGTTTTTTTTCAGCGGCGGCAGCAGTGCCTCCAGTTGGGAGTAAGCGACAGGGCCTGCGGTCAGCCGGATGCGCGACTGCTGATCCCAAGTGCTGCGACCAAGCAGCATGTCAACGCCAAGCCGGTGACCACTGCGGCCCAGGCGGTGCTGATCGTCCGGATCGATTGCACGCCATGCGCCCACCAGTGGCTGCAACCTGACTGGAAATCCAAGCTGCGCCGAGATCACCTGAACCAGCCCGGCTGCCGACCGCCGGCCGTTTGCCAGCAAATCCCCGATGCCGAGCCACTGGCGCTGGGGCATCGGGATTTGCCCGGCCTGCTCGGCGTTGTCCACCCCCATCAGCGCGCCAAGGTATTCGGCAAGCTGGCTGCGCTCAGGCCGCTCGTTGTTCAGCCCAGGCTCAAAGCCGGCGCGAGTTTCATAACGCAGCAGATTTAGCCGGTTATTGAAAATGTCGAGAAATGCGCGCGTCGCGGATTTTCCTGCACGATCCAGCTCGCGCATCCACTCGAGAAAAGGTTCGGGCAAGGGACCGAGTGCACTGCCAACACAGAAGTCCGGGGTGATGATTGCCAGCATTTGGGGCCGGTCATGCAGATCGCCTTCAGCTTCGATCAACGCCGGAACCGCAGACGACCCGGATGCAATGGCCTGCACGCGCACGGCGCTCGCCGCGCGCGCGGGAAAGCCCGCATCAAGATCAGCCTCGAAACGCACGGTCTGGCCCGACCCGCCGGCACGATCATCCGGCTGGCGCAGCCACAGACGGATCATCTGCAGGAAATTGAACTCCCCAAAACGCTGCTCGAGCCGGCGGCTCAAAGAACGATCTGGGCCCCAACCATTGGCGGCCATCTTTTGAGTACTCCTTTCTCGTCAGTGGTTTCCAGGCTTACGCAGACCATGTTGTTGACTGTCGAGTAGAGCGCAAGAAAATAGCGCAGCACCGACGCAAATAGCAGCATGCTGGTCGACTCGAACTGTTTTCGATTCAGCGTAAGGGTGATATAGAGGCATTGCACATAGCCCCGCACTCCATCGCGTATCGTGTAGCGCATGCCGGGCCGACATTGCAGCGCCTGAATTCCTTCAATGCTGCGGAAAGCCTGTGTCTGCAGAGGGTCGATGTGGTCGCGCAGCATGCTTTTGAATGCAGCGAGCGCCTGCGGCCCCTCTGCCATCGACAAGTGGCTCATGCCGAGCTGGGAAACCAGCGACCAGGGACGCCGCCCAATCAGCGCGGGGGTGATGTGACGCGAGGGCCGGCTTATCACTTCGAGTACCGTGATCGGCCCCGCCCCTTCGAGCTGCAAAGGTTGCTTGACCAGCAGTTGTTCTGCCAGCTTGCGATTGGTGCAAAGCGCCCGCCCGCCAACAACTTCTGCCGGCGGCAGTGCCATCTGCTGCCGGACATCAAGAAAAGATATGAACACCTCGGTACCGGCAATGCCGCCAAGCTGGTTTTCCTCGCGCCGCATGACATAAAAATAGTCATCGGTGCCGCGCGTCTTCGCGTTCCCAAGTTCGAAGTACGGCACCAGCTTGCGTTGGCTGCCGTCGGCGCTAATGGAAACCAGCTCCTCAATGCTGTAGATCTCGCAGTTTTGGCGGTTCTGCACGTCTGCGGTTAGCTGGTATTCGTACTGCGTGTGGTCAAGCGCCAGAGGCTCCATGCGCTGACGATAGAGGTTCACCATGGGCACGCAGTTGAGCTTGAGCGAACGTGACGAGAGCTGGCGATCCTTATGGGAAGCCACGTCAAACTGGAACAACAAGTCAAAACCATTCTCAAACGGAGCTAGGTCAAACTCGTCGGTTTCGAAAAACATGAATTTTTCCGGAAAGGAAAAATATTCCTGAAGAAGCCGGTGTCCGGGATGCATGTTGTTTCGGACCGGGAGAGCGGCCTCTTCGTCCTCAAACCCGAGCCAGTGGACGGCGCTCTGGTTTGCGCCTGGCAGTGGCTCACCACCAATCTGTGCGATGTCAACGGCGTGCAGATGCAGGCCCAGCATCTCCTGCAAATACCAGGCGTCTTTTTGGCTGGTGTCGATGTAAAAGCGCAACCGGGTTTTCTTGAGCGCCTTCACCGGGTCGATACCCAGGCTGCGCACCCGAACACGCAGCACCGACAAGCAACGTTCGTCGCTCAACCCGACCGGGAAATCTCCCGCCTGCAACATTTCAATCTCGACAATGCCCAGCGGCAACAAAGGCAAGTCGCAGGTTGTCGTAAAGCGGCAGACGCTTTTCCGGCCCCGGCCGTCCTCAGCCGTCACACTGGCCTGCCGCCCGCGCTCCAGAACCGCGCCGGCCGCGTCGTCCGGCTTGACGCGGACCTGGGCAATCAACATGGACGGCACAGGCGCCGCCAGGTGCGGGTAAAGGTAACCGAGGAGTACGTTCGGGATCAGCGCCTTGCTGACTTCGGACTCATATTGCACCCGACCGGTCAGGAAAGCAAAGGACTGCAGCAGCATTTCCACGTGAGGATCGTGCGAACCGGTGCGATCGAGTTTGAGTGCCTGCGCCTCTGTCGGATAGGCCTGCGCAAATGCAGCGGCGTCGTTGCGCAGCCCTGCCAGTTCGCGCTGGTAGTAGTCCTTGAGTTGAGTTCCGTAGACTTGCATGGCCTGGAAGCGCCTAGCGGCGCGGCAACCCGAAGCTGAAGGTCTCTGTCAGCGGCTGGTCGGCGAGCTTGCCGGTGACGACTACCTGAAAAGGCATGACGGAACTGCGCGTTTCCTCAACGGTCACACGTACGCCCGTCAGCCGAGGTTCGTGACGCACGATCATGTCGCGGATGCCCAGCGAATAACGCTGTACGTCATCTTTCTGGGCATAACCGGCGCCGGTCAGGGAAGGCAGGCCGACGCGCATGAGTTCCAGACCGGTCGAACCGGCCCAGACGTGCGAGCTAACCAGACGCTGAATCTGCAGCCGCACGGCATCGCGCAGATTGAAGCTCTGGCCGCTTTGCGCCGGCGCCGCACCTGCAAACTCCAGGCGCTCAAGCAAGAACTGCATGTTTATCCCCTTGGGCTGGCGCGCCGCAATAACGGTACGCCATCTCAAAAACAACGAAAATCCACGGCGCCCGCAGGGCCGCAACGAGGCTCAAGTGAACGCCGTCAAAGGCCTGTTCTGCGCCAGGCTCCAGCCGGCAGTGACGTTCCCCTTGACCTGCATGTCCGGTGTCTGCACGGCGTAGGTCCAGACGATCTCGGTGAAGTTAAGCTTGAACTGCTCGGTCGGCATGTCGTCAGGATGTGACTGGAATTGAATTTCGCTGATAAGCGCGTCGCGCAGCATGAAGGTAATGATGTTGCCGACCTTGTCGCCCGAGTTTCGCAGGATGTAGATGTACGAGGGCTTGGCCTTGTCGCCCAGCGACTTCGCGCGCAAACAGAAGTCGTAGAGCTTGACCGAAGTCTTGTCGACATATTTGACGCAGGTGAACTCCGTGATCACCGGCCTGCCAGAGGTGCGCGCCGAATTGCTGACGTCCGTCGTCACCTGCTGCTTCATACCCTGGTGCACTGACACCAGTTCGATGCATTGGCCGAGCTTAAGTTCCTCGTTGGCGGTCCAGTCGGCGCCGGTCGAAATCAGGCTGCCGCCCGTGGCCCAGTCATTGCTTGTTGTGGGGAACACGGAAGTGTCGCCGGGTTGTAGCAGTATCAGATCCATGGCTTGTCTTTCGTTGGTCTATATTGGGTGGGAAGAGAACGCGTCACTTCGGAAGATTCGCCACAAGGCGGATCGAGGTTGTCAACTCCTCAAGCTGGAAGTGCGGCCTGAGGAAGACGACCGCGTTGTAGGAACCCACGGCGCCTGGCACATCCTTCACGATCACGTTCGCCTGGCTCAGGGGAAAACTCGCCTTTGCGTCCTGAGAGGCGTTCTCATCGAGCAACACATAGTTCGATATCCAGGTGTTGAGGTAGGCCTCTACATTGCCCCGCGTCAGGAAGCTGCCTATCTTGGCGCGCATGATGACCTTGATGTAATGCGCGAAGCGCGAGGCCGCGAGCATGTAGGGCAGCAGCGCGGAAATCTGTGCGTTGGCATTGGCGCTGTCGGAAAAATACTTCTTCGGCTGGTTGCTGGTCTGCCCGCCAAAAAATGCAGCCTGCCCCTTGCCCTTGCAATGGCATAACGAGATGAAGCCCAGATCGTTGAGCTCCTTTTCGCGCCGGTCGGTGATGGACACTTCAGTTGGACAAAACAGCTCCTCGGCCCCGGAATCGGTGCGGTAGCTGTAGGTCGGCAGGTCCTCAACCAGTCCACCACCTTCAACTCCGCGTATCGCTGCCGTCCAGTTGTACTTGGAGAACGCGTTGGTCACGCGCTGCGCCAGCATGTAGGCCGCATTGCCCCAAAGGAAACTGCCGCTATCGGGTGAACTGCTGGAAGGCCCGACAGTCTCCTCGAAGTCCATGCCGTCAACCGGCCAGCTGTTCTTGCCGTAAGGCAGGCGCAGCAGCACATGCGGCATCACCAGCGTCACATAGCGGGAATCCTCGCTTTCGCGAAATTCCTGCCAGCCGGCCAGCTCAATGCTTTCAAAGATTTTTTCCAGGTCACGGGGCTTGGCGAGGTCGCGAAAGCTGTCGAGTCCGAATAGCGACGCTGAGGCTGCGGTGATGTATGGCGCATGGGCGGAGGCCGCGACTTCCGCGATCTTGCGCAGGAATTCGATATCCTTGGCGCTGCGCCCCACCTCGTAGCCGCCAATCAGAAGACTGTAGGGCAGGCCACCGAAAGTGCCGTACTGGTCTTCATAGATCATCTTGAAGAGTTTGCTTTGGTCTTTGTCGACCGCCTTCTCCATGTCGTCCAGCAGCTCGTCCCTGGTGGCGTTGAAGACACTGAGCTTGAGCATCTTGCCGGTTTCGGTGTTTGACACGAAATAGTGCAGGCCGCGCCAGGTCGCTTCGACCTCCTGGAACTTCGGCGCATGCATGATCACGCTCAATTGCCTGCTCAACCAGCCGTCGATGTCGGAGATGTGCGAGTCAATCGCAGTTATCGCGGCCACCGGCGCATAGGTGGAACCTGGAGTATCGAGCCGCGCCAGCACATCCGTCGCAAAGAAACCGATCGGGCCAAGGAATTTCTGCCTGTCCTCGTCGGTTTTCAGGCCAGCCGCATCCATGAGAGCGAAGACCGCATCAATGTTCTGCCTGGCTTGTTTTTTTGTCGGAGGCACCGGCTTTGTCTTCGGGTCAGGCGTGTCGGTAGCGCCGCTGAGAACCAGCAGCATATTGTTGGCCACCCTGCGATTGACCGCGTCATGCTTCTGCTCGGCCACTGTGCGCACTTGTGCGGCGTCGGTCGGCATCGCGATCGAATCGCTGTCGTCGGTCTGCTGCATGCCGAGCACAGCCAGAGCAGCCCTTTTTGCGTCGGCATCGATCTGACCGTCTTTGGGTGCGAGCGCTGCCAATAGCGCTGTGGCGTCCGCAGCGAGCTTGGTCTGCGTCGCGGTCGCAGTGGGGTCGGCGCCGAGATTGCTGGCAATCGCATTGCGTTCCAGCTGGATTTTGGAAGACAGGCCGGCATCCCACTGCGTAAGTTGCTGCAGCTGGGCTGACACTGTCTGCAGGTTCTCCGGCGTGTCCGGGGTCGAAAACACCCCCAGCAGCCTGCGCAGCGGCGCCAGGGTTGCATCGGCGTCAACCACCGGCTTGCCGTCCGCGCCCACGCCGTTGACGGTCTCATATCCCCAGTCGGTGGCAGCCTTGAGCTTGGGCGCCTGATCGGCCTTGCCCATCACCATGGCCAGGTCGTACAAAGAAGATGTGGCCTTTTTGAGTTCGCCAGGCGCCTTGTCCATGTCTGCTTTGACGACGCTGTTGCGGTAGTCAGGCCCGGCCAGCACCTGAAGTTGTGCGCGCCTGGCCTGGCCGTCCGGCGTTTTGGCGATCAACAGATTCAGCTGGTCATTGAGCCGGTCGCTCGACTCCGCCCGCGACTGCAGCATGCGGATGTTGCTGCGTACCCGATAGAGCTTGTTGAGGTCAGGAATGGCGCGCACGACGGCGATCGGGTCGAACGCATCCAGCGAACTGAAAGTAATGTCGCCGGACAGATTGGCCGATTCGACGGCTCCGATCTGCATTGCACCGGGTGGTGACGGGATACGCGGAACGTGGCCCAGAGCCACACGCGGCAACTGCGTCTTCATGACGTCGTTGAAGAGGTCCCGGTCAATAGGCACCATCTGCCGTTGCTTGTACGGCGGAAATTCCACGTCGGGATCGCGATCGCCGGCCAGGTCAGCAAACACTCCAACAATGAAGGGGAGCTCCTGCTTTTCGATGGCGCCGCCAGTCTCCACCTCGTAGGTGATCTTCACCCGGGGTGGACGATTACGCTCCAGCCATTTTTGAACACTTTCAGCCATTTTTAGCCTCTCATAGTCAATACCGCACGCACTTGCAGAAACGCTCGCCAAGCCACGAGGGCCGCGGGCGGAATTTCTCCCGCACTGTTTTCGCAAGCGGCATGCCAACCTTAAAAATCTCCTAACGCATTGATTCGTATGAGTATTTTTTTCACCTCTGAAGGTGAGGAGGACTTATTTGCACTGCTCTTTTTTCAGTTGAGCGAAGGCATCGCATACCGGCAAAGCGTGCCGGTCGAATGCCCTCGACATCTGTCTGTGCCGGTGAAACCGGCAGGACAAAAATATCCATGCCTTGGTGCAGATATGTCCCGCCACTTTGAAAACCGCGGAAACTTTCCGAAGAATGGAATGCCACTATTGCGAATAGTTAGTTTCCAAAGAAAATGGCTGGTTTTGAGCTGACCGGGACAATAATGAAGTCATCCGTTGCGAAGAAACTGCAGAACAGGCGCTTCGAAGACATCACGGCATGCAGTAGTGCCTGGCACGCGCACGCTTAATGACACGCAGCGGCATCTCCACAAAACAAGCTTGCTTGATGAACAAACAACTGGTCGATTTCGCCGTCCTCTGTATCCGCAGAAAGCTCGAGAGTGCCCCGCACTCAGTCGATACGGCCAGGGGAATTCACTCTTTCTGGATCGAATGGGAAGAGCCCGTCCCTCCGGAAGCTACAACACTGGAGGCGCTGGAAAGACTCGAGAGCGACGGAGTGGTAGAACGTGTCGCGCTGGACACTCAGGAACTCTGGATGATGAAGAAGGAGTCTCAGTTGCCCTCATCGACGTGAGCCCGGAGCCAGGAATATGACCCGACCCATTTCACTCGCCGCCCTGACCGTGCTGGAATTGACGCCGCCTGAAATGGTGACCTGCGCCTTTGATGCCGGCTTCAGCCATGTCGGCATCCGCTTGCTGCCGGCAACGCCGACCGAGCCGCAGTACGACATCGTGGGAGACACGCAGATGCTGCGCGAAGTCGAGCATCGCCTGGCGGACACCGGCATCAAGGTGCTTGATGTCGAAATCTTTCGCATCAAGCCCGATACCCTGGTCGGCGACTACGAAGCCGCGATTGCCACCGCCGCCCGGCTCGGTGCGAGCGATTTGCTTGTGGCCGGAAACGATCCAGACGAAGCCCGGCTCACCGATACCTTCGCCGCATTCTGCGACCTCGCCGACAGCTACGGGCTGGCAGCCGCCCTGGAATTCATGCCCTGGACCGATGCGAAGGATTTGACCCAGGCCGCGCGCATCGTTGAGCGCACCGGCCGCAACAACGCGGGTGTGCTGATCGACCCTTTCCATCTGAGCCGCTCGCGCAGCCGCATCAAGGACATTGCCGAAATCCCGCCGTCGCGCATGCGCTTCATGCAGTTTTGCGATGTGCCCGCAGCCATCCCGCCGACGATGGACGCGATCCTCGCCGAGGCCCGCTCCGAGCGCCTGTTTCCTGGCGATGGCGAAGTGGACCTCCTCGGTCTTCTGCGTGCTGCGCCGCGCAACATCCCGCTCAGCCTCGAAGTGCCAACGCACACGCTGGCACTCACCGTCAGCGCCACCGATCGCGCACGCCGCGCCCTTGCCGCCACACGGCGCGTGCTAGCGCAACTCGAAGCACTGGAGTCGTAAACATGCCCAGATATCGCAAGGTTTCCAAGGGGATGCGCAGCTTCGATCGGCGGACTTTATTCATCGCAACCCGGCGCTGATTGCCATGAATAAAGTCCCCCTTGCAAGAGCCCAAGCCAAGCACCGGACGCCGTACCTATGCCAGCTACGCCACCAGGCGTACGACGACCTTGCCGGAGTGCCGGCCCTGCAGCAGGTCTGACAGGGCGGCGGGCGCATTCAGCAGGCCATCTACAACGTGCTCCGATGCCTTGACCTGCCCACTGTTGACCCATTCGCCCATTTCACTGCGGAACACGTCAAAGCGCGCGCCATAGTGGTCAAGAATGATGAACCCCTGCACCCGCACCCGCTTTTGCAAAATGGCGGCCAGGAACTGCGGCAGTTGGTTGGGGCCGATTGAGCCTGCAGAGTCGTTGTAATGTGCGACAAAACCGCACACAGGCATACGGGCGCCAAGATTGAGGAGCGGAAGGACTGCCGACAATACGTCACCGCCGACGTTTTCAAAGTACACGTCAATGCCCGCCGGGCATGCGGCAGCAAGCTGTTCCCCAAACAATGGCCCGCGCCTGTCGACGCAGGCATCAAAGCCCAGATCGTCGACCGCCTGGCGGCACTTTTCGGCACCTCCGGCGATGCCTACCACGCGGGCGCCCTTGAGTTTCGCGATCTGGCCGACCATGGCGCCAACCGCACCGGTCGCCGCTGCAACCACAACAGTTTCACCAACCTTTGGCTGGCCGATGTCCAGCAGACCGACATGCGCTGTAAAACCCGGCATTCCGAGCGCGCCAAGCGCGAGGGATGGTCGGGCCATGTCATCCATCAACTGCAGGTCGGTCCCATCGCTCAGAGCGTAGTCCTGCCAGCCAGCGTTGGCGAGCACGAGATCACCAACGCGATATTTGGGATGCCTGGATTCGACGACACGGCTGACTGTGCCGCCCGGCATGGTGCCGCCTAGCGGAACAGGAGGCGCGTACCCCGGGCCGACTTTGTCCATCAGGTTGCGCATGTACGGGTCCAGCGAAAGGAACTGCGTTTGCAAGAGCACCTGGCTTTCGCCCACGTGCGGCACAGGCTCGGTCACAAGATTGAAGTCAGACGCAACGGGCAGGCCGCGCGGGTGCGCCGCCAAGGTAATGCGCCGATTGATGCTGGGGTCTGGTCTTGACTTTGTCATGACTGCCTCCGTGCATCGGTCGCTGCGGGGCCCGGGCCGTGCTGCCATGCCAGCAGGCCGCCCAGGGCTACAGCCACCATGGCAAATGCAGGGGCGCCGAGCGCTCCAGTCCAGTCAACGATGAGGCCGCCCGCGATGGCGCCCGTGGCGATGGCGATCTGGAACGCTGCCACCAGCAAGCCGCCCGCGGCCTCTGCCTGGTCGGGTGCGGCGCGCACGATCCAGGTCTGAAAGCCGACCGGAAACGCGCCGAATGCGAACCCCCACAGCGTCACCGCCACAGCGGTGACCACGGTGGAGCTGCCGCCAATGAGCAGCGCAGCCGCAAGCAAGGCGATCATCCCGCTGCCTGCGACGATCGCGTATCGCTCACTGCGCCCCGCCAGCCACCCCCCTGCAAAGTTCCCGAAGAAACCGCCGATGCCATAGCCCAGCAGCACAGCGGAAATCGCCGACACCGACAGCTTGGTCACGTCTTCAAGCACGGGCCGGATGTAGGTGAAGCCCGCGAAGTGGCCGGATATCACGAGCAACACGGCCAGCAGCGCAATTCGTACCGGTCCCCGCGTGAGCAGATCGCGCAGGCCTTTCAAGCTGGCTTTGTCACGCGGCGGCAGTGCCGGCAACGCGACCAGCTGCACAGCGAAAGCCAGCAAGCCGACAGCACCTGCCGCGACAAAAGCGCTACGCCATCCCCACACATTTCCCATCCATGCGCCAACGGGCGCAGCGCAGACGGTGGCAATGGACACGCCCGTCAACACGAGCGACATCGCGCGCGGGAAAAGCCGCTCCGGCACCAGGCGCATGGCCAGTGCCGCCGCCATGGACCAGAATCCACCGAGCGCAATACCGAGCACCACGCGCGCGACCAATAGCACCGCGAGCGAGGCAGCCGTCGCCGCCAACAGGTTGGATACAAACAGAAGGGCTGTGAGCGTCAGCAACACCCGCTTCCGATCGAAGCGCGCCGTCAGCAAGGGGATGGTTGGCGCGGCCACCGCACCGACAAGCGCGGTGGCCGTGACAGCCTGGCCCGCAGCGCCTGCCGTGACGTGCAGGTCAGCCGCCATGGCGGTCAGCAGGCTGGCCGGCAAGAATTCCGCAGTGACCAGGCCGAACACGCCAAGGGAAAGTGAAGCAACCGCCGCCCAGAGGGCGGCGGCTTCGCCAGGTGAATCGTTGCCAGGGGTCGCGCCAGCGGCCAGTGGATCGAGACAGGCAGAACAGGAAGTAGATGACATGAAATGTGAAGCCTTGTTGAGGATAGGGTTGCCAGCTTAGGCCTAGCATCGACACCTTTCCATGGCGAAAGAGCCGAAATGCTTGACGATTCCTCCAGAACTTTCACGCCTGTCATTCAGCCTCCTCACGAAGGCGGGGGTCTTCCTGCCGCAGGCCCCGACCCCCTCACCAAAGTCCTGCTGGGCCTGCGCCTGGACGGCGTTGAGTACGGCCGCTGCCTGATGCACGCGCCGTGGGCGATTTCCTTTGCCGCGCAAGCTGCCGCACGTTTTCATTTCGTCGCCAGCGGAGATTGCTGGATGCATACGCAGCGGTCCGGGTGGATGGAACTGAAGGCCGGTGACGCAGTGCTGCTGCCCCGCAGCACCGCCCACACCGTGGCCAGCTCACCAGAAGTGCCGCCGGTGGATCTCGCGACTTTCGATCGCGAGCGGGTCGCAGACGACATCTATTTGTTGCGGGATGGAGCCCCCGCAGCGCAGACGCCATCCCACGTCATGTTCTGCGGCACCATGAAGTTCAACCTTGACCCTCTGCACCCATTGCTGGCCATGATGCCAGAGGTGATACGCGCCGGCGACCTGGCCCAACGCGACCCGGGTGTACCCATGCTGCTCGACGCGATGGAGCGTGAAGCCTCGCTCAACCGCATCGGCGCCTGCGGCATCCTGGCCCGCATGGCCGATGTGCTCGCCGCGAGCATCATCCGTGCCTGGGTGGAATGCGCTTGCAGCAACTCGACGGGCTGGATCGCAGCGCTGCGCTCGCCCGGCGTGGGCAAGGTGCTTGCCGCCATTCACGCGACGCCGGAGCAGGACTGGAGCGTGCCGGAGATGGCGAACATCATGGGTGCATCGCGATCACGTTTTGCCCAGGCATTCAAGGATTCGGTGGGCGAGAGCCCGGCCAGGTACGTGGCCCGCATTCGCATGTTCCAGGCCCGCAGCTGGATCATGCAGGACGGCATGCGTGTCACAGTGGCCGCTGACCGGCTGGGTTACGACTCGGAGGCCTCGTTCAGCCGGGCGTTCAAGCGAGTTATCGGCCACCCACCCAGCAAGGCCCGCAGTTCCATGTGACCAAGGCGTGTTGTGGTGCTGTGGCGCTGGAACTTCTCAGTTGGGCTTTGGTGCACATTTGCAATACGCCCGGCGCACAGTGCAATGAGCGCTGGCAAGGCCCAGTGAAGCAGGGCATGACTATCGGCAATTCGTGAATCGCCCAGCTAATCCAGTGCGCGAGGCTGCACACCGACTGCCGCGCAATGCCGGTGGTAGTCCGAGATCCGGTCGGCGGCGGTTATTTGCTGCAGTACGCTGTGGTGCGCTCCGAGGTATTCGACACTGCCCTTGACGACGACGTGCACCAGCAGATCCTCGTCCCCTACAGCTTCCCACCAGTCCACATTGCCGGCAGGCTCGTGAATGTAGTCCCCGACGCCCACCATGCGACCGTCGTTCAGGCGACGCTCGCCAACCAAGGTCAGGGCGTGAACCTCGCCAGTGTGCCGGTGTAAACCCAGCCGTGTGCCCGGCTTGAGCCGCATCAATTCGACCCAGCCTGAACCATCTGGCAGGAACTGGATCGGAAGTGACCATTTCCCTTCCCCTTCCGGGATCCAGGTGCTGAGTCCGGCCCGGCGCATGGCCGCGGCGACGATAGTGTTTGCTAGTTCCATGGCTCTGCCTCTCATTGGTCTGGATGTTGATGGCGGTATTCCTGGGTGCGGCCGCCATAGCCGTACGCGCTGCCGCGCACGTCTTGCACGTACACGTAGCTTTCTGGGTGCAGGTCTCCCAGGATGCGCCCGAACGCTTCGAATGATTCGGCGACAAACCGGGCCTTTTCGGCCTTGGTGTTGGTTTCGTCCACCACCTTGATGTCGAAGTAGAAGCTGGTCATCTTCAGTTCGGCCAGCGATTTCCCGGCGACAAACCAGTCGCGCGGATCGACATAGTCGATCACCACTGCGGTGAGATCACGTCGTTTTCCGAGCAAGCGGCTGGAAAGGTCCAGCAGCGTGTCGGTGACGAGTTGCGAGAGTTCTGGCGTACGGTTCGCCGAGATCTTGACATTGAGGATAGGCATGGTTGTTTCCTTTTTTGGGTTGGTGCCGCCACTTTAGGGCGAGCCACTACAGCCGGAAACCTCCATCCCGCATAATCGGTTTTGCTCGAAACGCAAAGGCAACCCCGATGAAACACTTCCTGCCGGACCCTGCGGACTTGCGGTGGCTGGTTCGCTCACTCGACCTCAATTCGTTCTCTGCGGCCGCCCGGGAGTTGGACGTGGCAGTCTCTGTCGTTACCCGAGGAGTCAACCGCCTTGAAACGGGGTACGGGGTCACTTTGTTGCGCCGGTCCACGCATGGGCTGTCAGCAACCGCCGAAGGCTTTGAGTTGGCGCAGGAAGCACGTGAACTGCTGGCGCGGATGGAGGACATCTCTGCCGCGGTGTCGAAACAGCGAAATCGCGTGGCCGGCGCGCTGCGACTGGCCTCAAGCCAGGAGATTTGCGAGGAACTGGTTGTGCCGCAGCTGGGCGCGCTGCGCGCGCGATACCCGGAGTTGCGCATCGAGGTGGTGGCCGATGACCGGGTTGCCGATCTCGTGACGGACGGGATCGATGTGGCCCTGCGCACCACAGTAGGCAATAGCGAGGCTGTGGTCGCCCGTGCCCTTGGCTCCTTTGAACGCCGCCTGTACGCCTCGCCTGAATATTTGCGCCAACATGGAGAACCCGCCGGCCCGGATGAGTTGGGCAGGCATCAGACGGTAACCCATACCGCGCAGGGGCCCGTTGTGACATGGGCGTTCCGCAAGGCCGGACGGAAGGTCGAAGCCACTGTCAGGTCACAGCTCGCCATGAATACCACGGCCCTGGTGCATCACGCCCTGGTGGCCGGGGCGGGCATCGGCATGCTGTCGGTTCCATTGGCGGCGGGGGACGTGGCCAAGGGCCTTTTGAAGGAGGTCTTGTCGCCTTACGCTTCCGGTATTACCCACACGATGTTCGCAGTGTCCTTGCCCAACCTGCGTAACGCGGCGCGCGTACGGGCTGTGATCGACTTCCTTCAGGCGGCCGCCCGCCGGCAGTGGGCCATGACTTGCACCTAGCGGAAACCGGCCTTGAACTCCAGCACCTGGAATGCTGCGCTTAAGGTTTGTTTTGATTCCTCATAACCTGCCCAAGAGGGGATGCAGACAAAAATTGGACTATCAGGAGGTAGTTCACGTATCCGTGCCAAGACAGGATTCGAGCGGTCGAGCTCTACATCAAGTCCGGAAAACCCGTGAGCCAATCATCCGTCAGCTGGGTTGCATGAATAAAGTCCTTCAGTTGGTGCTTTGAGCAAGCGCCGGCATGCGCATGCCCTCATCCACAATCGTTAGCGGCAGTTCACCGGCACAGTTGCCACGACCCGCCAGCGGGATACACGCAGAAAGCGGCCTGAACTCAGGCGCTGGCAGCGGCGTTTGCGCTTTTGCCTGCTGGTAGGGTGAGCCGCCGGTCGACCCTGCAGCCTGACCAGGCAGTAGTCCGGCCGTGATCAACAAGGTGCCGGGCGTGTAGTTGATCGTGTAGTTGCCATTGGCTGCCAGCAAACCCTGGTTGATCGCGTAATTGCCAGGCTGCTCGCCCGCCACGCGCTGCAACGCACCGCTCAGTACAGAGGCCGCGCTGTCGCCGGCCGCAAACGGCCCGGTGCGGTAAGTCAGCAAAGGGTCGGGCGTATAGACCTGTTTGGCCTGGTTATCGGCGATCACCGAAAGTGACGCTGGCGTAATGACACCGCTGTTGTTCGCGGCATAGCTGACGCTGTAGTTGTTGCCGCCATTACCGTCGTTCATGACCAGTCCGGCGGCAGTCAGCGTCTTGCCGCTGCCGGCATTTTTGTTGTCGAAGGTCTGCGTGGCTGCGCTGGCAACTGTGTCGTACAGCGCGCCGGTGACCACGGACGCTGCTGCCGACGCGGTGGTGCCGTCGTAAACACGGTTGTCGGCCTGCGCGGTCACAGTCAGCGCGGCCGGGGTGATGCTGGCCGTGGCCGCCGCCTGACCGGTGATGGTGTAGTTACCCACGTCGGCGCCTGTGTAGCTGCTGCTGAGGGCGACGGCTTTCCCGCTGCCCACATGTTTGTCGGCGAAAGCGCCTGTGGCAGTTACCGCGAGATCGTCGTTGGTGATCAGGCCAGCGTAGCTTGCACCAGCCACGTTGACGGTAGCGGTCGCGTTGCCGTCGTAGACCTTGTCAGCAGCCGTGATGCCGCTGACCGTCAAGGCCTTGGGTGTGATGTTCGCCGTCGTCGTAGCCTGGCCGGTGATGGTGTAGTTGCCGACGTCGGTGCCCATGTAGCTGCTGGCGAGCGTCACGGTTTTGCCATTGGCTACGTTTTTGTCGGCAAATCCGCCAGTGGCAGTGACCGCGAGATCGTCGTTGGCGATCAGGCCGGCGTAGCTTGCGCCGCTGGTGTTGACGGTAGCGGCGGTGCTGCCGTCATAAACTTTATCGCTGGCCGTAATGCCGCTGACCGTAAGTGCTTTCGGCGTGATGCTGGCCGTGGTCGCTGCTTGATCGGTGATGCTGTAGTTGCCAACATCGGCACCGCCATAACTGCTAACGAGCGTGACAGTTTTGCCGTTGGCTACATTCTTGTCGGCGAAAGTCCCGGTAGCACTAACGCTGAGTACATCGCCGCTCACTAGTCCTGCATAGTTGGCTCCGCTGCTATTGACGATAGCGGCAGTGTTGCCATCGTAGACCTTATCGCTGGCCGTGATGCCGCTGACGGTCAGTGCTTTGGGCGTGATGCTGGCCACCAGCCCGACCGGATTGCTGACGCTGTAGTTAGCGGCGTCGGCGCCAGACAGCAAGCCGCTCCCGCTCAGGTTTACCGCCTTGGCATTGCCAACATTTTTATCGGCGAAGCTGCCCGTCACTCCGCTCAGGCCGAGCGTCACAGCGTCGCCGCTTACCATTCCCGCCAGCGCCGCCGCACCAGTGTTCAGCGTGGCGGTGGTGTTGCCGTCGTACACCTTGTTGTCTGCAGTAAGGCCGCTGACCGTCAAGGTTTTAGGCGTGATGTTGGCGACCACCGCGGTCGGGCTGCTCACGCTGTAGTTGCCCGCATCAGTGCCAGACAACAAGCCCACCCCGCTTACTGTTACTGCTTTGGCATTGCCTACATTTTTATCGGCAAAGTTGCCGGTAGCGCTGCTCAAATTGACGGCAACGTTATCGCTGCCGAGCACGCCAGACAGCGTAGCCGCGCCGGTATTCAACGCGGCGATAGTGTTGCCGTCGTAGACCTTGTCGCTCGCCGTCACGCCGCTCACGGTGAGCGCGGCCGGCGTAATAGTCAGCAGGCCGCCCACAATATCCAGCCCCTGCTGGTCGGAAAACGCGGTGTAGGTGCCGACGTTGCGGCCACTGGCGGCAGTGCCGGTGCGCGTGCCCGAGGGCGCCACCACGCTGCCGGCCTGCGTCGCCGCGTTGTAAACCGTGTTCACATTGGCCACGTTTTGCGCCACCAGAAAATTGCGCAGCAGCGGGCTGGTCATGCCTTCGTAGATGCGCCAAACGGTGGACGTGCCGCCTGTGGCACCCACGTCCCATCCGGCAAAGGTGGCCTGCTGGCGCATCTGCGCGGTCGTGCGGCCGGTGCCGGCAGCGCTGGTAGCCTGCCCCGTGGTGGCGGTGTCCCAGTAGCTGTTGGTGACCGTGCCGGAGGCCGAGCCGGCCAGCCCGCCCAGGGCGCTGGTGCCGCTGACGGCGCCGGTGGCGTAGGTCTTGTCCACCGTGCCGGCCACCACATCGCCGATCAAGCCGCCGACCTGGCTGCCACCGCTCACGCTGCCGCTCGCATAGGCATCGCTGAGCGCGCCGCTGTTGCTGCCGATCAGGCCGCCCACCGCGGTGCCGGTGCCGGTGACGGCCCCCGACGCGTAGGCGCCGCGAATCACGCTGGCAGCGTCGGTGACCCCGACCAGGCCGCCCACGCCGCCGGCACCGACCACCTCTCCCGTGGCATAGACGTTCGAGGTGGGAACACCCCCGGTGTTGACGCTATGCCCTATCAGGCCGCCCACCCGGCTGCCGGCACCCTCCACCCGGCCGGTGGCGTAGGCATTGCTGAGCGTCGCCTCAGCCGATCCGATCAGGCCGCCGACATCGCTGTTGCCCGTGTCGGTCGCCCGCACGGAGCCTTCGGCGTGCACGTTGCTGATGACGCCCATGGTTTGCCCGAGCAGTCCGCCGACGTTCGTGAGGCCTTGCACGTTGCCGGTCGCCACCGCGTTGGAAAGCTGTGCGTCGGCGTTGCCGATCAGGCCCCCGACCGACCTGCGGCCCGTGACGTTGCCGGTGGCCCGGACGTCGGAGACCGTGCCGCCGGCGTACCCCGCCAGGCCGCCGACGTTCGCGCCGGAGACGAGGCTGTCGCCCGCGACCGCGCCGGTCGAACTCGACCGCGTCAGCGAGGTCCCTTCGAAGTTGCCGACCAGGCCGCCAACAAATGAATAGCCGCTCACGTCACCCGTCGCTTCCCCCTGGTCGATCGTCCCGCCGGCGACCCGCCCCACCAGGCCGCCGACGTTCGCGCCGGCATTGCCCACGGCGTTGCCTGTGTTGGTGACGGAGCCGGTGGCTGTGACGTTGCTGAGGTCGGCTCCCGTCGATCTGCCGATCAGCCCGCCACTGTACTGCCGCTGGCTGGTGACGTTCGCGGTGGCGCGGGCGTTCTGGATGGCGCCGCCGCTGTGGTCGCCGATCAGTCCGCCGGTGTAATTGCCGGGTCCCTGCACGGTCACGGCGTCGGAGCGCGCGTCCGTCACCGCACCGGTGTTGCGTCCCACCAGGCCACCGGTGTAGTCCCCGGTGGCGCTCACGTTGCCGGTCGCATAGACGTTAGCCAGCGCTCCGGTACTGTGGCCGACCAGCCCGCCGACGTACTGCGTGACACCGGTGAGTCCCGTGGCCGTGACGGAGCCGGTGGCATACGAATTGGTGATGTCCCCCGAGTAGTTCTGGCCGACGAGGCCGCCAACCCCGGTATAGGTGGTGGTCGCGCCGCCGTCAGCCACCACCGCTCCGGTCGCGCTCGCCTGGGAGATATTGCCGAAATTCCAGCCCACCAGGCCACCCACGTCGCGGGCCGCTCCGTTCACGCCCTGGCCGCCGAGCCTGCCGATGCCGTTGACGGTGCCGCTGGCGCTGACGTTGGTCAGGGTGGTACCCGCGGTGAGCGCGTCGGCGTTGCCGTTCGCGCCCAGCAGCCCGCCCACGTGGGCGCGGCCCGTGACCGCGCCCGAAGCCCGCGCATTCTGCACGGTGGCGCCGCCGCTGAGGCGGCCCACCAGCCCGCCCACATAGTCGTAGTTGTTGCCCCCGTTGACCGCGCCGGAGGCCGACACGTCACGCAGCGTGGCCCCGTTGATGGCCTCGCCCACCAGGCCGCCAATCACCATGTCACCGCTGCTGGTCATGTTGATGGCCACCTGGGCGTGCGCATCCTGCAAGGTTCCCCCATTCATGAAGCCCACCAGTCCACCGACGCTCGACCCGGGACCTGCCAGCGTGCCTGAGGCACGCAGGTTGTGCAGCGTGGCATTGTTGGCGTCGCTGGCCAGTGCGCCTGCACCCGTAAAAGCATTGCCCGTCACGTTGACGAGGTCCAGGTTCCTGACCGTTCCGCCGATCACCGAGAACAGGCCCGTCATGCTCGTCGGCACCCAGAGCTTCAGGTTGCTGATGGCGTGGCCCAGACCGTCCATCACGCCGCCCAGCCCCGTCAGCGGCGAGGCACCCTTGTTGCCGTTCCAGCCCGCGGTCGCGCTGGCGTCGATGTCTGCGCCCAGCGCGTAGCGCAGGCCGCCGTCGAGGTTGATGGACTGCAGGCCCGTGGTGGAGCCTTCGGTGCCAAGGGTGTTGATGACGATGTAGCCCTCGCCGTTGATGGTGAGAAAACCCGTGCCCGCCCGGTCGAAGTTCACGCGGCCGGCGAATCCTGTGAGCGGGTCCACCGGCACCTTGACCTTGCCTCCGGCCACACCTGCATCGGCGCCGTTGGCGGTGCCTGTGTTCATGACCAGGGCCGAGCTGCCGGTCGCGTCCATCACGGCGCGGATGTTGATGTCGCGCGCAGCGGTTAGCGTCAGTGTGTTGGCGTTCCAGTTCACGTTGTCGTTGACGTGGATGTCGCCGTTGCCCGCCGCGTTGCTGCCGCTGCTTGACAGGATGGTGACGTCGCTGTTGGCCAGATTGGCGGACAGCGTGGCGCCGCTGATGTCGCCGCCGCTCGCGGCGATGGTGAAGTCCGCGGGGTCAATCAGCCAGGTGCCGGTCTTGCCCTGCGCGGCGCGCGTGCTGACGTGTGAGCCTTCAGCCACCTTGACATGCGCGCCCGAGGTGTCGATAAAGCCGCCGTTGCCGCCACTGGGTGCGGACGCATCCAGCGTGCCGCCCACCTGCACCGTGCCACCGTCAAAGCCGCCCAGCAGTTTGATGACGCCGCCGCGGCTTTCGAGTGTGCGCGCCTGAATGACGCCGGTGTTGTTGACCACGGTGCCGGCCAGCGCGTCGGCCGCTTTCGCGGTGAGCAAGGCCGTGCCGCCGTCTGCCTGTATCAGCCCGCCGTTGTGCGCGAGCGCATTGACCGCGCCTTCGTCCACCGCGAGTTTAAGCAGGCCGTCTCCTGCGAAGTCGAGCGTGACCTGCTTGCCGGCGGCCAGGGCCACCGTACCCAGGTTGGCCACCAGCGTGCCGGTGTTGCTGACCTGGCCGCCAATCAGCGCGATGCTGCCGCCGTCGGCGGCACGTATCGTGCCTTCGTTGCGCACGCTGGCGCCACTGCCACTGGCGCGCAACACATAACGCCCGGCCATGAAGTCGGTATCGCTCATGCCCAGCGTCGAGGCCACCAGCCCGCCCACGCTGACCTGCGCGCTCTGGCCGAACAACACGCCGTTGGGGTTGAGCAGGAAGACCTGGCCGTTGGCATTGAGCCGGCCCAGGATCTGGCTGGCCTCAGTGCCCAGCACGCGATTGAGTGCAACGGCATTCGATCCGGGCTGCACGAAATTGACGCTCTCGTTGCCGGCAACGCCGAAGCTCTGCCAGTTGATGGCAAGTTTGGGTGTGGTCTGGGTGATGGTGGTGGTGTTGCCGCTTTGCGTGATGCCACCCTGGCCCGCGCTGACCTGGCCACCCGTGGGAGCGGCCAGCGCCTGCGCCGCTGCCAAGCCGGCGGCAAGGGCCAACGCGCGGAGCTTGCGTTCACGCTTGCCCAGGCTGCGTTTGCCCTTGCCGCTGGCTGTTTCGGCCACGGCTTCAAAGCAGGCACCGGCTTCGTTCCAGATGACGCGGTAGGTGTGGTTCATGGCGGTTTTTCCTTCGGTTGTGAATCAAATCGGGCTGCAGCCCTTTCAGGACGTGCGCAAGCAGCTATCAAATATGTAGCGTGAAACAGGCGGTGCGTTGGCCACTCAAAAACTCCTGGACACCTGCAGCCACAGCCGGCTGCTGCGATCCGGCTCGGCGGTGGCCGGGCCGCCGTGCAGCTTGCGTGCGTAAAAGAAGCGTGCGCTCCAGCCGTCGGCATGCGCCCAGTTCAGGCCCAGACCGGCACCCGACAGGCTTCGCCGGTTTGACGCGCCAACGCCGGGCAACGGCTGCTCATTGCCGTAGCCAACGGCCGCGTCGTAAAAGCCGACCAGCTGCCAGCCGGCGCCCAGCGGGTATTGCAGTTCCAGCGTCAGCAGGCTGGCGCGGTCTGACGGCGCTTCGCCCTGCGGGTAGGCGCGCACGGCGCCAGCGCCGCCAAGCGGCAGCTTTTCGGACGAGTCCAGGTTCTTGCTGGGCCACTGGCCGGTATAGGAGACCAGCAAGTTGGCCTTGCCGACGCTTTGCTGGCGCATGGCCAGCAGGCCCAGCTTGCCGAAGCTGCCGGCGCTGCGCACGGTGGCCTCGTCGATGGCCAATGCGTCGGCACTGTTAATGGCCAGCTGGCCGCGCGTATAAGTGGCCGAAAACCCCCAGACGCCACCGCCAACCCAGCCGTCGCGTGCATCACCGGAAAGGCCAAGATTGAGCAGGTTCAGATGCTTGTCATCGGCAGAACCGACGAGGTCGATGCGGTCGCGCAGGCGCTTGTGCTCGGCACTGACTTGCGCGTTCAGGTTGTGCAGGCGTGAGCGCAGCACCGGGTGCGCGGCGAACAGGGTGGCTATGGAGGCGTCGCCGTGTGCGTCCAGGTTTGCAAACTCCCCGCCCAGGCGGTACCTCATCACCGAGACGGCAGCGCCCGCGCGCGTGCCGTTGCCGCCCACCGGTAACTGCCACCCCAGGCGCGCGTAGTTCATATCGCTCCCGGCGGTCAATGCGCGCAGGGACACCAGGTCGCCCAGGCCGGCCGGGTTGTTGAAGTACAGGCTGGCGCCTACCCGTTCGCGGCCGGTGGCGCGGCTGCCGAAATTGTCGGCCTCCAGCAAGCCCGTGACAGCCGGCCCCCGCTCAACGTCCACCACCAGTTCGCTGGTGCCCACCGACGCGCCGGGCTGCAGGGTCGAGCGCACCGCGATGCCGGGCACGTCGGCTGCCAGCAGCAGCGAACGCTCCAGTGCTGCGTCGTTCACCAGCTCGCCCGGCACCAGCGCGGCCAGTGGCAGCGGCGCGGGCAACTCGCCCTGAGGCTTCACGGTGATGGCGCCATAACGGCCCTCCACGACGGCGATTTTCACCACACCATCCTGGATGTCCTGCTGGGGCAGGTAGGCGCGCGCCACCGTATAGCCGTGCTGGCGATAAAAGCGGCTCAGGCGCACCGCCAGTTCCTCGAGACCGGCGAAGTCAAGCTCACGGCCGATGGCGTCCTGCACCACCGTGAGCAGGTCTGCTTCAGAAAAAGCGGTGGCCCCCGAAATTTTTATCTGCGCCACCCGCACCTGGATTGCAGCATCCTCCGGTGATGCCTGTGGCATCGGGGATGCCGCGGCCGGTGCTGCAGGCAGCACAGCCGGCGCATCTTCGCGAGGCACGGGAGCCGCAGGCCTGAGTTGCTGCAACACATTGCCGGCATCGGGAGGGCTGGCCGCCGCTGCAGGCTCCAGCCCGGCCAGGCACGCGGCTCCGCACAACAGCGCCGCGGCGCGGCGCACGGGCCAGGGAGAGGCGTAAAAGCCCTGACGCAGCGGCAGCGAAGCGCCTGTCGTGGATCGGGTAGTGGTTTGCATGCCGCGTATGGTGTCGGGCCGGGAAGGCAATCGCCTCCCCTGATTCGGGGAGACGGTCCGAATTTTTTTGCGGTCAAATAGGCGCACCCGCTAAGATTCACGGCGGCGTCAGCCCCAACAACAACTGAAAGAATCAAGCGCATCCATGTCCATCCTGACCGTGACCCTGGTGGAAGACGACACACCAATTCGCGAGGAATTCGCGCGCATGGTGCGTGAAGATGTTGGCCTCAGGCTGCTGGAGGCGGTGGGTTCCTGCGCTGAGGCACGGCGCAGCTTTTCATTTGCCCAGCCGGACGTTGCACTGATTGATTTGGGCCTGCCCGACGGCGACGGCACCGAACTGATCGCGGACCTGGCCCGCCGCTCGCGCCACACCAGCATCCTGGTGGTGACCATCTTCGGTGACGAGGCCCACGTGGTGCGCGCCCTGCAGGCGGGTGCCCACGGCTACCTGCTCAAAGACACACCGACCGCGGAATTCGGCCGTGCGATCCGCGCCGTGAGCGAAGGCGCAGCCCCGCTTTCGCCGCAGGTGGCGCGCTATCTCCTGCGCAGCTTCGCCGCACCACGGACAGAGGCACAGCGCTGGCTGATGGAGCCGCTGACCCCTCGCGAAAAAGACGTGCTGACGGCCATCTCGCAAGGCCTTTCGGTGCCCGAAACAGCGCGGCACCTCGACGTCGCGCCGTCTACCGTGGCCGCCCATATCAAGAGCATTTACGGCAAGCTGGCCGTGCACTCGCGCGTCGAAGCCGTGAACCAGGCGCGTGCCCGGGGACTGATCTGAATGCGATTGCAGGGCATATGGGCCGCGCTATGCGCCTGCGCCACGCTGATGCTGGCGGCGCCGTCCTGGAGCGCCACGGCGGCCACCCTGGAACGGGCGGTGGTCATCACTGAAGACGCAGGGCGCCCCGCCGAAGTCGATTTCAGCAAGGCTTCGCCCGTCACGCTGCCCGACAACTGGCGCCGCAGCCGCCCTGGTTTTGACGGCGTCGCCTGGTATTCGATCGCGCTCGACGCCCCTCTGAAGGCCGCCGGCGCTACCGGCCCGGAGCATGAACTTGTGCTCGTCGTGCCGCGTGTGGCTGACCTGGGCGAGTTCTGGCTCAACGGCGAACGGCTGGACCTTGGCACGGGCAATGGATTTACCCGCAACCGCGCGCTGTGGGTGCCCCTCGGAGGCCACGTACTCAAGCCCTCGGGCAACCTGCTGCAGGTGCGCGTCAGCGGCAGCGCCGACACCCGCGGCGGACTTTCGCGCATGAGCCTGGGAACCACTGCGGCCGTAGGGCCGGCCTTCCAGGTGCGCCGTTTCCTGCAAAGCATCGCCCCCACGATGCTGATGTTCGCGGTGCCGATCTGCCTGTTCGGCGCCATCCCGCTGTGGTTCAAGACGCGCCGCTACATCCACCTGCTGTTCGTGCTGCTGTGCCTGAGCTGGATGCCGCGGGCACTGGTGATGCTCGCGCCTGAAGCCGGGCCGCCCGGCCCCGAATCCCTGCTGTTCGCGCTGGCCAGCACCCTGGTGTCCAACACGCTCATGATCATGCTGCTGCTGGAGTACAGCCACTGGACCAGCCCGCCCTGGAAGCGCTACCTCAAAGTGCTCTACGGGGTCATCGCGCTGTCTTTCGCAGCGGGCGTCGCCGCCTACCTGAAGGGCGACATGCGGCCCAACGTCGCGGCCGTGCTGCACTGGCCGTATTTCGCCCTGACCATCGCCGTGGTGCTGGCCCAGGTTCACAGGGCTTGGCGCACACGCCGGCGCAACGAGCTGTTCCTGGCCGTGACGCTGGTCCTCTGGTGGGCCGCTGTGCTGCAGGACCTGGCCATTCCTGCCGACCTGAACGCCTTCGACAGCTTCTTCATGGCCCCGGTGGCCGCGCTGCTGGTGCTGGCCACCCTGGTCGCGCGCACGCTCGAGGGCCTGGCGCTGCACCGGGCCAGCGCCGAGGAAGAGATCAACCTTGCCGTCGCCGGCGTCAGCACAGCGCACGGGCAGGCCCTGGAAGAAATGCGCGCGGAATTTGACCGCCGCAAGGCCGAGGAGCGCCAGGCCGTGATCGCCGCCGAGCGTACCCGGCTGCTGCACGACCTGCACGACGGCATGGGCAGCCAGCTGATCACCGCGCTGCGGATGACCCGCCGCGACGAGGTGCCGCGAGAGGAAGTCGCGCGCGTGATTGAGGACTCCCTGGAAGACATGCGGCTCATCATCGATTCGCTGGACCTTGAGGAAAGCGACCTGCTGCCCCTGTTGGCCAACCTGCGTTATCGGCTGGAGCCGCGGCTCAACGCCATCGGGGTTGGTTTGCAGTGGCAAGTGGGGCCGTTGCCGGAGATGGACTACCTGACACCCGAGACAGGCCTTTCCATCCTGCGCACGCTCCAGGAGGCCATCAACAATGCAGTGCGCCATGGCGCGGCCAGAACCATCACCGTTCGCGCACGTGACACCGCCAGCACCGTGGAACTGTCCGTCACAGATGACGGCTGCGGCTTCGACACGCACGCCGTTCCCGCACCCGGCAAGACCCAACGCGGCCTGGCCGCGATGCGAATGCGCGCACAAAAACTGGCGGGCCAGGTCCGCATTTCCAGTGGCACACATGGAACCTGCGTGACGCTGGAGCTTCCGTTAAGACGTTGAGACGGCACCCTTCAACCGCATACACAAAACTTTGGTACGAAGCTTGAGCCGCCCTCTTCTTATGACACTCTTGTGGGCTGCGAGTCCGGCGCCTTGACCGATGCCAGCACGCGGTCGACCATCACGCCTGCCTGGCCCAGGTTATTCATCGGATCGCAGAACGAGGCCAGCTGTTCGCGTGTCACGTGCTTCTTGATCTCCGGGTGCTCCGCCAGCAAATCGATCAGCGGCCGCTTTTGCTGGAGGGCGTCACGGCAGATGTCGTAGACCAGGTCATGCGCGTATTCGCGACCGATGTAAGGGCCCAGGCCCATCATCACGGCCTCCGACATCACGAGGCCGTGGGTCATGTCGATGTTGCGGCGCATCTGCGCGGCATCGACTTCGAGGCCCGCGAGGATGAACTTCGTCTGCTTGAGCGCGCCCGAGATCAGGCAGAAAATCTCGGGCATCGCCACCCATTCGATTTCCCAGGGGCCGGTGGAGCGTTCATGGTCGGCGACCATCGCGTCCATCAGCGATGCGGCCAGCTGGCGCACCACGGAGATGTTGGCGTGGATGTAGAGGCAGGAGATGGGGTTGCGCTTTTGCGGCATGGTTGACGAGGAGCCCCGGCCGGGCGCGAAAGGCTCAAACACTTCGGCGACTTCGGTCTGCATCAGCAGCTTCACATCCATCGCGATCTTGCCGAGCGAGCCACCGACGATGCCGAGGAAGGCGCCAACTTCGGCGAAGTTGTCGCGCACGGTGTGCCACGAAATCAGGGGCTGCCCGAGGCCGAGTTCCTTCATGAGGCCAGCCTGGGTTTCCATCGCGCCTTTTTCAAGCGAGGACAGCGTGCCCGACGCGCCGCCGAATTCACCGACCAGCACACGCGGCTTGAGCTGCGTGAGGCGCTCGCGGTGGCGCTCGATACCTGCGAGGATGCTGGCCATCTTGTAGCCGAAGGTGATGGGCGTCGCCTGCTGCAGGTTGCTGCGGCCGATGATCGGCGTGTCGCGGTGGTCGCGCGCCAGTTTGGCGAGCGAGGCCGAGATGTCCGCGAGGTCGGCCTCGACCAGTGCGAGGCCCTCGCGTATCTGCAGCACGGCGGCCGTGTCGGTGATGTCCTGCGTGGTGGCGCCCCAGTGGCAGTATTCGCCCAGGCCATCCTTGCAATGCGCGTTGATCTGGTTGACCACGGCGATGATCGGGTAGCCGATCTGCTCGGTCTTGGCCTTGAGCTTGACCCAGTCGATCTGGCTGGGCTCGCAGTTCTTCACGATCTCTTCAGCCGCCTCGTTGGGAATGATGCCGAGGGCGCCCTGAACCTTGGCGAGCGCGCGCTCGATGTCCAGGTATTTGGCGGTGCGGTTCTCGTCCGACCAGACATGCCGCATGGCGGCATCACTGAACATGTCGCCGAAAATTTTTGAGTCGATGATGGTTGCGGACATAGCTTCTCCGTTGGGTTATGTATCTTGTGAAAAATCAGGGGTGCGTGCGGCCAGGGCCACGATGCGCTCGGCTTTGAGGACAACCGGGCGATCGACCATCTTCCCGTCGAGCTGGATAGCGCCGCCGCCGGCTGCGCGCGAGGCGCTCAGGATGCGTTGTGCCCAAGCCAGCACTTCGGCGTCAGGCCGCAGCGCTCGATGCACTGCGGCAACCTGCACGGGGTGTATGCACATCTTGGCACCGAAGCCGAGGCTGCGTGCCTGCACCATGTCGGCGGCAACGCGGTCCGCGTCGATGTCTGGCGTGACCCCGGCCACGGGCGAAGGCAGACCCGCGGCGCGTGAAGCAATAGCCAACTGAATCGCGGCGTGCTGCAGGGCCGGGCTGTCGGCGGGAAGATCAAGGTCGGCCATGTAGTCGAGCGAACCGAAGGCCAGGCGTGCGATGCCCGGTGCAGTGGCAAGGTCGAAGGCGGCCAGCAGGCCACGCGCTGTTTCGACCAGCGGCAACACGGTGGTACCTGCATCGAGCGAACCAAGAACGTCAGCCACCTGCCGTCTGTTTTCGCATTTCGGAAGCATGACGCAGACTGCCCGAACCTGCCGCAGGAGCTGCAGATCGTCTGCGTACCAGCCCGTGCTCGCGTCGTTGATACGGATCAGCAGCTTGCCGCGAATCTCCTCGTTGGCGGAGGGTATCCACGCTGCGATGGCTTCGCGCGCGGCAGCCTTGTCCGAGGGCGAGACTGCGTCTTCCAGGTCGATGATGACGCGGTCCGCACCCGAGGCCAGCGCCTTCGCGAATCGCTCCGGCACGTTGCCCGGCACGAACAGGTAGCTCAGCGGCACGACGGGTGACATGCTCATACAGCGCCTTCCGCGCGCAGCTGGGCAATCTGTTCGGTGCCGTAGCCGAAGTGGTTCAGGATCGCGTCGGTGTGTTGGCCCAGCGCGGGCACGGCGTCCATGCGCGGGGCGCCATGTTGCCAGGAACCGGGCGGCAGCATGGCGGGCACGGTGCCCGCCGGTGTATCGATTTCACGCCAGCGCGCGCGCGCTTGGAGTTGCGGATGTTTCCACAGCTCGCTCATGGTGTTGACTTGCGCGTTAGCGATACCGGCGGTTTCCAGCCGCTCGACAACTTGCGCGGCGGTCAGGGTGCTGAAGGCTTCAACGATGATTGACGAGAGTTCGCTCCGGGCGGCGCTGCGCTGTGCATTGCCGGCGAAACGCGGGTCACTGGCAAGCGCGGGCCGCAGCAGCACTTTTTCGCAAAACACCTTCCACTCGCGTTCGTTCTGCAAGCCCATCATCACGGTCTTGCCGTCACCGGCCAGAAACGGGCCATAGGGGTAAATGGTCGCGTGGCTGGCACCCGTTCGCGGGGGCGGCGCCGCGCCTTCAAAGGCGTAATAGAGCGGGTAGCTCATCCACTCCGACAGCGACTCGAGCATCGAGATGTCGATGCGCTGACCCTCACCGGTCTGCCGACGGTGCATGAGCGCGCCCAGGATGTTGGTGTACGCATACATGCCGGCAGCGATGTCGGCGATGGATGGACCGGCCTTGGACGGTGTGTCGGGCGTACCGGTTACCGAGACGAAACCGGCCTCGCTCTGGATCAGCAGGTCATAGGCTTTTTTGTCGCGGTAAGGGCCGTCGTCGCCATACCCCGAGATGTCGCACACGATGATGCCGGGCTTGCGCTTGGCCAACGCTTCGTACGACAGGCCGAGCCGTGCTGCAGCGCCCGGCGCGAGGTTTTGCACCACGACGTCGGCCTCTTCAATGATCAGGCGCATGAGGATCTTCTGCGCCTCCTCGTGCTTGACGTCCAGCGTCAGGCTTTCCTTGGAGCGGTTGGTCCAGACGAAATGCGATGCAAGGCCCCGCACGCGACTGTCGTAGGCCCGCGCGAAATCGCCCACACCGGGGCGTTCAACCTTGATGACCCGCGCACCCATGTCGGCCAGCTGCCGTGTGGCGAAAGGCGCCGCGATGGCGTGTTCGAGCGTGACGACGGTGATGCCCTTGAGTGGTTGCATGGCGTCTCCTCAGCCCAGCGTGGCGGTGGCATCCATCGTGAGCCAGCCTTCGTGGTCACGCCCCCACAGCCGCACGCTCTTGCCGTCGGCTGAAGGCTGCCCGTGGATCGAGAACGGGTTGACGTCGAACGTGGGCCGGACCGCCTTGAACTCAAATTTGCGCACCATGGCCTCAGGCATGTGTCGACGCAACAGGTCCATGAGCAGCGTGGCGATCAAGGGGCCGTGCACGATAAGACCGGGGTAACCCTCGACCTCCGTGACGTACTTTCGGTCGTAGTGAATGCGGTGCCCGTTGAACGTGAGGGCCGAGTAGCGGAACAGCAGCACGTCGTCGGCAACGATGCGGCGCACCCACGCGAATTCCGCGGGCGCTGCCTGCGGCGGCGGAGCCACGTCGGCCGGCGTCGGCGCCGCACGGTAGACGATGTTGTGGTGCTCGGTCAACGCTACGCCCGCAGAACCGTTGCGGCGAAGTTCATGGCGCACCTTCACGAAAACCAGGCTGCCGGTGCGGCCGCTCTTTTCCGTCACATCAACGATGGTTGAGGTGCGCGCGAGCGCGTCGCCGACACACAGCGGCTCGTGGAACTCAAAATCGCTGCCGGCCCACATGCGGCGCGGAAGCGGAACGGGCGGCAGGAATCCGCCTCGCCGCGCATGGCCATCCGGGCCGATCTCCGATTGCGCGTGGATCGGCAGGAAATACAGCCAGTGCCAGAGGTAGGGCAACGGCGTGCCGGGCGCGGGGCGCGAGGTGTCGGCGCGGTCGAGCGTGGCCGACAGCGCTGCGTACGGCGTGGCAGTGGCGGTGTCTTCCACTGTTTCGCTGCGGCCTGTCCAGTCTTGCAAGTTCATGCGCGTACCCTCCTTTCAGTAAAACTTGCGCGACTCAGTCGAGCTTGATTTTTGCGGTCGCCACAACGCCCTTCCAGCGCGTGACTTCCTTTTGCACCAGGGTTTTGAGTTGCGCAGGCGTGCTGGTTTCAACCTCGGCCCCCTGGTCTTCAATGAATTTCTGTACGGTTTTTTCGGCCAGTACGCGATTGATCTCCTGGTTCAGCCGGTCAACCACCACCTTGGGGGTTTTAGCGGGGGCGAACATGGCGTACCACTGCGACATGCTGACGTTGGGAATTCCCTGCTCGGCCAGCGTCGGAACGTCAGGCAAGACGGGAGATCGCTTGTCACCGGCGATGCCGAGCGCCTTGAGCTTGCCGCCCTTGATTTGCGGGTACGCGGTAAACAAACTGGGAAACATGTATTGCGTGATGCCAGAGATGGTGCTCATCACGGCGGGCGCTGAGCCTTTGTGGGGAATTCCGATCACATCCACCCCTGCGGACAGCTTGAACAGCTCGCCTGCGATATGCGGTGCGGTGCCATTCCCCGCCGTCGCGAAGCTGAAGCTGTCGGGTTTGGCCTTGATGAGCTGCACCAGTTCTTTGGCGGTCCTGGCCGGCACTTCCGGGCTGACGACCAGCACCGTCGGAGATGCCGCCACCATGCCGATGGGTTCAAAATCGGTGACCGGGTCGTAGCGCAGCTTTTGCAAGGCCGGGTTGATGCCGTGGGTAGCGATGTAGCCGAACATCAAGGTGTAGCCGTCCGGCGCGGCGCGGGCCACGAACTCGCTGGCAATCGCGCCGTTCGCCCCGGCCCGGTTGTCGACGATGACCGGTTTGCCGAGCCGGGCGCTGAGTCCCTGGGCCAGGACGCGCGCCATCGCGTCGTTGGCGCCGCCGGCGGAGGTCGGCACCACGATGGTGATCGCTTTTTCGGGCCAGTTCTTGGGCGTCGCCGGACTGGTCGCCGCCATGGAGGAGCCAACCGCCAGTGGTAGCAAGCTCAGCATCAGCAAAGTCCGGACGTGGTGTTTCGGCAGCATGGTTTGTCTCCTGTGGATGTTCTGGTTGCCGGATCTTCGGCGAATGAAGGGAATCCGTGAAGTGCAACTTTTGCTAGTATTGGTGCATGGCACGCATCAATTTCGATTTACAGCAACTCGAAGCCTTCGTGGCGGTGGCCGAGCGCGGGAGCTTTCGCGCAGCAGCCGACCATATCCATCTTTCCCCACCCGCTTTAAGCCGGCGCATCGACAAGCTCGAGACCATCCTGGGCGCGCGGCTTTTCAACCGCACCACACGAGAGGTCGAACTGACGGCCCTCGGGCACGTTTTCCTTGATCGCGCACGCGCCGCGCTGGACGACCTCGAGTCCGCCATGCTCGGCATCACCGACATCGCCGGCAGCCGGACCGGCCGGGTCACGGTGGCCTGCGTGCCTTCCGCGGCCATCCATTTCCTGCCCACGGTCGTGAGCTCTTTCTCCGAACGCTACCCGCTGATCCGCGTCCGTGTGATTGACGAAGCCGCCGGCGCGGTGATGGCCAGCGTAGTGTCGGGCGAGTCGGACTTCGGCATCAGCTTCATGGGCAACCAGGTGCCCGGGGTGGACTTCGAGCCGATCCACACCGACCCCTTCGTGGTGGCCATGCCGCGCCGCCATGCACTCGCCGGCCGCAAGACGCTGTCCTGGAAGAACCTGGAAACCGAGCGCCTGATCGCGGTATCGCGTACCAGCGGAAACCGGCAACTGCTGGATGACGCGCTGGCCAAGGCGGGCATCAACCCCTCGTACCGTCTCGAGGTGAGCCACATCGCGACGCTGCTCGGCATGGTCGAGGCGGGGCTCGGGCTTGCGGCTGTACCACGCCTGGCCTTGCCGAAACGGCATCCGTCGATCATCGGCGTTGCGCTCGTCGCCCCGGCGGTGTCGCGTGTCCTCGGCCTCACCACCTTGCGTGGCACGACGCTGCGCGCACCGGCAAAGATGTTCTACGACTACCTGCACACGGCGCTGAAAGAGCGTCGCTAAGGGAAGTGCCAAAGGCCGGCACTGGTGCAGGCCAGGCACCAATGCGTGCTGGTGTTTTTCCTGTTCGGGTCGCGATGAAACTTCGAGCGCCCGAACGATGGGTAGTGGAGCAACCACCGCGACCACCTCGGCCTTCCACCCGAATCAGGGCCGCCGGCCTGGCGGGCGCGTGCCGAAAGGATCGGCTGCGCCTGTTGCCATTCGCGCGCCAATTTGATTATTATAAATAACTATTATTGTGACTCCGTGGCAACCAGTAGAAAAGGCGTATGACCTATCAACCCGCTGTGCAAGATGCGCAATTCATTCTTTTCGACGTACTGGACGCGGGCGGCCAATTGCGACCGATCGAGCGCTTTGCCGATACCGACGGCGACCTGCAGCGGCAGGTTCTGGAGGAAGCAGGAAAGTTCGTCGCCGAGGTTGTGGCGCCGCTGAATGCGGCGGGCGACAACCCGGGGTGCCGCTTCGATGCCGGCGCGGTCGTGACGCCTCCAGGTTTCGTACAGGCCTACCAGGCGTTCTGGCAGGCAGGCTGGCCTGCGCTTTCATGCGCGCCTGAACACGGCGGGCAAGGGCTGCCCTGGGTGCTGGAAGGTGCGCTGTACGAATGGCTGAGTGCCGCCAACCATGGCTGGACCATGGCACCGGGCCTGCTGCACGGAGCCTATGAGTGCCTGGCCCATCATGGCAGCGATGAATTGAAGGCGACTTACCTGGAAAAACTTGTCTCTGGCGAATGGCTGGCCACGATGTGCCTTACCGAAGCGCATGCCGGCAGCGATCTCGGACTGGTGCGCACCCGCGCAACGCCGAAGCCGGACGGCAGCTACCGCGTCAACGGCAGCAAGATCTTCATTTCCGGTGGCGATCACGATCTCACCGGCAATATCCTGCATCTCGTCCTCGCACGCCTGCCGGATGCACCTGCCGGCCCCAAAGGCCTGTCGCTGTTTCTCGCCCCCAAGCTGCTGATGGACGGCAGCCGCAACCATGTCTACTGCGATCGCATCGAAGAAAAGATGGGCCTGCACGGCAGCCCCACCTGCGCCATGCGCTTCGATGATGCGACAGCCTGGCTGGTAGGCCAGCCGGGCGAGGGCCTGAACGCAATGTTCGTGATGATGAATGCGGCGCGTTTGCACGTGGCGCTGCAGGGCATCGGCCTGCTCGACGCCGCATGGCAAAAGGCCGATGCCTATGCGCGCGAGCGCAGGCAGATGCGCGTGCCCGGGCCACGCACCAGCACCGAGCCCGCCGACTTCATCATCGGCCACCCGGCGATGCGCCGCCTGCTGGATACGCAACGAGCCTGGATCGACGGAGGGCGCGTGCTGGCTTACCAGACAGGACTCGAGCTCGACATCGCCAGGTACCACCCTGACCCCACTCGTCGTGAAAGGGCACAGCAGTGGTGCAGCCTGCTCACACCCGTGTTGAAGGCTGCTTTCACCGATCAGGCTTTCCACGGCGCCAGCGAATGCCTGCAAGTTTTCGGTGGCCATGGCTACATCCGCGAATGGGGAATCGAGCAGACCGTGCGCGATTCACGCGTGACCATGATCTATGAGGGCACCAACGAGATTCAGGCCATCGACTTGCTGGTCCGCAAGGTGATACCGGACGGCGGCAAGGCGTTGCGGCAGATGTTCCAGGTCCTGCAGGAGGGCCTGGACGACGGGCGCGCGAACGAGAAGGCTGTATTGAGCTGTTTCGCCCGCCTTGAGATGACGACCGCAGCATTGATCAAGGTCGCGGGTGCGGCGCCCCAGTTGCCCTATTGGGTCGCTGGCGACTACCTGCGCGCGGTGGCGCTGGCACTGCTTGGTTGGGCTTGGGTGCGCATCTGCAACACGCCTGGCGCGCAAGGCAGTGAGCGCTGGCAAGGCCCAAGTGAAGCGCTACGGCGCTGGGTGATGCCTGAGTTCGATATGCGGCTGGGCATCATCGAAGATGAAATCAGGCGCCGGGATTGACCGGCCTTTCATGTGGACGGGGCGACACCGGATCGACGGTCAACCCCAGCATGCCCTGGGCGTTGAGAGATCAGATCTTCCGCACGCCTTGGGCAGCCTGCTAGTTCTGAACCCCGCGACCGCCCAAGGTGCGCTGCGCATCGTTTTCAAGCGCGATGGCATCATCGAAATGGCGAAGGCCGATGTCGTTGAGAACCCGTTTGAAGCTGGCTGCCACCACCGGCTGAAGCGACGCCAGCCTGGCGCCGATTTGTCGGGAAGCCGATTCGAGTTCCTGGTCGGAGACCACTTTCCAGACAAGTCCCCAAGCCATCGCCTGCGCAGGTGAGAACTCTTCGCCCAGGAGCATCAGCGCCTTGGCGCGCGCAACGCCTGCATAGGCAGATAAGGTGGCGGTCAATCCACCCGTCACAAAAACCCCGAGGGAGGACTCCGGCAACTTGAAGCGGGTGCTTTCCCCCGCGATCACAATGTCCGCATTGAGCATCCACTCCAAGCCGGCGCCGACAGTCCAGCCATGAACCGAAGCAAGCACCGGCTTGGGCAGGGACACCAGCGCTTTGGACACGGCTTGCACCAAGACCAGGTCCTCTTCAGTGGGTGGCGCACTGACGTCCCTCCCCGCACAGAATGCCCGGCCATTGCCGCGCAGAAGGAGCACCCGGACGGCATCGTCGCGCGAGGCCAACTCTATAGCAGCAAGAAGTGCACGCGCAAGCTCGTTGTCAATGGCATTAAGTTTGTCGGGGCGGTTCAGGGACACGGTCATGATGCCGTCCGCGGACTCGATCAGCAGCTTGGGAGTTGTCATGGGTGTGATTCTGAACCGGGAAGCCATCAGCGAACGCATAATTTCCGGCCCAATGTTTTTTTGACCGGGCCGTACGTATAAACACCTTCACAAGCAGTTAGTCGAGTTGTACTTTAGCTGGCACGTCCTTACCGCTCCCCAAAACTATCGAATCGCAACTCGCTCGGCTCGCGGCTTAGTGATCCGCGAAAGCGACATCAGCAGCATGACCGTCGACAAAAATTGGAAACATGTGACACAAGTCACAGACCGCAACATCATTTTGGTCAAGGGTGAAGTGGTGTTTGAAGGCAGCTCACCGGAACTGCATGCCCGGCCTGAACTGCTGACGCAATATGTTGGGGTTTAACCCATTTGAACTACTTTTCTTTGATGATGTACTGACTCCTTTAAGGAGGCTTTATGACGCTCATTTTCACGCGCTTCACTACCGCCATCGCGGCGCTCGTCATCCTTGCCCTGCCGATGTCCAGCCACGCCATCGACCTGGTCTTCGGGCAAGTCGCCTCATAGACTAATCCGGCGTCGGCCGCGAACGCCAAAGGCATGGCGGCGGGTATCCAGGCCTATTTCGACAAAGTCAACGCGAGCAGTACCCTGCAGGGCCATAAGCTCAAGCTGGTCACGCTGGATGACAGTCTTCAGGGCCCAAAGATGGTTGAATTGACCCAGCAGCTCATCGGCGACCCGGCGGTGGTAGGGCTGTTGGGCTTTCTCAACAGCGCTGGTCTTGCCGAAATCGCCAAGCAGGACTTGCTGAGCAAGAACGGCATTGCGCTGATTGCGCCGCTGCAAGGCGATAAAAATGTGATTTCTGCCGGCAATGTGTTTCCACTGCGCAGCGGCTATGCGGATGAAGTTGGCGCCCTCCTCAAAGAAGCCAAGACCTGGGGCAAGGACTCGCTGGCCATCGTCAACATGAACGTCGCCTTCGGCCCACCCCTGGCGCAGCTGACGACCCAGCTCAGTGGTCCACAGGGCGTCAAGATCGCGACGCAGCAGGTAATTGACGCCACACCCGACAAGCTGGATGCGAGCGTTCGCGCGGCCGTCGCCGCCATCACAGAGACCCGCCCCAAGGGCATTATTTTGCTGGCTGCGGGAAAGCCTGCGTTTGAATTCGTCAAGGCGGTCCGCGACGCCCCTGGAGGTTCGGTGCAGATCTACGGCCTGTCGGTGCTACAGCACGACGGTCTGGTCAGTGCCACCGGCAAGGACAAAGCACGCGGCATCGTTTTGAGTCAAGCGGTGCCTTTCCCCTTCGTTCCTTCCAAGCCGGTCATCACCGAATATCACGGCGACATGAAGAAATACGCGCCAGGCGAAGTTCTGTCCTTCTCGAGTCTTGAAGGCTATATGGGAGCCAAGATCGCAGTGGAAGCTGTCCGGCGCGCGGGCAAGACGCCCACCCGCGCCGGTGTGCTGCAGGCCTTGTCCAACCTGGGTGAATACAACCTGGGAGGTGTCTTTGTCAACTACACAGCCAACCAGCGGGCCGGTTGGGGAGGGGTGGATCTCTCCATCATCAATTCCGGCGGCAATCTTCAAAAGTAGATTGACGGAATTGCGATCACTGTTCAAAGAAGCGGCCGAAGTTCACGTGCGCAGCAACAACATCAGATCGCGATTGATGACTTCGGCCATCGGCTACTGCAGAGCCGTCATTACCTCGATTGCTGCCGACCTGGGCGTATACGTGGTTGATTTGGGGCGGCAACGAAAGGGCTAGATGTAGGCACCAACGTCGTTGGTCGTGATGGTCGACTGATGTATTAAACAAGTTTGAAGATGCCATGACTCATTTCCTCTTCTTCCGCCCTGCGCACTGGGTTCGCCCTGCTGCCCCTGTTTTTCTCGGCATGCAGCACAGTCCCGAACGTCGATCAGCTCGCAACGTCCTGCGCCAGTCTCGCCCGTCATGTCATCGCGCCTGGTGCAGTGGGACTTCCCAGCGGCAAGGCCTCGGTTGGTCGGCCCTCTCAGAACGCCTAGCGGTCGAACACCTTCACAACCGAGAACCGCTTCATTTCGAAAGTTGCAAGATCAAGCACCGCATTGAACGGTGCAGAAGCAGGATCTTTTGGAAACGCATCCATGGAGGCCTGCGCGTCTTCGGCTGTGTCCCAGTCGACAAGCACGGCCCAGTCCCCTGCATCTCCACGTAGGAGCGTACGCTTTCGGAAACCTTTCCGAGCGCGCATGTAGTCCTGCTCGAAGCGGTCGCTGGCAGCTAGGAACTTGTCCTCGCTGACGCCAGAAGCGGGCCGAAGCCTCACGATTTCAATCACTGACATGGAGTCTCCTTTTGTCCGGGCCACCCTGCTACTTATAGCCAACCATCGTCTGCGCAACCATCTCAGCGTTCCGCGGAGTCGCAGCTTCGAAACCGTACAACTTACCGTACTTTGGACGCAGACTGTCGGTTGCATGTTTCGCAACAGCAGAAAGCCAGGCAGGGAGGAAAGCCGTGTGTGCATTCACGGTCGCAGCGTCTACGCCCACGCCCCATTGCACCTCTCCCAGTGCTTTCGCAACTGCTTCATTTATGTCCTTTAGGAACGACCTGTAAAACTCGACGTCGGCCCTGCTTCCGACATTGCCATGGCCGCCACTCAAGAAAGTCCATCGGAGCTTGGCGACCTCCTCGAGGTTCGCTGCGTAGTAGGCGTAATTCTCAGAGCCCGCAAATGCCCAGAACGGCGGCTGGTCCGGGTTGATCAGGTCGGGAAGATGCAAGACTCCTTCTTGCGGCATCAACCATGCCGCGTGATCGTCGGTGTGGGCTGCACGCTCGAAGCCGTGGAGTTCGACAACAAGCTTCTCGAATTTGAACGAGCCTCTTGGCCATGGAACCACCTCAGTGGGTCTTGGCAAGGAGCTCTTCAGAAAAGACATCTTGTCGGCGGTAGCCTTCGAAGCAATCACGCGGATCTTCGCGGGCATCTCAGTGAACTTTCTGGCATCGCCGATGTGGTCAGCGTGGTCGTGGGAGTACACGATCGCTGTGATCGGAAGCGACGTGACGGAGGCGATGGCCCTTCTCAGCTGTTCACCACGATCTTCGAGTGGATCGAAAAGCAGGACGCCCCGATCTCCGACATAGAACATCGTCCCGTAGTGTTGCCGTTGGAACCAGTACGTTCGCTGAGTCAATCGCTGCAAGATGAACTCGTCCGCAACGTTACGTCCGTATAAACGATCAATTTTTTGACTGGGCTGCAGCGGTTTCGTGGCAGACGCCTCTACGTACTGAGCGCCGATCGAAGAAGGGGCTTCAGGAAGACCTTGGCTCGTAGCGGAAGCCACATGGAAGAGAAGAACACCAGCTGCAGCGCTCTGCAAGGCCGGGAGTAACATGTTGCTGATCATTTGCAGGTTCGGAAAGCAAAATTCGAGCATAGGCACTTGGCCCCCCCACGGGAATACACATCAACGCACACCCGCTGCGCACGAAAGGACAGCTTGGACTGGAACGATCTGCAATATGTGCTCGAGGTGAAGCGCACCGGGTCTGCGGCAGCAGCCGGCCGAAGCCTTGGGGTCTCCCACGCCACGGTATTCAGGCGTATCGAGATCCTGGAAAAGCAGCTTCGCGCGCTGATCTTCCGTAGGTCGCATTCAGGTTTGGTGCCGACAGACCTCTGCATGAGGCTGTGCGAAGTAGGTCCCATCGTCGAGCAAGCGATCGTAGATGCCCAAAGGTTTGCCGACGGTCAAGTAGCCGAACTGACGGGCAAGCTCCGTTTCACCACAACCGATTCCATAGCTCATAACCTTGTGGGTCCATTGCTCGCTTCATTTCGGTCTCAGTTCCCTGCCATTGAGGTGGATGTACTTGTGACCAATAAGCTGATCGATCTCGACCGCCAGGATGCAGATATCGCGCTAAGGCCAAGCAGCCATCCCCCCGAGGCCTGGGTTGGCATGAGGCTCGCACGAATGGGATTCGCCATCTATGCTTCCCATGAGTATTTAGAGGCACATAGCCAGTCTCCTTGGACTGCCCTTCACTGGATCATGCCCGGTGGAGAACTGCTTGCCTCCACCATGGGATCCTGGCTGCAGTCGCAATTGGACGCCCCGACGATCGTGGCCAGTATCGATACGTTCGTCGGTCTTGCAAAGCTGGCCGCTGAGGGTATGGGGGCTGCATTACTTCCGCGCTTCGTCGGCGCCTCTGACTCACGTCTGAAAGAAGTCACTCGAGTTCCAGATGCAGCGTGCGTAGATCTATGGATCCTCACGCACGCGGATTCGCGCGGATCGGCACGCATCAAAGCCTTTATGACGCATGTCGCAGCTGCCCTTAGAGACAATCCGCACTTTCAGCATGAGGCATGAGGCATGAGGCATGAGGACAAGTCTCCTCCTGATCCTGGTCGCTTGTAGCCGTCATGTTCGCCGATGAACAGGCGTTCGCGCAATTCGGAAGCGGCGCACCCTTGTAGTGACCTCGGTTTGTCTCTTTCCACGATTGACGCGCACATCCTTCCTTTCCGCGCAACGCGGACCGGCAAGCGTGTAACAGTTGGCCCGACAGCCGCCGTTTGCAATGTCCGCCCCTTGGCCCGGAGCAGTTGCCCAGCTATTTTCGGAGCTGTCATTGTCCGACGGACCTTTATGTAATCCGATGGACTTTATTAATGGCAATCAGCGTGTTTGCAAAAAGAAGGACTGTCAAAAAACTATGAGAATCTCCACTTTTTTGCAATCCGGTAAAAAATACCATTTGTCTGCTTTTTCGGAAAATACGCAAAAGTAAAGACTGTCAACATGCTCAGGACAACGGTTTGCGTCCTTGTTTGACCCGTTGTCGCATCAATAAAGCCAACGACGCATTTGTTCCAGCGTGAGATTGCTGCCGCACAACACCGTCGCCAGTCGCTCGGACCGAAGCGATGGGTGCTCGATCACCGCCGCGACGCCAACCACACCGGCGGGCTCGACGACCAAGCCGGCACTTTGGAATACCAGCTGCATCGCACGCTCGATGGCAACTTCACTCACCAGTAGCACCTCGTCGACCAGCTCCTTCATATCCTCCAGCGCCTCCGGTACTGGCCGGCGCACCGCGATGCCGTCTGCGATGGTGTTGACCGTGCTCCGCTCAATCAGGCGATGCCCCTTCCACGACACGGCCATCGCATCAGCGCCTTCTGCGCAGACGCCGATGACTCGCACCCCCGGTGCATGAGCTTTGATCCAGCGACCTGCGCCATTGAGCAAAGCGCCGTTCCCCAATGGGAGCAGCAGAGTATCGAACTGGTGCTGTGCCAGGAGCTCGCGGGCAATGGTTCCCGCGCCTTCAGCAATGCTGACTTCCCGACCGTCCTCGACGAACATGGCACCGGAAGAAGCACAGAAGCGCCAAGCCTCTTCCTTGGCGGTATCGAAGTCCTCACTGTGAAGGCGAACCTCCGTCCCCATCGCACGCATGCGCTCTACCTTGAATGGATTGGCGGTCGTCGCGCTGTACACGACCAGCGGCCATCCACGAGCCCGGCATACGTAGGCCATCGCTTGTCCCCAGTTCCCGGCCGTGGCACAGACAAGCATTCGCCCAGCGAGATTCGCCGCGTTCTCATGCATGAAAAAATCGGCGCCGCGTCCCTTGAAAGAACGTAGAGGGTTCAGCGTTTCCACCTTCAGGAGCAAGGATGCGCCGAGCGACTGACTCAGCGGCTCGCATTCAAACTGCGGGCTATCACGAAATACGGGGTCGATCAGCGTGGCGGCACGCTCGATGTTAAGCGTGGAAAGTCGATGGGAGTTGTTGATAATAAGCATGCCGAAAGTATGCGTACCCGGCCGGTGTGCCCAGCCGCGATTTAGCCGCTCGTTTTGACGCTTTGCCGCATTCAATCCTTCGTTCCTGCAGACATCCGCCGCCATGACCCTCGACGCGTTCGACCGCCAGATTCTCGAAATTTACCAACGCGACACCCGCTTGCCTGCCGAGCAAATTGGGACGCAGGTCGGCCTTTCTGCTGCTGCCGTGCAACGCCGCCTTAAGAGATTGCGGGAAACCGGCGTTATCCTGGCCGAGACGGCCGAGCTCGACTGCGAAAAACTCGGGTTAGGCATTACCGCCATCGTGCAGGTCGATCTCGTCGACGAATCCGCGCGCGCCACGTTGGCTTTTCGTAAAAAGGTGGACACGCGCAGTGAAGTTCAACAGTGCTACGGCGTTGCGGGAAACATTGACTATGTCCTCATCGTCATCGTGCCCGACCTCGCGGCCTATGAAGTGTTCTGCAACGAATGCCTGCTACACGACGCCAACGTCAGAAGCTTTACGACGCACATCGTGCTCGATGCACATCGGCGCCGGAATGCGCTCCAAGTAGCAGTCAATGAGCGGTGATCGGGGTAGTCACAATTCAACGACGTCGTAGGTGGAATTTCTATCTGCCACACAGTTGAAATGCGTTCCTGAGTGAGAGGGCAAAGGAGACAGGCGCTGGCATGGCCGACCACCCGTATTGCCGCCAGCATGGCACCCCCATCTCCGACAGACGTTATTCCCACGGAATAGCTGATTGCCATGAATAAAGTCCGTCGCGGAATTCCTTTGAGATGAATACCTTTCGGCTACTTTTTCTGCGGTTTTTGACCTAGCAAAGTCCGTCGAAGATTCCAGGGCTGCGCAAAGATTTTCGACAACTAAATGAAGTACGTCGAAGACATCGCGTTGACGCATCTTTACCTGCACCTGATCGGCGATTTGCGGCGGTCAGCCATTGCCACCTCCGGATCCTGCGGGTAGTATGCTGGCGATTGCTGCGGCGTGAACAAAGTCGAAGAGGCCTGCGTTGGAGCACCAGTTAGTCCGAAGTAACCGCTCTGATAGACCATGAGAGAAATTCGCCTCTGCTGGGCCGCACATGTTGTTCATCACGAAGCCCAGGTCAGGGACGGCGGACTGTGGACTCCGGCAACCGAGGAGATACGCCGTGACTATCAGATCATTGCCGACGTTTGCAATGAGGTCTACGGCGCGGGTTCACACTGGATCCAAGAGCGCGAAGCATAGGGTATGCCTATATCTAATGCTTGAACACGCAACCGGTAATCACCTTGAAATCTGATTCTGGTGGTCCGGCCCGAGGATTTACTCCAGACTTCAGCGGGATACAACACTTACGGCGTCTGAAGCGTTCCATCTACAAGTCGGGTTTGCGTCCACGTTGTTATGACATTTTCACAGGGGTACTTTTTGGCTTCCACTTCGTCCAGATCCACACCCAGGCCTGGCTTGTCATTGGCGTAGACATAGCCATTCTTGAACTCCGGGAGTCCGGGAAATACATCCAGCAAAGCAGCTTGGGGGCCTTTCAACTCCTGGATCACAAAATTGGGAGGCTCCGTACCGGACCACTCCTGAACACCGAAATTCCGGGCCGCCAGATCAATATGAATATTTGCCGCATGAGCCAACGGTGACATATCGCCCGGGCCATGCCATGCCGTTCTTACACCGAATTGCTCAGCAAAAATCTGCAATTTTCTGCCAGGCGTGATTCCGCCGATTTGACTCAAATGAACCCGGATGTAGTCAATCAACTGTTCGGTGATCAGAAACTTCCACTCGTAAGGGTTGTTAAACAGCTCGCCCTGTGCCAAGGGGATGCTGGTCTTGGCGCGCAGCTGGCGCATCCAGTTGCCTTCTTCCAGCGGAATGGCGTCTTCCAGGAAAAACAGGTCAAACCGCTCCAGCTCGTGAGCGAACTTGATTGCCTCAATAGGCTTCAGGCGCTCATGCACGTCATGACAAAGCGCTACATCAAAACCCACCTTGTTGCGAATGCCGTCAAACAATTCGAGCGTGTCACGCATGTATTTTTTGCTGTCCAGGTAGACACCATCCAGTGACCCCTTTGGGGCGTTGGATGGTGCCGGTCCATAACCACCACCGCCGTAGCCACCGCTTTGACAGCGAATGTGGGTGATACCCTGCTCCTGGTACTTCTGGATGTTGTCGCACAGCTCGCTCAGGTCCTTTCCGTCCGCGTGTCGATAGATAGGTACGCCTTCGCGGCACTTTCCACCAAACATCTGGTACAGCGGCATGTTGGCCATCTTGCCCTTGATATCCCACAACGCCATGTCCACGCCCGAGATGGCGTTGTTCTCGATAGGCCCGTTGCGCCAGTAGGCGTTCTGGTGCATCAGCTGCCACAGTTCCTCGATGGCCGTGGCGTCGCGGCCCAGCAGCAGCGGCCGCAGATACTGCTCCAGCAGGCACTGCACCGCCAGGTGCCGGTAGGCAAAGGTCGCGCAGCCCAGGCCGTACAGGCCCGCCTGGTTGGTCTCGATCCGCACCACCAACAGGTTGATGCCCTCGGGCGCGGTGAGGATGACTTTGACGTCGGTAATCAGGGTCGCCATTGCATGCTTTCTCAATCAAAGTTCAGTAAGACCTTCATCGCCTGCGAGCGATCTGCAGCGAGTGCGAACGCGCGAGCCGAGTCACGGTAGGACAGCGTGGCCGAGATCAGCGGCTTCACGTCCACCAGCCCCTTGTTCAGCAGCTCCACGGCCATGGCGAATTCCTCATGGAAGCGGAAGGCACCGCGCAGGTCGAACTCCTTGGCCACCAGGGTGTTGATCGGCAGCGTCATCTCGCCGCCCAGGCCCAGCTGCACTAGGATGCCGCGCGGCCGCAGGGTGTCCAGCGCGCCGCGCAGCGCGCGCTCGTTGCCGCTGGCTTCGAACAGCACGTCGAACTGGCCTTTGTCAGCTTTGAAGCGCGCCAGGCCCTCGGGCTCGTCGGCTACGTTGATGGCCTCATCGGCGCCGACTTTCAGCGCCTTGCCCAGGGTGTGGTCGCTGACATCGGTGGCCACGATATGCGCGGCGCCGGCGCGCCTGGCCGCAAGAATCACCAGCGCGCCAATCGGCCCACAACCCGTGACTAGCACCGACTTGCCCAGCAGCGAACCGGCGCGGCGCACCGCATGCAGCGCCACCGCCAGTGGCTCGGCCATCGAGCCTTCGCCATCGCTGACACTGGCCGCCAGCCGGTGCGCCTGGTGCGGCTCGACCACGATCTCCTGCCGAAACGCGCCCTGCACATGTGGGTTGCGCATGGCGCTGCCGTAGTAGCGCATGTCCAGGCAATGGTTCTGCAAACCCTGCTGGCAGTAGCGGCACTGGCCGCAAGGGTTGCTGGGGCAGACGGCGATGCGCTCGCCCGCAGTGAAGCCGGTTACATCGTCGCCCACCGCCTCGATGACGCCAGCGATCTCATGGCCTAGCACCATCGGCTCCTGCAGACGGATGGTGCCGAAGCCCCCGTGGTTGTAGTAGTGCAGGTCCGAGCCGCAGATGCCGCCGCAGCGTACCCGCACGCGCAACTGGCCGGGGCCGAGCTCGGCGGTGGGAAAGGTTTCGACGCGCAGGTCGCCGGCGGCGTGGATGACGAGTGCTTCCATGGTGTTGTGCCTTTGTACGCAGATTTACTTCTGCAGATGGATGTCGCCGGCGGGGTTCTTGAGCCGGTCGAACGCGTTGTTCATGAAGACCTGGAAAGTGGCGGAACAGCTGTGCCGTCACAACACGGCGAGCATGCCGCCATCGACGTAAATGATTTGCCCGCTGACGTAATCAGAGGCCGCGGAGGCCAGGTAGACCGCGGTGCCGGCCAGCTCGTCGGGCCGGCCCCACCGGCGTGCCGGGGTCCGGGCCTTGACCCAGGTGTCGAAGGCGGGGTTCTGCAACAACGCGGTGTTCATCTCCGTGGCCATGTAGCCGGGACCGATGGCGTTGGCCTGGATGCCGTGCTCGGTCCATTCGGCGGCCATCGCACGCGTCAGCATCTTGATACCGCCTTTGGCCGCCGTGTATGGACCGACCGTGGCGCGCGCGGCCTCGCTGGTCAGCGAGCCGATGTTGATGACCTTGCCACCACGGCCGCGCGCGATCATGCGTTTGGCAGCCTGCTTGCCGACGATGAAAGCGCTGGTCAAGTTGGTGTCGATCACGCGCTGCCAGTCCTTGAGCTCCAGATCGACCAGGGGCATGCGGTGCTGGATGCCGGCGTTGTTGATCAGGATGTCGACTTCTATGCCTTGCTGGTCCAGCGACGCGAACGCGGCGCCAACAGCCGCTTCGTCGGTCACGTCGAACGGCAGGCCCAGCGCGTCATGGCCCAGGGCGCGCAGCTGGGCCACGGCCTGCGCGACCTGCTCGGTGTTGCGCGCGTTGATCACGACTTTGGCGCCCGCCTCGGCCAGGCCGTGCGCGAATCCGTAGCCCAGGCCGCGGGCGGACCCGGTGATGAGCGCCGTGCGCCCGGTCAAGTCAAACAGTGTGGGCATGTGGTTTCCGTTTCGTTGTGTCAGTTATCGATGTGGTGTCCGGCCCGGGTTCAGGGCCGGTCCAGTGCGGTGTGGACGCTGCCGCCGCGCAGGCCGACCTCGCCCAGACCCGGAAAGCGGACCTGAACATCGGCATCCTTCGGGCTGGGGATCGCGCCTACCCAGGAGCCCGTGGTGACTACCGTGTTCGCTGCAACCGTGCGTCCGCCGCGCGTGGCGTGGCGCAGCCAGATCGGCATCAACCACAGTGGATCGCCCAAGGAATAGGCGCCCGTGTTGGCGATGATCGGAGCCCCGCCGAAGCGAACTTCGCAGCGCTGACTAGCCCAGTCGTGCGCCCGCCAGGGCTTCCATTCGCCCAGAATCAGCGCGCCATGCGAGCCCTGGTCGGCCAGCCGCAAGGCGGCCGGTGCCTGCAGCCCTTCATCCCAGCGCGAATCTGCGATCTCGATGGCGACGGCCATTGCATTCACCAGGGCAGGACCATCGGCGTGACCCAGGCGCTGTGCGCGCTCGGGCGTCACATCTTCTGCAAGGCGCAACACGATCTCTGCTTCCACAGCGGGGGTATGGAAGGAAAAATCTGCCAGCGACTCTCCAGCCACCCGCACGCCTGCAGACGGCAGGGCCGCATGGCTGAGCACGGAGTCGCGGGACGCCCCGCCCGACTTCCAGTAGCGCGGCCCGCCATCGGCAAACCAGCCGAGCGCCTGGGCCACGGCGTCCTGGACGGCATAGGCCTCGTCGTCGGTGCTCAGCGCGGCCCGCAAGGGCTCGGTCGGGGCCGTTTGGCCGAAACGGCGCGCCGCGACCAGAGCGGCTACGACTTCTTGCGCGGCCGTGGGCAGGGTTGGAGAGGAATGCGCGTTCATGACTTAGGCCAGAGCACGTTGTTCAGTGGCCGGCCGTCCAGCCAACGCTGAATGTTGTCGGCCATGGTCTCCTGGCGCCGGCGCACGGTGCCCGAGGTCCAGCCCGACATGTGCGGGGTCATGAGCAGATTCGGCAGCGACGCGAAATCCAGGCGCGACGGCGTGCACTCGGCTTGGTCGGGCGTCGGATAGCTGTACCAGGTGTCGATGATGGCGCCGCCGATGCGGCGCTGGGCCAGGGCGTCGTATAGCGCCTGCTCGTCGATCACCGGGCCGCGCCCGACGTTCAGGATCAGGGCGTCGGGCCGCATGGCGGCGAAGGCCTCGGCCCCGACGATACCGGTGGTCTGTGCCGTCAAGGGCAGCGAGACCACGATGGCGTCGGCCGATGCCATAAAAGCGGGTAGCTGGTCCAGGGTAAAGGCCTGGTCTACGCGCTCATCGTGGATGGGGCTGCGGTTGGCCACCGTGACCCGCATGCCAAAGGCCTTGGCCCGTGCCAGGATGGCCTGGGAGATATGGCCGAAGCCGAGCAGGCCCAGCGTCTGGGCGCCCAATTCGCTGCGCAGTGCCGTCGGTCGGCCGGCCCAGTAGGTCCAGCGCCGCTGGCGCAGATCGGCATCGGCCTGCGCCAGCGGCACATGGCGCTGCAGCAAGGCGGCCATCACGTATTCGGCGATGGCGTGCTCGTGGCCGAAGCAGTTGCACAGCACGGTGCCGTGCGGCAGCAGCGCCGTGTCGATGGCATCCGTGCCTGCAGAAGGCGCGTGGAACAGGCCTGCTTGCCTCGGTACCGGCATCTCACGGTTCAGCTTGATGCCGACGATGACGTCAGCGCTCTCGTAGTGTTCGCGCTCGCCGGGGCCGGCCAGCGTGTCGCTCAGATCGATGATCTGGTGCCGTGGGTCGACCAGGGCCTCGAAACCCTGGCGAAAATTAGCGGCGTTCTCGCCGTGGAATACGATCTTGATAGTTTTCATGAGCTGTCGTGGTGTCCTGGGTAAAGGAATCGTCATCGTCATTGCAGCGCCGGCACGCGGATGCGCTGGCCGTCGCGCTCGAACAGCACGGCCTCGCCGAGGTCTAGCGACAACTGCACGGGCTGGCCGGTGCGCAGATCGCTGTAGCCTTGGACCACGACCATCACGTCGTCGCCGCTCTGGCCGTCCTCGCTGTGGGCGGTGTTGGCATGGTCGAGCTTGATGCTGACGATGGACTCGGCTCCCACGTGCTCGACCAGGGCCACCTGGCCCGCCAGCACGCCGTTGCCCAGGCCCAGCGCCTGCGGACGGATGCCGAGCAGCACATCGCGTGGTGCGTGTTGCCCCAGCGCCGCCAGATGCTCGGGCAGGGGCAGCACCGTCTTGCCGATGATCAGACCGCGCGGCTCGATGCGCGCCTCGATCAGGTTCATGGGCGGTGTGCCGATGAAGCGGGCCACAAAGGTGTTCGCCGGATCGGTGTAGATCTCGCGCGGCGTGCCGAACTGCTGCACCTCGCCGTCGCGCATCAGCGCGATGCGGGTGCCCATGGTCATCGCCTCGATCTGGTCGTGTGTCACGTAGACGAAGGTGCCCCCGACTTCACGGTGCAGCTTGATGATTTCGGCGCGCATTGAGGTGCGCAGCTTGGCGTCGAGATTGGACAGCGGCTCGTCCATCAGGAACACATCGGGCTGGCGCACCATGGCCCGGCCCAGCGCCACGCGCTGGCGCTGGCCGCCCGACAGCGTGCGTGGGTAGCGGTCGAGCATTTCAGTGAGCGCCAGTGTCTTGGCCGTGCGGTCGACCAGGTCGCGCACCGCCGGCGTCTGCTCGATGCGCCGCTTGGCGATGCCTCCAATGAGGGGCAGATGAAACCACCAGCGGTGCTCGCGCATGATCAGCGGGAAGGTGATGTTGCGCCGCACTGTCATGTGCGGGTACAGCGCATACGACTGGAACACAAAGGCCATGTCGCGGGCGCTGGGCGGCAAGGTATCGACACGGCGCGCACCGACGTGGACTTCGCCGCTCGTGACCTGCTCGAGGCCGGCCAGCATGCGCAGCAGGGTGGACTTGCCGCAGCCCGAAGGGCCGAGCAACACGACGAATTCGCGGTCGGCGACGTCGAATGTGATCTGATTCGCGGCCTTTTTTCCGCCGAAGATCTTGGTGACGCCCTTGAGGGAGATGGATGCCATGGTGAATGTCCTTAGCCCTTGACGCTGCCGGCGGTCATGCCGGAGACGACGTAGCGCTGCACGAAAAGATAGAAGATGACGGCGGGCAGGGTGTACATCAGCCCGATGGCCATCACGGTATGCATGGGCGTGTTCAGCTCGCCCACGAAGCCGGCCAGGCCGACCGAGGCGGTCTGTAGCCCCTGGTCACTGATCAGGGTCTGGGCGAACACGTATTCGTTCCAGCCATGGAAGAAGGCGATCACGGCAGCGGCGGCCAGGCTGGGCGCCACCAGCGGCAGCACCATGGTCAGCACAATGCCCAGGCGCGAGCAGCCGTCGATGCCGGCGGCTTCCTCGATATCGATGGGCACGCCGTCGACCGCCCCCTTGAGGATCAGCGTGATCACCGGCACCGTGAATGCCGTGTTGGCCAGGATCAGGCCGGTCAGGCTGTTCAGCAAACCCAACTGGCCAAAGATCGCGTACAAAGGCACGACCAGCATGGCTTCGGGCAGCATCTGCGTAACGAACAGCGCCACCCCCAGGATGGCGACCGCCCGCATGCGGTAGCGCGACAGCACATAGGCCGGAAAAATGGCCAGTACGATGCTGAGCGCGGCCGTGCCGAAGGCGACGATGGCGCTGTTCTTCAGCCAGGTGGCGACGGCGGTGGCGCTGAAGGCGTGGCCGTAGATCGCCGCTTGCGACCAGTCGGGCAGCAGGTGCGGCTTGGGTGCAAACAGGTCCGGCGACGAGGTCAGCGAGGTCACCAGCATCCAGTAAATCGGGAACGCGGCCACGCCCAGCAGCGCCAGCACCAAGATCATGCGCAGCGCGTGGCTCCAGGACAGCGTGCGGCTCATCGCTGCCCCTTGGCGCGCTCGACGCGCTGTGTGTAACGGAAATAGACGATGGTGATGAGCAGCGCAATCGACAGGCCCACCATGCCGACGGCGGCGCCCTGACCCAGATCGCGGTACACAAAGGCCCGGCGGTACAGCTCGATCACCATGGTGTTGGTCGAACCGATCGGGCCGCCCTGGGTCATGAGCCAGATCAGGTCGAAGCGGCGCAGGGACCAGATGGTCAGGAACAGCGCGAGCAGCGCCACCGAAGGCTGGATGGTCGGCCAGACTACGGCGCGAAACACGCTCAGCCGGTCCGCGCCGTCAATCACCGCGGCCTCGCGCAGTTCCGAGGACACCCCCTGCAAGGCGGCCAGGATGACGACCGAGGCGAACGGGAAGATCTGCCAGATGGTCGTCAGCAACACCGCGGGCAAGGCCAACGCCGGACTGTCGAGCCAGCTCTCCAGGCTGACCGGCCCGCCGAGCGCGCCCAGCAGATGGTTGAAGATGCCGTACTGACCGTTGTAGATCCAGATGAAGATCAGCGCCACGGCCACTGGCGGTGCGGCCCACGGAATCGTCACCAGCGCCCGCGCCAGCCCCCGCCCGCGGAACGGCGCGTTAAGCAGCAGAGCGGCCCCCAGGCCCAGGCCAATCGCCACCACCACGCACACCACGGTGTAGATGGCGGTGATCAGAAAAACCTGGCGGAACTCCTCCTGCGTTACCAGATCGATGTAGTTCCGCAGCCCGACATAGGTATGCCGGCCAGGAGACAGCAGCGCGGTAGACGTGAAGCTCAGATAGAACTCCTGCACCAGGGGATAACCCTGGAACAGCAGCAGATACAAGGCTACCGGTGCGGCGAACCAGTAGGGCGTCCAGTCGCGCTTTGTCCTCGGTGGCGGCGCGGCGCCGGCCGGAGATGTTGCAGCATGCATGGGAAAGGTCTGCGGTGGGCTGGCTTACTTGCGCAGTACGCGCGACAAGGCCGTACGCTGGGCGTCGTCCATCGCCTTCTTGGGGTCCATGCCACCTTGCAGCACCTTGAGCACCTGCTCCAGCACGATCTGCTGGATCTCCGGCGTCTTGACCTCCAGGCCCTGCACCAGCTGCGGCACGCTGTTCACGGCCTGGTCGTCATAGACCTTTAGCCAGGGCCGCTTGGCCATCATCTCCGGGCTGCGCTCAATCACCGTGGCCACATTGCTCGCACCCAGCAATTCCTGCAAGTCCTTCTGATTCTCGGGCTGCAAGGTCCACTTGATAAAGGCTTCGGCCGCTGCTTTGTGCTTGGTGTTGGCATTGATGGTCAGCGCCGTCAACACCATGCCCTGGGCCCGCGTCGGGAATGGCGACGGCGCGGCGGCGAACGCCAATTCGGGTGCCTGCTGGCTGAAGATGCCGGCCACACCGCCGTTGTCGACCTCCATCGCCACCTTGCGCTCCCAGAACATACGACGGTAGGTTGCGGCGTCCGCCCCCTTGGGAATCACGCCGGCGTCGTAGATCTTCTTGTAGGCGGCGACGCCCTCAACCACCTTGGGATCGTTCAGGGTCAGATTGCCTTTCGCGTCGCTCCAGCGGCCACCGAAGCCGTAGACGAAGTTGCACAGGTCCTGCCAGAAGCCGTTGCCCTCAGCCATGGTGGCGCGGTACGCGTAGCCATAGACACCGTTGCCGGTGGCCGCCTTGGCGCTGGCCAGAAATTCGTCGAAGTTCGCCGGCGGCTTGCCGCCCTTGAGCAAGGCCGGGTTGTACAGCAGCACGTAGTTGCTGAGCTCGAACGGCACGCCATAGCGCTTGCCGCCCACCATCATGTATTTGTCGGGCTCCGTGAACCTGTAGTTGCCGCCCTTGAGCAGATCGTCCAGCGGCAGGATGCTCTTGCTGTTCACGGCTGCGTAGTAATCGATCGCGTCCATGCGCACGAGATCGGGCCCCGCGCCGCCGCCCATTTGCGTGAAAACTGTCTTGGCAAAGCTCCCGAAAGGAATGGCTATGGGTTGGATTTCGGCGGTAGCCTGGCTCTTGTTGAACTTCTCAACCCAGGCCTTGAGACGCTCGCCGCGGCCGGCCTCGCTGAACGTGACAGCCGCAAAGGTCAACGTCTCCTTCGTTTGAGCACCGGCAGCCACCGGCATGCCACCTATGACGAGAGCGCCCGCAAGCGCCACCACACCAGCTGAAAGGCTTGACAGTTTTTTCATGCATGTCTCCATAAATGCGGACACGTCGGACCGCGAGTGTTGTTGGAAGTGGCGCACGGTTTCCGTGGCCGATTAGCAAGGCACAAACGAAGAATACTGTGATATTTCACAAAGATTCTCGTGGTTTACCCGAATAATTATTGGAGCTCTTCCTTTTTTCGGCACGCCTCCGCCAGCCTAGAAAATGAAGGAAAAATCCCTGCGCCACTCATGGAATATCAGGGTATGCTTTCCTTTCCATGAGGTGTGCGATAGATGCACGAATGGACCCCATGTATTTGAAAGAGCACTATGGCTTCGCCCTCCCGCCCTCGTCCCCAACTGGTTGCAGCCAATGCCCCTGCGGAGGAGGCGCCTCGCCGTCGCAGTCAGGTCAACCTTTCCGACCAGGCTTACGAGCGGATCGAAGAATTGCTGATCTGCTGCGAACTCCGGCCCGGCCGATTCCTGGCAACTCATGATCTCCAGGCGCTCGTGGGATTTGGCCGCACGCCGGTTCACCAAGCCGTCAGCCGACTGGCGGCTGACACGCTGCTCATCGTTACGCCGCGCCACGGCATCCAGATCGCCCCGATCGACCTGACCCGGGAACGGGTGCTGCTGCGCCTGCGGCGCGATATCGAACGCTTTGTCATCCGGCTGGCCACAGAACGCTCGGGGGCCTCCCAGCGCAACCAGATGCTGCATATCCGCCGCCAGCTGGTTGAGCACGGCGGCGAGATGACAATCGAGCAATTCAACGTGATCGACAGGCGCATCGACCAGCTTTTCCTGGCGGCGGCCAATGAGCCCTTCGTCGAAAGCACTTTGCGGCCCCTGCACACCATCTTCCGGCGCATCGGCTGGATCTATCACATGCAAACGGCCCACAGCGTCAAGCTGCAACGCACCGTAGACGGCCATATCGCCGTGATCGATGCCGTTGCCAAAGGGCAGGTGGACACCGCGATTGCAGCGTCAGACGACCTCATGGACTTCGTCGAGAGCATGTTTGACGTCCTGGAGCGCGAGGTTGCCCCAACGTTGCTCGACTGCAGCCTGGATTCTTTCGATGACACTTTCTTGCGCTCGCCACTTTCGCGAAATGGGCGTCCATCGTGATGAATTCCGCTGAAGTCGTAAACACGCCCAACTGTGCACTGAGGGGATGCTGCTAAGTTAATGGAGAACGCCAAGGAACGTCCGCCGCAGGATATTAGTCACGTGAGGCCGACGATTATCTGGCGCTGATACGCTAGCAAGGCTTCGACTTCGGCCGAGCCAGGATAAAGAAGCCACAGCACGAGTAACTCTGTTTGTTCGTCGCTGTTATTCAACAATTTGTCAACATTGTGTCCGACAAATTGTTAATTACCACGTCATGAAAGGAGCACCAAGACCGACAAGGTCACGGTAATTTTCCTTTGAAATCATCAAGTTAGGCTCTTTATCAACATTTTTTGAGGGCTGGCACGGTTGGTGCGATTGGAGATGGGTCTACCACCCAACCTACTGAACCAACATGACAATCGCCACACCCGCCCGTGCAGCTGAAGCAAGCCAATCGTCTATCAAAACGTATCTGCGTGCCATCGACCGCATTGGCCTGGAAGCTTTCGCAGAACGAGGCCGCAACAACCCCGCCTCCCGCGGCACCAACAAGGTTCACACCGTCGTCGACGGAAAGTTCCGCACCCTGAGCTACGTCGGCGACCACACGCCTGTCGTCGTGGACGAGCCGCCTCACCTCTTCGGCCAAGACACCGCGCCGGCACCCGGCGAAATCGTTCTGTCCGGCCTGGGTGGTTGCCTGAGCGTCGGCATCACTGCTGTCGCCACCCATCGCAACGTCAAGCTAACCAAGCTGGAAGTCTTCCTTGAAGGCGACATCGGCAACCCGGCAGCCTGGGGTGCCGGTGGCGCCCAGATGCAACCAGCCGAAATGGGCTTCCAACAAATCCGCGTCAAAGTCCTCATCGAAGGTGACGCCCCTCGCGAAGTCCTGGAAGAAATCGTCAGGCACGCGAACCTCTATTCGCCGGTCGCCAACACGATGCGCAATCCCGTCCCTTTCGCCATCGACCTGGTCTAAGCAGCAAGTCTGGAACCCATCATGTCAGCGGTACTTCAGACGGCAGAGGCGAACACCGATACCGGTGCTCGCCGCGCGACGATGCTCGAGGCCGTGCGTGCGATAGCGAACGGCCCGCTAGCGGCGATGGTCGAAGAAATCGACCGGGCCGGCACTTATCCGGAGGCCATCATGCGTGCATTGGGCAAGACTGGCGCCTACCGCGCTCAGACCTCGCTTGATGGCAACCCGGACTTTGTGGCGGCGATCCAGGCCATCAGAGAGGTTTCGCGCGTCTGCGGCGCTACCGGATTCATGGTGTGGTGTCAGGCTGCCTGCACGCTCTACATGGAGCAAAGCGGCAACCCCGCGCTCGCCGGCGAAGTGTTACTGCGTCATGTTGATGGTGACGAGTTGGGTGGCACGGCATTGAGCAATCCCATGAAGGCCATGACCGGCATCGAACAGATGCTGCTCAAGGCAGAAAGGGTGGGTTGCGGATACGTCGTCAATGGAACTCTTCCCTGGGTAAGCAACCTGGGCAAGGATCATTACTTCGGCGCCGCCGCCACTGTGGCCGGAGAGGACGGCATGTCCCATGAGGTCATGTTCATGGTGCCCTGCAACGATTCCGCTATCGAGCTGCGCGAATGCCCGTCGTTTGCCGGCATGGAAGGCACCGGCACCTGGGGTGTTCGTTTTACGGACTTCATCGTCAGCGCCGACCGCGTTATCGCCGATCCCGTGCGTCCTTTCCTCGACAAGGTTCGCGCAAGCTTCATCCTGCTGCAGGTTGGCATGGGCCTGGGTGTTGCCCAAGGCGCGATAGACACCATGTGGGATGTCGAGCAGCAGCTCGGACATGTGAACCAATTTCTCGAAGACCGTCCCTCGGACCTGCAGACCGAACTACATGCATTGACGGAGCGGACTTTCACACTTGCACGCATGATCAACGAGGGCGCCAAGCCGCCGTTGCTGGATGTTCTTGATGTGCGCGCCCATGCTTCCGAACTGGCACTTCGCTCCGCACAGTCCGCACTGCTGCACCAAGGCGCCCGCGGCTACCTTTTGTCGTCACCGGTGCAGCGCCGTGTCCGCGAATCGCATTTTGTGGCCATCGTGACACCTGCGCTCAAGCATCTCCGTCGGGAGATGGCCAAGCTCAGCAGCCCGGTGATGCCATCATGAGCACGCGGGTCTCCTTGCAGGAAACGATGGACGAAGCAGTCGTCGCCTTCCGGCAATACATCTGCCGTGCCTGTGGATTCATTTACGACGAGGCTGAAGGCGACCCTGACAGCGGTCTGGCTGCCGGCACCAGGTATGAAGACATTCCCGACGACTGGGAGTGCCCCCTGTGCGGTGTCACCAAATCCGATTTCGAGCTTTACGTGGTGCAAGCCCGAGTCGAGCAATGTGCGTCGCAAGCAGTCGTCAGCCCTCGCGGAGATTCGGGTGTCGTGATTGTCGGCGCCGGCAGCGCCGGCTGGCAAATGGCGCGTGCATTAAGGGAGAAAGACGCCGGAATTCCGATCACACTGGTCACCAGCTGCAGCGGCGACAGGTACGACAAACCCCTGCTCTCAGTTGCGCTTGCGAAGGCGATCGGTCTTCCTGCGCTGGTCAAGGAAACAGGAACCCAGGCCGCCACGCGACTGAATGTCCGGCTGATGGCAGAAACCCATGCAGTCAGTGTGTGTGCTGGTGCGAACGCTCTTCGGACCACCCGTGGAACCGTCAAGTACCGTCACCTGGTGCTCGCCCACGGGGCGATTCCAAGGCCGGATCCAAACTTGCCGCCCGACATCTGCTGGGCGATCAACGATCTGCGCTGCTACGCCAAATTTCGGAAAGCCATCGCTGCATCCGGCAGGCCCCAGCGAATTGTTGTGGCCGGCGCAGGCCTGGTGGGCTCTGAGTTAGCCAACGACCTGGCCATGGCTGGACATGATCTCGTGCTGATCGACATTGCCGACAGGCCGCTGGCCAATCTTCTGTCTGCAAGTTCATCCCAGGAGTTACTCAGGGCTTGGGAAACATTGTCCATCCGGTTTATCGGTGGCACGCGGGTCAAGTCGGTTGCGAAGGCTGCCAGCCGTGTGGCGGTGGTGACGGAAAGCGGCCTCGCCATTGAATGCGACCATGTGCTTGCGGCGACCGGGCTCCAAACACCGAACCGCCTGGCGCAGAGCGCTGGACTGGGCTGGAACAACGGTATAGCGGTTCAGCCAGACGATCTGCGCACCGGCATTGCGAACATCCACGCATTGGGTGATTGCATCAGCATCAACGGGCAGGCCATGCGCTACATCGAGCCGATCGCAAGCCAAGCCAAGGTTATCGCAGCCAACCTTATAGGTGACGAACCGCTTTTTTACACACACGCCCGTCCGGTCGTCCGGGTCAAGACCGCGTCGCGCGGCTTCACCGTCTGATCTCCCCATCCATCCGAATTCCGACCCACCCTGCCGAAAGCCCCCATGCGCTATTTCGATCCGTACGACGCCGACAAACCGCTTGTCATGAACTGCGCTTGTGGTCGCCATTCGTCTCACGATGAACACGAAGCCGCCAGCTCTGCTCTTGCAGCGAAAGAGTTGATCCGTCGCAGCCAGACTTCAACCTTCGAGGACTATTCCAACCAGTTCATCGAAGCAAGCCTCGTCAAGGCAATCTTTCCGCAAGATGTCGTGCGGCGACGATTCCTGCGCGCTGTCGGAAAAGGCGCCGCCATGGGAGCAATTTCCAGCCTGTTGCCGGTCGCCAGCCTCCAGGCAATGGCCCAGGAGCGTGGCGCAATCGAGAGGAAAAACCTGAAGATCGGGTTCATCCCGATCACCTGTGCCACGCCGCTCATCATGGCCGAGCCTCTCGGCTTCTACAGCAAGCAGGGCCTGGAAGTCTCCCTGGTCAAAACCGCCGGCTGGGCGCTGGTGCGCGACAAGATGCTCAACCGCGAGTACGACGCCTCGCACTTCCTTTCGCCCATGCCCCTGGCCATCTCGATGGGTTTGGGTTCGACCGTGCAACCGATGAATGTCGCAACAATTCAGAACGTGAACGGTCAGGCCATCACGCTGGCGCTCAAGCACAAGGCAAATCGGGACCCGAAGAACTGGAAAGGCTTCAAGTTCGCGATCCCGTTTGAGTTCTCGATGCACAACTTCCTGCTCCGGTACTACCTCGCCGAAGCAGGCCTCGACCCGGATCGTGACGTGCAGCTGCGCGTTGTGCCGCCGGCAGAAATGGTCGCAAATCTACGTGCCGGCAACATCGACGGGTTCCTGGGCCCGGACCCGTTCAACCAGCGTGCGGTAGTTGAGGAAGTCGGATTCATTCACCTCCTGACACGCGATATCTGGAACGGCCATCCTTGCTGCGCTTTTGGCACGTCGGCGGAGTTCATTCAGAAAAACCCGAATACCTTCGCAGCGCTGTATCGCGCAGTGCTAACGTCAGCCGCCATGGCGCGCGACGCCAAGAATCGCGAACTGATCGCCAAGGTGATCGCGCCTCAAGCGTATCTCAACCAGCCTGAAGCGGTCGTGGCGCAGGTTTTGACCGGCAAGTTTGCCGATGGCCTGGGCAACATCATGAACGTTCCCGCACGCGTGGACTTCGATCCCATGCCTTGGCAGGGGATGGCGGTCTGGATGCTGACCCAGATGAAGCGCTGGGGCTACATCAAGGGCAGCGTTGACTACAAGCAGGTCGCTGAAAAGGTCTTTTTGCTGACCGATGCCAAGAAGACCATGCGCGAATTGGGTCAACAAGCTTCCGACGGCGGTGCTTATCCCAAATACGAAATCATGGGCAAGACCTTCGACCCCGCGAAGGCGCAGGCCTACGCAGACAGCTTCGCCATCAGGAAGGCCTGAGCCATGACGGACCCAAAACAACTTCGACTCCGCGCGGGTGTGCTCTCGGTGATGGTTTTGGTGGTCATCCTGGCCATCTGGCACATCGCGACGCTGCCAATAGCCGCTTCCAAACCCAGCATGACGGCTGAGCAAGTGGAATACGCCAAGCTGATGGGTAAGGACCCGGGGGGCCTCAACCCGGCAGAAACGAAGTCGTCATTCCCGACGCTGGCTCAAATGGGCTCAACGATTGCCAGGCAGCTGTCGAATCCCTTCTACGACAACGGCCCCAACGACAAAGGAATCGGCATTCAGATCGCCTACTCCCTCGGTAGGGTCGCGTTGGGCTTCAGCCTGGCAGCGCTGTTTGCCATTCCCTTGGGCTTTCTCATCGGTATGAGCCCGTTGGCGTATCGAGCGCTTGACCCTTTCATCCAAGTGCTCAAGCCGATCTCGCCTTTGGCCTGGATGCCCATCGCGCTCTACACCATCAAGGACTCATCCATCTCCGGAATCTTCGTGATCTTCGTCTGCTCGATCTGGCCCATGCTGACCAACACGGCCTTCGCGGTCGCGGGGGTTCGCCGCGAGTGGCTCAACGTGGCCCGCACCCTCGAGGTGAGGCCGATGCGCAAGGCGCTGCAAGTCATCTTGCCCGCGGCGGCCCCGACGATCTTGACGGGCATGCGCATCAGCATGGGCATTGCCTGGCTGGTCATCGTTGCCGCAGAGATGCTGGTCGGCGGTACCGGCATCGGTTACTTCGTCTGGAACGAGTGGAACAACCTTTCGCTCACCAACGTGATCTTTGCAATCCTCGCTATCGGTGTTGTGGGCATGGCCCTCGACATGGCTTTTGCCAAAGCACAGAAGGCGGTGACCTATGCGGACTAAAGAAACCAACGCCAAGAAGGCCTCTGTCTTGCTGAAGGTGGAAGGCCTGACCAAGTCCTACGTCGCCGGAGCGGAGCCTGTCTTCGACAGCGTCAACTTCGAGCTGGCCGAGGGCGAGTTCGCCTGCATCATCGGCCACTCGGGCTGCGGCAAAACCACCATTTTGAACGTCTTGGCGGGCCTGGAAACAGCCAGCGGCGGCGTGGTCATCATGAACGGCCGCGAAATCTCCGGGCCGAGCCTTGATCGCGGCGTGGTTTTCCAAGGCCACGCCCTAATGCCCTGGCTGACCGTGCGTAAGAACATCGCGTTTGCTGTGCGAAGCAAGTGGCCGGGTTGGAACGCGGCGCAGGTCAAGGAGCACGTCGAGAAGTACGTGGACCTCGTCGGGCTGAACCATGCAATTGACAAAAAGCCCTCGGCCCTGTCCGGCGGCATGAAGCAGCGGGTCGGCATCGCCCGTGCCTTCGCCATCCAGCCCAAGATGTTGCTGTTGGACGAACCCTTCGGCGCACTTGACGCCTTGACACGCGGCACCATCCAGGACGAACTTCTGCGGATCTGCCGCGAAGCCAACCAGACCGTCTTCATGATCACACATGATGTGGACGAAGCGATCCTGTTGGCCGACAAGATCCTGTTGATGAGCAACGGTCCGCAGGCCCGTGTTGCTGAAATCGTGGTTAACACGATGCCCGTCGACCGCCAGCGCGCGACGCTGCACCATGTTCCGCAGTACTACAGCATCCGCAACCACTTGATGGACTTCCTTGTGGCTCGCTCGAAGGACCTTTCCCATGGTCGTGCGCCGGCCAAACCCCCTTTTGTGCATCCTGGCCTGAACGCCATTGACGCCAGCGAGCAGCCCGTCGAAGACGATGCCGCGGTGGCACCGGTCCGGTTGCAGCGCGTGGTCTAACTCCCCACCCCCCGTTTTTCATCCCTCCATCACAGGAATACTCATGAGCCGTTACGAAGTCACCGAAAAAATCATCGCCGCCAAGGTTTCCAAAGAACTGAAGTGGGCCGAAGTAGCCGCCAAGGTCGGCCTCAGCAAAGAATGGGTCGCCTCCGCCTGCCTGGGACAGATGACGCTGAGCAAACCTCAGGCCGCCATCCTGGCCGAGATCTTCGATCTGACCGAGGAAGACGCCAAGTGGTTGACCGTGACTCCCTACAAGGGCTCGCTGCCAACCTCGGTGCCAACCGACCCGCTCATTTACCGCTTCTACGAGATGGTGAACGTCTACGGAACAACCTTCAAGGCGCTCATCCATGAAGAATTCGGCGACGGGATCATGAGCGCCATCGACTTCAAGATGGACCTGCAGCGAGAGAACGACCCGAACGGCGATCGCGTCCGCATCGTCATGAGCGGCAAGTTCCTGCCCTACAAGCAGTACTGATACACCACCCCGACAGCATTGCGCCAGAACATCGCGCCCGTTTTTTTCATGATGCTGACCCTTGTTTACGGTGCCGCAGTCGGTCTCGTACTCGGCTTCACGGGTGCAGGTGGCGGCATCCTTGCAGTCCCTGCTTTGGTTTTGGGGATGGGCTGGCTGCCACAAGCCGCCACACCGGTCGCATTGTTGGCCGTTGGATGCTCTGCAGCGCTGGGTGCTTTCGATGGGCTGCGCAAGGGTCTCGTTCGATGGCGCGCCGCGCTGCTGATGGCGTCACTCGGCATCTGCTTTTCTCCCGTCGGCGTCTGGATTGCCCATGCCCTGCCCCAGCCGGTGCTCATGACGCTGTTTGCGGCTGCCATGTTCTTTGCCGCCGCGCGCCTGCTGCGGCAGGACGTACGGAGTGCTTCCGCTAGTGGCGACCTTCCAGCAGAGGTGATCTCGGCCGCAGAGAAGAATTGTGTTCTCGATCCGTCTACAGGGCGTCTGCGCTGGACCTCTCGATGTACTGCGACGCTGTGCTGCATCGGGTCGTGCTCGGGGTTGCTCACCGGAATGCTGGGAGTCGGAGGGGGATTTCTCATCGTTCCAGCCTTCCGCCAATGGACTGACATTCGCATGCACGGCATCGTTGCAACCTCCCTTTTTATCATCGCTTTAGTGTCTGTAGGCGCGACTGCCAGCGCCCTTCACGCTGGAGCTCAAGTTGGTTCTGCAGGTCTTGCCTTCATCTTGGCGGCGATGACCGGGATGCTTGCAGGCAGGCAGTTGGAGCCTCGGGTGCGCAGCAAGACTCTGCAGACCGGCTTCGCCTCCCTCTGCATCGCGGTGGCCGTGGCGCTGCTCTATCGAACCTGGTTTGCTTAAGGCGCCCTTGCTCCATGACCTTGCCCGCCTCACCTCGAGTTGAAGCCTTTTTCGACACCGACTCATCCACATTTACCTACGTTCTGTACTCAGGAGATGGAAGCGACTGCGCGATCATCGATTCGGTACTGAACTTCGATCCCAAGGCTTCCCGAACGCACACGACGTCGGCAGAATCGGTCATCGCATTCGTGCGTTCACATCAACTGCGCGTGCAATGGTTGCTCGAGACACATGTACATGCGGATCACTTTTCCGCCGCGTCTTATCTGCAGCAGATCCTTGGCGGCACGATCGCTGCAGGCTCCGGCATTCTCAAAGTCCACAACGCGTTTCAGAAGATTTTTCACCTCGCACCGGAGGTCAGGCTCGATGGCTACCAGTTCGGCCATTTGTTTGAGCCGGACGAGCAGTTCTCCGTCGGTCCGTTGAGGTTGCATGCCATGCACGTGCCCGGGCACACGCCGGCCGATGTAGCCTACGCTGTTGATGGCGCAGCAGACGAGCCCACCCTCGCTTTCATTGGGGACACGCTTTTCATGCCGGATGTCGGCAGCGCCAGGTGTGACTTTCCCGGGGGCAGCGCGCGCACCCTTTTTTACTCGGCACGGCGGCTACTGCAATTGCCTCCCGGGACCTTGCTCCTGTTGTGCCATGACTACCCGCCCGACGGGCGACTACCCTGCTTCGAAACAACAGTGGCGCAGCAGCGCGCGGCAAACATCCATTTGCGCGACTCCATCACCGAGGAAGAATTCGTCGAGATGCGGCAGCGCCGGGATGCAACTCTCAGCATGCCTGCGCTGATCTTGCCCGCGATCCAGGTGAACATCCGGGCGGGTGAGCTTCCGCCGCCCGAGGCGAATGGCGTCAGATACCTGAAAATACCTTTGAACGTTCTGTAGCGGTATCAGCATCTTCGATGCTTGGTACTATGTTGTCAAAAGCCCGCCACGTACGACGCCGCATATCCCCAGCTGGACAAGAATGGTAAAAGCACCTGAAAACCGGCACGCCGGCACAACTCGAAACGAACCAACCTGGCGTGAACAGGAACACCTTCTGCTCGGTGAAGTCATGCGCCTGGTTGGCAAGAGCCTGGCACCACACGTGGTTTTCAGGGAGATGTTGCACCTCATGTCCGAGCTCCTCGGCTTGAACCGGGGGCGCGTCGTATTGCTGAATTCCCTGAACGAGGCCATCGACCATCCGCCGTCATCGGACGAGGGAGCGTCCATCCGTTTCGCCTACGGCCTGACCAAGGCTGAGATTTCGCGCGGAACCTATGCGGTGGGCGAGGGCATCACAGGAGCGGTCTTGGCTACCGGGCAGCCCGTCATCGTGCAGAATATCGATGCGGACGCACGGTTTTTGGCCAAGTCCGTCAAGCGCGACCAACTCCCGCCTGAAACAGTTGCCTTCATCGCGGTGCCCATTGAGCTCGCCCGCGTCACCGTAGGGGTGCTGGCTGCTCACCGGATACGCCGCAGGAACCGAGCCATCAGTGAGGACGTCGCGGTGATGCGGCTGCTGGCCACCTTGGTGGGGCAAATCCTGCAGTTGCGTCAACTCGTGGCCGCTCAGACGCGTGCACTTGAGAGCAAGAACGAGATGCTGCGCAAGGCATTGGAATCCGCTACGGCCCGGTACGGAATTATTGGACGCTCGCCTGCGTTGCTGCGAGCGCTGGAGGAGCTCGAGCGCGTTTCCCGCGCATCGGCCAGCGTATTGCTCCTGGGTGAGTCCGGCACCGGCAAGGAGCTGTTTGCACGCGCCCTGCATTTGGCCAGCGATCGCCACGATGGCCCTTTCATCAAGGTGAATTGCGCAGCCATCCCGGAGACACTTTTCGAATCGGAACTTTTCGGCCACGAAAAGGGGGCATTCACCGGTGCGTCGACCTCGCGCGCCGGGTGGTTCGAGCAGGCCAATCAAGGGACAATCTTCCTGGACGAGATTGGCGAGATGCCGCTCGCGATGCAGGCAAAGCTGCTTCGCACACTGCAGGAGGGAACCATCATCCGGCTCGGCGCGAAGCGAGAGATTGCGATCAGCGTGCGCGTGGCTGCGGCGACCAATCGGGACTTGTCAGCCGAGGTGGAGCAAGGCAATTTCCGGCAAGACCTGTTCTATCGGTTGAACGTCATCCCGATCCGGCTGCCTTCACTGTCCGAGAGGCGCGAAGACATCCGTCCCTTGGCCCTCCACTTCCTGAACCGGACCAACCAGCAGAATCAGCGAAATGTCCATTTCACGACTCAAGCGCTCGAAGCTCTTGAAGAGCAGCCATGGCATGGCAACATCCGGGAGCTTGCCAACGTCATCGAGCGGACCGTGCTGCTCACAGACCAGTCGACCGTCTCCCGCAAGGAAATTGAAGCCTGGCTACCTGATTCGAAGAAGACGAAACCCGGAGGGCGCGAGAAACCGTCCATCAAATTTACCTCGCCCGCTCACCAGGTCCCTTTGGTGCGGGACTACCTCCAAAGTACCTCACATGGTCCAGAAGAGCTCCAAAAGGCCATGAGTCTTCACGGCGGAAATCAGTCCCGAGCGGCTCAGTCTTTGGGTTTGACGCCAAGGCAGTTCGGTTACCGTTGGAAAAAAATTAGCGATCATTGATGCAGGATCGCGCCTGATGCTGGACTGCATGCGCCGGCTGAATCCACTCAGCACGGAGACGACGAATGGGAGGCCACAATTGTGGCGGCCTACCACCGTCCGAGTGCCTGCGTTTCTGGGTCCTTTCGACGACTCAGGCGCCACACTGGCGGTCTTTCGTAGTCATTCTCTCCACGCCCCCATTCCCGATCGGAATGACTCGCTCGGAATGCTCATTTGCGCGCATCTTCCTGGTGCCCTCTACTCAGTCGCGTGCCTGCGTTACCCACGAGGGAAATTCCGTCACGTAAGATTTTTCCATTCAACTGAAGCGGGCAAGAGATGCAGCAGAGACGACCGATACCTGATCGGATCAGCAGAATCTTCCTCTAAATTCTTATTTTTTGATTGGACGTCGGGAACGATGAGGCTTTGGGGCGTCACTCCATAGCAAAATGATTTCATCAAAGCTGGAACGCACCACTTCAGGGCGAGATAGTGCCCATCCGACGACTGCCCCGCCTTCAAGCGCACTCAACAATACTTTCGCCGCACGCTCTCCATCTGGAGCCTTCGTGAATTCACCTTTGGCCTTGCCGATGTCAACCACTTTCTCCAACCAAGCAAGATGCATATTGAAGAATTGGACAGTCTGGTCACGCATGCTCTTTGGAAGCGTACCAAGTTCTGCCGCAAGCGCAGTACAAAGCGGAAACGAGCCATCCTCAAGGATCTCCGTAAAAAACTCTGCGTAGAAAGCAAGCCGGTCCGCTGCGGTTGGCTGGCAAACGAGAGTGTCGTCCAGCGTGGCTTTGAAGTTTACAAGATAGTCGCTAACGATTGCTACACCGAGATCTTCTTTAGTCGGAAAGTGGTGATGAATGCTCGGCTTTCGGATGCCTGCCTGTTCAACCAAATCGGCGTAGCTGAAATCTGAGTAGCCACGTGTGCGCAGCAGGTGCTCGGCTGCCTCCATGATCTTTGTACGGGTAGTGTTTTCCATGCCCAAATAATACCTTCTGATTGGTAGCTTTGCTGCCTGAGGTTCGGCATGCGCGCCACCGCCTTCTAGTGAAGGTACGCGTTGTACGCTTTCTGCATCATCTCAGCCTAACACCAACACTTTCTACGTGCAGATACGATCAAGCGGTTAGTTTGCATGGAGCTACCTAACCGCTTTGCAGTGCTGCGAAATAAAAAGATGCCTAGCAGAGGCGCGCCGAGACCTTCACCGGATTTGCCAATGTGTCATGGATCGGCGAATTCATTGGCAACTCACGAACCAACTCTTCCAGCTGTTCTCGAGTGGAAGAGCTGCTTTCCAGTTTCACATCGACATTGATACCCTGAGCGCCTTTGCGGATTTTTTCGTCTAGGCCCAGAAAACCATTGAGATTGATATCGAAACTCAGATCGAGTTCAATGCCGTCAAGATCGATGCCCTTTGCGGCTGCCATTGACGCAAGAGTTACCGTATAGCATCCTGCCAACGCTTGCAAAATGTACTCCGCTGGGCTTATACCCGTGTCAGTTCCAAGCAATGAAACAGGCTCGTCGCTTATAGCTGAATATTTTCCGGAACGACTTTGATCAGCTTGTCCGTTTTGAATCAAGGGACCAGTTTCACCCACAAAGACCAAACCCCCCTTTGCCGCGCCGCGAACCTTGAACGTCACGTTACCCAGTTCGGGTTGCTTGCGCACAGCGTTCTGCGTTTCGCGAATGGCCTCGATACTAACGAACGGCTTAGTTACATTTTTCATTTTTTCTCCTGAGAAATCGATTGGATTAAATTGCGTCTTGACTCGCTGGGGGGTTACACCAGAAAATAACTTCTACCTACTAGAAGGCTCATGAATATTCAGCCAAGAAAGTAGTGCTGCTCGTAAACGAGATTGCACCCCGCCCCTAAGACCAAAACACGCTTAGGTTTCATGAGGAGGCACCCCATTACGTGTGCCTAGTACAGATGCTCAATGGCACCAGTCGTCGGTGCAACATGGGCAATTGTCACGACGGCTTGCGAAATGGCACTGGTTGCAATGAGCCCTATTGCAGTGAGAACCAGGCCATAGTGTTGAAATTTCAGATGCGTATCTCCTTACTATTGGTGTGTTGCTTGAGGGTTTGGACTGAGTTTCACCAATGGTGAATTACCCGATCCAACAGACGTGGGAAGTAGCGCCTCTCAATCAACAATTGATCCCAAACTATTCACCCAAGTAGGCAGCACGCACCTTGGGGTCGTTAAGCATTTCCTTGGCCTCACCATTCATGGTGACCAGGCCGGACTCCATGACGTAACCGCGGTTGGCAATGCCGAGCGCGCGGCTGGCGTTCTGCTCGACCAGCAGCACCGTCACGCCGCGGGCTGAAACGTCCTTGACCACTTCGAAGATCTTGTCGACCATGATGGGCGACAGGCCCATGGAGGGCTCGTCCAGCAGCAGCACCTTGGGCCGGCTCATGAGCGCGCGGCCCATGGCCAGCATCTGCTGCTCGCCGCCGGACATGGTGCCGGCCAGCTGATCCTTGCGCTCGCGCAGGCGCGGAAACAGCACGAACATCTTTTCGATGTCTTCGGCAACGCCCGCCTTGTCGCTGCGAATGTAGGCGCCCATCTGCAGGTTTTCGGTAATCGTCATGCGGGTGAAAACGCCGCGGCCTTCCGGCACCATGGCCAGGCCTTCTTTGACGAGGTCCCAGGCACCACGGCCCTTGATGCTCTTGCCGAGGTATTCGATGTCACCGCCCAGCATCGGCAAGGTGCCGGTGATGGCTTTCATGGTGGTGGTCTTGCCGGCGCCGTTGGAGCCGATCAGGGTCACGAGTTCGCCTTCGTGGACTTCGAAGTCAACGCCCTTGACCGCCTGGATGCCGCCGTAAGCGACCTTCAGGCCGGTCACCTTCAGGAGTGTGTTTGCTGCCATGTTCTTGCTTTCCTTCAATGACCCGTGCCCAAATAGGCCGTGATCACTTTTTCGTCTTTTTGTACATCTGCAGGCGCGCCTTCAGCGATCTGCTTGCCGTAGTCGAGCACCGTCACGCGATCGCACAGGCCCATGACCAGCTTCACGTCATGCTCAATCAGCAAAATGGTGCGGTTGTCTTTGCGGATGCGGTCGATCAGCTCGCGCAGCTGTACTTTTTCGGTCGCATTCATGCCGGCAGCCGGCTCGTCCAGCGCGATCAGCTGCGGATCGGTGGCGAGGGCCCGGGCAATTTCCAGGCGGCGCTGGTCGCCGTAGCTCAGGGTACGGGCCTTGAAGTCGGCGTATTTGCCGATGCCAACGTAGTCGAGCAACTCCTGCGAACGCTTGGCAATGGCGGCTTCTTCGTGCTTGAAACCGGGGGTGCGCAGCACGGCGCCGATCAGGCCCGAGTTGGTACGGATATGGCGGCCGACCATGACGTTTTCGAGGGCGGTCATGTCGGCAAACAGGCGGATGTTCTGGAAGGTGCGGGCAATGCCGGCCTTGGCCACTTCGTGCACCGCCGTCGGCTTGTAGGGCTTGCCGGCGAGCTCGAAGGTGCCGCTGTCGGGTGTGTAAAGGCCCGTCAACACATTGAAGAAGGTGGTTTTACCGGCGCCGTTGGGGCCGATCAGGCCATACACCTGGCCACGCTCGATATGGATGCCGACATCGGAAAGGGCCTGCAAACCGCCGAAGCGCTTGGAAACACCGGAGACTTTAAGAATGGTTTCGCTCATGTCCATTCTCCTTAGGGATTGATTGACTGGATGGGATCTGGACCGACGGGCTTGTTCAGCGACTTGCCGTGCTCGGAAGCCGGCCAGAGGCCGCGCGGACGCATCAGCATGATGGTGATCATGGCCAGCGCGATCAGCAATTGACGCAGGATGGCCGAGTCGAGACGTCCGTCGGTCATGGCCTGCAACGGGCCGGCCACATGGCGCAGCACTTCAGGCAGCGCAGCCAGCAGCAAGGCGCCCAGGATGACGCCGGGCAAGTGGCCGATACCGCCCAGCACCACCATGGCGACGATCATCACTGACTCCATCAGGCTGAAGGATTCGGGCGACACAAAGCCCTGGAAGGCAGCAAACATGGAGCCGGACACACCGCCAAAAGTGGCGCCCATGCCGAAAGCCAGCAGCTTCAGGTTGCGGGTGTTAATGCCCATGGCCTTGGCGGCGATTTCGTCTTCGCGGATCGCCATCCAGGCGCGGCCGGTACGGGAGTTCTCAAGGCGATGGCAAACCACGACCGAGACGATCACCAGCACCAGGAAAAGGTAGTAGTACATCGACACCGAGTTGACCTCGAAGCCGAAAAACTCATGCGGCTTGCCCAGGTCAAAGCCGAAAAACTTCATCGAATCGATCTGGTTGATGCCCTTGGGTCCATTGGTCAGGTTGATCGGACGGTCCAGGTTGTTCAGGAACACGCGGATGATTTCACCAAAGCCCAGCGTGACGATGGCGAGGTAGTCGCCGCGCAGCTTGAGGGTTGGCGCTCCCAGCAGCACGCCGAAAAAGCCCGCCAGCGCCGCGGCCATCGGGATGATGGCCCAGATCGGCAGGTGCAGCCCGTTCGGGAATTGCGCCGCGATCCAGGGGAACGCATCGGCCAGATGGGGCGAGCCGAGCAGCGCGAACAGGTAGGCGCCGACCGCGAAGAAGGCGACATACCCCAGGTCCAGCAGGCCGGCGTAGCCGACCACGATGTTCAGGCCCAGGGCCAGCAGCACATACAGCAGCGCCATGTCGACAATGCGCACCCAGGCGTTGCCGCCCTGCTGCAGGATCAGCGGAAGCACCAGCAGTGCCGCCGCGACGACCAGGAAGGTAATGAGTTTTTTCGATTTGACAGAATTCATGATTGTTCTCCTTGTGTACCGGATAGACGGGGGCGTCACGCCCGGTCCGCTACACGCTCACCCAGCAAGCCTGAAGGCCGCAGCGTGAGCACAAAAATCAGCACGATGAACGCAAAGATGTCGGAATACTGGCTGCCCAGCACCCCGCCCGTCAGCGGGCCGATGTAGCCGGCGCCGATGGATTCAATGAGGCCCAGCAATATGCCGCCCAGCACCGCACCGCCGAGGTTGCCAATGCCGCCGAAGACAGCCGCGGTGAAGGCTTTGAGGCCGGGCAAAAAGCCCATGGTGTGCTGCACCGTGCCGTAATTGGAGGCATACATCACGCCGGCCAGCGCGGCGAGGATGGCACCGATGATGAAGGTGGCCGAGATGACGGTGTCGGGTCGCACACCCATCAGCGCTGCAACGCGGGGGTTTTCAGCGGTGGCCCGCATCGCACGGCCCAGCTTGGTGTAATGCACCAGCCACATGAGTACGGAAAGGGAGACAACGGTTGCGCCCAGGATGAAGAGCTGGGTCACGGTGATGACGGCGCCGCCGACCTGGAAGGGCTCGCTCGGAAGCAGGGTCGGATAAGGTTTGTAGTTGGGCTTCCAGATGATCATGGCCAGTGTCTGCAGCAGCAGCGACATGCCGATGGCGGTGATCAGCGGGGCCAGTTTGGGCGAGTTTCGCAGCGGCCGGTAGGCGATTTTTTCGATGGCAAAATTGAGGGCGCCGCACACCACAAAGGCGATCAGCAGCGAAATCAGCAAAATAATCCAGCCCGGCGTGCCCGGCATGGAGTCCTGCATCAGACCGATGATGGTCCAGCTGGTTAAAGCCCCGACCATCAACACTTCACCGTGCGCAAAATTGATCAGGTTGATGATGCCGTACACCATCGTGTAGCCCAGGGCGATCAGGGCATACATGCTGCCCAGAACCAGACCGTTGATGATCTGCTGCATCAAAATATCCATGAACTTATCTCCTGTATTTTTTTTTACCGACAACCGTATTCGGTTATCAATGTCATTTTTCGAACTGGTTTGAGCATGCTTTTCAGGGCGCTATCCCTAGGCCCAGGATGTGTGCATCTAACGCGACGCGATCGCAGCCGCCAACTTTTTCAAAGCCTCTTCTATTTGTATTCGCGGGCATGCAAGATTCAATCGAATGCATTGAGCCCCGTTCGCCACAAACATTTCTCCTCCCTCCAGGAGCAGGCCAGCCTTTTCGAGGAAAAACCTTGTCAGATTGATGGATTCGTCAAAATAGGCGCTTAAATCCACCCATGCCAGATACGTGGCCTGGGGAATATGGAACCGGGCCTTAGGCAGCCAAAGCGAGAGACAGCGATGCATGAGCGCAAAGTTGTCGTCTAGATATTGCCTGAGCGCGTCAAGCCAGGCCTCGCCGTCTCTGTAGGCCCCGACCGCCGCAGCGAGACTGATCGGATTGACGAACGGGTAGTGCCTTCGCTTCCATACAGTACGAAGCTCGGGATCAGGGATGATCACGGTGGCGATCATCATTCCGGCTAGGTTAAACGTCTTGCTCACCGCCATGCAGGTGATGATGTCCTTGCTGCTCGGAAAAAGCTTAGCCAGTGGCACATGCATCACCCCGGTGCGAGTCAAGTCACAGTGAATCTCGTCAGACACAATCTTGACGCCGTTGGCTAGGCAAAGTTCACCCATGCGGCGCAACTCCTGCTCGGTCCAGACACGACCGGTTGGGTTGTGGGGGTGACAAAGAAAAAACATCTTCACAGCTGGATCGCAAACCTTACGCTCGAAGTCCTCGAAGTCAATCTCGTAGTCTCCATCGTCTTTTTTATGCAAAGGAGAAACTTCGAACATCCTGTCGCGTTGGACGACTGCATGCTTGAAGTAGCCGTACGAAGGTGTCAGGCTGAACACCTTGTCGCCGGGATTGCAGATGTACTCCACAAGGCCGAAAAGTGCCGGGATCACTCCCAGCGATATCAGCATTTCCTCGCGATCAAAACGCCAGGCGTATCTTCTATCGCACCACGCGCCGAAGGCGGCGTCCAACTGGTCATCGAAGTTCATCGTGTATCCAAAGATGGGATGGGCCAGTCGCTCACGCATCGCGTCGATGGCCGCGTCCGGCGCAGCGAACTGCATATCTGCAACCCACATGGACATCAAATCCATCGCGGGTACCTGTAGAGGCGGCACCAACGGTTCGGCTCCAAATAGATACTTCTCGTACCCATCCTCCGCAAGGGCATTGGTGCCTTGGCGCGAGATCAGTTGATCAAAATTGAATGTCATAAAAATCCTCTTTTCTTGATACGCTGGTGCATTGCCTTGAGTCTGAGACAGACCCAAGTTCCGCAAATATCTGGGTGGCTAAAAAACTCTCCCGCTACACAGTCGTACTAAATCCGACAACCCTCTGATCCACATACCCGAGCGTTTTCCAAGCTCACTGTCGCTTGAGACTCTTCTGCTGCCCTTCGAAGTGCTTGCTCAAACACCTCGATCGGCTGAGCTCCTGATAGGGAAATTTTTGAGTTGAAGACGAACAGGGGAACACCACCGGTAATACGCTTTGCCTCGGCTTCATCGCGCTCTATTGCTGCAATTGATTCATACGAATCAAGATTTAGCCGCTCGCTGAGGATTCCTGATTGCAGGGCAATTTCCTGAAGCGGGTCACGATCGAATATGTTGAAGCCTTCAGAGGTAAAGGCGTGGAAAATCCGTTCAATGAGAAGGCCTTGAAGCGTGGGCGATGCAACAGACTTGACGAGCGCATGCACATTCGTGGTATCACCAAACTTCATGTTTGAGAAGTTGTAATTCAACCCATCCAGAGCCGCTTGTTTCGAAACCATGGCCATCAACTCCTCCGCCGCCTGAACACTTCCAAACTTCTTCGCAAGTGCAGCCTTAAATCCTATGGGCACCATCCCCGGAGATAGGCGATACGACTTGTATGTGGGGGCGACTTGGACTTCCTCTGCCAAAGCCTTAGCAACGCTCTCGAAACGTCGCTTGGCGATCCAGCACCACGGGCATACAAAATCCGACCAGATTTCAACTTTGACTAGCTTCACTTTTTTTCTCTCAAAAGAAATGCAACCCCATAAAACAAACCGATTACTTGGTAGTTTTTATATTCAAAAAAATGGGTGCACAGCAGGTAAATGATTGCCATTATGGCGCAACATTTCGATATTCCATGCCTTTATCGTACCAACTAGATGGTTTGTTTTTGTAGGTGGAATCCCTGAAACAAAAGAGTCGACATTGCGATATGTTCGGTCCCGTTGAGCAAAAAATGTCTCAACCTTTACGGTAATTTTCTAAAAATTGGAGTGTCGTTATGCAAATGAAATTAAAACTGACGGTAGTGGCCGCTCTCGCAACTTTGGTCGGCATGGCCTCGGCCCAGGATGTCGTGGTCAAGATTGGTCATGTGGCGCCTCTGTCTGGCTCACAGGCTCACTACGGCAAAGACGTTGAAAACGGTGCGCGCATGGCTGTTGAAGACCTGAACACGCAAAATATTGTTATTGGCGGCAAAAAAATCAAGTTTGAAATCGTTGCTGAAGACGACGCGGCCGATCCAAAACAGGGCACGGCTGCCGCACAAAAACTTTGCGACTCCAAAGTCGCCGGTGTGGTCGGTCACCTGAATTCGGGTACGACGATTCCCGCTTCCAAGGTTTACAACGATTGTGGTATTCCCCACATCACGGGCGCTGCAACCAACCCCAATCTGACCAAGCCCGGCTACAAAACCACCTACCGCATCATCGCCAACGACAACGCCCTCGGCGCTGGCCTGGCTTTCTATGCTGCCGATGCACTGAAGCTGAAAAAAGTCGCCATCATTGACGACCGCACCGCCTACGGCCAGGGCGTTGCTGAAGTCTTCAAGAAGACCGCTCTGGCAAAAGGCATGACCGTGGTGGACGAGCAGTTCACGACCGACAAGGCCACTGACTTCATGGCCATCCTGACCGCTGTCAAGGCCAAAAACCCAGACGCGATCTTCTTCGGCGGCATGGACCCACAGGGCGGCCCGATGCTGCGCCAGATGGAGCAGCTCGGCATGAGCAATGTGAAGTATTTCGGCGGCGACGGCATCTGCACGGCTGAGCTGGCCAAGCTGGCTGCCGGCGCCAAGACCATCGGCAATGTGGTGTGCGCTGAAGGTGGTGCATCGCTGGCAAAAATGCCAGGCGGCGAAGCCTGGAAAAAGCGTTACGACGCCAAGTACCCTGGCCAGTTCCAGTTGTACAGCCCGTACGCCTATGACGCCACCTTCGTTCTGGTCGACGCCATGAAGCGTGCCAATTCGACCGATCCAAAAGTCTACACCCCTGAGTTGATCAAAACCAGCTACAAAGGTGTCACAACCACCATCGGTTTCGAACCCAATGGTGAGTTGAAAAACCCGGCCATCACCTTGTATGTCTACAAAGATGGTAAGAAATCCGCTCTGAACTAAAACTCACTCGGAAACAAAAACCACCGTCAAAGGTGGCGTGCTGAATCGCCCCGGATTCTGAGGAGGCTCTTTTCTCTGAGAGGATTGAGCCATGAGCAAGACAACCAAGAAATTTTCACAGAAGTACGAGAGCGCGCTGTACGCATGGTGCGCGAGCACTGGGGCGATTACCCCTCACTGTGGACGGCCATCGAATCCATTGCCGGGGGTGCGGACAATTACTTGGACTGCTTTATGCCGGAAATCCAAGGCTCTTTCGGTACCCAATTAAGCGCTACCTGAAATCGGCCAACAGGCCCTCTTGAGGTGCGGGCGCGAGATGGTCGTTCATCTGATATTCATGCGCTGCTCACGCCGCTGTAACCCGGAGTTCAGAACGTGTTCATGCCGCTTTGGTGAACTCTAGTTCTCGCCGCAGCAACACAGGTTGCGGGCGGGGCTAAACCACTTCAATCAAAGAAATCCATGAAAAAATTTACCTGTATTGCTGTTGCCAGTTTCCTGATCGGAGGAGCCATCCTGCCGGCCGCAGCCAAGGGCCCGGTGGTCAACCACGCCATCTCCGAAACCGAGGTGCTGGCTGCTCAGCAAGCCTGGTGCAAGGCGTTGATCGATATCTCGACGGTGAACACCACCAGCGGCCAGCCGGCAGCCAAAGCCCTGGCCGAGAAAGTAATCGACGGTGCATACGGCTACCAGATGGGGGCGGTACTGTTCAAGCCGACCTTGACTGAGGTACCCCAGACCTTCCGCACTACCCGAGAGGGAGCGCTCTCCTATTTCGTGGGGGGTAACCCGGCATACCCCAAGGACACCGGCTTCGCGCTGAAGGGGTGGACCAAGTGCGAGATTTCCAATGCCGCCGTTTTCATCACCGGCGACTCAGCCAGCACCATGGGCAACGTGATGTTCACGGGCAAAGACGGCAAGGTGACCACCGTAGACAAGACCTGGGCCTTCGCCAAGGACGATGCGGGCAAGCTGCGCATTATCGTGCACCACTCCTCGCTGCCGTTTAGCGGCAACTGATCTGCCCGCACGGCACTCAAATCAGTCTGTCGTGGCATCCAACCGGTAACCAAAGCCGCGCACGGTCTTGATGAGCGCGAGCGCGTGACCTTCGTCGATCTTGGCGCGCAGGCGGCGCACATACACGTCGACCACGTTGGTCAGCGGATCCTCATTGGTGCCCCAGACGTTGGAGAGAATGCGTTCGCGGCTGTACACGCGGCCGGGCGCGCTCATCAGCAGCTCCAGGAAGGCCAGTTCGCGTGCCGTGAGCGCGATGGGGCGGTCTGCGCGGCTGGCCTGCATGCGCTCCAGGTCCAGCACCAGATCAGCCACCTGCAGGGTGCTGGCGCGCGAGCGTTGCTCGCGGCCCCTGCGCAGCAGGGCCTCGATGCGGGCCAGCAGTTCCTCAAACGCAAAGGGCTTGGTCAGGTAGTCGTCCGCGCCCAGGCGCAGGCCATTGACCTTGTCCTCGGTGTTGTTCAGCGCGCTGAGCATCAGCATGGGCATGTGGTGGCCTTCGGCGCGCAAGGTCTGGCACAACTCCAGGCCGCTCAGGCCGGGCAGCATCAGGTCTAGCAGCAATAGCACGCCGGGTTCGGCGCTGCGTGCCATGGCCAGGCCCTCGGGACCGGTGCGGGCCAACTCCACGCGGTAGCCTTCGGCACTCAGCCCGCGCACCAGAAAATCGGCCACGCGCGCGTCGTCTTCCACTACGAGGATGTTCACGACTGTCCTCCTTGCCGGGCACTTGTGGCATCCGCTGCTGAGCGTGGCTCGGCGGGCGCCAGCGGCAGCGCGATGCACACCACCGTGCCGTGCTGCGGCTCGCTTTCGATGTCGATGCGGCCCTGATGCGCTTGCACGATGGCTTGTGCAATCGACAAGCCGATGCCCGTGCCATCGGCACGGTGCGCGCGCGCCCTGCGGCCGCGCACAAAGCGTTCGAACACGCGAGGCAGCTCGTCCGCATCAATGCCGATGCCCTCGTCGCGCACCAAAATCTCCACAGCTCCCAGCGCGCTCCGCAGGCTCACGCGTACTGTGGTGCCACGTTCCGAATAGTGCACCGCGTTGTCCAGTACGATCACCAGCGCCTGGCGCAGCCGGTCAGCATCGGCATACACCGTGACCGCCCCACTGGACAGCGCATCAACTCTCTCGCCATCCTCTTTTTCGTCGGACAAACGAAAGAGAAGCTCAACCTGCACTCCATGTGATGAGCCCAGGGCGGCAGCCTGCTCCGCCGCATCGCCCAGCAAAGCGCGCAGGTCTACGGGGGTTGGCTGCATCACCAGTTGGTCGGCCTCGGCTTTGGCGATCAGCATCAGGTCACGGATCACATGGGTAAGCTGGTTCACGCCGCCCACGATGCGCGTCAACGCCTTCCGGTACTCATCGCCCGGTTTGTCGCCACCGCGCAGCGCGATCTCGGCCTCGCCGCGGATCGTAGTGGCGGGAGTGCGCAGCTCATGGCCGAGGTCGGCAAACAGTTGGCGGCGACGCTGGTCCAGGCGCTGCAGGGTGTCGTGGGCAGCGCTCAGTTCGCGGGTGCGGGCCTGCACGGCATCTTCCAGCCCGCGCCGTGCTGCATCGGCCTCGGCGCGATGCTGCTGCAGCTCTGCCGCCATGGCGTTGAAATGCTGGGCCACGCGGTCGAATTCGTCGTTGGAGCCGGTGGCCACGCGGTGGTCGAGCGCCCCGGCTTGCAGGGCCTGCGTCCCTTGCAGCAGACGGTCCAGCGGGCGCTGCAGGCGTCCCTTGAGGTGCAACGCCAGCACCACCGCAACGACCAGGGTGATGAGCGCCATGCCGACGGCCTGCGCCCGCAGCACGTCCAGCCCACGCTCGGTGGCGGCGCGCGCCACAGGCACGGCCGTGCGCTGGTGCGCAATGGCGCCGTTGATCAGCTCGCGCAGGTCGCGCCCGCGCGCCATGTCGAACACCTGGGTAAGTTCGGTCCAAAGGGCCGGAAAGTTGGCGCCTTTCTCCAGTGGCACCAGCTGCGCCAGCCGCGCCTCCACCGCCTGGATGTTGTCGCGCAGCAGCTCGGTCACGCCCACGAGCTGGGGCACCTCGGCCGGCATGCTCACGCCTTCACGGCGAGCTAATTCGTTCCACAACGCCAAGTCGCGTCGCACCAGGTCATCGAGGTTGGCGGCGCTGGCGTACATGGCAGCCACCAGGCGCTCGCGCTGCTCCGGCTGGGCATCGGTGTTCATCAGGCGCTGCATGGCCCATACCCGCAGTCGCTGCTTGTTGGCCGACAAATCCAGCAGTTCGGACTGGATGTCGCTCGCCAGGCGGCTGTGCTGGGCATAGTCATTGACGCGGTTGGCCCCCCAATACACAAAGGTGGCCTGGATACACACCAGGGCCACCAGGGCAGCAAATGCCAGAGAGAGTCGTGCGCGGTACATGGTGGGCCAGGAGAAAGGGGGAAGGCCTGAATTATGAGGCAGCGGTGAGGCAGTGATTTTTTCATCCTGACCTTCGGCTCCGCGGGTGCCACATCACCTTGAAGTGCTAGGCTGACTTTGGGCTGCTGCAGCCCCAGGGGGTCACTCTAAATTGAGTCAAACTTCAGCGGATTCATGCGCTGTTCGCCCATAGACAAAAACTATGCCATAAGCCATCAGGCCATACGTGGGCGAATCCTAGTGGCAACCCGAGCGAAACTCTATTGGCGTGCATCCAGCTTCCCGCCTGAAGAACTTGGTGAAGTTGCTGGAGTCGTCGAACCCCAACTCGTCTGCGATGCTGGCGACGGGCTTCCCTGTGTGCGCAAGCAATCGTTTGGCTTCCAGCGAAATCCTGTCCGCCACATACGCTTTGGCGCTAACCCCCGCGACACTCATGGTGACTCGAGTCAAGGTTCTGGTCGTGCAGCCGATCGCATCCGCGTATTGGGCCAGCGTGTGCCACTTGGCAAACGATTGATCCACGAGAAGCCGAAATCGCCGAAAGCGATCCAGCTCTGAAGGTTTGGCGTTGCTGCCGCTGCGTTGTTGCTGGTGCGCGAGAACCAGCCGAAGGAGAACGACGCAAAGCTGGTGCAACAACAAGGCCTCGGCCTCCGGCTTGCCGGCTTGCAAGCGCCCGTCCAGGTGCATCTGCGCGATGGATTGCCGCAGCACCCGCGCCTCGGCACTGTCGAGGGTGAGCTGTACAGGCAGCTCGGCCACTGCCTGAATCAGGCCAGGTTTGCGCGTTTTTCCCTGAGATGCAAAGAGTTGTTCAGGACGAAATAAAACAAGCCAGCCGTCCCAGGGCGTTTCGACGTCGAACTGCTCGACCTGAGACGGCTGCAGAAGCAGTGCAGTTCCGGGCCGACAGTGGATGGGTTCAAAGTCCACCACATGTGTGCACTCGCCGCGAGTGACAAAAATCAACTCATGGAATTCGATGCGGTGCGGGCTGCGCAGGTCCGCTGCAGGCGCACGAGCGCGCAGGTCCCGCATGGAAATGATCTCGATATCGAAGGCGTAGTCAGCCGGCGGCGCGTAGGCGATCCGCTCCAGCGTATTTCCCGTCTCCTTGTTATTTCGACTCATGTCCGATTATTACCATTCCCCGGCAGCTTTCCACCGTGACGGCAGAACGAATGAAACCTATAGTTTGTCCAGACGGTTCCTGGCGAAATGCAGGGCCGACACTCAACCCAGCTAACAGAGGAAGCCATGACCACCCCGATCGAAATTGCACAAAAGTACATTCAAGCCGTTCAATCCGGTGATCAAGCCGCGCTAGGCGCTCTGCTGGCGCCGCACATCGTGTGGCACCAGCCCGGACACAACCGTTTCTCCGGCACGCACCAAGGCCTTCAAGCCGTAGGAACCATGATCGGCGGAATGATGGAGATGTCCAAAGGAACATTTGCGATCACCCAAGCGCATCGCTACATGGCTAATGGCGCCTGGGTCACCGTGGAGCTTGAGTTCAAGGGGCAGCGCGATGGCTTGCTACTGTCCCAGCAAGGCATCGACCTGCTTCGCGTCGAAGAAGGCAAGATCGTTGAAGCCAGGCTGTTCTCGAGTGATCCCGAGCAGGAAGATGCTTTCTGGGGTGTCTGACTGTTGAATTCCGTCGAAATCTGACTCACTGGGGGTGCGGATAAATACTTGGACCGGTTGATGGGATGGGCGAAATCAAGGCAGCGGTGTTCGTCGCTGCAATGCTGCTGGGCATGGGCCTCTTCGAACTGCTGGAGCGACGCGCAGCGCTCGCGCCTCAGAAAGCTTGACCCATGAGCATGGCGTGGACCTGGACGGCCGTTGGCGCGACCGCGGCCGTGCACCTTCTGTACGAGGCGCTGCTCATCCTGCTCCAACGGCGCCAGCCTGAACGCCTCGCACGGGCGCGGCACGCCAGCTTGCGAGAAGAATGATTCCTCGCGGTCTCTGTCCAGAAAGAGTCGGAGAGCCGCCTTTTGCCGGGTGCATTGATCGTGGCCGACAACGCCGACCGGAGCCCGGACTACCTTACCCGGATGCGTTCGCCCGGCAGTGGCTACCTGTCCGTGTCGTTCGGCGAGGACGTGGAGTTATCGATGCGGCTTGGCTGCTGAATTCCGCTGAGGTCTGACCCGAGGGTAGATTTCGACGGTACTCAGCATATAAATGTATGCGACAGCATACAAATTGCACCCAATGTCTATCATGGGTGACATTGCTCGCTCCGGAGGGCCCACCGCCAGCTGCTGCAGCACCCAAGGAAGGTCAGCGCCAACAAGCGATCCCTACGCTGAACTGTTGACCACTCGGCTGGAATCCAGTCAGATCCGCCCAGCCTGGGCAAAAAAACTAGAACGAACTCAGCAAAGTGGGAACGTCCATTCCCAATGCTTTGCACCAGATTTCCAGCTCGACCACGTCCAGCCTTCTACTCCCTCGTTCGCACTTGCTTACCCAGGACTGGGTGACGCGCAATTTTTTGGCCAATTCAACCTGGGTCATGCCGCGTTCTTCCCTGGCAGCGCACAAAGCGGCAAGAAACTGCTTATAGCGCAAGCTGTATCGGGTTTTGAACATGTTAGCCATGGCTGGCCAACTATCCCGATTAGTGCAAAATAGTCTAAATTCGACTATTTTTACAATCCAACAGACGACTACCCCGCGAAAAATGACCAGGCGTAGAAAAAAGCTCACTCACCAACTCTCAATTCCTTGCAAAGATTTCTATGAAAAAATCCTTCAAAAGCCGTTTTGTCGTTGCCCTACTGGCCGCAGTTTCTTTGTCTGTCGCAGCCCAGGAGCTGTATGTTTCCAGCAGCGCCGAGCATCGTGCGTCAGCCGATGCGGTAACTGGCATGCCGCAAACCGCAACCCTGACGGCCGGCGGCTACCCCATCTGGCTGCCTGGCGAGGGCTGGACGCTCCTGTCTGCGACGCCGTCCAAAGGCTTACTGAATAAGGACAACCCGAGCACTGGTGAGTATGTTGTGAGTCGAACCAACTTTGTGCGCATTGAGCAAGGCGTAGTGCGTGACGTTCAAAGCGTGCGGGTTTCCCACGTCGAGAACAAGAAGCACACTTCCTGGACGAACCCAACGCCGTGCGGCGGGGGCGCAGGCGCTCAGGACATCTACGGCGTCGTGCTGAGTGCTGAACAACCGACGTTCACCCGCGGCACCAATTGCGCATTTGTCTCCGTTAACAAATACCAGTCCGGAGCGACGCCCGACATCACGCAACCGCAAAATGCAGCACCTCTTCAGAAACAGGCCATTCGTGTTGGGGTTCTCCGAGACGGCATGAACTCAAAGAAGCTTGACGTGACCTTTGACATCTTCCCGGATTCCGAAGGGTTCACCGGTGGCTGGAGCAAATCGGAAATTGCAGCCGATCCCATCAAGAGCCAGTTCATTGCCCACCTCCAAAGATGGGTGAAGACCCTTCAGGCTGCGGTCGACCAGGCGTATGAGGGCAAGCCCGACGCCTATAAAGAAATGGTGAGCTGGCGTGTCGGTGCCACGCTTTCAAAGCAGTAGTCGAAGGTCACCCCAGATTCTGCTGGAGCCCAGAGTGCTGTGAAATCCCCTGGCGAAATCGTTTTGTTCTGCGGCGACCCGCACGGGCAGTTTGGCCATATCCTGCGAACTGCCGACGAGTTGCGCGCATCAGCAGTCATATTGCTGGGGGACATGGAGCCAGTGCGGCCGCTGCACGAGGAGTTGGCACCGATTTCCGACAAGCTCTGGTACATCCACGGCAATCACGACACCGACAGCGAGCGCAACTGGGATCACCTCTGGGGCAGCAAGCTCGCAGACAAAAACCTCGACGGCCGGGTGGCGACCCTGCCCAATGGCATCCGGATCGCCGGCTTGGGTGGCGTATTTCGGGAAAGTGTCTGGTATCCCAGCCTGCCTACGCCACCAAAATTTCGCAATCGCCAAGAGCATATCCAGGCCACGCCGCAGCAGGACCGGTGGCAAGGCGGTGTGTCGCGCCAACACTGGTCCACCATTTATCCGGACGAACTGGATCGTTTGTCCTTGATGCAGGCGGACATCCTCATCACCCACGAGGCGCCGGGTTATCACCACAACGGTTTTGAAATCCTGGACACCCTGGCGCAAAGCATGGGTGCCAAGGTGACAGTGCATGGGCACCACCACGATAACCTGGATAGCTCCGACCGATGGGGTCAGCAGGGCTTCAGGAGTTTCGGCGTTGGCTTGCGGGGTATTACCGCCATCAACGCGGACGGAAACGCCGCCGTGATCGTCCCCGGCGAGCTGGATGCGCAGCGGGACTTCCGGCAAAAAATACCTGGACGTTTTCAAGAACGCGCCGCCATGAGCCCGATTCTCTTTCTTGACTTCGACGGGGTGCTGCATCCGGAGCCACTCATGGCTAAAAAAAAACTGTCTCAACTCCCTCTCGTGGAAGCAATCCTGCGGGACTTCCCTTCCGTCGAAATCGTCATTTCCTCAGACTGGCGCCTCGATTGGTTCAATGAAGGTGAAGCGGTTGCTGTATCGAACATGCGCCGGCATTTTTCCCCAGACATCGCCTCACGGGTCATCGGAGTCACGCCATTTTTAGGCCGGCGTGAATCGCGAGGTCTGGCTCCGCTGCCCTACCCGCGCGAGGCCGAATGCCTGAAATGGCTTAAATCGAATCGGCCAGCCTGGACTCCATGGATGGCTTTAGATGACCGCGCCTGGTGGTTCTCACCCGGCAGCGTCAACCTTATGCCGATCAATAAAGGCGTCGGATTCACGCCGTCCGATGAAGACGTGTTCCGCGAGCACCTGACGCGGATCACGAAACACCCGATGGACACCAGTAAGGAATATATGACCCTGTTTCTTGACTTCGATGGCGTCCTCCATCCAGACGTTTGCGATAGGGAGAGCCGGTTTTGTAACCGCGATCGGCTCCAGAAAATCCTGCGTGATTTCCCGGAAGTCGACATCGTGTTGACAACAACCTGGCGCCTTCGCTTTCCATTGGACTCTGCAGGCGACACCCTGAAGCATTATTTTTCTTACGACATATCAGAGCGCATCGTCGGAGTCACGCCTGACTCCAAGGATCTGGACCCTCGACAGTTTCCGGATGGCCTGGAGCTGTACCCGCGGGAATGGGAGTGCATCGCCTGGTTGCGTGCCAACCGGCCTTACAGCCCGCACTGGCTGGCCCTGGACGACAAGGCGTATTTGTTTCGGCCTTTTTGCAAGAACCTGCTGACCATCAATCCGGCGACAGGGTTTGTTAGCGCAGACGAGCGCCGGTTGCGCCAGCTGCTGCGCGAGCGAAAGGACATGCCATGATTGGACCAGATGTCGAACCTCCCCACCCAACCGTCGGCAGCGAGAACCGTGGCCGCTTTGCACATTTATATGGGGTGCTGACAGCCCAAGAAATGGCCGATCATCTGAAGTGTTCGCCGGAGGTGGTTTACGAACGCGCGGTTGCCGGTGAATTCATTTTCCTTTCGTCTCCAAACCGAGTCGATGACCGGCGCTATCCTGCGTTTCAGCTCAACGAGCGCCTGGACAAGTCACTGCTGACGCAAACCATCCAGAAATACCTAGAGGCCGATGTCAACTCGACCCTGCTCTGGAGCTTCTTGCGAAGCCCGCAGAAGATATACGCCGGTTTGACTCCCATCGAAATGCTGCTGGGCGGTATGCCGCCCGAATACGACACGCTAACGCCCGAGGAGAGGTCGGACGTATTCCTCGATGTGGTGGACGAAGAGATTTCGCGGGTGCGCTGGTGATCTCTGCTGCGGGCAATGATCATGTATGAATTCGCTGCGATCGGATTAGCGGTGCGTACCCGCCGCTCCGACATGGGTTTAACCCAGGAGCGTGTTGCCGACCTGTGCGGCTTGTCACCCACCACGGTGGAGGAATTGGAAAGCGGATCCATTGGCGAACTCGATTGGGCCCATGCAATTCGCCTGCTCTCGGTCTTAGGGCTAAGTGTCCTCGTCTCAAATCCACGGCCAACAAGGCGCCAGAGGGAGAAAGGAGAACCCGCGCTAGAGATAGCCGCACGCTCTGCGAGCACGAGCTATAGAGAAATACTCGATGCCGAGGGCCTGCGTGCGGCGATCCTCACTACAGAGTATCCAAAGAAACTAATGCCTTGTGTGCGTGCATTCCTGGAGGAGGCGTCCATCGCGTTGATCGCTGATGTGGTTGAGCAGCTACATCACGAAACCAGCGTCGATCGTGTCGAGTTGTGGCAATGCATGCGCGGCATGGCCAAGGCCGTTCACACGCGTCGAGATACTTGGTTGTGAGCCGCGCCTATTCAGCCGAGGAAACACCGGGCATCGCGATGAAGTGCAATGCGTTAGAGCGCGTCAAACTCATCCGCTCCATCCAGGAGCTCCTGCTTAAGTGATTTTGTACCCCGGAGCCGAACTACATTCTTCCCTGGATTTGGTGGCGCGGTGATGACTTTTCGAGGTGCCTTTGAGCGTACCTCCTTCGTATCGTATTGATTCAAAATCTCTTCCTCAATATCGCGCTGGTTTTTCTCGATCGCAACGGTCGCTGCTGCGATAGTGTTTGGTTCCTGCCTGCGATCAAAGGGGCACCAGAGATCTTCCCGCACCTTCCTTCCAGTGATCTGTTGCTTGAATAAAATCTCGATATCCTCGCGATGCACGGTGTACTTGGCGGATTTGTAGGCCTTGCGGATGTCAAGTATTCCCACCTCAGGATGTTTTCCTCGGCACCTGGCAATTTCATAGGCGGCGACAAGCAACGCGATCACGGCCCGCCTAATACCAAATGTGAGATGATGGATTTCAACTTCCACCTCGTCTACATTGAATGTGAAGACCTTCGGCGCTGTTTTCTTTAACTCTCTGAGATAATTTTTCCAATCCAGGGTGGAAACCTGCTCGGGCTCGAGGAACAACGGCTGTGTAAGCAGTCGATCACGATCCTCCTGTCGACGCCTTTTAAGTAAGTGGCCGAGGCTGTAGTTGCAGCAGTAGAGGAATGGCGGGCCTATTCCCCTCAACTGCAGGAGAATTTTTGTGACCCGGGCATTGGCATCACCCTGATTCGTGAATTGAAATTCATCCCCGAACATCATGCAAACGCCATCTCGCCAGGTAACTCTACGGGCTAGGCTCAATAGGTCCCCGTTATCCCTCGGCATATTGACTCTGTTTTGTCCAACGTTCGTCGAGCCGCCCGATTGACCGGGATGGTGCTCAGATTTCCACCCTAGATTCGGCCCAAGCAGATTGCGCATGGAAGATCCGTTTTTCAATGAGAGAAACCAGCATCGTCGCAACTCAATTCCGTGCAACCCAGGCAAACTTGCGTGAACTACCTGATCAAACAAGCGCTTTAGGGCCGCTAGCAATGCGCTTGTTGAATTGCACCGAAGTCTGACCCGAGTTTTCCATCGAATTTTGACCCACACTCTTTGTGAGCAGAAGGTGCTCACGATGTGGATAAGTTCTTGGTTTTCTCCTTTTTGGGCTGAGTCTTTGCAGAGCTGTTTTTGAATCGATAGCTGTCGTTTCCAGTCTCAAGGATATGACATCTGTGGGTGAGTCGATCTAGAAGAGCGGTCGTCATTTTTGCATCACCAAAGACACTGGCCCATTCTCCAAAGCTCAAATTGGTCGTAATTACGACACTAGTTCTTTCGTAGAGCTTGGAAAGCAAGTGAAAGAGGAGTGCACCTCCTGACTCGCTGAACGGCAGATAGCCCAGCTCATCCAGAATCACCAGATCCACGTACAGCCGCCGCGCGCTCACGCGGGGATCGCGACCTTGACGCTCAAATAAAGTAGCCATTCAGTGACACCAACCGATCGGTAAAAACACTAGCCCGCTAAAGGAGTTATAGGTTTAAAGAGACCGGATTTCGTCATAGAACGAACAAGATGAAACTGGCCCAAAGCCTCCGCGGCATCAATGTCCCCAAGTCGAGCAAAGTCGATCCGCTCCCAATCAGCTCGCGACACCTTCACTGAAAACAGGTACTCCTCCTGAACCTGCCCGGTCGCTGAACTTACTCGCTGGGAGTACCCTGAAAGCAAGACCTCTTGAGAGGTTGGAATCATTGCGAAAGCTTCGCCAAGGAGCCGAAATCCAATTGAGTGAATATGCTGCGCGTACAGCTTTTGAAGCTGCACTGGCCCGAGCTCCTTAATCGAAAGTCTGTAGCCTCTCTGAGGAACGGTCGCTGTCTTCTTCGGCATGTCCTCCGCCTCTGGAAGATCCACATCAAGCCTGACCGAAGTGCCTGATTCGCTAACTTCAAAAGAAACAAGGGTCTCTCTCGGCCAGCCAATGTCAAGCAGGACATTTCCAAAAAAAGACTCCACGGCCTCTTGCTCACCCCTTTGAACTCTAAAGAACAATTGCCTTCGCTCCTCTTCTAAGGCATCGAATTGGCGCTTGGCCTCTTCCCATTCATTCAACGTCAACTCGTAAGTTGCCATCGCATGACGATGCTCCGCGTTAACTCTTTCCACATTCGATCTAAAAAGTTTGGCAAAGAATCCTAGCGACCGGGGTTTCGGTGTCGTAGGCTTTGGTTCAGGAAACAGTTGCTGTTGAAAATGAGGTGGAGTCCTGGGGTCCGGCGTAGACAAGTGAAGTTGACTGACCGCATCAACCTGGTCGTTGATTCTGTCGCACGCCTGTTGGATCAGGCCGCGGATCGAATCACTTTTCTGTGTCTTTGCGGCGGCTATCAACGCATCTGACGCCGGGTTGCCAGATGAATCTCGGAAGCTGACAGTACCGTCGTCAGCGACTTCAACAGTGAGGCTGACGCGCTCCAAGGGTGCGCTTTGAGGACCTGCTACAGCGCTCCTAGCGCCAGAGGTCAACGATTGCCGAAATGAAAGCCCAGTACCGGGAATGCCAGTATTAAGGAATGTCCCGCGCTTTCCTATTCCAACCGACGCACCCCGAGGGCCCAGCGTCCAACTCGCGCAGCTCCCACTCAAGTTCAACCGTATGCCTGGTGCAAGCTTGATAGATTTTCTGAATCGCATATCCACTCCTCTATGCCCCCGTAACCCCGAATGGCACCTTGAGTCTGCACTTTAGTTTGGTAGCGGGCATCATCTACATGGAGTAGAAGGGAGAGGTATGGGGCTTGTCGGAAACCTTATTCCGCTACAGCCGCAATTCAACATACCGAAGCAGCCCCTCGCAGGCATCCTCCACCAGATCGAGCACATGCTCAAACCCGTCCTTGCCGCCATAGTAAGGATCAGGCACCACCGGGCTGTCATGCTTTAAACAGAACTCCGTCAACCTGCGTACCTTCCCGAGATGTTCAGCCGGACACTCTTCCTGAATCAAGGCCAGGTTGTCCCAGTCCATCGCCAGGATCAAATCGTGGCGCTCAAAATCCGAATCCGAAATTTGCCGAGCCCTCAGGCCTGACAGGTCGTAGCCGCGCTTGACGGCATGGGCTTGCGAGCGTTCGTCGGGCGGGTTACCGGGGTGGTAGTTGTGGGTGCCGGCTGAGTCGACCTGGATTTGATGGGCCAGGCCGCGATCTTTGACTTTTTGCAGGAACACGCCGTGGGCCGTGGGGCTGCGGCAGATGTTGCCCATGCAGACGAAGAGGATGGAGTAGCTGGCGGCCATGGCACCCTGTCAAGGCGTTGTTGGAGGCAACAGGATACGAAACTGGATTAGGTAGGGGGTTTTGACTTGAGCACCGCCCAGATAAGTCGGACCGATAGCCAGGTTGACCCATCTGTCAGGCATGTCAGTAGTGGCAATAAAGGAAGTTATGTAGCTTCCGAACGAAGTACACAAAGACGAAAAGCTTTCCTCCCCCTGGTCTACGGCAGCTCGAATGTTCGCCCCATAGTTGACTTGCAGCTTGTGGCCTGACGGCAGGCAAATTGCAAGCCGGCGTGACTTGGCCTGGGGTCCGGAACTCATGAGGTATCTGCCTCTTAGATCATGCGGCACGACGTAGCCGCGATCCATAACTCCGATTGAATCAGGCTCTGAGGCGAGTGAGTAAAACAGTACCTTGCCGGTCTCGCCTGGCACGGCTGTCTGGCTTGTGATTCGACACTGCTTCTCCCCTCGGTACGCGGTATCAGTGAGAGTGCTTCCCTGATTCTCAAAGTCGCAGGCATATCCCTCTCTGACTTCCAGCACGAAAGGCTGCGATTCGGGCTGGTCTTGCTGTGCAGAGGCCGGCCTGCAAAAGGCCGCCGCCAGCAAACAAAGCGTCAAAATCAATGGATGCATACCGCAGCTTTCATGAAGGGACCTGACTGCCAGGTTGCCTGGATGATAACGACAGCGGCCTCCAAACCATGGTCACGAGGACTATCCATCCACCCCCACCACTAGGCCAGACGGCCCATAGCCACAGGCACTCCATCCGTATACAGTCCATTGACGGAGACAACCATGCAATGCTGATGACCTGCATAGGAGGCCCGCTTCACGGGCTGCAAGTAGGAATTGCCGACGACGCCCTGGTGTATGACGTACAGGGCAGCAGGCCGCGTGCGCGTTATTTGCGGCAGGTGCCGTCGCAGTACTACGATCCCCGGGCCGGCCATGCCGACTCTGTGGCGTTTTTTGCGTTGAGTTCGTTGAGCGGGATGGAGGTGACCGATCTGATCATCGCCCACCTGGAAACTTTTCAGCCCGTGCCGGTTGCGTCAAAGCCGGCCTGACGGCTTCACGGACATCCCAAAAAGCAGGCAGAGAAGTTAGCCCGGCGCTAACCCGGCGTTAACCTGGCGCCATAGGCTGGGTGGCCTGCGCGCCTGGAACTGCCGGATGAGCACGCTGCCCGCGCTCCTGCGTCAGTGCCAGGTGAAGCTGGTGCAAGGCGCCCACACACTCCAACACGGTGGACTGGACCAGCTCCGCGGCCTCGCCGGCCTGCGAGTTGGGTGCTGCTGCGAGTTTTTCACCGACGCTGAGCATGAGCCTGGCCTTGACGGCGCCAAACAGCGCGTCCCAGTCGGCGATCGCGATGTCCAGCGGGTGGTCGGGTGTGAGCGCTTCGAGCTGCCGCTCGGGAAGCGAGGCGAGATGGGCGTCGTCAGCGCCCTCGCCGCCTCCTTTGGCCCAGTCGCGCAGAACATCCAGCGCAGCGGCACTGGTGGCGGGCAGCTCGCATCGGGACTCCTTCATGAGTTCAGGAGAGCTCAGCATGGTCAGCGCCGAGCGCGCCAGCAGCCTGATATTGGGAGGGGGTGAGGAAGCAAGCCGGATCATTTCAGAACCCTCGCTAAAGGAGTTGCATGGCGCTGCAACAGCGGTTGGGCGCTGCGCCTTCAAAGGTTCGCAATATCGCCGTACGCTCCTTTCTAGGCGGCCCTAGGCGATCCGTCCGTGCGGTAACGCACATCGGCCGCAAAAGGTTTTCAGGCCGTGTCGCGGGCCGCAGTTGAGCTGAAACAGGTAAACCGATGCTTTTGCCTGACAGACAGGCCCCCGCCATCCCAAAGCCGCCCCTCAATGCAGCAATTGGGTATAGGTTTTCCGGTCAGCCGCGTAACAGCTGCATGCCGCGGCTTCCAGGCCGCCGCGGTCAAGAACCTTCAATTCACCACGGTGGTATTCGATCAATCCACCGCGCTGCAGCGCGCTGGCGGCCGACGTGATGCCGACGCGGCGCATGCCCAGCATGTAGGCCAGAAATTCGTGCGTCACATGAAAATTGTCGGAATGCGCGCGGTCCTGACTCATCAGCAGCCATCGGGCCAGGCGCTGGCTCGTCAGGTGAAAACGAAGGCAGGCGGCTGATGCGGACTGCTGCGCCATCAAGACATAAAGGTAGCGGTTCAGGCCGCGTTGCAACGAAGCACTGCGCGCCAGCTCGCGCCGGAAAACGGCGGTGCTGATCCGCCAGGACGCCCCCGCGCCCTGCACCACCGCATGCACCGGCGCGGTGACAACGCCCAGCACCAGTTGCGCACCCAGCATGCCTTCACGCCCCACCATGCCAACCTCCACCCCCGGGCTGCCTTCCACCAGGGCCACAAGGGAAATGAAGCTTTCGACCGGGAAATAGACGTAACGTGTGGGTTTGCCGGGTTCGCACAGCACTTCAGCCAGCGACAGCTCGACGGGCTCGCAGACGGCGAGCAGGCGCAGGCGATCCTTGCGAGGGAGAAGCTCAATGAGGTGGTTTTCGACAGGGGCCAAAGCGGCTCTCCGGTGTAGGCGGACCCCGGGGAGTGCCGGGTCACGGACAAGGCCGCGCTACTGTCGTCAGTTCAATTCGGTGCCCCAGTATGCATGAGGTGCTGCCAACGCCACCGTGTGCCAGCGCACACAGCACACAACAGGCCGCACACCGGGATGCTAGGAGGCGAGTTTTTCGGGAAGCAAGCGGTCGTATTCCTTCTTCACCACGGCATAACATTCACAGGTGCGCTGCTCCAGCCCCGGTCGGTCCAGCACCGTGATGCGGCCGCGCGAATAGCGGATCAGCCCGAGGTTTTGCAGCTTGGTCGCGCCTTCGGTCACACCTTCGCGGCGCACGCCCAGCATGTTGGCGATCAGCTCCTGCGTCATCACCAGCTCATTGCTTTGCAACCGGTCGAGGCTGAGGAGCAGCCAGCGGCACAGCTGCTGGTCGAGCGAATGGTGGCGGTTGCACACCGCGGTTTGCGCCATCTGCGTGATCAGTGCCTGGGTGTAGCGCAGCAGCAGGTGCAGCACCGGCGCGCGCTTGAACTCGTCCTTGATCGCCTGCGCCTTGAGGCGAAAGCCCTGGCCGGCGCTTTGCACGACGGCGCGGCTGGGTGTGGACTCCCCGCCCATGAACAGGGAGATACCCACGACGCCTTCATGGCCGACGACGGCAATCTCGGCCGAAGAGCCGTTTTCCATCACATAAAGCAGCGAGACGATGGCCGTGGTGGGAAAGTACACATGGTCCAGTGTGGTGCCCGATTCGTAGAGAACCTGGCCCAGCGGCATGTCGACCCATTCCAGTTGCGGCAGCCAGCGCTGCCACTCTGCGTCTGGCAATGCGGCAAGCAGCTCGTTGTCTTTGGGGTTGGAAGAATGGGCCATCGAGAGACACTCCGGGGCGGATCTGGCTTCGAGTTGGGCCTCTGGCAGAGATCTCGCACCGTCTTCGAAGTATAGGCACTAACGGCCCCCCGGTATGTGCGCTACCGCACAAACGAAAGTTCCCCGGCAAAGTCCACCTCCGGGGCTTTTGTGGGCCTCGGTACTACCGGCTCACCTCTTCAACCGCCTCGGTGGTCTGCAAGGCATGAACGGCGATCTGTTCCGACATGAGCGCCAGTGAGGCCAGCGGGTAGGTGCCGCTGATGATGCCCCTGAAGGCGACTTCTGCGGCCACGGCGTCCTGGCCCAGGCCTTCGGTGGCGGCGATGATGCATTCTTCAATGCCGCCCAGCCCGGCGTCGCCGAACAGGTCTTCGCCTTCATAGGTCACGCGGTATTCGTACTGGGTCTTGTCAAAAGAGTCGATGTTAAAACGGACGATCATGGCGGCTCCTCTCGCGCAACTGCGAATGGTTCAAAAAAATGCTACAAAATCAATAGCTGCTTGCGCACGACCCTATTGGTCTACAGGCCAAAATGACTTAAAACGCCCTGCCCGGCAACACGCCCGCCAGCAAAGCAGGCCGTCAGCAGGTAGCCGCCTGTGGGCGCTTCCCAGTCCAGCATTTCACCGGCGCAGAACACGGGCTGGGGCACAGCAGCCGCAGCACCCAGCTGTAGCTGCGCATTCAGGCCCTCAAACATCACGCCGCCCGCGGTGCTGATGGCTTCATCCAGCGGCCTGGCCGCGGTGACGCGCACCGGCAGCGCCTTGATGCCGGCGACCAAACGCACGGGATCGGCGATGGCGTCCTTGCCCAGCAGCTCGTACAACATGGCGGCCTTGATGCCGTCGAGGTTCAAACGGCTTTTGAGGTGACTGGACAGCGAGCGTGAGCCGCGCGGGTGGCGCACCTCCACCAGCACCTGCTCGGCGGTCTTGGCGGGCAGCAAATCGAGCAGGAAGGTGGCGCTGCCGTGTTCAGCAATCTCGTCACGCAGCAAGGAGGAAGCGGCATAGATCAGGCTGCCTTCGACACCGGTGGCAGTGGCGACAAACTCGCCCTTGCGGCTGAAGCTGCGGCCATGTGAATCGGTGAAGCTGATGGCCACGGACTTGAAAGGCTGGCCGGCAAAGCGGCTGGCGAAGTGCTCTGTCCAGCCGGTGTGCGGCTGTGGGCTTTTACCCATGAGCTCCTGCAGGAATTCGCGACGGGTCTCGCCGGCATCGCCAGCCGCCTCTTCAAGCTGCGCCGGGCTGTCCGCGCGTGCGGCCACGTCGAAGCCGCAGTTGGACGGCAGCAACGGCGCTATTACCACGCCGCGTGCGGCCAGCAGCGGCACCCAGGCGCCGTCAGAGCCCAGCCGGGCCCAACTGCCGCCACCCAGGGCCAGCACCACGGCGTCGGCGTGTGCCAGCACCTCGCCGGCCGGCGTTGCAAACTTCAGCGCTCCGTCATCGGCCCAGCCCAGCCAGCGGTGCCGCATGGAAAACTGCACGCCGGCCAGGCGAAGGCGGTGCAGCCAGGCGCGCAGCAGCGGCGCCGCCTTCATGTCTTTGGGGAACACGCGGCCCGAGCTGCCGATAAAGGTTTCCACGCCCAGCGCTTCTGCCCAGGCACGCAGCTCGGCCGGGCCGAACGCGGCCAGCAACGGCTGCAGCTGTGCAGCGCGCTCGCCATAGCGGCTCAGAAAAGCCTCGGGTGCTTCGGAATGCGTGAGGTTGAGCCCGCCCTTGCCGGCCAGCAAAAACTTGCGCCCCACCGAAGGCATGGCGTCATACACCTCGACCTTCACGGCGGCACCGGCGGTAGCCAGCACCTCGGCGGCCATCAGGCCGGCGGGCCCGCCGCCGATCACGGCAACACGCAGGGGGCCGGCAGGCGGCGGTTTCACGGGAGAGGCTGAATCGTTCAAAAGGTGTTCCGTCTGCTCGCGGGGGCGAGCCAGGGTGAAATTGGAGAAATCAGGGCCAAACAGCCACTGCCTTCCTGAAAGGCATCAAAAATAGCGCTTCGCAGGCGAATGTGTTTGCTCTGTTTTTGATAGCTGCTTGCGCCCGACCCTATTGGCCTACAGAGCTAAATCGCTTAAAAATAGGGGCCAGGTACAGGTTAGGCGCCGATGGGCGGCATGCGCCAATTATCACAGGCCGCACCTTGCCGGCCCACGCGCTGTGCATTACATGGGCGGCGCAAAACCATCGCGGCCGACGATGACGCGCAGCGCGGTCGGCTTGCCGGCTTTTTCCTGCGCCGTGATCATCACCTTGGCACCCGGCACCAGCAAGGCGTTTTCATCGGCCTTGCCGGGCTTGAAGGACACCACCGGCACATCCGGCGGAACAATCACGGTTTTCTCGCCGTCCTTGTAGCGCAGCGTAAGCTTTTGCCCGCCGGGCACCGACGTTGGCGCCGCCGCCAGGTCGGCCACGGTGGCGTTGGTCATGGTGCTGTCGGGCCGCAAATCCCAGGGGCGGTGGCCCTCGCCGGCGCCGCGCGCGGCTTCGGGGAACACCAGCACCTCCAGTGCCAGCTGGCTGCCGTCGGGCTGCGGCATGCCGGCGGTGCCGATGTAGCTGCCGGGCTTGATGTCAGCGAGCGACAGCGGGTACACCTCGGACACGTCCATCTCGGCCGGGCGCACCAGCGTGATCACTTCGCCGCTGCGTTCCCTGATGGTGAGGCTGGTCGCATCGACTTTTTCAATCGTCGCGCGCAGGCGCACCGTGGGATTGGCAGGTGCTGGGGTTTGCGCCCATGCCAGTGGCAGGACAGCCAGGAAGGCTAGCGAAGCGGCAAGTTGCTTGAACATGATGTTTCTTTCTTCAGGTCGGCGAATAACACGGGGTAGAGCGTGAGCCGTGTGAGATCAGTCCACCTCGACCACAGTTCCCCGCCCTGTCAGAAAAGCCGCCTTCACCGGCGCGCCGGGGTATATCAGCTGCACCGCCGCACGGTAGTCCTGCAGCTGCGCCACCAGCGCGGGCTGCAGCTCCGGCGCCACGGCGGATTTGTAGTCGAGCACCCACCAGTGGCCTTCGTGGCCGGCGTCCTTGCGCTGCACCAGGCGGTCCAGCCGCAAGTCTTTCCCGGCGTAGACAAGGCCGACTTCGTTGCCTTGCCAGGCCACGGCTTGCGGGTTCCAGGCCCAGGCGCCCTCACCCGCCAGAATGCGCCTGGCCAGCGCAGCCGCCTCAGCCGCCTGCGCCGGGCTGAGGCGAAACTCGCGCGCCGCGGCCTTCACTTGTTCCGCCGACAGCGCACCGCCCCATTCCAGCAGGCGGTGCATGGCTTTGCCGATGCGCGCCTTGAGCGAATCTTCATCAACGCGCACCGCAGCGGGCTCGGAAATCGCCATGACCTCGGGCAGTTCAGGCAACTCGGGCAGGTAGAACACGCCCGCGTCGGCCGCATCGAGATGGACGGCTGCAGACTCATCCGCGACCGGCGCAGGCAGCTCGCCCACCAGTGCGTGCAGGCGCTGCCACCAGCTTTCGGTCGTCACGCGGTGCGGCTCTATCGATGAAATGACCAGCGTATGGCGGGCACGCGTCAGCGCCACATAGAGGGCGTTGAGCTCTTCCCGCTTGCGGGCGGCCTGCTCGCTGGCCAGCGTGTCGGCGGCGCAGGCCGGCGGGCGGCTTTCGCTGACCAGGAAGACGAACTTGCGTGGTTCGGTCGCCTCGCCGGGCCAGTCAACCAGCACGCCCATGCTGTCTGCGTTGCGCTCGACCGTGTCGGTGTCCAGCAGCAGCACGGCTTCGGCTTCAAGGCCCTTGGCGCCGTGGATGGTCAGCAGCCGGACCGCCTCGCTGCTGACAGCTGCCGGCGCCTGGGTGCCGCCGGCCTTGAGCGCGCGCACAAAACCATAAGGCGTGGCGTAACGCCCGCCGTCGAGTGCCAGCGACACACCCAGCAGCGCGCGCAGGTTGGCCAGCACCGCGCTGCGCTGCGCCGCCGGGGCGGCAGCGCCAAAACGCGCCAGCACATCGCCGTCGTCGTAAATGCCCTGCAGCGCATCGTGTGGCGGCAAACGGTCCAGCCAGCTTTTCCATTTGGTCAAAATGGGCCCCAGCCCTTTCAAATCGGACGCAAGCAGCTCCTCTTTTTGTAGCAGGCTGTACCAGGGCTGATGGTGCTCGCGCTGCAGCAGCGCCAGCTGCACCAGGCAATCGTCAGCCAGCCCGAACAGCGGCGAGCGCAGCGCGCGCGCCAATGAAAGGTCGTGCTGCGGCGACACCAGCACGTCGAGCAGCGCCACCACGTCCTGCACTTCGCAGCAGTCGATCAGCTCGGTTTTCTCGCCCACCTGCGCAGGGATGTGCAGCGCGCGCAGCTCGTCCTGCAGCGGCAGCAGGCCGGCGCGCTTGCGCGAGAGAACCATCACGTCCTGCGGCCTGAGGCCACCGGCTACCTGTTCTGAAATCCAGGCAGCGGCCTGGCGCGCCTCGCGCGTGCGCAGGGTTTCCTCGGGCAACTCACGCGGCGTGGTCAGGCTGTCACGCCAGCCGGCGGCCAGCGGCGAGGCTTCCTCTTCGTCCTTGTTGCGTGCAATGGGCGGAAGCCGGCCCACGGCGCCGGCGAGGCCTGAAGCCGTGGTGTGTTCGCGAAAACCGTCATAGCCGTCGGCCTCCCGTGCCATGGCCATGGCCGAGTTGACGGTGTCGATCACGGCCTCAGCGTTGCGCCGCGTATGGTCGCAGCTGAGCAAGTCACCGCCCAGGCCGTGCACCACAAAAGCCTGCGCAGCGCGGAACACCTGCGGCTCGGCACGGCGGAAGCGGTAAATGCTCTGCTTGGGGTCGCCCACCAGAAACACGCTGGGGGCGGTGCCCGCACCCGAGTATCCGATGAGCCAGGCATACAGGGCCTGCCACTGCAGCGGGTTGGTGTCCTGGAATTCGTCAATCATCAGGTGGCGGATGCGCGCGTCCAGCCGCTCCTGCACCCAGCCCGACAGCACGGGGTCAGCCAGCATCAACAGCGCGGCGCGCTCGACATCATTCATGTCGACCCAGCCGCGGTCGCGCTTCAAGGCGGTGAACTGGGCGATCAGCACACGCGTCAGCCGCGCCATGCGCTGCTGGTACAGCCAGGCATCGTGCTGCTGGCGGGCTGCCACCACGCGCAGCACCAGATCCTGCGCAATGCGCACCTGTTCGATGCCGACGATTTTTTCGCCGAACTTGCGCGGCGTGCCCTTCTCGGTCAGCAGGGCCGCAATGGCCGCCGGGAAGTCTCCGGCCGTCAACGCCTGCTCCAGTTCCACGCCTTTGGCCGAAAAAGTCGGCGCGCTCGCGCGGCCCAGCGCGATGGCGGCGTCCCTCAAGGTTTGCCGGTGAAAACGGTTGGTGCTGAGCAGCTCTTCGGGTTCATCAAGGCCGCCAAATTCAGTGAACTGTGCACTGAAGGCTTGTACCGAGGCGTCGATCACGCCTTTTTCATCAGCCAGCGTGAACTCGGTGCGCTTGTCGAGCGCGGCTTGCAAGGCCTTGTCGGCCTGGAAACGCCCATACGCCAGCACCACCGCCTCAAAGTCAGCCTTGAGTGACGCGTCAACCGCGACGGCCGCATAAAACCGCCGCCACACCAGCGCGCGTGCCGGCGCATCGTCTTCCAGCAGCTCGTAGTTCACCGGCAGCTCCAGGCGCTGCAGCACCGCCACCGGCGCACTGCGCAGCAAGGCTGCAAACCAGCTGTGAAAGGTACGAATCTGCACCGAGCGGCCGCTGGCCAGAATGGAGCGATATAAATTTGATAGCTGCTCGCGCAAGGCCTGTGCGGACTTCAGGCCTTTTTGGCTTGAAAAATCGACCCTGACGCCGCGCATTTCCAGCTCGCGCTGCAGGGTGGCGTCGTCGGCGTGGGCAAAGGCCTTGAGCCAGTCATCCAGACGCTCGCGCATTTCACCGGCAGCCTTTTTGGTGAAGGTGATCGCCAGAATCTCGTGCGGCAGCACCTGCTGCCCCGGTGCGGCCGTGGCCCCGTCCAGCAAGGCCCGCACGATGCGTGACACCAGCATCCAGGTCTTGCCGGCGCCGGCGCAGGCTTCCACCGCCACGCTGCGCCGCGGGTCGCAGGCGATGGCGTAGAAGGCATCGGCGGAGAGCGGCTCGCCGTTGCATTCGTAGGCGGCGGCGTGAGCGATGTGGGTTTGGCCGGGAGCGGTCATTGGCTCATCCCCCGCGCAGTTTCTTCGTCTGGATTCCAGAAGTCCTTCCGGCATAACCCGCGGGCCGCGCAATAGTCGCACGCCTTGCCCTCCCCTAATGCCGGCAGCGCCGCCCCGCGCGAGATGCGCGCCATGTCGGTCAAAATGCTGTCGATGAGCTCGTCGCGCAAGCCGACGATCTCGGCTTGCTCATAGGTCTTGGTCGGCTCTTTTTCGCCGAGGTTGACGTAGGCCGCGGCCAGCGTGTCGTCGCTCATCAGGGCGGCATAAAAGGCAAGCTGGGTGTCTTCATGGCCGTTCTTGATGCGTTCGGCCGTGGTCGTGCGCGGCTCGGTCTTGTAGTCGATCACCAGGGCGTGCCCGTCAGGCTGGCGATCAACGCGGTCGAGCTGGCCGAGCAGCGTGAGCGTGCCGACAGGCACTTCGCGCCAGACTTCGGCTTCGTCGAAGACCGCGCCGGTGGCTTCGTGGTCGGCCAGCCATTTCAGATAGCCCTCGCGCACACCGGGCCAGGCCGCGGCAAAGGGCAAAAACTCGCTGTCGCTGAGCGCCAGCTCTTGCGTGGCGCGCTCCGCTGCTATGTTTAGCATAGCTACCCGCGCTGATAGATCGGGGGTTGGTGCCGCTTTGAGTGCCTCATGGAAATGCCGCAGCAGGCTGTGCAGCCAGTTGCCGAAGTCGCGCTTGCCCAACTCGCTTTCGAGCTCTTCGGGCTCCTGCAGCCTAAGCTGACGCAGCGCAAAAAAGCGGTAGGGGCAACGCCGCAGGTCTTCGTACGCGCTGGCAGAAAGCCGGATGACGGGCAAGGCCTCGCCGGTCGGGAAGGGATACGGCGTCGGCTGGGTTGCCACGGCACGCAGGCTGCGGGGGTCGGTGGCCATGCGCTGTACTGCTTCCTCGTCCTGGTCCAGCAGCAGCTCCTGCACAAAGCCGCTGGGGATCAGGTGTTCGCCGGATTCACTGGTGCGCCAGAGCACATCGAGATGCGGCATGTGCAGGGCATAGTGCCAGGCCTGGCGCTGGGCAGCGGCAAGCACTTCCCGCGACGGCAGGCCCAGCAGCTCGCGTTGGCCGGGCGTCCAGGGACCGGGAGGTTCTGGTGACACCGGCAGGCGGATTTCATCGCAGCCGGGCAGCACCACGGCCTGCATGGGGCGGCCCAGCAGCTGCGGCAGCGGCAGTATGACCACCTGCTCCGCGGGCGGATGCGCCGGGGAAAACTTGCCGCCCTCCAGCGCCTGATTGGCCCACTGCGTGAAGTCATGCAGCCGCATCACCGGCGATGCTTCGAATTCGGTCTCGGCGCCTTCGTGCAGGCGCAGCACGTCCAGCACCGTCTGCCCGGCTTCGTCCTGCGCCAGTGCGTCCCACTGCCCCGCCGACTGCAAAAGGGTGCGCAGGTCGCGCAGCCACATCGCCAGCGGGCGGGCACGGCTGAAAGGGCTGCGCAATGCGTTCACCTCGCGCGCCAACGGGCCTGTTGCCGCAAAGGCTGGCGGCAAGATGGCGTCTTCCGCAAAGTCCGGCAGGTCGCGCCAGGCGCGCACGCCGGTCTTGCGCAACTCAGTCTCGGCGGCGGTGACCAGCGCGGCGTCAAACGCCGGTGCGTTTTTCAGCCAGTCCAGCACGGCATCCGTCGACGCGTCCCAGGGCATGGCGCGCAGCAGGCTCATCAGAGCGGCGGCGGCGCGAGTGGTTGAAAGCTTCCAGCCGGTTTCATCGCGCATGGCGATGCCGCGCTCAGCGAGCATGGCGCCGACACGGCGTGTGAGTTGCCGGTCCTGCGCAATCAGCGCAACCGGGCTGCGGCCTTGCGCCAGATGCGCCAGCACGCAGGCGGCGGCGCGGCCCGCTTCGTCTTCGGCGTCTTGCGCAATGTGCAGCGCGGGCGGTGCCGAGGGCTCTTCGAGTGAGACGCACAGCGGGATGGAAACCGACCGGTCGCCGAAGTGCGCCTTGAGGGCCTCGGTAAGCGGGTCGGCCTGAAAGCCTTCCAGCACGGCGAGCAGCTGAGGTTTCGCCTGGAAAAGGCGGTCCGTGGGATAGGCGGACGCCGCCGCCCAGGCCAGCGCAATGCGCCCCACGGCAGCTTCGAGGGCCAGCACCGGCGAATCCAGGCCTGCTCCCAGCGTTAGCGCCAAGCGCTCGCTCCAGGCGCGGCGAGCGGCCGGCACGACGGCTGCGGCCACACCGGCCAGGCTCCACGCCGCTTCAACCAGCCGGCCCGCCAGCGCATCCTGCTGGGCGCCCAGGCCCGCGCGGCCCAGCAGCGATGCGGCTGTGAGCATGTCGACCGCCACATCCATGCGCAAATCGTCGCCTGAAGGCACATACGAGCCGAGCGTGCCGCCCAGGCCGCTGGCCCAGTTCATGGTGGTTTCAAAGCGGGGAACAAAAAATGTCTCGCCTGCCTGCGCAGCCCAGGCGCGGCGCGCCTGCTGGATCAGCTGGGCATAGGGCAGCAGCACCACGGCTTCTGCGGGATGGACGCCGCGCGCCTGCATCGCTTCTGCAAGCCGGCCCATGGCCTGGTGCCAGCACAGCGCATCAGGCGCGGACCATGCGGCATCAGAGGTTGGAACGGGTGGCATACAGAGGTTGGGGAAAAGAGGTTGGCAAGAAAGAAATGGGGCCGGAAGCCGCAAATTGAATAATCTCTATCGGCGCCATAGCCCCCGCGCGCCCGACCCGGCCACTTGCTTTCTGCCACAATGACTACAACTTTAGCCGTACCGTATCGTAACCATCCTAAACAGACAAAGGAGCCGCCATGGCGAGCGAACTGATCAAACATACCACCGATGCCACTTTCGAAGCCGACGTGCTGCAAGCCTCCAAACCCGTGCTGGTGGACTACTGGGCTGAATGGTGCGGTCCGTGCAAGATGATCGCGCCGATTCTGGACGAAGTGGCCACCGGTTACGACGGCCGCCTGCAGATCGCCAAGATGAACGTCGACGAAAACCGCGACATTCCCGCCAAGTTCGGTATCCGCGGCATCCCCACCCTGATGCTGTTCAAGGACGGCCAGCTGGCCGCCACCAAGGTCGGCGCCATGAGCAAGGCCCAGCTGACCGCCTTCATTGACCAGCAACTGGCCTGAGGTTTTTCGCGCTGGAAGGGAAGCACGGCGCACCGCCGCTTCCCGACCGGCGCAGGTCCCCCGGCCGCTGGCCGGACGCAGGAAAAATGCCTTGATTTCCTGCATGAATTTCCTGTCATAATGTGCTTTATTCACCAGACGGCACTCGCTGCCTGGTTCGAGTTCCCGGTTTGTAAGCCATCTTCTGCGGCTTCTTTTCAAACCTCCCCCGTTTCCATCAATGAACTCCGCAAGGAGTAACTCCATGCACTTAAACGAACTCAAGGCACTGCACGTGTCTGAAGTCCTCAAGCAGGCCGAAGCCCTTGAGATCGAAAACGTCGGCCGTATGCGCAAGCAGGAGCTGATGTTCGCCATCATCAAAAAACGTGCAAAAACCGGTGAGACCATCGTGGCCGACGGCGTGCTGGAAGTGCTGCCCGACGGTTTCGGTTTCCTCCGTGCTCCGGATTCAAGCTACACGGCCAGCACCGACGACATCTACATCAGCCCCAGCCAGATTCGCCGCTTCAACCTGCACACCGGCGACATGATTGAAGGCGAAGTGCGCACCCCCAAGGATGGCGAGCGCTACTTTGCCCTGAACAAGCTCGACAAGGTCAACGACGGCCTGCCTGAAGACAACAAGCACAAGGTCATGTTCGAGAACTTGACCCCGCTGTTCCCACGCGAGCAGTTCAAGCTCGAACGCGACATCAAGGGCGAAGAGAACCTGACCAGCCGCATCATCGACATCGTCGCGCCTATCGGCAAAGGCCAGCGCGCCCTGCTGGTCGCACCGCCCAAGTCCGGCAAGACCGTGATGATGCAGAACATCGCCCACGCCATTACCGCCAACTACCCTGAAGTGGTCATGATGGTGCTGCTGGTGGACGAGCGCCCTGAAGAAGTGACCGAAATGCAGCGCAGCGTGCGCGGCGAAGTGATCTCCTCCACTTTTGACGAACCCGCCGCACGCCACGTGCATGTGGCCGAAATGGTGATCGAACGCGCCAAGCGCCTGGTTGAACTCGGCAAGGACGTCGTTATCCTGCTGGACTCCATCACCCGCCTGGCCCGCGCCTACAACAACGTGTTGCCTTCATCGGGCAAAGTGCTGACCGGCGGTGTGGACGCCAACGCACTGCAGCGCCCCAAGCGCTTCTTCGGTGCGGCCCGCAATATTGAAGAAGGCGGCAGCCTGACCATCATCGGCACCGCGCTGGTAGACACCGGCAGCCGCATGGACGAAGTGATCTTTGAAGAATTCAAGGGCACCGGCAACTGCGAAATCCACCTGGACCGCCGCCTGTACGAAAAACGCGTGTTCCCGGCAATTCACCTCAACCGCAGCGGCACCCGCAAGGAAGAGCTGTTACTTGCACCCGAAATCCTCCAAAAGTCGCGAATTTTGCGTCAATTCATGTACAACATGGATGAAATCGAATCCATGGAGCTGATGCTCAAGAACATGAAAGCGACGAAGAACAACCACGAATTCTTCGACATGATGAGGCGGGGCGGCTAGAACGTGGCCCCCACGGTCGCTCACTTCGTGTAGCTTCCTGCCCCCCGAGGGGGCCGCCCGCCTGCGGTCTGGCAAAGCCAGTCCCGCGGCTCATACTGGATTGAAGATCCAGGGCGCAACCAGTGGGGTATTTACCAGCGGGGGCCGAGGGTCCGGCTTCGCCGGCCCAAGGCGCCGCCCCTTGAGGGGGGAACAAGTTACACGCAGTGAACTTGGACGGGGGTGCTATAATGTGCGGCTTAGCGGAAAGTGCCCAGGACTGGCTTGGTGTGGCTCCCGCAACGAATAAGGAAAGATCATGAAAGAAGGCATTCACCCCAACTACCGCGAAGTTTGTTTCCTGGACCTGTCCAACAACTTCAAGTTCGTCACCCGCTCCTGCGTGAACACCAAAGAAATGGTGAAGATGGACGACGGTCGCGAACTGCCCCTGTACAAGCTCGATACGTCCAGCGAATCGCACCCTTTTTACACCGGCACACAAAAATCCGTGGACAACATGGGTGGCCGCGTCGAGAAATTCCGCAACCGTTTCGGCAAGACCGCAGCCAAAGAGGCCGCACCCGAAGCTGCGAAGTAAGCTGCCGGATAAGCTGCGAAAAAACTTTCGCCAGCCTGCAAAAAAGCAGCCTGAAATTCAGGCTGCTTTTTTTTCGGCAAAATTTGCCAGGTTACGCGATGTGCCTCAGGCTGGTTTGACGCAGAATCACCCGTAGCCAGGACTGAACGACCCGACAGCAGCCGCGCTCCCTTTCGATCTCCCAGATCTATCCGACCCATACGTTTTGAATAAACCGTCTCCTGCCATCATTGCCCAGTCCGCTGTGCGCCGCCTGCCGCGACTCGCACTGCTGCTGTTTTGCGCAGCCTATGCGCTGCCGGGTTTTCTGGGGCGTGGCCCCTGGAAAAACGAAGACATTGCTGCGTTTGGCGTAATGCGTGAACTCGCCTCCATGGCGGGCAACTGGCTACGTCCACAGTTGCTGGGCCAGGTCACGGAATTCGATGCACTGGCACCGTATTGGCTGGGTGCCATCGCCATCAAGGTTTTCCCCTTTCTGGATCCGGCATGGGCTGTGCGCATTCCATTTGTGGCACTGCTCGTGTTGACGATGCTGGCGACGTGGTACGCCGTTTACTACCTGGCGCGTAGCCCGCAAGCCCAGCCAGTCGCCTTTGCTTTCGGCGGCGAGGCCAGTCCGGTCGACTACGCCCGGGCTATCGCCGATACCGCCCTGCTGGCGCTGATCGCCAGTCTTGGCCTGGCGCAGCTCTCCCATGAAACCACGCCGGCCCTGGCCCAGCTCGGGTTCACGGCGCTGGCCTTTTACGCCATGGCAGCAAGCCCCTACCGTGCGGCCACCAAAATCCTCGGCCCGGCATTCGGTCTGCTGATCGGGCTTGCAGGACTCGCCCTGAGCGGTGCTCCCACACTGGCATTGCTGATTGGCATGGGCGGGGCACTGGTGGAATGGACTCACATGCGCTGGGGCACCGGCCAGTCCGATCCTGCAGCCAGGCAACAGTCCTGGCACTGGGTGCTGCTGATCACCGGCATCACGCTGCTGGTAGCGCTGCTGGCCCATGGGTTGGACCTGTGGCGCTGGAGAATTCACCTGCCGGGCGCAGACGGTCAGTCCGCCCTGAAAGACTGGCGCAGCCTGGGTCGCCTGCTGCTGTGGTTTACCTGGCCGGCCTGGCCGCTGGCGATGTGGACACTTTATCGCTGGCGCAGGCAGCTGGCCAGCCGCCATGTCGCCTTGCCATTGTGGTTCGCCGCGATGGCCGTGGCCGCCACGCTGACGACCACAGCCTCGGACCGCAGCCTGCTGCTGAGCCTGCCGCCGCTGGCAGCGCTGGCTGCCTTCGCGCTCCCCACACTCAAACGCAGCGTGGCCTCGCTGATTGACTGGTTCACACTGCTGTTTTTCACCGGCTGCGGCATCATCATCTGGGTGGTCTGGATTGCCATGCAGACTGGCGTTCCGCGTCAACCCGCAGCCAACGTCGCCAAACTCGCACCGGGGTTTGAACCCAGCTTCTCGTGGCTGGCGTTTCTGGCCGCACTGCTGGCCACCCTGGCCTGGGCCTGGCTCGTCAAATGGCGCGCCGGCGCGCAGCGTGCGGCCATCTGGAAATCGCTGGTACTGCCTGCCGGCGGCGCCACCCTGTGCTGGCTGCTGCTGATGACGCTCTGGCTGCCCCTGCTCGACTATGCCCGCAGCCTTGCGCCCCTGTCGCGCCAGATCGCAAATCTCGTCGACAAAAGCGCCTGCGTTGAGATTTACGGCGTAGGCAGTGCGCAGGCCGCCGCGCTGCAGTACCACGGCGGGCTCGAGCTCCGGCAAGCCGGAACGCAGGCAAGCTGCCCCTACCTGATTGTGGATGTCGAGGCGCAGCCAACGCTCAGCCGCGTCGTTAATTTGCCCGATTGGGCCTTCCAGGCGACGGTGCGCCGACCCACGGACAAGACGGAAAACGTCCTGCTGTTCAAGCGGGTGGGCCTTCCCCGCCCGAACTCAAGAACCAGCCCTTGAGCGAACTCAAGATCATCAGCCAGCACGCGGGCACCGTGCTCGTCGGGCAACTGGCCGTCATGGCCTTCGGTGTGGCCGACACGGTGATTGCAGGCCGCTACAGCGACGAGGCCCTGGCCGCGCTGTCGGTAGGATCGGCGCTTTACATCAGTGTTTACGTTGGCCTGATCGGCATTGTCCAGGCGCTGCTGCCCATCTGGGCCGAAATGATGGGCGCGCGCCGCCATGAGGCGGTAGGTGCTTCGCTGCGCCAAAGCATGTACCTGTGCGGTTTTATCGTGGTGGTGGGTATGGCAGCTATGCTCTTCCCCGGCCCCCTGCTGCGCTGGGCACAAGTGCCTGAACTGATGCGCGATGAGGTACAGCGTTACCTTGCGGTGCTGGCCTTTGCGTTCGCACCATCCCTGCTGTTTCGCATCTACAGCACCTTCAACCAGGCACTGGGCAAGCCGCTGTTGGTCACCTGGCTGCAGGTCGGCGCCCTGCTGGTCAAGATCCCCCTGTCTATCTGGCTGGTGGCCGGCGGTGCCGGCGTAGAACCCATGGGCGCTGTCGGCTGCGCATGGGCCACGCTGATTGTGAACTACCTGCTGCTGGCGCTGGCCATCCTGATGCTGCGCACACAGACGCTGTACCTGCCCTATCGCATCTGGCAACGCATGGAACGGCCGGACTGGCTGCAAATAGGTCACTTCGCCAGGCTCGGCATTCCCGGCGGCCTGGCTTATCTGGTGGAAGTGACGTCGTTCACGCTGATGGCACTCTTCATCGCCCGCCTCGGCACCGTGGCCTCCGCAAGCCACCAGATTGCATCCAGCGTGGCCGCGGTTCTCTACATGATGCCGCTGTCCATGGCCATCGCGTGCAGTGCCCGCGTTTCGTTCTGGATAGGCGCAGGACGCCCGGATTACGCAAAACGCGTGGTGCTGCTGGGGCTGAAGCTCACAGGGCTCGCGGCGCTGACACTCGCGGCCGTGGTTTCAATGGCCGGCCCCGTGCTGGCAGGCTGGTACTCCGGCAACCCGGAAATCGTCGCGCTGGCCTCCGCTTTGCTGGTGTGGGTTGCGTTCTATCACGTCGCCGATGCAACACAGGCCCTGACGGCCTTTTTGCTCCGCTGCTACCGCATCACCATTGCGCCGCTGGCCCTTTATGGCGTGCTGCTATGGGGCCTTGGGCTTCTGGGGGGCTATCGTCTGGCTTACGACGGCATTGCAGGCCAGGCCGCGACGCAGTCCGCCAGCAGTTTCTGGGCGGCCAGCACGCTCGCCATTGGCCTCGTTGCGGCATGTTTTCTGGCTCTGTTGTGGCATGCAGTCAGGCGCAGCCTGAAGGTGACTCAAACTGGTTGAGTCCGGCGAACGCGCACGACGGGAAAAATGATGGAAAAGCAGGAGCCGTGCCCCGGTTCACTTTGAATGTTGAGCTCAGCACCGTGACGCTGGGCGACATGTTTGACGATGGCAAGGCCCAGGCCGGTGCCCCCGGTTTCACGCGATCGGCTGCGGTCGATACGGTAAAAACGTTCCGTCAGGCGTGGCAGGTGCTCAGGCGCGATACCCGGCCCGGTGTCCTTGACCTTGAACTCACCACGCCCGTCCTCCAGCAGCGCCCAGCTGACGCGGACCAAACCGCCCTCCGGCGTGTAGCGCACTGCATTGGTTACCAGATTGGACATCGCGCTATAAAGCTCGGTCTGTACCCCGGCGATTTCGGTGCCTGGCCCCTGGTCAAATTCCAGCTGGTGGCCCTGCGGCGCAATCACCAACGACAAGGCCCTTGCCTCCTGCTCTGATTGGGCCATCAGCGCACTGACGGTCATCCAGTCACTGGCGCCCGGAAACGGGCTGCCTTCCAGTCGCGACAGGGTCAGCAGGTCATTCACCAGCGTCTGCATGCGCTGCGACTGCTGCGACATCAGCGCCAGGTAGCGGGCACGCTCCGGCTCCTTGAGCGGCAGCGTTTGCAAGGTTTCGATAAAACCCGACAGGACTGTCAATGGCGTGCGGATCTCATGCGACACATTGGCCACAAAGTCGCGACGCATGGCTTCTGCCAGCTCCACGGCCGTGATGTCCCGCGACAGTAGCAGCTTGCGGTTTTTGCCATAGGAATGCACATGCACCGACAGCTTCACCGGGCGGGCCGGCGTGCTGAAGTTGCCCGGGATCACCACGTCGTGCGAGAAATCACCCGCTGCCATATAAGCCTTGAAGGCCGGGTCACGCACCAGGTTGGCGATGTGCTGCAGCACGTCGCGCTGGGCGTCAAACCCGAAGTGCTGGCTGGCCATCTGGTTGCACCACTCGATACGGCCTTGCGCGTCGAGCAGCACCACGCCGCTCGGCGAGGCCTGCATGGCCGCCAGGAATTCATCGAGGCGCGCCTGGCTTTCCTGGAACTGTTGATCGCGATTCTTGAGCAGCCGGCGGGTCCGGTCCGCTACCTCGCCCCATACACCGGGAAGGCTGGGGGCGCTGCCGGCCGTCACGGCCGGTGTATCGTTGTTTTGTTCGATGCGCAGCCAGCGCAGCAGGCGGCCGATGTAGAAGCTGTCGATGACCAGCCAGACCATAGCCCCCACAGCCAAGCCTATGCCCAGTCCGAAGGTCAAGCCGTTTGCGGTGCGCGCCCAAAAGCCCAAACCGCCGCCAACAATCATGCAGGCGGCAAAAACAATCCACCGATTGATCATGCGCTGGATTGTGCCGCAGCGACCGGGTTGTTGGCGGCCATCGCCGTCAGCCGGTAGCCGGCGCCGCGCACAGTTTCCACCATGGTGCCCGCTGCGCCCAAGGCCTCACGCAGACGCTTGACGTGGACGTCGACGGTGCGCTCTTCAATGAACACGTGGTCGCCCCACACCTTATCGAGCAGGGAGCTGCGGCTGTGGACGCGCTCGGCGTGTTTCATCAGGTAGTGCAGCAGCTTGAACTCGGTCGGGCCCAGCTTGAGCTCCTGGCCCAGGTAGGAAATGCGATGCGTGGCGGCGTCCAGGACCAGCCCGCCGACGGTCACGCTGTCGTTCACCGACTCGGGAGCGCGGCGCCGCAGCACGGCACGTATGCGCGCCAACAGTTCCTGGGTAGAAAACGGCTTGGTGATGTAGTCGTCGGCGCCGGCATCCAGCCCGGCCACCTTGTCGGGCTCGTCACCGCGTGCCGTCAACATGAGGATGGGAATGCTCTTGGTACGCGCCTGCTTGCGCCAGTGACGCGCCAACGCCAGGCCGCTTTGCCCCGGCAGCATCCAGTCGAGCAGGATGGCATCGGGCAACACAGCGTCGAGTTCGCGCTGGGCCGACACACTGTCTTCCGCCACCACGGGGTCAAAGCCACCATGCCGCAGGTTGACGGCAATCAACTCGGCAATGGCTGGCTCGTCTTCAACAATCAGTATGCGTGGCAGGTGTTTCATTCCGTCTTTACTTTACTGCGGATTCAATCTGTTCCATCGGCGTGTGCCGCACGTCGGCGCCCTTGACGATGTAAATGATGAATTCTGCGATGTTCTTGGCATGGTCGCCCACGCGCTCGATGGCCTTGGCCACAAACAGCAGGTCCAGGCTAGGCGAAATCGTGCGCGGGTCTTCCATCATGTAAGTGATGAGCTTGCGCACAAAACCGTCGAATTCCTGGTCGATCTGGTCGTCTTCCTTGAGGATGGAAACCGCGACCGCGGTGTCCAGCCGGGCAAAAGCATCCAGTGCCTTGCGCAGCAGGCCGGAAGCAAGCTCCGCCGCGATGCGCAGGTCGGACGAAGGCAGGGCACGGGCCGATCCGCTTTCTATGATGGACTTGACCATGCGGGCAATCTTCTCGGCCTCGTCGCCGGCACGCTCGAGGTTGGCTGTGGTCTTGGAAATCGCAATCAGCAGGCGCAGGTCGCGAGCCGTAGGCTGGCGCCGCGCAATGATGGACGACAGCTCGCGGTCGATGTCGATTTCCATCGCGTTGACGCGCGATTCGGTTTCGATCACCTGGTTGGCGCTTTCGGCGCTGAACTGGGACAGCGCATAGATGGCCAGGCGAATCTGCGACTCGACGAGGCCACCCAACTCCATCACGCGCGAAGAGACGCCGTTGAGTTCGCTGTCAAACTGGGTCGATAGGTGTTTATCAGGCATGTGTGCTCCCTAATCCGTATCAGCCGAAACGGCCGGTGATGTAGTCTTCGGTTTCTTTACGTTTTGGCTTGAAGAACAAGTCTTCGGTTGCGCCAAACTCAACCAGGTCGCCCAGATACATATAGGCGGTGTAGTCGCTGCAGCGGGCCGCCTGCTGCATGTTGTGCGTCACGATGACTACCGTGTATTCGTTCTTGAGCTCGGCAATCAGCTCTTCCACCTTGGCGGTGGAAATAGGGTCCAGCGCCGAACAGGGCTCGTCCAGCAGCAGCACTTCAGGCTTGATGGCGATGCCGCGGGCAATGCACAGGCGTTGCTGCTGGCCGCCCGAGAGGCTGGAGCCGCTCTGGTTCAGCTTGTCCTTGACTTCCGTCCACAGCGCGGCCTTGCGTAGCGCCCATTCCACGCGCTCGTCCATGTCCGAAGCGTTCAGGCTTTCGAACAGTTTCACGCCAAAGGCGATGTTGTCGTAGATCGACATCGGGAACGGCGTCGGCTTCTGGAACACCATGCCGACCTTGGAGCGGATCAGCGCCACGTCTTTTTTGGACGTCAGCAGGTTCTCACCGTCGAACATGATTTCACCTTCAGCGCGCTGCTCGGGGTAGAGCTCATACATGCGGTTGAAGATGCGCAGCAGCGTGGACTTGCCGCAGCCCGAGGGGCCGATGAAGGCCGTGACCTTCTTCTCGGGAATTTCCAGGTTGATGCTTTTGAGGGCGTGGAACTTGCCGTAGTAGAAGTCGAGGTTCTTGACCGAAATTTTCGATTGTTCGCGTGATGCAGTAGGGGTATCCATCTGTGACCTTGTTGTGTTGTGTGGTCTAAAGGAAAGGCGTCAGCCTGTCAGTTTTTGGCACGTGTCAATACACGCGCCAGGATGTTCAGGCCAAGCACTGCCATGGTGATCAGGAATACGCCTGCCCATGCCAGTTGCTGCCAGTTCTCATAAGGGCTCAGTGCAAACTTGAAGATCGTCACGGGCAAGCTCGCCATGGGCTGGCTCAGGTCAGACGTCCAGAACTGGTTGTTCAGCGCCGTGAACAGCAGCGGCGCCGTTTCACCGGCAATCCGCGCCACGGCCAGCAGGATGCCGGTCGTCACGCCGGCACGTGCGGCGCGCAAGGTGATGCTGGTGATGACTTTCCATTTCGGTGCGCCCAAGGCGTAAGCCGCTTCACGCAGGCCTGGCGGCACCAGTTGCAGCATGTTTTCCGTCGTGCGAATCACCACGGGAATAACGATCAGTGCCAGCGCCAGGACACCGGCCCAGCCCGAATAGGATTTGAACTGCGACACGACGACCGTGTACACAAACAGGCCAATCACGATGGATGGTGCAGACAGCAGGATGTCGTTGACGAAGCGCGTCACGGATGCCAGCATGCCCTTGGTGTTGTATTCGGCCAGGTAGATGCCCGCCATGATGCCGATCGGCGTGCCCACAAAAGTGGCCAGCAGCACCATCAGGAAGGAGCCGTAAATTGCGTTGGCGATACCGCCCTCTTCATTGGGCGCCGGCGTCATCTGGGTCAGGGTTGCCCATGAAAGACCGCCCACGCCCAGGCGAATCGTTTCCCACAAAATCCATGCCAGCCAGAACAGGCCAAAGGACATGGCTGCGAGGGAGAGGACCAGCGCAATCCGGTTGACCCGCTTGCGGCGGGCAAACTTGGCCAACCGCGCATCGTGCATCACGGCGCTCATGTTTTCACCCCTTCACTTTTTCGCAGTTGGGCCAGCAGCAGCTTGGACAGCGACAGCACGACAAACGTGATGAAGAACAGCACCAGGCCCAGGTAAATCAAAGCAGCCTGGTGCAGGCCCTCGCCGGCTTCAGCGAACTCGTTGGCCAGCGCCGACGTGATGCTGTTGGCCGCCTGAAAGAGGCTCAGCGAATCGAGCTGGTTGAAGTTGCCGATGACGAAGGTCACCGCCATGGTTTCGCCCAGCGCACGGCCCAGGCCCAGCATGATGCCGCCCACCACACCGGCCTTGGTGTAAGGCAGCACGACTTTGGAGACAACTTCCCAGGTGGTGGAGCCCAGCCCATAGGCGGATTCCTTGAGCAAAACCGGCGTGACCTCGAACACGTCCCGCATCACCGAGGCGATGAAAGGAATGATCATGATGGCCAGGATGATGCCGGCCGACAAAATGCCGATACCCACAGGAGGGCCAGACACCAGCGCGCCCAGATAAGGCACGCCGCTCAAAAGGCTTTGCAGCGGCTGCTGTACGTAGGTGGCCAGGATGGGGCCGAACACCAGCAGGCCCCACATGCCGTAGACGATGGACGGCACGGCGGCGAGCAGTTCGATGGCGGTGCCCAGGGGCCTTTTGAGCCATGCGGGTGACAACTCGGTCAGGAACAGCGCGATGCCGAAGCTCACCGGCACCGCGATGAGCAGTGCGATCAATGACGTGGCAATGGTGCCGTAAATCATGACCAGTCCGCCGTACTCGCCCTTGACAGGGTCCCAGACGCTGCTGGTGAGGAAGCCGAGGCCGTATTTGCTGATCGCTGGCCACGCCCCGATGACGAGGGAAACCAGGATGCCGGCCAGCAGGGCCAGTGTCAGCCAGGCCGCGCCCTGCGCAGCCCAGCCGAAAAGCCGGTCTGCCAGGGGGCTTCTGCGCACAGTGCCGCCAGGAGGAGGATTGGTCATATCGCGTCCGGTCGCTTTTGCCGGGTGGTCAAAAGCGGCCCGGCTAGCCGGAAGTGTAGAGGACACGTGAGAAACCCCTATGGTATGTAACGACTGCGGAAAATCAGCTTGTTGCGCTTGTTGCGCTTATTTGTAAGCGACAACCTTGCCCGAGGTGTCCTTGATGTCGCCCCAGGCTTTTTCAATGATGGTTTTCACGGCGGCAGGCATGGGCACATAGTCCAGGTCGTCGGCAGTTTTGTCGCCGTTTTTGTAAGCCCACTCAAAGAACTTGAGTGAAGCAGCGGCCTGGGCAGGCTTGTCCTGGACTTTCTGCATCAGGATGAAAGTAGCGCCGGTGATGGGCCACGAATCCTTGCCAGGCTGCTCGGTCAGGATCTGGTAGAAGCTCTTGGACCACTCGGCACCTGCGGCGGCGGCCTTGAATGCGCCATCTTCAGGCGACACGAAGTTGCCAGCGGCGTTCTTCAGCTGGGCAAAAGTCATCTTGTTTTGCTTGACGTAGGCGTATTCCACATAGCCGATCGAATTAGGCAGACGGCCGACGAATGCCGCCACGCCTTCATTGCCCTTGCCGCCAGCGCCTACGGGCCAGTTCACTGCGGTGCCCTCTCCCACTTTGGACTTCCACTCGGCATTGACCTTGCTCAGGTAGTTGGTGAAGATGAAGCTGGTGCCGGAGCCGTCGGCGCGGCGCACCGGTGCGATGGCGGCGTCAGGCAGGGGCAGCGTGGGGTTCAGGGCCTTGATGGCCGGGTCGGTCCACTTGGTGATCTTGCCAAGGTAGATGTCGCCCAGCACCTGGCCGCTCAGCTTGAGCTGGCCGGGGGTGATGCCCTTGATGTTGACCACAGGAATGACGCCGCCGATCACCGTGGGGAATTGCATCAGGCCCTTTTTGACCAGTTCTTCATCTTTCAGGGGGGCGTCGGAAGCGCCGAAATCAACGGTTTTGGCTTCAATCTGGCGCAAACCGGCGCCGGAACCGACCGACTGGTAGTTGATCTTGACGCTGGTGGCCTTGTTGTAGTCAGCCGCCCACTTGGAATACAGGGGGGCCGGGAAGCTCGCACCGGCGCCGGTCACGTCCTGGGCGGCGGCGAGCGTGGCAAGCGACGTCAGGGCAAGGCCTACTACGGTAGTCAGGGAAGCTTTAAAAGTCAGGTTCATCAGAACACCTCTTGGGTTGGGATTGGTCGAAACTGGTTGGGATTGATCGGGAAGATGCGTCGACTGTAGAAATCTTGTGTGACAAGGATGTGACAAATATGACAGCCTCCCGGCGGGCTGCCGCCCCTCTATAGCGTCACAAAACCTTCAAATTACCGTCACGAATCTGTCATCGGGCTCTCCTACCCTTGGCCTCGTCTTAATCAGGATTAATCAGGAGAATCTTTCATGTTGAACCGCCGCTTTCTGGTCCTCGCTACCGCTGTTGCCGCCCTCGCCGGCTGCGCCACCACCTCCACCCCGGTGTCCGTGGCAGACACGATTGCCACCCAATCGCAGCTCAGCACCCTCAATGGCCTGGTAGCCAAAGCCGGGCTGACCGACACACTCAAGGGCACCGGCCCTTACACCGTATTCGCACCCACCAACGCGGCTTTCGCCAAAGTGCCGGCCAAAACCATGGACGAGCTCGCCAAAGATCCGGCCAAACTCAAGGCGGTTCTGGCCTACCACCTCGTTCCCGGCAAGGTGATGGCAGCTGACGTCAAAAACGGCAACGCCAAAACCGTCAACGGCGCCAATGTGGCGCTCTCCAAGGCCGGCGAATTCGTCACCATCGAGGACGCCATGGTCCAGACCGCCGACATTTCCGCCACCAATGGCGTTGTTCACATTGTGGACAGCGTGCTGATTCCGCCCGCCAAATAAGCCCACGGGTGCTGGAACGGGTCAAGCCGGAAGGTTTGACCCGTTTTCTATTGAATTTGTGCAATTTCGTGCTCCAGACCTTATGGAGCCTGCGCAAGCAGCTATTGTTTTAGTAGCAATCCGTGCACGGCAAGTCGCCTCGCACCGGGGAACATCCATGCCAGCTCAAATGCCTTTAGTTAGTCGCCGCCGGCTGCTTCGCCGCGCCGGCCTGGTTGCCGCAGCAATTGCGAGCCCAGCCTGGGCCCAGCCCGGCAAGGGCGCTTCATCGCGCAGCATCGTCGTGGCCCAGCCGGTTGATTTTTCCCAGGCCCAGCAGGATGTCTCCAAGGACTTCCTGATCGGCTCACGCGCCGCCTGGCAGGACATCAACCTGCGCGGCGGCGTCCGCGGCAGGCAGGTCCAGCATCTGGCACTTGAAACGGACGGCACCCCCGCAAGCCTGCGCGCGGCACTGGACTCGGTCAAGGACAACCCCGCCTGCATGGTGCTTTCCGGCAGTGTCGGCGACCAGGTTGCCAGCCAGATCGTGGCGCTGTCCCGCCAGGGCGGGCTGGGCATCCCCCACGCTGCCCCGTGGCTGCAAAACTCCAGCCTCGAGATCGACGACAAGACCTTTCCCATCTTCGCCGCGCGCCAGGAACAGATTGCCTATGCGCTCAAAAGCCTTTCAACCATGGGCCTCAAGGAGCTGGGTGCGATTTACGCCACAGCACAGGATCACGCTGCCTATCACGCGGATGTCGAGCGCATTGCCCTGGACATGCAACTGAAGCTGCAGCCCTTCAAGGCAACAGACGACCTGCGCGCGCTGGGCCAGAAACTCACGCCCCGTACACCCGCAGTGCTGCTTTTTGTGGGCGGAACGCCGGAGCTCGCCGAATTCACCCAGGGCCTGGAAAAGCAGGCCCGCCAGCGCTATGTCGTGGCGTTGGCCGATGTGAACCTGCAAACCATGCTGCAGATGGGCGCTGCGCGCAATACCCCGGTCATAGCCACCCAGCCCGTGCCCCTGGTCAATGCCAGCCTTCCGGTGGTCAGAAGCTACCGTGAAACGCTTTCGCGCCTCTTTGACGAACCGCCCACACCCCTGAGCCTGGCAGGATTCATTGCAGCACGCTACACCTACGAAGTGCTCAATGACGTCGACGGCGCCCTGAACCGCCAGAGCGTTCTCGCCGCCTTTCAGCGCCGCACAAAGTTCGATGTCGGCGGATTCAGCATCAGCTTCAATCCCCAGCGCAGAAGCGGCACCTACGTCACGCAAAGCATGATGACCGTCGACGGCCGGTTGATCGGCTAGGCACCCAGAAATGCTGATGAGAGTCCCGCGCGATGGCTATGTTGGGAGCTTAAACTCAGGTATGCAAAATGGAACGCTGCTCGCCGCTGTAGACCTCGGGTCCAACAGCTTTCGGCTGGAAATCGGCCGCTTTGATGCCGGCCAGATTCACCGCACCGAATACCTCAAGGAAACCGTTCGCCAGGGCAACGGGCTGGATGCCGACCGCAACCTGACCCCGGAAGCCATGCAGCGCGGCTGGGACTGCCTGGCGCGCTTCGGTGAACGGCTGGCCGGCTTCAAGAAGTACCAGGTTCGCGCCGTCGCCACGCAGACCCTGCGTGAAGCGCGCAACCGCGAAGAGTTCCTCGCACGCGCCCACAAAATCCTCGGCTTTGCCATTGACGTCATCCCGGGCCGCGAAGAAGCCCGCCTGATTTATCAGGGTGTTGCCCACCTCCTGCCCCAGTCCGATGAACGCCGGTTGGTGGTGGACATCGGCGGGCGCTCCACCGAAATGATCCTCGGCAAGGGGCTGGACGCGAGGACCATGGAGTCTTATCGCGTCGGCAGCGTGGCATGGTCGATGAAGTATTTCCCCGACGGGCAGTTCAACCCGCGCGCCTTCCAGACGGCAGAGGTCGCCGCCAAGGCGGTGCTTGACGAAGCCGTCAATATCTACCGCGCCGATGCGTGGGACACCGCCTATGGGTCTTCCGGCACGATTGGCGCCGTTAGCGACGTACTGACAGCCTCGGGCTGGCCCGCGGGCATGGTCACGCAAGAAGGCCTCGACTGGCTGCTGGACCGGCTGCTCAAGGCGCAAAGCGCCGATCGCCTCAAGCTCGACGGCATGAAAGACGACAGGCGCGCCGTCATAGGCGGCGGTGTGAGCGTGCTGAGGGCCGTGTTCGATCTCCTGGGCATCGCGCAAATGGAAGCCGCACAAGGCGCCTTGCGCCACGGTGTGCTCTATGACCTGGTGGACCGTGAGCAGGATTTGACCGATTTGCGCTCTACCACCGTGCAGCGCCTGGCCAGCAAATTCAATACCGACAACGCACAGGCCCAACGCGTCAGCAAAGTCGCCAGGCAGTTGTTCGTCATGGCCGGCAAGGGCATGCCCGCTGCGGAATCTGCCCGCTTCCAGCGCAAGCTGGAATGGGCCGCAGAGCTGCACGAGATCGGCAGCCAGATCTCGCACAGCGACTATCACAAGCATGGCGCCTACATCCTGGACAACGCCGACGCGCCGGGCTTTGCCCTGCCCGAACTGCATCGCCTGAGCCTTCTGGTGCTGGGCCACCGCGGCAAGCTGCGCAAGCTTGAAGTCAATTTCGAAGACCGCGTGTTCGTCCAGCAACTGCTGTGCCTGCGCCTGGCCGTCATCCTCTGCCACGCCCGGCGCGACCCTGACCTCAAAGGCCTCCAGCTCGAAAGCAGCGCCGAGCCCGGAAAGATTTTTGTACTGAACTGCCGCGCCGGCTGGGCGCAGGCCTTCCCGCAATCGGCCCATCTGCTGCAGGAAGAAGTCCTGGCGTGGCAAAAAACGCCGTGGACGCTGGTTGTGCCCGGCCCCTGAGCACCCTCCTTCTGCCACGCCAGACCAGGCCTTGACGGTTTTTAAACAAACCGTATAAACTATATATACGGTTTATTCGACCGCTCACCAAAAAGGATCAATCCATGGCAACCCGCAAAAAAGCAACTGCAAAACCCGCCGCACCGGCACCTAAACCGGCCGCAACGCCCAAGGCACCCGTGAAAACCGCCGCCAAGCCCGCCCCGAAAAAATCGCCTCCTGCCAAGGCCCCGGCCGGCAAAGGCACGGTCAAGAAAGCCATCGTGAAAAAGGCCGGCGCCAAAAAGCCTGCGGCAAAACCACAAGCCAGCGCCAAAACCGCCAAAACCGCAAAGCCGGAAAAAACCAAAAAGCCCAAACTGGTTCGCGACAGCTTCACCATTCCGAAAACCGAATACGTGGTGCTTGACGGCCTGAAGCAACGCGCCGCCAAACTGACCCGCCCCGCCAAGAAAAGCGAACTGCTGCGCGCGGGCATCAAGCTGCTGGCCACCCTGTCCGACGCCGCCTTCCTGACGGCGCTGGAGCAGGTCCCCGCCATCAAGACCGGCCGGCCTACGCTTGGTTCTTAAGCCACGCAAAGGAACTGCAGGAGCTCCCAGCTTTCATGCCAACTAACGTTTGACACGAGCGGTGGCCGCAAGCATGCGAAGCTTGCTTGCGGACGTCCCCTCGATGAGGGGGGGGCCCTCAGCGGGCTACACGTGGCGACCGGGAATCTGGTTTACGCCTCCGCTGCCAGCGGCCAGCCGATTCGGGCAGCACGACGAAGACTGGATTGAACGACCAAGCGGTGGAACGGGGCGATGACAAGAATATAGAGACGACCCAGGCGGTTGTGGCAATGGACCACGGTTGATAAAGTCAGGTTGCGTTTGCCTCCCGGCAACGGCTGACTGGAGCAGAGGACAGAAAGCCTGAAGTCCAGGTGCTTGTCGTCTTCTCCAAAGACAACTTCGGTCGGGCTTGTGCCGTAGATCTTGAAGATGCCAAGACGGCCTGTTTTGCCCTGCGCTTCAAGTGAAGTGAGTTGCCTGGCGGTTTTGAGGCCGACCCTGCCGACGACCGCATCCCGGACCGACATGAGGGTACCAACCCACGGTGCCTGATGGGAAAAGATGAACCTCGCCAGCAGTTCGGGATTGGTCGACGCTCCGGGTGGAAGCTCGATCGAGTAGGCATCTGCGAGATTCGTCGATGCGTAGGCTCTGGTAACTGCCGACTCTGGAGGAAGCGATACAGGCGTTACGCGGTGCTGTTGGGTTGACATGTGTTCGAGCCAGTAGTTGGGTTCTGAGGTCTAACGTTTGCTATGAGCGGCGGCTGGAGGCAAGCGAAGCTTGCCGGAAGACGTCCGCTCGACGGAGGGGTTAGGCACCGCTCTTTGCATGCCTCGACCTTGCGTGAGCGAGCGTTGCCCAGTATGGCGCCAGAAGAGTGACGAGAAGGACGACAGGCCAGAGGTTACCGCCTTTGAACGTATACGCGGCGAGCAACTCAGGCCAAGGCTTGTGCTGGATGTAACGCCCGAAGCCGAACTCGAAGGCCAGTGTCAGGCACAACCAAAGAACGCCTACAAACGCACTTTGCTTGACCAAGATTCCTTGCTCAATGCGAACAAGGACATAGGCGACCAGCGCCACGCACACGCAAAGCAATACACCGCTCAGAACCAAACCGCCGGCCCTGCCAAGAGAAGGAATGAGAACCGCCTCTCGCAAAGCGCCATTTGCCACTGCCAGGCACAGTATGAGCACCCAGGCTACGAGCGACTTGAGCAGCAGCATGGGTCCGCCTTTCGGCGCCTAACGTTGGAGGCCAGGTGACGCCGAAGGCGATCGCCTTTGGGCCGACGGAGGAAACCTGCTGCATGCCGAGGCAACCATACCGCTTTCACTTGCATGCCGAACGGTGATCAACAGGAAAGGAGCATGCATAGTGTTTCAACTGCCAAAAAGCAAGAAAGCCGCGACCAGAGCCAACCCAACGAGCCCAACGGCAAATGCTTTTCCAGCGAATGACGGCCTAAAAGTGAGTTCAGACGGAGGAGGCGAACCAAGAGGCATCCATCCCCGAATAGTTCCAACCCCAGCGCCGCACTGATGGCAGCTTGTGGCATTGGTTCCAATGACCTCTCCGCAAGATGAACAAAAGGACATATGGTTTAACGCCGAGCTGACCGGCACGCTTGCGTGACAGCGTCCAGCGTTGTGTTAAACAAACTCGTCCTTTTACCACTGCACAAATGTCGCACCAAGTCCTCCCAAAGAAAGCGAAGCAATTGCAAGAATTGCAGTCAATTTCCACTCTTCTGAATTGAAAATAGACCAGGGCAATTTGTACTGCCTGTACGTCAACTCTTTCCCGTACCGCTTGTGACACCGACCCACGACAATTTGGCCCCCTATCACCCAAATGGCGCCCGCAATGACCAGCAATATAGCGCCTAGAGCATGCATCGAATTCCTTAGAACTGGCGAATCAAAAGGATTGCTTAACGTAATGTATGCCGCAAAACCTGCGGCATAACCTGGCGGTTGCGATCTAATCTGGACATAAGAAACTGGATCAGGCCCTGGAACGGCGGTATTTGCACTATAGCCTTGGCACCGGGAAAACTTACCTGTATTGGGTCCGTTTTTTTGTCCGCGGGCAGGCTTTGAGTGTGCTGCTGTTTCAGAGAACTTCAGGCGACTGCACGGTCACCACGACGGTCTGGTTGAGGCCATCCCGGTCGCGGCTGCGAAGCCACCAAAGCGCACCCTTCTTGACCGGGCATTCGCTTTCCTGCAAGCTGAGCAGCTGCGCGATGGCCTGCCCCAGGTTGGGCTGGTGGCCCACCACCAGAATCGGCGACCTGGCCGACGGCCATTGCACCAGTTCCAGCAGCTGTTCAACCGTGGCGTCGGGCGCCAGCTCACTGCGGATTTTGTATTTGCGTCCCAACGCCAGCGCGGTCTGCTCACAGCGCCGTGCCGGGCTAACGAAAATGCGCGCGCCTTCGGGCAACTGACGGTCCAGCCAATTGGCCATGCGGGCCGCCTGCTTCTCGCCCCTTGACGTCAGTGAGCGCTCAAGATCGCTTCCGCCCTGCGGGTCACCCTCGGGCCAGTCTTCTGCCTCTGCATGGCGCCACAGGATCAGGTCCATGTTATTTTTCCTGGTGATGGGGAGCCGAATAGCGTGCCATCAAGGCCGCTTGCGCACCGTGGCGCGGGGCATCGCCCTGCGGGTTCACGCGCAGGTAAGTGCCGTCAGGCTGCAGATCCCAGGCGTCGCGCCCGTCATGCAGGTAGGCCACCAGGCACTCGTCGATGATGCGCTGGCGCAGAACGGGGTCGGTCACAGGCCAGGCCAGTTCAACCCGGCGCAACATGTTGCGGTTCATCCAGTCGGCGCTGGAAAGCAACAAGGTTTCCTCTTCAGCACAGCGGAAATAAAACACCCGTGAATGCTCGAGGAAGCGGCCGATGATGGAGCGCACTCGGATGTTGTCCGTGACACCGGGAACCTGCGCCGGCAGCATGCACGCGCCGCGCACAATCAGGTCGATCTTCACGCCGCGCTGCCCCGCCCTCACCAGCGCCTGCATCAGGTCTTCGTCGGTCAGCGCGTTCATCTTGGCCACGATGCGCGTGTCTTTGCCTTGCAAGGCGGCTTCGCCCAGCGAATCGATTTTCTCGATCAGCTTGCGGTGCAGCTGGAACGGCGCCAGCAGCAAATGGTGTAGCTTGGGCAGGCGGCTCTGGCTGGCCAGGTGCACGAACACGTTGTCGATGTCAGCCGTCATCAGCGGGTCGGCCGTCAGGTAGCTCAGGTCGGTGTAAAGGCGGGCCGTGCGCGGGTTGTAGTTGCCGGTGGAAAGATGGGCATAGCGCACCAGGTGTTTGCCTTCGCGCCGCGTCACCAGCAGCATCTTGGCGTGGGTTTTGAGGCCCACCACGCCGTACACCACCTGCGCACCTATCGACTCCAGCATTTCCGCCCAGTTGATGTTGGCCTCTTCATCGAAGCGCGCCTTGAGCTCCACCACCACCGTCACTTCCTTGCCGCGGCGCACCGCTTCGCGCAACAGCACCATCAGCTCCGAGTCGGTGCCTGTGCGGTAAATGGTCTGCTTGATTGCCAGCACTTGCGGGTCGTTAACCGCCTCGCGCAGGAAGGCGAGCACGCCGTCAAAACTTTCAAAAGGCTGGTGAATGGAAACGTCGCCTTCCTTGAGCCGCTCAAAGAACGACTGGCCGAGCTGCAACTGGGTGGGGTAACACGCGCTGTAGCCGGGGAAGAGCAGTTTGGGGTCATTGACCAGGTCCACCAGTTGCGTCAGCCGCACCAGGTTGACGGGGCCGTGCACCCGGTACAGGGACTGCGTCGGCAAGTTGAATTGCCTGAGCAGGAAGCTGGCCAGGTATTCCGAACAGCCCGCAGAAACCTCCAGCCGAACAGCCTGCCCGTAATGGCGTTGCTCCAGGCCCTGGCGCAAGGCGGTGCGCAGGTTCTTGACGTCGTCTTCATCCACGGCCAGGTCAGAATGCCGGGTGACGCGGAATTGCGAAAACTGCCCCACTTCGCGGCCGGCAAACAACTCGGCCAGGTGTGCCCGGATCACGCTGGAAAGCGACACGAACAGCCGGCTCTTGTCCTTGCCGTGCGAAGGCATATGAATCAGCCGCGGCAACACGCGCGGCACCTTGACGATGGCAATGTCGTTGTCGCGCCCAAAGGCGTCATGACCGCCCAGCCGCACGATGAAGTTGAGCGACTTGTTGGCCACCTGCGGGAACGGATGCGAAGGGTCCAGCCCGACTGGAATCAACAACGGCCGCACTTCCCTTTCGAAATATGCTTTCACCCAGCGCCGCTGGGCCGCATTGCGCTCGCCGTGCGAGACGATGCGTATGCCCTGCCGCTCAAAGGCCGGCAGCAGCTCGTCGTTGTAGAGCGAATACTGGCGCGCCACCATGTCGTGGGCTGCCGCAGAAAGTGCGGCGAAAGACTGCACCGAATACAGCGCTTTTTGTTCATTGGCCTGCGCCGCCGTCAGGTGGGGCGCGGTCCGGACTTCAAAGAACTCGTCCAGGTTGGACGAGACAATGCAGAGAAACCTCAGCCGTTCCAGCAGCGGCACGTCCGGGCGCCTGGCCCAGTCCAGCACCCGCTCATTGAAGGCAAGAATGCTGTGGTCGCGGTCCAGGAACTGGACGGGTGGCGCAGCGGCTGCCACCGAGGCGGGTGAAGTGGGCATCAACAAGAGTGGTCTTTGTCATTAACAACAAGTCACAGTGTTGACGTGTTTCATGACAATGGCGTGACAGTACTTTTGACTGATGGTGCACCCGCCTGAAAAGGCTGGCAAGTACCGCTCATGGCGTTGTTGTGCCCGGCGGTTACGAGGAACGACTCGAAAAGCTGCGCCGCATGGGCCCAGCTGAAGTCCAGCGCGCGCAAACGGGCTTCATGGCGCGGCACAGCCAATGCGCTGTAACAAGCCTGTTGCAAATCTTCATGCATGACACCGCCGTGACAGCTTCCATCGGGCTTTCCAAGCACCTCCAGCGGGCCATCGACCGGGTAGGCGGCTACCGGTGTGCCGACTGCCATGGCTTCGAGCATCACCAGGCCAAAAGTTTCCGACCGGCTGGGAAAGGCAAACACATCGGCCGCCGCGTAGACCTTGGCCAGCTCATCCCGGGGCAGAACACCCATCCAGCGGACCTGCGGATAACGCTCCTTGAGCGTTGCCTCCAGGGGCCCTACCCCGCAGACCACCTTGGTCCCCGGAATGTCCAGCCTGAGGAAAGCCTCGATGTTTTTCTCATACGACACCCGGCCCACAAACAACGACACCGGCCGCACCACCGTCCCCATGGGCGGGTACAGCCGCGCTTGCGGCTCAAAGCCGAAAAGCTCCGTGTCCACGCCGTGCGTCCAGCTGCGCAGGTTCTGAAAGCCCCGCTGCTCCAGCATGCGCAGCACGCCATGGGTAGGCACCATCACGCCCGACGAGGGCCTGTGGAAATGGCGGAACAGCGCATAACCCCAGGACAGCGGAATCTTCAATGCCGCATGAAGGATCTCGGGGAACTTGGTGTGAAATGCGGTGGTGAACTTCAGGCCGCGCTTGAGGCAATAGCTGCGCGCAGCCCAGCCCAGCGGGCCTTCGGTGGCAATGTGGATGGCCTCAGGCGCAAAGGCATCGAGCTTTTCGGTCAGGCCGCGCTTGGGGCGTACCGCCAGGTCAATACCGGCATAACCCGGGCAAGGCCGCGTCTTGAAGAGGCCAGGCTGGATCACTTCCACCTGGTGCCCCAACTCCTGCAGTTCACGCACCAACTCCACCAGGGTGGTGACCACGCCATTGACCTGCGGTTGCCAGGCGTCCGTTACAAGAGCGACCCTCATGCGGTCACCGTGGAAGCTACATGCCCGCGGCCCTGCGTTTCATGCGCGGGCGCCCAGTGCACCAGCTCGAGGGTGCCGTCGAAGTTTTCCACGAGCGCGGTGCGGCTTTCCACCCAGTCGCCGTCGTTGCAGTACAGCACGCCGTTGATGTCGCGCATCTCGGCGCGGTGGATGTGCCCGCAGACCACGCCCTGGTGGCCGCGGCGGCGGGCTTCATTGGCCACGGCCTCTTCAAAGTCGGTGACGTAATTGAGCGCGCTCTTGACCTTTTGCTTCAGGTAAGCCGACAGCGACCAGTACGGCAGCCCCAAACGGGCGCGCAGGCTGTTGAGGTGGCGGTTGAGTTTGAGTGTGAATTCATAGAGGTTGTCGCCCACGTAGGCCAGCCATTTGGCGCACTGCACCACGGCGTCGAAGTAGTCGCCGTGGATGATCCACAGCTGCCGGCCGTCGGCGGTGGTGTGCACGGCTTCATCGATCACCTCGATGCCGCCGAACTGGTTGCCAATAAATTCACGCGCAAACTCATCATGGTTGCCCGGCACATAGACCACGCGGCAGCCTTTGCGGGCGCGGCGCAGCAGTTTTTGCACCACGTCGTTGTGCGACTGCGGCCAGTACCAGCGGCGGCGCAGCTGCCAGCCGTCGACGATGTCGCCCACGAGGTACAGGTTGTCGCTCGGGTGGGCCTTCAAAAAATCCAGCAGCGCGACCGCCTGGCAGCCGGGTGTGCCCAGGTGGATGTCGGAAATGAAGATGGTGCGATAGCGCTTGCGCAGCGAGTCGTCGTCATCGCCATCACGATCGTCGTTGTTCGCGACTAAGCCATTGCCCAGCGCGCCCATGGCGTCAAACATGCTGCGCATCAGGCCTCCGAAGGGCTGCCCGACACAGGCCTGCCGGAAAAATGCTTGAGGTAGCGCGGCGGCAGGTCGGCGATGCGCATCATCATGGGCAGGTCGGCCGAATTGAAGTCCGGGTCCCAGGCCGGTGCGCCCAGCACCTTGGCACCCAGACGCAAATAGCCCTTGATCAGCGCGGGCGGCTCCACGTCCAGCGTGTCGTCCAGCTTTTCCACCGGCAGCGCCAGGCGCGGCGTCACGCGGTATTCAATGGGTGCCAGATGCGTTTGGCGCACCTGGCGCCAAATGCTGGCGGCCGCATGCCCGCTGGACACACCGTTGTGCTGCATCGGGATGCTGGCGCAGCCGATCATCGTGTCCAGCTGGTTGCGGACCATGAACTCAGCCAGCGCACCCCACAGCGCCAGGATGACGCCGCCGTGGCGGTGGTCGGCATGCACGCAGCTGCGGCCCAGCTCGACCATGCGCTCACGCAGGGAGCGCAGGCGGGTCAGGTCGAACTCGGTGTCGCTGTAGGTACTGCCCACGCGCTTTGCCTGGGTGGGCGTCAGCACACGGTAGGTACCTATGACTTCCTGGCTGTCGGCATCGCGCACCAGCAGGTGTTCGCAATAGTCGTCAAACAGGTCCACATCGTGGCCTGGCAACGTCTTCGAGAGGTTCGCGCCCATTTCGAGCGCAAAGACCTGGTACCTCAGGCGCTGTGCCTGCCGGACCTCGTCCTGGTGCCGGGCCCAGCTGACCGTGATTTTCCCCACGGCAGGCCTTTGAACAACGGCGGGAATGACAGCATGACCGCTTTGATGAAGTGACCCCCGTGGCATTGCGACTGGCGACAATGCAAAGGTGGGATTGGGCAGTTCTTTCATGGCTAACTCCTTGTTTCCTGGTGTCTCAACAACTTCAGCAACTCATCAACTCGGCAATTCAGCAACTTCAAATCGCGCTGTAAAAAAGCCCCAAAAAAGGGGCTTTGACTCTCAATCACCGGCGGTCAGCGAAACCACCTTGTCGCGTCGCCCCAAACCGGCGGCCAGCATCGGCCGCGCATTCGAAAGACCCTCAAGCCAGGGCCGGGTGCCCGCCTTGAAACGCAAGCCGCCAGGGCTGTTTGCCAGGGCTTGTGCGGTGCAGCGCAGGATGCGCAGGCACTGCTTGTTGAAGTCCTGGATGCCGCTGCTCAAGGTGCGGCTGGGGCCCTGCGCTTGTCCGTCATTCATCGGGTGCTCCGTCATGCTGGTCATGGCGTGATTCTGGGAGCCGGGGGTGACGCGTTCGTGTCAGTTCAATGGCAGTTGTGTGACACGGGAAGAAATTCGCGTCGTGTGGCGGGCACGCATCGGCCGCCTGCGCAGCGCGTTTAAGAGCCCAACGCGTACCTGGTTGCCAACAGCACTTCGAGCCTCTTTGTTATGGCCTCGCATTCGTCCGCCTCCAGACGGCTGAACTGAGCCGCCCAGGTTTTGGATGAAGCAAATTTTGGAAACTGCGGTGGTTCGCCCCATTGCCAATCGGGGTGACTCGCTTTTGGGCTTCTTCCGAAGATATGCAGATGCATTTTCCGGTGAAGCTGGGGGGTTTTTGGTCCGGGTGGATGCGCCAGTTCGTTGAGCGCGTTGTTACCGGCCTCCCAGTAGTTCAGGCACCCTCCGGCGAGCTGGGGCAGTGTTTCCAGCATGGCTCTTGCGGTGGCTGCGACCAGGCAGGCCCATAGCGCCAGTTCATCGGGGGTCAGTTCACTTCTTTCCCACACCGGCCGGGGCGGATTGACCAGCAAATGTCCGCCATCGCTTCGATGGTTCATCGGGCTGACTGGTAACGCGACCGTGCCCCCGGCGCAATTGATGAGTGTGTGGTGAATGTCCAAGTGAAAATCTCCAAAAGAAGAGGGAATGAAAAAAGTGGTATCGGATGCGCGCTCAGTTGCTGCGCTGCCTCAGGCAGGCCATGGCGGTGACCGAAAGAAGAAGTGCAGCAACGCCGTAAATCCATGCGGAGGGCACGATGGGCAACAACAGGCCGGCCAGCACCGGGCCTGCGCCGGCGCCCATGTCGCGCCAGACCGAGCGTGTGGCGAGAGCCTGTATGCGTCCGGGCCCCGGCGTGCGCAGTGCAACCAGCGGCGGCAGCAGCGGCAACAGCAAGGCACGCAAAACCACAATGGCAAGTGCGCAAGTCCACAGCCAGCCGAAACCAAAGCCCACCAGGGCAACAGAAGTGAGCACGGAGAAGGTCACCAGAAGAACTTCGACGCCATGCTTTTCAGCCATGTGTCCGCCGGCAGAACTCAAGACAATTTCCGCCAGGTAGCGGACCGACAGCAGAAGCCCGGCCACGATGACCGGGTTGCCGGGCAACAGGTCACGGCCCAGATAAGACAGGCCGATGATGAAGAGGCCGTCCAGCACCAGGCCTTCCGTGAAGGAAAAGATGTCCAGCCCGCCCGGAAGCCTGATTCCTGTTTTTCGTGGTGCCGGCTCGGCATGCGCGGCGGTTGGCAGCTGCCGCGAGACGAGCAAGGCACTCAACGCAACAGCCGCGAACAGGAAAAAAATAACTTTGGGGCCAAACCAAAGCGCACACACCCCGCCCAATGGCAAAGCAAGCATGGGCCCCAGTGCCGTGAATGCGCGGGACCGCCCTGCCCGACGCGCAGCGCCCGCCGGTTCGGCAGTGGCCAATGCCTGGGTGGCCAGGTTCAGGGCTGCGAAGGCCAGGCCCCACAAGAGCCGCAAGAACAACAGGGCGACGAACCCGGTCAGCATCGCGTAGCCCAGTGCGCACACCGCGGCCGCTAGCGCCGCCAGTGAGCAGGTGAGCCGTTCACCGTTGCGGGCGTAAAACCTTGCCACCGCTGCGTAGCCCGCTATTCGCACCAGGCGGTTGGCGGCCAGGAGAATGCCCGCTTCGGGCAAGGTGACGCCAAACGCAGGAGCGAACATCGGCAGGAGCAGGTAGAGCACCGTGTCCCCCGGAAGTGAGAGCCCGAGCACCATGGCGGCATGGCGCGAGTTGCGGTCGGAAGTAGAAGCCGTGATCTGTTGCATGGCTTGTATGGTGCGCAGGGCCGCCTCTCCCGACAAACGATATTAGTGCGCGGCACGTGTGAGAAAATTGCACACATGTTGCCTCGCCTGCCTCCGTTGAACGCGGTCCGTGCTTTCGCTGCGGCGGCGCGCCATCAGAGTTTCAGCCGGGCTGCCCTGGAATTGCATGTAACGCACGGCGCCATCAGCCGCCAGATCAAGGCGCTGGAAACCTATCTCGGCGTGGACCTGTTCGAGCGGAAAACACGGCAAGTTCTTCTGACGGCAGCCGGCCATCAGTTCCATACGCAAGTGGGCCCCGCACTCGAGCAGATTGGCGCAGCCGCCGAATCACTCAGGGGTGGAACGCCATTGCGCGCCGTCAAGATCAACGTCCGGCCCACGTTCGCGGTGCGCTGGCTGATTCCAAGGTTGTCAGCGTTCGTGGCGAAGCACCCTGACATCGAACCGCAGGTGATGACCAGCACCTTGCCGCCAGACAAAGCGGTGGATGAATTCGATCTGGCCATCCGGCGGAGCACCAGGGGGTGGCCGCTGGCGATGCAGATTCATCCATTTCTGGAGGACGAAGTTCTTGTTGTTGGGTCGCCCGCATTGTTTGCCAGCCGCCCCGTCACCGGCCCGCACTCTTTGGCGTCCCATGTCTTGCTGTTATCCAAATCGCGCAGCCACGATTGGGAGAACTGGAAAAAGCAGGTGAACGCGCCAGAGTTGAATCCAGCCAGTTGCCTGCAATTTGATCATTTGCACTTTGTGCTTCAGGCCGCCGTCGACGGGTTGGGTTTTGCCTTGGCGCCGGTATCGCAAATTACCCATGACATGGCGGCGGGACGGTTGATAAGCCCCTTGCCGGAATTGCGGATGGCGCTGGGTCGCCACTATTTTGGCCTTGCGCCCAATGCCGCCCCGGAGACGCAGCAGTTTGCGCAGTGGCTGATGGATGAACTGAACGCCGCGCCTTCAGCGGAAGATTGAGACCGGCAGCGAAGCGCCGCGCCGCGTAGGAGATCACCGACCTTTTTTCGGGAATGCCGCGCGCGAAGCGCCCTGCCCCGGTGCAGTATTTTCAAGCTCTCGCGATCACAGCGATCACAGCGATCACGGCGAAGAAAACCCAGCCAAGGAGAACCGACATGCCCAGAGGCGACAAATCTGCCTACAGCGACAAGCAAAAGCGCAAGGCTGAACACATTGAAGAAGGCTACGAAGACCGCGGCGTCGGCAAGGAAGAAGCCGAGCGCCGGGCCTGGGCCACCGTCAACAAGGAAACTGGCGGCGGCAAAAAGTCGGGCTCGGGCCGCGGCAAGGCGGAAAACCATGCACCGTCCCGCAAAGGCGGGCGCCTTGGCGGCGCAGCCGCAGCTTCCCGCAGTGCGGAAGAGCGGTCAGCCTCTGCCAAAAAAGCCGCCGCCACCCGCAAGCGGAATGCGGCCAGGAAATAGCCCCGCCGGGTGTGTTCCGGCTGCAGGCGGTCGAAATGGCTGCGCACGGCGCGGCGAAATCGCTATTGTTTTGATAGCTGCTCGCGCCCATCCATATTGCCTCGAAGGGCTAAATTACCCCTAAAAAACGGGCCCTCAAGGCACCCAAAAAGGCGCTTAGGCAGAGGAAAAACATCGAAATGCTCAAAAACTGCCGTTTTTTTGCCTGTTTCGGACATCAAATCGCGCTCAAGCCCAATAGGGACCTGCGCGAGAAGCTATAGAAAAGATAGCAAATCAAACAGCACCCAGACAGTGGAAGCAGCAACTACCTCGGCCATGGCAGCCTGTGGAGCCTGGCCAGCGCTTCGCGCAGCCACATCACCATCAGCCCTGCGCCGGAGGCCGTACCCGCTTGCGAGCATTGATCACACGGGCACCGGCATCCCAACCACGGCAAACCCCGGTGGCGACCAAACCGGTGACGGCAAGCATCGCCGCGGTATGAACGCCTACTGCCGCGAGGGCGAGCGCCAGCGGTCCTGACCCTGCCAGCTCCGCTGCCCGCGCCTCCCCTGCGCACAACGGGATCAGGGCCGGCACCAGCATCAAGCCGGCGCCGTGCGCGGTGGACATCATGAAAGACCAGAGCGCCAGCCCGGCGTGCCCCGCCGGCGCGCGCGCCGCCCTGGGTGCGCGGCCCGACAGGTGAACCACGGCGAAAGCAACCAGCAAGCCGCCTGCCAGGACCTGCAGGGTGAAGCGATCCAGCGCCAGGCCCCCTGCCACCGCGCCAGCCACCAGCGCGATCGATGCGGTGTGCCCGGCTGCAATAGGCACCAGCGCCCGCAGCGCCTGCGACCGGTCGCGTGCACGCAAGCCCCAGGCGGCGGCGAGCGCCCAGCCGGTGGCGGGGTTCAGCCCATGAAGGGCGCCGACCCCTGCCACCACAAGCCACGGCCAAAAGCTTGACATGATGTGCGCGCCGGTCGCGGACTGCTCAGGCCCTGGTGCTGCAGCACGAATCGGCTTCGGGCGCGGGCGTGAATGCGGACGCAGTTTCGTAGCGGTCGTGGTGGCGCACCCAGTCCATCTTGTAAAACCCGTCATGCTCGTCCCGGCCCTTGGGCGTGAGGTCCAGCATGTTGTAGGTGCCCATCATTACCTCCACACCGCGCCCGTAGGTCGAGTAGGTGTGGAAAACCTGGCCTGCGTCATCCTTGTAGAACAGGCTGATGCCGGGCGCTTCCTCGGCCGGGAATTCGGTCATGCCGTAGTTGTAGTTGACGGTGCCGTTGACCCTTTCCTCGGGCTTGAAGCTCACGTGAAAGTCGTAGTTGAAGTCGCTGCTGTTCGAAGAAACCCACTTGAAGTTCCAGCCCATGCGGCGGCGAAAACGCTCGATCTCGGGCAGCGTGGCGCGCGAGACGGCCACAAAACTCACGTCGCGGTTCTCCAGGTGGATCTGCATGCCGGCGGTGTGGTCTGCCATGTAAGAGCAGCTCGGGCAGCCCTGCTCCCAGCCCGGGCCGAACATGAAGTGCTGCACCATCAGCTGGCGGCGCCCTTCGAACAGGTCGGCAAGCGAGCGTTTGCCTTCGGGCGTGTCGAAGATGTAGTTTTTCTCGATACGGACCCAGGGAAGCGCACGGCGCTCGCCGGCTATCCGGTCGCGCAGGCGTGTCAGTTCTTTCTCCTGGGCCAGCAGCGTCTTGCGCTCGGCCAGCCATTTGTCTCTGGACACAACGGAGTGCTTCATGGCGGATGTTTCGGTCATGGTGGTATTCATGGTGTTCTCCTGGGTTAAACGGGTGGGTGGATGGGTAGTCCGCGCTCAGGCGCTTGCCGGTTGTTCGCGGTGCATGGCGGCCTGCACGGCAGGCCGGGCAGCGATTCGCGCCTGGAACGCCAGCAGCCTGGGAAAGGCCGACAGGTCCAGCTTGACGAACTCCGCCCAGCGCGTGACCACAAACAAATAGGCATCGGTCACCGTGAAACGGTCGCCCAACAGGAACGGTGTGCGGCCCAGCGTGGCTTCCAGCAGGCGATAGTGTTTGTGCAGGTGGGCCATGCGCGCGCTGCGAACCTCATCGCTGCAGGCTGGGTTGAACAGCGGCATGTAGCCTTGGTGCAGTTCTGAATTGATGTACCCCAGCATCTCCTGCAGGCGATAGCGCGCCATGCTGCCACTGGCGGGTGCCAGCTGCGCGTCAGGCTTCAGGTCGGCAAGGTACTGCACAACGGCGGGGCCTTCCGTCAGTACGGTGCCGTCGTCCAGCTGGAGCACGGGCACCAGGCCTTTGGGGTTGATGGCGAGAAAGTCTTCGCCGTGCTCGGTGCGTTTGGCGACCACGTCGACCTTCACGAGTTCGATGGCGAGGCCTAACTCATTGGCCACGATGTGCGGCGACAAAGAACAGGCGGACGGGCTGTAGTAAAGCTTCATGGTTTTCTCCTTGGCTCGGTGAGCCGTTTGCTTGGGTTTGCGTTGCGTGGGTCAATGCGCTGCCCGACCCGTGCTGGTAACAGGTGCGCTCGTTATCGGTCCTTGTGACCGAATGGGGTTGTCAGCGCAGGGGAGGCCTGCGCTGTGTTCTATGCGGCTTTTTCTGCTTTAGGCCGCCGAACGGCTCGGACTTTTCCGCTCTTGCCGCCGCCCGCATAGAAGAGGTCTGCGCCGTCGGACTCCAGTCCGCTGACGCCGGTGCCTTTCGGCATTTCCAGCCGCTCGAGCACGGCGCCGCTTTTCGGGTCGATGCGGCGGATCTCGCTGTCATCGCCCTCCCAGGTGCCGTGCCAGAGTTCGCCGTCCACCCACGTCACACCAGTGACGAAACGGTTGGATTCAATCGTGCGCTGGATGGCGCCGGTCTTCGGGTCCACCTGGTGGATCTTGCGGTCGCGGTACTGGCCCACCCACAGGCTGCCTTCGGCCCAGGTCAGGCCCGAGTCGCTGCCACTGCCGGGCGCCGGGATGGTGGCCACCACTTTGCCCGTGGCCGGGTCGATCTTGTCGATACGCGTCTCGGCGATCTGGTAGAGGTGTTTGCCGTCGAAGGCGGTACCGGCGTCACCGGCGCATTCCAGCGTGCGCGTTTGCTCGCCACTGGCGGGGTCGAAAGCAACGATTTTTGCGCCGGTGGCGGCCCAGACGCGCTGGCCATCATGCGTGACACCGGCGACGTCGTTGACGCCGGGGAAGCTGTATTCGCGCACGATCTCGGCGGGGCGCGCCTTGGGCTCGGCTTTGCTTTTGATTGTCTTGCTGCTCATCGTTGCTCCTTAATGCACCGTCCGTCGGCGCCATGGAGTCAACTCTATCCAATCGGTAGCGAAGCGGGGAGTAACAAGATCGTCGTGAATCCGGCCAGCGGCGGCGCCAGCCAGCGCTGAGCCCGTGCCCGGCCCATGGAGCGCACCCGCCCACCGGCTTCCAGATCGGCCAGCGCCCGCTGCACGGTGCGCTGGCTTGCCCCCAAGGCCAGCGCCAGTGCCGAAGTGGACCAGGCCGCGCCGTCCGACAGCAGCGCCACCAGCGAGGCCTGCTCGCCGTCAATGGGCGGTGCCAGCACAGCCACGTCGCGCCCAGCCAGCGGCTTCAGGATGAAGCCCCGCTCAGTGGCTTCGATGCTTGCGAGTGTTTTGACCAGCGCTCGCAGGCGGCCAATTTCGACCCTCAGGCGCGCCCTGTGCGTCTCGTCGGGGCGCCTGGTGCGAAAGGCGGATTCGATCAGCGCTTCGCGGCTCACATCACCAGGCCATGCTTCGGCGAGTGAACGTGCCAGCGAGAACAACACCGGCCGCCGCGCCAGCGGCCGCCACTGGTCTCCGGCCCCCAGCCCACGGCGGCAGGCGTCGACCACCAATGCGTCCGAAGCCAGGAGTGCCGCAACCTCATCGAGGCGCAGCGCCTGTTCGCCGCCGGCGGTGAGGCGCCGGGCGGCGGGCCGGTCAAGCGCAGCGCGCGCTTCGGTGACTTCGGCCATGAGCGCCGGCACCTGCGCACGTTCGGCCGCTGCATGCGCACGCGCCAGCGCCATCCGCGCGTCGCCGACGCGCAGCGAGCGCAGCGCTAGTTCGGCAGCAGTCAGTTCAGCCACGGCCCGCAGCGAAGGCGGCAAGCCGCGCGCATCCAGCTTCGTCAGCGCCACAGAGGCCTCATCAAGCCGACCCAGCAGCAACAGCCGTCGTGCGGTGATGAGCCACGCCTGCAGCGTATTGGCTGTGTCGGCGTGCGCCTCCAGCGTGGCCGCTGCCGCTGCCAGTGCGCGTGGTGAGCCGCCAAAGTCGCGCATGGCCATCGCTACCTCGGCTTCTGCCACAACGCAGCGTGCGCGCGCCAATTCTTCATGCACGCCAAAGCCGCGTGCGGCGCGTTTCAGGAGCTCGCGGGCGCGCGGGTGCTCGCCAAGCTGGGCCATGGCGATGCCGCGCAAAGCCAGAGCCGGCGGGTCGTCGCGCAGGGCAACGCGCTTGAGGGCACCGAGCGCATCGCCGGCGGCCAGTGCGCGGGCGGAGGCGGCAATCAGTGAATCCATGCTGACATGGTTATGCCCGTGACAGCCGCCGCGCTGGTTGCGCCCCGGCGCGCGGCAGGCTGGCGCTGACCAGCGCCGCGGCCAGTGTGACGAGCCACGAGTAGTACACCCACACCAGAAAAGCCAGCAGCGGCGCAAAGGCGCCGTAGATCGTGCGGTAGGTGGGCACGTTGGCCAGGTAAATCGCAAAGCCGTACTTGCCCAGCTCAAAGGCAATACCCGCGAGCAGGCCGCCCGCAATCGCATGACTCCACCGCACGACGGTGTTCGGCACGAAGCGGAACAGGCAGGTGAAGCCGATGGCGCTCAGAATGGCGGGCCCCAGGTTAATGGCATGCGGCACCCAGGCAGGCCGCGCGCCCACCAGCCCGCTGGAAGCCGCCACCAGATAAGACGCAGCCCACAGGCTGGCGCCGATGAGCACCGGCCCCGTGAGCAGCATGCCTGCGTACAAAGCCAACCGGCGCAGCACGGGGCGGGGTTTCTTCACCTGCCATATGCGATTCAGCGTGTTTTCCATGCTCAGCAGCAGCGTCAGGGCCGACACCAGCAGCAGCGCAAAGCCCACCAGCGTGAGGCCACTGGCATTGCCCGCAAACTGCGCCAGGTGCTTCAGCACCGTCTTGGCGATACCCTCCGGCAACAGGCCGCGCAGCAGGTGCTCGCGAATCGCGTCACCGGTGGCATGCAGCGCTGGCGTGCGCGCGAACAGTGCGAAGCTCACCGCCAGCATCGGCACCATGGACATCACCATCGTGAAAGTGAGACCGCCCGCCGCCTGGGCGATGCGCTCTTCCCTGCCGCGCTGCAGGAGGCGAGTGATCAGGTTGCCCTGGTTTCGGCTGGTTGCCATGGAATTGGGAGGCTCGTGTCGCGCCGGTCAGGAAATGGCGGTACGTTCAACCCAACAGGCGGAACAGGCCATAAAGGGACAGCAGCCCTGATGTCACCAGAAGTCCGGTCTTGACCGAACGGGCACCGACCAATGCGCCGATGACGCTGCAAGCCAGGATGGCGCCGAAGATGTAGGTTGTTTTCATGGCCGCAATGGTAATTCCATTTCCAGATCATCCGTGCACTTTGTCGGCTTAGCTGGCCGTACGTTTGTACTGTCCGCGCTTCGCCTTCGTGTTCACGAGTGATCTGGAAATGGAACAAGGCCTTCGCCTGGCCATCCGTGACATTTGGGGCCGCTATGGGTTGAAACCAACTCCTGGCAAGTGATCGATTCAGGGCCTCTTTGCCGCCGCATCACCGGCATGAAACATTCCCGCCGGCCTGACGAAATTTCCGCCTCCCAGATGGTGAATCGTCTGCAGATCGAGGTTGTCGTCGCCGAAGCGCCAGTGCCCCTGCTGGAACACACGTTCATCGGCGGCGGCAGCGACCACCTCCGCAAAGCAGGTGTCGTACGCGTCTTCGGTATGCGGCTCGCGGATCAGCCGGCACTCCAGCCATGCCGCGCAGCCCTCCTCCAGCACGGGCATGCCGAGTACCGGCCCCGTGCGGGCCTTCAAGCCGTAGTGCGCAAACTTGTCGCCCGTGCGGCCGGACTCACTACCGACTGCATGCGTCAAGCCGGCCAGGGCCGTGCACGGAAGACATATGCCGAAGCCACCGCTGGCGGTGATGAGTTCACGCGTATAGGTTTTCTTGTCGATCACGATGGCAATGCGAGGCGGCGTGAACTCCACGGGCATCGACCAGGCGGCGGCCATCACGTTGCGCGCCGTGCCGTGCGCGCTCGTCACCAAAACCGTTGGGCCGTGATTGATCAGGCGGCTGGCGTGTGCGAGGGCGACTTCCTTGAAGTGTGTCATGTCATTTCTTCCTGGTGCATTTCATGCTGCCGATTATGTTGGGCCCGACGCGTTTCAGGGCGGGCTGCTCCCCTCGCCCCGTTCCTCGCTACTTCTTCGTGTAGTCTTCCAGCGGCTTGTCGCTCAGGTTGGCCCATGCCGCCCTGGTCAGCTCCGATGCGGGCATGCCTACCTGTGTGTTGTTCGGCGGTATCGGCTGGACAAACCATTTGTCATAGAGCTTTGCGACCTCGCCGCTTTTCGCCATTCTGGCAATGCTGGCGTCCACCGCCTGTTTAAAGGGGGCATCCCCTTTGGGCAGCATGATGGCAATCGGCTCGACGCTCAGGACTTCTTTCAGCACCACATAGTTTTTCGGCTGTTTTGACTGGGAAATCATGGTGGCCAGGATCTGGCCGTCCGCCACGAACGCTTCGGCCCGGTCATTTTCAAGAAGCAGGAAACCTTCGCTGTTGTCCTTGCCATAAACCTCCTTGAAGTCGACGCCCGCCGCGCGTTCGTGCTTGCGGATAAGCTGAACGGCTGTGGCGCCGGATGTGGCGGACACCGTCTTGTTGGCAAGCTGGGACAGGCTGGTGATTCCGGTCCTGGTTTTGGTGGCGACCCGGACTTCTTCAATGTAGAGCGTGGGCGCGAAGGCCACATCCTTTTGGCGTGCGGCGTTGTTCGTCGTTGTCCCGCACTCCAGGTCTACCGTGCCGTTCTGGACGAGCGGGATCCGGTTCTGCGCGGTGACGGACTGGTAACGCACGTCCAGCTTCGCCAGGCCCAGCTGTTTCTGGATATCCGCGATCACCCTTTTGCAGATGTCCACATGAAACCCTGTGTATTCGCCTGCGCCCAGCGTATAGGACATGGCGCCGGAGGCTTCACGGACGCCCATGGTGACGGCTGCCGTCTCCTTGATCTTCTTGAGCGTGTCGATTGGCTGCGCGGTGGCCGCAGCTCCCGCCAGGGTGAACGCTGCGGCAATGCCCGAACAGGCTACCAATTTCATCATCATGCTTCCTTCACTTGGCAAACAGGCTGTCGAGCGTGGCGAAGGCTTTGAACTCGATGGCGTTTCCGGACGGGTCGAGGAAGAACATGGTGGCCTGTTCACCGGGCTCACCCTTGAAACGGACGTAGGGTTCGATGACGAACTGCGTGCCCCCTGCTTTCAACCGGGCCGCCAGGACATCCCACTCGGGGAGGGACAGGATCGCGCCGAAATGGCGAACGGGAACGTTGTGGCCGTCAACGGCGCTGGTCTGGCGGTGGCCGCATTCGTCGGGCGCCAGGTGCGCCACGATCTGGTGGCCGTAGAAGTTGAAGTCGACCCATTCGCTGGAGCTGCGGCCTTCGGGGCAGCCCAGTAATTCACCGTAAAACCGGCGTGCGACGGCGAGATCGTGGACGGGGAATGCCAGATGAAATGGCGGAAGCGCTTTGGCGGGAGTGGTTGCGTTTGGCGTGGTCATCGAAAGCCTCTTTGAGTCGTGGAAGCCGCACTTTAGGTTGATTGATGCACTTTGAAAAACGATATATATTCAACCTGAGAATCAATAATCTCGATGAATTAATGGGAAACCCATGTGATTACCGAGCTGAAAACCTTGATCGCGGTGGTGCGTTACGGCGGCTTTTCCGCCGCCGGCGGCCAGATTGGACTGACCCAGTCCGCCGTGAGCAGCCAGATCCAGCGGCTGGAAGAGTCCCTCGGGCTGGCGCTCTTTGACCGTACACGGCGTTCCGCGGTGCTCAACGAAGCGGGCGCCAGGGTGCTCGCGCGTGCCGAAGAGATTGTTCTGCTTTTCTCAAAACTGGGCGATGCGGGCACCGATGACGAGCTTGCCAGCACCTTGCGGATCGGCGCCATTGCCTCTGTTCAGTCTTCGGTGCTTCCCCGAGCACTGGCGGCACTGAGGAAGGAAAACCCGAAACTGCTCGTCCACATTGCTCCCGGCGTGTCCATGAAGCTGATGGACCAGCTCGACAGTGCTGAGATCGACGCGGCGGTGATGATCCGGCCCCCGTTCGGCATCCTGCCGGAAATGACCTGGCAAACCTTGATGTACGAACCCTTCAAGTTGCTCGTGCGCAAGGAAATCAAAGGGCGGGACTGGCGCGCATTGCTCCAGTCGCAGCCTTTTTTGCGCTATGAGCGCACGTCTTTCGGTGGGCGTCTGGTGACCCGGTTCCTGCGCGAGAACAAACTGGCGGTGCAGGACTCCATCGAGCTTGACGAGATCACGGGCCTGATGAACCTTGTCGCCGAAGGCCTGGGAGTTGCGCTGGTACCGATGGTGGAGGCCTACCTGCCCATGCCACCGGGTGTGCGCGCAATCTCGCTGGGTGAAAAAACTTTTTACCGCGAGATCGGCATTCTGCGCAAAGGCATGAGTTCCCGACGGCGCGTCACGCAGGCCCTTGAAAGATGTCTTCGCGAGGCCCTGTCGCCGCCTGTTCCATAAAGTTTTTTGCCATCAAGATCGGCAGCGCTTGTGACACAGGGGATGCTCCGGAGGCTCATCCCCGTCGTGCCAGATGCCGTCCAGATGGTCACCGGCCGTGACCCCGGTTGGACTCCATCCAGCTGGCCAGTGCGGCTTCATAGGTAGCCGAGGCACTTGCAAGCCGAAATTCGGCACTGGCTGACCCGGCGCGCCCGGCAACAAAGCCTTGCCATCCGTCGCCGTCTTCTGCCTCATAGATGCATAGATCGAAGTCGCCCGGTGGAGGACTGTCGCCCAGCATGAGGATGGTCGCGTCGTGCACCTTGTGAACCTTCATAGAGGGGCATTAGGCCACGAAACACCCTGCACACGTGAACTGCAAACGTTGTGACCGCCCGGCAATGTGCCCGCAGGTAAATATTACCCAGCCCCAAAGATATTACCCAGCCCCAAAGAAAAAAGGCCTCAAAACCGAAGTTCTGAAGCCTTTTATGCTGTTCTCAACGTAACGCCGAGAGAGCGGGTTGGCAACGGCATCTCTGCCGTTGACGGGGTTTGCAGGGCTTAGTAGCCGCCGCGACCACCGCCGCCGCCGCCGTAGCCGCCACCGCCGGAACGGTCGCCGCCGCCACCGTAGCCGCCACCACCGCCGCCGCCGAAGCCGCCGCTACGTGGAGGACGTGCTTCCATTGGACGGGCTTCATTCACGGTGATGCTGCGGCCGCCGAGCGACTGGCCGTTCATGCCGGAAATTGCAGCTTGTGCTTCGGCATCGTTGCCCATTTCGACAAAGCCAAAACCTTTGGAGCGACCGGTGTCGCGTTCCATCATGACTTTGGCGCTGGAGACAGAGCCGTATTGGCCGAAAGATTGTTGCAGGTCTTCGTCACGGACGGTGTATGGCAGGTTGCCGACGTAAAGTTTATTGCCCATGGGGACTCCTCAAAAATACATAAAACAAAAGCGATGGGGTCCCGAAAGCACAACAAACCTAAAAAGTACCGCCGTAGCGCGCGAAACTGACCGATCACTAACCTGTGCGAATGCAATGGCAGCCGCACCTCCCGATTATGCGTGAGGAAACGCGGCGGCACCAGCATTCTTCTGCCTATAAGCGCAGCATTTGTCAAATCAGGTGCCCATTCCCTCGGTTAAACAGCGGAAATGACCGAAAAGACGCCATTACCGCGGATGCATGACCATGGACAGACCCGTGCAACCGGCCGAGCAGTCGGACGGCCCGGACTGCGTTGCGCCAAGGACGGGAAGCTCAACGGCCCGCCACACGCTCCCCTTTGTCATTGACAACCTGTTCACCGTCTTCCTTGCTGAACGCACCCCGCTGTGGCGTGGGCAGGATGTCCAGCACGGCTTCCGAAGGCCGGCACAGGCGCGTGGCTAACGGCGTAACGACGATGGGCCGGTTGATCAGGATGGGATGGGCCAGCATCGCGTCGATCAGGGCTTCGTCGACCAGCGTGGCATCGTCCAGGCCGAGATCCTTGTAAACGGCTTCCTTTTCCCGAACCACCTCTCGCAGCGGCACCGCCATTTGCGCAACCAGCTCCCGCAGCGCCTCCCGCGTTGGCGGGGTTTTCAGGTATTCGATGACCTCGGGTTCGATGCCGGCATTGCGGATCAGCGCCAGCACATTGCGCGACGTGCCGCATTGGGGGTTGTGGTAAATCGTGACGGCGGAAGGCATAAGTTTCACTCCTGAAAAGGGATTGGTTGCATCGATTCCATAATTCAATTATATTTGAATTATGAAAGCATTAATCCCAAACCTTGATTTTCCCCCGCTTGAGGAAGGTTCTGCCGTGAAGGCCCTGGCAGCGCTGGCGCAAGCCCAGCGCCTGCGCGCGTTCCGCGCCCTCGTCGTCGCCGGGCCTGACGGATTGACGCCGGGCGCGATGGCCGAACAACTGGGCGTCGCACCGAGTGCCCTGTCTTTCCATCTCAAAGAGCTCTCACACGCCGGCCTCGTCAACAGCGAGGCGCGCGGGCGCAACCTGATCTACCGCGCCAACTTCGGGCAAATGAATGCGCTGCTCGGCTACCTGACAGAGCACTGCTGCGAAGGCGGCACTTGCGAGGTAGCCACCCAGGCCGATTGCAGCAACTGCTGAACGCCACTACGCGATTACGCGCCACACCTCCATCACCCACAGAGCCAATCCAACACCACCACCCAAGGAGAGCCCCATGAAACGCTTCCATGTCCACGTCCACGTGAAAGATCTCGAGCAGAACATCGCCTTTTACTCGGCCATGTTTGACCAGCAGCCGGCCCGCACCGAAGCCGACTACGCCAAGTGGATGCTCAGCGACCCGCCGGTCAACTTTGCCATCTCTACCCGGGGGAGTGCGCCCGGCGTGGACCATCTGGGCATTCAGGTTGACAGGCCCGAAGAGCTGCAGGCCCTGAAAGCCAGCGCCACCCGCGCCGACATGACACTGCTGGATGAAGGCCCCACCACCTGCTGCTATGCCCGCAGCGATAAATACTGGCTGACCGACCCGCAGGGCATCGCCTGGGAGCAGTTCCACACGCTGGACAGCATTCCTGTTTTCAGCGAGTCGAAACCCACACCAAATAAGGCCACAGCCCAATCCTGCTGTGCGCAAGCAGCTACAAATACTGTAGCAACCGTACAGCTTTCCGAAGCCCCACGATCGGCCCAAGGCACCAAAGCCTGCTGCTAAACAACGGCCAAGAGAAGAAGCCCCCCATGACAACGCAACCCATCAACGTCCTTTTCCTGTGCACCCACAATTCAGCCCGCAGCATCTTGGCCGAAGCCGTGTTGAACCATATCGGCCAGGGCAGGTTCAAAGGCTACTCGGCAGGCAGCAGCCCGCGCGAAAACCAGCAGCCCAATCCGTTGGGGCTGCAGACCCTGCGCACCGCGGGCATTTCCATCGAAGGCCTGCGCAGCAAAAACTGGGACGAATTCGCCTTGCCAGACGCACCACACATGGATCTGGTCATTACGGTTTGCGACAACGCGGCGGGTGAGGCCTGCCCCTTCTGGCCAGGCCATCCCGCTACTGCACATTGGGGTTATGCGGATCCGTCCGAAGGTGACGGCACGGAGGCACAAAAACTGGAAGCATTCCGCCAGACCCTGCATGCCATTCGCCGCCGGCTGGATCTGCTGGTCAACCGTCCGCCAGCCCATATTGACAAGCTGATGCTGCAAACCAGCGCGCGTGATCTGGCCCGCTCATGAGCCAGGCGATAAACATCACTCCCGCAGAAGCCCCCAAGCCTTTAGCACAGCAACTCCTCGCGGAATTCGTCGGCACCGCTGCCCTGCTCTGCGCCGTCATCGGCTCGGGCATCATGGCCGAGCGCTTGAGCGGCGGCAACATGGGTGTGGCCCTGCTGGCCAACACACTGGCCACCGTGTGGGCGCTGTATGTGCTGATCGAGCTGCTCGGGCCGGTCAGTGGCGCGCACTTCAATCCGTTGGTCACCCTTGTTATGTGGTCAAAAGGCCCTGTAACCCATAAGGGACGAGCGCAAGCAGCTATTCTTTTCATAGCACTCCAGTTGCTGGGTGCTGTAGCCGGCGCCTGGCTGGCGCACGCCATGTTTGACATGAGCGTGCTGCAGTTCAGTACCAAACTGCGCAGCGGCTGGGGTCAGTGGCTGGCCGAAGCGGTGGCCACGGGCGGATTGATCCTTGTCGTGCTGCGCGCCCCTGCGGCCAAGGCGCCAGCGCTGGTCGCCTGCTACATCGGCGCAGCGTACTGGTTCACCGCCAGCACCTCGTTTGCCAACCCGGCCGCCGTGTTGGGACGCATGCTGTCAGACAGTTTTGCCGGCATCGCGCCCGCCAGTGCAGCGGGCTTTGTGGCTGCCCAGGCTGCCGGTGCGTTGGTGGGCGTGGCCCTGCATCATGCGCTGGGCCGGCAGCAGGCCGTGGGCCAAGGCTGAAACGCAGGCAGCGAATCAAGGCGCCGCGTCCGTCCTTGGTACCCTTGTGGCTGTGACACCGAAAAGCCGTTCTGCCACCGTCGTCCAGCTGGGCATCGCACAAACGCTGGCGTGGGCCTCCAGCTACTACCTGCCGGCAATTCTGGCGGTGCCCATGGCGCGCGACCTCGGCGTCGGCACGCCCACCGTGTTTGCCGCTTTTTCTGCCGCGCTGGTGGTCTCCGCATTGCTGGGCCCGGCTGCGGGCAAAGCCATTGACCAGCGCGGCGGAAGGCCGGTGCTGGCCGCGAACAGCCTGATTTTTGCCGCCGGGCTGGTGGTCCTTGCGATGGCGCAGGGGCCGATGGACCTGTTTGCCGGCTGGGTGATTCTGGGCGTGGCCATGGCCGCGGGCCTGTACGAAGCGGCCTTTGCCGCGCTGGTTCACCTGTACGGGAAAGACGCGCGCGGCGCCATCACCGGCATCACCCTGTTTGCTGGTTTTGCCAGCACGGTGGGCTGGCCCTTGTCGACCTGGCTGGAGCTTGAATGGGGCTGGCGCGCGGCCTGTCTGGCCTGGGCCGCGCTGCATTTGCTGGTGGGGCTGCCGCTGAACTGGCGGCTTCCGGCTTCGCCCGCGGCGGGCATTCCCACCCAGGCTCCTTCAGACGCAAGCCCGCCCGATGCCCTGGTGCCCGCTGCTCCGTCGTCACCATCCACCTCTTCTCTCACCTCTTCCGCCTCCAACACCGCCCGCACCGCAGTCCTACTGGCGCTGGTGTTTGCCGTCACCTGGTTCATCAGTACCGCCATGGCCGCACACCTGCCGCGGTTGTTGCAAGCCCACGGTGTGCCACTGGCCACAGCACTGATATTTGCCGGACTTGTGGGCCCCGCGCAGGTTGCGGGCCGGTTGCTCGAATATGGCCTGCTGCGCAACATTCACCCGCTGGTGTCAGCGCGGGTGGCCGGCTGCCTGCACACGCTGGGCGCAGTGGTGTTCCTGTTTTTTGGCATCCCGGCAGGGGCGGTGTTCACTGTGCTGCACGGCGCCGGCAATGGCGTGCTGACGATTGCCAAAGGCACGCTGCCGCTGGTGCTGTTTGGCGTGCGGGATTACGGCGCGCGCCAGGGATTGTTGATGGTGCCAGCCCGCTTTGCGCAGGCCACAGCGCCCTGGCTGTTTGGCCTGGCGATTGACCGTTTTGGCAGCGGCGCGCTGTGGTTTTCAGCAGCGCTGGGCTTGGTGGCTTTCGCGGCGTTGATGTTGCTGCGGGATCCGTCCCGCCCGGCCAGCCAAAGCGCCTGAAATCGTCAATCCAGCCACTTCTGGAGAAACTGCGCCTGGCCCATGGCCGGATCCAGCTGATAGCCGGCAAAACCGATGCGCTCATAAAGCTTGATGGCGCTGCGGTTGCCTTGCAGTACCTCCAGCGTCAGTTTGCAGGCGCCGCGTTCGCGTGAAATCTCGTCCACCAGCGCGAGCATCTGCTCGCCGATACGCTGGCCACGGTGGCCGGGCAGCACGGCCACGTCGTGGATGTTGACGAGCGGGCGGCAGGCGAAGGTGGAAAAACCTTCAATGCAGTTGATGAGGCCGACAGCCTTCTCGCCACTAAAGGCCAGCACGCTGAAGGCATGCGGGCGTTTGGCGAGTTCACTGACGAGATGTTTCTTTGCAAAATCGCTGAGCGGCTTGGCGCCGCCGGCCGGGTCTTGCGCATAGGCGTCGAGCAATTGCACAACAGCGGCGGCATGCACGGGATTGCCGTAGTCGGCGCGGCAAACCTGCAGCGGGCTTTCGGAAGGGTTGGTGGATTCGGTCACGCGATGCGCTTTCAGTGCAGACAATCGGATGATTCTAAAGACGGCGCGCAAAGCAGAGCGCAAACCGGGATTTAAAGCCAGTACAACTCTCTGGCGTTGCCACCCATGACAGCCGCCTGGCTCGCTACGTCGAGCGGCGCAAGCAATTGTTGCGTCTCGCCCCACCACTGCGCGTAGCTGCCGGCCAGTTCCAGCACGGGCCAGTCACTGCCCCACACCACACGCTGCTCACCAAAACTTTTGAGCACGCGCTTGCCCCAGCGCGTGACAGCGCCGGCAGCCGGCTTCGGCCCGGCCTCGGTCATCAGGCCCGACAGTTTGCAATAGGCCTGTGTCTCGCCGGCAATGCGCAGCATGTCGTCGGCCCAGGGCTGCCACTGGCCCGCAGCGATGTCAGGTTTGGCGGCATGGTCTATCACCATTCGCAAATCCGGGTGCCGGCGCGCCAGTGTCACGATATGCGGCAGGTGCACAGGCTTGACCAGCGCATCGAACACCAGGCCGCATTCCACCATCGCATGCAGGGCCGGCGCCAGCGCTGGCTGCAGTATCCATTGCGCATCGGCAATGTCCTGCAGCATCGGGCGCAGTCCCTTGAGCCGGGGGTGGCGGGCCAGCGCCGCTATGCGGGCAGGTGCGTCGGGCGCCAGCATGTCCACCCAGCCGACCACACCCAGCACACCGGGGCTCGCATCGGCCTGGGCCAGCAAAAAATGTGTTTCGGCTTCAGTGGCTGCGGCCTGCACCAGCACGCCGCCCCGCACACCCAATGGCGCAGACTGCGCCTGCCAGTCCTTCACGGCCACATCGCGGTAGATCGGCGCCAGCTCCGGTGTCAGCCAGCCGTAGTCATCACGCGCCAGCTGCCAGCAATGAAAGTGCGCGTCAATCACCGGAAACGATGTCATGGCGTCAGCACCTCGGCGGGCAGCAGGCCCTGCGTGCGCAGCGCTGTCCAGAACTCCGGCGGGATGGGGTGCGCCATCATGGCCACGGCGTCCGTCCATTCGCCGGCTTTGCGGGCACCCAGCATGAGGCTGTGCACGGCCGGGTGTGCCAGCGGAAACTGCAGCGCAGCGGCGCGCAGTGGAACACCGTGCGCTTCACAAACCCCTTCAATTTTCGCGGTCCGCTCCAGCCATTCGTGCGCGGCCGGCGCGTAGTTGAAAGTTGCAGCACCGCCGCGCGTCCCGGTAGCAAGAATGCCCGAGTTAAACGCACCACCCAGTGCGATGCGCACGCCGCGCGCCAGGCACTGCGGCAGCAAAACAGGCAGCGCACTGTGGTCCAGCAGGCTGTAGCGGCCTGCCAGCATCAGCACATCCAGATCGGCTTCGCGCAACACGTCCAGCACGACGCCGACATCATTGGTGCCGAGCCCGATGGCGCGCACAAGGCCTTCGCGCTTCAATTGCTGCAGCGCAGGCAGCGTTTCATCGATCAGCTGGCGCAGCACGGCCCCGGCGTTGGCGCCATGGGTTTGGACGTCCGGATCGTGAATGTAGACACTGTCGAGCCGCGACATGCCCAGCCGCTGGAGGCTGTCTTCCACGCTGCGGCGCGTGCCCGCGACGCTGAAGTCCCAATGCTGGTTAAAAGGCAGGATGTCGACATAGCCGTGCTGGGCGGTCGCGGCATGCCCGTCGGGTGTCAGGATGCGGCCGACCTTGCTGGACAGGGTGAAGCTGTCCCGTGGCCGGGAACGCAGTGCATCGCCCATCCGCCGCTCCGACAGCCCATGACCGTAATGCGGTGCCGTGTCAAAACTGCGGCAGCCGCCAGCCCAGGCGGCATCCACCAGCGCCTTCGCCTCTTCGTTGCTGACGGCCGAAAACAGGTTCCCCAGCGGCGCGCCGCCGAGCCCGAGCCGAAGGGATGTGGGACTGGAAGAGGTGGAAGTCATTTCAACATGCCGGTAAAACCGCAGTTCCGGGTAAACACCAATAAAAGTTCAGCAATGTTATAGCTAACATGTCAGTCATCCAACCCGGAGAAACCCGCAGCCTGAAAAGCCGGGCGGATCTGGGCTATTGCCTATCACTACCTCGTCCCCAACGCATGCTCAAGAATATTCCGCCACTGTTGACCCCTGACGCATTGCATGGACTTTGCAGCATGGGCCATGGAGATGACGTCGCCATCGTGGACGCCAACTTTCCTGCCGCTGCCGTGGCGGCCCGGGGCGGCGCCCGGCTGGTGCAGCTGGCGGGTGTCACGTCGCCGCAGGCATTGCAGGCCGTGCTGCAACTTCTGCCGCTGGACAGCTACGTGCGCGACGTTGCCTGGACGATGCAGGTGGTCGGTGATGCCGGCGCTGTGCCCGCCCCTGTCGCCGAATTTTCCGCGCTGCTGGCCCAGGCGGCCGAGCGGCCCGCCGCCACGCTGGAACGGTTTGAGTTTTATGCGCGCACCGAAGCGGCCTTCCTGATCCTGCAGACGGGCGAGCAGCGCAAGTACGGCAACATCCTGCTGCGCAAGGGCGTCATATCCAGCGACGCGAGCTGACCGTGAACGCGGCGCAAGCCCCCCACAGCCCGCCCATCAGCCTGCGTGCGCAGGCCTATGAGAGCTTTCAGCAGCAGATCGTCGATGCCAACATTCGCCCCGGGCAGTTTGTTTCGCAGCGCGAACTAATGCAGCTGCTGGGTATGCCGCTGGGTGCCGTGCGTGAGCTCATTCCCCGCCTGGAGGCCGAGGGCCTGCTCAAGACCGTGCCGCAGCGCGGCCTGCAGGTCGCTCACGTAGATCTGAAACTGATCAACAACGCCTTTCAGCTGCGCCGCCTGCTGGAGCGCGAGGCCGCCATCCGTTTTGTCACCACCGTGTCCGATGCCGACCTCGCAGCCATCGAGCAGGCGCACCTGAACATCGTCAAGCGTGCGCGGAAAAAGGCCATTGACGACAGCCTGCTCAAGGACGCCACCGCGGTGGATTGGGGCCTGCACGACCTGATGATCGACGCACTGGGCAACGAGCTGATCTCCGAGGTCTACCGCATCAACAGCCTGCGCGTGCGACTGATCAAGCTCGAAGGCTCGACCCTTTCACCCGACGTGCTGATTCCCGCCATGGAAGAGCACCTCTGGTTTATCGACGCCCTCAAGCGGCGCGACGCGCCTGCCGTGATCGAACGCCTGAGCCACCACATTGAAAGCGCGCACCGACGTGTGCTAGGACTGCCGCGGCCCGATATGCCGTGGTCTTTGGAGAACCCTGAATGACGATTTCCCCCGCAGCCCCCAACGCCGCATTCCGCGGCATCTGGCCTGCCCTGCTCACACCGCTCAATGCCGACCTCAGCATTGACCACGCCAAATTTGCCGCCCACTGCAAGCACCTGATTGCCAACGGCTGCCCTGGTGTCACGGCTTTTGGCACCACCGGCGAAGGGCCATCATTCTCTCTGGCCGAGCGCAAGGAAGCCATTGAGCAGCTCATCAAGAACGGCATTCCGGCCGCGCAGATCATGGTGTCAACCAGCTGCGCCGCCCTGCCCGAAACGCTGGAGCTGACGCGCCACGCCGTCAAGGCGGGGGTGCACGGCTGCCTGATGCTGCCGCCGTTTTTCCTCAAGGGCGTGTCTGACCAGGGCGTCATCGACAGCTACCGCTATGTGATCGACGGCATGGCCGGCACGCCTTTCAAGCTGTACCTGTATCACATCCCCCAGGTCACGGGCGTTCCGCTGTCGCACCATGTGATCAGCACGCTCAAGAAGCAGTACCCGGACACCATCGTCGGCATCAAGGACAGCGCCTGCACCACCGCGCACTCGGTCGGCCTGTCCGACGCGTTCATGAAAGACATCACGGTCTACGTCGGTTTTGAACCCGACCTGCCGGAGATGGGCCGCCGCGGCAGCACCGGCGCCATCAGCGGCCTGGCCAATTTCATGCCGCGACTGGTCAAGCGGCTGGTCACAGAACCCGACGCCCCCAGCACGCCCGCCGAACGCGAGCGCGTTGTCGAGCTCATCGGCATGCTGGGCCCCTATTCGCTGATGCCCGCACTCAAGGGGATCATGGCCATGCTGAGCGGCGACAAGACCTGGCTGCGCGTGCGCGCACCGCTGGTGGCTTTGACAACCGACGAATACACGGCGCTGGAAAAAACCATCAGCGCCTTCGGGATTAATACAAAATCCGAGTGACGCCACGCCGGGCTGGTCCCGGTACGGTTTCAATAATTTCACGCGACTTCACGACAAAGTAACGACAAAGGAGACAACATGACAGCTTCCCTCAAAGGTATTTTCCGCCGCAGCCTGCTGGGCACCGCTTCCGCCGTGCTGCTGATGGGCGCCCTGCTGCCCGCCGCACAGGCACAGAACAAGGTCGTGCTGCGCGTTTCCACGCCGGCCGTGCCCGATGACTGGCACGCCAAGATGTGGACCGTCTTCAAGGAGAACCTTGAAAAGAGCGCGCCCGGCGAGTTCGATGTGCAGATCAACCTGAACGCATCGCTCTTCAAGCAGGGCACAGAGCCCGCCGCCATGGCGCGCGGAAACCTTGAGCTGTCGTCGATTTCCGCTTTTGACATCGCCAAACTGGTTCCCGAGTTCTCGATCTTCACGGCCGGCTACATCGTGCGCGACCCGGACCACCAGCAAAAGGTGTTCAACGGCCCCATCGGCACCGAGATGTTCAAGATGGTTTCCGAGAAAATGGAAGTGACGCCGCTGTCCACCGTGTACCTCGGCACACGTCAGGTCAACCTGCGTGAGGCCCGCAACGTCAAGGTTCCCGCCGACCTCAAGGGTGTGAAGCTGCGCATGCCAGGCTCCAAGGAATGGCTGTTCCTGGGTGAGGCACTGGGCGCCACGCCGACGCCGCTGGCCTTTGGCGAGGTCTACCTGGGCCTGAAGACCGGCACCATCGACGGCCAGGACAACCCCCTGCCCTCCGTGCGCGCTGCGAAGTTCTATGAAGTGACCAAGCAGATCGTACTGACCAGCCACCTGGTGGACGGGATCTTCATCGCGATTTCGAACAAGGCTTACAACGCGATGAGTCCGGCGCAAAAGACCAAGGTCAAAGCCGCCGCACAGGCCGCTTCCGCCTACAACAATGAAAACCGCATCAAGGAAGAAGGCCAGCTCGTCGAGTTCTTCAAGAAAGAAGGCCTCACTGTCACCACGCCGGATGTGGACGCTTTCCGCAAAACAGTGCAGACGACTTACCTCAACTCCGAGTACGCCAAGGTCTGGCCCAAAGGCCTGCTTGAGCGCATCAACGCCACCAAGTAAGTCGAGCGGACCACCCTGAAACAACCATGAAAAGCTGGCTCCAAAAAACCGCCAACCTGATTGGCGGCGGACTCTTCCTGACCCTGTTCATCGTGTTCGTGATCCAGATCACGGCGCGTTTTGCCTTCAACAAACCGCTGGCCTGGACGGACGAGGCAGCCGTGATCCTCTATGTCTGGGTCATTCTGTGGGCCGCCGCCGTGGTGGTGCCCGAGCGCGAGCATGTGGTGTTCGACCTGGTCTGGAATAACATGCCCTACCGCGGCCGGCAAGCCATGGCGATTACCGGCAACCTGCTGGTGGGCGGCCTGGCGGCTTGGGGCATTCCGGGCTGCTGGGACTATGTGCACTTCATGGCCCGCGAAGGAACGCCCGTGCTGGGCGTGTCTTTCCAATGGGTTTTCATGCCTTTTGTGCTGCTGCTCGCCGCTCTGGCGGTGCGCTCGGCCTGGGCGATCTGGAACGCGATCCGTGGCAAGGGTCTTGAAGCGGAGCTGCGGATATGACAAGCGCTATCTGGGTATTGGTTGGGGTGCTGGCGGGCGGCATGCTGCTGCGCATGCCCATCGGTTTTTCGATGATCGCGGCGGGCATCGGCTACCTTGCAGTCAAGGGACAGGACATCGGCCTGGTGGCCGAGCAGATCGGCAACGGCCTTTACAACAGCTACGTGCTGCTGGCAGTGCCGCTTTTTGTGTTCGCCGCCAACATCATGAATGCCGGCACAGTCAGTGAACGGATCTTTGACTTTTGCCGCATCCTGGTGGGCCGCTTTCGCGGCGGCCTGGCGCAGGTGGACATTCTGGTCAGCGTGATTTTCTCGGGCATGAGCGGCAGCGCCATCGCCGACGCGGCCGGTCCCGGCCTGGTCACGATTCGCCAGATGCTGAAAAAACCGGAATACACGCGCGGCTTTGCTGGCGCGGTGGTGGTGGCCAGCGCCACGCTGGGCCCCATCATCCCGCCGTCTATCCCCATGGTGATTTACGCACTGGTGTCGGGCGCTTCGGTCGGTGCCCTCTTTCTGGGTGGCGTGGTGCCGGGCTTCCTGATGGCCGGGCTGATGATGGGCGTGGTCGCTGTCATCGCCAAAAAGCGCAACATGCCGCGCGACGAACCTGTGCCACGCTCGGAATGGGCCGGCCTGATCTTTCGTGGTGCGCTGCCGTTGTCGATGCCCATCGTGCTGCTGGGCGGCATTTACTCCGGCATCTTCACGCCGACCGAAGCCGCCGCCGTGGCCGCGCTGCATGCATTGATCCTGGCGGCGCTGGTGTTCCGCGCATTGACGTGGCGCAGCTTCTGGGTCGTGGTGATGGAATCCACACGCGCCAGCGCGGTGATCACCATGATCCTGGCCGGCTCCTTCATGCTCAACTACGCCTTCACCGCCGAAGGCGTGCCGCAGGCCATGGCCGCGTGGGTCGACAGCATGCATTTTTCGCAGATCGGCTTTTTGCTGATGGTGAACGTCATGTTCCTGGTGCTGGGCTGCTTCCTCGATGTGTCAGTGCTGCTGCTGGTGTTTGTGCCCATGCTGCTGCCGGCGGCCAAGCTGCTGGGCGTGGACCTGGTGCACTTCGGCGTGCTGGTCGTGCTCAACATGATGATCGGCCTGATCCACCCGCCTTTCGGCATGCTGCTATTCGTGACCAAGGCCCTTACCGGCATCCCTATCGGCGAAATGATGAAGGAAGGCTGGCCTTTCCTCGTCATGCTGCTGCTGCTGTTGCTGGCCATGACTTGCTTTCCGCAGATCGTCCTCTGGCTGCCGCAAACCATGGGTTATGGAGCGAAATAATGACTCCCCCCCGAAGCGCCTGCGGCGCCTCCCCCTCGAGGGGGCGACACCTGCGGCCCGGCAAAGCCGGTTCCGCGGCGTCTGCTTGGTGGCACCCGCCCATGCCCCAGATCGGCGCTTCACTCCAGAGACTACGGTATGAATGACGTTGTGAATACCGATGTCGTTTGCGTTGCCAGCTGGAACGCCGACCTGATCTCCCGCGTCGAGCGGCCCATCGCGCGCGGGGAAACGCTGATGGCCAGCGATTTCAGCATCAGCCCGGGCGGCAAGGGCAGCAATGCGGCAGTGGCCGCTGCCCGACAAGGTGCGCGCGTGGCACTGATCGCACGTATCGGGGACGACGACTTCGGGCGCATGGGGATGAAGCTTTGGCAGGACGAAGGCATAGCCACCACACACGTCGAGCAAGTAGCCGGTGAGCGCAGCGGCGTTGCGCAAATCCTCGTCTACGAGGACGGCGACAACAGCATTGCGGTGTATCCCGGTGCCGGCAAAGGCCTGGCCGCGCGGCATGCGCAGGCCGCGCAGCAGGTGTTGGGCGCTTGCCGCGTCGTGATGGCTTCGTGCGAGGTGCCTGCAGACGCCACGCTGGAAGCCTTTCGCCTGGCCCGCGGGGCAGGCGCCATCACCATACTGAACCCCGCACCTGCGCGACCGCTGCCTGACGAACTTCTGGCGCTGGTCGATGTGCTCACGCCCAATGAAAACGAACTCTACCTGCTGGCCGGTGCAGCGCATGCCGGTTCGGTGGACGACGCTGCCCTGCAGTTGCTCAACCGTGGTACACGCGCCGTGCTCGTCACGCTGGGCGCTTCCGGCTGCCGGCTCTACCAGGCCGGCAAGCCGCCCGTTTCGCTGCCGGGCCGCCGCATGGCCGTGTGCGACACCATAGGCGCGGGCGACACCTTCACCGGCGCGCTGGCCGCTGCGCTGGCACGCGGAGAAATGCTGCCTGCTGCCATGCAGTGGGCCAATGCGGCTGCCGCACTGTCGGTCACGCGGCACGGTGCCATCGATGGCATGCCGTCGTTCGCCGAAGCGGCGGCGCTGCTGGGCTAAATACCGGAATCTGACCGGTATCTGGAAAGAATGGCTGCAGCCCAATAGCAACGGGCGCAAGCAGCTATTAAAACGATAGCAATCGGCAAACTCAAGCCCCGCACCTGTTATTGCCCGAAGTCGTGTAGGCCAATCGCCGCTTTACCGGATATTTACGCGCCTCTTTCAGGCGCTTTATCTGCGCCGCCGAGGCTTGCAGTGATAATTATTGAGCGCCGTCAGGTGGACCCGAGGGCTTTGGCTGCCGGCGCATGAATCACCATCAAACACAAAAAAATGCTGTGCCGGCCCGTCTGGCGCAGCGGGCACCAAGGACAGCTGATGGACCCGAAAGCCGAGACGCCGGAAAGCGGCGCCCCTACCCCATCCCGTAGAAGACTAAGCCGCCGCGCGTCCATCATCGGCAGCGTGATCGCCGTGCTGGCACTGGCCGGCACCGGCTGGCTGGCCTGGCACCTGACCCACCCTTCCACAGACACCCAGACGGGCGGCGGCCCGGGCGGTCCTGGCGGAGCCTTCAGGCGCGGTGCACCAGCCACCACGGTAGGCGTCGCCACGGCCGAGAAGGCCAGCATCCCGATCGTCCTGGAAGCCTTGGGCACCGTCACTCCCCAGGCCACGGTCAGGGTGCGGCCACAGGTTTCCGGCGTGATGGAAAAGGTTTTGTTCAAGGAAGGCCAGATGGTCAAGGCCGGTGAACTTCTGGCCACCATCGACCCGCGCCAGTTTGAAATGGCGCTGATGCAGGCCGTGGGCCAGCGCCAGCGCGACGAGGCGCAACTTGACAGCGCCCGCGTCACCCTGCAGCGCTTCAAGACCCTGCTCGAGCAGGACTCGATTGCACGGCAGGAAGTCGACACGCAGGCTGCACTGGTCAAGCAGCTGGAAGGCACAGTCGTCATCGACAAGGCCAATGAAGGCACAGCGCGGCTCAACCTGGGCTACACCCGCGTGGTGGCGCCCGTCAGCGGGCGCGTGGGCCTGCGCACTGTGGACATCGGCAATGTGGTGAGCAATAGCGACGCCAACGGCATTGCGCTGATTACCCAGGTCAGCCCGATTGACGTGGTCTTCTCCGTCCCGCAGGACCGGGCGGGCGAGCTGCAGCAAAACGCCGCTGGAAGCACTGCCATGAAAGTCGTTGCGCTGGACCGCACGCGCACCGCCACCCTCGATACCGGCGTTTTTGCCTCGCTCGACAACCAGGTGGACACCACCACCGGCACCGTCCGGGCCAAGGCGCGCTTTGCCAACAGCAAGCTCACGCTGTTCCCCAGCCAGTTCGTGAACGTGCAGCTGCAGGTCAAAACACTGGAAGACGCGGTGGTGGTGCCCGTCACCGCCGTACGCCTGGGCAGCACCGGGGACTACGTTTATGTGCTGAACGCCGCCGACCGTACGGTGTCCCTGCGGCCAGTGCAGCGCGGCCAGGCCACAGCCGAAAAAATCGTGATCACCTCCGGGCTGAAGGCCGGCGAGCGCGTGATCACCGAAGGCGCCGACCGCCTGAAGGACGGCGCCAGCGTGGTGCTGCCGGGCGACGCGCCCGGCGCCGGCATGGGCGGCAAGCGC